>JABBOY010000033.1 GCA_012927585.1 Glaciimonas sp.
CTGCAACCGATGCAGGCACGGAGGCCTGCACTACTTAGACATTGCTTGCTGTTTTCGTGCTTTTCGTGTCTTTTGTAGAGAATGCTTTTCCTATGTCGCATACGCACTGCGTAACATCTGTATTTAATTAAACAGTAGAAGTTTTTCAAAGCCGGAATGCCAGCGTTATCTTTAACTGTAAAGCGGCTGCAGGCCAGGCTGAAATTTGAATATGGTCGAGCTGACTACCAATTTGCCGTACAGAAGTGTGGTTTTTAAGTGACAGGATGTTTGCTGCGCCCATCTGGCGGGGATGTATCATAAGAACCTAACCCGCACAGAATAATCGTCAGTAAAACTTACACTCAAACAGGTATATGCGGGAAGCAAAATCATTCTATTTTTGGTTTAAGGCAGCGCTGGCAGGCACGTTATTGATTGTTATCGTCGCCGTTGGGTTGCTGGTGGCGCAGGAAATGCGCAGCTCGACCTATCAGGCGCATTTTTTTGCCCAACTGGCGCAGAAGATGACGTATGCGGTCGGGCCCGGCCCCAGTCCGTTGATCCGATTCCCGCAGAAAACACCGTATGACGAGCGCCTTGGCTATTCCGAATTACCGGTGTTGATCGACAATCTGCAAAAACACGATTTCACAATCGTCCAGCAAGCGCGGATTTCGCCGCGCATGGCACAACTGGTCGATGACGGTTATTTCGCGCCGTATCCCGAAAAGCTCCAGAGCGGCCTGACGATTTTCGATTGCCACAACGACCGTTTGCTGGCGCAGCGTTATCCGCAGCGGGTCTTCAAGAATTTTGACGATCTGGCACCGACTTTGATCGATAGCCTGCTGTTCATCGAGAACCGCGAATTGCTCGATGTGCGCTATCCGAAGCGCAATCCGGCAGTGGAATGGGGTCGGCTGGCGATGGCGTCGTTCAATCAAGCTTTGCAAAAGGTCGGCGGTACCGGCAAAGCCGCCGGCGGCAGTACGTTGGCGACCCAGATCGAAAAATACCGCCACTCTCCCGATGGCCGCACCGCCTCGATCGAGGACAAGTTGCGCCAAATGGTCTCGGCCTCCTTGCGCGCTTACCAGCAGGGCGAAGACACCAGCGCGGCGCGACGCCAGATCGTGGTCAATTACATGAATACCATGCCGCTCTCGGCCCGGCCCGGCTTCGGCGAAGTGCATGGCGTGGGCGATGGCTTGTGGGTCTGGTACGGGCGCGACTTCGCCGAGGTGCAACGCATCCTGAAGTCCGGCCCGAACGGTAATCCGGGCGAACAGGCGCTGCTGTACAAGCAGGCATTAAGCCTGCTGATCTCGCAGCGCCGGCCTTCCTATTATTTCAACGGTAAAGAAGCCGAACTGGAACAGTTGACCAACAGTTATCTGCGCTTGCTGGGCAGCGCCGGCGTGATTCCACCGGCACTGCAGGATGGCGCCCTCAAAGCGCAACTGAACTGGCACCCGATGCGGGACACGGCACCGGCGCTTTCCTTCATTGCGCGCAAAGCCGCCAACACGGTACGCACGCATTTGGCCGGCCTGCTGGGCGGCAGTCGCCTGTATGATCTGGATCGGCTCGATGTCAGCGTGGCCAGCACTCTGGACGCACCGGTGCAGGCGGCAGTCACCGATCTGTTGCGCGGTTTGCGCTTGCCGGCCAACGCTGCAGCCGCTGGGCTCAACAGCAAGCAATTGCTGGGGCGCGGCGATCCGGCCAAGGTGGTGTACAGCTTCACCCTTTACGAGCGCGGCTTGAACGCGAATATGCTGCGAGTGCAGACCGATAATTTCGACCAGCCGCTCAATATTAACGAAGGCACCAAGCTTGACCTCGGCTCAACTGCCAAGCTGCGCACGCTGCTGACCTATCTCGACATCATCGCCAATTTGCACCAGCGCCTGGCGACGCTGGAGAATGCGCAATTACGCGCGCAGGAAGTCGACCAAAAAGACGTTCTGACACGTTGGGCGGTCGATTATCTGATCAGAGCGCAAGACAAAAGCCTGAGCCCGATGCTGGCGGCGGCGCTGGAGCGGCGCTATTCGGCCAGCCCGGCGGAAGGGTTTTATACCGGCGGCGGCCTGCACCATTTCGACAATTTCCAGCATTCTGACGACAACAAGATAATGTCGGTGCGCGACGGTTTGCGCAATTCAATCAACCTGGTGTTTATCCGCCTGATGCGCGACGTGGTGCATCACTACATGTTCCAGATCCCCGGCTCTACCGCCAAGCTGCTGCGCGACGCCGACGATCCGCGCCGCGCCGCTTATCTGGCCCGTTTCGCCGACCGCGAAGGGCAGGTATTCATGCGCCGCTTCCTGGTCAAATACAAGGGCAAAAGCGCGCAGCAGGCCGAGGATTTGCTGCTGGAAAACCGGCGTCCGAGCGTGTCGCGGCTGGCCGCCATCTTCCGCACCATTTTGCCGGATGCACCGGCCGGGCAATTTGCGATTTTTTTGAAAAACCAACTAGCGCCCGGAACCGAACTGGACGAAAAAAGAATCGCTGCGCTCTACTTGCAATATGCGCCGCAAAACATGTCGCTGGCCGATCGCGGCTACCTGGCTGGAATTCACCCGCTGGAACTGTGGCTGGTAGGCTATCTGCGCAACCATCCGGGTGCGACTCAGACACAAGTCATGCAGGCCAGCGCCGCGCAGCGGCAGGACGTGTACGCATGGTTGTTCAAGACCCGGCGCAAGAATAAGCAGGACACGCGGATTTTGAATCTGCTCGAAGGCGAGGGGTTTCTGGAAGTCCACCGGCAATGGGCGCATCTGGGTTATCCGTTCGATACCATGGTGCCGTCCTATGCCTCGGCGCTGGGCGCATCGGCCGATCGTCCGGCTGCGCTAGCCGAATTAATGGGAATCATCGTCAACGATGGCCTCAGAAAGCCCGATCTGCGCATCCAGGAGCTGCACTTCGCCGCCGCCACTCCGTATGAAACCCGGCTGCAACACAAGCCCAAAACAGTAGAACAAGTACTGGCACCGGAAGTGGCGCAAGCGGTGCGCAGCGCGTTGCGGCTGGTGGTGGAAGAAGGTACCGCAAAACGCATAAAACAAGCGTTCGTGCGGCCCGACGGCAGCAGCATCCCGGTCGGCGGCAAGACCGGCACCGGCGACCACCGCTTCGATACCTACGGCGCGCACGGCCAATTGATTTCATCGCGGGTGGTGAACCGCACCGCCACCTTCGTCTTCAACATCGATGAGCGCTTTTTCGGCACCATCATCGCCTACGTAGCCGGCCCGCAGGCCGCCGATTACGACTTCACCAGCGGCTTGCCGGTGCAACTGCTGAAGGTGCTGGCGCCGCGGCTGCTGCCCTTGATCAATGCGGCGCCCGATGGGGCAAATGCTTGCTTACGTTGAGGTCGACTAGCCTATTTGATAGTGCCTCTCCTTTTGTTGGTTGGGTATACATTAACCCTAAAATATTTAATATTTAATTATTGTTCAAAATAGAAAATATAATGCCATCGAAATTGAATGCGCACGTTAGTGTGAATTACGAAATTGACCAGCTTCCGCGCTGGAAGGAAATACAGGAAAAAATCAGCAAAACTGTATTGTCATTTGTTACGAGGAATAATTGAGCCATGAAGACGATCGTTATCCCGCCTCTCCTCTGCTCGCCTCTTGCCTACGTCCCAGTGCTAGACACGCTCTGGTCGCGAGGGCAAGTCACCATCGCAGACACACGCCGCGATAAAACCATCGCGGCCATGGCAGAACGACTCCTGCGGGAGAACACAGGAGACTTCGCTGTTCTCGGAACGAGTATGGGCGGGTACGTTGCCCTCGAGGTGATGCGGCAGGCACCCGAGCGCGTCACCGCACTCGCGCTCGTGAGCACATCCGCTCGGGCCGACACTGACGAGCAGAAAGCAGCCCGCGCTCGACAATCGGCCCTCGTTGAAGCAGGACAATTCACAACTCTGATCGATGCCGCCTTCCCCGGCGTGGTCGCGGCAGAGAACGAATCCGACGAAACACTTCTCGCCATCTGGCGGCAGATGACGACCCCGGTCGGCGCAGACGCGTTCCTGCGGCAACAGCAGGCTGTTGTGAACCGAGCTGACCTGCGTTACTTGCTGCCCGCGATTACCTGCCCGACCGCGATCATTCACGGCGCTGGCGATCGCCTCATTCCAATTGCTGCCGCCGAAGAATCAGCGGCAGCACTGACTACGGCCACCTACACGGTTATTAAAGACGCCGGGCACTTCCTGTTCCACGAGCAACCCGCAGCAGCACGCGCCGCCATCGTCGCGTGGCTGGACCTAGCCGTCTGATCGATTGTTCCCCTGGCGCCCTAGGAACAATCGCTTAGGATCCTGAAGCGGCGTTCCGCCACGAACCGCGGTTCATGAACAATCTGGTCAGGATCAAGGCTTTTTACTGTGAAACAACAAGCGTCGCAGGTGCGGATGCATTCGCACCAGCTTTCACATTGAATAATCAAGTGTGCGAATAAATTCGCACCTGCAAGACAATGGTTTTCCAATCAGATAACCGTTAATATCCTTGCCCGGTCACTGCCAGCGCAACCGAATCAAAGAATTTAAAAAATGCTGGAGTATATTTAAAACTATGCTACTTACCGCATGTATATATTGACTCAGACATAAATACCTATAACAGTACATTGCAAGATACAATTTATAGTTCACGCCGGATACGAGCACACGCCTGTTCGTAGTGTCAGGTTTTTTAGCCCGATCTCGCGCTGCCATTATCTGCACCGGCGCGCGCATTGAACGGGTACGGCGCTTTTGATATGACAGTTTTGATTCCACTGGTACGAGAAAGAGTTTGCCGCGCAATTACGGCTGAACCGAACTGCCGCAGGACGCTTGAAAGAGAAAATATGTATATTGGAGAGATCGCCAAACTAACGGGCGCTACACCGAAAGCGATTCGCCATTACGAAGCGCTGGGGTTGCTGGGCGATGTGAAACGCGCCGGGGTATACCGGATCTATTCGGCCCATGAACTCAGGCAGGTCAAGCTGATTAAACAAGCCCAGAGCATGGGGTTTAGATTATCTGAGTTGCGCCCGGTACTGGAAGGACAGGCCAAGGAGCCGAACTGGTTGCAGCTATGCCGGCAAATCGAGCAAAAGCGCATTAGCATACAGAAGGAAATCGTGCGACTGGGTGCGATAGACATGCATCTGCATCAGATTCAGGATGAGATACATTCATGTCTTGGCTTGAGCCGTCTCGGCGAACTGGACGCTGAGCGATGCGATGCTCTGCTGGACACTTCACTGGATGCGATACGGCACCAGAATTTTTCTTGACTCTGCCATCGGGGGCAGACTTATCCTGACGGTTTTCCGCTTTCAGGAGTAGCTTGCGATGGGTAAGCGCATATTAGTGATTCTCGGTCATCCTTCAGCCGATAGCTTGTGTGGAGCGATCAGCGACACCTATGCCGAGGCAGCCAGAACCGCAGGACATGAAGTCAAAGTGATTCATCTGGGCAATTTGGCATTCGACCCTATCCTGCACGATGGGTATGCGCGAATTCAGGACCTGGAGCCAGATTTAATCGAGGCGCAGGCAGCTATTAAATGGGCAGAACATCTGAGCGTTATTTATCCGATTTGGTGGGGTAGCGTGCCCGCCTTGCTGAAGGGATTTCTGGATCGCATGTTTTTGCCCGGCTTTGCATTCAAATTTCGGCCAGGCTCTGCATTTCCTGAGCAACTTTTGCAAGGGCGATCAGCACACCTGCTTGTGACGATGGATACGCCGCCCTGGTATTTTAAATGGGTCTATCGTATGCCGGGGCTGCATCAGATGCAGAAAACCACGCTGGAATTTTGTGGGATAAGGCCAGTCAAGACTTTTACTTTTGGCCCGGTTGTCGGCTCGACGCCAAGCCGAAGGAGCTCTTGGCTGGACAAGGCCAGGTTGCTTGCCTCTCGCATTTGAAGATACCAGGATCCAACGCAACAAACCGCTTGTCGCAAATCCCATTTTTATTCATGTCAATGCTGGACACAACCCGTGTTGCGTGCATGGAGGCTGGTTGCTGCGGCTCCAGAAAGACACGGATCAAGCCCTGCGAACGCCGCCGTCTGCGGTAATCATAAATCCATGCAACGGTAGATTGGCAGATGCAACTTATTATCCACGACAGACGCGAACACTCTTCAGCCCTACAAATTGCACCTTACTGCTTTAATTGATTCGGTCGATGCGCTCCAGCGTTTGTTCGATGGAATCGTTATCGGCTTCGGAAAAGCGCAGTCGCACCGGATACCAGTCGCGCGTGGGCGCCAGCCAGATGTCGAGTTGCTGCTCCTTTGAATCGGGCGGCGGCGCTTTAAGCACATGCATCGCTTGCAGCGTGCCGAGCGGTGTGTCGATGGCCTCTTTACCGATCACCTTGAAGCTCCAGGCTTGCGCATCGCGTTGACCGGCGACGAAAAACCGCCATTGCGATCCGGCCTTGAACTTGTTCGGCGCGGCGCGCGCGACCGCTACCAATTGCCAGATTGCGCTGGTGCGATCTTGTTCGCCGCCCTGGAGCGGATAACTCAGCTCGGATTCAGTGAAGCGGATAGTTTTATCTTGACGGTTAAAGTGGGTGGTGGTGCGTGGTTTACGAAAGCGTTTTTCGGTCGATTGCAACGGTGCCAAGCCAAATGTATCAATCTCGCCGCTGCTGTCTGCTTCCAGAATCCGCCCCAGAATCGCGGCCTCGGTCTGGGTGCTGATGCTGTATTCCCGGTCTTGGGCGCGCCAGGCGACCTTGGCATTGCCGCTCAGGGAAAAGCCGCTCTGCTGGGCCTTGATGCGGTACAACAAATCGGCGGAAGGCGCCAGATCGGTGGCGTAACGCTTGACCGGATGCTCAGGCAGCGGCTGCTCAGGCAGCGGCTGCGGCACGGGCTGTGCTGCAGCAGTAACACAGCACAGGCAGAGTGCCAGGAAGTTGCGGTAGGTATTACGTAACATCGTTATTATTCCTGTGAACTGGTAGAGGGTGGCGCAATCGGTTCGATGACGGAGGCGGCCATATCGAGATAATCGCCATTATTTTCCGTATACCGCAGTCGAACCGGATACCACTGTTTCTGCGGCGCCAGCCAGATGTCGATTTTCTGGTCGAATGAACCGGGGCGCGGTTGCCGCACCAGATGCCATGCCTCCATCTGACCTGCCGGAATCTGGATTTGTTCCAACCCGATGACGCGGATCGGCCAGGTTTCGGCATCGCGCACGCCAGCCACCATAACTTCGATCTGCACATCAGGCACAAACCGGCTACTGTCGCCGCGCCCCAGAGCGGCCAGTTGCCAAACGATGCTGGCCCGGTCCTGCTCGCCGCCTTGGCGCGGATACGTCAAGGTAGAAGCGGAAAAACTGATAATTTTCGGTTCGCGCTGGAAGTGCGTATTAGTGGCCGACTTGCGAAAACGTTTTTCGCTGTACAGCTGCGGCGACACGCCAAAACTATCGATGGCACCCTCGCTGCGAAATTCCAATACGGTAAAGAACAATACGCTGGCTTCGCCGTTGACGGTATAGACATGGCCATCGGTGTTCCAGGCGATTTTGCCGCTGCCGTATACGGCCTTGCCCTCTTTTTTCGATTGCACCTCATATTTCATTAGCACCGGCGGCGGCGGGTCGATTGCCTGTTGCAACGCGGCGGCGGGTTTGGTGTCGGATGCGACGACGGATTCGGTTTTCGCAGCGGATACCGGCGGCGCACCGTCTGGCGTCAACGCCACCGCAGGTTCGATACTGCTGTCCGGTTCCGCCATGCTGTCTATTTGATCTTTAACCGTGGGCGTCTCAGGAGCCATCGTGGCTATTGTCGGCGCATTCGGGCTGGGTGCGGACTTCGGCGTTGGAGAATGCTTTGATTTCGGCCTGGCGACTGGCCGTTGCACTGTGTGCGAAGGCGATACCGGGGTTGCCGAAGTCAACTTCGGCGTTTGACGCAACCGCAACTGTGCGGTGATTACGTTGTGCGACGGCGGTAGCGCAGCCGGCGTGGGAATGCCGATCCGCCAGCCGGTCAGATTTAAAACCATCCCATGCAGCAAGACAGATGCCAGCAGCAAAGCAAGCCAGCGTTTTGGCTGGACTGGTGGAGTTGAACAGGCGGATTTTGTCATCCCGCAAGTGTATATGCTGGCGGCGGTAATCGCTGTGCTACAAGCAGAGCAGTTGCGCTACCAGCAGTCCAGCGAATTTCGGCCAGCGCGTAAAATAAGCATTTTTTTCAGGCCGCCACCTATGTCAAGATTTTTAATCGCACTGCTGTCGTTGTGCTGCATGCTGCCGGCCTTCAGCGTTCCAGCCACTACCAACGGCACGCGAGCGCCGATCGAAATCGGCATGATCGAGGGCATGTCGGGCCCGTTCGCCAATGCCGGCGCTGCGGTGCAGCGCAACGTGCAGTTGGCCATTGAGCGGGTCAATGCACGCGGCGGGGTCGCATTACCGGACGGCAAGCATGCGCTGCAGTTGCGCATTTTCGACAACAAGCAGAGCGTCGAGGCGTCGCTGGTCGAATTCAAGCGTGCCACTGACTTGGGCATTCCCTTCATCATCCAGGGCAACAGCTCGGCGGTGGCGCTGGCATTGGTCGATGCCATCAACAAGCATAACGAACGGCTACCGAAACAGCGTGTGCTGTTTTTGAATTATTCCGCGGTCGACCCGGCCCTGACCAATGAAAAATGCAGTTTCTGGCACTTCCGCTTCGACGCCAGCGCCGACATGCGCATGCATGCGCTAACCGAAGTCATCAAAACTGACAATCGCGCTCGACGGGTATATCTGATCGGCCAGGATTACAGCTTCGGCCGTTTGGTGGCGCAAGCAGCGCGCAGTCAGTTAAGCGTAAAGCGGCCCGACATCGAAATCGTCGGCGAACTATTGCATCCGATCGGAAAAATCAAGGATTTTGCGCCCTACATCGCCAAAATCAAGGCCAGCGGCGCCGATACCGTGATTACCGGCAACTGGGGCAATGACCTGACCTTGCTGGTCAAGGCGGCCCGCGAATCCGGCCTGAACGTGAAGTTTTATACCTTCTACGGCAACGGCCTGGGTGCGCCGGCAGCCATCGGCGAGGCCGGCGTAGGCAGCGTGCGCGCGGTGGCCGAGTGGCATCCGAACGCCGATGCCGGTGCGGGCGGTAAAAAATCGGCTTCCGACCAGTTCTACCGGGCGTTCCGGCAGCGCTATGCGCAACCGGAAGACGATTACGTCCACCTGCGCATGCATCTGATGATTGAAATGCTGGTCAACGCCATCGAAAAAGCCCACAGCACCGAGGCCGCAGCGGTCGCAACGGCACTCGAAGGAGCGCGTTTTGCCAACGCTTTCCATAGCGCCGCCATGCGCGCCTCCGACCATCAACTGATCCAGCCGCTGTATGTATCGGTGATGCAAAAACTGGCCGACGGCAGCATCCGCTTTGACAACGAAGGCAGCGGCTTCGGTTTCAAGACCGAACTGTACCTGAGCGGCCCAGCCACCGCATTGCCGACCAGTTGCCGCATGGCGCGCCCGCATTGAAGCTATTTTCAGCAGCGTGAACCTGCATCTTATGCCTGTTGCGGGGCGCTGAATTCTGCTACGCTGATAATTTACATAACGGAGAAAAATAATGTCTCAGGGCAATATGTTTGGCGCAGGACCGATGACCGATACACTCGATTTCGTCAAGAAGCTATGGGGCGGCATGAGCGTTCCCGGTATGCCGGCGATGGTAGCGCCGACCTTGTCGGTGGAAGAGCTGGAGCAGAAAATAGCCGACCTGAAAGCGGTCGAAACCTGGCTCAACGTCAACATGACCATGCTGCGCAATACAATCCAGGCGATGGAAGTGCAGCGCGCCACCATCAGCACGCTACAATCGATGAGCACCGCTTTCCAGACCGCAGTCAAGAGCAGCACCGAAGAAAAATTCGATGCTCCCGCATTCTGGTCTGCGCTGCAGCCCGAGAAAACCAGCCCGGCTGCACCGGCCGCCACTGCGCCGGCAGCGCCGGCGCCAAAAACGGCGGTGAGCGTGCCATCTGAACTAGCGGCCCAAATGGCCAGCCCTGCCGCATGGTGGGACATCCTGCAGAATCAGTTCAAGCAAGCGGTCAGCAATGCGATGGTCGAACCTGAGACCAAGGCTGCCGGAGCAACTACTGCCAGCGTTGCTGCAACGCCCAGAACCCAACCCGCGCCACACAAGCCCACTGCCAAACCGATAGCAGCAAAACCTTCGCCAGCCGCAACTAAGCGCAAGCCGGCATCCAAAGCCTGAAACGGCGGCAAGCAGCGCGGGCTTGCAACCGCTCCTGCTTGCTTTGCCAATTTTTTACACATTAAGCATACAAGGATATGTATATTTAATGTCGCATTGAAATAAAGCGGAAAAAGCATGTATTTTGGCGATACTCCCGCCGATCACCGGAACGCCTGAATACCTGCGGGAACCGGCTGGCAATTGTCGCGCAACATCGTTACCGCCTTTTCTGCCGGAATTGCGCCGGGCGCCGGATTGCAGTCAGGCAGAGCATGCCGGGGCATCCCCGGCACGCAGGGTGCGGGTCGATTTGCGCACCGTGGCGCCATATGTACGGACCCAGCATCGATGCCCACATAAGTTGCTATTTTACGAATTCAATTGACAACCCTCGCTGCCGGGTTATGCAGGACAACTGTTGCAGAATGAATCAACTGCTCCAGCCTGTCGCGCAGCCCTCCTGCCCGATGCCGATTCTGACTGCTGCCGTTAATTGTCCCTGGCTTGCCGCAACCGTGCTGGTGTTTCAATGCTCGCCAGCCGCTAGGTACGTTTCTTGCGTTGTTTTTTATGTGAAAGACGCCCTGCGGCGCCTGCAATGGAAAGCAAACATGCCACCATCCTGTGTTCAATTGGAGCCACAGCTTAATGCGGGCGGGCGGCTCAGCCTGCATACCCGCATTAGCCTGCTGCTGACCGCCGTGGTGGCCGGCCTGATGCTGGTGCTGGGCGGGCTGTGGCTGAGCGATACCCGCGACAGCATTCATGAGGAAGTAACGGCGGCCACACGCGTGTGCGAACAATGGCTGAACGTCCTGGTGAGCGAAGCGCGCGCCGCGTCGTCCGCCTCTGCCAGTGAACGGCTGCTGGCCAATATCAAGGCTGCCGGACGCATCCGCGCCAATGCGCTCGAAATAGTCGATGCCGGAGGCCGGCGTATTTACTTGTCGCCGCAGCCGACCTACAAGGCGGGCCGCGCCGCGCCGAACTGGTTCGCCCAGGCCGCCGAACCGTCTTTCGCGCCGCGCCGCATCGCTGCTGCAAACCTGACCTTGGTACTGTACCCCGACCCCTCGCGCGCCAGCTTGGATGCCTGGGACAGTTTGTTTGCGATGGCGGCTTGGACCTGCGCGCTGCTCGTCTTCCTGTTCATCGCTGCACGCTGGGCTCTGAACCAGGCTTTGCATCCGCTCGATCAAATCAGGGCAGCGCTCGAACGCACCGGCCAGGGCCGTTTCGATACCCGGTTACCGGTCTATGCCAGCCACGACCTGAACCGCCTGGCCAATGCTTTCAACGGCATGGCGGATCGCCTGAACGAAGCGGTCAATGACAATGTCCGCCTCGATAGCGAACGTGAATTGTCGCGCCTGCTACAGACCCGCCTTGAGGTAGAACGGCGCAGCATTGCCCAGGAACTGCACGATGAACTGGCGCAAGGCATCACCGCTGTGCGCGCGCTGGCCGGCGCCATCGCCCAACGCACCACCGAACAAGCGGCCTTGCATGGTCACGCCCAGAGCATCATTGCGGTCACCAACCAGATACAGGAAGGCATACGCCACATTCTGCAACGCCTGCGCCCGCTCGGCAATAATTCCGCAACCGATCTGGAGCAGGTGCTGCAGCACTACCTGGAACTCTGGCAGCAGCACTACCCGGAACTGGCGCTGCATGCCGACTTGCGTATCGGAACGCTGCAGGTCAGCGACGAACTGGCGCTGGCCGTGCTGCGCATTATTCAGGAAGGCTTGACCAATGTGGTGCGCCACGCCGCAGCAGCGCAAGTGCAACTGACGCTGCACACCCTGCAGCAGGCTGACGGCGAGTGGTTGGATCTGACGCTGGCCGACAACGGGCGCGGCCTCTCCGACAAGACCAGCGACAATGCAGGTTGCGGCTTCGGCCTGACCGGCATGCGCGAACGGGTCGCGGCGCTGCATGGAGAACTATCGATCGACAGCATGGCGGGCGGCGGCGCATGTTTGCGGGCGCGCCTGCCTGCGTGCCGAATACAGACCAGTCAGTCTGCTAAATAAACGTAGTTGTGTATCTTTAATGGAGCACTTGCCATGAACACTGTTCTGAACAATCTGACCGTTCTGCTGGCCGATGATCACGCCATTGTCCGCATGGGTTTTCGTCTGCTGCTGGAAGGTGCCGGCGCCGCCAAAGTGATCGAAGCCGACAGCGGCGAGACGGCGCTCAGCCGCTACGACGAGGCGCAACCGGATGTGGTCGTCATGGATATCTCGATGCCAGGCATGGGCGGACTGGCGGCGCTGGTGCGCCTGCGCTCCCACCATCCGGCGGCGCGCGTGCTGATGCTGTCGGCTTACCATGACGCCATTACCCCAGTACGCGCGCTGAAAGCAGGTGCGCTAGGCTATCTGAGCAAGCGCTGTCCGCCGGAAGAACTAATCAAGGCGGTTCATCAGGTCAGTCGCGACCAGCGCTACCTCGACCCGGAACTGGCGCAATCGGTGGCGCTGGCGCATCTGGCCGGCGATGCCGACCCGGCCGGTGCCCTAACCGACAAGGAACTGCTGGTCTTCCTGCAACTGGCCCAGGGCCGTTCGGTCAATGAAGTGGCGCTTGACTTCCATCTCAGCCCGAGCACAATCGGCACTCATCTGTACCACATCAAGCAGAAACTCAATGTACACAACACTGCCGAAATGACGATGGTCGCACTGCGCAGCGGTTTTATTGAAGCCTGATCAAGGGCCTCCGATCATCCCATTTCTAGATCTGTCGTGAATGCGAAAACGAAGCGCTGACAGTACGCAGGTATGGCAAGAAAATTCGACAAAGTGCACGCTGGATAATGAGATGAAATCAGGCGTGCAGCCAGCCCTTGTCCTGCGCCAGGTCGATGAACGCCTGCGTGCTGCGGTTAATTTCTGTGGTGTTGCCAGGGAATGCCGCTTGCAGGTCGCCAACAATGTCAGCGACACTGCGCTGCCCATCGCAACGCTTGAGTATTTCGCCGGCTGAGCCGTTCAGTTTGATCAAGCCTTCCGGATACAGCAGAATGTAGGCCGCCTGGCTTTCTTCCCAGCGGAACACATATTGGGACGAAAGCCGGGGGATGGCGGTGGCGGACAGGGTCATGATTCAATCTCGCAAGGTCGGAGTAAGGAACGCAAGGGGCGGAAGCGGCATCCTGTCGCTTCCGAACACGCTTAACGCGTATATACGTAAGCGGTCACTTCAAAGCCGAGACGGATCTCGCAGTAAGCAGGGTTTTCCCAGATCATCATGTATCTCCTAGATTATGGTGCAGCGACATGCTGCGCCTGTACTGATTATTCGCTCATCGACTGGCGCTCGCCAGCGTGCTTTAGCCAAAAACATCTCGTGAAAATCATGAGCCGCGATTCATCGCATTTATCCTGACGCTGGTCCGACCCGGCGCCGCCAATCCGGCCAGCAGCGACGGCAGGCAGGCGCACCCCAGTTCGACGAAAACGCTATGCACCTGAATGCCGCTCGCACCGGCATTCAGCGCGGCCCGCACATCGGCACTGCTGCGGATGCCGCCCACGGCCACCAGTTGTGCCGCATCGTCGATGCGCCGTGCCCATGCCTGCAGCCAGTCAAAACGTTCACGTCGCTGCGGCAGCACCGCGATCACCGCATCGAAACCCGCCGCCAGCGCCATCTGCGCAACTGCAGACAATGGCTGCGCCTCCAGCGGCAGCTTGAGCGCCAGCGCCACACGGCGCCGGCCGCCGGCCGTCAGCCGCTCGCGCTCGTTGGCGACGACGGCCAGAGCATGGGCCAGCAGTGCCGCATATTCCGGCGCCAGCAAGGGCCGGTAGGCAGCCGCACTCAAATTGAAGCTCAGGTAATCGGCTACCGACCAGGCAGCCTGCAGCCCGGCCAGCCAGTGCGCGGCCAGCGCAGTTGGCGCTGCACACTGCCCCAGACCCAGGCCGATGCCGATCAACGCCCTGTTCTGACTATTCGGCCAGCGGTTATCAAGCGCAGCAAGGCGCTGCACCAACACCGCGACGCCGGGATGACAGCCCGGTTCCGGATCAGGCGTGACGGTACCGAACTCGACGCTGCCGAAGCCGGCGCTCAGCAATTCAGCGGCGCGGCTGCCATCAAGGTCGATCCCGCCCGCCAGGCCCAAGCGCAGCAGAAAAGGCTTCATCCGTAACGCCGCGCAAAGTCGGCCATGCAGGCAGTCAGCGCCACCACGCCGGCCTCCGGCATCGCGTTGTATAGGCTGGCGCGCAGCCCGCCGATCTGGCTGTGGCCACGCAAATTGCTCAGGCCGCGTTCTTCGGCCGCGCCAAGGAATACTTCAGTCAACGCCTCATTGGCCAGATGAAAGCGGACATTGCTGGTGGAGCGATGGCCGACAGCCACTGGTGCACAGTAAAAGCCGTCGCTGGCGTCGATCGCCGCATATAGCTGCGCCGCCTTGCGCCGATTGAGATCGCCCATCGCGGCCAGACCGCCGTTCCCGGCGATCCAGTCGAACACCATTCCGGCCAGATGAATCGCAATCGTCGGCGGCGTATTGACGCAACTACGCTGTTCGGCCTGAATCCGGTAACAAAACGGCGTCGGCGCCAGCGGTGCCGGCCGCTCCAGCAAATCCTCGCGCACGATCACCACGGTCATTCCTGCGATGCAGATGTTTTTCTGGGCAGCAGCGTAGATCAGCCCGTAGCGAGATACATCCAGTGGCGCCGTCAGCAGGCAGGACGTAGCGTCCGCCACCAGCGGGATGCTGCCGCAGTCGGGCAGCGCCGGGTAGGCGATGCCATCGACGGTTTCATTGGGCGTGATGTGGCAATACGCGCTGTCGACGGGCAAACGCCAGTCATGCAGCGGCGGCGCGGCGAGCGGTACGCTGCCGGCGAATTGCGCCACCAGCGTCACTTCGGCGTAACGCGCTGCCTCGACCATCGCGCGCCGCGACCAGTAGCCGGAATCCGCATAGGCGGCGTGGCGCGAGTTGCCCAGCAAATTGAGCGGCACCATCGAAAACTGGTGCATCGCACCGCCGGCCAGGAACAGGATGCGGTAGTTGTCCGGCAGCGCCAGCAGTTCGGCCAGGCGTTGGCGGGCATGCATCAGGGTAGCGCGAAAGGCAGCGCCGGTGAACGGGCGCTCGGCAGCGCATGCGCCATCGGCGCCGCGCACCAGCAATTCCTGCTGTGCACGCGCCAGCACCGCATCCGGCAGACGGGCCGGGCCGGATGCAAAGTTGTAGCTAGGGTGTGCTGACATATGATTTGGGAGATGCGTTCAAGCCACAACGTGGGCTGGCAAGGCGAGGGGCGCAGTTGGGGCTGGTGCCCCAACAAGGCACGCAACGCAGTCCAGCGCGCGTTGTGGCTTGAACCCGCAGGAAATGGGGCTAAACAGGCGCATGGCGTTGTTGCAACCCGCTTGCAGTGCTCGCACTGTGCGGCGCGTGCTGCGCCTAGCCCTGCACCTGTTTAGACCCATTCGCACTCCCAAATCATATGTCAGCACACCCTAATCATTTGAACAGGAACGCACCACCGTGCGCACCGGCCGCCATGAATAACAGCAGCGGCAGCGACAGCATGGTGTTGGTGCGCGACGACAGGTGGCTGATGCGCGAACAGCGCAAGCGCTCGGCGAGGGTTGCCGACACCAGCCCCAGCACCTTCTGCTGGTGCGGCCACAGCACAAACCAGACGTTGAGCATCATCAGCGTGCCGAGATACAGGCCAATGCCGATCGGTGCCAGAGCGCCATGCAAGCTCAGCGCGCCGCCCAGCGTGCCGCGTTGCCACAGCATCAGCAGGCCGGCGCTCCAGGTCACCACCGCCGCCCAGCGGAACACGCCATGCTCGCGATTGAGCAGAGCCTGAAAGCGCGGACTGTCGTCGTTGCTCAAGTCCTCGGCACACAGCGGCTGATAAGTCGGCCGCTGCACCACGCTGGAATAGTTATGGCCAATCCAGATCACACCGGCCAGAAAGTGCACCCAGCGCAGCAGCAGATCGAAAATCGCGGCATCCATCGCAGCCTTACAGAATTACGAAATGCAGCAGCGCCAGCAACAGCGCTGTCAGCAACGCGCCCAGCAGCATGGTGCCGGCAGCAGTATCAAAGGGATGGCGCATTCAATCCTCCATGAAGGCGGTCGACATCACGCCGTTGGCACGCTTGACCAGCGGCTTGCGGAAGCGAATCGGTTGCGCCGCTGCCTGCACCGCCGCCTGTATCAGATGATGGTGCGGCGAACGGCTGCAGGCCGGGTCGATATTGCCGGCATCGCCGGTCAGCAGAAAAGCCTGGCAGCGGCAGCCGCCGAAATCCTTCTCGCGCTCGTCGCAGCTCCGGCACGTTTCCGGCAACCAGTCCAGTCCGCGGTATTTGCGAAACAGCGGCGACTCATGCCAGATCCAGTCCAGCGTCTGATCGCGCACCGACACGAAATCAAGGCCGGGAATCATGCGCGACTCCTGGCACGGCATCGCCACGCCGTCTGGCGCGATAGTCAGATGGATCGCGCCCCAGCCGTTCATGCAGGCCTTGGGGCGATCTTCGTAATAATCGGGAATCACGTAGTAAATCGCCATTTGCTTACCCAACCGGACGCGCCAGCGCTGCACCACCGCTTCCGCCGCGCGCACCTGTGCCAGGCTCGGCATCAGCTCTTCGCGATTGATCAGCGCCCAGTTGTAGTACTGCAAATTAGCCAGTTCCAGGTATTCGGCACCGAGGCCGGCCGCGTATTCGATCATCGCGTCAACCTCGCCGATGTTCTGGCGGCCGATCGGCATATTCAACACCATCGGGAAACCGTGCGCCTTGATCAACCGCGCCGCTGCCAGCTTCAGCGCATGCGCCCTGGCCCCGACCAGTTCATCGGTCAGTGCGGCATTGGTAGATTGCAACGATAGCTGGATTTGCTTCAGGCCAGCTTTTTTCAGCGCGATCAGGCGTTCTTCGGACAGGCCGATGCCGGAGGTGATCAGGTTGCTGTACAGGCCAATTTCCTCGGCGTACGCGACAAGTTGTTCCAGATCCTTGCGCTGCAATGGCTCACCGCCAGTGAAACCGACCTGCAGCGAACCCAGCGCCCGCGCTTCGCGCATCACGCGCCGCCACTCGTCGGTGGACAGTTCGAGCGCAGCGTAATCCTCGAAATCGAGCGGGTTGCTGCACCACGAGCATTTCAACGGACAGCGGTAAGTCAATTCCAGTGCCAGCCACAGCGGTTTGCCCTGGCCATCCAGACTCACTCCGGTATATTCCTTGGGCATGGCGATATCCTTTCCGATACACAGACGATCCAGAACACCCGGATCATGACGGCTATTATCGAATGACAAAGGGAATGAAAAACACCAGAAAGACGGGAACCGGGCATCGCGAATGGCTGGAGCCGAGCCTAGCGATTTTCTGTAGCGGCCGCCTTGCGGGAGAAGCAAGCGCAGCTCTGCGCTGCTGGTCAAACTCGCTTAGCTTGAACCTGGAAACGGCAGTTGGCCACTTATGAAATTTTCCATAATTAAGCAGTTCACCGTTTGAATGAGAGCGCTACAGGCGCGATTGCACGCTTTTCCAACTCGCTGGCTTTTTCGGTGTTTCAGTGAAACACCCTCCTCCTAGCAGAATGCAGTCTGCGCCATCGTCACGCCTAGCCAGAAAGCCCGAAAAACGCACACTCACACCTGTCCAACTGCTGTTCTAGGTTGATAGTTTTGCCAGCGCCTGCCCGCCGCCGTAGCTAACCTGCGCGGGTGGCGTGCCGCCTAATGAAACGCGAATCGCGCAATACTTGAATTCGGGAATTTTTGCGTATGGATCCAATGCGCCATGGGTCAGCTTGTTGATCGCTGCTTCGTAATAACAGAACGGCACAAAAACCGCTCCACGCGGAGAGCTATCGTCTGCCCGTGGCTTGCTTCATAGGATTTAAATCATAAAAATTAATAAAAAAAAGGAGTATCAATAAAAACATGCCATTTACCGCATATGTATATTGGTATATTAATATATACACAATTCAGTATATTTTTTCTGACTGCTGCAGCCGGAACAAGCTGGTAGCCTCAATATCCAGCACCTCTGCGCCAAGCTGGTTCTGCATGGTCCACTGCCAGCGAATGATCCCGAGCCAGGGCTTTGACGCGGAGATGCGCGACTCATGGATCAGCACGTTCAAGGTTAACACATCGCCGGGACGCACCGGATGCGGCCACTTTACATAGTTCAAGCCGGGCGATGCATACGATTCGGAACCCTTCAGAATGCCGTTGCTGACCAGTCCCATCGCCATTGCACAGGTATGCCAGCCACTGGCGATCAAGCCATCCCACGGCCCCTGTTCTGCCTGAATCGGATCAGTATGAAACCACTGCGCATCGTACTTGCGGGCAAATGCAAGAGCTTCTTCGGCATCGACTTCTATCGGGCCTAGTGTGAAGCGCTTGCCGCTGCTCAGATCTGCGAATTTCATCGGGCAACCTGATTGAGTTGCGGGGCGCGTTTCTCCTTGATGGCGGCCAGTCCTTCGCGCGCGTCCGCCGCTGCAAAGCCCATGATCTCGGCATTCAGCGATGCTTCAAAAGCCGGCCACGCGGCGCGCAACCAGTGATTGAGCGAACGCTTGGTGTGGGCCAGATCGGCCAGCGTGTCGGCCGGCATAATGCGCGCCAGAATCGCCTCCTGCTCTAGCCCGGACAGGCGTCTCTTGCCAACCAATCCAGACAGTACCGCACCGATATTGTCATGGGCTGCGCGTGCCGCATCCGGGCGCGCATCCATCAAGCGCGCCAGATGCCCTGCTGCCGCAGCGACTTGCGCGATACCGGCGTCGAATACAGCGCTCAACTTGGCGATCATTGTTTCGTCAAACGCACTCAGTGTTTCCGGTTTGGCGAGCGTGACATGCGAGACCCCGCGCCCGTCGGTCGCCAGTTTGAGCGTTGTGTAATTTGAATCAGCCAACATGACTCCTGCTAACAATTGAACATAAAATTAAACATAAAAAAGCGCATAGACAGACATAGACAGAGCTTGATCGCCGCCTGGCTATCAAGCGGCTCAGTAGGTCTCGACGTGGAAGCGCCCTTCCCTGACCATCTTGCTGTGCAACGACGGCCAATCCATGCCGACCGCGCTGCAACTTTCGCGCAGGGCCTCCATGACGCCGGCCTCCATGCCTTTCAGGCCGCAGATATAGATGTAGGTATCGCCGCTGAGTAAATCCGTCACGGCTCTGCCGGCATCGCGTATTTTGTCCTGCACATACGCGCACGGCTGACTTTCAACCCGTGAAAACGCCAGATGCATGTCAATAAAAGTGGCAGGCAGCTTCAGCAAAGGGCCAAAATAGGGCAACTCTTCCGGCCTGCGCGCACCGAAAAACAACATCATCTTGCCACCCCTGGATTGCCCTTTTACCATCAGGCGTCGCCGATGCTCGGTCATGGCGCGCATCGGGGCCGAGCCGGTGCCGGTACAAATCATCAGAATATTCGAGCCGGACTGATTCGGCATCAGGTAACTGGTGCCGAATGGACCGGTAACCTGCACGCTATCGCCTTTTTGCAGATCGCATAAATAATTGGAACCAACCCCGCGCGCCGGATGGCCTTCATGGTCTTCCGTAACACGTTTAACGGTCAGCGCCAGGTTGTTGTAGCCGTCGCGCTCGCCCTCGCGCGGGCTGGCAACCGAATACATGCGCAGGTAATGCGGCTTGCCGCCGGCATCGAGGCCGGGCGGAATGATGCCGATCGACTGCCCTTCGAGAATCGGAAAAAACTGGGTGCCGAAGTCCAGCACGATATGATGAATATCGCTTTCCGCATCCGCTGCAGTGAGGCGATAATTGCCTGCCACCGTTGCCGTCACCGGATTTTTCAGCGTGTACAAATTGATGTAGGGATGTGCCGCCGACCACGGCGCCATGCTGGAAGATGGCGATGTGGCGGCATTGACCTGCATCCCCTCTATCGCTGCTGCCGGCTCTTCGTCCCGGGCCGAGCCGACCAGCGCATCGTCCGGCATTTCCTGTTGTACTGGCAAGTCATCCCAGCCGAATTGTTCTTGAGGTGAATACGCCGCATTTTTCGGCACGGTTCTCCAGTGGTCAATCGAGCCGGTTGGGCACGGCGAAATGCACGCCATGCAGGCGTTGCAGATATCCACATTGACCACGTAATTGCGGCTGTCGTGCGTGATGGCATCGACCGGACAGGTTTCTTCGCAGGTATTACAGCGAATGCAAACCTCAGGATCGATCAAATGTTGTCGTATCAATACGATCGGTTCAGGAACGTTCATGGCGGGCCATCCACATGGTGCGAACAAGGTGAAAATGCGGTCGGCTGAAAAACCCTCAACCGACCTTTTACTGCTTACTGCCGATACTGCTATTACTGCCTAGTTGAAGCGGACGTACTGGAAGTCGATCGGCTGGCGGTTGATGCCGACCGGCGGCGGCGCGATCCAGTTGGCAAATTTGCCCGGCTCTATCACGCGCCCCATCAGCGATGCCACATACGCACGGTCTTCTTCGCTAGGCAGCCAGTTACGCAGATTGGCTTGCCATTCCGCTTCGGAAATCACCCTGCCGTCCGGTGAAATGCGGGTATCTGCAAACGCACCGATATGACGATTGAACGCCTTGTGCGGCGCGGCCAGCCGGAAGCTCAAACCTGCCTTCTCGATCACGCGATTCCAGCGCCCGATTCCGGCCACTGCATCCCGGATGTAATCGTCGCGCAGCACTTCATTGAGTGCATTCAGCAGCGGGACTTCACGTTCTGCCAGTGCGCCGTTGGCTATTTCCAGAATGTGGTAGTGGCCATCCTTTAATAGGTGATCGTCATCGCGCTTGGTTTCTTCGTAGCGGCCTTTCAGGCCCGCACTATAGAAAGTCGCCGCATTCGAGGACTGGTCGGCGCCAAACAAATCAATCGTGACGCTGAAATGGAAGTTCAGGTAACGCTGCAGGGTCGGCAGGTCAATCACGCCCTTGGCGCGCACTTGAGCCGGATCTTCGATACCGAACTCTTTCATGACAGCGCAAGTACGGGCAACCACGCGCGAAATTCCCGATTCACCGACAAACATGTGATGCGCTTCTTCCGTCAACATGAAGCGGCAGGTGCGCGACAACGGATCGAAACCGGATTCAGCCAATGCGCACAACTGGAACTTGCCGTCACGATCGGTGAAGTAGGTGAACATGTAAAACGCCAGCCAGTCCGGCGTCTCTTCATTAAATGCCGCGAGAATGCGCGGCTTCTCTGCATCACCGGAATTACGTTGCAGCAATGCTTGCGCTTCTTCACGGCCGTCGCGGCCAAAATGCTTGTGCAGCAGATAGACCATTGCCCATAAATGGCGGCCTTCTTCCACATTGACCTGAAACAAATTGCGCAGATCGTATTGCGATGGTGCGGTCAGGCCCAGATGGCGCTGTTGCTCGACTGAGGCCGGTTCGGTATCGCCTTGGGTGACTATCATGCGGCGCAGATTGGCACGGTGCTCGCCAGGCACGTCCTGCCAGGCATCCATGCCCTTGTTCTCGCCGAAATTGACTTTGCGTCCTTCCTCGGCTTGCGCCAGAAAGATGCCCCAGCGATAGTCCGGCATTTTCACATGTCCGAAACTGGCCCAGCCTTCCGGCGTAACATTGATGGCGGTACGCAGATACACGTCATGGCCGCTCGAATTATCCGGGCCCATGTCGCGCCACCAGTTCAGGTAGTTAGGCTGCCAATGTTCCAGCGCACGCTGCAATGTCTTGTCTTCGGACAGATTGACGTTGTTTGGAATTAGCTCACTGTAATCAATTGTGCTCACGGTAAATTCCTTTAATCAGGTTTGTTGCAGGAGTTGATAATTTTTAAACGCGGCTCATATCGAATTTGGCCTGGTTGCCGCTACCGTACAACTTCAACGCACCAAATTCGCCCACGGCATTCGGCCGGATGAAAATCCAGTTTTGCCAGGCCGTCAAACGACCGAAAATGCGTGTTTCCATGGTTTCCTTGCCATTGAAACGCAAATTGGCTTCCAGACCGGTCAGGGCATCGGGCGACATGCTGGCACGCTCTTCCAGCAGCATGCGGGTTTCATCGGCCCAATCCAGGTCATCAGGATCAGCGGTAATCATGCCCAGTGCAAGGGCCTGGCCGGCATCGAGCGATTGCCCAATGGTGTTGCGCACCGACGCGATCTCGGTCTCGTCTTCATAGAAGCGGCGCGCGATGCGCGATTGCGCGGTGACCATCGGCAAGGTGCCGAAATTAAGCTCGGATACAGCGATACGCGGTGCGCGCTGCGGTACCGATGGCAGGGCCAGCATATAGCTGCGGTCGGCCGCCAAGGCAATTTCGAGCAAGCTGCCCACAAAGCAGGAACCTTCGTCGATGAAAGCAAACAGCGAGCGCGACGACACATCGAGCCGGGCCAGCGTGCGACGCAAAAAACCGATGGTTTCGCGCACCAGCCAGTGCGATTTATGCGCCAGCAAGGTGGCGTCGCTGGCAAGAACTGCTTGCGCATCGCCCCGGGTTTTCAGGATCCAGGTGCCAATCTCAAGTTCATTGGTGCGCAGGTGCAAAATCGCATCGTCGAGTTCCCGCGCCATTTGCAGCGGCCACCATTGGGCGCCTGCGGCTTCGATGCCGGCGATATCGATCGGCTGCGGCGCAGTAGGCGCCTTGACGGTCAGGGTCGCATTGCGCGCGGCGCGATCCAGCACGATGCCGACAAATTCATAATCGATCGTGGCGTCGGTCTGGGTCCGATTTAAAGGTGTCAGCTTGACGCCTTTGCCGTCTGCCGGACGGTCGCTGCCGGCAGCCAGCGCCAGCGCATGGTCTTGTACGGTTTGCTGGAAATGCGTGGGTGTTGCGACTTCATCCACCAGACGCCAGTCCTTGGCACGCTGCCCACGCACGCCTTCGGAGGTGGTGCAAAAAATATCTGCGTGGTCATGGCGCACGTGGCGCTTGTCGGTCAAACGCGTCAGCCCGCCGGTGCCGGGCAACACGCCCAGCAGAGGCACTTCCGGCAAACTCACGGAAGAAGCCCGATCGTCAACCAGAATGATTTCGTCGCAGGCGGCCGCCAACTCGTAGCCGCCGCCAGCGCAAGCGCCATTCACTGCAGCAATGAATTTCAATCCCGAATAGCGGCTGGAATCTTCCAACCCATTACGCGTTTCATTGGTGAATTTGCAAAAATTGACTTTCCACGAATGGGTTGATTTGCCGAGCATGAAGATGTTGGCGCCAGAGCAGAAAATACGATCCTTGCTACTGGTAAGAATCACCGTGCGCACTTCTGGATGTTCAAAACGAATCCGCTGCACCGCGTCATTGAGTTCGATGTCGACCCCCAGGTCATAGGAGTTGAGCTTGAGCTTGTAACCTTCTTTTATGCCGCCATCCTCATTGATGCTCATGGTCAGTGTGGCAATCGGGCCATCGCAAGCAATAGACCAATGCTTGTAATGCTCAGGTGCGGTTTGATAGTTGATTTGCGGCGAGGTGTTCATGGCGCTCCCTATGGAAATATGATGCATATCATATATTAACATAAGAACTATATTTCACTTATAAAAATATGTAAAGCATTAAAATGCTTATTTTGTAGAAATTCAGTATTTTTCTGCTAGTCACAGATGGTAAAAGCCACCACGTTTGCGACCAAACAAGAATACAGGCACTAGGGATGCCATCATTGTGCATACTCCTGCGCCCAAAGAGGCATTGCAAGGGCAATGGCTTAAAAAAACAATATGCATTTTGGTTAACCGCCCGCATCCGCGAGGCCTTACGAAAACGCTTTATCCTGGGACAAGATAGTTCCGCGCAACTGATCCACCAGATTCATGAATGCGGCTTCCTGCGTAATATCACTGGTATCAAATATTTCATCTGCCTGAGAATAGAATGGAGCGCGGCTTTCGATGAGGTTCTTCAAATCTTTCATAGCCTCATGGTTATCGGCTCTCAGTCGCGAATCGCATTGTGGCAACCCGCGCTCCACATATTCTTCCGGGGCCGCCTTCAACCAGACGGTATAGCAGTGCGAAAGCAATAAATTAAATGTTGACGGGTCTGAGACAATGCTGCCTGGCGTTGCAATCACTGCGCGTGGAAAGCGGCGGATTGTCTCTTCCAGCGCCCGATATTCGTAGCGCCGATAAGCGGCCGAACCATACAGTGCGTGAATTTCCGGGATGCTGCAGCCCGCCACCGCTTCGATTTGCCGCTCCAGCTCGATGAAAGGCACCATCCAGTTATCGGCCAGCATCTGCCCGAGAGTAGATTTGCCAGCACCACGCAAACCGATAAAGGCCACTCGTTGCCGCCGCGCCGACTCGCTGGAAGGCTTTTCAAAAATTTCGACCAGCGCCGCACTCGCCTGCGCCAACTCCGCCTCCGTGCGACCACGCAAAATTTCCCGAATTTTGAGCGATTCAGCAGAGGAAATGGCTTCATCGCCGATCATTTCGACCAGCCTGCAATTCAGTACCTGGCTCAACTGGCGCAGAAACTGGATTGACGCATTTCCACTACCCAATTCAATATTCTGCAAATGGCGCTCCGAGACATCGGCCCTGCGCGCCAAGATTTTGCGCGACAGACCGTGCCGCGACCGCAGAGCTGTCAAGCGCTCGCCAAGCGCGACCAGAAATGGATCCTTGTGCTGTTCGGAACTGTCATTCATACCTATTTCCTCTTGAATTCTTGTCTGCACCACGGCACGCAATCTGCACAAGGGGGCGAAGAATAACGAAATATATTATCATTCATCACATTGACTTAAGCAACATATTGCTTGTATACTTAACCATTGAAGCACTATAAAACACAATGCAAGTCTGTTTCCCGTACTGTTGTACGCCATCAGTATGCCCGTTAGGAAAGCTAAACATGGATGAAAATACCTTTGCAGCATTAATGGGCCGTTTGACCAGGGAGATTGCCGGCGCACCGCTTGGCACCGCCCTTCAGATGCATCTCAATGCTGACCACGGGCCGGGAAGCGATTTATTCGAAGCGATTTTCGATGCCTGCAAGATTGGCGTCAAGGAAGGCTGGATATGCAATCGGGAAGGCGGCGGCATACGATATGGACGCGTGCTAAAAGCGACTGAGGCTACCCACGGTTTCAGCGTCGATGTGGTCGATATGGAAAATAGGGTCGGTCCCTACCATGTCCATCCAAATGGCGAAATCGATTTGATCATGCCGTTGACACCGGGGGCCTGCTTCGATGCAAACCCGGCAGGCTGGTGCGTGTATGAACCCAGTAGCGGACATCGCCCTACTGTTACCAAAGGACGCGCGCTAGTGTTGTATTTGTTGCCGCAAGGCGCAATCGACTTTACGCCAGAAGCGGCGTAATTGCATGATCAAAAAACTGACTAGGGTTCAAACCCCGTCCTTCAGGGCGGTGAGCGACGCAGGAGCGACTTGTTGGGAGAGGATTCAAACCCCTCACAACAGTGTTTATTACCGGCCGTAGGCCGGTCTAACTAATTGGTCCTGCTGGTGATTTTCCATTTTTTGATTGTATTCATATGATCCATCTACCCAACTATTTGAGCGGCGCCTGGCAACCTGAGTCAGGTCGCAACGCTACATTGCTTGATCCGGTCACTGGCCAGCCGCTTGCCACTGCGGGCGGGCCTGCCGCAGGACTGGGCGCCGGATTTGCTTTTGCCCGCGCACAAGGTGCGGCCGGACTACAGGCAATGTCTTACGGTCAGCGTGCCGGCATGCTGGGCGAGATAGTGAAAGTACTGCAAGCCAACCGCGACGCCTATTACGACATCTCGCTTGCCAATTCAGGGACGACCAAAGCCGATTCCGCAGTCGATATTGAAGGTGCGTCATTTACGCTGGGCTATTACGCAAAGATGGGCGCTGGACTAGGCGATGCGCACACGCTACTGGACGGCGCTGCGGCGACTCTGTCGAAAGATCAGCTATTCCAATCGCAACATATCCTGTCACCGGTGCGCGGTGTCGCGCTGTTTATCAATGCATTCAATTTCCCGGCCTGGGGCTTATGGGAAAAAGCGGCGCCGGCCTTGCTGTCAGGAGTGCCTGTCATCATTAAACCGGCGACGGTCACCGCCTGGCTAACCCATCGCATGGTGGCCGACGTGATTGCTGCCGGCATTTTGCCAGCGGGTGCGTTATCCGTCGTCTGCGGCAGTTCTGCCGGTCTGCTCGACGCACTGCAGCCATTCGATGTTGTGTCATTTACCGGCTCGGCCGATACCGCTGCGCTGATCCGCTCGCACGCTGCCATCTCCCGTCATTCGGTGCGCGCCAATATCGAGGCCGACAGCTTGAATTCGTCCATTCTTGGTTTGGACGCCGCACCGGGCAGCGCAGCATTTGAACTTTACGTCAATGAACTGGTGCGCGAAATGACCACCAAAAGCGGCCAGCGTTGCACCGCGATTCGCCGCGCACTGGTTCCCCAACAATTTTTCGATGCAGTGGCCGCAGCAGTCGGAGCCAAACTGGCGCAAGTTAGTGTCGGCAATCCGCGCAATCCAGAAGTGCGAATGGGTTCGCTGGTTAGCCGTGAACAGTTTGACAGCGTGCAGGCAGGCATTGCCAGGCTGGCCAGCGAAGCCACCGTTCTATACGACGGTAGTACACAACCCCTGATCGACGCCAATCCTGCGATCTCCGCCTGCATTGCGCCCACCTTGCTGGGTGTGCGCGATGCGGATCAAGCCTCGCTGGTGCATGACCATGAAGTATTCGGACCGGTATCGACCTTGCTTGGCTATCGCGATACCGGACATGCGCTGGCGCTGGCCGATCGCGGCCTGGGGTCGCTGGTGGCATCCGTATTCAGTGAGGATAGTGCGTGGATGGCGCAGGTCGGACGCGAACTGGCCAGCACCCATGGTCGGGTTCACATGGTGAGTCCCGATGTCGGCAAAACCCAGACCGGCCACGGCAATGTGATACCCGCATCGATCCACGGCGGACCTGGTCGCGCCGGTGGCGGCGAGGAACTGGGCGGTTTGCGCGCACTCGGCTTTTACCACCGTCGCACTGCGCTGCAGGGTTCATCTGTCACACTGCAGCATCTGACGCCCATCGCAGCACATTGGAACGGATGAGAAGCAAATAACGTAACAGTATAGAGATCAGGCATTGCAGAAATTGCATTCTGCAATGCCCTAATTTTTAGCGCTCGATGCACCAATTAGTTAGACCGGCCTACGGCCGGTAATAAACACTGTTGGGAGGGGTTTGAACCCTAGTCAGTTTTTTGATCATCAGCGCCGCTTTCGCCGCCAATCGCTATAGCGCCTGGTAGCAATGCATGGAGCACAGAAAGGAACCATCGGCAATGCGTTCAGATATACACAATAGCGGCGTCCAGTTTGCTGATATGCAATGGCAAAATAGCCCGCTCAGGCTGGAGTATCAATGGGTCGGCGCCAGGCATTCCGACTACCCGGTAATCGTATTTTTGCATGAGGGGCTTGGCTCGGTCGCACTCTGGAAAGATTTTCCAGAAAAATTTTGCCTGGATCACGGCTTGACGGGCTTGGTGTTTTCACGCTACGGCTACGGTCGGTCCACCCCAAGGCCGGCAGCAGAAAAGTGGCCTGTCAGCTTTATGCATGCGCAGGCGCATCAGGTGCTGCCTGCCTTTTTTTCGCACCTGGGAATTACCAATCCCTGGCTGTTCGGCCATAGCGATGGCGCCTCAATCGCTCTGCTGTATGCAGCGCGATTTTCGGAGAACCTGAGCGGAATTGTCGTCGCTGCTCCGCACATTTTTGTTGAAGATATTACCGTCGCCAGCATCCGCGTTGCTCGCGAAGTCTATCTGACGAAAAATTTGCGTGCCAGGCTGGCGCAATACCACGACAACGTCGATTCGGCCTTTTGGGGCTGGAACGACATCTGGCTCGACCCCGCGTTCCGTGCCTGGAATATTGAAAACGATCTCACCACCATCACCTGCCCTATTCTTGCAATTCAAGGCGAAAACGATGAATACGGCACCCTCGAACAAGTTTATGGAATTCAAAGAAAAATTCCTGCCACCAAAATTGTCGTATTGCCGCAATGCGGCCATTCGCCCCATCGCGATCAACCCATGGCGCTCAGTCAAGAAGCTGCACATTTTATTACCCATGCAACAATTAGTTAGACTGGTCTACGGCCGATAATAGACCCTGTTGGAGGGGGTTTGCATCCCTCCCAACGAGTCGCTGCTTGGTCGCTCACTACCCTCCAGGACGGGGTTTGAATCCTGGTCAGTTTTTGATCAGTTGAAACAGCAGCGCATCTAAAACCACCGCATCCACCCGGCAAAGCTGCTTGGCCAGATTGCCGCCCGACTGAGTTTAATACCCCGAGAGAATCGCAGAAATGCCCTTTCACGTCTGCGTCGGCAGCAAATTGCTTTGACGTCAGCCAGCGTCGTTGCAACAAATCCTGTGCTACTTTAGCAAATGCGCCTGGACCGGGCGCGTAATCGACACAACACAGGATATCCATGAATGACAATATTCGCCGTCTGCTCGCCCAGCTGACCGCCCTCGAAGACGAGCTGGAGACGGCTTTGCATGAACAAGAAACCAGGATGTTCTTCCAGATCAAGGGCAAGCGCGTCGAGTTTGAGCAGACCATCAAACAGGCGCACCGCCGGCTCAAAAGTAGTTTTTTTCACTGGCTGGTCACTTACCGCCCGCAAAATCTGATCACCGGCCCCATCATCTACGGCATGCTTATTCCACTATTGTTCTTCGATCTGTGCATCACCCTGTATCAGGCGACATGTTTTCCGATCTACGGGATAAGCAAAGTGCGCCGCAGCGACTATATCGTGATCGATCGTCAACAGCTCGGATACCTCAACTTCATCGAGAAATTCCACTGCACCTATTGCGCATATGGCACTGGGTTGATTTCTTACATCGGCGAGATCATTTCTCGCACGGAACAGTATTTTTGCCCGATTAAGCATGCGCGCAAGATGCTCGGTACGCATGCGCGTTACGCCTATTTTCTCGAATATGGCGACGCAAAAGACTATGAAGCGAAGCTGGAGCAATATCGGATTGCGCTCGGCAAAGAGAAATGATGGGCCCGCTGCGGACCTACTGCCAGCTTGTCAAAATATCAGAATCAACGCCAATACCGGTTGCCAGCGGCCCGGCTTGCCAACAGGAATACGATGCACTCATTTATCATGAACAAACTTACCAGGTCGGCCGCTGGGTGCGGCTTGCTGGTATGGGCCGCTGCGGGCTGGACTCAGGTATTGCCGTTCACAGTGGACGCTGCGCTGCAGCGCGCCGGCATTCCCGTGGCTGCGGTCGGCATTTATGTGCAGGACGTATCGGCTGGTGCGGCTCTGCTGGAGGTCAACGCAACGGCCGGGTTCAATCCGGCATCGGTGATGAAGCTGGTGACTACCGACGCAGCGCTGGAATTGCTAGGCCCCACCTATGCCTGGAAAACCCGGGCTTATGCCGCCGGGCTGCAGTATGGCGATGTCTTGCAAGGCGATTTGATCATCCAGGGCAGTGGCGACCCGAAGCTGGTTCTGGAGAATTTCTGGCTGTTCCTGCGTCGGATTCGCGCGCAGGGAATCCGCGCAATCAACGGCAATCTGGTGCTTGACCGCAGCGCGTTTGAGGACAAGCCGTATGATGCAGCCGCTTTCGATGGCGAGCCCGCCAAGCCTTACAACGTTGGGCCGGATGCCTTGCTGCTGAACTACAAGACGATAGGTGTGCGTTTCTTGCCGGATGCTGCCGGCGCCACTGTACAGGTTTCGGTGGATCTGCCGCTTGCCGGTTTCAGGGTTGCCGAGCCGGTGCTCTCACGCGGGGATTGCGGTAATTGGCAAGATAAGCTGGGTGCTGAATTTACCGACGACGGCATCATTTTTAACGGCGCATTTCCGGTCGCATGCGGCGACAAGACCTGGTATATGAATCCCTATCGAATCAGTCCGGTGCAGTTTTTCGGCAAGATGTTTCGTCAGATGTGGCTAGAACTGGGCGGAACGTTTAGTGGCGCAGTGATCAACGGCCGCCTGCCGAACGACGCCAGCCTGATTACTGAATGGTCGTCCCAGGCGCTGCCGGAAATCATCCGGGATATCAATAAATACAGCAACAATGTGATGGCGCGCCAAGTATTGTTGAGCCTGGCGCCCGAAATCCCGATGCTGCCGGCCAGCACGCAGCGCGGCGCCGATGCAGTCCGCTTCTGGCTGGCTGGCAAAGGCATCAACGCGCCGGAGCTAGTGATCGAAAACGGTTCCGGTCTATCACGTTACGAGCGTATTTCACCGCGTACTTTGGGGCGCATGCTGGTAGCGGCATTCCATGCGCCGACCATGCCGGAATTCATCGCATCGTTGCCGCTGGCAGGATTGGATGGCACCATGCGCAAGCGGCTTCAGAACGACACTATCACCGGCCAGGCGCATGTCAAGACCGGCTCGCTGGATCAGGTGCGCTCGATTGCCGGCTATGTACTGGCCGCGTCCGGCCGGCGCTACGTGGTGGTGTGCCTGATTAACGATCGCAACGCCGCTTTGGGGCGCGCCGCGCAGGATGCGCTGCTGCAGTGGATTTATCAGGATTGGTAAGTTATTTTACGGGAGTATGTCTATTTTACGCATGTAAATAATGCGGCGATAGATGTCAACTATTGGAGTATGCCGCTCGCGCTGGGCCCATCATCGCATCACAGCAGCACCGGTTGGTTGTCGAGTTGATTACTGTTCGCGCCCTGCGACGGGTAATGCTGCTGCAACAAGGTATTGATTTTTTGCAGCGCCGCATTGACGCTATCGTGGAATTCGCCGCGGGCAAAACCGTGCGTCATGGTGTGGCAAATCGTTTGCCAGTCGCTGGCGTCAACCCGCCGGCCTACCGCCCGGTCGGCCACGATCTCGACCTTGCGATCGGCTAGATTGACGTAAATCAGTACGCCGCAATTCTCTTCGGTATCCCAGACCCGATGCAGTGCGAACAGTTCGCGGGCGCGCTCGCGGGCCGAGACATGCCGCAGCACTTCGCGCAGCGTCAACGCCGACTCGATGATCAGGCAGACTTCGGCCCGGTGCAGCGCCTCGCCGGCGGCTATGGTAGCTTCAATCGCTTTCAAGGTGGCGGGCGGGAAAGCGCGACGGCCGCTGCCGGAAGTAGTCAGCAGATGCCGTTTCAGGCGCGAAAAAAGATGCGTCATTACCAATCCCCCGACGCGCCACCGCCATCAAAACCACCGCCGCCACCGCCAAAACCGCCACCGTCCGACGAGCCGCCAGAATGTCTGTCGAAGCCCCCCAAGCCGCCACCTAGCAAACCACCTAGTCCGGCGCTGCCCAGAATCACGCCGGCGTTGCGACCCTTGGCTCCGTATTTGAAAGAACTGCGCGAGCGCTGGTAGATGATGGCGATGAACATGAATAGCAGAAACAAGATCGGCATCCAGCCTGAAAATCCATCGCCTGCCGCCGGTTGTTTGTTTTTGCCGGTGGGCGCTGGCAGATGCTCCTGATCCATCAGCGCGGTTAGCGCGGTGGTAGCTGCGGCCAGCCCACCGTAATAATCGTTTTGACGAAAATACGGTGCAATCACATCCTGCAAGATGCGTTTCGATTGGGCATCGGTGACGGTACCCTGAATCCCGCGCCCGGCCTCGATGCGCAAGCGACGCAAGGCTTTATCATTGTCTTTTGCGACCACCAGTATGACGCCGTCATCGACGCCTTTGCGTCCCAGCTTCCAGGCGTCCGCGACCCGGATGCTGTATTGCTCGATGGCTTCCGGCGCGGTGCTGTTCAACAGCAAAATTGCAATCTGGCTGCCGCTGCGGGCTTCGTATTCCTTCAGCACATTGTCCAGATTGCTGCGTTGCTGCGGATTCAGCATGCCGGCCTGATCGATCACATGCGCCGATAGCGCCGGCACCGCTACGAAATCCTGCGCGCCTGCCATCGATAACCATAGCGCCAAGGTGCAAGCAATTAGAAGTCGGAAAGTAGGCATGTGCAGCTCACGTTTTTTGTTAAAACTATTTAGCGAAAATTATTTACCGAAATTCACGGCAGGTGCGTTCGAGATCGCTTTTTCATTCTCGACTGTAAACGATGGCTTGACCTTGTAGCTGAAGATCGTTGCGGTCAGATTGGTCGGAAAGCTGCGTGTCAACACGTTGTATTCCTGCACCGCAACAATGTAACGCTGACGCGCCACCGTGATGCGGTTTTCAGTGCCTTCCAATTGCGATTGCAAGTCGCGGAAGCTGGTGTCTGCTTTCAGGTTCGGATAATTCTCCGACACCGCCATCAGGCGCGACAGCGCGCCGGACAACTGGCCTTGCACCTGCTGGAACTTGTTGAAGGCTTCTGGATTGTTCAATACTTCCGGCGTGATCTGGAAGCTGGTGGCAGCAGAGCGCGCCTTGATCACCGCTTCCAGCGTTGCACTCTCGTGCGAGGCGTAGCCCTTGACCGTATTGACCAGGTTTGGAATCAAATCGGCGCGGCGCTGGTATTGGTTGACCACTTCGCCCCAAGCAGCCTTGATACCCTCATCCCGGGATTGGAAATCGTTATAGCCGCAGGCCGACAGGGTGGCGCTCAACACCGCGATTGCAATCAGTTTTAGCCATTTGTTCATTCTGGTTCTTTCGAATATAGGTGGTGGGTAATGCAGTAAACCACATTGCAGTAAACCACATGTTACCGCTCAAAGCTTATTTTGGGGGCTGCGCCGGCATTTTAACTACCTATCGCCCTTGTATATTGTCCTGCTAGCGAGAGATGGAAGCAAAGTAAGCCGCTACACGGCTTCCATGTTAAACAGTGCGATCGGCGGCGTTACAATGCACGGGTTTGCCCCACTCAAGATATGTCATGACATTTATCGAAAAACTCTCCGCTGCCTGGGCTGCGCACGATTCACTATTGTGCGTTGGGCTGGACCCCGACATCAGCAAATTTCCGCCTCATCTGCAAGGACAACCGGACGCGATCTTCATTTTCTGCAAAGCGATTATCGACGCCACTGCCGATACCGCGTGCGCGTTCAAGCCGCAAATTGCGTATTTTGCCGCGATCCGGGCGGAAGATCAGTTGGAAGCACTGTGCAGTTACATACGGGTCAATTATCCGCAACTGCCCGTGATTCTGGACGCCAAACGCGGCGATATCGGCGCTACCGCAGCACAATATGCGCGCGAAGCGTTCGAACGTTACGGCGCCGATGCGGTAACGGTGAACCCCTACATGGGTTCCGATTCGGTCGCACCGTATCTGGAATGGCCGGATCGCGGCACCATCGTGCTGTGCCGCACTTCGAACCCGGGCGGCTCCGACTTGCAATTCCTGAACGCCAACGGCCGTCCGCTGTACCAGCATGTGGCGCAACTGGTGGCTGAAAAATGGAATACCAACGGCCAGTGCGCACTGGTGGTCGGCGCCACCTTCCCCAACGAACTGGCGCAAGTGCGCGCGCTGGTTGGCGGGATGCCGCTGCTGGTGCCCGGCATCGGCGCCCAAGGCGGCGATGTTGCCGCCACCGTGGCTGCCGGCAAGACCGCCGATGGCTGCGGCATGATGATCAATTCTTCCCGCGCCATTCTGTATGCAGGGCAAGGCGAAGATTTTGCCGCTGCCGCACGGACGGTTGCGCTGGCGACGCGGGATGCAATTAATCGCTGCCGCTAATAAGCCGCATAAATCAATTTACAAATAAACTCGGCAAATAAACCCATTTTATTCTTCAAGAGAAATTGACAGAAAATGATTTCGAAAGATTCCCACTCTTTGGACCCGGCCGACTGGCAAGCGCTACGCGCACAAGGCCACCTGATGCTGGACGACATCATCGATTACATGGCGAATGTGCGCCAGCGCCCGGTCTGGCAACCGATCCCGCAGCACAAGCGCGACATTTTTACCGAACCTTTGCCGGTCGCGCCGACCGATCTAGCTGCGGTGCATGCCAGCTTCATGCAAGACATTTTGCCGTATGCAGGCGGCAATACGCATCCCGGCTTCATGGGCTGGGTACAGGGCGGCGGCAATCCGGTCGGCATGCTGGCGGAGATGCTGGCGGCCGGCTTGAATGCCAATCTTGGCGCGCGCGACCAAATGCCGCTGGAAGTGGAACGGCAAGTGTTGCGCTGGGTGCGCGAACTGTTCGACTTCCCGGATACGGCCACCGGCTTGTTCGTCACCGGCAGCTCGATGGCGAACCTGATGAGCGTGCTGGTGGCGCGCACTGCGGTGCTCGGGCTGGAAGTGCGGCAGCGCGGACTGGCCGCAGATGGCCGACGGCTGACCGCTTACACTTCGGCCGGCGCGCACGGCTGCATTGCGCAAGCGGTCGATTTATCGGGACTGGGTTTTGACGCATTGCGGGTGATTCCGATGAATGCGCAGCATCAGATCGATCTGGCGGCGCTGCAAAGCGCGATTGTTGCCGATCGCGCGCAGGGTTTCACGCCATTCTTCCTGGTCGGCTCGGCCGGTACCGTCAACCACGGTGCGATCGATGACTTGAGTGCACTGGCCGATATCGCAGCCAGCGCAGGGTTGTGGTTCCATGTCGATGGCGCTTACGGTGCACTGGGGATGTTATCAAGCGAAATTGCGCCGCGTTTGAAAGGCATCGAGCGCGCCGACAGTATCGCCTTCGATTTCCATAAGTGGATGCAGGTGCCTTACGACGCCGGCTTTTTTTTGGTGCGGGATGGCACCGTGCATCACGACGCCTTTGCTTCGCCAGCGGCGTATCTGCGCCGGGAGACGCGCGGTCTGGCGGCCGGCTCGCCCTGGCCTTGCGATTTCGGCCCCGACCTGTCGCGCGGTTTTCGCGCCCTCAAAACCTGGTTTACGATCAAGGTCTACGGCGCTGAAAAGCTCGGCCAGGTGATTGCCGGCACTTGTGCGCTGGCGCAATATTTGCAGCAAAAAATCGAAGCCGAACCGAAATTGGAATTACTCTCGCCGGCCTCGCTCAATATCGTTTGTTTCCGCTATCGCAGTGCGGAATGTGACAGTTTCAATGCCGAACTGATCGCCGATCTGCACGAATCCGGCATCGCCGCGCCATCCGCCACCACCGTCAACGGCTGCCTGGCCATACGGGTGGCAATCGTCAACCATCGCACCGAGAAGCGCGATATTGACGCCTTGTTCGACGCAGTGATCAAGTTGGGCGATGCAGCGAACCAGTAATTCCATTCCCACAGCAGACCTGTGCTTTGCCGGCTTCGCTTGCCGTGCGCCGTGTTACCGCACTGTCGGCGCTTCACCTTCCCATGTATGATTAATGGTGAAAAGAAATAATTGATGTTACGCACTTGTCCACCAAAGACACGAAAAGCACGAAAAAATGGCTGGGCATAATTCTTTCCACTGCTTATAAAAAGTGTGCCCGTAACCTGAGACAAGCACAGAAGCCTGCATCGTTTAAATAATACCGTGTGCTGCGTTCGCGCCTTTCGTGGACCATACTTTTGAAACTATGGCCGTGCGTAACATCAGAAAATAAGAAAGTATCCGATGTTGAAACAGGCCTTGCTCCAGATCCGATTTTTGTATCCAGGTTATTTCGCTCTGGTAATGGCTACCGGCATCATCTCCAACGCTCTGATGTTGATGGAATTCAAGATCCTGTCGGACATTCTGTTTATCGTCAATTTGCTGGCCTACCCTTGGCTGCTGTTCGCTTCGACTGTGCGGGTCATGCGCTTTCGTGCCGAGTACTGGAATGATTTGATAAACCCCAAGCTGGTTTTTTCATTTTTTACTGTCGTCGCAGCATCCAGTGTTTTCGGCATTCAACTATTGCTGCGTGGTTACACGGCGATTGCACTCGGACTTTGGCTGTTTGGCTTGGTCGCATGGGTATTGCTGAGTTATTTCAGTTTTAGCGTGTTGATTTTTTTGAATAACCGGCATGGCGTGGACGTCATCCACGGCGGCTGGCTGATTGCGATTGTCGGGACGGAATCGCTGGTTTTGCTGGGAATTCAACTAACTCCTTACCTGGGGTCGGGTGCGGCATTAATGTTCGTGGTCGTGAATATGCTGTGGGGGATCGGAATCGCCTTTTATGGCATTTTTATTACCTTATTCAGTTACCGGCTATTTTTTTTGCGAGTCGAGCCGGTCGATGTGACGCCACTGTTCTGGGTTGTGATGGGAGCCGCCGCCATCAGCGTGAACGCCGGCTCGTCTCTGCTTCTGACCGAGCCCGGGATACCTTTTCTGCTTGCGCTACGTCCGTTTGTTGAGGGCACCATCCTGATTCTGTGGGCTTGGAGCACTTGGTGGATTCCACTTTTGATTGTTTTCGGCATCTGGAAGTATGTGGTGCATCAAGAGCCGCTCCATTATCACCCTATGCTGTGGAGCGTCATATTTCCTCTCGGCATGTACTCACTGGCCACTTACCGCTTATCGCTGGCAGCCGATTTTTTGCCGTTGCAGTGGGCGTCCCGGATCATGATTTGGATAGCATTAGGCGCCTGGCTTTTAACGATGTACGGGGCTCTTGGCGCTATCAGGCAAGGCCTGCGCGTGAGGCTGTGAATTTCTGGCAGGTAGGCGGCAGCAGGCGCCAGGCCGTTACGGCCTGGTTTTTCTTTCGGCTCAAGACATTAAGCAGGGGTTTGTAGAAAACGCAACAAGCCTTGCAGGCAATACGTCACGGTTTGCTCGCGCACCGTATGCCGGTCGCCGACGAAAACTTTGCGCTCGGTTACGACCCGCTCGCGCGTGGCCCAGCTGAAGCAGATTGTGCCGATCGGCTTGCCCGGCACCGCGCCGGCGGGGCCGGCAATTCCTGTGGTGGCGATGGCGACGTGTGCATTGCTGTTGGCCAGCGCACCTTGCGCCATCGCAGCGGCGATTTCTTCGCTGACCGCGCCATGTTGCGCAATCAGCACTGCCGACACATCCAGCATTTCAGTCTTCGAGTCGTTCGAGTAAGCAATGAAACCGCAGTCGAACCATTCCGAACAGCCGGCAATTTCAGTGATTGCCTGTGCCACGCCGCCGCCGGTACAGGATTCTGCAGTAGCTAACAGCAAGTCTTTTTGTTGCAGTGCCTGGCCTACTTCTGCGGCTAATTTGATGATGTCTTCCATTTCAGTCTCCTCTGGATTTTCAATGTTGTAAATCTAAACCTAATCCTAAATTTTTACATTGCGCGCCATAATGCGAACACCAGCAAAGTGTAAAACGCTGCCATTATATCGTCCCACATTACGCCAAAACCTCCCTTGTAGTATTGGTCGAAATAGCGGATCGGTGGCGGCTTAACCATATCAAAAAAACGGAACCAGACAAAGGCCCAGAATTGGGTTGCGAAGTCGGCAGGTGTAATGAATAGCAGCACCAGCCAGAACGCGATGATTTCATCCCACACCATGCTGCCGTGGTCAGGTGCAGCCAGATTGCGGCCGGTGATGGCGCAGGCCCAGACTCCGAGCGCGAAGCCGAGCACTATGATGATGGCCCAGTTGATCGGGGTAAAGAGTTCCGGCCAGCGCAAGCTCAACACTGCAAACAACAGCCAGGCGTACAACGTGCCGGAGGTACCTGGCATGATCGGCGATAAACCGCTGCCGAAGCCCTGGGCGATGAGGTGTGCCGGATGGGCCAGCATGAAGCGGGCAGTTGCTTTGATCGGCAGGGCGCTATGGGTGGTTTTAGGTGTGCTCATGGAGACGTGAAATGGTCGAAAGAAGAGTACTGCGTATCGAGTACTGCACCGCTAGCGTCAACCAGGCGCAGGCCGGCGTCCGGCTCGATGCGGCCGATACGCGTGACGGCGGTGCCGGCAGTATGCGCCGCAGCCAGAACGGCGGCCCGTTGCGCGGCGGCGGCGGTAAAGCAGAGTTCGTAGTCGTCGCCGCCAACCAGCGCAAATTCACGCTGTAGCGCTTGCGGTTGCTGTGCCAGCATCGGGCCCAGCGGCAGTGCAACGAGGTTGACCAGCGCGCCGCAGCCGGAACGCTGCAAGATATGCCCGAGATCGCCGCTTAGACCGTCCGAGATATCGATGGCGGCATGGGCGATGCCACGCAAGGCTAGTCCAAGCGCCACGCGCGGGGTTGGCGTATCCAGTCTGGCAGCGGCGGCGGCCTGGGTTGCACGGTCGAGCGCAACTTCATGCCGCAGACCGGCCAGCGCCAAGCGAGCATCGCCTAGCGTGCCGGAGATCCAGATATCGTCGCCGGCCTGCGCGGCGGCGCGCCGCAGCGCTTGCCCCGGCAGAATCTCGCCAAAAATTGTGATGCAAATGTTTAATGGCCCACGGGTAGTATCGCCGCCGATCAGTGCGCAATTGCATTCATCAGCGAGCGCGAACAAGCCGTCGGCAAACCCCGCCAACCACATGCAATCGGCTTGCGGCAAGGAAAACGCCAGCGTAAAGCCGAGCGGCCGAGCACCCATTGCGGCCAGGTCGGACAGATTCACGGCCAGGCATTTATGGCCGAGTTTTTGCGGATCGGCTCCAACCAGGAAGTGCCGTCCCTCAACCAGCATGTCGCTTGAAATCGCCATCTCCATGCCGGGTGTCGGGCGCAGCAGTGCGCAATCGTCGCCGATTCCCAAGGTAATTTGGGAAGGGATCAGATTGGGGCGGGTGAAGAAGCGAGCAATCAGGTCAAATTCGGAAATTGTGCTTTTTGGAACTGTTGATGCCATATTTTTTCCGTCATGGTTTTTTTGAAAGAACGCAGTAGGATGTGTGCAAGCGATCGCATACCGAACTTACAAGATCGGTTGCACCCATCCTACCGCATTCGTTTTGCCGGGTACTGCGTAATAGCAGCTAATTACGGCTTAAAAGCCTAGCTGCGCGCCTACGCCAAACAAGGTGGCCGCGCCCAGAATGGCGAAGATTGCCGCGGCAATTCTGTGCACCAGGCGCACCGGCATTTTTTCGGCAATCCGGTTTCCCAGAAAAACTGCGGGCACATTGGCGATCATCATGCCCAGCGTGGTGCCGGCTACTACAGTAAAGAGGGCATGATACTGCGCCGCCAGCGCGATCGTGGCGACCTGTGTCTTGTCGCCCATTTCAGCCAGAAAAAAGGCCACAAGCGTCGTGCCGAAGACGCCGAAGCGGGCGAATTTGGCATCGCCTTCCTCAAACTTGTCCGGGATTAGAGTCCAGATTGCCATGCCGATAAACGAGATGCCTAGCACCCAGCGCAAGGTTTGCGGCCCCATCAGTGTAGTAATCCAGGCCCCGAGCGCACCGGCAAAACCGTGATTGGCCAGTGTGGCGACCAAAATACCGAGCACAATGGGAATCGGTTTTTTGTATTTTGCAGCGAGGATGAAGGCCAGGATTTGTGTTTTGTCGCCGACTTCGGCCAGGGCTACGATTCCGGTCGAGATGAGAAATGCTTCCAATTGATGCTCCCAGGCCGAATATGGAACCAATGACTATGCCGCTCCCCGGCCAGTCCAGGGCAGCATAGTCATAGGTCTTGCCAAGCATCGGGAGCCTGCCGGACTTAAGGAAAATCGAACCGATTCTCGCCAAGTCCAGCAGGCTCCCGACACCGCCTGCACCATGGCCGAAAGGCCAGGTATGTTGACGCAAGCTCCGACAATCCAGAGTCTGTAACAACTCGATTGTCGGGCGGCTACTCCCCCGTGACTGCGCGCATTTTATGCCATTAACGCGATTGCAGGGCAGTTTTATGCACAGCGCTGCGCAATATACGTCAATGCTTGTTCCACCTGATCGATCAGGATCAGGCATAGATCGCCCTCTGCCAGATTGGCCAGTGCGGTATCGATGGCCACAAACTCGCCATGCACTTCCACCACCGACTTGGTGCGTTTTGCCTGTTTCAGGCCATCGTGCAGCAGTGCCATGACTTCACCGTCGGCCCGACCGCGCTGGCATTGGTCTTCATATAGGATGACTTCGTCGAAGGCGTCTCCCAATATCTCGGTTTGGCGGCGGATGTCGTGGTCGCGCCGGTCGCCGGCAGCGCTGATGACGACCGAGCGGCGCTTCGATGGCATGTTCTCGATTGCCGCCACGAGCGCCGCAATCGCGTCTGGATTGTGGCCGTAGTCGGCAATGATGGTGGCCTCGTTAAAGGAGAACAGGTTAAATCTTCCCGGTGCGCTGTTGGCATCGTTGATGAAGGTATGCAAGCCGGCACGAATGGTTTCCCAGTCGAGGCCCAAGCCCCATGCGGCGCCAACCGCCGCCATCGCGTTTTCAACCTGAAAGCCGATGGCGCCATCGCGGGTCAGCGGGATCTGTGTCAAATCAATTCGCTGTGTGTCCGGGCCTTGTGCAGCGACAATCGCCCCTTGCTCCAGATACACGGTGCGCAACCCCTGGGCGCGGTGGGTAGCAATCACCGGGTGTTGGTGGCTCATGGCGAAATACGTTATCGAGCCGGGGCAATCGGCAGCCATCTCGACTACCAGCGGGTCGGCCGCATTGAGCACCGCTACGCCGCCCGGTGCGACGTTTTGGACTATTACCCGCTTGACCACCGCCAGGTCTTCCACGGTGCAGATGAAGCTCAAGCCGAGGTGGTCGCCCATGCCGATATTAGTCACTACGGCTATATTGCAGCGATCGAACCCCAGACCTTCGCGCAAGACCCCACCGCGCGCGGTTTCGAAAACAGCAGCGTCCACATCGGGGTGCATCAATACATTGCGCGCACTGCGCGGGCCGCTGCAGTCGCCGCTATCGATGCGCTTGCCTTCGATATAAACACCATCGGTGCTGGTCAGGCCAACCCGGTATTTATTGGTTTTCAATATATGTGCAATCAGGCGCGCTGTAGTGGTTTTGCCATTGGTTCCCGCCACTGCGACCACCGGAATCCGGCCATCGTCGCCCTCGCTATACATGGTTGCAATGATCGCTTCGCCGACTGCGCGGCCTTTGCCGAACGAGGGCTGAAGATGCATGCGCAAGCCGGGCGCTGCATTGACTTCGACAATGCCGCCGCCTTGCTCTTGCAGTGGCTTGCTGACACTTTCACACACCACGTCGACGCCGCAAATGTCGAGCCCGATCATCTGCGCAGCTTCAACCGCGCGCGCTGCCAGCTCTGGATGCACTTTGTCGGTCACGTCGGTAGCCGAGCCGCCGGTGCTGAGGTTGGCATTGTTGCGCAGCACCACCGGTTCGCCTTTGGTCGGGATGCTCTGGAGTGTGTAGCCGTGCTTGGCCAGGGTTGTCAGGGCAATGCCGTCAACCCTGATTTTAGTCAATGAAGTGGCGTGACCATTGCTGCGCAGCGGGTCAAGATTGACCTGTTCGACCAGATCTCCAATGCTGCGAATGCCGTCGCCGATGACTTGCGGCGGTGCCCGACGGGCTGCCGCAACCAACTGCTTGCCGATCACCAGCAAGCGGAAATCATGGCCGGGCAGATAGCGCTCAACGATCACGTCGGAGCTGATCGCATACGCCACAGTGAAGGCAGCCAATACTTCTTCCCGGGTCTTGATGTTGACCGCAACGCCTTTGCCCTGGTTGCCGTCGCGCGGCTTGAGCACCACCGGGCCGCCGATTTCAGATGCCGCGTTCCAGGCATCTTCGGCATTCGATACCGACCTGCCTTGCGGCACCGGCACTCCCGCTGCGTGCAGCAATACCTTGGTCAGTTGCTTGTCTTGCGCAATCGCTTCGGCAATAGCGCTGGTGCAGTCGGTTTCTGCGGCCTGAATGCGGTGCTGCTTGCTGCCCCAGCCAAACTGCACCATGCTGCCTTCGGTCAGGCGCCGGTACGGAATGCCGCGTGCGACTGCGGCCAGCACAATCGCGCCAGTGCTCGGCCCCAGCCGCACGTCTTCATCCAGTTCGCGCAGGCTGGCCAGCGCCTGCGCCAGATCGAACGGCGTGTCTTCCGCAGCTGCGCGACACAGCGTTTGCGCCAGCTCAAACGCCAGCCTGCCGACCGCCTCCTCGGTATACTCGACCACCACCTGATAGGTTCCGGGATTGACCGTTTGCACTGAGCGGCTGAAAGTGACCGGGCACCCAGCTTGCGCCTGCAGGCCGAGCGCCGCAGCCTCCAACGCATGCGCCATCGGGCAGCGCCCTTCCTGGTTTACCGGTTCGAGAAATTTTATTTCGGGGAAGCGTGCGCGCAGCCTGACTTCAAAGCCGGGAATGTCCGTCATTAAACATTCTGTTTCGGGGTAAGACACAATCGCTTCGATAGCGGTATGACGGCTCCACAGGTTGGGGCCGCGCAATGCTCGAATACGTGATATTTCCATGAATATTTCCTTGTGTGCATCCAGCGCGCTGTGCGCGCATCGATGCAGCGAATAGTCTTAACTGATGTGCCGCATTGTCCACGATAGACACCAACAACACGAGTGGTACGAGCCGGATTCACAGTCCCGTGAATTTCATAAAAATAAGGAGTATCGTCATTTTTATGGCACTTACCGCATATTTTTATTGATTATATAAAATATACTCATATTAATGTTAGATATTAACAAGACCCTTTCCAGCACTTGAACGTGGTTTTCTGAACACGCCATCAGCACCTTTTTTTCATGCTTTTCGTGGACATGGATCAAGTCTAATGTGCGGCGTTCTTATTACCAAAATCGAAGGTTTGAATGCCGGCACGGATCAGGTCGTCGGCAATACCCAGGGCCCAGGCGGCAGCCACGGCGGCCTGAATGTTTTGTGTAATAAAGGGCCGCTGGGCCGGATCTGAAAAAGCGATGGTGCCAAGATCGAGGATGGCGGTCTGGTTCATGCCGGTGGCTAGCACGACGTGGCCATTGTCCACAAATACGCAGCGCCCGCCCTTGGCACGATGCTCGGCCAGGGCTGGAATTTCCCAAGACGTGCTAAAGAAAATCACACTGCCATCGCACAAGGCCGCCATCTCGGCCACCAGCGGATCGGCCCCGTTGAGCACTGCCACCCCTGACGGCAGCACCAGGTCGACCTGGGTGCGTGCAACATTGGCCATTTGTTCGGGGTTATTGATATGCAGTTCCGGCAAACACTCCGTGGGATCGATGTTGGTTACGACGCCAACCTGGCAGCGGTCATAAGCCACTCCTTCGGTCAGAATGGCGCGCCAGCCGTTTTCAAAAACGGCGGCGTCAACTGACCGGTTCAGAAGAATTCTTTGCGTCGCTTGCCAATTGGCGCAGTCGCCTGATTCGACGAATCTTTCCCGCAGATACAAACCGTCGCTGCAGGCTAGTCCTACATATGCACCGTGCAGGTGTAGCAGTCGGGCGATCAGGCGTGCCACCATGGTTTTGCCCGAGGTGCCGGTCACGCCGACAATCGGAATCCGGCCGCAGCCGTGGCTGTTGTGTGTGGCCGGAAACAGGTGATCGACAATGGCCTGCCCAATCGGGCGGGCCGGGCCATCGGCTGGCTTCAAGTGCATCAACAATCCAGGCCCGGCGTTGACCTCGACAATCGCGCCGCCTTGCTCTTCCAGCGGACGTGAAATGTCAGTGGCGACCAGATCGACTCCGGCGATATCGAGTCCGATGACGCGCGCAGCCAGCGCAGCGGCGGCAGCCACCTCCGGGTGCACCAGATCGGTGACGTCAAAGGCGACATTGCCATTGCGCTGGATCAATACCGTGGCGCCGGCCGGCGGCACCGCATCCGGGCTAAAGCCTTGGCGCGACAACTCCAGCAGTACTGCTGGATCTTCATCGATCAAGACCAGATTGAGGGGGTGATCTTCGGTGGTGCCGCGGCGCGGGTCGGTGTTGATTTGATCGTCTATCAGTTGCGTGATGCAGGCTTTGCCATCGCCGATCACCGATGCGGTTTCGCCGCGCGCGGCAGCCACCACACGGCCGCCGATGACCAGCAGCCGGTGTTCGTTGCCGGCCACGAAGCGCTCGACTATGACTGCGCTACCTTCCTGGGCTGCCAGATCGAAAGCCGCCTCGATATCGTTGCGCGTTTTGAGGTCGGTGGAGACGCCGCGGCCGTGGTTGCCGTCCGACGGCTTGAGCACTACCGGCAGGCCGATATCTTGCGCTGCTTCCCACGCATCTTCGAGGTTCTCGACAATCCGGCCTTCGGGAATCGGTACGCCGCACGATTGCAGCAGATTCTTGGTCAAATCCTTGTCGCGCGATATGCTCTCGGCAATCGCGCTGGTGGCATCGGTTTCTGCAGTCCAGATGCGCCGCTGTTTGGCTCCGTATCCCAGTTGCACCAGATTGCCTTCGCTCAGTCGTATCGAAGGGATGCGCCGTTCGTTTGCGGCTTCGACGATGCAGGCCGTGCTGGGCCCCAGAACTGCGGCATCGCGTATTGCGCGCAGTTCTGCAACGGTGGCTGCAACATCGAACGATTGACCTTCGATTGCCGCCATGACCAGATCGCGCGCCGCTACCAGCGCTGCTCGACTGACTTGCTCGTATCTGGCACGCACCGCGACCTTATAGACGCCGCGCTGCTGAGTTTGGCGGGCTTTGCCAAAACCGCTCTGCATGCCGGCCAGGTTTTGCAACTCGATCATCACGTGTTCCATGATGTGCGCCGGCCAAGTGCCGTCGCGCAAGCGTTGCAGAAAGCCGCCGCGCTCGCCGATCCCGCAGCGATGTTCAATGAGCCCCGGCAGCCATGTTGTCAGGCGCTCGTAAAAACCGGGAATAGTATTGGAGGGCGCATCTTCCAGATCGTTAATATCGACCCAGGCTTCCAGAACCGGGCGATAAGTCCAGATATTCGGCCCGCGCAAAGACAACACATTGATGATGTCGATAGTTTTTTTATTCATAGATGAATACTGATGCGGTTAGATGAAAAGCAAATGTATACGCACAAAATAACCTTAACGCGCCTGGCGCGATTTGGTTTCAATTAGCGGAGGGAAATTTTGCACGGATGTGAAATACTAGCAAACAACGGCAATACCTTTGGATATACTTGGCGCAAAATCGCGATTAAACTTCCGTTAACAGATAATTTGAAGCGTAGTTTACGCTCATAAACCCATTTACCGCACGCCCCCTGCCGCTTTAATGAAAACTGCCTTGCCAATATTGCTATTAAAAAAGTATGAACTGCCTGCCGCCTGGCATCACGACTTACATTCCCAACTGATCAAAAATGAAACAATACTCGCGCATTGCGAGATTGATCTCGATGCGAAGTTGCATTTTGTTCCGGGTATCGTGGTGGTCAGTAATTTTAGGCTGCTTTTCAAAACCCGTGATGATGCCACCTGGCAGCAATGGTCGTATCGACCGGATTTGATCCTGGTGCATCAGGATCATGCCGGCGTGGGCAGTCTCGAACTGCACGATGCCGGTGCCCGCCTGGCGTGCTGGCGCTACACCTTAAGCCATAACCCAGACGCCTTGCGCCTGATGGTCCAATTCGAGCAGCAATGCCATGCTGCCGTATCCGGGCAACCGGTGGCCGAACCCGAACCGGTAGTGTGCCCGAGCTGCAAGACAATTCTGGAGCCTGGGCAGGAAGAATGCCCGAACTGTGCTCCCGACGTCGCTATTGCGCCGTCTACCTGGACGCTGTTTCGGCTGTGGCGTTTTGCCCGGCCCTATAACGGCCAATTGCTGCTGGGATTTATCCTCACGCTGGCGGCCACCGCCGCAACATTAGTGCCGCCCTATCTGACCATGCCGCTGATGGACAATGTGCTGATTCCGTATCAGAACGGGGCCCCAATTGACGTTCAACTGGTCACGCTGTATCTGGGCGGCCTGTTCGGATCGGCGTTGCTGGCCTGGCTGTTGAGCTGGGCCCGCACTTATATTCTGGCCCTGGTGAGCGAACGCATCGGCGCCGACTTGCGCACCAGCACCTATGAACATTTATTGCGCTTGTCGCTCGAATATTTCGGCGGCAAGCGCACCGGCGACCTGATGACGCGCATCGGCTCAGAGACCGACCGCATCTGCGTATTTTTGTCGCTGCACTTGCTGGACTTCGCCACCGATGTGCTGATGATCGTGATGACGGCGGCAATTTTGATCTCGATCAATCCCTGGCTGGCTTTGGTGACGCTGGTGCCGTTGCCGTTCATTGCCTGGATGATCCATGTGGTGCGCAACAAATTGCGCTATGGTTTTGAAAAAATCGATCGCATCTGGTCGGAAGTCACCAATGTGCTGGCCGACACTATCCCCGGCATCCGCGTAGTCAAGGCCTTTGCCCAGGAAAAACGCGAGGCTGCGCGCTTTCGCGAAGCCAACAACCACAATCTTGCGATCAATGATCGGGTCAACAAGATTTGGTCGCTGTTTTCGCCGACGGTCGGTTTTTTGACTGAAATCGGCTTGCTGGTGGTGTGGGCAGTCGGCATCTGGCAAGTCTCGCACGGCATGATCACGGTCGGTGTGCTGACCGCATTCCTGGCCTACATCAGCCGCTTTTACACCCGGCTCGACTCCATGAGCAGAATCGTCTCGGTGACGCAGAAAGCCGCTGCCGGCGCCAAGCGCATCTTCGATATTCTGGACCACGTATCGAGCGTGCCGGAAGCTGCCAATCCAATCCATCTGGCGCAGATCGAAGGCCGTATCGAAATCAGGAATATCGGCTTTCGCTACGGCAACCGAGCGGTAATTCGCGACCTCGATCTGACCATCCAGCCGGGCGAGATGATCGGCCTGGTCGGCCATAGCGGCTCCGGCAAGAGCACGCTGGTTAATTTGATCTGCCGTTTTTACGATGTTTCCGCCGGTGCTATCCTGATTGACGGGGTCGATATCCGCTCGCTGCCGATTTCCGAATACCGCAGCAATATCGGCCTGGTACTACAGGAACCTTTCCTGTTCTTTGGCACCATCGCCGAAAACATCGCCTATGGCAAGCCGGAGGCCAGCCGCGGGCAGATCATTGCCGCCGCCCGCGCCGCCAATGCGCATGAATTCATTTTGCGCCTGCCGCATGGTTACGATTCGATGGTCGGCGAGCGCGGCCAGACCTTGTCCGGGGGCGAACGCCAGCGGATTTCGATTGCCCGTGCGCTGCTGATCGATCCGCATATCCTGATCATGGATGAAGCCACGTCTTCGGTCGATACCACTACCGAGCGCGAGATTCAAAAAGCGCTGGATAACCTGGTGCGCGGCCGCACCACCATCGCAATTGCGCATCGGCTTTCTACGCTGCGCCAAGCCGACCGGCTAGTGGTGATGGATCGCGGCCAGATCGTCGAAGTCGGCAAGCACGATGAATTGCTGGCGCGCGAAGGCGCCTACTATCGGCTGTATCAAGCACAAGCGCGTCAGGCCGAGCAGGATAGGCTGGAACAAGGCGTGGAGCACAGCGCGGAATTTGATGAAAGTGAACGTGTTGCATGAGTGATTTGAACGATTTTGATTTGGAGCGCAATGCTTTCGGCAAACTGGTATTTACCGCCGCCGGGGAGTCTGATAGCCATGTCGGAGTGGTGCCGGTACGCGCATTCCCGATTGCCGCGCCGGACAGCGGAATTGCCATCGTCAGCGCCGAAGGTAGCGAGCTGGTCTGGATCGAGCGCTTATCCGATCTGCCTGATCGCGTGCGGATATTGCTGGAACAGGAACTGGCCAGTCGCGAGTTTTTGCCGCACATCCTGCAGATTCTGCACGTTTCCGCTTTCGCCACGCCCAGCACCTGGCAGGTCGACACCGACCGCGGCGAGACCAGCTTTGTGCTTAAGGGCGAAGAAGATATTCGCCGCGTCGGGCCAGAGGGTCTCATCATTGCCGACAGCCACGGCGTCCAATACCTGGTGCGCGATCTGCAGAAGCTGAACCAGACCAGCCGCAAGCTGCTGGATCGGTTTTTGTAAAAAAGACGCGGCTAGTGTGGGTGCAACCCACGCCGAATCAGGGAATGTGTTGCAGTGCGCGCGTGGGTTGCACCCACCCTACTTATTTTATAGGGAGTATGCCAAAAAACAAGCATGTCTCCGCGTATATTTAAGAATTCATTAAATAATACATATGCATGTATGTATTCAATTGTGAATTCGTGCTATGCGTGGCATCAAGTCGCTGCCAGCAATTTATCCAGCCCATCCCAACTATCGGTTAACGCTCCAAAGCCATTGCTGTCCGTTTGGCTTTCGAATATTACGGTGTGCGCTAGTTCCTCGGGCGACAGCGGCTGTTGGACACTGGTAAGCCTGTCCAGTACCGATCCGTTGGCTTCCGACGGATCGGTGCCGAGCGCACTGCGGTGCTGGATACGGCTGCGCAGAGTCGCTGCATCGGCCTGAGTCGAGGCGATTGCGAACCCAACCGCCATCTGCTGGGCCAATTGCCGGAACATGGCCCGCTCATCCTGGCGCAGGAATGCGGCATCGACGATTGCCGTGTAACCGGCTTCCAACAACTGCCGGGCCATTTGTAGCAGCAGGCTATAGGTTTGCCGGGTTGCTGCAGCGCTATAGATGTTTTGCGCAGTACGGCTGTTGTCGAGGGCCTTGATGCCGAACAGGCGTTTGCGCTCGACATCGGAGCGTAGCCGGACCCCATGCTGGCGTTCCAACACTTCAAGCGCCAACGTGCTTTTGCCGGAACCGGGCAAGCCGTGGGTGATGATGAGCGTCGGCGCGCCGGGATGCAGCAGCGTATCCGCTAAAGTCAGATAGCTGCGCACGCTAGCCAGAGCTTCGGCGGCCTCAGCTTGCGATAAGTCAGGCTGGGTGATGCGAATAGCGCTTACCTTGGCGCGCACTGTGGCCCGTCCAGCCAGGTAAAAACGCAGCAACGCCACGCCGGCGTAGTCGCCGGTGATCTCCAGATACGCATTGAGCAAGCGAAAGGCGAACCCGCCCTGCTGGCGGTGCATCAAGTCCATCATCGGGAAAGCGAGTTCGTTGACGACGTCGACCCAGCGCAATCCGGGATCGAATTCGAGACAGTCGAACGGCACCGGTTGATCGTCGATCAGCACGATATTGCTCAAATGCAGATCGCCGTGGCATTCGCGCACGAAACCGTCATTGCGGCGCTGTCCGAAAATCGGGTGGCAGGCAGCGAATTCAACTGCGGTGGCTTGCTGCAATGCTTGCAAGGTTTGGTGGTCCGCAGCGCTATTTAACAATGCTCCAAGTTGTTCGAAATTCTGCTCGTCAACAGCAAGAATGGCCTCGGCAGTGCCAAACGCGCTGGTCGGGTCGGCCGGCGGCAGGCTGGCGTGAAAGCGCGCCAAGATGACGGCCAAGCGGTCGATGTGCGCGGCATGCAATTGGCCGGCAGCCAGCACCACGTCCATTTGGTTCGAACCATCGAAACGGCGCATCCTGACCGCATATTCAATCGCCGGCAAATGGTTCAAGCCCAGCAGCGGCGCCTCGAAACTACCGCCGATCGGGATTACATCGATATAGATATCCGGCGCCAACCGCCGGTTGAGTCGAATTTCTTCCGTGCAATAAAATTCTCGCCCAGCCAGCGTACTGAAATCGAGAAAATCCAGATCGAGCGCTTTCTTGATCTTGTAGGCAGTGTCTTCACTGAGCAAAATCCATGAAATATGGGTTTCGATCAGCTCCATGTGCTGTTGTTGCAGCGCGTGGATAAGTTGCAATTGCTGCTGCAGGGCGGCTGACGGCTTATTTTGCATCGTTTATTTCCAGTAGTGCAGGCATAGCGGCCTGCACACCTTATCAATGTTTCATGCCGGCCATACTGTTAAGCGGTCGTGCCGGCACTTGCAGTTCGATGGTTTGGCGTTTTTTATCCTTGCCTTCGACCACTAGCGTCACCGGCACCATGTCGCCATCCTTGATTTGCTGTTTCAGGTTGATCAGCATGATGTGATAGCCGCCCGGCTTCAGATCGACCGCTTTACCGGCCGGTAATTCCACACTGGAAACGGCGCGCATTTTCATGACGTTATTCTCCATCGACATTTCGTGCACTTCGACCACGCTGGCGGCCGGCGAGCGCACTTCGACTAAGCGGGCATCCTGTTTGGCGGTCAGTTGCATGAAAGCGCCGGTGGTTTTTTGCTGTTGCACGCTGGCGCGCACCCAGGGATCCTTGACCTCGACCTGGGCCAACACGGCAGGGGCGGAAAGTGCGAGCAGGGAGGCAAGAATTACATGTTTCATGGATTTCCTTTGATTTTTAATCGGACGTAGATGCAAACACGAAGTACAAGTTGTGCCGGCTATTGTGCCGCAGTATCTGCGCGCAGCGCCAAGTTCAGATGATCGATGATTTCGGCCCAATCGGCATCTTCCAAAATCTCTTCGCGCAAAAACATGGCTTGTGCCGGGCTCCAGAACCACGCATCGGCCAGTACGACATCGGCCGCTAGCGGTGCATGGGCAGCGATGAAGCGATCGATTGCCGCGATTTCTGCGGGCAAGCCCAATTGCTTGAACAGTTCGGCGAGCGGATGTACGGGTTGTTCCATGGTGGTCTCCTGGTGCGCGTTTTCGCAATGCGTTTGCAATGATTAACATGCGTTCAATGTGCGCTGCGGCGCTTGAGTTGGGTTTTCAGAGCGGCAATTTCATCCAGCAGGTCGAGCGCCAGCGCAACTCCGGCCGGATTGATTTCAAGGTCGCGCGTGAGCCGCACAGCCAACCGTGCGCGTTGCAGCGCGGCACCGCTAAAGCGCCAGTCTTGCGGCTGCGGGCCGCATGGCTCCAGCATGCCTTCCAGCACCCATATCGTGATCTGTTCCTGCGGCGCATCGCAAGCTTGGCACAGCTCAATTAAGGTCAGTTCGATTTCTTCCTCTACCACTTGTCCTTGGAGGTAGGTTGTAATTGTTTGGTTCATCAGATTTGCTCCGAATTATCCTGCGAGATGGGCGCGTGGGTTGAAGTCGAAAGCTTGCGCCATCGCACGGTAAGCCTCCTTGGCACGCTCGTCGTCGGCCGGCGGCAGCGCGATCACCAGCACTGCGTACAGATTACCGGCCGGGTTGCCTGGAATGCCCTGCCCCTTTAAGCGCAGCTTGCGCCCGGCGCTGGAGCCGGGCGGGATGGTGAGATGCACCGAGCCTTCGGGCGTCGGTGCGGTGATGCTGCCGCCGAGCGCGGCTTCCCATGGCGCCAGCGGCAAATCGAAATAGACATCGCGCCCATCGACCCGATAATGCGGGTGCGGGCGGAATACGATTTCCAGATACAAGTCGCCGGCCGGCCCTTGTCCTGACCCTGGCCCGCCTTGTCCGCTCAGTCGCAAGTGCTGGCCTTCGCGAATCCCTTTCGGGATGGTGATGTCAAGCGTGCGGTCTTGGGTGCTGACGCGACCTTGCGCGTCCATGGTTGGCAGGCGCAGCGAGATGCTGCGCTGTGCCCCGTGGTAAGCGTCTTGCAGATCGATTTGCACCTTGGCATGATGATCCTGGCCCTGCGCCGGCCTGGCTTGCCGCGACGCATGGCCAGCCCCGCTCTGGCGACCGAACAACGATTCGAAAAAATCGCTGTAATCGGCACCGTCTCCTTTGGCATCGCCACCGCTAAATTCAAAACCGGCATCCCAGTTCGGCGGCGGCTGGAATTCCTGTCCGCTGCGATGCTGGCTACCGACCTGGTCGTAGGCAGCACGCGTTTCCGGGTCCTTGAGCACTTTGTACGCTTCGCCCATTTCCTTGAAGCGTGTTTCCGCATCGGGTTCTTTGCTGACGTCGGGATGGTATTTGCGCGCCAGTTTGCGATATGCGCCCTTGATTTCATCCTGGGTTGCCGTGCGCGATACGCCAAGGCTTTCGTAATAATCTTTGAATTTCATGGATTAATGTTTCCACTTGCGGGGTTAAGAAAACGCAATAAGTCGTATTGAATCGTATTGAAATTAGTGCATGTTGCATTCGTACCGTTTGTGCTAAATCAACTACATCACCGCACCAAACAATTTGCCCGCACCAGCCGTCGCCGCCATCGCCAGCGCACCCCAAAAAGTCACTCGCAACGCGGCCTGGAATACTGGCGCGCCACCGGTGTGAGCGCCCAGCGCGCCTAGTGCGACCAGACCTACCAGCGAGGTGCCGGCCACCAGTGGCACCAGTTGCGGCAGTGGCGCCAGCAGCGTCGCCAAAAGCGGCAAGGCGGCGCCTGCAGCGAAGGTGACGGCCGAGGTCAGCGCGGCTTGCACCGGCCGCGCGCTGGCAGATTCGGAAATGCCGAGTTCATCGCGCGCATGGGCGCCTAGTGCATCATGTTCCATCAATTGGGACGCCACTTGCGCCGCCAGTTGATGCGTCAGCCCGCGCTGCATATAGATGGCGGTCAGCTCTTGCTGTTCGTGCTCCGGCTCTTCGATCAGTTCGATCCGTTCGCGCTCCAGGTCGGCTTGCTCGGTGTCGGACTGTGAACTGACAGAGACGTATTCGCCAGCCGCCATCGACATCGCTCCCGCCACCAGACCCGCGAAGCCGGCCACCAGGAGTTCGCTGCGCCCCCCACTGGCCGCAGCAATGCCCACTATCAAGCTGGCGGTGGAGACGATGCCGTCATTTGCTCCCAGTACGGCGGCGCGCAGCCAGCCGATGCGTTCGGTACGGTGCAGTTCGGGGTGTCTGGGTCGGGCCATGTTGATCTTTCTTAATCTGGAGGTGTGCGTCTGGTGGCTGGCGGGTGTCAGTATCGGTAGCCATCGCACCGGCAGAAGTTAATGAGAATGGGAGTGGCTATGCGACAAATTCACAGCGATCGGGCCATCGCACGGCGGCATCAAGGGTGTGGTCGCGACTTGCAGTGTGGCATGGTCGATGTCGAAGCGCTCGTGCAAGCCGGTACTGGCTTGGCACAAGAACGCGTCGCCCGGATGTCCTGCAGACATGATCAGATGTGCGGTGAGCGCCACCTGCGAGGTGCCCATCGCCCACACATGCAAGTCATGCACCCGGTTCACGCCGGGCAACGATTCCAAATAGGCGCGCACCTCGGGCAGATCGATTGCCTCCGGCACGCCGTCAAACAACAAGTGCAACGATTGCCGGAACAGGCTCCAGGTACTGACCACAATTACGGCGGCAATCAGCAGACTGGCCACCGGGTCCAGCCAGTTCCAGCCGAACCATAGCGCCAGCGCACCGGCAACCACTACGCCGGCCGAGACCAGCGTGTCGGCTGCCATGTGCAGGAATGCACTGCGGATATTCAAGTCGTTTTTGCCGCCGTGCATGAATAGCAGAGCCGTAGCGCCATTGATTGCAATGCCGACACCAGCCACTAGCATAATGGTCACGCCCTGCACCGGCCCCGGCGCACCTAGCCGTCCGATTGCTTCCCAAGCCAGTGAACCCATCGCCACCAGCAGTAATAATGCATTGGCAAAGGCGGCCAGAATGGAGGCGCGTTTCCAGCCGTAGGTATGGCGCGCGTCCGGCAGCAACCTGCCGGCCAGCGCGCCGCCCCAGGCCAGTACCAACCCGGCCACGTCGGACAAATTGTGGCCGGCGTCGGCTAATAGCGCCAGCGAGTTGACCTGCCAGCCGTAAAAAGCTTCCAGCGCGACAAAAACGGTATTGAGCGCGATGCCAATCGCAAACGCGCGATTAAAGCTGGTGGGCGCGTGATCGTGTGCGCCACTCATGTGCGCGCCTTATCAATCAATCTGGAAACCTGATGCAAACCTGTCATGAATAATGCTCCGCATGCGTTGAATGTTAAAGAATGGATGTGAACTCCCACGGCCCCGGCCGCGCTTGCTGCAATTTGCGCTTGCTGGCGGTGCCGATATTGATGAAGCATACCGGATGCTCGCCGGCGGCCAGCGTAAATAGTTTCTGCATGTGCCCCGAGCGCATCGCCTGTCCGCTGGTCAGGCCGGCGCCGAAGCCCATTGCATGCGCCGACAGCAGCATGTTTTGCAGCGCGCAGCCAAACGAGACCATGCGTTCCAGCGCCGGGATATCCGGCTCGGCCGGCCCCAGTTGGGCCACCGCTAACAGCAGCAACGGCGCGCGGTGCGCCTTTTCGCGCGCGCTGGCAATCTGCTCGGGCGTGGCGTCGGCATCGCGCTCGATTAACGCTTGCGCAAATACTTCACCCAGCAACGCGCGTTTATCCAGCGGGATGATGACGAAGCGCCACGGATGCAATTGACCGTGATCCGGCGCTGCGGCGGCAGCAGCCAGCAGTTGTTCGAGTTGGACCGGTGTCGGGCCGGGCGCTGCCAGTCGTTTGGGCGAAATGTTCTGGCGCGAGTGAATCAGTGCCTGCGCGACGTCGCATAACTCTTCTGCCGTCACCGTTGCCGGCACGCAATCCGGCACGGCAGCGCTGTGTGTCTGTGGTGCGGTCGGCAATTGCGGCATGGATGCCCCTTTCTCGATAATCCTGCAAATCAAAAACTCCGATTTTGCATTATCACCCCAGCGGGCGCAATGCCTTCCAGGTGCCTCGGACACGTTTCGCTGCCCGGCATTGTCATGCGTGATAAATTGTTGCTTGCAAGAATGCAACTAATCGTTCAAGAGAAATATCGTGCGCTGCCCTATTTTACTTTTCTTGCATTGCCGCCGTCTCGCCGACTCGCGAGGCATGCGATGAAGCTGCCTCCAATGAAGTTGCCTCCCATACGGCGCTTACTCGCACTATTATTACTGGGCGGCGTACTGCATTCCGGGCCGATGGTGCAGGCAGTTGCGGCTGCAAATACAACTGACGATACCGCGCCACCCGTGCTGCTGGCGCAAAATTTCAATGATGCGATCGACCCCAGCGCTTACCTGGTGAGTGAAAAGCTTGACGGCGTGCGTGCGCTGTGGGATGGCACAACGCTGCGCTTTCGCAGCGGCAGAATAATTCCGGCACCGGACTGGTTTATTGCCAATTTTCCGGCGCACCCGCTGGATGGCGAATTGTGGATGGGGCGGCGCAAATTCGACCGTCTGTCGGCAGCGGTGCGGCGCGACAGCCCGCGCGATGCCGAGTGGCGCCAAATCAGCTATCAGGTATTCGAATGGCCGCAAGCACCCGGCACTTTCAGCGAGCGCATTGCCGCATTGCAGGTCAGCGTGGCGCGCGCCAACTTGGGCTGGCTGCAATTAGTGCCGCAAGTACGCATCGCCAATCGCCAGGCTCTGCAAGCCAGATTGCAGCAAGTGGTGCGCGCCGGCGGCGAGGGCTTGATGCTGCACCGCGCCGACGCGCTCTGGCAAACCGGCCGTACCGATGCACTGCTGAAACTGAAGCCGCAGCTTGACGCCGAGGCCAAGGTTATCGCCCACCTGCCGGGCAAAGGGAAATATCAAGGCCTGTGCGGCGCATTGCTGGTGGAAAGTCCCGACGGGCAGCGCTTTCGCCTGGGCAGCGGCATGAGCGATGCCCAGCGCCGTGCGCCGCCGCCGGTAGGCAGCATTGTGACCTACCGCTACCGCGATCGCACGCCGAATGGTTTGCCGCGCTTTGCCAGCTTCATGCGAGTGCGCGCACCGGAATAATTTTCCTGTTTTTAAAATAAAAAAACCAGCGTTCAGCTGGTTTTTTTGCGCTTAACAATCCGTTGCTCCAAAGCTATTCAATGCTTGTGCAAAACCAAGTAGTACAGGCCTCCGTGCCTGCATCTGGTCGCAGGCACGGAGGCCTGCACTACTACAACCTTAGCCGCTGTCATTCGACGGTCACAATTTCACAGTACATTTTCACCTGCTGCGTTGCGCAAGGGCAATCTCGGCTCGCATCTGCAACCCACGTTGCGACAGCGCCAAAAGCACTGTCACTTATTTTTATACCGCTCATTTTTGCACCCATTAGGGAGTTTCCGACATGCACGACATTACTGACAACAAGCGCCGCAATATTTTAAAAATGCTGGCCGGCGCACCGCTGCTGCCAATTGCCGGATTTGGCAATGCCATGTTGCTGGCCGGTTGCGGCGGCAGCACTACCGCCTTAGCAGGGCCTGTGGCCACCATTGCTGCAGTCTCCTTCGTGTCGATGGCCGCGCCGAGTGCGGCAGCGGATCAAGCCACGACCAGCGTGAAATCGAAGATGTTGCTGGAAATGTCCGACGGCAGCAAGCAGGAAGTGGCATTGAGCTATCAGCCGTTTTTTATCACTGGCGATAAAGTGCCTGATGGCAAGGGCGGCACGGTGGTGGCCGGCGGCTATTTCGATATCAATGGCCAACCGATCCTGGACCCCAGCGCGGCCAGCAAGCCGCAATTTTATTCCGACTGCCCGGATGGCTATACCATGCTGAAGCTGGACAATCCTACTGTTTCAGGTGTGGTCGGCAATACGGTTTTCGCAGTTGTGCAGTTTGAGTACACATCGACTGATTCCGCTGGTGGAAATATGTACGGCAAGCTACCTTCGCCGATCGCGATTCTGACGCTGGATCAGGACAAGAAATCCGGTCAGCTCAAATTAGTCAAATATGCAACCATCGATACGTCACCGGCCCATGGCTTGTGGATCACTTGCGGCGCCAGTATTTCGCCCTGGAATACCCATTTGTCGAGCGAAGAATATGAGCCGGATGCGACTAGCGCCGCCAGCGACGCCGGTTTTATGGCTTTTAGCCAAAACTTGTTTGGCGATACCACCAAGGCCAACCCGTATCACTACGGGCATATGCCGGAAATCACCGTCAAGCCGGACGGTACCGGTTCCGTAAAAAAACATTACTGCATGGGCCGCATCTCGCATGAGCTGGTACAAGTCATGCCGGATCAGCGCACCGTGCTGATGGGCGACGATTTCACTAACAGCGGCCTGTTCATGTTCATCGCCGACAAGGCAGCCGATTTGTCGGCAGGCACTTTGTTTGTAGCGAAATGGAAGCAAAAGAGCGCAAGCAACGGCGGCTCGGCCGACCTTGGCTGGATCAGGCTCGGCCATGCCAGCAGTGCTGAAATCGAAGCGCTGGCCAATAGCCTCAAAGCTGCCGATATCATGGATGTAAAAACAGCCGATCCACTGGACGCCAGCTATACCAAAATCGGCTTTAGCGGAAAATTTAATTGGGTCAAATTTGTGCCCGGCAAAGAACAAGCCGCGATCTTTCTGGAAACCCATCGCTACGCCGCTTTCAAAGGCGGCAGCCTGGGTTTCACCAAGATGGAGGGCGTGACTTTCAATGCCAAGGACAAGAAGGCCTATCTGGCCATGTCCTACATTCAGGGCACCATGATCAACGGCACTACCGACGTCAATGTCAAAGGCCCCAAAGCAGGCGCGGTGTATCAACTGGATCTGGCCGATGCACAAAAGGACGATACCGGCGTTGCGATCGATAGCGCCTGGGTGCCGGTATTCATGGCAACCGTGCCGGCGCTGGTGGGAGCGGATCTGGCGGTGCCGGATGCGCTGGGCAACCTGGCCGATGCCAACCTGATCGCCAACCCCGACAACATCAAGTTTTCCGAACGGCTGCGCACCTTGTTCATCGGTGAAGACAGCGGCATGCACGTCAATAACTTCTTGTGGGCTTACAACGTCGACAGCAAGGTACTGACCCGCATTTTGTCTTGTCCGGCCGGTGCCGAATCGACCGGCCTGCAAGCGGTCGATAACCTCAATGGCTTCGCATACATCATGAGCAATTTTCAGCATCCCGGAGACTGGGTGCTAACCAAGGATGGCAGCAATAATGTGACTGGCGGCCTGCATTCCAAGGTATATCAAAATCTGGATGCGCTGATTAACACGAACTACAAAAACAAGCACGGCGGCGGGGTTGGCTATATTCAGGGCCTGTCGGTAGCAAGCTAAAACGAAAACGTACCTGTGGCATTAATGGCGACCGTTTCGAGGGATTTGACAATATCTTCGGAACGGTTTTTATACATTGAACGACAAAAAATATCGCACCGCTACCATAGTTAAGCAGAGGTAAAAATCATGAATAACTTCAGTATCAGTACCCGTTTGAGTGCCGGTTTTGCCGCTGTGCTGATCTTGATGCTGGCGATTGCCGGACTGGGCATCAGCCGATTACAGGCAGTCGGCGAGGTGGTGCATACGATGTCATCTGAAACCATGGCAATTGAGCGGCTCGGCGCCGAATGGTTTACCGAGATCAGCGTCAATAGCGCGCGAACCGTAGCGGTTGCCAGAACTGATGAGCCGGAATCCCAGGAATATTTTAAAGAGCAAATCAGAATCACCTCCAATAGAATTAACACGATTCAAAAAAGCCTGGAGCCGATGATTGCCTCGGCCGGAGGCAAAGCGCTGCTGCTGCGTATTGCTGAAAAACGCACATTGTATGCAACTGTCGGCGACACCATTCTCGAACTCAAAAGGACCGGCAGGAATGCGGTTGCCGACCAGATGATCGAGGAAAAATTCTTGCCGGCGGTCGATGCGTATTTGAGCAGTGCCCGCCAATTGATTGCTTATCAGCAAAACCTGTCGCTGGCACTGGCTACACAGGCCGACCGTCATTTCCAGAACGGCCGCATCCTGATGGCGTCGTTGAGCGTGGCTGCACTTTTGCTCGGCTTGGCATGCGCATGGCTAATCAGCCGTTCCATCTCAGTACCGTTACATGCAGCGGTGCGGATTGCCCAGCGCGTTGCCGCAGGCGATTTATCGGCACAGATCGTGGCTACCGGCAAGGATGAAACCGGCCAACTGCTCGCCGCTTTACGCGACATGAATACTGCGCTGCATCAAGTCATTGGCGACGTCCGTTTTGGTGTTGACACCATTGCGCTGGCTTCCGGGGAAATCGCCACAGGCAACGCCGACCTGTCATCGCGTACCGAGGAGCAGGCCAGTGCGCTGGAAGAAACCGCCAGTTCGATGGAACAACTGACTGCTACTGTGCATCAAAATGCCGACAATGCACGCCAAGCCACTCAGTTGGCAGTATCGGCCTCCAGCGTAGCCGTCAAAGGCGGCCAGGTGGTGTCGCAAGTGGTCGATACCATGGGCTCGATCAAGGCCAGCTCGCGCAAGATCGCCGACATCATCAGCGTCATCGACGGCATCTCCTTCCAGACCAATATCCTGGCGCTGAATGCGGCGGTTGAAGCGGCCCACGCCGGCGAACAGGGCCGCGGCTTCGCGGTAGTCGCCAGCGAAGTACGTAATTTGGCGCAGCGCTCGGCTTCCGCCGCCAAGGAAATCAAGGCCCTGATCGACGATTCGGTAGGACAAGTCGATCAGGGCAGTAAACTGGTGGACGCCGCCGGCCAGACCATGAGTGAAATTGTCAGCTCGGTCCAGCGGGTAGCCGACATCATGAGTGAAATCACCGCTGCCAGCCAGGAGCAAAGCGCCGGCATCGAACAGGTCAACCAAGCCATCGGCCAGATGGATGAAATGACGCAACAGAATGCGGCACTGGTAGAACAGGCGGCGGCGGCGGCCGAAAGCCTGCAGGGTCAGGCTAAGTCGCTGGCGCAGGCGGTGAGCGTGTTCAAATTGAGTAAAAAAACCGAAGCGGTACCGGCAGTTACCGCTTTTACGCAACAACCACCGCAACGGCAGCAACAACGGCAACGCGCTGCGCAGAAAACGGGCAGCAGGATGGCGATTGACTACTCTGGCAATGGGCCGGAAAGTCGATTTTCAGCAGCCTTGTGCAATTAAGCATACCTAAGCATGTATATTTAAGAGCAACACTAAAAAAATGCGGAAACATGGGTGTTTTTGCATATACTCCCATGATAAAAGTTAAGGCGTAGGGGCAGGTTCCAAACCTGCCCTTTTACGGCAACCTGCGAGGGGGGTGAAACCCGCCCCCTACACGAAATGGCCGGCTTCATACCAAGGTTTGGACGCATTTACCACTTTCACCACCAGCAACATCACCGGCACTTCGATCAGCACCCCGACCACGGTAGCCAACGCAGCGCCGGACTCGAAACCGAACAGACTGATAGCTGCCGCCACCGCCAGCTCAAAAAAGTTGGAAGCGCCGATCAGCGCCGACGGGCCGGCGACCGAATGTTTTTCGCCTACTTTTTTGTTAAGCCAATAAGCCAATCCTGCATTGAAGAAAACCTGGATCAGAATCGGCACCGCCAGCAGCGCAATCACCAGCGGTTGCCGCAGGATGGCGTCGCCCTGGAATGCGAATAGCAGCACCAGCGTCGCCAATAAAGCGGCAATCGACCACGGCTGAATTTTGTGCAGCGCTGCATCGAACCTGGCCGTGCCTTTGGCCAACAGCGCGCGCCGGATTACCTGGGCGATAATCACCGGCAGCACGATATACAATACTACCGAAGTCAGCAGCGTGGCCCACGGCACGATGATGCTGGATACGCCCAGCAGCACAGCGACCAACGGCGCGAACGCAAATACCATGATCAGATCATTGATCGCCACCTGCGACAGCGTGAAATACGGGTCGCCGCCGGTTAGCCGACTCCAGACAAACACCATCGCGGTGCAGGGCGCGGCTGCCAGCAGAATCAAGCCGGCGATGTAGGAATCGATTTGCGCGCTGGGCAAATACGGTGCAAACCAGACCCGGATAAATAGCCAGCCCAAGAACGCCATCGAAAATGGTTTCACTGCCCAATTGACGAATAGCGTAACGGCAATGCCCTTGCTGTGCTGCCTGACTTGTTGCAACGCGCCGAAATCGATTTTCAGCAGCATCGGGATGATCATCACCCAGATCAGCAAACCGACCGGCAGATTGACCTTGGCAATTTCCATCGCGCCGATCGCCTTGAACATATTCGGCCAGCCCTGACCGAGCACGATGCCGACCACGATGCAAATCGCAACCCAAGCGGTCAGATAACGCTCAAAAAAACTCAGCGGAGCGCCAGCCCCAGCCGCCTTTTTGGCGGCAACTTCACATTGTGCAGACATGACAATTCCAGTAGGGAAGAGGGATAACTTACGCGCTCTGGCTTTGGCCCATGTCGCGCAACTGCTTTTGGAGCGAGGCGCGATCTAGCTTATCGAGCGGCAGACTCAGGAACGGCCGGATGCGATTAGTGATTTCGAGATGGGTGCGATTAAAAGCCTTGTGCTTGGTTGCGTCGTCGCCTTCCACCTGTGACGGGTCAGCGAAACCCCAATGTGCTGTCATCGGTTGCCCCGGCCAAAATGGGCAGGCTTCGCCGGCAGCCTGATCGCAGACGGTGAAAACGAAATCCAACTTGGGCGCGCCGGGTTCGGCAAATTCGTCCCAGCTTTTGCTGCGCAGCGTGCTGACGTCGTAATGGTGGCGTTGCAATAAATCCAGTGTCAATGGATGCACCTCGCCGCGCGGGTGACTGCCCGCACTGTAAGCACGAAAGCGCCCTGCGCCAAGCTGGTTCAGGATGGATTCGGCAATGATGCTGCGCGCCGAGTTGCCGGTACAGAGGAACAGCACGTTGTAGATTTTGTCGCTCATGGCGAACTCCGTTTGGCAATGGCTGGGGATACTTGAAGAGATACGTGTGTAAGCGCTAACAGGCGCGCCACGCCAACCGGTTCTTCGGTCAGCAGCGGCACTACTGCATAACGCTGGGCATGGTGCGTTGCTACCAAGTCCATCTGTGCCAGTTCATTAACGGCGCGCCGACGCAGAAGGCGGGACTGCGGCTGTGCCGCCACCAGACTGTTGTTGACAATCCAGGCCCACGGTTCGATGCCGGCGCGACGCAAATCGGCCTGCAAATTTGCCGCTTCCAGCACCGGCGTAGTTTCAGCCAGCGTTACCAGCAATACCTTGGTTTGGGCCGGGTCTTGCAACTGCATCATCGGCGTCGTGAAATGCAGATGGGGATCGCTCATCTGGCGTGCTACTTCGCGGTGATAAGCGCCGGTGGCATCCAGCAAAAGCAGTGTGTGGCCGGTCGGCGCAGTATCCATCACCACGAACTTTTTGCCGGCTTCGCGGATGGCGCGTGAAAATGCCTGAAACACGGCGATTTCTTCGGTGCAGGGCGAGCGCAAATCTTCTTCCAGCAGCGCCCGGCCAGCCGCATCCAGATTCTTGCCCTTGGTGTCGAGTATGTCTTGACGATAGCGCGCAGTTTCGGCCTGCGGATCAATCCGGCTCACGCTCAGATGTTTCAGCGTGCGGTCTGAGGTTGCAGCGAGAGTTTCCGCTAAATGCGCGGCCGGGTCGGATGTGGTCAGATGCACTGGAAAGCCTCTTTCCGCCAACGCCACCGCGACCGCAGCGGCCAGCGTGGTCTTGCCGACACCGCCTTTGCCCATCAGCATGATCAGCCCGTGACCATCGGCCGCGATGGCGTCAATCAGCGTGCTCAGTGCCGGCGCATCGGTGGCATGCAGGGCCGGCACTGGTGCCGATTCGGTGCCGGATGCGGATTCGTCTGCCGTGAGCAATTGACGTAGCGCATCCAGCCCGACCAGATTGAATGGCTTCAGCGCGACACGATCAATTGGCAGTGCTTGCAAGGCCGCCGGCATGTCGGCCAGCGCCTGCTGCTCGCGCTTGAATACGGCTGCGGCCAAAGGATCATGGGCTGCTTCGCATTCCGGCAGGATGCCGTTGATCACCAGATATTGCTGCTTGAGGCCAATCGCCGCCAGTTCCTCGTGGGTACGCGCCGCTTCGCGCAGCGTTGCACGCTGGGCGCGCGCGACTAAAACCAGGCGGGTGCGCGCCGGGTCGGACAGCGCCTCGACCGCCGCATGGTATTGATCGCGCTGCTTTTCCAGCCCGGACAGCGGCCCCAGACAGGATGCGTCGCCCTTGGCATCTTGCAAAAAGTTATCCCACGCACCGGGCAATTGCAGCAGGCGGATGGTGTGGCCGGTCGGCGCAGTGTCGAACACGATATGGTCATAACCCTGTACCAGCGCCGGATCGGTCAGCAGCGCGGTGAATTCGTCGAAGGCGGCGATTTCGGTGGTGCAGGCACCGGACAATTGTTCTTCGATGCTCTTGACGACCGCATCCGGCAACACGCCGCGCACCGGGTCGACGATCTTGTCGCGGTACAGTTGCGCTGCCGCTTGCGGATCGATTTCCAGTGCCGACAGCCCCGGCACCGCATCCACCGCAGTGACGTGATTACCGATGTTGATGCCGAATACCTGCCCGACATTGGATGCCGGATCGGTGGAAACCAGCAGCACGCGCCGACCCCGATCGGCCAGAGATACCGCATGGGCGCACGCCAGCGAAGTCTTGCCGACGCCGCCTTTGCCGGTGAAGAACAGGAACGGTGGCGGATTGTCGAGAAAGTGCATATCCATGATCGATGTCCTCATTTTTTTAGCAGCAACGGTTGCCGCTGCAGCTGCTACCAGCCGGTTTTTCTTCGGTCGCCGTTGTGATGCCGGCCCAGCGCACCAACTCGGCACGCAGCGGATAACGCCCGGCCAGCGCGACTTCGCCATCGACTAATACCAGTGGCAAGGCTTCGACACCGGAGCGCTGCAAAAAGCCTTTGACTACCGCGTTTTCGGCAAACGCCAACGGCTGCTGCGCCAGATTGAAGCGCTCGACCTGCGCGCCATTTTTCATCGCCCAGTTAATGTCGGACGAAAAATTCACCAGCGCCTGATCGACGTCAGTGCCGCATACGCCGCTGCTGCAACATAAGGCAGGATCAAAAATCTGAATTGTGGTCACGGGAAACCTCTTCTAAAAAATAGTAAATGGACTTGCGTAAAATTTATCGGACTAAATTGTCAAATGGACTGACCTGAAGCCGGCACAGCGTTAGTATCCGCGCACAACGGCGTATCGCAGCCAACCCCGCACCGCTCAGGATGTCCGGTGCAGCATTCCTCGGTCAGGTAAGTGATCAGCTCCTGCATAAGCGGCATATTCGCGCGATAGCGCTGAAAGCGACCTTCCTGGATTGAACTCAGTAAATTGGCCTGGGTCAGCGCCTTCAAATGAAACGAGAGATTGGTGGGTGCAATATCAAGCGCACTGGCGATTTCGCCGGCGACCAAACCAGCCGGACCGATGCGCACCAGCAAGCGATACGCATCGAGCCGGATGCCGGAAGCCAGTGATTCGAAGACGGTAGTTGCAGTGTTTTTATCCATGCAGCGATTATATTTCAACTATTCAACAATAGTTGAAATATTAAAGCGATGTGCTGAAATGCGCATAGGCGGATTGTCCATAACTCCTCATTTACTGTTTGTTTTTAATGTAATTTAATAGGGAGTATCATTAAAAAACACTTATTATCCGCATGTATTTATTGGTATTTAAAAAATACATATATGCGTATATTATATTTCGGTGGCGTCTCCAACGCGTGTTCTACAGCGGCATCGAGTAAGGGCACGGCATGCCGTGCCCTTACAAGGCGCTATATTTCCATGGCTGAAAGTATTTCCCTTACGCTTACAATACCTATTGCTACCTGACGTCAATCATTAAAACCGGAATCACTCTGACCATGAACATCCTGCAATACGAATCAAAAATCTGGGCAACCGCCAACTTATTGCGCGGCTGCGGGATTAAAGAATCCGAATGGCCGTCCTTCATGATGCCGTTTTTTGCCCTCGCCATGATTGAAAGCCGCCTGGTGCGCATGTTTGGCGAACTCGAAACTGAAATCGGTAAAGATGCCTTTGCCAAAATCAACAAGGACGATTTGTACGACGTCATCAAAGATAAAGGGCAGGGCTACAACATCTATATTTTCGAAAAAAATCAGTCATTAACGGACATCTGCAAAAACGACAAGTCGTTTGACATCGACTTCGACGCTTACCTGAAAGGCTTCGATGGCGAAACCAAGGACCTGCTCGGCGTCGATGCAACGGAGGGCGAAAAATTCCTCGACATCAAAGGCGTCATCGCCAAGCTCAAAGCTAAAAAAATCCTGTTGGGCTACACCAAGTTATGGGCAGAGATAGACCTTAAACCTTTCAACAACTCCGAAATCACCACGCTGGAAGAGCACATCAAGCGCAAGTGGGCGGATATCTCTGCCGAAACGGCGGGCGAGCAATACACGCCCGACGATGTGATCGCGCTGATTGCCGAAATCATCGCCTCCAAGATCAAAGAATCCGACACGCTGCTGAAAATTTACGATTGCACTTGCGGCGGCGGCAACATGCTGTTCGGGGTGGAAGACCGCATCAACCAGAAATTCAAGCGCCTGACCCAAACCTTTGGCCAGGACTGGAACGACGCGCTCTACGCGCTGGCCAAAATTGAAAGCCGCTTTCGTAACGATTCCAGAATCGAACACGGCAACACTCTGGTGGACGACAAGTTCTATAACGAGGAATTTGATGTGGTCGTCGCCAATCCGCCGTATGGCGTCAGTTGGGCCGGCTATCAAAAAGACATTAACAACGACAAAACCGGACGCTTTAAATTCCTGCCGTCCATCTCCGACGGGCAATTGCTGTTCATGCAGCACCTGATCTCCAAACTCGATAGCGTCGGCATGGGCGTGGTGGTGCATAACGGCTCGACGCTGTTCAGCGGCGATGCCGGTTCGGCAGAAAGCAATATCCGCAAATGGATGTTGGACAGCGACATCGTGGAAGCGGTAATACAACTGCCGACCGATGAATTCTTCAACACCGGCATTTATACCTATTTGTGGATACTGAATAAAAACAAACAGGCACAGCACAAAAACAAGGTGATGCTGATTAACGCCAGCGACAAATGCAAGCCGCTGAAAAAAAGCAAAGGCTCCAAGCGCAAAGAAGTCGATACGGCTAGCCGCCTGGAGATCGTCGCCACCCTCACCGCGTATCAGGATAACGATTACGCCCGCGTATTTGACAAGGAGTTTTTTTACTTCAACAAACAGGCGATCATGCTCACCAACGTGGACGAACAAGGCAACAGCTTTGCGGCGCAGTTAAAAGAAGGCAAAGTCGGTGAAAAACTGACGCCCGTCAAACTGACCAACGGCGAGCGCGTAATCACCGACTTTGCAATAACGGACTTCGACAAGGAAAAATACGCTTCGCTTGCAGAGTATTTCGAACAAGACATCAAGCCCTTTGTCGCCAGCCTGGATTACAAGGAGCAAGCGCTGGTAATCACCACCAGTCAGACGCAATACCGTTTCGATGTCGAACAAGAAACCTTAATCAGGGAAACCGCCGGCAAGAAGGAATCCCTGGGCTGCGGCAAAATCGTCGTGAGATCCGCTCTGAAAAAAGCCAGCAAGACGCAGCCGGAACGGATTGATATCAGCGTGGAACTGACGCCCGATTACCAGAAGGATTACGAAATCATCCCTTTCGATAAGGACGACGCCGCCAACCAGTCCGCCATCGCAGCCTTTATGGCGAAATACATCAGCAAGCCGTTTGTCTATTTGGATAACGTGGTGGGCGTGGAGATCAACTTCAACAAAATTTTCTACCGGCCGGAAAAGCTGCGCGACGTGAGCGAGATTCTGGGCGAGATTGCCGCACTGGATCAGGAGTTGAAGACGTTGGAAACGGGGCTGGCATTATGATCGATGCCAAATTCGCGCGATATGACGCTTACAAAGATAGCGGGGTTGAATGGTTGGGGGAAGCACCTGCACATTGGGAAATAACCAGGAATAAAGATACTTTTGAGGAAAGGGGTAATTTGAGTATTTCTGGCGATGAAACATTACTAACCGTATCGCATATAACAGGAGTCACTCGCCGCACGGAAAAAAACGTGAATATGTTTATGGCAGAAACAATGGAAGGCTATAAGTTGTGCAAAAAAGGCGATTTGATTATTAACACTATGTGGGCTTGGATGGGCGCATTAGGGACAGCAAATGAAGATGGTATTTGCAGTCCTGCTTATGGCGTTTATAAGCCTAAAAAATATCAACACTACAATCATAGATATTTTGATTATTTATATAAAACGCCCCATGCAATAACTGAAATGACAAGAAATTCCAAGGGAATTGTCTCTTCTCGATTGCGGCTATATCCCAAGGATTTTTTTCAAATGCGAACAGCGTTGCCGGTTGAAATTGAACAAACGGCTATCGCCGATTACCTCGACACCAAAACCGCACAGATTGATCGCCAAATAGACTTGCTCGGCCAAAAGGCGACGCAGTACGGCAAGCTCAAACAATCCCTGATCAACGAAACTGTCACTCGCGGGCTAGATAAAACCGTGACGATGAAAGACAGCGGGGTTGAGTGGATCGGCGAAGTGCCGGCGCATTGGAAAATGCGACACTTAAAAAATTTGGCTGAGATCAGAGGTGGTAAAGATTCCAAAGCGGTCGATCTGGATGACGGCGGCTACCCCGTCTATGGTTCTGGCGGGATATTTGGCAGAGCATCTAAATATCTTTACAAGAAACCATCTGTGCTGCTCGGTAGAAAAGGTACTGTAGACAAGCCACTATTTGTATCAGAGCCATTTTGGTCTGTTGATACGATGTTTTATACAGATATTAATAAAAATGTTGATGTAAAGTTTTTTTATTATCAATGTCTAACAATTCAATTTGGTCTTTATGAATACGGCTCTGCTGTTCCAAGTATGGCGCAAAATGTTTTAAGGCAAATCTTATTTGCTACGCCAGAATATTATGAACAAAAAATAATTTCTGTCTATCTGGACAAAAAAACCGCGCAGATCGACAGCATTATCGCCACCATCAACGCCCAAACCGACAAGCTCAAGGAACTGCGCAAGACGCTGATTAACGATGTAGTCACCGGCAAAATAAAAGTCGTGCCAGAAGGAGGTGCAGCATGAATCAGGTACCCGGACAAAAGCCCTTGGATATCCGCTGGCAGCAGCGCTTTTCCAATTACCAGAAAGCCCTGGCGCAACTGGACAAGTTCATCGCGCAAGGCGAACTCAACGAGCTGGAACAGCAGGGATTGATTCAGTGTTTTGAATACACGCACGAACTGGCGTGGAATACGCTCAAGGATTTTTTGGAAAATAGCGGCAATACCGCCATCTTTGGCTCTAAAGATGCGACACGCGCAGCTTTCAAGTTGGGTTTGCTGGAGGATGGCGAAGGCTGGATGATGATGATCCAGGATCGCAATAAAACCAGCCACACTTACAACCTTGAGACCGCCAAAGCCATCGTCAATAATATTACCCAGCGGTTTTTTTTCCTGTTTGTCGCGCTGGAGAAAAAATTGCGGAGCTTGCCAGATGCCGCCTGAAACTAACTCGCTCAGTGCGCAGTGTGGCTTGAGCCCTGCCACCATCGTTAAAATTATTGCGGTGTTTGCGCAATACCCGGTATTGGAAAAGGCGGTGCTGTATGGCTCACGCGCCAAAGGTAATTATCGGCCCGGTTCCGATATCGATTTAAGTCTGCTTGGCGACACATTAAGCCATGCGCAACTAGCGCATATCGAAACCCAACTCGATGATTTGCTGCTGCCGTATTCCTTTGATCTTTCTTTGTTCAGGCACATTGATAATCCTGATTTAGTCGATCATATCCAGCGGGTCGGTATTGTGTTTTATGAAAAAATAGCATGAGTGAACATCAAAGCGGACCAACAGATGAATGAACTCCACCTGCAAGATAAGTTTTTAATCCCGTTCTTTCGGGATGGCTTGGGTTACCAGGAAGTCAAAGCCAATACCGTCACTCAAGCGCTGATTATCGAGGAAGACTTGCAGGCGTTTATCTCGGACACCGAGCTGAACAAAAAGCCGTATGAAATCCTGCTGAAAAAATATCGGGGCGACCAAAAGCAGTTGCTGCAAGATCTGATTTTGTTGATTCAGGAGCGTATCGCCAGCAGCCGCAATATGGCCTTGTTCATCAATGCCAATAAGTCCATTACGCTGCAGGGTATCAAGCTGCATCTGTTTTACACCAGCGACAGTGTGATCCACGGCGATGCGCTATTTGATCAGAACATTTTTTCCGTGGTGCAGGAACTGCCCTATAAATACAGTTGTCAGGGGCAGCAAGTGTTTTCTTTCCGACCGGATATCGTGCTGTTCGTGAACGGAATTTATTTGGGGTACAGCGAATTAAAAAATAACTACACTAACCAAAGCGCCAGCAAGAATGGCCGCGGCAAGGTGATTAAGGATTATTTTGAGGCGGTGAGGGTGTATCACCAGCATATCGATCGTAATGCCATGTTGAGTGATAACGAGAAACAGGCTTACCGCAAAGACTTTCTGAAGATTTTTGAAAAAGCGATTCATATCACCACCACCGATATCGGTGAAACCTTTGTGATTCGCACCATCGCAGATTATTTCGACGAGATGCTGGCCACCTGCCGTGAAGGAAAATTTGACCGCGAAGAAATAGAGAAAAAAGTCCACGCGGTATTCAAACCGTATCCGCTGTTGCAGCCCGATGCCGGGAAAAAGGACAAGCTGAAAGAATTGTTTGCCGCGCTGTATGGCACGTTATTGATTGAAAAAGAGATTTTGTATTACAACTTCATCGAGCGCGATGTATATCTGAACCAGGACGTGAAGGAGGTTAAAAATGAAGCCGGACATTTGATTTCCCCGCGCCCCAAACAGAAATTCGGCACCGACAAAATCATGGCCAAGATTGACGAATTTTTGGCGCACGAGCAAGAACCCGATTATTTTGAAAAGCTGTTGGAGCAACAGTTGGCGGGCGTAGGCGAAGCCAAGAAAAAAGAGTTGCTGGAAAAGCGCAAAGCCTATTCCAATAATAAAAACGTGTATTCCTTGCTGATGCAGTACGCGGCAGGGTTTGGCAAATCCAATATCATCGGCTGGTCTGCATTGCAACTGAAAGACTTGCGGCGCAATGGGGAATATGTCTACGACAAAATCATGATCGTGGTGGACCGCTTGCAGTTGCGCAGCCAGATCGATTCGCTGATGCTGAACATGAACATCGATAATCGCATGGTCATGGAAGCCACGAATAAAAAAACCTTTCAAGATGCGCTGGCGTCCGATCACCGCCTGGTGATTGTGAACCTGCAAAAATTCGGCGCGGTGCGCGAGATGCTGGATGCAGACGTACTGCAAAAGCTCGCCGAAATGCGCATTGTGTTTCTGATTGACGAGATCCACCGTTCCAACAGCGGCGACCAGCACGAGCAAATGGTCAGCATTTTCGATGAACTGCAAAGCCCGTTTGATAGCCCGGCCTATGCCACAGCCGGCACAAAAAAGAACTTGATTATTGGTTTTACAGCGACCCCGGACGACCATACTTTGGCGCGTTTCGGCGAATTCAGTGCGTATGCAGAAGGCGAAAAACTCTGGCGGCCTTTTGATAGCTACACCATGAAAGAAGCGATTGAGGACGGCTATATCCTGAATCCGCTGAAAAATATTGTACCTGTAGCGTCCAAAATGCTGTTTGACTTGCCGGGTAATCCGCTGGAAGGCTTTACCGAAAAAGAGTACAAGGACGCACAAAAAAAACAGGTCTATGAAAACCGGGATCGTATTGATGCCATCGCCAAATATGTGGCGGACTTATTGGTGAAAGATGTGTATCGCCAAATACGCGGCACTGGCAAAGCGATGCTGGCGGTGCATTCGATCAATGCGGCAATTGCCTATCAAACGGCAGTGACCAAGCATTTCAACGCCTTGGTGCGTGACCCTAAATATGCCAAGTATGCCGATGCACCGATTCATGTGGTGTATTCGAGCAATCAGGACGAACAAAGCGCCACAGGGCTGAATGGCGGCTTGACGGAAGAGAAAGTATTGGAAAGTTTTTCACGTCCTAATAATAATGGTTTGATGATTGTGGTGGCAAAGCTGCAAACCGGCTTTGACGAGAAAAGATTGCATACCTTGTTTCTGGATAAGGAGATTAAAGGCATCGGCGCCATTCAAGCCATTTCCCGAGTCAATCGCACGACCAAATATAAGAACGATTGCAAGATTGTGGATTTTTCTTATAACAATGTGAATGTGCAAAACATTAAGGATGCGTTTGAGCATTTCTCCGATGTGGTGGTGAGTGACTTTGATCCGTTTGGCGATAAGAAAGTATTGGATATTCTGTTCGTAGCGCTGAAAAAGTCGGATACCTTCGATAAATTTTTCAGGGTATTCATGGCGATTTACCAGGACGCCGCCAAACGCGATGACCCGGAAAGCTATCTGGATTTTGAAAGTAGCTTGAAAAAATATATCGATGCGAACCCGCAACGTAGCGCCGATACCAAAGCCAAGGCCGCGCAGTATTTCACGATCCTCAACCGGATTGAATACGTGATTGCGCTGGACTCCAAGTACAGCGAGCCGAGCTTTTTGTTCTTTTGGCGCAAGTTCAATACGCTTTACAACATGATGCATCGCAGTGAGGATACGAAAGACCCGATTGAGGTGTATTTCGATAATCAGATCGGGATTATCGAAGTAATAGCTTACGACGCCAAACCCAAACCGAAGAAGCCGCCCGAAGTGGCTGAAGGCGCAGCGCCTTATGGTGGCGGCCAATTTGATATTCTCGCCATCATCGCCGCGCGTAATGCGCAAGAAGCCAAAACGGGAACGCTGATTCAAGACTTTGAAGCCAAGATTTTGGACTTTTTCGGTTATGTGCGTAACGCTGGCGAGGGCGAGCGACTGATCGTAAAGATTAAGTCGCATGTTTCCGAAGCTGAAATTTATGATGATTTTGCGAAAATTTATCGCCGCTACAAGGCGCTCAATCGACAAACTGTTGGTGATTATTTTTTCAAAGAAACCGAAGATTTGGTGGAAAAACTCTGTGATGATTTTGAAGTAACGGTGCGGGATGTGAATGCGTCAAGCAGTGCTTTTATGTCCTGAGCAGTCAACTTAATTTTACACAATCCCTTCCCATGGCACATTTGAACCAACTAATTTCCCTCGAATCACTCGAAGACCTCGCCGACAACACTGCCTTCATTCGCGGCCGGCGATACTTTGCCAGTGGGGCCGTCAGTCAGTTGCATGCTGACGCGGGCAAACTCAGCGCGCAGGTCACCGGTACCAGGAATTATCAGGTAACCCTGCTTGATGATGACGGCGTGCTGGGCTGCGACTGTACTTGCCCCCGAGCTGCAGAAGGCTATTTTTGCAAACACTGCGTGGCAGCCGGTCTGGCCTGGCTGGATCAGCAGGCAGGCCCTATGGCGCCATCCTCCGTGCAGAAACGCAAGAAGCGCGATCCCTGGCAGGAAATCCGTACTCACCTGGCATCGCAGCCGCCCGAAACGCTGATCACATTGCTGCTGGATGTAGCTGCGCGCGACGACCGGCTGTATCGCTTGCTTTTGCTTAATTCGGAGCGCACCACTGGACCGGCCGGTACCCTAAAGGCCTTTCAGCGCGCGATCGACAACGCTGCCAAGACACATGGTTTCGTGGACTGGAAAGAAACCGGAGCTTACGCAGCGAACCTGGATCAGATGGCGGATTCGCTGCAAGAATTGCTCAATGCCGACAGTGCTGCGCTACTGATCGGTCTGGCAGAACGCGCGATCGAACGCATAGAACAGGCGCTGGAGCAGGTTGACGACTCCAACGGCGAAGTGGGTAGCGTACTGGCGCGTATCGGTGATCTGCATCTGGCAGCATGCGAATTGGCACAGCCCGATCCAGAGCAACTGGCCGAACGCCTGTTCCGCTATGAAGCGACATTTCCTTTTGAGACTTTTCTGGACAGCGCCCGTGTTTATAGCAAGGTACTGGGGCCTGTAGGCTTGCAGCGCTTTCGGGAACTTGCAACAGCAGAATGGGACAAGATAAAACCGTTGAACGCCGATAAGCATGACGGCGCACATTTTGAGAGCGGGCGCTGGCGCATCACCCGCATCATGGAAACGCTAGCCGAAATCTCCGGCGACATAGAAGAGCTGATCACGGTCAAAAGTCGCGATCTGTCGTCGGCCTATCATTTTCTAAATATTGCCGAGATATATCGCAAGGCGGAACAACCCGAGCAGGCGCTGGCTTGGGCCGAACGCGGATTGCAAACCTTTCCTGAGCGTCCCGACAATCGGCTGCGGGACTTCCTGGTCGCCCTGTATCTGGAGTGCGGGCGCAATGAAGAAGCATTGCAACTGACTTGGATACAGTTCGAGCAGCGGCCGATTCTGGAGTACTACAAAAAATTGTCCAGTGTCGCCACGCGCCTGCAGTGCTGGCCGCAACAGCGACAGCGCGCACTGCAATGGATGGATGCTGCCCTCATGCAGGACGCAGGAACCTTCGGCCAATGGAAAAAAATGCCAGCGATCCCCGACCAATCGCTGCGGGTAGAGGTCGCGCTATGGGAAAAAGATCTCGATGCCGCCTGGCATGCGATCCATCAGGGCAACTGCCGGCAAGATCTGATAATAGCCCTGGCAAGGGCATTGCCAGCGCCGCGTGCGGCGGATGCCATTAGCCTGTACCGGCGGGTTATTCCGAATGTCGTCGCGCAGACCAACAACGCTGCCTACGAAAATGCGATCAAGCTGATACGCAGTGTCGGCCAGTTGATGACCGGTTTGGGCCAGGGCGGTGCGCTGGCTGAATATCTGACTGCGCTGCGGATTCAATACAAGCAAAAACGCAACTTCATCAAGTTGCTGGATGTTGTTAGCAGTACACGGTTCTGAGCCGCTGCGATTACGCACCCGTCCGTTAAAGCCGCTTGCGCCTTGCTTGTCGGCAACCGGTACGAAAACAGGGAAGCGCAAACAGATCGGCGATTGAACGAGAACCGTAGTTTTGTGGCGCGGCTGAGTCTTTATCGACTTATGAACGCGTTACATCCGGCAATGCGCAATATAGAACTTGAATTGATGTGCAAGTCGAGCGGGTAGCACGTGGGCTTATTGCTCACGGGATAAGTCCACAAACGAAAAAGCCGACCCTGTGAAGTCGGCTTTTTTTCGTAAGTCTTTGAATTCATGACGTATTTTTTGGTGGTGATAGGTGGACTTGAACCACCGACCCCAGCATTATGAGTGCTGTGCTCTAACCAACTGAGCTATATCACCATGAGTTTATGCGGTTTATAGTTGGAACCGCACTATTCAGGCCAAATAATCTGCCCGAACAACTAAGCCCTGCATTATGACCAGCCACTTTTTCCCTGTCAAGAAAATTGTCTCTCTTGGCCCGTATCCACAGCGTATCGGCCTTCAACCTACCCGAGGTTGATTGATGTGCAGCAGTGCCTGATCGATTGCGTTTGCACTGAGGCAGTCCAGTGAGATGCGTTGCGGCATTGCGCGCAACCAGGTTAGTTGGCGTTTGGCGAGCTGGCGGGTGGCAATGATGCCTTTTTCGCGCAGCGTAGGCAGGTCGTATTGCCCATCCAGGTGTTCCCAGACTTGGCGATAGCCGACGCAACGGATTGACGGCAGGCCAGGATGGAGGTCGCCGCGCGCGCGCAGCGTTGCCACTTCGTCGAGCAGGTTGTGGCCGGGGCCGCCCTGGAGCATGGCATCGAAACGGGTTTCGATGCGTTGGTGCAGCACGCTGCGATCCGAGGGCTCCAGTGCAAGTTGCAAAAGAGTGAAAGGCAATTCGGTTTTGGGCCGCAACGCCAGCAGTTGCGACATCTTTTGTCCGGTCAGCGCAATGATTTCCAGCGCGCGCTGGATACGCTGCGCGTCATTGGGTTTGAGTCGTGCTGCGGTGACTGGATCGAGCTGCGCCAGTCTGACGTGCATGGCCGGAGTGCCGATCCGGGCGGCTTCGCGTTCGAGTTGCGCACGCAGGGCCGGGTCGGCGGCCGGCAATACGTCGAGTCCATCCATCAGCGCCTTGAAATACATCATGGTGCCGCCGACCAATAACGGCAGCCTGCCGCGGGCGCGGATTTCTGCACTCAGTCGCAGTGCATCCTTGCAGAATTGCGCAGCGGAATAGGCTTCGGTCGGGTCGATGATGTCGATCAAATGGTGCGGCACAGCGGCTAGTTCAGCAGCGTTTGGCTTGGCAGTGCCGATATCCATGCCGCGATAGACCAAGGCGGAATCGACCGAGATGATTTCGGACGGTATCCGGCGCGCAATTTCCAGCGCCAACGCAGTTTTGCCGGAGGCAGTCGGGCCCATGAGAGCGACCGCTAGCGGTTTGGTTTGCTGGCTTTGAGAGTGCGTCATTGGCCGCGTAGAAATAGTTTATCGAGATCGGCCAGTGCCAGTTGGACCCAAGTCGGGCGGCCGTGGTTGCATTGGTCGGCCCTTTCCGTTGCTTCCATCTGGCGTAGCAGAGCGTTCATTTCCGGCCCGGTTAGCGAGCGGTTGGCGCGTACTGCGGTATGGCAAGCCAGCGTGCCGAGTAGTGCATTACGCCGTTCGATCAGTACCCTCGAGCCGCCGAATTCACGGATGTCGCGCAACACGTCGCGCGCCAGGCTTTGCGTATCGGCATTTTTCAGCAATGCCGGCACGGCGCGCACCGCCAGTGTGGTGGGCGATACCGCGCTGATGTCGAAGCCGAGCGATTCCAGGATGGCGCGGCTTTCTGCAGCGGTGCCGACTTCCACTGCATCGGCGTAAAAGGTGACAGGGATCAACAGCGCCTGCACCTGCATCGCATCCGCGTCCAGCGCGTTTTTGAGTTGTTCGTACAGGATGCGTTCATGCGCAGCGTGCATGTCCACCAGCACCAGGCCCCTGTTATTTTGCGCCAGGATGAAAACCCCATGCAACTGCGCCAACGCGAAGCCGAGCGGATGCTCATCGTCGCCCGGCAAGGACTGGATTGGTTGTGGGGCGATAGCCGGGCGCAACGATTCCGGCGCCGCTGCTGCTGCAGCGAATAGTGCGCCGTAACTGGCGGTCGATTGCGCCACGCCGAAGCCGGAATTTGCCCGTTTGAATTGTGACGAGATGTCAGTTGCAGTGTCAGTACGTAATTGAGCGCCGAACATGGTTTGCTGCTGTTCGCGCAGCCACGGCATTGCGCCCGAAGGTGACGCCAGCGGTGCCGGCGCGGTGCCGAATGCAGTGGCCGAAGTCTGCGCCAGCGCGCGTTGCACCACATGAAACACGAACTGGTGCACAGCACGGCTGTCGCGAAAACGCACTTCGATCTTCGACGGATGGACATTCACATCCACTAATGCCGGGTTGAGTTCCAGCGCCAGCACATAGGATGGATAACGGTCGCCGTGCAGCACGTCCTGATAGGCGGCGCGCACTGCATGGGTGAGCAGTTTATCGCGCACGAAGCGGCCGTTGACGTAGAAATATTGCGCATCGGCACGTGCCTTGGCGGCGGTCGGCAGGCCGGCGAAACCATGCAGCCGCAGGCCGCTTGCTTCATCTCCAGCGGATTCGTCCAGCGCCAGTCGGGCCGTGGCGAAGTTGTCGCCTAGAATATGCGCGCTGCGTTGCGCCACCTCGGTCGCGTTCCAGTGGTCGATGGCCTTGCCATTGTGCGATAACGAAAAGGAGACGTCCGGCCGTGCCAGCGCGATGCGGCGCACCACTTCGGCGCAATGGCCGAATTCGGTCTGTTCGGTCTTCAGAAATTTACGCCGTGCCGGGGTATTGAAATACAAGTCTTGTACATCGATGGTAGTGCCGGCTGCACCTGAAGCGGGCGCTGGGCTGCCGGCTGGCGTGCCGGAAATTTCCCAGGCATGGGCGGCGGCGGCAGTGCGTGAAGTTAGTGTCAGTTGCGCCACCGAGGCAATCGATGCCAGCGCTTCACCCCGAAAACCCAGTGTGGCGACGTGTTCCAAGTCGTGCAATGAAGCAATCTTGGAAGTCGCATGACGCGCCAGGGCCAGCCGCATTTGCTCCGGTGCAATGCCGCGTCCGTTGTCGGTGATGGCGATACGCTTGACGCCGCCTTGCTCCAGCCGCACGGTGATGTGAGTGGCACCGGCGTCGAGCGCGTTTTCGAGCAATTCCTTCACCACGGCAGAGGGCCGCTCCACCACTTCGCCGGCGGCGATTTGGGAGATCAATTGGTCGGATAAGGCCTGGATTGGGCGGTGTGGGTCGAGTGCAGCATTCATGGGCCAGATTATAGCTGGGTGTGCTGGTATCATTCTGCAGCCCCAATTGATGGGTTAGCTATCCTTAGGAGAAGTATGGAATTCATGCAATTTTTCGACATGATCTTGCATGTCGACAAGACGCTCGGCCATTTGCTGGAGAACTACGGAATCATGGTGTACGCGGTGCTGTTTGTGATTGTGTTTGCCGAAACCGGGCTGGTGGTATTTCCATTTTTGCCGGGCGATACGCTGCTATTCATCGGCGGCGCTTTTTGCGCAACCGGTGCGATGGATGCAGGGTTGTTGGTCGGCGTATTGCTAGTCGCAGCGGTCGGCGGCAATACGCTCAATTACTGGATCGGCACCGCCATCGGCCAAAAAGTATTTACGCACGATTACAAGTGGATCGATAGGAAGGCGTTGCACAGGACGCACCTGTTTTTTGAAAAACACGGCGGCAAGACCATCATCCTGTGCCGTTTCGTACCGATTGTGCGTACTTTTGCACCGTTTGTAGCGGGGGTGTCGAAGATGACATTCAGCAAATTCCAGCTATTCAATGTGACTGGTGCGATATTGTGGGTGGGTGGACTGGTCGCTGCCGGCTACTTTTTCGGCAATATCCCGATCATTCGCAATCACTTGAACACTATCGTCTTAATCGGCGTGGCCGCTGCGGTGGTGCCGCTGATGCTGGGTGGGTTGTGGAGGTTTTATCGGAGAATGACCGGCAAGTCGCCGGCCTGAGATGCTGTTTCATACTCTGGATTATTGCAATTAACCGGCTATGTAAATGTAAAAGCGGCACATCTGACTGATGTGCCGCTTGTGCGCATCTACTGAAATTACTGTGCCTGTTTCAACTGTTCCAGAATGGCCGGATTCTCCAGAGTCGAGATATCCTGTGTGATCTCCTCGCCCTTGGCCAGCACCCGCAGCAAGCGGCGCATAATCTTGCCGGAGCGAGTCTTCGGCAGGTTGTCGCCAAAGCGGATTTCCTTCGGCTTGGCGATTGGGCCGATCTCCTTCGCGACCCAGTTGCGCAACTCGGTAGCGATCCGCTTTGCGTCCTCACCCATTGGACGTGCCTGCTTCAGCACCACAAAGGCGCAAATCGATTCGCCCGTAGTGTCGTCCGGCTTACCCACCACCGCTGCTTCGGCCACCAGCGGGTTAGCTACCAATGCCGATTCGATCTCCATGGTACCCATACGGTGACCGGAAACGTTCAGCACATCGTCGATGCGCCCGGTGATGGTGAAGTAACCGGTATCTGGGTTGCGGATTGCACCGTCACCTGCCAAATAAGTCTTGCCACCGAGCTCGGTTGGGAAGTAACTCGCCTTGAAGCGCTCCGGGTCGTTCCAGATAGTGCGGATCATTGCCGGCCAAGGTCGTTTGACCACCAGCAGTCCACCCTGGCCGTTCGGCATGTCTTGCCCCGCCTCGTCGACAATCGCTGTCATGATGCCCGGCAAAGGCAATGTGCAGGAACCCGGCACCATCGGGGTGGCGCCCGGCAGCGGCGAGATCATGTGGCCGCCGGTTTCTGTTTGCCAGAAAGTATCGACTACCGGGCAGTTTTCCCGTCCGATATTCTTGTAGTACCACATCCAGGCTTCAGGATTGATCGGCTCACCCACCGAGCCCAACAAACGCAGGCTGGATAAATCGTATTGCGCCGGCGCGACACTCGGGTCTACATCAGCGGCCTTGATCAATGAACGTATCGCCGTTGGTGCAGTGTAAAAAATGGTGACCTTGTGTTTGGCAATCGTGTCCCAGAAGCGGCCGGCGTTGGGGTAAGTCGGAATTCCTTCGAAAATGATTTCGGTGGCGCCGACTGCCAGCGGGCCGTAGGCAATATAGGTATGGCCGGTGACCCAGCCGATGTCGGCGGTACACCAGAATACGTCGGTAGGTTTGATGTCGAAGGTCCACTTCATTGTCAGCATGGCCCACAGCAAAAAGCCGCCGGTGGAGTGCTGCACGCCTTTGGGGGTGCCGGTGGAGCCGGATGTGTACAAAATGAATAGCGGATGCTCGGCGCTGACCCATTCCGGTTCGCAGCTTTCGGCCTGGCCTTGTAGCAGATCGTGCAACCACAAATCGCGTCCTTCAACCATGCCGATGTTGCCGCCGGTGCGTTTATAGACGATGACGTTGCGAATCGTGCTGCAACCGCCTAGTGCGAGCGCTTCATCGACGATGGCTTTCAGGGGCAAATGCTTACCGCCGCGGAACTGTTCATCGGCGGTAATAACGGCGACGGCGCCGGCATCGATGATGCGTTCCTGCAAGGACTTGGCGGAGAAGCCGCCGAATACCACCGAATGAGTAGCGCCAATGCGCGCGCAAGCTTGCATGGCGGCGACCCCTTCGACCGACATCGACATGTAAATGACGACGCGGTCGCCCTTCTTGACGCCGAGCGATTTCAAGCCATTAGCGAATTTACAGACGGTACGGTGCAATTCGCGGTAACTGACCTTGGTCGAACTGCCGTCGTCAGCTTCAAAGATGACAGCCGTCTTGTCGGCGTTGCCGTTATTCAGATTGCGGTCGAGGCAATTGTAGGAGGCGTTCAGATGGCCGTCTTCGAACCACTTGTAGAACGGTGCATCGGACTCGTCGAGTGTCTTGGTAAAAGGCTTTTGCCAGAGGATGTTTTCGCGTGCCAACTTGGCCCAGAAACCTTCGTAATCCTGCTCTGCCTCGGCGCACATCGCATTGTAAGCATCCATGCCGGATATGGTGGCGTTCTTGACGAAATCTGCCGACGGCAGAAAAACACGACTCTCTTGATTTGCGGATTCAATACCTGCCATTTGTCTTCTCCATGTAATGATGATTTAGTTGATAACATAGACTTTTACTCTTACTCAAGTCTTACACATACGAACCAAGCATAGGAGCAATATACTGCAGCACAAATATGCATACTCAAAAATCTGGCGTTGCATCTGTCATAAAACCGAAAAATTCTGCCGAATTCTTTCCTTCCACTAAATTTCGCCAAAACACATTCTTGGTTATGCCAGCCTTGCCGTCTGCGTTATTGCGTTTCGTCATTGTTGTGATGATTTTATCGCCTGAAAACTTGAGCGCAATCCCGGATTAGGTTTTCAGGCCGAGCGCCGCCGGCACGCATTTTTTCGAGTCAAGAATCGCCCGTGTGTCGACTTCATGGCCAGCAAGTGTAAAATCCGGTCTGGTTCAGTAACAATAGAAGCGTGCTTGGAGAACCAGTAAACAAGCCCAGAACGTCTTTAAATAATGAATTTAATGTTGGAGTATAGGTAAATATACCACTACTACCGCATTGTTTTATAACTACCTTAAAAATACAAATGGCAGTATATATTCTGCATTGAAATACATGAAAAATGTCCACATGGCATGCGACGGGTTAAAAAATTTCTAAAATCTATTTTTTGAAAACCCATTCATTGCAATTATTACCACAGGCCGAGCCCAATTCACCTTTCATTCATACACCAGCGCGATAGCTCTTGGCCTGAACTGTCTACCGAAGATTGTCGACAGCAAACCCATTCCGGCTTGCATACGCCAAAAGAATAGCAATCTTTCATTTTAGCCAAACGAGAACCATCATGACCATCATCAAGCAGAACGACCTTATTGAATCCGTTGCCGGCGCGCTGCAATACATCAGTTTTTACCATCCGGCCGATTACATCGCGCATTTGGGGCGCGCATATGCGGTGGAGCAAAGCCCAGCAGCCAAAGATGCAATTGCGCAGATACTGACCAATTCGCGCATGTGCGCCGAAGGCCATCGCCCGATTTGTCAGGACACCGGCATCGTCAATGTCTTTCTGAAAATCGGCATGGATGTGCAGTTTGAAGGTTTCAAAGGCTCCATCGCCGATGCCGTCAATGAAGGCGTGCGACGCGGCTACAATAATCCAGAAAACAAGTTGCGCGCCTCGATCGTGGCCGACCCGCTTTTCGCGCGCAAAAATACCCGCGATAACACCCCGGCCGTAATCCACATGGAGCTGATACCGGGCAACACAGTCGACGTCCAGATTGCAGCCAAAGGCGGCGGCTCGGAAAACAAGAGCAAGTTCGTGATGCTTAATCCATCCGATTCAGTGGTGGACTGGGTCATGAAAACCGTGCCGACCATGGGTGCCGGCTGGTGCCCGCCGGGCATGCTAGGGATCGGTATCGGCGGTACTGCTGAAAAAGCCATGCTGATGGCAAAAGAAGTGCTGATGGAAGACATCAACATGTACGACCTGCTTAAACGCGGCCCACAAAACAAGACCGAAGAACTACGCATCGAACTGTTCCAGAAAGTCAATGCGCTCGGCATCGGCGCTCAGGGCTTGGGCGGCCTGACCACGGTGCTCGATGTAAAAATCATGATGTATCCGACCCACGCCGCCTCCAAGCCGGTGGCGATGATCCCGAACTGCGCGGCAACGCGGCACGGCCATTTCGTGCTTGACGGTTCCGGCCCGGTATTCATGGAGCCGCCGTCACTGTCCGACTGGCCGGAAGTGCACTGGGCACCGGACATCGAAAAGTCTAAACGCATCGACCTCAATACCCTGACCAAGACCGAAGTCGCATCCTGGAAACCGGGCCAGACACTACTATTGAACGGCAAGATGCTGACCGGCCGCGATGCCGCCCACCAGCGCATCCAGGACATGCTAGCCAAGGGCGAGCCATTGCCGGTCGATTTCACCAATCGCGTGATTTACTATGTCGGCCCGGTTGACCCGGTGCGCGACGAAGCCGTCGGCCCAGCCGGCCCGACCACCGCGACACGGATGGATAAATATACCGACATGATGCTGGAAAAAACCGGCCTGATTTCCATGGTTGGCAAAGCGGAGCGCGGACCAGTTGCCATCGAATCGATCAAGCGGCACCAATCGGCTTACCTGATGGCAGTCGGCGGCGCAGCGTATCTGGTATCGAAAGCCATCAAGAGCGCAAAAGTGGTCGGCTTTGCCGACCTCGGGATGGAAGCAATTTACGAGTTTGACGTCAAAGACATGCCGGTCACGGTAGCGGTCGATGCCAGCGGCACCTCGGTTCACGATACCGGGCCGAAAGAATGGCAAGCCCGGATTGCCGCGAGCTCTGTGGGCGACATCGCAGTCACTACCAAATAAGCGCGTATCTGCCCTCGCCGGGCGAGTACCGGTTCTCGTTACCGACCACTTCACCCGGCAATCCAATCACCTATACACTTGCCGCACCATTCCTTGACCACTTTCCTCGCGCCTGCCAGCGTTCTTGCAGCAGCAGATAAACCTGTCGGCGTTTTTGATTCCGGCATCGGCGGCCTGTCCGTGTTGCGCCATATCCAGGCCCAATTACCACAAGAAAATGTGCTGTATTTTGCCGACTCGGGCTTTGCCCCCTATGGCTGCAAGACGGAACAATTCATTGTCAACCGTGCATTGGCAATTACAGATTTTCTGCTACAACAAGATGCCAAAGCCATCGTGGTGGCCTGCAATACTGCCACCGCCGCTGCCATTAAGGCACTGCGAGCGCGTTACCCGCAATTGTCGATAATTGGTGTCGAACCTGGGCTCAAGCCGGCTGCAGCACTGACCAAAAATAATACGATCGGCGTACTCGCCACGGAGCGCACGCTCGCCAGCAGCAAATTCAAACATCTGAGTGAACACATCTCTGCCAGCACAGGTGTGCGGATACTCACGCAAGCCTGCACCGGACTAGCCGACCAGATCGAAAAAGGCGAACTGCAATCCGCAGCAACCGCCTTACTGGTGCAACGTTATGTTGCGCCACTGATTGCACAGGGAGCCGATACCTTGGTGCTCGGCTGCACCCATTATCCTTTCGTGCTGCCGCTGCTCCAGGACACAGCACGCCGCACCGCTTTCCAGCCAGTGACCATCATAGACACCGGTCTGCCAATTGCGTTGCAACTGGAACGACTCCTCAAAAATCATGACTTACTGAATACATCCGCCAACCCAGGCCAGTTGCAGGCATTCACCACCGGCGACGAATCAGCGCTAAAAGTCGCTCTAAGCAATCTGCTGCACCTCCAGGCAAGCGTCGCGCTGGTAACTGTCGGCTAGAAAACAAATGAGCTAATATTTCGCTTCACCGATATAAAGACCTCGGCATGGTTGAATTTGTAATTACTTTGGTGAAACCAACTACCAGTGCATATTTTGATTTACAAGCAAGGCACAAATTTATATAATCGTCGACTTCTACAAGTCAACGTAGAAGAGCAAAAAACAATGGTGGCTGTAGCTCAGTTGGTAGAGTCCAGGATTGTGATTCCTGTTGTCGTGGGTTCGAGCCCCATCAGCCACCCCAAAGAATACGCATTAAATCAAAGGGTTACACGCTTCGGCTGGTAACTCTTTTTTGTTGCTAGCTTGCTTCATCGTTCCATGTACCCGCCGTGTACCCCAATTTGATAAATACATTCGTGCTCATTGCTCGGTTCAGAACGTATTGTCAGTGTGTGAAGTGCTCTGGGCACCTTAGTTCACGCTTACGGTCAGACATAATTACGACTTGGTAGCAGGTGGACTATCGACATCAGTCATTAAGACCAATGCTCCCCGGGGGCGTTTTGGCCCGGTTATTGGCCGGTCAATCGACTGTGCCCCTATATAACGCGATTGAGTGTTTTTCGCTGCTCGGCTTCCCACTTGGTATCACGGCTTGCCTTGTGGCGTCTTTCTTGTTCGCAGCGTCGAGAACATGACGGCATCCTAAATCGCGCCTGATATTCCTCTGCTTTAAACCGCTTGCCACAGACCGGGCATTTGCACTCTTCCGTTTTGAAGCCCATAACGTTCTCCTTATCTGGCCCCGGACGTTTTGCTTGTTCCGTAGCACGTTAGTAATACGCACTCGTTTGCACCCCGTCCGGTTCCCCGAGATGCGGCAAGCTCGCGCAGCACGTCGCGGCAATCTCTCGCCATGAATGCCACGCCACCAGCACACCGGATGCGCTCCAGAAAAATAACCTGTTCCGGTCGCAGCTTTCCTTTTGGCGCTTTCACTTCCACACCCAACAGACGCCCGTCATTCAGTTGGCCGATTACATCCGGGCAGCCCGTCCAGCCGAACCTTATAAAGCGCCCGTCTATTTTTGCAGCACCCGAGTTCATGCGCTCACACCACGCCACCGATGAATGCGCCCGTAATGTCTTTAAGACTTCCAGCAGCGCGGCGGCTTCGGGTCTGGCATTGGTGCGCACGGCTGGCGGCAAGTCATCACCGAATAAATCAACCATGATTTTTTCCAGTGAAAGGCTTACAAAATCCCCTTTCCAGCTTTCCCGTTTTTACCCGTTTTGTCCCGTTTCGGACTTTTCCGGGTAAGTTCATGTCCTTCCCGTTTTTACCCGCTCCAGCTATATAGAGCGGGAAAAGCGGGAGAACCGGGTTAAGAGTTTTAAAAGAATCTTTCATGGAACGGGGTTTGATTAAATGCGCCATAACCAATCCCCCTTTAAGCCATGAATGCCACGCGCAACCAAACCCGTAATCGCTTCTCTGGAGCGTAGATTTTTATGCTTGCCCTCGCATGTCATACGTTCGGCAACAAGCCCCACGGCTTCATCCAATCGAATGCAGGGGTGCCCGTGCGGTGCGCCATCCTTATTAAATTCAATCGACTTACGCAACGGTTCGGCCAGTGTGTCGAGTGCTATTTTTTGATTTCCCCCGCTTGGCAGTTTTACCCGCTTCACGGCATCCACCGATTCATCCAGCACAGCCACGCATGATGTGATTTCCTCGCCTTCATCATCAAACCCCACCGTCACCACCTCCAGCTTGAAAGCATGAACAGCCCCGGTTTCGTCATCTTTCGATTTGGCTACGCTCCATTCACGGCGGCTGTCGGTCTTGTTCACCTCGATGGCACCATCCAGCGCAGCGTATAGGTTGAATGCCCCCGCAATCCCTTGGATGCGTCCTTACCCGTGTGATGCACCAGCAGCACCAGCCCGCCGATTAAATCCTGCAATCGCTTGGCGGCGGCAATGATGCGGCCCATATCCACGCTTGAATTTTCATCGGCACCCGGCGCGGCGCGGTTCAGCGTGTCGAGTATCACCATGCCACCGCCACCGCCACCGCCAGCGGCTTGAATCGCTTTGGCAAGGTCGGCCATGTCGCCCACAGCCAGCAAGTCGAAAGGCTGGGTTATGAAGCGCAGGCAGTCAGGCACCGGCTTCTTATGGTGCAAGTTCCATGCTTTGACGCGCTTGCCCATACCAGCCTCACCTTCCAATGCGCAGTACGTCACCGGGCATTGCGTTACACGGTGACCAAACCAATTGTCATCGCCACCGGCCACGGATGCGGCAACGTCGAGACTCAGAAACGACTTACCGGAACCGCTATGGCCATACAAGGCGGCCAGTCCTTCCAGCGGCAACACGCCACGCACCATCCAGCGCATCGGCGGCGCACCGGATAGGTCTGCAGCAGATAGCAAGTTAAAGCGCATTGGCGGCGCTTTGGTATGTCCCAGCAGGTCGGCCTAAAGTGGACCCCGAAATCCGGACAAGAGATTAAGCTGGCCCTGTGATGAAAAGAAGAGGCAGGCAGTGAGCGAAAGCAAACGGAAAGTTTTCACAGGGGCGCAAAAAGCCAAGGTTGCAC
>JABBOY010000002.1 GCA_012927585.1 Glaciimonas sp.
GTGCAACCTTGGCTTTTTGCGCCCCTGTGAAAACTTTCCGTTTGCTTTCGCTCACTGCCTGCCTCTTCTTTTCATCACAGGGCCAGCTTAATCTCTTGTCCGGATTTCGGGGTCCACTTTACATACTGCTCTAAGACTATTGCTTCCAGAGGCTTGCATATCAATATACTGTGCATTGTATTTTTAAATTACGCATTTATTAATGCGGAATAACCTATATTTTTTGCTATACTCCCTATTAAATAAATTTTACGCAGGGGGTTCTGCAGGTGTGTTCTTGTTCGTTTTCAGATGTGTAATTTCTTGTGCCACGGCGCGTGCGATCACGTCTTCCAAGGTGTGATGCAGGCCGCGCTTAATTTCCGCCGCCATGCCTTCAACCGCCAGTTGCAAGGCATCGGCCAAGCTGTCCCTGACACGGTGTTCCAGCACGAAATCAATCCGAGCCTGCAACTGGCTTAACACGCGCTCGCTAATTTTGTGTTCTAGCGCTTCCCATTGGCTGTCGCTGATAGTTGTGGGCGGCAGCACATCGACTGGACTGGGGGCTTCGGCAGCTTTATCTGCGTCTGGACTGAGTGCTGCCGGCGGCATAGGCTCAGGTGAAGACGGTGAGGGTGCTGCTGCGTCTATGAAATCCCGTTCCGGCTCAATGATTTCGGTCAGCACCGGGATGCTGGCGTCGAGTGCGTCGTTATTCGTCATTATCATTATTTTGCGACAAAGTGGGCCAGCGGATAACCGCGTTGCCGATATTGGCGGAAACGTTCGCGGCCGCACGTTGCGTCTGTTTCATCGGTGGATATGATTTCCAGCAGTCGCTCGAAACTGGCGAAATGCACAGGCGTTGTTCTGGATAAATTGATCAGGATTTGATGGTGCGGACAATCTGCGCTGTCGTGCGGCAGCAGGATGACCAGCGTTTGCGGCGCCAGCGGGTGGTCGGATCGTACATGGGGCAGAAAATCTATTTCCGAAAAAGTCCATAACGCCGCGTCAAGCGCGTGTAGTTCGGTCTCATCGTCGCTCAGGATGGCGACCCGGTTGTGCGCGGCCACCACCTTGCGCACCAGACGGCAGGTGTAATTGATCTTGTCCGAGATATTGGTATGGAAATCAATGCTGGTCATGGTCGGTTTGTGATCTTCTTAAAAGCGAAAACCCGGGGGCGCGTTGCCAGCAGCCGGCAGACGCTGCAGTGCGGGTGCCGCTGGTGGCGCGGCTGGTATGCGGCTGTTGGCATTGGCCGGCTGTTCTGTTTTGATCGGAGCCTTGGGTGCGGCCGGTTCTGCCGGCGCGAACTGATAATCCCTGGGCAGCTTGTTATCCTCCGGGTAACTGGCGGCAGTCAAGGCCAAATTCCAGGCGCCGCGCTCGAACCCCAGTTGCTGGCTGCGGCCAACCAGGAGCAGCGGCAACTGGGCGTCGCCGCTGATCTGACGCAATTTGGCGATATCTTCATTGCTGATGACGGATTTTTCGGCAAACGGGATGCCGCGATTTTTCAGGAAATCCCTGGCTTCTGTGCAGGGAGCGCATTGCGCTCCGGTAAATAAGGTTACCGGATGGTTTTTGCGGGCATCGGCCAGCGCGTAAGGCAGCGCAACAGCGGCAGTGTCGCTGGGCTCCAGCATCGATTTTTCCAGTTGCCGGGCGGCCTTTGGCGGCGGCAGGTCGCTGTAGGTGATTTTCCCACTGGAATCCACCCATTTGTAGAGTTGCGCCTGAGCGGTTCCGATGCAGGACAATGCCAGCAGACCCGCCAGCATCAGACCGGTGCGTTTCATCTCGGCTCCTTAAGCTTATTCATGACCGGCATCACAGATCAGGATGCCATGCCGCTATGACGCAGCAATGCATCGATGTTGGGTTCCCTGCCGCGAAAAGCCTTGAACGATTCCAGCGCCGGACGCGATCCGCCGACGGCAAGAATCTCAGACTGGAACTTGCGGCCGGTTTCCGTTTCTAGGGCGTCGCCATGGCCTGACTGGTCTGCTCTGGCTTCTTCGAACGCGCCGTAGGCGTCGGCCGACAGCACTTCAGCCCATTTGTAACTATAGTAGCCGGCTGAATATCCGCCGGCAAAAATATGGCTGAAGGAATTCTGGAAGCGGTTGAATGCGGGCGGCACCAGCACCGCAAATTTTTCACGCACGTCATTCAGCACATCCTGCACTGAGCGGCTGCCGGTGGCATCGTGATCGAAATGCAGGTGCATGTCGAACAGCGAGAATTCTACCTGGCGCAGCGTTTGCAAGCCGCTCTGGAAATTCTTGGCAGCGATCATTTTGTCGTACAGCGCACGCGGCAATGCAGCGCCGGTGTTTGCGTGCGCGGTCATGTGTTGCAACACTTCCCATTCCCAACAAAAATTTTCCATGAATTGCGACGGCAGTTCGACCGCATCCCACTCGACGCCGGAAATGCCGGAAACGCCGATTTCATCGACTTGGGTGAGCATGTGATGCAGGCCGTGGCCGAATTCATGGAATAACGTGCTCACATCGTCATGCGTGAACAGGGCCGGATTGTTGCCGACCGGACTAGAGAAATTGCAGGTCAGGTAAGCCACCGGGGTTTGCAGCGTGTCGCCCTGACGCCGGCGGCCGCGCGCATCGTCCATCCAGGCGCCGCCGCGCTTGCCGCTGCGGGCATACAAGTCGAGATAAAACTGGCCGACCAACTTGCCGTCTTTCTCGATGCGAAAAAACTGCACATCCTTGTGCCAGACCGGCGCGGTATCCGGCTTGATCTGCACGCCATACAGTGTTTGCGTCAGATGGAACAGGCCGGCAGTCACTTTCGGTTCAGGGAAATATTGTTTTACTTCCTGTTCCGAAAACGCGTAGCGTTGCTCACGTAATTTTTCCGAGGCGTAGGTGACGTCCCACGCTTCCATTGTCTCCAGACCCAGCTCCTGTTTGGCGAAAGCGCGTAACTCGGCCAGGTCTTTTTCTGCAAACGGTCTTGCGCGCTGCGCCAGATCCTGCAGGAAATCGATCACTTGCTGCGGCGTTTGCGCCATCTTTGACACCAGCGATACTTCGGCGAAATTTTGGTAGCCCAGTAGTTGTGCTTCTTCGGCACGCAATTTCAGCATGTCGATGATGATTTGGGTGTTGTCCCATTCCGGCTTGACGCCCAGCTCGGACGCCTTGGTTGCATTGGCGCGGTAAATCGTTTCGCGCAGTGCGCGGTTGTTGGCCAATTGCAGGATCGGAAAATACGACGGGAAGTGCAGCGTGAATTTATAGCCGGGTTTGCCATCTTGTTCGGCAGCAGCGCGCGCGGCTTGCATCACATCCTTTGGCAAACCAGCCAGCTCGGTTTCATCCTCGATCAATAGCGCATAGTCGTTGGTGGCATCGAGCACGTTTTCGGAAAACTTGGTCGACAGTGCCGAATGCTGCTCCTGAATCGCGGCGAAGCGGGCTTTCTTGTCTTCCGGCAGGTCGGCGCCGCCCAAGCGGAAATCGCGCACTGCATTGTCGATAATGCGCTGGCGCGCAGCAGAATAGGCAGTGAAGTCGGGGCCGTTCCTGAGCGCCTTGTACTTGTCGAACAGCGCGATGTTTTGCGCCACGGCAGTCCAGAATTCGGTCAATTTGGGCTGGTTTTCGTTGTAGGCGGCGCGCAACTCCGGCGTATCCAGCACTGCGTTCAAGTGGCCGACCACGCCCCAGGCGCGTCCCAATTGTTCGGTGGTATTTTCCAACGGTTCAATGAAATTGTTCCAGCTGACATGCGCCATCGGCGCTTCCAACTGGGCGATTACTGCCCGGCTGCGCGCCAGCAATGCATCGATGGCCGGCGTCACATGCTCTGATTGGATGGCGTCAAAGCGCGGCAGATCGGAGAAGTCCAGTAGCGGGTTGTTGTCGATGCCGGTGCTGCCAAGGGGTGTGGTATCGCGTGCAGCATTCATGGTTTTCAGTTTCTTTCCGCCGCTTCAATCGTATTGACGAGCAGCATGGTGATGGTCATTGGTCCGACGCCGCCTGGTACCGGAGTAATGTAACCGGCGACTTCTTTTACATTGGCGAAATCGACATCGCCGCATAATTTACCTTGATCGTCGCGGTTCATGCCGACATCGATAACGACCGCGCCCGGTTTGACCATGTCGGCGGTCACGATGTTCCTGCGGCCGGTGGCGACTACCAGAATATCGGCGTTTTTAGTGTGGGATGCCAGGTCTCGGGTCTTGGAATTGCAGATGGTGACAGTCGCGCCGGCTTGCAAGAGCAGCATCGCCTGCGGTTTGCCGACGATATTGGAGGCGCCGACCACGACGGCATTGGCGCCGCGCACCGGATAATCGATCGATTCCAGCATTTTCATCACGCCATACGGCGTGCAGGGGCGAAACAGCGGTTGGCCGGTCATTAGCAGGCCAGCGTTATTGACATGAAAGCCGTCCACATCCTTGTCCGCAGCGATGGCTTCGATCACCTTATTAGCATCGATGTGTGGCGGTAGCGGCAATTGCACCAGGAGACCGTTGATTTTCGGGTCGTGGTTGAGTGCGTCGATGCGGGCCAGCAGGGCTGCCTCACTCAGGTCGGCGTCGTATTTCTCCAGTACCGAGTGGATGCCGCTGTCTTCGCACGCTTTGACCTTGTTGCGTACATAGACTTGCGAAGCCGGGCTTTCGCCGACCAGAATCACGGCAAGACCGGGCTGCCGGCCTTGGGCGGTTAGGGCGGCTGCACGCCGGGCGACATCGCCGCGCAGTTGTTTGGAGAGAAGGTTTCCGTCTATGAGTTTGGCAGCCATGATGTGCGTCAAATAAGTTCGATTTAAAACACGATTATAGCCTGTCGGATTCAGAGATTCTGGGGCCGAAAAAAGGCCGGGCAAGGTTCGGGCCGAAGTTGATGCGCCTGATTTTAGGCGTGTTTTAGGTATCTTGCGCCGCAAATAAAACCATTCCGGCACCGGCTCGGATCAACTCATTCGTAAGGTTGCTATCGCGGGAATGCGGGCCAAAGACCGGGTTTGCTGCGGTGCAAAATGGCCATGTATGAAGCGTTTATTGACACTGCCATCTTATTTTTTAATATGCGCTGCTTTGCCGCATAATTTCACATTATAAAAAACGATTCCGCTATTTGAAAAATTAAAAACTGCTGATAGAATGCTTGCGCTTATATTAAATACTGATTTAGCGCACGCTCATAATCGAAAAAACATGATGCATGCAATTCACACGCTGTCAGGCATCAGGAGTAGCACTTGGGACGGGTTTGGAGCCTGCCCCTACGAGAGTATGGTTGTAGATTATTAACAAATACCGATTAGCAAATACCGTTCAACTGCGATGTCAAGTCGGGTTGAGTTTCAAACCAGGAGACAAAAATGTCAGATCAGCTTGATCAAGTCTTGGCGCAAGCCGCTATTGATCCCGATGCTATGGAAACCCAGGAATGGCTCGATGCGCTCGAAGCCGTTATCGAACATGAGGGGCCGGAGCGGGCCCACTATCTGATGGAGCGCATGGTCGATCTGGCGCGCCGCCGCGGTGCCCAGATTCCTTTTTCCAGCAATACCGCGTATGTCAACACCATTCCGCAGCACCTTGAAACCCATTGCCCGGGCGATCTGGAAATTGAAGAGCGCCTGCGCTCCTGGATGCGCTGGAATGCGATGGCTATGGTAGTCAAGGCTAACCGCCTCGACGGCGATCTCGGTGGCCATCTGGCCAGTTTTGCTTCGCTGGCAAACATGCTGGGAATCGGCTTCAATCACTTCTGGCATGCGCCGACCGAAGATCACGGCGGCGACCTGATCTACTTCCAGGGTCACTCGTCGCCCGGGATTTACGCGCGTGCCTTCCTCGAAGGCCGCTTGAGCGAAGAGCAAATGCTGCATTACCGCCGTGAAGTCGATGGCAATGGCCTGTCTTCTTATCCGCATCCGAAACTGATGCTGGATTTTTGGCAATTCTCGACGGTTTCGATGGGGCTTGGCCCTTTGATGTCGATTTATCAAGCGCGCTTCCTGAAATATTTGCATGCACGCGGGATTGCAAAAACCGACAACCGCAAGGTTTGGGTGTTTTGCGGCGACGGCGAGATGGACGAGCCGGAATCGATGGGCGCGATCGGCATGGCCGCCCGCGAAACGCTCGACAATCTGGTGATGATCGTCAACTGTAATTTGCAGCGACTGGATGGCCCGGTGCGCGGCAATGGCAAAATTATCCAGGAGTTGGAAGCCGATTTTCGCGGTGCCGGCTGGAATGTGATTAAAGTCATTTGGGGCCCGGGTTGGGATGCATTGCTGGCGCAGGATAAAGAAGGCATCTTGCAGCGCGTCATGATGGAAACCGTCGATGGCGATTACCAGACCTACAAAGCCAAGGACGGCGCCTATGTGCGCAAGCACTTCTTCGGCAAGCATCCGAAGTTGCTGGAGATGGTCGCCAACATGACCGATGACGATATCTGGCATTTGACCCGCGGCGGCCACGACCCGCACAAGATTTATGCGGCCTATAAACTGGCGCAAGAGCACAAGGGCCAGCCGACCGTACTGCTGGTCAAGACCATCAAGGGTTATGGCATGGGCAAGTCCGGTGAAGCGCGCAACACGGCTCACCAAACGAAGAAACTCGACGATGAAGCGATCCGGGCGATGCGCGACCGTTTCGGAATTCCGATTCCTGACGACAAATTGCTTGAAATCCCGTTTTTCAAGCCGGCTGACGATGCGCCGGAAATGATTTATCTGCAAGAACGTCGCAAAGCGCTGGGCGGTTTTTTGCCGCAGCGTCGGATGCAGGCCGATGAAACGTTGCCCATCCCTGAATTGAGTGCATTCAAGAACGTGCTCGACGCGACGGCAGCGGGGCGCGAGATTTCGACCACTCAGGCGTATGTCCGCGTCATTGCCACCCTGTTGCGCGATCCTGTGCTGGCTCCACGCGTGGTGCCGATTCTGGTCGATGAAAGCCGTACTTTCGGAATGGAAGGCTTGTTCCGTCAGATCGGCATTTTCAACCAGCAAGGCCAATTGTATGAGCCGGTCGATAAAGACCAGGTGATGTATTACCGCGAAGACAAAGCTGGCCAGATTCTGCAGGAAGGCATCAACGAAGCGGGCGGCATGTGCTCGTGGATTGCGGCTGCGACCTCGTATTCGACCAACAACCGCGTCATGCTGCCGTTTTACACTTTCTATTCGATGTTCGGCCTGCAACGTGTGGGTGATCTGGTTTGGGCCGCTGGCGACATGTGCGCGCGCGGTTTTCTGCTGGGCGGTACAGCCGGGCGCACCACGCTCAACGGCGAAGGCTTGCAGCATGAAGACGGTCATAGCCATGTGTTGGCGGCGACAATCCCGAATTGCATGCCATACGACCCGACCTTTTCGCATGAAGTCGGCGTCATCATTCACGATGGCTTGAAGCGGATGATCGAAAAACAGGAAGACGTGTTCTATTACATCACCCTGATGAACGAAAATTACTCTCAACCAGGCTTGAAGCCTGGTCAGGAAGAGGGAATTCTGAAAGGAATGTACTTGCTGCAGGAAGGTGACATGAACGCCAAGCAACGGGTCCAATTAATCGGCTCCGGCACCATTTTGCGCGAATCGATTTTTGCCGCGGAATTACTGAAAGACGATTGGGGCATCGCAGCCGATGTCTGGTCTGCGCCATCGCTGACACTGGTTGCTCGCGAAGGCCAGGATGCCGAGCGTTGGAACATGGTGCATCCGACTGACGAGCAGCGTTTACCTTACGTGACGCAATTGCTGCAAAACACGCAAGGCCCAATCGTTGCATCGACCGATTACATGCGTCTGTTTGCCGAACAGATCCGCGCCTTCATGCCGAAAGGCCGCAGCTATAAAGTGCTGGGTACCGATGGCTTTGGCCGTTCCGATTCGCGCATCAAGTTGCGAGAGTTTTTTGAAGTGAATCGTTATTATGTGGTGGTTTCTGCTTTGAAAGCGCTGGCCGAAGAAGGTGTGATTTCAAGTTCCGTAGTGGCACAGGCAATTGCCCAATACGGCATTGATCCGAGCAAGCCGAATCCGGTAACGCAGTAACCTGGCAACCCCACATTCACACCGACCCTCAGCACCGCGCAGAGGGTAAAACGGAGACAACGCTATGAGTTTAATCGAAGTCAAAGTGCCGGATATCGGCGACTTCAAGGAAGTCGAAGTCATCGAATTGATGGTCAAGCCTGGCGATACGATCAAGGTCGATCAATCGCTGATTACGGTCGAGTCCGATAAAGCCAGTATGGAGATTCCCTCCAGCCATGCCGGCGTGATCAAGGAAATCAAGGTCAAAATCGGCGACAAGGTGAAGGAAGGTTCGCTGCTGTTGATGATGGAAGCGGCTGCCGATGCCGCGCCGATAGCGGCATCGGCATCCATAGCCGCAGAAACCAGTCCTGCAAGCGCAGCGCCGGCAACTGTTGCAGCGGCCGAACCGGCAGCATCTGTCAAACCCGCCGCTGCCGTTGCGCAGCAAGCTGCACCTGCGCCCACACCCGCTGCAGCTGTCCCCGTCTCCGCTCCGGCACCAGCGCAGACAAGCGGCAGCATCCCGCATGCCTCGCCGTCGATACGCAAGTTTGCCCGCGAACTAGGCGTCGATCTGACGCGTGTTGCCGGTTCCGCTCCGAAAGGCCGCATCACGCAGGAAGACGTGCAGAATTTCGTCAAGGGTGTGATGTCGGGCGCAATCGGCACAACTGCGCCGGCTGTTGGTTCCGGTAGCGGCGTCGGCCTGGATTTGCTGCCGTGGCCGTCGCTCGATTTTAGTAAATACGGCGAGACCGAATTGCTGCCGCTGTCGCGCATCAAGAAAATCAGCGGCCCGAGCCTGCATCGCAATTGGGTGATGATCCCGCATGTGACGCAGTTCGACGAAGCCGATGTCACCGAGCTGGAAGAGTTGCGCAAATCTTCCAATGTTGCGCTGGCAAAATCAGGCAAGGGTGACGCAATTAAGTTGACCATGCTGGCTTTCGTCATCAAGGCTTGCGTGGCTGCACTGAAAAAATTCCCTGCCTTTAATTCTTCATTGGATGCAAAGGGCGAGAATCTGATTCTCAAGAAGTTTTACAACATTGGCTTTGCTGCCGATACGCCAAACGGCCTGATGGTACCGGTGATTAAAAACGCGGATCAAAAAAGCATCACACAAATTGCGCTTGAAATGGGTGAGCTGTCTGCACAAGCGCGCGAGGGCAAGCTCAAGCCGGCCGACATGCAAGGCGCTACCTTCACCATCTCGTCACTGGGCGGTATTGGCGGCACCTTCTTTACGCCGATCATCAACGCACCGGAAGTTGCCATCCTGGGCTTGTCGAAAGCATCGATGAAACCAGTGTGGGATGGCAAGCAATTCGCACCACGCCTGATCATGGGGATGTCCTTGTCCTATGACCATCGAGTCGTGGATGGCGCGTCCGGCGCACGTTTCAGCGTGTACCTGAGTGAAATACTTGCCGACATGCGCAAAACCCTGCTGTGATTTTGCAATAAAGTGATTCGAGTTCCTCCCCAGATGGGAGGTCAGGTGCAGGGCGGGTTTGCATGCCAATCGCAAAAAACCGCTTCCACCCAAACCTTGCTGCCGCACTGTGTTGCGGCAAGGCCAGAACGGAGCCAAAGCCATGCGTTTAATCGAAGTCAAAGTCCCGGATATCGGCGACTTCAAGGAAGTGGAAGTCATCGAATTGATGGTCAAGCCCGGCGATACGATCAAGGTCGATCAATCGCTGATCACGGTCGAGTCCGACAAGGCCAGCATGGAAATTCCATCCAGCCACGCCGGCGTCATCAAGGAAATAAAAGTCAACATAGGCGACAAGGTCAAGGAAGGTTCGCTGCTACTGATACTGGAAACGACCGAAGTTGCACCAGTTGCCGCCGTCGCTGAATCTGCTCCTGCCGCAGCTGCACCTGCGGCCGTGCCCGCCGCAACTCCCGCAAAAGTCGCCGCACCAGCCGTACCAGCACCTGTGGCTTCCAGCTACGCCGGCAAAGTCGATCTCGAATGCGAGATGCTGGTGCTGGGTGCCGGGCCGGGCGGTTATTCTGCCGCTTTCCGCGCTGCCGACCTGGGCCTGGCGACCGTGCTGGTCGAGCGTTATGCAGCGCTGGGCGGAGTCTGCCTGAACGTCGGTTGCATCCCGTCCAAAGCCTTGCTGCACGTAGCGGCGGTGATTGATGAAGCAGCGACCATGAGTGCGCACGGCGTCACTTTCGCCCCGCCGGAAGTCGATATCGACAAGCTGCGCGGCTACAAGGAAAAAGTCGTCAACAAGATGACCGGCGGGTTGAGCAGCATGGCGAAAGCGCGCAAAGTCAATGTGCAGCAAGGCGTCGGCCAGTTCGTCAGTTCCAATCATCTGGAAATCACGGCAGGCGACGGCAGCAAAAAAACAGTGCAGTTCAAGCAAGCGATCATCGCCGCCGGTTCCTCTGTGGTGAACCTGCCGTTCGTGCAAGGTGCCGAAAAAACCGACCCGCGCATCGTCGATTCCACCGGCGCGCTGGAACTGCGCCAGGTGCCCAAACGCATGCTGGTCATCGGCGGCGGCATCATCGGTCTGGAAATGGCAACCGTGTATTCAACTTTGGGTGCGCGCATCGACGTGGTCGAAATGCTGGACGGACTAATGCAAGGCGCGGACCGCGATATGGTCAAGGTATGGCAAAAATTCAACGAAAAACGCTTCGACAAGATCATGTTGAAGACCAAAACCGTGGGCATCGAAGCCTTGCCGGAAGGCATCAAGGTCAGCTTTGAAGGCGCAGATGCCGGCGTCACTGCGCCGGAGCCGCAACTGTACGATATGGTGCTGGTGGCAGTCGGCCGCAGCCCGAACGGCAACAAAATCGCCGCCGATAAGGCCGGCGTCACCATCAGCGAGCGTGGTTTCATCAACGTCGATAGTCAGATGCGCACCAACGTGCCGCACATTTTCGCCATCGGCGATTTGGTCGGGCAACCGATGCTGGCGCACAAAGCGGTGCATGAAGCGCATGTCGCAGCGGAAGCGGCGGCCGGCCAGAAGTCGCATTTCGACGCCCGCGTGATTCCATCGGTGGCCTACACCGACCCCGAAGTGGCATGGGTCGGCATCACCGAAGACGAAGCCAAAGCCAAAGGCATCAAGCTTGAAAAAGGCCATTTCCCGTGGGCCGCTTCCGGCCGTGCGGTGGCCAACGGGCGCGATGAAGGTTTCACCAAGTTACTGTTCGATGCCGAAACCCACCGCATCGTCGGCGGCGGCATCGTCGGCACCCACGCCGGCGACATGATCGGTGAAATCGCACTCGCCATCGAAATGGGGGCCGACGCCACCGATATCGGCAAAACCATCCATCCGCACCCAACCCTGGGCGAATCAATCGGCATGGCGGCCGAAGTGTTCGAAGGCGTGTGTACCGATTTGCCGCCGATGCGTAAGAAGTAAGCAAAGCACCGCAGCAGTCCAAAAAAAGCCTCCCGCCGGAACAGTTCCGGCGGGAGGCTTTTTTAATCTGCGCGAGAGCGGTTATTTAATGAAATTGTAGGGGTATATTAAAAAATACAATATCATACGCAGATATTATATGGAATTTTTGAAATACAGTGCATGGTATATTTTTATACATATTGCGTTTTTGGTGTATTTCCGCCTCTCAAATCAGCCTCCTCTTAGTGCGCATTGCATGTTATTTGGCTATTGACGATGCGGGGCAAGGGCTGATTTCGGCTTGAGCGGCCCCACTGCAATTTTCCGGATAGCGGCCGTTAGATGCACCACCCAAAGCGTTGACTTTCGATTGGAAGCGAGGGATAGTCATCAATTTTAATTGACTACTTTGTATTCTTGAATGGAGTGATTGATGAGTCAGTTGTTAATTGAAGAATGCGAAGGTGTAGGTCATATCTCATTGAATCGTGTTGGTACGCTGAATGCGCTGAGTCGGGAATTTTGCGGTGAAATTGATGGGGCTCTGCGTCAGTTGGATCGTTCAGAAAACATCCGTTCCATCCTTATTACGTCGGCATTGAAACACTTTTCTGCCGGTGCTGATATTCACGAGATGGCTGGAATGAGTTCAGAAGAAGCGATTGTCACCAGATTTAATGGATGCGTAGAGCACCTACGCAACGTGTCAAAACCGGTAATTGTCGCCGTCAACGGTTTAGCGGCCGGAGGGGGGTGTGAACTCGTTGAAATGTGCGATATCGTCATCGCTGCAGCCTCTGCTAAGTTTTGCCATCCTGAAATTACCTTGGCTGCAATGCCTGGCGCGGGCGGAACCCAACGACTGTCGCGGGTCGTAGGTAAGCACATAGCAATGGATTTGCTTTTGACAGGCCGAGTCCTTAGTGCGGATGAAGCTTTGGCTGCAGGATTAGTGTCAAGAGTCGTGCCGGATGACGAATTATCAAATTCCGCATGGGCTATAGCGAAGCAGGTGGCGTCATTTTCGAGTCCTGTCGCATGTCGTATTAAAGCATGTGTCAACAAAACACAGGTTGAATTGGCCTTCGGATTACAGGCCGAACTAGACAACTTTCATCTTTGTTTTGATGAGCATGACTTCAGTGAAGGCCTCAATGCTTTTATTGGTAAGCGAAAGGCAAAGTTCCTTCATCGGTGAAATCTCAACTCATTTCAATACAAAAACACAAAAACAATAGGGGACAGACCACGGTTTCCGTTGCATAGTATCAGTGCGCCATCTGGCCGTCATCGTCTGCTTTGGAGTCGCAGCGGGAGGTCAAACCCGTTCGTCTCCCTCTTGCGCGGGCGCATCCGGCACTATGTTTAGATAGTGCTCAAAGTCACTGCGCTTGCCTTTGCTTGCTTCCGACTTGAGGTAGTCGAGCGTCATCACCGAAGCCATTTTTTCTGCTGCGGCACTCGCGATGAACTGGTTCACCGAGATATCATCGCGGGCGGCCAGTTCCTTGATTTTTTGATGCACGGAGTTCGGTAAGCGAACGGTCAATGCGGTCATGATCTACTCCTGAATATTTTCAAAAAATCAGCAGACTTGATGGCCTGCACCTTCAACTCCTCAACACGCCGAAAATCCTTCCTGTTGTGTGTCACGATAACTGGCTACCAGATGCCACAGCGCACTCCAGCACCATGTCATCATCTGGATCGCGCAAAAATGGTCGCCACAAAAAATGCATATCTTGCAAATGCGCAAGCGATGCCAGGTAGCGCAAGTACCCCAGCGCTGCATCAGCGCTCAGACCTGGAGGCAAATGTTCTGGCCTCGTCAAGACCGCCTGCCACTCTGTGTAGAGCGGTACGGTGAGCGCGATCTCGAAATCTCGACTCGGCAACATCGACATTAGCTGATAGCTTGCCCCGTTGCGTGAGCGCGCTGCGGCCACCAAGACCGATGTATCAAGAATCACGCGCAAAGTATTTATATCCGTATATTGGTTATGCCTGCATAACCATATAACACGCTTTCTGTCGTTGTATGCAGCAGAAATTTTTGGTGTGGCTCAAACGCGAGAGGAGGAGCAATCAGAAAGGCTTGCCAATCCCGAGTTTGCGATGGGGCAATGCACAAGCACAGCGGGTTGAAATAGGTGGTGCCGGATCAGCGCCATGCAGGACACGCGGCCGGCCAGAAATCGCACTGCGACGCCCGCGTGATTCCCTGGGTAAATCAATCGGCATGGCGGATAAAGTGTTCGAAGGCGTCTGCGCCGATTTGCCACCGCTGCGCAAGAAGTAAGCACCGCAGCAGTCCAGCAAAAGCTTCCCCCGGAATTTCCGGCGGGAGGCTTTTTTTATCTGCGCGAGAGCGGTTTTTTTATGAAATTGCAGAGAGCGTATTAAAAATTCCAATATGGTCGAATATATTTATTGGTGTTTTTAAAATACCGTGGATGTTATTTAGCTATTAGCGATACTGGAAAAGGGTTGATTTCGGCCAATTACGGACGGTCACCGGCGCTTTTCACTTTGGGATACAACACGATGTGCGAACCACAAAATCTTGTTACTCGAATTGAAGTAATCTCTTGACGAAAGTTTGCCGGGATAAACAACTACGCGAGAAAGCGGAGCGGAAGGGATATGAAAATTACCGGGTTGCGCAGTAGTGAATTTCAACAGTCTGCTAAAGTTGCTTGCAGAATGCTGAGGAAATTATTCGCTGCAGGAGATGCTTTCCGCCTCGCGATCACATGTAGCTCGATTTCTGCCACAGCCTCTCGCAATTGGCACACCTTAACCGGTGACAAATGGGATTGCACGACCGTTTCGGGAACAATCGAGACCCCAACACCAGCCCCAACTAAGCCGACAATTGCAGACATTGAGGTTGCCTCGATAGCAATGTCAGGTTGAATGCCGTGCTTGACGAGCAGACTGACAACCAGATCACTTAACGCGGTTTCCAATCGCCTCGGAAAAATCACAAAACGCTCGTTTCGCAAGTCACTGATCGAAATTCGAGTATTTCCGGCGAGTCGATGTTTCAGAGGAAGTATTGCCACCAGACGCTCGCGGGAGAGGGTTCGACTTGTCAACAGCTTAGCAGACGATGGCAGCGCGCCACGAACCAAGCCAATATCTATGCGCTCCGCCGCAACGTCCTCTATCTGACTTAAAGTTGACCCTTCCTGCATTTGAAGGTCGATTTCAGGATATTTTTCTCTGTATGCAGCAATGCAAGCTAAAACCTTGGTGCAGTACAGTGCCGACCTTGAGTAACCGATATGCAGAGATCCGATCTCTCCCCTCCCTGCGCATTTAGCGTCGGTGATCGCTGTCTGAAGTTGCCGAATAAGCTGATAGGCATGCTGCAAAAATACCTGTCCAGAAGCAGTTAATTTGACTGATCTCCTATTTCGTTCGAAAAGAGCCACCCCTAGCCGATCTTCAAGTAATTTTATTTGCTGGCTTAAGGGTGGTTGCGAGATGTGGAGTCGAATAGCTGCCCGACCAAAATGCAACTCTTCTGCAACCGACACGAAATATTTAAGCTGTTTAAAGTTCATCGTCGCGGTGATAAGAATGTCGTATCACAGAAAGGAAAAATTAATATTGTACTAATTTTTTGAGCGGAAATATAGTAACCGTCATGATTGGTGCTAGAAAATGACGACAACAAAATATCACTTAGCAGTTCTGTGCGCTTCCATTAGTGCTTTTCTCGATCTCTATAGTACACAGGCGATTTATCCGGCGTTGCATTCGCGTTTCGGCATCGGACCGGCTGGCACTGGAGCTCTAATCATGGCATCGACAATCGGAATCGCTGTCGCATCGCCGCTCGCGGGTTTGCTTACCGAAAGAATAGGCAGCCGTAAAGCCTCCTTTATAGGCCTCGTATTACTTATACTCCTATCATTCTCCGTCAGTTTTTTAAAAGATTTGCATTGGTTGCTCGGAATACGGTTTTTGTCAGGACTGGTTATTCCCATCGTTCTTTCGTCACTTCTTGCATCTGTTCATCTAACGTCTGAAGTTGGCGATGAGGTCTCGGTTTCCGCCACCTACGTGAGCGGCACCATCATCGGCGGAATTGCCGGGCGCTATCTGCCGGCATTGCTTGTCCCATTGCTTGGTTGGACGCCAGCGTCGATCGTATTTTCTGGTGTGCACCTGATCCTATTCATTTTTACCGTCCTCCTCTTGCCGGTCTCCACGAACCCCGCTCCTTCCGGCTCTATTGACCTGCGTCTCGATGTATTCAGGCGTGCATGGACTGAATCGCTGAGGGCTAAGTTTTTGGCCGGATTTTGTCTACTATTTTGCCAGACGGCGGTCTTCACGTACATCGTGATCCGACTTTACGTAGCGCCATTCAACCTGGATTATTCGACCTTAGGTGCTCTGTACCTGGTATTCCTTCCCCCACTGATACTCATTCGGTTCATCCCGCGGTTGCGAAAACGTGTCGAGGCGAAGACTCTTCTTCTGGCTGCCGTCATAGGCGGCTGGTGCGGTTTGCTACTCACAATCTCGAATACATTCTGGGTGGTACTTGCCGGATTAGCCGTCTTCTCTACCGCCGTGTTTGTGGCGCAAACGGTTTTAGCGAACGAAATTGGTGCGGATGCATCTGCGCCAAAAGCGGTAAGTGCCGGAATGTATCTTTTCTTTTATTACCTTGGTTGGAGCCTTGGCGCGCTCGCCCCGGCTCTGTTTTGGTCGTCGTTCGGCTGGAATGGATGTCTTATTCTGCTCTGTCTCGTGCAACTCACAGGATTTGCTTTAAGCAAAAATCATTGGTACAAAAAACAACATGATTTGATCCCGAAAATGCGGGAGCTACTACTTATCGACCTTAAGGAAAAAACATGAGGAATGTATTAGATCCCGTCGGCGTTTCAACTATGGATTCATATCTCGTTCCGCGTTGGGCCGCGGAATGGAAGAGAATCATCGACGTCGTCAAAGGCTATCATCCTTACGCAGACAACTATGCTGCGATCACCCCCATCCCTGATATACCGTCCTTGCGTGACGATCTCAGAAGCGTAGCTCCCAGCTTGGCGGATTTCACCGATAGACTGGAGTCTCATATCAGCGCGGGCGGGTGTGGCGCGTTTGTTCCCGAATTGTGCCTCTCTGATTTTGATGACAATACGCGAGCATGTCTGGTATATGCGCTCGCCGTTTGCATAGGAGACCCAACCCAAACTGATCATAAGAATCGCCGCGTTATTTGGGATGTGACACCGAGGAAAACGGAAACCGATTATTTCCCCACTTTTTCCGAGCACGACCAAGAGGCTGCATTCCATACTGATGCACAATATTATCCGGTACCAGAAAAATATTTTGCGCTTTACGTAATGAAGCCCGCAAGCTGCTACGGTGGCCGTTCTACCGTGTGCGACGCGCGCGCGTTACGCCACGCAATTGAGGCCAAAAACAAACGCTGGATCATCGAAGAGCTTCATCAACGTCTCTTGCCATTTCGGGTGCCAAGTGCATTCACTACTACGCAAGACAGCCAAGATATTCAGGCGACCATCGCGCCGATATTCTCAGACGCGACATCCATTCGATACAGACGCGACACACTGCTTGATGGCTTACGTTATTTCCCTGAGTACGGTGACTCGGATATCGTCAAGGCGTTGGATGCTTTCGACTTCGAGTTAAAGAATATTAAAGTTGCAGCCGAAGTTTTCATGCCTAAAGATAGCTTAATGTTTATAGATAATCATACCGCTCTTCACGCGCGCACTGCCTTCGTGGATAGATCCAGACATCTTCTGCGGATAAGGCTGCAGAAAGACGAAAATATTCCAATAAAATACGAGATGCTCACAGTGAAAAAATTGCCCACTGAGGCATATGACCTGATTGCCTAATCTGGCGTGTTTCAAATGAGGTATCAGAACAAGAGCAAGTTGCTCTTGTCGCCTCACTTTGATATATGGTTGGCGGGTATTACGGCTGGCGCGTTTTGGTAATCCCTTGTCTGAATTATCTTCTGCTGAAGCAGCAACGGTTGTCCCACTATCGTATGCGCCCGGTTCGTATCGGGAGGCTCCTGGTCGATTCGCAAAGCGGCGCAACTGGCTACTATTTGGGCTTCAAAAATGGCTCATAACCGGCATTCAACCGACCCCAAAAGCGCCACCGCAAGCCGGTTAGTTCCACCCTGAACGTCGGTTTTCGTAATGCTGACAGTCCAGTGCGGGTCGACACCGGTCTGTCGATGTTCGCAAAACGCGACACTGCACGTTGCGAGCGGCTGCGGTTTCCAGTTTTAACTGTTCAGCATTTTCATCCGTCCCTCTCCATAACGCGCGCCGCTTGCTGCTCCGAATAACAATAGGGGACAGACCACGGTTTCCGTTGCGAAGCTGTCAGTGGTTCATCTGGCCGCAATCGTCTGTTTGGCGTTGCAGTGGGGGTCAAACTCTTTAGTCTCCCTCTTGCTCGGGCGCATCCGGCACTATGCTCAGCGAGTAGGGCGTAATAAGCGCAGCGCTTTACGCCCTACGAATTACGCCTTACGGCCTTCACACGGTTTTGGGCTTTTTCCATTTCAGGACAGTCAAAAAAGTTCCAAAGATGACGCAGATTTCACGCGCCACCACACCCGTATGGCGTGCAGGCAATAATATCCGTGCGCGTTTTATCGAAGGCTGAATTTGTAATTTAATACCAAATTTGGTAATATTTAACATGACATACACGATTACTTATTACAGCGATGCGGTACAGGCGGATATTCGAGAACTCCCAGAAACCTTAATAGCCCGATTTTTGCCCTGACCGACCGCATGATCCACAACGGCGCCAATCTGGGTGAGCCGCACACTCAGGCAATGGGCGACGGACTGTTTGAATTGCGCCTCAAAGGGCCGGAAGGTATTGCGCGAGTGTTTTACTGCACGTTGGTAGGCAAGCGCATCGTGATGTTGCATAGCTTCGTTAAGAAAACGCAAAAAACCCCGGCGCGTGAATTGCGCACGGCACAAGCCAGAATGAAGGAGATTAAAAATGCTCACGCATGAAGATTTTAAAGCCGAAATGATGAAAAGGCCCGGCGTTCGAGCCGAAGTAGAGCGCCTGGAACGCGAAGAAATGCCCATCCTGGATGAGATTCTTGCAGCACGTAAAGCTGCCGGCCTGACTCAAGCGCAGGTTGCCGAGCGCATGGGCAGCACCGCCCCGGCAGTGTCACGGCTCGAAGATGCGCTGGTAACTGGCAAACATTCGCCCTCGCTTGCGACGCTGCGCAAGTACGCGGCAGCACTTGGAAAACGCATAGAAGTGCATTTGGTTTGATGCGGCGTCACACTAGCAGCAGTCTTATTTGGACAATAGTGCAAGCTAGGTACCAGCCTGTCGATAATTTGCATTAACTCAACCAGAAATATTCCAGCTATGCGCTGATACCTGCCCGAGTCGCATGCCTTTGCACCTCTTGGCACGAGCGGCTCCCGCCTCCACATTCAACCATTCAGCATCTTCATGCTTTCCTCTGTATAACGCGCACCGCTTGCTGCGCCGAATGGAAAGACTGCATCGAGTTCGGCTAGCGCGTTCTGGTCGAGTTTCAACTCGACAGCTAACACGTTTTCTTCCAGATAACTGCGGCGCTTGGTGCCGGGGATCGGGATGATGTCGTCGCCTTGCGCCAGCACCCAGGCCAGTGCCAGTTGCCCCGGCGTGCAACCGTTGCGTGCGGCGAGTTCTTTTACCTTTGCTACCAATGCCAGATTTTTGCTGAAGTTTTTGCCCTGAAAGCGCGGACTGTGGCGGCGGTAATCGTCCTCTGCAAATTGCTCTGGTTTAGTAATCGCGCCGGTCAAAAATCCGCGTCCCAGCGGGCTGTATGGAACAAAACCTATGCCGAGTTTGCGGCAGGTTGCCAACACTTCTTGCTCCGGGTCGCGGGTCCACAGCGAATATTCACTTTGCAGCGCCGTAATCGGGTGGATCTTGTGCGCTCGTTCCAGCGTTTGCGGCGATGCTTCGGACAGGCCGATGTAACGGATTTTGCCTTCCTTGACCAGCGCCGCCAGTGTGCCGACCGTATCTTCGATGGGTGTTTGCGGATCGATGCGATGCTGGTAGTAGAGGTCGATGGTTTCCACGCCGAGACGCTTCAGGCTGCCTTCGACCGAATGCCGGATGTATTCCGGGCTACCGTCAACGCCGCGTGCATTCGGGTTGCTGCTGTTGCGCACCATGCCGAATTTGGTGGCGATAAAAACCTGTTCGCGCTTGCCCTTGATCGCTTTGCCGACCAATTCTTCGTTGGTGTACGGGCCGTACATGTCGGCGGTATCGAGAAAATTTATGCCGAGTTCAAGCGCGCGATGGATGGTGGCGATGGATTCGGCATCATTGCGCTGTGCATAGAATTCGCTCATACCCATGCAGCCGAGGCCGATGGCGGATACGGTGGGGCCGTTAGCGCCGAGTTGGCGTGTGCTTATGCGTGTGTTCATGGGACTGTTCCTTATCAAGAGAGTGTGTGGGCGCGCCCGCATTCAATGTCGTTTCAATGTCGCCGTACATGGCGATTTTTTGGTACATGACGACCAGGTTGCCCTGCAATTCTGCAAGCGTGGTTTCCAGTGACAGCGTGTGTTGCTCCAGCAGCGCCTTGCGTTCCGACACGCTTTCCCTTTGATTGCCTAGCCTGCGCAGTTCGGCATAGCGCAACATCTTCTGGATCGGCAGCCCGGTCGAGCGCAGCTTCAGCAAAAACGCGATCCACAGAATATCTTCCTCGCGGTAGATTCTGTGTTTGTTGTCCTTGCGCGGGATCGGATCGATCAGGCCGATGCGTTCGTAATAGCGCAACGTATGGACGGTCAGTCCGGTCGCCGCCGCCGCTTGCTGTATCGTCAGGGAAGTCGTCATGGCAATCAGTGTATTTGTTAAAGTGCACTCGAAGTCAAGCGCGTCGGGCGACATTAATGGATGACCGCGGAAAGATCGAGTAACTGCATGTCGGCACGGTTCTGCTCCGGCAGCCCGGCCGTCACGTATTCCGATGCAATACATTTAGCTATTGGTATGGTTAAATATCATGCAGTGTCAAAAAGCGTTTAATCTTTTCCAAGATTCAGTATCGACATTTGCCAATCATTCCTCTGGAAAACCGCAGCCAGAAAGGGCTGTGAAGTATTTTTAGTTCGCTGAAATTAAAAAAATGGACAATCCATCACGCTGCATATCACCGCCATGCCTGAAAGCTTGGGTTGCGGCATAATCATGGGTTTTTTCATCGAGATACCAAATGCGCGTTCGGACAAATTCAGAAGATATCGGTCGATGCGGTTGTGGCCGTCGCGATTACTGCGATGGCAGTCATGGTCTGACGGAAGCGCAGTGGCAAGAAGTCCAGGCTAAAGAGCTAGAGCTCGCTCAGAAAAATACTGATATTGCCAACCAGGAAAGAGGCAACTGATCTGTGCACGGTCTCGGTTGTGGAATCTCGCCGCATCAGTCTTATGGCAAGTTTTGCATGCGGTCGATATGTCGATCGTAGCTGCGGCTGGTTCTCAATGTGCTGCGGCGCCAATACTATATGCTACCGAAAGCTGCCGGAACAGCTATGCATTGCGGTTGCCAAACATGCCCATCGAAGCACTTATTTTTTTCACTTGGAATCCACATGAATGAACGAATACTTGTCATCGTCGCTGCCATCAATATGTTGATCGCGGTTGCTGCCGGCGCTTTCGGTGCGCATGGGCTAAAAAATATCCTGAGCAGCGACATGCTGGCTGTCTGGCATACGGCTGTCACGTATCAAATGGCGCATGCCCTCGGCTTGTTCGTCATTGCGCTGCTGATGCCGCGTTTTAATTCGGCGCTGCTGGCTTGGGCCGGGATCGCGATGCTGGCGGGGATCGTGGTGTTCAGCGGCAGTTTGTATGCATTGGCAATCAGCGGCGTGCGCATGCTGGGCGCGATCACGCCGATCGGCGGCGTTGCATTTCTTCTGGCGTGGGCGATGATGGCTTGGGCAGCTTTGCGCGGGTAATAATTTAACCGGGAGTATGCCGAAAAATGTCATTTTATCCGCATTATATATGTGCATATATTAATAATACATGCCCCTGTTTATGAATTTATTATCACTGCCGACGGTTCCCGGAAGCACAACAAATTGTATTGTTTTGTAAAAGTGCCGTAGCCACTGCTGGAGAATCACTAGAATGCGCTGGTGTTTCCAGGTGCCTGTCGGGTAAGCAACGGTTCGATTTGTGACGTTGATGTCGGATAAGCGACTTCCCTTCCAGTGCCCCATGATGACTCCGTTTCAGCCGACTCCCGGCACTACTTAATGAGGAAATTACTGTGATCACGAACACAAGCGCAAACAATACCGACAGATATGGCGTGCTGTCGATTGGGCTGCACTGGTTGATGCTGTTGTTGCTCATTGCCGTGTATGCCTGCATGGACCTACGCGACATTTTTCCCGAGGATAGTACGCTCTACAACGGGATGAAAACATGGCATTACATGCTTGGCTTGTCGGTTTTCGGCTTGGTATTTATCCGTCTTGCGGCGCGCTTGCTAACAGCCACGCCGGCCATCAAGCCCACTTTGCCGCAATGGCAGGCACGGTTTTCCTTTTGGATGCATGTGGCGCTGTACTTGCTGATGATAGTCATGCCGCTGCTGGGCTGGCTTATGTTAAGCGCAGCCGGCAAGCCGATTCCATTCTTCGGGCTGGAGTTGCCGGCGTTGATTGCTAAAAACAAGGCTAACGCCACGCAAATAAAAGACATACATGAAACAATCGCCACCGTGGGTTACTTCCTGATTGGCCTGCATGCTGCCGCTGGCCTGTTCCACCATTACTGGGTGGGGGATAACACGCTCAAGAGGATGTTGCCATTTCGTGCATGATGTAGATGGATTTTCCAGAAAATATTGCATGCTGAAAAAACTCGGTTTATGGACGATGGCACTGCCGCTAACGCTAACAGCTTGCGCGTCGCTATCGCCACAGTCGCCCTTGTTGCCAAACATTGCGGTGCCGGCAACATGGTCGTCTGCCGTTGCAGCCGGCAGTATTAGTGCAGACAACCGCAACGCAGTCCTGGCGCGGTGGTGGCAACGTTTTGACGATCCCTTGCTCGATGGGCTGATAACGCAGGCGTTGCGCGCCAATACCAGCGTCAACAGCGCGCAGGCGGCTTTGGCGCAGGCGCGTGCGTTGCGCGATGTTGCCGCCGCCGGCTTATTGCCCAGGGTTGCCGGTTCGGCCTCTGCAGGACGCAGTAAGTCAGGCGACATCAGCGCCAGCAACGCTTTTAATGCCGGGTTTGACGCCAGTTGGGAGCCCGATGTATTTGGCGGCAAGCGCAGCGCGCTGCAGGCAGGCGAGGCTAGTGCGCAAGCCAGCGCTGCCAGCCTGGCCGACGTTCAGGTGTCCATCGCGGCCGAAACGGCCGTCAGTTACATCCAGTATCGCGGCGCGCAGACCCGGTTGATGATTGCGCGCAGCAATCTGGCAAGTCAGCTGGAAACCTTGCAGATTACCGATTGGCGGGTTCAGGCTGGTTTGCTGACGTCGCTCGAAGGCGAGCAGGCGCGTGCCGCCAGCGAACAGACACGAGCCCAGATTCCTACGCTGGAAACCAGTGTGGCGCAGATCCAGCATAGTCTGGCAGTGCTCTGCGGCCAGACGCCGGATACGTTGCGCTTGCAACTTGCAGCGGTCCTCCCGGTGCCGCAAGCGCAAGATGATTTGGCCCTTAGCATGCCGACCGAGACTTTGCGCCAGCGGCCGGACGTGCGCGCCGCCGAACACCAGGTCAGCGCCGCTTTGGCGCGGGTCGGGCAAGCCGATGCTGCGCGCTATCCGAGCTTTAATCTCAGCGGTTCGCTGGGGCTGCGCGCCTTGACGTTGGGTACGCTCACCGGCAGCGGTGCGCTGGCCAGCGCATTGCTGGGCAGCGTATCGGGGCCGCTGTTCGATGCCGGCGCAGGCCAGGCGCAGGTGCGTGCGCAGCAAGCTGCGCTGGAACAGGCGCGGCTGTCTTATCAAGCTACGGTATTGACTGCATTAAAGGATGTGGAAGATGCGCTGGTCGCGCTGGGCGGTGACCGCGAGCGCCTGCTGCACTTGCGCGACGCCACCGATGCGGCGGCCAACGCGGCACTGATTGCGCGCCAGCGCTACGCAAGTGGTCTGATCGATTTTCAGACTGTGCTGGAGACGCAGCGTTCCCTGTTTAGCACCCAAGATGCGGTGGCAATTACCAGCACCGACCTCAGCGCCGACCATGTGCGCTTATACAAGGCATTGGGCGGCGGCTGGCAGCCGGAGCGCGATTCTGCAATGCCGCCAGGCCAGCCCGGTAGCGCCAACATCACTCAACCTTCAAACTCATGAATACAGCATCTGCTTCAAACGAAACTACACCGGACACCGATGCACTGGCATTGCTGACCGACCCGGCTGCGCGCCGCTGGTGGCGTCGCCCGATGCTTTGGATCGTTGTTGCGCTCTTGATTCTGGCTGCTATCGGTGCTTATTTCTGGCAAGCGCAGCAAAAAGCCAACGCCGCACCGCGCTTTACGGCCGAAGCGGTGGCACGCGGCAACCTTACCCTTAGCGTCATTGCCAATGGCACGTTGCAGCCGACGCGCTCGGTCAGTATCGGCAGCGAACTGTCCGGTACCGTGTTGCGGGTGCTGGTGGACGTAAATGATCGGGTCAAGAAAGGACAAGTTTTGGTCGAACTTGATACCGCCAAGCTGAACGATCAGGTCGTGCGTTCACGCGCTGCGCTGGCTGCCGCGAATGCAGCCGTGGCGCAGGCGGTGGCCACCGTTGATGAGTCGCATGGCAATCTGGCGCGGCTGGAAGAAGTCTCGCGCTTGTCCGGCGGCAAAGTGCCTTCCAGGGCCGAGCTCGACACTGGCCGCGCCACGCTAGCGCGGGCGCAAGCCAATGCATTAAGTGCCAACGCCAACGTCGTCAGCGCCAAAGCCACCTTGTCAACCGACGAGACCAATCTGTCGAAAGCATCGATTCGTTCACCCATCGACGGCGTGATCCTGACCCGCACGGTCGACCCCGGCAACGCGGTAGCGGCGTCCTTGCAGGCGGTAACGCTGTTTACCATTGCTGAAGACTTGAGCTTGATGCGGCTGCAGGTGAATGTCGATGAAGCCGACGTCGGCGCGGTCAAGGTTGGCCAAAAAGCCCTCTTTACCGTCAGCGCCTATGCCAATCGCAAGTACCCGGCAATCATCACGCGAGTAGCGTTCGGTTCGACCATTACCGAAAACGTGGTCACTTACATCACCTATCTGGACGTCGATAATGTCGACCTGAGCCTGCGCCCCGGCATGACGGCAACCGCTACCATCACTGCCATCGAACGCCACGATGTGTTGCTGGTGCCGAACAGCGCGTTACGGTTTACGCCAACTGCAAATTCAACTTCAACGCCAACTCCAGCGCAGGCCGGAAAGGGGCCGGATGCCGCCGGTCAAGGCGGCATTGTGGCCAGTATGATGCCGCGTGGCCGCCCCCGCACGCCGCGCAAATCGGCTGCCAGCAGTGCCAGCACCGCTGCCGTGCGTCAGGTTTGGGTATTGCGCAACGGCGCTGCGGTTGCGGTGGACGTGACGCCCGGTATTAGCGATGGCCGGATGACCGAGGTAACCGCAGGAGATTTGCAGGTTGGCATGCAAGTCATCACCGACCAGAGCACGGCGGCGCAATGAGGACAGAAGTGGAGCACGGCGCGGAGACCGACGGCAAATCCCAGGCTCCGCTAATTCGCCTGCGCGGCGTGACCAAAATGTATGGCAAAGGGCAGGCCGCATTGATGGCGCTCAAAGGCGTCGATATCGATATCGCAGCGGGTGAATTTGTCGCCATCATGGGCCCCAGCGGCTCGGGAAAATCGACTGTGATGAACATTCTCGGCTGCCTCGATACGCCCACCGCCGGCGCCTACCTGTTTCACGGCATGCATGTGGAAAATTTGTCGCGCGACCAGCGCGCACAACTGCGTCGGCGCTACCTTGGCTTTGTGTTCCAGGGTTTTAATCTGCTGGCACGCACCTCGGCGCAAGAAAACGTCGAACTGCCCTTGTTGTATCGCGGCGAAAGCGCCGCCAGGCGGCACGCTCTGGCGACCAAGGCGCTGGCTTCGGTCGGCCTGTCCGGCTGGGAGCACCACACCCCGGCTGAACTGTCGGGCGGGCAACAGCAGCGGGTCGCGATTGCCCGTGCCATCGTCACCGAGCCTGCGGTATTGCTGGCCGATGAGCCCACCGGCAACCTCGACACCCAGCGCAGCCGCGAAATCATGGATCTGCTTTCGCGGCTTAACCTGGATCACGGCATCACCGTATTGATGGTCACGCACGAGCACGACATGGCGATGTATGCCAAGCGCATGGTGCATTTCGTCGATGGCCTGCTGGACAGCGACGCCAGCAATCCGCATCCGTTCGGAGCCGACTTGCCAGCAGTGTTGCCGCCCATGCCCGCAGCAGGGACGCTGTAATGCTGCTGAATACTTTGCTGCTTGCGTTGCGCTCGATTCGCCGCAACTTGCTGCGCTCTTTCCTGACCATGCTCGGCATCGTGATTGGCGTGAGCGCCGTCGTCACCATGGTGACGTTGGGCAACGGCGCCACCTTGGAAGTGCAAAATCAAATTTCCAGCCTGGGCACCAACTTGCTGATGGTGCGCCCCGGACAACGTCAGGGTTTTGGCGGCGGTAGCGGCGGCGCGCCGTCGTTCAAGGAAGCCGACGCCGCAGCGATTGCGAACCAAATCGGCGGCGTGCAGGCAGTGGCTCCCGAAGGGCGCTCCAGCGTGACAGTGGTCGCCAACGGCCGCAACTGGACCACCAGCGTCACCGGCAGCACCAATGCCTGGTTTCAGACCAGCAACTGGAAGTTGTCCGCCGGTCGCCAGTTCGAACCGGGCGAATTGCAAGCGGGTGCTGCCGTATGCATCATCGGCGAGACGATACGGCGCGAATTGTTCGATACCCGCAGCGCGCTGGGAGAGCAATTGCGCGTCAAGCAATTTTCCTGCGTAGTGGTGGGTGTGCTGGCGGCCAAAGGGCCGGCAGCTATGGGCAACGATCAGGATGATGTAGTGCTGGTGCCGCTGCACACGCTGCAACGCCGGGTTGCCGGCAACCAGCGGGTCGCCACGCTACTGGTTTCGATGAAAGATGGCACCGATAGCGCGCGCCTGAAGTCGAGCCTGACGCAGTTGCTGCGCGAGCGTCGCAAACTGGCCCAGGGAGATGACGACAATTTCAATGTGCTCGACACCAAGCAGCTTGCCGAAACCCTGTCCGGCACCACCAAAGTGATGACCACGCTACTCGGTGCGGTCGCCGCGGTGAGCTTACTGGTAGGCGGTATTGGCATCATGAATATCATGCTGGTCAGTGTTACCGAGCGCACCCGGGAAATCGGCTTGCGTCTGGCCATCGGTGCGCTGGAGCGCGAAGTGTTGCTGCAATTCCTGATCGAGGCGGTGGTGCTGTCCACCCTCGGTGGCGTGATCGGCATCGTGCTGGCTACCGGCGCTTCGATCGGGCTGGCGCAGCTGATGCAGGTGCCTTATGTATTCAACTCGTCCATCAACATTCTGTCTTTCCTATTCTCGGCCGGGATTGGCGTCGTGTTCGGCTATTTTCCCGCTCTCCGCGCTGCGCAACTAGACCCGATCGAGGCGTTGCGGCACGAGTAAGTCATCGCTTAGGGCCAATATTATCTTGCTGCTTGATGCAACAAGGGAGTATATGATAAAAACGGCACTTGTCCGCATATATTCATAGCGGCATGCAAAAATACAATCATCAGTATATGAATATTGCCGGATCTGTAGCGCCACCTCAAACTTAGCGTTGATGCACCTTGCGTCCCGCCGCATACGTCGCGGCTACGCTGCGGTCGTCGCCCAGCAAGGCGAACGCAAACAACAATTCTTCCAAGCTTTCGGTGCGTGCGGTGCGGCGTGCCAGCAGCGCTGTCGCCTGCGGGTCGAGCACGATGAAGTCGGCTTCCGCTCCCGTTGCGAAGTTGCCGATGGTGCCTTCCAATTGCATGCTGCGCGCAGCGCCCAGCGTTGCCAGATAAAACATGCGTAGCGCCGACAAGCTAGTGCCACCCATGCGCGCCACCTTGAAGGATTCGTTCATGGTTTGCAGCATCGAGAACGCGGTGCCGCCGCCGACATCGGTAGCCAGCGACAACAGCGCATGTGCGGCATCGGCACGGGCGAAATCGAACAAGCCGCTGCCGAGAAACAGGTTGGAGGTGGCGCACACCGCGATCGCGGATTGGGTTTCCGCCATGCGCCTGAAATCGGCGTCATCCAGCCAGATGCAGTGCCCGAACATGGCCCGCGGGCGCAGCAGGCCGACCCGATCATAGACGTCCAGATAACTGCGCGCACCGGGAAATAGCTGTTTCACCCAAGCTACTTCATCGACATTTTCGGCGAGGTGGGTTTGCACGTACGTGTCGGGATAAGTGCGTGCCAGTTCGCCGGCCAACTGCAATTGGGCATCGGTTGAAGTCGGTGCGAAACGCGGCGTGATTGCGACCAATTGACGGCCGCGTTTATGCCATTTTTTGATCAGCGCTTCCGTATCGCGGGCGCCGCTCTCGGCACTGTCGCGCAGAAATTCCGGGCAGTTGCGATCCATCAGCACCTTGCCGGCTACCATCCGCACATTGCGCTTTTCGCTCTCGATGAAAAATGCCTCGACCGATTCGGGATGCACAGTGCAATACACCATCGCAGTGGTAGTGCCGCAGCGCAGCAGCTCGTCGAGAAAAAAGCTGGCCACGTCCGCCGCATGTACCGCGTCGGAAAACTGGCGTTCGGCCGGAAAGGTGTAGCGCTCCAGCCACGGCAGCAAGCCGGGCGCGGGGGAAGCGATGATGTCGGTCTGCGGATAATGCAAATGGGTATCGATGAAGCCGGGCACAATCAGTTTGCCGCGATAGTCGATTACAACCGTATCCGGCGCCAAGCCGGGATGCAGCGCGGCATAGTCGCCAACAGCGGTGATGCGTTCATCGGCAACCAGCAACAGACCGTCTGCATGCCAGTGATGCGAATCGGCATTAAGGGCCGGGTCAGCAGTGAAATGCAAGATGCCGGCGCGGTAGGCTTGCAGCTTGGGAGTGATGATTGTCATGAGCGTCTAGACAGCGACGATTCCTCTGCGTGGCGGCTTGATTAAAGCTTCTGCTGGAATGCCCAGGCCTTCATGCAGGCGCCAGATCATAGCCAAGGTGAGGGGCCGCTTTCCGCCGAGAATTTCGTAGACCCGGTTTAAGCGCCCGATCATCGGCTCCAAGTCTTTCGGCGTTAAGCCTTTTTGTTCCATGCTGAACTTAATGGCATCAATCGGGTCCGGCAACTCCATTGGGAAATGCCGTAATTCATACGCCTCAACTAACGTCGCCAGAATGTCGAGGCGGTCACCTTCTGGTGTGTCTATCTCAGCCGTCATCAGCGCTTCAATTTCTTTCAAGGCCGCACGATGATCGTCCACGGTTTTGATGGGTTTAATGTTCATGCTCACTTCCTTCAAATTGTTTGCGCATCAATCGCGTCATACTGTTTGTGGGTGCCAATGAATTTGATAAAAACAATGCCATACGGGTAGTTGATTGATGTCACTAAGCGATATTTATTCCCCGCAATATTAAATACGACGCGACCCTCTTTCAGTATGCTGGCGTTCCCGAAGTCCACCTTGACGTCGGCAGGCTCAAGCCAGTTCGCTTTAAGAACATGGCTATGCCAAGTAAGGAGGGGCGTTTTCGCGTCCGTGTGGCTTGCGGTTTCTTCGTAGAAGCTTTTCAGGGTAGGGAGTGAAAGTATTCGCATAAGTGGATGATAGTCCCAATTTGGGACTATGGCAATTTGTTCATATCCTTGCTTGTATTTGCCGTCCGCACAGTTCCCACACCCCCATCAATTGCGCCGCCACCGAGGCGGCTATTACTGCCGGCTGCTTGCCGCTGATGCCGGGCAGGCCGATCGGGCACACCATGCGTGCCAGCGTTTCCGGCGCGATGCCGCGCGCTTGCAGCCGATGGCTGAATAGGGCGCGCTTGGTGCCGGAGCCGATCAGGCCGAACCATTGCACATCATTGCGTTGCGCTATGCGGCGCAGGATATGTTCGGTTAACCGTTGATCGAGCGCGTGCTCGTGCGTCATCACCAGAAAGCAACTGTTAGGTGCGGCGGCGTCAATTGTGGCTTCGGGCGTATCGGTCGCTTCGATTTGCACGTTGGCGGGCAGCGTGGCCGGGAACAAATCGTCGCGCTGGTCGATCCAGCTTACGCGGCATGGCAGTTCGGCCAGCGCACGCACCAGCGCTGCACCGACATGACCGGCGCCGAATAGCACAAGATGGGGGCGCGGCGACAGGCAGGCATCGACCAGCCAGCGCTTGCCGGCGGTATCGCGTTGCATTCGGTTGATCGGGCTGGCGTCGAGCGTTGGCTGGAACCCGGGCGCAGCGCCATGCAGCGGCACAGAATCCGCATCGAGCAGCGCGACCGGCGTGACAGTATCAAGCGCCAGTACGCGCCAACTGTCCTGCCCGCGTTGCAATCTTTCGGATAATTCCTGCCATTTGGTGTTCGGGTTGATGCGCTCGAACGCCAGATGCACTACGCCGCCGCAGCATTGACCGAGGCTGGGGCCGAGCGCAATGCGCTGCAATCGGCGTTCTGCGTTCAGCGTGCCAGCAGGCAGCTGCAGCATGTCGCGTGCGATGCTGCAGGCGTTTAGTTCCAGATGGCCGCCGCCGATGGTGTCGCATCGGGTTTCGGCTGTGACCAGCATTTTGGCACCGGCTTCGCGTGGGCAGGAACCTTCCGTTTGCGCCACCGTGATTAATACTGCGGGAGTGTTCAGAACGCTTAGGGCTTGCAGCCAGTTCATATTCATTGGATTGATTTTCTCCCCTCTCCCGCACGCGGGAGAGGGAGCAAGGGCGCGACCGCTTCCACCGCTTCGACCGCTTTCAATATTTCCTCGCTGGTGGCCGGTGCGTTCAGCGGCGGGTTAATCCGGTAATTCGCCACGCTGGCAATCGCATCGCGGATCGCGAAGAAGACCGAGAACGGCAGCAACAGCGGCGGTTCGCCGGCGGCTTTGGAACGGTGGATGCTGTCTGCCACATTGCGATTTTTGAATAGCTTGACGCGGAAGTCTTCTGGACAGTCGGAGATGGCCGGAATTTTGTAAGTCGATGGTGCATGCGTCATCAGCTTGCCCTCTTTATTCCACCACAATTGTTCGGTGGTGAGCCAGCCCATGCCCTGAATGAAGCCGCCTTCTACCTGGCCCAGATCGATGGCCGGGTTGAGCGAATTGCCGACGTCGTACAGCAGATCGGCGCGCAACAATTTCCACTCGCCGGTCAGCGTATCGACAATTACTTCCGACACCGCCGCGCCGTAGCAGAAGTAGGAAAACGGATTGCCGCGCATGGTGCTCGGGTCCCAGTGCAAGCCGGGCGTCGCGTAGAAACCGTCCGACCATAGTTGGATGCGCGCCAGGTAAGCGCTTTGCACCAGTGCGGCAAACGCGATGCTGTGGCCGTTGCTGGTGACAACATCGTCGGCGAAGCGCACTTCCGCCGCAGTGCCGCCGTATTGATGCGCCGCGAATGTCGCCAGCCGTGTGCGGATTTGGCCGGCTGCGTCTTGCGCCGCCTTGCCGTTCAGGTCGGTGCCGGTGGAGGCGGCGGTGGCTGAGGTGTTGGCGACTTTGCTGGTGTCGGTTGCCGTGCAGCGCACCTGCGCCAGCCGGATGCCGAGTTCGTGCGCCACCACTTGCGCCACTTTGGTGTTGACGCCCTGGCCCATCTCGGTGCCGCCGTGGTTGACCAGCACCGAGCCGTCCAGATACACATGCACCAGCGCGCCGGCCTGATTCAGATGGGTCAGGTTGAACGCGATGCCGAACTTTACCGGCGTCAGTGCGATGCCTTTTTTCAGCACCGGGCTAGCCGCGTTGAAGCTGCGTGTGGCGGCGCGGCGCTCGCAATAATCGCTGCTGGCTTCCAGTTCGGCCACCAATGTATGGATCACGTTATCGACCACTTTCTGGCCGTAGGGCGTGACGTTTCTGCCGCCGGCGTCATCGACGCCGTAAAAATTAATCTTGCGCACGTCCAGAGCATCCATGCCCAGCGTGCGGGCGATGTCGTCGATCGCGTATTCGATTGCGATTGCGCCTTGCGGGCCGCCGAAACCACGGAATGCGGTGTTCGACTGGGTGTTGGTCTTGCCGCACAGCGCATGGATTTCCACCTCCGACAAGTAATACGCATTATCGAAATGGCACACCGCGCGCGTCGCCACCGGCCCGGACAGATCGGCTGAATAACCGGCGCGCAGCACCATCTCCACCTTGGCTGCGAGGATGCGGCCGGTCGCATCGAAACCGACTTCGTATTCGTAATAAAAACAGTGGCGCTTGCCGCTGACCAGCATGTCGTCGTCGCGGTCGGCGCGCAGCTTGACCGGGCGCTGCAGCTTATGCGCAGCGATTGCCGCCACCGCCGCCCACTGCGCCGATTGCGATTCCTTGCCGCCGAAACCGCCGCCCATGCGCCGGCATTCGACTGTGATGTTGTGTACCGGCAGGCCCAGCGCGTGGGCGACTACATGCAGCATTTCGCTCGGATGCTGGGTCGAGCACAGCAGCAGCATGCCGTGCTGTTCTTTCGGGATCGCGGTGGAAACTTGCCCTTCCAGATAAAAATGTTCCTGGCCGCCGACTTCCAGCGTGCCTTTGACGCGCTGCGGCGCAGATGCCAGCGCCCTGGCTGCATCGCCGCGCTGCAAATGCATCGGCGGCAGCACGTAGGACTCTGCGGCGCGGGCTGCTTGCGGCGTCAGGATCGCCGGCAAGGTTGCATAGTCGATTTTTGCCAGCCGCACCGCACGGCGCGCCAAGTCGTGGCTGGTGGCAATCACGGCAAAGATCGGCTGGCCCGCATATTGCACCAGGCCGTCGGCCAGAATCGGGTCGTCGTGGAGAATCGGGCCGCAATCGTTGAGCCCCGGAATATCGGTCGCAGTCAGCACCGCGACTATGCCGGGCGCGCTTTTGACTGCTTCCAGATCGATGGAAAGGATGGTGGCGTGGGCCTGTTCCGACAAGCCCAGCGCTGCATGCAAGGTGCCGTGCAGTTCCGGCGCATCGTCGGTGTAAATGGCTTCGCCCAGCACATGCAGCACGGCAGATTCGTGCGGATGCGGGCGGCCGATTTCGGTCCCGATTTCGGTCTCAGTAGTGCAGGCCTCCGTGCCTGCATCGGACGTATCACTACGCACCGGTTTGCAGGCACGGAGGCCTGCACTACTAAAAGCATTCAGCAACGGCGCATTCGGCCGCGTTTCCAGCCAGAAGCGGCGCAGCAAGTTTTGTGCGGCCTTCATCCGGTAGCTGCCGGAGGCGCGCATGTCGGACAGCGGCGCGTAATCGTCAGCCATTGCCGCCATCGCGTTGTGTAATGTGGCCTCATTCCAGGGCTGGCCTTGCAGCGCGGCTTCTGCTTTTGCCGCTCGTTTTGGCGTCGGGGCCATGCCGCCAAAGGCGATGCGCGGGTGTTGAATAATCCCGTTGTCGAGTGCGATGGAAAATGCTGCGCAGACAGCCGAAATATCCTGATCGAAGCGTTTCGCCAGTTTGTAGGTGCGAAAGTGTCGATGGGTGCTCGGCAGCGGCACCCGTACTGCCGCAACAAATTCGCCGCTTTGCAGCGCGTTTTTCTGATAACCGAGATAAAAATCTTCCAGCGGCAAGCTACGTTCTCCATTGCCGCCGCACAGTACGATTTCCGCACCGAGCGCAATCAGAAAAGGCATCGAATCGCCAATCGGCGAACCGTTGGCGACATTGCCGCCCAGCGTGCCGACATTGCGGATCGGTTCCGAGGCGAAGCGCTGCCATAGTTCCGACAGCTCGTTTGGATAATGCCGGCATAACGCCGCATAAGCGTCGTTGAGCGTGACGCCGGCACCGATAATTAACTGACCATCTTGTTCGCTGATTGTTTGCAATTCGGCGATGTGCCCGATGTAAATCAGCGCGTTCAAGTCGCGTAATTGCTTGGTGACCCACAGCCCGATATCGGTAGCGCCGGCCAGAATGTGCGCGGCCGGATATGCTGCGCGGGCGGCAATCAATTGCGCCAGCGTGCGCGGGGCAACAAAAATTTGGCCGTCGTGGCGGTAGTTAAATGTGTCGTCGCGTTGCAGGGTTTGCAATGTCTGCACCAATGCGGCGCTGTCAAAATGCGCTGGCGGCAATTGGCCCATTCGTTGCGCGGCGGCGATGATGGGCCGGTAGCCGGTGCAGCGACACAGATTGCCGGATAGCGCGGTATCGATTTCGCGCCGTGACAGCGCAGCCGTTTGACCTTCGTGCCGCAGGTACACACTCCAGAGCGACATCACGAAACCCGGCGTGCAAAAGCCGCATTGCGAACCGTGACACTCCACCATCGCCTGTTGCACCGGATGCAGACTGCCGTCGGTCTGCTTCAAGTCTTCCACCGTAAAAAGTGCGCGGCCATCCAGCGTCGGCATCAACTGGATGCAGGCATTGACTGCTTTCAGCGTGAGCTCGCCGTCCTGCAGTGCGCCGATGACTACCGTGCACGCGCCGCAATCGCCCTCGGCGCAGCCTTCCTTGGTGCCGGTGCAATGCAGGTCTTCCCGTAGATATTGCAGAATGGTCCGGGTCGGCGCGACATCCTGCACGCTCTGGATTGCGCCGCGATGGTAAAAACGGATAGCTTCGGACATGGTGATTCCAGTGGTTTTTGATTGGTTCAATTTATTTTTGGTTACTATTCAGCCCGCTATTGAGGACTCCCTCGCCCGCGTGCGGGAGAGGGCCGGGGAGAGGGTGCTCGCAATAAGTAAGGTGCTCAAAACAAGGCTTAACCTTGATTGCATTGCCACATGTAATGCGGCCGGAATACTTGCTAAGGCCCTCTCCCTAGCCCTCTCCCACAAGTGGGAGAGGGGACCAAACAGTCCTCGCCTAGCGGGCTGAGCACTTACAATTTTTACTATATTAATGTGAGTATATTTTATAACAGCAATAAATATATGCGGTAAATACCATAAAAAATGTGATACTCCCTATTTTTCAAGAAGTGTGCTGTGCCCCGAGGCTGGTTCGTGCCTTTCGTGAACAGTCCGTAACAACTGTTGTTCAAGATTAGCACTTGTACGCAATACGGTTATATCCGCATCTTAATATCAGGCATCTGGAATAAAATAGAGAACTTGTGCAATATTTTTCACAACCCGTCCAAACCATGATTAATCGATGACCAATCGCCTTGAGTTGCATCAAATCACCAAGCGCTACCCGTCGGTGGTGGCTAACGATGGCATCGATTTGATCGTTAAACCGGGCGAAATTCATGCGGTGCTGGGCGAAAACGGTGCCGGTAAATCGACTTTGATGAAGATCATTTACGGTGCGGTCAAGCCGGATGCCGGACGCGTGCTGTGGAACGGTGCCGAAGTCGAAATCGCCAATCCGGCCCAGGCGCGTGCGCTTGGGATTGCGATGGTGTTCCAGCATTTTTCGCTGTTCGACACCCTCACCGTGGCGGAAAACATCGCGCTCGGCTTGCCCAATGACACCAAACTGGACGCATTGGCGCAGCGCATTTCCAGCACTGCCGCGCAATACGGGCTGGAACTGGAGCCGCAACGCCACGTGCATACGCTGTCGGTGGGCGAATGCCAGCGGGTCGAAATCGTGCGTGCCTTGCTGGCCAAACCGCAATTGCTGATCCTCGACGAGCCGACTTCGGTGCTGACGCCGCAAGCGGTCGAAAAGCTGTTCGAGACCTTGCGCCAATTGGCGCGCGAGGGCTGCAGTATTTTGTATATCAGCCACAAGCTCGATGAAATCCGGGCGCTGTGCCACACCTGCAGCGTGCTGCGCGGCGGCAAAAATACCGGCGTGTGCGATCCGCGCACGGAAACTGCGGCCAGCCTGTCGCGGCTGATGATCGGGGCCGAACCGCCGACCATTCAGCGGCAAATGCGCACACCGGGCGCGACTATGCTCGAAGTCAAGCAACTGTCGCTGGCAAAAAGCCATCCGTTTGCGACCTCGTTGTCCGACATCAGTTTTACGGTGCGCGCCGGCGAAATAGTGGGCGTGGCGGGTATTTCCGGCAACGGTCAGCAAGAGTTGCTGGCGGCGCTGTCGGGCGAGGATCGGCGCGCAAAGCCGGAGGTGATTGTGCTGCAGGGCAAACCGGTCGGCAATCTGCCGCCGGGTTTGCGGCGTCGCGGCGGCCTGGGTTTTGTGCCGGAAGAACGGCTCGGGCGCGGCGCGGTACCCGATATGTCGCTGGCCGACAACGTGCTGCTGACGCTGCAAACGCCGCTGACGATTCGCTTTGGCCTGATCCGCAATAGCGTGCTGGTGCAGCGTGCCGCCGACGTGATTGCCCGCTTCAAGGTCAAGGCCGCCGGCCCACAGGCAGCGGCGCGCAGTCTGTCAGGCGGCAATTTACAAAAATACATTGTCGGGCGCGAAGTCATGCGCGGCCCCAAGGTGCTGATCGTGGCGCAACCGACCTGGGGCGTCGATGTCGGCGCGGCGGCGCAAATCCGCGCCGAGCTGGTGGCCTTGCGCGATGCCGGTTGCGCGTTGCTGGTGATTTCAGAGGAACTGGACGAATTGTTTGAAATTTCCGACCGGCTGGTGGTTTTAGCCAAGGGCAGGATGTCGCCATCGATTGCCACTTCCGACGCGACGGTGGCCTTGATCGGCCTGTGGATGAGCGGTCTGTGGGATGCGCCGCAGGAGGCAGCGCATGGCTAAGTTTTCATTGCGGCTAAGGTTGAGACTGGAATCACGCGCCAATCCTTCCGCCCTGATGGCATGGCTGTCGCCGTTATTGGCGCTGTTGCTGACGGTGTTGTGTGGCGCGATTTTGTTCGCGGCGCTGGGCAAAAGTCCGCTCGCCGGTTTGTCGATTTTTTTCCTGGAGCCGCTCAAGGATCTGCGCGGCTGGTCTGAAGTCGGCATCAAGGTTGCACCGTTATTGCTGATTGCGGTCGGGCTGGCGATTTGTTTTCGTGCCAATGTCTTCAATATCGGCGCTGAAGGCCAACTGGTGGTCGGCGCTGCGGCTGGTGGGGCGGTCGCGCTGTATTTCGATGACGGCAGCGGGAGCATTGTTAGTGGCGGCGGCGCGGCCATGATTGCCGTCGTGCTGCTGGCTGGCATGTTGGGCGGCATGGCGTGGGCGGCGATTACGGCTTTTCTGCGTGATCGTTTCAATGCCAATGAAATTCTGGTGTCGCTGATGCTGGTGTATGTGGGCCAATTGCTGCTGAGTTTTCTGGTGCATGGCGTGCTGAAAGACCCGGAAGGCTTCAATTTCCCGCAATCGAAGTTATTTTCCGACGACTTCCTGCTGCCGATTGTGCTGCCGGGTACGCGTCTGCATTTGGGGATTGTGCTGGCACTGCTGGCGGCGCTGGCCGGTTGGTTATTTTTGAGCAAGAGTATTGCCGGTTACGGAATTCAGGTTGGCGGTGCGGCACCGATGGCGGCCCGTTATGCGGGCTTTTCGTCGCGCAAGTCGTTGTGGACTTCGATGCTGATTTGCGGCGCGCTGGCCGGTCTGGCGGGCGTCTGTGAAGTGCTGGGGCCGATTGGGCAAATCACGCCATCGGTATCGCCCGGTTATGGTTTCGCCGCCATCATCGTCGCCTTCGTCGGCCGCCTGCATCCGATTGGCGTGATCTTCTCCAGCTTCATCATGGCGCTGTTTTATATCGGCGGCGAACTGTCGCAGTCGCGTCTGGGCATGCCGAACGCAATCACCGGCGTGTTTCAGGGCATCCTGCTGTTTTCGCTGCTGGCCTGTGACGTCTTGATCAATTACAAAATCCGCTGGAGCAAATAATGGACGCCTCCTTATCATCATTAGCATCCTTGATCGCTTCCAGCATCAACGCCGGCACGCCGCTGATGCTGGCTGCGCTCGGCCTGCTGATTAACGAAAAGGCCGGGGTCGTCAACCTCGGCGCAGAAGGCATGATGCTGGTGGCTGCGATCATCGGTTTCGCGGTTGCGGTTAATAGCGGCAGCCCGGCGCTGGGCTTTGTTGCCGGCGCTGCTGCCGGCATGTTGCTGGCGGGATTTTTTGCCTGGCTGACGGTTTGGCTCGGCACCAATCAGTACGCCACTGGGCTGGCGCTGACGCTGTTCGGCGGCGGCGCCTCGGCGTATATCGGTATCTCGTATGTTGGCAGCAGTTTGCACAATGTCGCTTCCGGCATCCCCTACCTGGAAAACATCCCGTTCCTGGGCCGTGCGCTGTTCCGCCAGCATCCGATGGTGTATTTGTCGCTGCTGTTGTGCGCTGCCATCGCCTGGTTCTTGTACCGCAGCCGTGCCGGATTGGTGCTGCGCGCAGTCGGCGAAGCGCCGTCTTCAGCCCATGCGTTGGGTTATAACGTGCGCCGCATCCGGCTCGTCGCGTTGCTGTTCGGCGGTGCCTGCTGTGGGCTGGCCGGCGCTTTTTTGTCGCTGGTGTACACGCCGCAGTGGGTCGAAGGGATGGTGGCCGGACGCGGCTGGATCGCGCTGGCGCTGACCACTTTTGCCACCTGGCGTCCGGCGCGGGTATTGATCGGCGCTTACCTGTTTGGCGGCGTCACCATCCTGAGTTTTTACATCCAGGCCAAAGGCGTGGCAATCCCTTCGCAATTGCTATCGATGCTGCCGTATCTGGCCACCATCTTGGTGCTGGTGCTGATTTCGCGCAATGCAAACTGGATCAAACTCAATATGCCGGCCTCGCTGGGCAAGAATTTCAATCCGCATAGCACTTGAGCGGCGGCTCGATAAGACGCCGCGGTAAAAATCAGGGCCAGCTAGCGCCAGTGCATGGCAAAAAGCAGCGATCGATTGAGGGCTATAATATGCGGCCGCGCAGAACGCGATAGTGAGCCGTTTGATTTACCCGTAAAGAAAAAAATGAAGTCTGAAAGCATCGCGACATACGATACCAAGCTGCAAAATGAAGTCGCTGAAATGATCGTTCAGGGCTTGAATCTGGAACTGGACGCGGCTGCGATCAATCCTGACGAGCCGCTGTATGGCGATGGTTTGGGGCTGGATTCGATCGATATACTGGAGGTCGCATTATTGATTTCCAAGCGTTATGGAATCCAGTTGCGCGCCAATAACGATGACAACCACCGCATTTTCACTTCGCTGCGCAGCTTGACGCAATACATTAGCGCGCAGAAATCGGCCTGATGTCTGCGACGGCCGGGCTAGGGCGCGGGATAGCAGTGGTTACGCTGGGCGTCGCGTATGCCTGTCTCGCTCACTATACAAATAGCCGCAACGGAACTGAGGTGCTGGGTACCGTTTTGGCGCTGGCGCCGATTCTGCTGGTACTGCGGTCGATGGCTTGGCAAGCGCAGCATCGGATCGCCGCACTGTTGATATTTTGCATCGGGTTTGGGGCGCTGTTTGCTGCCTGGAACATGCTCACGCAGCACTTTGCCTGGATTTACTGGTTTGAACATGCAGGCTCTCAACTGATGCTTTGCCTGGGTTTTGCGCGCACCCTCAGACCTGGTCGGGAGCCGATGTGTTCTTATTTTGCAAGAATGATGGATGGCCCGCTAACGCCGCAACTTGCGCGTTACACCAGACAGGCGACCAAGGCTTGGACGGTTTTCTTTGCTGTGATGGCGGCTGGTTCGACGCTGCTTTTCGTGACGGTAGCGCAGTCTGCATGGTCGGTATTTGCCAACTTTTTTACCGCCCCGCTGATCGGCCTGATGTTTGTGCTGGAATATGGCGCCAGGAAAATTCTGCTGCCGAAGATGCAGCACGGACACATTCTGGACACCCTGAAAGTCGTTTGGAAAGTGCCTTCTCCTTAGTTGTGCCAGTTGCGTCAGTTGCCTTAGTCATATTAGTCACGCCAATCACGCCAATTATCCTAGCGCGCCGAAACAAAACATCATGTCAACCTTGCCACTGATCACCCATCAACGTGCCAATAGCGTGATCGCCTGGCGCGACGGCTGTGCGGTGAGCGCCGCGCAATTTTTATTCGATGTGGCGCAACTGTGTGAAATATTGCCTGGCGGCAGCCACATGCTGAACGCCTGCAATGACCGTTACCGGTTTGCCGTTGGCCTGGCTGCGGCATTGCTAAACAAAAAGATAAGCTTGCTGCCGCCGGCGCAAACGCCGGAAATGATCCGTCAATTGCAATTTTTTGCGCCGGATGTATTTTGTCTCACCGATGGCAAAAACTGCCCGATCGCGCTGCCGCAACTGCAGTTTCCCGCGCTGGCAGTGCTGCCGGAGACACATGATCAAGACTTGGTGGCGCCTGAGGTCGATAGCGGGCAAACGGTTGCCTATCTGTTTACCTCCGGCTCGACCGGCACGCCTGGTGCGCACCCGAAAACATGGGGCGCGCTGGTGCGTAATGCGCAGTCGGGAGCACGTCTGTGCGGCTTGAGCGATGGCCGCCATCACACTGTTATCGGCACTGTGCCCCCGCAGCATATGTTCGGTTTTGAATCGACGGTACTGATGGTGATGCAAAGCGCAAATGCGCTGGCTACCGGAGAGGCGTTCTATCCGGCCGATATTTGTGATGCGATAGCTTGCGTGCCACGGCCGCGCATGCTGGTATCTACCCCGGTGCATTTGCGCTCGCTGATGCAGGCAGGGCTGCAGGTGCCGGCGCTCGACCTGATTCTGTCGGCCACCGCGCCCTTGTCTCTGGCATTGGCAGAACAACTGGAAGCCGCTTGCCAGACGCCAGTGCTGGAAATTTACGGCAGTACCGAAACCGGCCGAATCGCTGCCCGCAATCCGACCCAAACCCCGCAGTGGCAATTACTCGACGGCATCCGCCTGAGCCAACAAGACGGCGTTGCTTGGGCTTCGGGCGCGCATATCGAATCCGCTACGCCGCTGCAGGATGTGATTGAGAAAATAGATGAACGGCGCTTCCTACTGCACGGACGCACTGCCGACCTGGTCAACATTGCCGGCAAGCGCAGTTCGTTGACATATTTGAATTTGCAATTACATGCGATTCCAGGCGTCGTCGACGGCTGTTTTTTTATGCCGGATCAGACCGCGCCGGATGGCGTGACGCGACTGACCGCTTTTGTCGTCGCTCCTGCGTGCACAGTAGCGGCGTTGATGACGGCGTTGCGCGCGCGGGTGGATGCGGTGTTCCTGCCGCGCCCGCTGATCTTGGTCGACGCACTGCCGCGCAATGCGACCGGGAAATTGCCGTGTGAAGCATTAAAGTTGCTGGCGCTTGCCAGATTGCAGGATTCTGTAACAGCCGGCCATGTTCCATTGGCGCTTGCGGCCGACCATCCGGTATTCGCAGGCCATTTTCCCGGCACGCCGATCGTCCCGGGCGCACTGTTGCTCGACCTGGCGCTGCAGGCGATAGGCCAGCGGATCGGGACCGACCTGTCTGCCTGTCAGATAAACATGGTCAAGTTTCTCAGCCCGGTGCGACCTGGCGAGCCGCTATCTGTGCGCTATGAAACGCCGAGCAATGGTATGAACAGCGGTGTGAACAGTGGCGCGATTCGATTCGATATCCTGAGTGCGCAGCGTACAGTCGCGACCGGCTCGATTCGCGCGGTTGGGGCGAGCTAAACGCATGCAGTCGTCACCACACAATCCGCCCGACTGGCAACATGCGCCGGAGCGCAGCAATCTGCTGATGCTGCGTACCATGTCATGGATTTCGCTGCGGCTGGGCCGACCTGCCGGGCGCGTGGTGCTACGCCTGATTGCCGGCTATTTTCTGCTGTTTGCTCCCGCCGGCCGAGCCGCTTCACGCGATTATCTCGGCCGCGTCCTGCAACGCCCGGTACGCTGGAGCGATATCTACCGGCATTTTTTCTGTTTTGCCTCTACTGTGCATGATCGGATCTATCTGCTCAATCGGCGCTTCGACCTGTTTCAAATCGAGGTCGAGGGCGAACATCTGATCCAGCAAGCACTGGCGGACGCGGATGGACGCGGCTTGTTCCTGTTTGGGGCTCATATGGGCAGCTTCGAAGTCATTCGCGCGCTGGGGTGCCGGCATGCCGGGCTGCAGGTGGCGATGGTCATGTACGAAGAAAATGCGCGCAAAATCAACCAGATGCTGGCTGCCATCAATCCGGCGATGCAACAGGATGTGATTGCTCTGGGCCAGATCGACTCGATGCTGAAAGTCACTGCTTGCCTGCAGCAGGGCAAGGTCATCGGGGTACTGGCCGACCGCACGCTGGGGGACGACGTAATGCAGCCGGTGACATTGCTGGACGGCAGCGCAAACTTGCCGTTGGGGCCATTTCGAATGGCGGCCATCCTGCGCCGTCCGGTGTTTTTCATGGTTGGTCTATATATGGGAAAAAATCGCTATCGGATACATTTTGAGCAACTCGCCGATTTTTCCAACACACCCCGCGGCCGGCGCCAGATCGAGATGCAACAGGCGCGGGCGCGGTATGCCGAATTGCTGGAAAAATATTGTCGACGGGCACCGTATAACTGGTTTAATTTTTTCAATTTCTGGCAATCCGCATCAGACAAAAGCAAATAGCCAAGCTCTTCAATTTTCCATATTTATGGGAGTATATTTTATATGTACAATGGAAATATGCGGAACATGCAATGAAAATTACGATACTCCATATTGTTTGTAAAGCGCATGGTGGCATGAGGTCGGTTCGTGTCTTTCGTGGGCAATGCGTACCATCTATACACAGGGCTGATTCATGAAGGTTGCTGCGTTAGCGCCGATTTTCCGCAATGCGGTCGCGTTGCTGCTGCTGGCTATTGCGCTGTTGCAGCCGCAACCGGCGTTGGCCGCAGGCTGGAACCTTGACCAATTGATGCAATCGCTGGCGCTGGCGAAGTCGGGCCGCGCCACTTTCGTCGAGAAAAAAACCCTGGCGATGCTCGATCGGCCGCTGGAATCTTCCGGCGAATTGCAATATATCGCGCCTGACATTCTGGAAAAACGCACCATCAAGCCGAAGCCGGAAACCATGCGGGTCGAAGGCGATGTCATGACGATAGAGCGGGGCCGCCAAAAATTTACTTTGTCATTGCAAAGTTACCCGGAGCTGGCCGCTTTCATCGACAGCATCCGTGGCACGCTGGCAGGCGATCGCAAGGCGTTGGAGCGCGCATATACACTGAAACTGGAAGGCGGCGCGCAGCGCTGGCTGCTGTCGCTGTCGCCAACCGATGCCAAAATGGCGACGCAGATTCATGTGATCCAGATTGCTGGCAGTGCCGATAATGTGCGCAGCATCAATGTCATCCAGACCGACGGCGACCGTTCGCTGATGACGATCGATCGGATCGCAGCGCAATGAGTTTTCAGCCGCGCCGGATCGCGCTGTTTGCCTGGTTGCTGGGGCTTGCGGTGTGTTGCGTGGTGATTGCCCGCACCACGTTCATCAACGACCTGTCGGGATTTTTGCCGCAAGCGCCGACCAAGGAACAACAGGTCTTGCTGGATCAGTTGCGCGAAGGAGTCGTGTCGCGGCTGATCTTGATCGGGATCGAAGGCGGTGATGCTACGCTGCGGGCGGCACTGTCAAAACAAACTGCCGAACGCTTGCGTGCCGAGCCGGCCTTTGTGACGGTGAATAATGGCGAGCCGCTGAATGCCGAGCGCGACCAGGCGTTTCTGTTTGGCAACCGTTATTTATTAAATTCGGCGGTCACGCCCGAGCGATTTTCCGTAGCCGGCCTGCACGGAGCAATCGGCGACACCATCGATTTGCTGGTTTCGCCGGCCGGCCTGTTGATCAAGCCGCTGCTGCCACGCGACCCGACCGGCGAGATCGTGCAGTTGCTGGGCCAGATGAACGGCGTCAATCAGCCGCGCATGCAGCATGGCGTCTGGGCCTCGCAGGATGCTGCGCGCTCGCTGCTGCTGGTGCAAACCCGCGCCGCCGGTGCCGATACCGATGGCCAGCAACAGGCCATGCAGCAGATCCGGCAAGCCTTCGATGCGGCGCGCCGGCAACATGGCGCAAGCGGGGCGGCAGTCAAGCTGGTGATGACTGGGCCGGGCGTGTTTTCGGTGCTGGCGCGCCAGACCATCAAGAGTGAGGTCACCCGCCTGTCGCTCATTAGCATTGTCATCATCATCACTTTGTTATGGCTGGTGTACCGTTCCTTGGCCGCGCTGGCACTCGGACTATTGCCGGTGATTTCCGGCGCGTTGGTGGCGGTGGCCGCAGTCAGTCTCGGATTCGGCGCGGTGCACGGCATTACGCTCGGCTTCGGCACCACGCTGATAGGTGAGGCGGTCGATTATTCGATCTATCTTTTCGTGCAGTCGCGGCAATCGAGTGCAAATAGTGGCAACAGCGGCGGTAGTATCCCAACCAACTGGGTTGCCGATTTTTGGCCGACGATCCGGCTGGGGGTGCTGACTTCGATTGCCGGTTTTGCATCGCTGTTGTTCTCAAGCTTTCCGGGGCTGGCCCAGCTCGGCTTGTATTCGATTGCCGGCTTGATTGCGGCCGCGGCGGTGACCCGATTCGTGTTGCCCCATCTATTGCCCATCAACTTCCGAATTCGAGACGTGTCCGCAATCGGGCGCAGATTATCCGGCGTCACGCGGCGCGCGAGCGCATTGCGCTGGCCCTTGATCCTGCTGATCCTGGCTGCGGCAGTAGTGGTCGGGCTGCACCGCACGACGTTGTGGAACCCGGAACTGTCTTCCTTGAGCCCGGTGTCGCAGGCGGATCAGGCCACCGATGCCGGTCTGCGCGCAGACATGGGAGCGCCGGATGTGCGTTACATGGTGGTCCTGTCCGGCCCAGACCGGGAAGCGGTGTTGCAGTCGGCAGAAAAGATTGCGCAACAATTACAGCCATTGGTGGAACGAGGCGTATTGGCCGGTTTTCAAAGTCCCAGCCAATATCTGCCTAGCGTGGCGGCGCAACGAGCCCGGCAAGCCAGTCTGCCGGCAGCCGAACTGACGCAGCGATTGCAACAGGCAACCATCGGCCTGCCGGTGCGGGCTGAACTGTTCGCACCCTTTGTCGCCGATGTGGCACAAGCTAAAGATCAAGAGCCATTGCAGCGTGGCGATTTAAACCATACCTCCTTTGCGCTGGCACTCGATTCCTTGTTGTACCAGCGCGGCAGCGGCTGGAATGCGGTGCTGCCATTGACAGCGCCGGCACCGTCCGGCCAGTCAGCCGGCATTGGAAATGACATTGGCATGGACATGGGCATTCTGGCCGCACCGGTGCGCGCTGCGCTGGCCAGGGCCGGCCAACCGAATGCACTGTTGGTTGACCTGAAAGCGGAGTCCGATCATTTGTATCTGGGCTATTTGCGCGAGGCCATCCTATTGTCGCTGGGCGGTTTGGCCGCCATCGTGCTGTTGTTATTGTTCGCTTTGCGCTCGCCGCTAGCGGTAATCCGCGTGCTGGCGCCGCTGCTTGGCGCCATAGTCACGGTGGTAGCGGGGCTGGCCTTGTGCGATCAGCGCTTGACGATTTTGCATCTGGTGGGGCTGTTGCTGATCGTCGCGGTAGGCTCCAACTATGCCTTGTTTTTCAATCAGCCGGACAGCGCCGCGTCCGCCATCACGCCGCAAACTCTGACTTCTTTGGTGTTTGCCAATCTGACTACGGTGGCCGGCTTTGGCTTGCTGGGTTTTTCGCAGGTGCCGGTACTGCAGGCAATCGGCACTACGGTTGGGCCCGGCGCGGTACTGGCATTGATTTTTTCGGCGGTTTTTGCCAGCCAGAAGTCGAATGATGCCGAGAATGACACCAAATAAGCCAATGCGCTGGCGGCCGACAGCGCTGGTCAGCAGCACTTTTTTGCTGCATCCGGCGCTGCTGGCGACGATGGTTGCGGTGCCTCACCTCTGGCGTTGGGTACTGGCGATCATCTTGGCCAACCACGTGCTGATCACGCTGGTCGGCTTATGGCCGCGCAGCACCTGGCTGGGGCCGAACTGGACCCGATTGCCGCTTGCTTCTGCTGCCCGGGGTGAAATTGCCTTGACCATTGACGATGGGCCGAACCCGGACGTGACGCCGCAGGTGCTTGAGATGCTGGATCGCTATGGCGTCAAGGCAAGTTTTTTTTGCATCGGCGACAACGCGGCCCGTTATCCCGATATTTGCAGAAACATCGTCGAACGCGGGCATACGGTTGAAAACCATAGCCAGCGGCACCGCCACAATTTTTCACTACTCGGCCTCTACGGGTTGCGGCGCGAGATACAAACCGGGCAAGACACATTAAGCGCGATCACCGGTTGCGCGCCATTGTTCTTCCGGGCTCCGGCCGGTCTGCGCAATATTTTTCTGGCCCCGGTGCTGGCCAGGCTTGGATTGCGGCTGGCGAGCTGGAGCGCACGCGGTTTTGACACCAATACCACCAACCCTGCGCTGGTCTGCCGCCGATTGACGCAGAACCTGAAGGCGGGCGACATCTTGCTGCTGCACGATGGCAACTGCGCGCGCACCGACGCCGGGGTGCCGCTGATCATCGCGGTGTTGCCGCTGTTGTTTGACGCCGCAGCCAATGCCGGCCTGCATTTCGTCACGCTGCCAACTGTGGCTCAATCGATTTAGTTTGCTAGAATCGCGACACGCCTACCCTACCAACAAACCGCTCTCCTTCTACCTTGAAACCGCTCTTACTTTCGCACTTCACGGCCAACAGTTGCCTCGGCCGCGGTCTTTCCCAGACCCTGGAAGCGTTGCGCCAAAGCAAAAGCGGCCTGAAGCCTTGCGATTTCGATACCGTCGATCTGGACACCTACATCGGCGAAGTCGCCGGCGTTGACGACGTCAAGCTGCGGGCCGACTTGCAAGCGTTTGATTGCCGTAACAACCGTCTGCTACAACTCGCGCTGGAGCAGGATGGTTTTGCCGACGCGGTAGCAACGGCGATCGGACGCTACGGCGGCCGGCGGGTCGGCGTATTTCTGGGCACCAGCACCTCTGGAATTTTACAAACCGAACTGGCGTACCGGCGGCGCGATAGCGCGACAGGCGCAATGCCAGCGGATTTTCATTATGCAGAAACCCACAATACTTTCTCGGCAGCCAATTTTGCGCAGCGTTATTTCGGCTTGAGCGGGCCGGCCGCGGTGGTTTCTTCAGCCTGTTCTTCCAGTGCCAAAGTATTCGGTTCGGCGCGGCGCATGATAGCGGCCGGCATCATCGATGCGGCGCTGGTCGGCGGCGTCGATTCGCTCTGCCTGACCACGCTGTATGGCTTCCATTCTCTGGGACTGATCTCGGCCCAGCCTTGCCGTCCCTTTGATGCCGAGCGCAACGGCATCTCGATTGGAGAAGCGGCTGCGCTGGCGCTACTGGAACGGCTGCCGGACAGTATCGATACCGACGCAGTACTGTTGTTGGGGATCGGCGAGTCGAGCGACGCTTACCACATGTCGTCGCCCCATCCTGACGGCCTGGGTGCGAAAATTGCCATGCAAAATGCCTTGACCAGCGCCCATCTATTACCCGGGCAGATCGATTACATCAATCTGCATGGCACTGCCACCCTCACCAATGACGCCGCGGAAGGGCGTGCAGTAGCCGCCTTGTTCGGCGCCTCGACTCCTTGCAGTTCCACCAAGGGCGCCACCGGACACACGCTGGGAGCAGCCGGCGGTCTCGAAGCAGTGATTTGTGCATTGGTGCTGCAGCACGGTTTGCTGCCGGGTGGCGTCAACACCAGCCAGCGCGACCCTGACCTGCGATTGAATTATCTGCTGGACAATCGTGCGCAACGCGTGGATCGCGTTCTCAGCAATTCTTTCGGTTTTGGCGGCACCAACTGCAGCCTGATTTTCGGCCGCGCTAATTAAGTCTTCCAGCATGCATACTCTGAGCGCTTATATCGACGGCATCGGCCTGCTTGGACCCGGCTTCAAAGACTGGCCCGGCAGCCGCGCCATTTTGACCGGACAAGCCGCTTACCAATATCAACCCGCCGTGCTACCGCCGGCGGCTTCGCTGGCGCCGGCGGAGCGGCGTCGCTGCGGCCCGATCGTCAAACTATCGCTGGCGGTCGGCTTCGAGGCCGCTGCTGCGGCCGGCCTCGACTGCGCCGGATTGCCGACTGTATTTTCCGCTTCCAGCGGCGATGGCGAAAATTGCCACCAAATTTGCCAGATGCTGGCCTCCGATGACCGCCAAATTTCGCCGACCCGGTTCCACAATTCGGTGCATAACGCGGCGTCCGGTTACTGGACGATTGCAGCCCAGTCGATGGCCCCGTCGTCGGTGCTCTGTGCATACGATGCCAGCTTCGGTGCCGGTCTGCTGGAAGCCTTAAGTCAAGTGGTGGTCGACCATACGAGTGCATTGCTGATTGCTTGCGACACCACTTATCCCGAACCGCTGCACCAGGTCAGACCGATTCCCGACGAATTTGGGATCGGATTGGTGTTTGCGCCGCAGCGCAGCGCCAACTCGCTGGCCAGGATCAGGGTTGCGCTGACCTCTGCTAGTGCCGCTCAGATGACCGACATCGCATTGGAAAATCTCAGGACTGCGATCCCGGCCGCGCGCGGCCTGCCGCTGCTGCACGCGCTCGCGAACCGGGCATCGACTGCGCTGGTGCTCGATTATCTGGACACTACCCGGCTTGCGGTGGAGATCGAATCGTGGGCCTAGTGAGCTTGGATCACGCCTGGATTGCTGCGCACATCCCGCATCAGGGCGAGATGTGCCTGCTGCATCGGGTGCAAGACTGGGATGCGCAAAGCGTGCGCTGCAGCGCAGTCAGCCATCGGGCACTGAATAACCCTTTGCGCGCACATGGACGGCTGGGGGCTGCCTGCGGCATCGAATACGCGGCCCAGGCGATGGCAGTTCACGGCGCGTTGCTGGCGTCACAAGTGGCACCGGCGAAAGCAGGGTTCCTGGCCAGCGTCCGTGCGGCCAGATTGCATGTCGGCCGGCTCGACGATATTGCCGCCGAGCTGACGGTGGAAGCCAGGCAATTCAGCAGCGATGGGAATAATGTCTTATACGATTTTTGGGTGCGCGCCGCAGGCCGGATTCTGCTGGAAGGCAGAGCTGCGGTGGTCCTCAATGCGCGTCAGAGTATTGCGGCGGCTGCCCATCAACCATGACCCCTTCACCCCTTCCACCGTTGCAACCGGGACCATATCCATGAAACAAGCCTTAGTTACCGGCGGCAGCGGCGCCATCGGCGCTGCCATTTGCCGCAGTTTGGCGGCCGATGGTCACCATGTGCTGGTGCATGCGAATTCCAGGCCGGCGCAGGCGCAAGCGGTGGTGGACGCAATCAGCGCGCAGGGCGGCAGTGCCGAAGTGCTGGTGTTCGACGTCACCGATGCGGCCGCAGTCGCGGCTTGTCTGCAGCCGCGAATTGAACTCAAGCCGATCCAGATCCTGGTCAACAATGCCGGGATTCACGACGATGCAGTGTTTCCGGGCATGCAGTTGGAACAATGGCAGCGCGTGATCGACGTTTCGCTGCACGGTTTTTTCCACGTCACCCATACCCTGATGATGCCGATGATCCGCAGCCGGTGGGGGCGCATCATCAATATGTCATCGGTGGCCGCACTCAGCGGCAACCGTGGTCAAGTGAATTATTCCGCTGCCAAAGGCGCACTCAACGCCGCCACCAAGTCGCTGGCGCTGGAAATCGCCAGCCGCGGCATTACCGTCAACGCGGTAGCGCCGGGAATTATTGACAGCGAAATGAGCCGCAGCGCCTTCGATGCGCAAGCGATCGATCGCATGGTGCCGATGAAACGCGCCGGCAAACCGGAAGAAGTCGCCGATTTGGTGAGTTTCCTTGCCTCGCCACGCGCCGCGTATATTACCGGCCAAGTCATTTCGATCAACGGCGGGCTGTTGTAAAGGCGACGGCAGCATGAATGCCGCCGCAGATCGGTTTAGTTCTGGGCACCATCGCCCACGCGCTCTTTCAAGTTGTCAATCTCGAGAAAAAATTCTTTATTGCAACAATTGCAAATTGAATGTTACGGTTACACCAACTAACACATGCAGCAGGCGACTGCGGCGTATCAAGGGGGTGGCAAGTGACGGCAATTTCAAGTGTACGGGCGACGCGCCGTGTGGGTGCGCATGACAAGCAACAAAATCCTGTCAATTCAGACATTCCGAATGCAGTAGAAGTCAGCAATACCGACACAATGGCGCCCTTGGCCGCCTTGTGCGCCATCGCCCGCTTCCACCAAATCGCAGCCGATTCCGCTACGCTGGCCCATCAGTTGGGTCTGGCATCGAGTGACCCGCTTGCTTGCGCCGATGTGCTGCGCGCCGCCAAGCACCTGGGCCTCAAGGCCAAGCTGGTCCGTACTACTGTCGAGCGCCTTGGTTTGACGCCATTGCCGGCCTTGGCCTTGATGTGCACGACCGATGAAACATTGCGCGTCGTCATCCTCGCCCAGAGCGATGGCAAGCGGGTGTTGTTTCAGGAAATATCGTCCTCCCCCTCTGCCGCGCCTTCCGCAACAACGCCCACCCCAGCGGCGGACACCAGTGGCCGCCCCACCATTGCACCTGTCGAAGTTTTTGCAGCCCAGTGGACTGGCGATCTCATCCTGATCAGCAGTCACGCCAGCCTGGCCGGAGAACTCGCCAAGTTCGACTTCTCCTGGTTCATCCCAGCCCTCGTCAAATACAGAAAATTGCTGGGTGAAGTGTTGCTGATCTCTTTCATGCTGCAACTTTTCGGCTTGGTCAGCCCGTTGTTTTTTCAAGTGGTGATGGACAAAGTGCTGGTGCATAAAGGCATGACCACGCTAGACGTACTGGTCATCGGGCTGGTGATTGTGGTCATCTTCGAGAGCGTGCTGGGTGCCCTGCGTGCTTACGTGTTCAGTCACACCACCAGCCGTATTGATGTGGAGTTGGGCGCGCGCTTGTTCCGCCATCTGGTGCAACTCCCGCTGGCGTACTTTCAGGCCCGCCGGGTAGGCGATTCGGTCGCCCGCGTGCGCGAGTTGGAAAACATTCGCTCCTTCCTGACCGGCAATGCCTTAACCGTGCTGCTTGACGTATTTTTCTCCGTCGTATTCATCGCCGTCATGCTGATCTACAGCGTGCCGCTGACCCTCATCGTGCTGGTCAGCTTGCCGTTGTACTTTGGCCTGAGCCTGGCCGTGGTGCCTATCCTGCGCCAGCGCCTGGACGTCAAGTTTGCCCGCGGTGCAGAAAACCAGGCGATGCTGGTGGAAACCGTGACAGGTATCCAGACCGTCAAAGCCACTGCACTGGAGCCCGCCTTTGGCAAACGCTGGGACACCCAATTGGCATCGTATGTCTCGGCCAGCTTCAAAACCCAAAATCTGGCCACTCTGGCCAATGAAGGCGTCAACCTGATTGGCAAACTGGTCAATGCCGCCACCCTGTGGTACGGGGCCCATTTGGTAATGGACAACGAACTCACCGTCGGCCAGTTTGTTGCCTTCAACATGTTTGCCCAGCGCGTCTCCCAGCCCATCATGCGCATGGCCCAGTTGTGGACCGACTTTCAGCAAACCGGCATCTCAGTGGCGCGTCTGGGTGACATCCTCAACACCCGCACTGAAGTCGCCCCCAGCAGCACCGCGCAACTGCCCCGGCTGTTGGGCCGGATTACCCTGGACAACATCACTTTTCGCTATCGGCCTGAAGCCGCTCCGGTCCTGAACGGCGTCAGCCTGGAGATAATCCCCGGTGAAATCATCGGCATCGTCGGGCGCTCCGGCTCCGGCAAAAGTACCCTTACCAAACTGGTCCAGCGACTGTATTCGCCGGAAGGCGGCAGATTATTGGTCGACGGCATCGACATCAGCCTGATCGACGCCGCGCAACTCAGAAGACAAGTCGGCGTTGTGCTGCAAGACAACTTGCTGTTCAACCGTAGCGTGCGCGAGAACATCGCCATAACCGACCCGGCAGCACCCATTGAGGCCGTCATCCAAGTGGCGCAACTGGCCGGGGCCCACGAGTTCATCAGCGAATTGCCCGAAGGCTACGACACCATAGTCGGTGAGCAAGGCAGCAGTTTGAGTGGCGGTCAGCGCCAACGCATAGCCATTGCCCGTGCCCTGTTTACCAACCCGCGCATCCTGATTCTGGACGAAGCTACCAGTGCGCTGGATTACGAAAGCGAAGCCATCATCCAGCGCAATATGGCCCACATCTGCCAAGGCCGCACAGTGCTCATCATCGCCCACCGCCTGAGTTCGGTGCGCCATGCCCATCGCATCATCGTGATGGATAAAGGCCGCATTGTAGAAGCTGGCCCGCATGCGGCATTGGTCATCCAACCGCAAGGCTTGTATGCCCATCTATGGAGCATGCAGGACGGCGGGCAATCGATTGAATCGCCTCTGCAGGAAACGGCATCATGAACGACGCTACCAACACAGACCTTGTTCCGACGGCACCCGACGAAACGCTGGCACCCGCCAAACCGAAGCACCCGGCCATCGAACTGCTAGCTCGCTACCAAGCCGTGTTCCAGGTCGCCTGGGCCCACCGGGCCGAGTTGGCTGGTCCGGCCCGTTGCGCTGACGAAATTGCTTTTTTACCCGCCGCTTTAAGCCTGCAGGAAACCCCCGTGCATCCCGCTCCACGCCGACTGGCCTGGAGCCTCATGATCCTTTTTGTACTGGCATTGCTCTGGTCCATCTTTGGTCAGGTGGACATCGTGGCGGTGGCACCGGGGCGCATCATCGTTAGCGAGCGCACCAAAGTCATCCAGCCATTGGAGGACAGCGTAGTGCGCCGGGTCCTGGTCAAAGATGGCGATCGGGTACAAGCCGGCCAAGTGCTGGTCGAACTGGACCCCACCATGGCCACGGCGGACATGGCCAGCGTAGAAGAACAACTGCGTGCTGCCATCAGCGAAGAGTTGCGCACCGCAGCGCTACGCACCGCCTTGCACAGCGGACAAACGCCTCGCATCGACAGCAACAAAGCAGATGCATCGGTGCAAACCCAGCTGCAGTCCGAGTGGCAAGACATCCGTGCACAACTCGCCAAGCTTGATGCCGAAGCAGCCCGCCGGCGCGCTGAAATGGGCACCGTCGGAGAAGCCATAACCAAACTGGAAGCCACAATCCCGATGGTGCAAACGCGCGAGGCCGACTTCAAGAAACTGGTTGGGCAAGGCTATATCTCCGGCCACGCCACCCAGGACAAAACCCGCGAGCGCATCGAATTGGAGCACGACTTGGCAACCCAGCGCGCCCGTCTGACAGAAGCGCGATTCGTGCTCAAGGAAACTGAGCAAGCGAAAGCAGCCTACCGGGCCGAAACCTTGCGCTTGCTCAACGACAGAAATGCGCAAGCCGCCACCAGCCATCAGCAACGCAACGCAGACCACGCTAAAGCCAGTCAGCGTGAGCGCCTCACGCATCTCACCGCACCAGTGGCCGGCGTCATCCAGCAACTAGCGATCCATACTACCGGCGGCGTAGTGACCTCGGCCCAGCCGTTGATGATCGTCGTGCCCGATTCAGCGCAAGTAACCGCAGAAGTCAGCATTGCCAATCAAGACATCGGCTTTGTGAATGAAGGACAAATAGCGGAAGTGAAGCTGGAAACTTTTCCGTACACGAAATACGGCACGGTCTCAGCCAAGGTAGACATCGTCACGGCCGACGCCGTCACCGATGAAAAGAAGGGATCTTATTACCCCGCCACCTTGACCTTGCACCAGAAAGACATGGTGATCGATGGCAAGCGCATAGCGCTTAGTCCGGGCATGAACATCACGGCGGAAATCAAGACTGGGCACAGAAGGATTATTGAATATCTGTTGAGTTCAGTGCAGCGAGCGGGGAACGAGAGTTTGCGGGAACGATAGAACGTGAAACGCGGTTAATTATCAGGCGCAATGGGGAACGTTATCGGTGCGGGATAAACGTAAAACTGGTACGAAAAACCAGCAAAGCTTGTTGAGGAATCTATGCTGGAAGGTCAAATAGATGTTGGATTTTTATTGGAGAAATAATGAGAAATAAAATAATGCCATCCCCTGGCTCTATACGTCAGCGAATGGCGTGACCCCATTATGCAAGCCAGCGCCAGCTATAGATTCACCTACAACCACGATCAATGGAACGCTTCAGTTTGCTCCGTTGGCAGCACCGCCACCGCCCTCAACGCCGATAAAACCCAAATCTTCGTCGGTGGCGCAGGTGCCGACGCCTTTACAGGCGGCGACAAGGCCGACTTGATTTTGGCCGGTAGCGGAGCAGATACTTTGACCGGGGGCGCAGGTGCTGATGCTATCTATGGTGACGAAGACAGCATCGTTATCGGCAGCAGCCCTGCGCTAACTGGCGCAGGCCAGTCCGACTACAAGCTGATTGGAAACAAGGGCGAGTGGAGCGTTAACCACGGAGAAACCATCTACACCCTCAATGAAACCCAAAAGAGACTGGTCATCAGTGGCACTGCGCTGGGGGCTGGCAACGACATCACCATCACCGATATTGACGTCGCAAAAATCAAGAGCAGCGGTTATCTGGGCATCACACTTACCGCCGACTCAATGGCGGCCCTCGTGGAAACCGGAGGCAGCAACGTTTGGGGCGACCTCAACTTCGACCCTACCAGCCTTGACGGTCAGATGTGGGGCTATGCAGGGGGCAAAATAAGCGATGCAAGCTACTTGGAGCTGGCTTGCCACGGCAATGACTATATGGATAACTTCATGCTCGAAAACGCTATTCAATTCATAGCTTTTAGCGCGAACTCGACAAGCAATACAGGTCAATTTGATGCTCAGACAAAAGCAGTGAATGATTCGGCCAGGCAGATAACAACATGAAACAAATCACATGGATTGTTCTGACGTGGCTTGCGTTTGGTTGCTCAGTACAAGCTGCAGGTTTTGATTGCGCAACGGCACAGACCAAGGTTGAGAAGCTCATCTGCGCAGATGCGGAGTTGTCGAAGCTGGATGAGTATCTGGCATCGGCTTACAGCGCTGCGCTGAAAGTGGATGGAAATGCTGCGTATGTTCGACAGGAGCAGAAGCAATGGGTGAAGGAACGCAACGCCTGCGTTGACGCCTCATGCGTGAAGAATGCATACCAGAACCGCCTTTGGGCGATGGCACAAAGTACACAAAGCACCGAAGGAATAGAGGAACTTTATGGCAAGTGGGAAGCCGGCGGTACGGGTGGCCTAGCGGTCTACGGCATGATGAAAATTTCCAAATCCAAAATCACTTGGAAGGGCTATAACCGTGTCGATCCTAGATGTACGGTGAGCTATGAACAGGTTCCGGAAGGCGATGTGATCAAGATCAAAGTCGATCCGGACCATTTCCAAAACATCTCACCATTCAAGAGCTATGTACTGGCAATTCATGGAGGATGTGCCTTGAAAATTACATACTTTCGTCTGACTCTTCCAGACAATATGCCCAACTACCTAGACATGATCGAATATTCCGATGACTTCGCTGAGGCTGTCGGCTACGTACACTTTTACAAGCGTTGAAATTACAGAAATACATAGGAGAGATGCAATCATGACCATTACCGTAAATGCAATCACACAGACCGAATTCAACACCCGTTTGCGAAAGCTTCTGGAACAACTTGAGTTCAATTCGCTCACACCGTATTCTGATAGCGCAAAACCTTCTCACCCGACCATCGGCATTGGCTTTGATCTGACGAACGACAAGGTTCGCCCAAAAGTATTTGATGCAATGGGGATATCGGCGACCGATCCGTTAAGAACAGCTTTGACCAAAGCGATCAAGGACAACATGGGCAAGTCCACCGCAGCAGTTCAAACCGCATTGGATACTGCCTATGGCGCGCCTTTCGTTATGACCGCAGCACAAATTAAGAGCGCCTTTGACGACATCGCAAAATCCTATGTGGACATCGCAAAAACCAGTGGCCTCGGTTACAGCAATGAACTGGTAGCCCTGACCTCACTTGCCTTCAACGGCCTGTACGGCCCAGGCACCAAGGCCGCGCTTACCCTGCCAGACAAGTTCGATGCCCGTGCCGAAGCCTGGTATCAAATTCGCTACGAGCACGTAGCCGGTCAGAACGAGAAACGCCGCTATGCTGAAGCTGCCTTGTTTGGTTTGTACGAGCCAGGGGCGGCCATGTCGGAGGAAGCGGCGCGCGGTGTTTACCGGATGTACACCGCGCACTCGGACAAGATGATTGATCACGACGTTGCGTATGCGGCTCTCTTGTCAGAAGCTAATCTTGATCTCGGCGCGGCTGGATTTACGAACACAGCTGCTGATTTAAAGGCATCGCTTCAATCTGGCGCAGATTTTTTGGTTGCCAAGTACGGACAAGGCCAAAGCTTTTCACCCTTGAATATTCGGGTTGGAAAGAGTGCCGGCGGCACTGTCTCTGGTACCAGTGCGAATTCCAATCTATTAATAGGCGATGTAGGTTCAGATACGCTGACCGGCGGAAACGGCAATGATGTTTTAGTTGGCGGCTCTGGCAATGACATCTTGAATGGTGACGCTGGCGACGACCATTTGTATGGTGGCGAAGGCGACGACAGCTTGAATGGTGGTTCCGGCGAAGATACCGCAGTCTATAAGGGCTCGCCGCTGGATTACGACATTCGGCAAAATTCAGATGAATCCTGGTCGGTCCGCAATGTGCGTGGTGCCAAAGATGCAGGCTCAGACACACTGAGGAACATTGAGGCCGTGCAGTTCGACGCGGCTGGTGGCACACACAAGACTTACCAGCTGCAAAAGAAGGGTTTGACCTTTCAAACCGACTTCGCCATTGTGGTCGATGCCACTGGCAGTATGGGTTCATCCATCAACAGTGTGAAGAGAGCGGCCACCGCGCTTGTCAACGCCGCGTTTGCTGACGGCAAAGCCGATGCCCGCATTGGTGTAGTCACCTTCAAGGACTCGACAAATGGCGAGCCGTCAGAGGTGGTTCTTTCGCTCACAAACCAAGATGATTTTTCGGACCGAAAGACAGCCGCGGTCAATGCCATCAATAGCATAAGTTTGGGTTGGGGCGGGGATTGGGCGGAGACTTCTTTTGAAGGGCTTCGTCTTGCGCTGGATGGTCATATGGGACAGTGGCGCGCGAGTGCAGGCATTCTTCGGATTGCGCTGTTTACCGATGCGCCAGCCAAGGATGGTGCTTTGGCGGCTCAAGTGACTGCGCTGGCGCATAACATTGGCGCCGTGATCGGATCATCTTCATCATTAGTGCGGGCGGGCGGCTCGGTCGACACCTTCAGTCTTTCATTTGCGGCTGGCGCTGGGCGCGCGGCAGGGCTGGTCGGAGATGGTGACCCGTTAAGCCCATTTGTGCTGACCGATGAACCTGTGACGCTTGATCCAACAACAACGCAAGTTCAAATTTTTACCATTGTGACGGGGTCGCCTTACTGGGATACGTCGGCTTTTGAAGCAATCGCCAGCGCCAATGGTGGCAGGTTCATGACGGCCGGAAATAACGATGCACTCGTCAGTGCGCTGTTTGAGATCATCCAGGGCAACAGTGCGCCCACTGATATTGCGCTTTCCAGCATCAACATTGCCGAGAACGCTGCAATCGGCCAGGTGGTTGGCAGTCTGTCTGCCACCGATGCTGATATAGGTGAAAAATTCACCTATTCATTGGTTGACAATCCGTCAAATTTATTTGGCATCGACGGTGCGAACCTCGTGGTGTCGGGTGCACTCGACTACGAGACCGCGACGAAGCAGGACATCTCTGTGCGGGTCACTGACTCGGCGGCAAATACCTTTGACAAGACGTTCACGATCAATGTCGACAATGTCCTGGGTGTGACCATTACTGGCACAAACGGCACCGACCTGATCAATGCCACCCACACCGTGGCGCTCCAGTCGCTGCCCACCAATGAGGAGGACACCATCACTGGGCTGGGTGGCAATGACACTCTCAATGGCTTGGGCGGCAACGACACGCTTGATGGCGGCGCGGGCAATGACACTTTAACCGGCGGCAAAGGCAACGACACCCTCACCGGCGGCGCAGGTGCAGACCTGTTTCTGTTTGGCCGGGGCGATGGTCAGGACACGGTCAAGGACTTCAACTTCGGCGGCACCGACCAGTTGGTGTTCGGAGCCGGGATTGCGGCCAGCGACATCGCGATCAGCCGCACGGGCAGCCACCTGGTGATCAAAGTCAATGACCCCAGCAACGCATCGGCCACCGATCAGATCACTATCGAGAACTGGAACAACAGCACCGATCTGACCGAGCAGGTGCAGTTTGCCGACGGCACGGTGTGGACCGCAGCCGACCTCACCAATCGGTCTAATCCGATCAGCCCGACAACGACCATGACCGGTACCGATGCATCAGAGACGTTCACGCTGGCGTCCGATATCACCTGGTTCGATGCCAAAGGCGGCAACGACACCATCACGTCCGGGGCCGGCAATACGACCATCTACGGTGGCGGCGACAACGACACCATCACCGATACTGGCGGCAACGACATCATCGACGGCGGGGCAGGCAACGACACCATCACCGACAGTGGAGAGTACTACACGCTTTATGGCGGCACGGGCAACGACACCATCACCGCCATTGGGGGCACCGGCACGATCGACGGCGGCGACGGCAACGACACCATCACCGCCACCGGGAGCGACGCCTCGGTCACCGGGGGCGCGGGCGATGACACCATCACCACTGGCCGCGGCAACGACCTTCTCGACGGCGGCACTGGCGACGACACCATGACCGGGGGTGCCGGCAATGACGTCTACTACGTCGACGCCGTGGGCGACACCGTGGTTGAAAGCGCCAACGAAGGCGTCGACACCGTGCATGCGTCGATCAGCTACACCCTGGGCGCCAACCTGGAAAACCTGACCCTCACCGGCAGCGCCGCGATCAACGGCACGGGCAATGCCTTGGACAACATACTCAGCGGCAACAGCGCCGACAATATCCTGGACGGTGGCGCAGGTAGCGACACCCTGATAGGCGGTCTAGGTAACGACACCTACCTGCTGGGTCGTGGTTACGGCGCCGACACAGTGCAAGAGAACGATGCGACCGGCGGCAACAGCGATGTGCTGCAATTCCTGGGTGGCATCGCAACAGACCAGATATGGCTGCGCAAAGTTGCGAACAGTCTGGAAGTCAGCATCATCGGTACCACGGATACCGCCACACTGACCGACTGGTACCTGGGCGACCAATACCATGTTGAACAGTTCAAGACCAGTGACGGTAAGACGCTGCTGGATTCACAAGTGCAAAATCTGGTAGATGCAATGGCAGGATTTGCGCCACCGGCGGCGGGGCAGACCACCTTGACGGCCAATTACGCAGCCGCCTTGAATCCGGTGATCGTCGCCAACTGGCAGTGATTTTGCGGGGCAGCGTAAATTCAGCGTAAACGCGCCACTGGCCACCGCATAAATGGTGGCCAGTGGCATGTTTGTCACATCCAGCAAGCGATTGCTGATGACGAAATGCGTTGCGCTTGGGCTATTTTTATCTTTTCAAGAATGGGTAAAAATAGCCAAATTGCGTCCTGATCTTTGCTGGCGATCAATTGGCCGTTTTTCTTTCATGCCAGCAGTTGCGCCGGCAGTCAGTTCGAAAAACAGCCGTAGATTCGTTCTTTTTAGGTTTTTGCTCTATATATCAGCCCCACTCGTTTCGTGTCGGCATTACTGCGTCGATATGCTGGTAGAAGGAGGTCTTCAGACCTCGTTTAGCGCAACTTGCGCACCAGCAATAGCGGCAGGCGCAGCAAGAATCCCAGCAACAGGCGGCTGTGCATCCAGGTCAGCAGCAGGTTGTCGCGCAGATAGCGGAAATGCGACACGCCGCCTTCTGCGGCGCTGAAATAGCGTACCGGCGCTGTCAGGTTGACTGGTTTGACGCCGTGCCAGCACAGCCGTACTACCGCTTCCGGGTCGAAATCAAAGTGGCGCATCCAGAGCTGGCGTCGCATCACTGCGCGCAGCGGCGCAATCGGATAAACCCGGAACCCGAACAGTGAATCGCCGATGCCGGCCCATAAGGTTTCCAGGTTGGCCCACCAGTTCGAGATTCGCCGTCCCTGCACGCGCAGGCGCGGCGCGCTGGCGTCGAACATTGGCAGGCCGAGCACCATGCAATCGGGTTCGGATTGCGATGCCGCCATGAAGGCGGGAATCAGTTCGGCTGGATGCTGGCCATCCGAATCCATCGTCAGCGCATGGGTGAAGCCAAGGGCGGCGGCTTGCTCCAGGCCATGCAATACCGCTGCGCCTTTGCCGCTATTTTTCGGCAAGAGAATGACCCGTAAGCCGGCATCGCCTGCAGCCATTGCCTGCAATTGTGCAGTGGTGCCATCGGTGCTGCCGTCGACTACGACCCACACTGGGTTCCAGTGGTGCCGGGCTGCGCGCACGGTCTCGTACACTTTCGGGCCGGGGTTGTAACTTGGAATCAGAACCAGGTGGGTCGGGGAGGGTGATCTCATCGCATCGGGCGCTAAGGAATACGTGATAAGGAGGTATTAAGCGGTCGGCGCGGAATTCGAGGGCGACGCCGGTGCCGCAAGCTGAGTGGCAAAATACCGGGTTAATTCTGCCATCAATGCGGCGCTGTTTTCAGGCGCAGGGAAGCGCTTACCTACGCGTACCCGGTAATGCATCGGCAGCCGCGGTTTTTTGAAAAGCGGCCATTCCTTGCTCAGAAAGGGCGAGTCGGTTTCAATCAAGATCGTCTGCACCGGCGCTTGAGCGCGGTATGCGATCACGCCTATGCCGGCTGTCAGAGGGCCGATCGGGCGTCGCACGGTACGGGTTCCTTCTGGAAACAGCAGCAAGTGGCTGCCGCGTTGCAACTCCTGCACCGCCAACATCACCATTTTGCGTGGCGAGGCATTGCTGATGTAGCGTGCCAGACGGGCACCGCCGCCGAGAAATATGTTGCCCAGTATTTCGGCTTTCATAATGCAAGCGAGGTCGGGCAGGCGCGACGCAATCAAGACCACATCCCATAACGAGGGATGATTGGAGGCAATAATCACGGATTTATCCTTGCGCAGCACATCCAGTTCACGCAAATCGAAATGGAACCGGCCCGATAGCGTCAACGTAGCCAAAGTCAGTCGAAACACCGTCATGATCGCCAGCCGTCCCAGCGCGCGTCCCAGCCCAGCCGGCAACAGCGGATGCAAAATAAGGGCGACTAGCGACCAGAGCAGCAGCAGCAAGCCGACCCAGATCAAACCAACCCAGCAGACCAGGTAATCGTAAGCCGTCAGCAATATACGCAAACAAAATTTCATGGCTCTACCATGCTTTGTTAATCGGAGCGTCAGCTTGTAAAAAAAGCGATTGATTCGTCCGAAATCGTTCAACGGGAGGGTTTTTTTGAATTGGCATGATACAACAGGAGACTGCTCTGGCGGCCATTGTTCCTTTCGAATCGTTGAACACCCACTAAGCAGTTAAGATGCTTGAAACCGGAACCTGCCGCCAAAACTATTTTTGGCAATCGATTGCAAGCGGTACTGACAAAAACTCTTTTTCCGAAGGATTATCAAATCATGACTAAAAATCTTGTGCGCGGCGTACTGAGCGCGATCGCGATCTTGCCTGTCATCGCTGTTTCCGTGTCGGCTGATGCCGCGCCCCTGAAAATCGGTTTCGTGTATGTCAGCCCGATCGGCGAAGCCGGCTGGACCACCCAGCACGACATGGCGCGCAAGGAAATGGAGAAAAATCTGGGCGCAAAAATCACCACCAAAGTAGTCGAGAACGTACCCGAAGGAGCAGACGCCGAACGCGTGATCCGCGATTTGGCGCAACAGGGCAACAAGTTGATTTTCACCACATCGTTCGGTTACATGAACCCGACGCTGAAGGTTGCCAAACAATTTCCAGACGTAAAATTCGTCCACCTGACCGGCTATAAGACGGCCGCCAATGTCGCTACCGCCAATGCGCGCTTTTATGAAAGCCGCTACCTGGCCGGCGTACTGACCGGAAAAATGAGCAAGACCGGGGTGGCCGGTTACGTGGGCGCATTCCCTATTCCCGAAGTGCTGCAAGGCATCAACGCCTTCACGCGCGGGTTCCGCAGCGTCAATCCGAAAGCCGAAGTCAAAGTGGTATGGGTCAATAGCTGGTTCGATCCTGGCAAGGAACGCGATGCTGCGCTGACCCTGATCGGCCAGGGCGCCGACGTGCTTACGCATCACACCGATTCCACCGCCGTGGTGCAGGCCGCCGAAGAGAAGGGTAAATATGCGGTCGCCTACCACTCCGATATGCGCAAGTTCGGCCCCAAGGCACAAATTGCCGCCGTCACTCACCACTGGGGCAAGTATTACACCCAGCAGGCGCAAGCCGTCATTGACGGTAGCTGGAAAACCAGCGCCACCTGGGGCGGCCTCAAGGCTGGCATGGTCAAGCTGGAGGGTTATGGCCCGGCGGTGCCGAACGACGTAAAACTGTTCGTGCAAGCTAAAGAAAAAGAAATCGTGGCCGGCACCCTGAGCCCGTTTGACGGCCCGGTCAAAGACAACGAAGGCAAGATCCGGCTGGAAAAAGGCCGCATGAACGATGACGGCCTCAACAAGATGGATTATTTCGTCGAAGGCGTAGCCGGGAAATTGCCTAAAAACTAATCGTGGTACGGGGCGTCGCTAGTCGCGTCCCGTTTTAATAACTATGGAGTATGCTAAAAAATACATGTTTTACCGCATATATTAATTGTATTTTTAAAAAATACTGTCTAATTTAATTTGAATTTTTAAGGGCTGGCAGCGGCTGGGAATTTCGTGGAAATAACGCTGGAATATTGTCCTTGATCTGCATGAACATTCGGGCTGGCGCACCGCCCATAGCGCTGCGCTCAGGCGTTCGGTCAAGCCGATCAAAATCGAGCGATAATCGGCCATCTAAAAAGTCCATACGGCAATTGACCTGTATCAAAGATTCCTGTAAAAGTTGGGAGCGTCGCCGTTTCAGCATGCCAGCAGCACTGTCCGGTTGGTGCCCATACCGCGCCAGATGCCTGTCGGGCTGCGTGAGTCGAAGCGAAAATTAGCTGTGCGATGGCAGATCGATATTGCCACTACAGCACGTTTGCCAGTTCTGGCTGTTCCATCACCCGAAGGAGAATTTTTCTTGGTCAAGACCTTATTTGCGGCCGCCATTGCGGCCGCGCTCACCGTCTCGCTGCCGGCCGTCGCGCAGCAGAAATACCAGCCTGAATATCGTTTGTCAACCGTGCTCGGCACCGCTTTTCCGTGGGGCAATGGCGGCCAGCGTTGGGCCGATCTGGTCAAGGAAAAAACGCAGGGGCGCATCAACATCAAGATGTATCCCGGCACTTCGCTGGTAGCGGGCGATCAGACCCGCGAATTCACCGCGATCCGTCAGGGCGTGATCGACCTGGCGGTTGGCTCGTCGATCAACTGGTCGCCGCAGGTTAAGGAGCTGAACCTGTTTTCGCTGCCGTTCCTGATGCCGGATTACCGCGCGATCGATGCGCTGACGCACGGCGAAGTTGGCCGTGATCTGTTTAAAATAATCGAAAAAAATGGCGTGGTGCCGCTGGCTTGGGGCGAAAACGGTTTTCGCGAAATCAGCAATTCCAAACGTGAAATCCGCACTCCGGCCGACATGAAAGGCTTGAAATTCCGGGTGGTTGGCTCGCCCCTGTTCAACGATACTTTCACCGCTCTGGGTGCCAATCCGACCCAGATGAGCTGGGCAGATGCGCAACCTGCATTGGCATCGGGCGCAGTCGATGGCCAGGAAAATCCTATTTCAGTATTTACCGGCGCAAAAATCCACGCGATAGGACAAAAATATCTGACGGTTTGGGGTTATGTCGCCGATCCGCTGATCTTCGTGGTCAGCGGCAAGGTATGGAAGAGCTGGAGCAAGGCCGACCAAGAAGCAGTACGCGCCGCCGCAATCGAAGCCGGCAAGGACGAAACCGCGCTTGCGCGCAAAGGTCTGTCCAACGCCAACAGCGGCATCTATAACGATGTCGCAGCTTTGGGCGTAAAAGTCACGCACCTGACGCCGGCTGAAGTTGACGTATTCCGCAAGTTGACCAAGTCGACCTATGACAAATGGTCCAAGACCATCGGCGCCGATCTGGTCAAAAAAGCGGAAACGGCGATTACAGCCCGCAAATAACCGGTTTGCGCCGTCGCAGCGCCCCGTTCGCCACGGGGCGTTTTTTGTTTGAGTCCCCTCGCCCGCTTGCGGGAGAGGGCGCTTCCTAGCTGGCTGAACAGTAAGTGCGCTGCTCCCGACACCCATTTAAACCACGAATGAAATGACCGATCTAATGAGTGATCCATCCGACACCACCCACCCGACCGAGGAAGCCCCGCGCGTGCCGGTCAAGATCGAAGAATTTTGTGCCGCGCTGGCGCTGGCGCTGATTTGCTGCATCACCTTTGCCAACGTGCTGGTGCGTTATTTCACCGATGTCTCGTTTGCCTTTACTGAAGAATTTTCAATTTTCCTGATGGTGGTGCTAACCCTGTTCGGCGCTGCTGCCGCGTTTGCACGCGATACCCACATTCGCATGACGTTCATCACTGAACGCTTGCCGCGCAAGTTGGCGCGCGTGCTGGAATATCTGGTGCTGGCGCTGGGCGCGCTGATGTTCGCAATCATGGCCTGGTATGGCACTTTCCTGTTCTGGGATGACTGGCAGTACGACACCACTTCACCCGGCATCGGCATTCCGCAATGGATTTACACGCTCTGGCTGCCGCTGCTGTCGGCGCTGATTTTCTTGCGCATCATCGGCCGCACGATCCGTTTTAGCCGGCAATCCAGCCCGGCAGATCGGAATGCGTCATGATCGCCGAAGGTAGCTTGATTTTATTCGCCGGCTTCGCGCTGCTGCTGGCAATCGGCGCGCCGCTGGCGATCGCGCTCGGCATCACCGGCACCGCGGTGATTCTGATCGAAGGTCTCGGCATCATGGCGGTGCCGACCAATGCCTATGGCGGCATCGCCAAATATCCGCTGCTGGCGCTACCGGTGTTTGTGCTGGCTGGCATGATGTTCGAGCGTGCCGGCGTGGCGCTGCGGATTGTGCGCTTCGCCTCCGCCATCGTCGGCAAGCGGCGCGGCGGCCAGGGCGTGGTGGCAATTCTGGTCTGCATGTTCTTGGGCGGGATTTCCGGTTCCGGCCCGGCCGATGCCGCGGCGGTGGCGATGGTAATGATTCCGAGTATGTTCAAGCAGGGTTATCCGAAAGAGTTTTCGGCCACCTTGATTGCCGCCGCCGGTTCCACCGCGATCCTGATTCCGCCGTCGATTGCGCTGATCGTATATAGCGTGCTGGTGCCGGCAGCGTCAGTGCCGGCGCTGTTTGCCGGCGGCATGCTGCCTGGTATTCTGGCCGGATTGGCGTTGATCGTGCCAACCCTGTACCTGTCGCGCAAGAATGGATGGGGCTCCGCCTCGGACGAAGAAATACCACGCTTGTGGGATAGCTTCAAGGAAGCGATCTGGGGCTTGCTGGCTCCCGTGATCATTCTCGGCGGCATGCGCACCGGCCTGTTCACGCCGACCGAGGCCGCGGTGGTGGCCGCCTTTTACGGTTTCTTCGTCGGCGTTTTCGTCTACCGCACGCTGGACTTGCGCAAGGTGTATCGGGTGCTGGTCGAATCGGCCGAAATCTCGGCGGTGGTACTGATCATCATTTCACTGGCCGGCGTATTCGCCCATGCCGGCTCGACGCTTGGCGCCTTTGATGCGTTCGCCAAGCTGCTGCTGGGTTTTGCCGGCAATGAAGCACTGATGCTGGTGATGATCAGCGTAATGCTATTGATCGCCGGGATGCTGTTGGATGCGGTATCGATCTTTCTGGTGTTCCTGCCGATCCTGGTGCCGATCATGATTACCTACGGCTGGGACCCGGTCTGGTTCGGCATCGTCATCACGATGAATATGGCGATCGGGCAATTCACGCCGCCGATGGCGGTCAACCTGATGGTCACTACCCGCATCGCCGGCGTTTCGATGGAATCGACCGTGCGCTGGGCGCTATGGATGGTGGGCGCGATGCTGGGGGCGATGACGCTGGTGATGGTGTTTCCGCAACTGGCGCTATGGCTGCCGCGTTTACTGGGCTATTAGCTCAGACATTTGCTCCTTGCCGCAAATCCGGCCGCGGTAAGCAGGTTCAGGTTTGTGCTGACATCGACGGTGCGCGCCATTGCATTGACTTGCCGCAAAGGCGGGCGTGCCAAATACAGCACACTTATCAAAACAACACGATAAGGAGCGGATCATGCATCTCGCCATACAACTTCCCGATTTCGATATGCTGGCGTCGTTGTATCGGGACGATCCTGAATCCTTCGAAGCGTTCCGCCGGCATGTATTGCGCGAAGTGGTCGATGCCGCACCGCCGCCTCTGCGCCCTACCCTTGAACTGTTGTTAAGTCACATTGAGATTACCCGCGCGGAAGCTGCCACGCCCATGGAGGCGGCAATTATCGCTTTCCGCATGATGCAGAACTCGGTTGGCCAACTGCACAATATTTGGGAACAAACCCAGCAGGCAGTCGCCGTCTTGCAGACTGCAATGATTATTGCTCAAGTGCGCAAATAACAAAAAACCGGCTGGGCGGTGCCGCCTGGCAACGATTGCGCCCAACTTGAATTATTGTATGCACGCCTAACATATAACGCACAACGCTGTACCCTGGAATCAGGCAGAATAGCGCACTCTGCCGGCAGGTATTGCCGGCACATCTTATTTTTAGTGCAGAACCGAACGTAGCCTATGTCTGATTTTCTCGCCTTACCTTCCGCGCCTGGCAATGCCAACGCAGCGCGCCGCCTTTTAATGCAAAAAATCAGTCAGAACGAGAATTTGCCAGCGCTTGGCCGCACCGTGGCGAGGGTGGTGCAATTGACCTCTTCGGACAATGAAGCGCAAAGCGAACTGACTTATTTTATTTTGTCCGATGTGGGGCTGACGCAGAAAATCCTGCGCCTCGCCAACACCGTGTTCTACCGCACTGCCAATAGCACCGCAGTGACCACTATTTCGCGCGCAATCTTCGTGCTGGGTTTCGATCTCATCAAAACCAGTGCGCTGGCGATGTTGCTGGTGGATCGCCTGTCGGACCGGCAGCATGCGCATAGCATCCACGCAGAGCTGATGCAGGCGCTATACGCCAGTGTGATCGGGCGCGAAATGGCGCGCAAAAGTTCGTATCAGGGCGGTGAGGAAGCGGCTATCAGCGCCCTGTTCAAAAATCTGGGCCGTCTGTTGATGGCTGCGCACGATCATGCGCTGTATAGCAAATTGATAGGCTTGATCGAAACTGACGGTTTGTCATCGGCCCAGGCCTCCATGCAGGTAATGGGATGTAGTCTGGAAATGCTGGCGGAATCGGTGTTGCAGGAGTGGCAGATGCCGCCTGCAATCATTCGTTCTCTGGCGCCGCTGGCTGCCGGAGTGCCGAAGCCGGCCAAAAACCGGCAGGAATGGATGCAGCAGGTTGCCGCCTTTAGTGCTGAAGCGGCGCAGTTGCTATCGCGCACTGGGACTGCGGCTGCAACCGAGCGCAGCGCAACACTGCTGGCGCGTTACGGCGAAGCGCTGAACCTGGATTCGAAAAGCCTGGACCAACTGTTCGGTGCCGCCGGGCGAGAAATCAATATACTGCGTGCATCGATGCAATTGGAATTGGAGCCAGTCAGCCCGGAACCGGCGCTGGCACCTATAGCAAAGGTTGTGCTGCCGACGCTGCCGGACGATATGCTAATGGTGTGTGGGAACGCCGCTGAAGGACAAATCGGCAGCAGTTTTCCTAGCGGCAAGCCATTTAATGCCAGTGCGCGCTTGCTGGCAGGAATGCAGGATGTGACGCAAGTGATGGCGTCCGGCCGCAGCAAGGTCAACGAATTGATTCTGCTGGCAATGGAAACCCTGTACAGCAGCATGGGATTTGATTTTGCCGCGTTCTGCATCAAGGATCGGAAGAGTGGGCAATACCGTGCCCGCATGACGATTGGAAAAAATCACATCGTGCGCCAGGCCGGTTTCGTGCTGCCGCTGGAGTCGACTAGCGACATCTTTCATCTGGCGCTGGGAAACGACGCCGACCTGATAATCGCCGATGCCACTACCAGTAAAATTATCGCCTTGCTACCCGCCTGGCACCGTACACTGCTCACCGACACCCGCAGTTTCATCGTGTTGCCGCTGGTCGTGCGTTCGGTTCCGCTCGGACTGTTTTATGCCGACCGCACCACGCTGGCGCCAGAGGGCGTATCGCCTGACGAAGCGGCCCTTATCAAGGCGCTGAAAGGGCAAGTGCTGGCGGCGCTGCAGGCCGGTGATCGCAACAATATCGGATAGATAGATTGCCACTGCGCTGTACCGGCCATGCCGGCATCGGTTATCCTTGCAGGCGTTCCATTAACATCAGGGCTGCGCACTGCTTGCACATTTTTGTGTGCGCCCAAAACCTGAAAAAGACCCGAAAGCTATGGCAAATTACGTCTACACAATGAATAAGGTCGGTAAGATCGTGCCGCCCAAACGGCAAATCCTGAAAGATATTTCGCTGTCCTTTTTTCCCGGCGCCAAAATCGGCGTGCTGGGCCTGAACGGCTCCGGCAAATCGACGCTGCTGAAAATCATGGCCGGCATCGACACCGACATTCAAGGCGAAGCAGTACCGATGCCGGGCCTGAATATCGGCTATCTGCCGCAAGAACCGGTGCTCGATCCAGAGCAAACCGTGCGCCAAGTGGTTGAATCCGGCCTGGGCGAAGTATTCGACGCGCAAGCCAAACTGGAAGCGGTGTACGCCGCCTACGCCGAAGAAGATGCCGATTTCGATGCGCTGGCGAATGAACAAGCGCGGCTGGAAGCAATCATTTCGACTTCCGACGGCGGCAACCTGAACCTGCAACTCGAGATGGCCGCCGATGCGCTGGGCCTGCCGGCTTGGGATGCCAAGATCGGCGTGCTGTCGGGTGGCGAAAAGCGCCGCGTCGCACTCTGCCGCTTGCTGCTGTCGAAGCCCGACATGCTGCTGCTGGACGAGCCGACCAACCATCTGGACGCCGAATCGGTCGAGTGGCTGGAGCAATTCCTGCTGCGCTTCCCCGGCACCGTAGTCGGCATCACGCACGATCGTTACTTTCTCGACAATGCCGCCGAATGGATTCTGGAGCTGGATCGCGGCCACGGCATTCCGTGGAAAGGCAATTACAGCTCGTGGCTGGAACAAAAAGGCAATCGCCTGAAGATGGAAGAAGCGACCGAATCGTCGCGCCAGAAAACCATCGCCAAGGAACTGGAATGGGTCCGGCAGAATCCGAAAGGCCGCCAATCCAAGAGCAAGGCGCGGCTGGCCCGCTTCAATGAATTGTCCGAGCACGAATACCAGAAGCGCAACGAAACCCAGGAAATTTTCATCCCGGTGGCCGAGCGTCTGGGCAATGAAGTGATCGAATTCAAGAACGTCTCCAAGGCGTTTGGCGACCGTTTGCTGATCGACGACCTCAGTTTCACGATTCCGGCCGGCGCGATTGTCGGCATCATCGGCCCCAACGGTGCCGGTAAAACCACGATGTTCAAGATGATCACCGGAATAGAGAAACCCGATAGCGGCGAAGTTGCCATCGGCCAGACCGCCCGAGTCTCGATTGTCGACCAATCGCGCGAATCGCTCGACAGTGCTAAAACCGTGTTCCAGGACGTTTGCGACGGCAACGACATTATTACCGTCGGCCGTTTTGAAATGCCATCGCGCGCCTATCTGGGTCGCTTCAACTTCAAGGGTGGCGACCAGCAAAAAATCGTCGGGAATCTGTCCGGCGGCGAACGCGGCCGCTTGCATCTGGCGAAAACCTTGATGCAGGGTGGCAACGTCTTGCTGCTGGATGAACCTACCAACGATCTGGACGTTGAAACCCTGCGCGCGCTGGAAGATGCCTTGCTGGAATTTGCCGGCAGCGTGATGGTGATCAGCCATGACCGCTGGTTCCTGGATCGGATCGCGACCCACATCCTGGCTTGCGAGGGCGATTCGAAATGGGTCTTCTTCGCCGGCAATTATCAGGAATACGAAGCAGACAAGAAGAAGCGTCTAGGCGAGGAAGGCGCGAAACCGAAGCGGATTCGCTACAAACCGTTGACGGTGTAAGTTGCTTGCCGGAAGCCGGATGCACCGCAGTTGCGTAGGGCGGAAAAGCGCAGCGCCTTCCGCCGCATGCGTTGCGGTGCAGCCGGCGGATAACGCTGCGCTCATCCGCCCTACGTTTTTTATTTATTGGAGTATGTGCAATAAACACCAATTTCACGCATTGTTTTAGTGCGAGAAAAATAATACGTGCCACTGTATATTGCCTAAGCGCGTAAATTACATCCTTCGGAACCGCCATGAACCTTCAGCTCAGCGATGTCAGCCACATCATCCAGCTTTCGATTGCGCCGGTCTTTTTGTTGAGCGGCATCGGACCGCTGTTGATTGTCCTGACTAACCGTCTGGCGCGCATCATTGACCGTTCGCGCAAGTTGGAGGACTTGCTGCACCATATCGACGCCTCGGCAAAATCCGAATTGCTGGCCCAGATCACCATACTGTATCGGCGTGCGCACCAGATCAATTATGCGATTACTCTCAGCACTGCCTGCGCGCTGCTGGTGAGCTTGATCATCGCGGCGTTGTTTATCGGCGATGCGCTCGGTCTGGCGCTGGATCGTCTGATTGCGGTGTTGTTCGTGGTGGCGATGTTGGCGCTGATCGGCAGCTATTCTTTCCTACTGCGGGAAATCTTCATCGCTACCAAGTCGCTCACGTTGCAGCGCGTTCTCCAGCCCAAGCTGTAGTCGCTCCAGGCTTTGGGACATGCCGGCGGCAGATCCGGCAAAAGTTTTCGCACGGCATTTCTTCTCGTTTTTCATGCGTCACGCACAACGTTTGCGGCGTCAGCCGTTTGAGCCAGTTTAAGGTGGATTGACGCACGTCAAAACCATCTATCGAAACGCGCATAGGCTGGTCTATGTAAATTATCAATCTTCTTGTTCCTGGCTTTTTATATCGAAAGATATGTGCGCTACCGAACAGAAGTCTTTTGATATTACTATCATTCTGACATCTCAATTCCATCATCAAGGAGTTCAACATGAGCTATGAAGACCGCGATACATATGGCATGTACAGCAACGATGCCAACGAGGGCCCCGGACCTGGCTTGATGGGTGCGGACACATTACTCGGCAACGATGTCTATAACGAGCAAGATGAAGATCTGGGCGACATCAAGGAAATCATGCTGGACATGAAGACCGGCAGAGTAAGTTATGCAGTGTTGTCTTTCGGAGGTTTTTTGGGGGTGGGTGAAAAACTGTTCGCAGTGCCGTGGAGTGCGTTGACGCTCGATACTGTCAAAAAGCGTTTCATTCTGAAAGTTGCTAAAGATCGGATCAAGGATGCGCCGGGTTTCGATTCGGATCATTGGCCGGATATGGCGAGCACCGCATGGGCTGATGAAATTCATTCTTATTACGGCACTCAGCCCTATCCGAATGAGCGGGTTCTCTGATTTGGGATACAAAATTACATCATTCACAGTGGGCATTGATCGCCATGCCCCGGCTCTTCCATTGCAAGTGCCGTTACTCGTATGAACGCAATGGGAGCCGGCGGTCAACGGGTTACCGATAAGCATATTGTTGCCGAGGAGGTTGACATGAAATGGGACGTTATCGAAGGAAACTGGAAGCAATTCAAAGGCAAGGTCAAGGAGCAATGGGGCAAGCTTACCGACGATCACATCGATCAGATAGAAGGCAAGCGCGATCAACTTTCTGGAAAAATCCAGGAGAGTTATGGCATTACCAAGGATGAGGCTGAAAAGCAGATCAAGGATTTCGAAGCAAGTAACAAGGATTACAAGCCATGAGTTTTGCTTGACAAAGGGTGCGGGACAGGGCGGACGTACCTAGTATCGGTAATTCGCCCGAAACCGCCAAAGAAATACAAATTCAAAGGAATGAAAATGAAAATGAAAAAAGTACTCGTAAATATTTCTCTATGTTTTGCTGCTCTCAGTTTTGCTACCGTTGCTGCGGCAGCAACCGATGCAGAGAAAGCTACCTACAAGTCGGCCAAGGACAGCGCTACTGCAACCTATAAAACGGCACGGACCCAATGCGATACGATGAAGGGAAATCCGAAGGATGTCTGCATCGAAGAAGCCAAGGCGGCTGAAAAACGCAGCAAGGCCGAGGCAGAAGCCCAGTACAAAAATACTCCGAAAGCACATATGAACGCGCGCTTAGCCGGCGCAGATGCAGACTATGCGGTGGCCAAGGAGAAATGCAACGCACAAAGCGGAAATGGCAAGGACGTCTGCGTCAAAGAAGCCAAAGCAGTACACACCAAGGCGCTCGTCGATGCGAAATCCAGCCAGAAAATCAGCGATGTGAAATCGGATGCCAAGGCCGATAAGAGCGATGCCGATTACAACGTGGCGATCGAAAAATGCACACCTTTGGCCGGCCCTGCCAAGGAGGCATGTGTCGCATCGGCCAAGTCGAAATACGGCAAATAGATCCGCGCAAACATAGGAGGCTCAAATGGGTATCGGAACAATTTTACTGATAGTCCTGATCCTGATCTTGATCGGAGCGCTACCGAGTTGGCCTCACAGCCAAAGCTGGGGTTATTTCCCCAGCGGCATTGTCGGTATTGTGGTCGTGATTCTGCTCATCATGCTGCTGACCGGACGGCTTTGAAGCCGGCACTTTTTTTAACCTAGGGAGATATATATGAATACCATTGCAAGAAAACTGATGCCTGTCTTATTAGGCGCGCTAACCGTAATCGGCGCCACAGGCTGCGCCTCCAAAGCGGGCATGATGGATGGCAAGATGCAGGGCATGTCGGAAGGCAAGATGCAAGGTATGTCGGAAGGTAAGATGCAAGGTATGTCGGAAGGTAAGATGCAAGGTATGTCGGAAGGTAAGATGCAAGGTATGTCGGAAGGCATGATGGGTGGTATGTCTGCCATCAAATTGGACGGCATGCATGAAGTTCCTCCGGTCAAAACAGCAGCTATGGGCCACGGTGCAATTACGGTGTCAGCAGATAAATCGGTGACCGGCAGCATCATGACCATGGGCATTGACGCAAAAGCATCCCATATCCATGAAGGTGCTACCGGCACCAACGGCCCGGTCATCATTCCGCTGTCAAAAAGTGCGGATGACGCGTGGGTTGTCCCAGTTGGCGCAATCCTGACCGATGACCAATATGCCAGTTATATGGCAGGCAATCTGTACGTCAACGTCCATAGTGCAGCCCATCCGAACGGTGAAATTCGGGTTCAGTTAAGTCCGAAATAAGCCGCTTATCAATCGACAAATGGTAATAAGATAAGCGTTAGTATTTGCTGTCGATACTGCCGCCGACCAGCCGGGAATCCAAGGCCAGCCGAATTCGGTTGGCCTTTTTCATGCCGGCGCTGGCCTGCCTCGAAAGGAGCAATGATATGGATCATTACCCGGAGCCACCTTCCAGCGCGCAGCAACTCGATGTGTTGATGCAGCAGATTGATTTGGGAGATGGGTGCTTTGCGGCGTTGAGCGACGAACAGCGCGCACAGCTGAAAACAGGCTTGAGCGAGGAATGGATCGCTGCCTATCTGGACAAATACCCGGTGCCGGCAGTGCTTGCGACGGCGACAAGCGAATATCGGGCAATCGAAGCAGGGATTCAATACCCGCATCTGCCGGAAAATGTGCGGGAAGACATTTTGCTGGAGTTTAATGAGCATCACGGCGAGGGCGGCCCCGATCACTGGTCGACTACTTAAGTAGATAGCTATTATCTGTAGAATTGACACAGTCCTTGGTGGCATCTATCGATAATTTGTTGTTGCCTCTCGAAAAAGGTGAACTGGCGTGTATCGGTTCTTCGACATCGACTAACGTGATGAGCGGTGGCGATCGACATGCAGTGCCAGAGCACAGAAACGAGCCGGTCACGATTTACAGGTGAGGATTGCCTGCATCATAAAAAGCGGCTTTGGCTGCTTTTTTTAAGCCTGAACGTATTCAGATTTTTCGTATGCGGTAGCATTGCTTTTGGCTATCTGCTTGCATATTGCCACGCATAAGCTACCCTGTCCTGATGACATATTTTTTCCTTCTTTTGGCTATTACCTGCACCGCACTGGTATGGAGGAAAGTAGGGGCGTCAAATGGCAGTTTTGCAGTCAGCGTCAAGCGCAACCATGAAAAAGGCCGCATTTTGTTCGAGATACAGGTGAGCGGATTGGTTCGCGCCACGCCGCAGCAGACTTGGGCGGTGCTGACCGATTACGGCCGGCTGCCTGAATTCGTGCCTGATCTGCTATCTTCGACACTGCTTTCGCGCTGCGGCGATGAAGCCATCCTCGAACAACGGGGCAGCGCCGGTTTTTTAATCATGCGGCAAGCAATCCATCTGGTGGTGCGTGTGACCGAGCATCCGTTTTCGACGCTCGATGTGGCGCTGGTTAAAGGCAACATGAAGCACTACGCCTCGCGCTGGGAACTGACTCCGGTGGATTCGGGCGCGGTTACGGGCACCAGCACCCTGATTACCTATCGCGGCAGTATGGAGCCGGATTTTTTCGTGCCATTGCTGCTGGGCCGCGCGAAGGTGCAGGCCGATGTGCGCAAAATGCTGGCGGCAGTAGTAGCCGAAGTCGAGCGGCGTCCCTAAGCTGCATTTACCGTGGATACAAAGCAGCAGAGGTGGCCAGATAGGCGTGATCCAAAGCGCAGAATTTCACTTTGCCGGCGTGACAGGATAAAATCAGCCGGTTCACTCCACTTTTCTGGCGCATGCATGCAAATTCGGCTCTGGTATATTCTCTGCGTTGGGCTGGCAACGAGCCTGTTTTTATCTTCCTGTGATCGGCTCGGTTTTGCCGATCCGGCCAAAGAAGCGGCAAGTCGCGATGCGGAATCCAGCGCCACCGGCGGCGCCTGCCGTTACGCAGGCAGGGGAATTGAAGATTGTTTTACGCGCAATCCAGACACCAGACGGGCTGCTGTTTTCAGCGGCTGGAAAGAAATGGACGGCTATATGCGTGAAAACAAGATCGAGGTCGTCAAGCCGGAAATCGCTTTGCCTGCGGATCAAAAAGCCGGGCTTGCGGCTAAGGAAAAAATTATTAAATAACCTAACTATTCAGCCCGCTACAAGAGATTTTTAAATCGAAGTATTGCTGTAGGCGCGTACTGCTTCGCTCATAATTGGTAGTCGTCTGCATAGTTGCAATTAGCCTACACAACACTACATCAGTATCGGAATCACATGCAGCCATCCTTGATTAAACTTCCCGAAGACCACGAGCACGACACGCCGCGCAAACAACAAGCGGCGCGGCGCAGTATTCTGGTTAGCGTTTTCGTCAATCTGATATTGACTGCACTGCAAGTCACCGCCGGCCTGTTCGCCGGTTCGCAGGCGTTGATTGCCGACGGTATCCATTCGCTCTCGGATTTGGTGGCTGATTTCGTCGTCCTGTTAGCCAGCCGACACAGTAGCAAGGCTGCCGATGCCGATCATCATTATGGACATCATCGCTATGAAAATGCGGCCTCGCTGGTGCTGGGCGGCCTGTTGCTGGCGGTCGGACTGGGCATGTTGTGGGCGGCCTTTGTCAAGATCGAAGCGCCGCATGCGATTCCCCAAGTCCATATGGTTGCGCTGTATGTGGCGCTGGGCGCTTTGCTGGCGAAAGAATTACTATTTCGCTACATGCTGGCCGTTGCCAAGCGCCTGCGCTCCTCGCTGCTGGTGGCCAATGCCTGGCATGCCCGCTCGGATGCGGCGTCTTCGTTGGTGGTGGCGATTGGGATTGGCGGCAACCTGCTGGGTTTTGCGTTGCTCGACCCGATCGCGGCACTGGTGGTTGGCCTGATGGTGACACGGATGGGCGCTACCTTTGCCTGGAATGCCTTGCATGACTTGATGGATCGCGCGGTGTCTGCAGAAGAAATTGCCGCCATCGATCAGACGCTGCGCGAGACTCCCGGAATCCTAGGATTGCACGACTTGCGCACGCGCCGGGTGGGCGACTTGGCCATCGTCGATGTACATTTGGAGCTGGATGCCGGCATGACCGTAGCGCAAGGTCACGACATCGCAGTGGATGCACGCCAGCGCGTGATGGCCCGGCATGATGTGCTCAATCTCATGACTCACGTTGATCCGGTGCTGCCAAAAATCTGTCGAGATTAGGAATTCGCCGTCGGGCGCTTCAAGGACTGCGCCGTTGCGCCAGCTGTCTAGTGGCATCGGCCAGTGCCTTATACAAGCTTCCAGCCGTACTATCCCAGGCCGCGACTGCGGCTTGCTGTTGGGCTACGGTAGCCAGATCGCCGCGCGCAATCGGCCCGGTCAGAGCCTGTTCGGGGCCAAGCTTGAAAATATTGGCGAGGGTTTCGGTAATTAACGGCTGCGCCATTTGGCGCGCCAGATCGGGTGCGATGCCAGCGGCGGTATACGCCCGCAGCGCAGTATCGACAATCGTCGTCAGATAATTGCAGGCAAATACGGATGCCGCGTGGTACAGCGTTTTGGCATCGGCATCCAGCGCCACTAACTGGGCGCCAATCGCCAGCAAAGCCGGCTGCAATAACTGCAACGCGCGAGCGTCTCCCTCGACGCCGCAAAAAGTGCCGGCAAATTGCCGTGCCACTGTCTCGGCATCGGCAAAACTGCGCACCGGATGCACGCTTGCCACGGCAGCACCACAAGCGACGGCGGCCGATAATGCTGCCGACGACAGCGCGCCGCTGCAATGGAACACGATACTATCTTCGTTTAGCAAACCCGCTGCTGCCAGTGCCGTGCAAGCCGCGGTGATCCGGTCGTCCGGCATGCCTAGCAGCGTGACATCCGCAATTCGCAACTCGGCTATATCGGCGCAGGCCCGGCCGCTACCGATAAACGCCACCGCGTCGCTGGCGCTGGCCCTTGAGCTGGTCAGCACATCCTGTACCAGGAACACGTTTTGCTGCGCAAACAAGCGCCCCAGAACGCTGCCGACGTGGCCGCAACCGATGATATTCAAACTTGGCTTCAGATTCTGATCGATTTTTGATATTTTCATATACTGCAATCTGTATTTTTTAGTTACGCATATTAAACTAGCGGAGGCTATGGTAAATAATTATATACTCCCTGTTTTTTTAAATTTACTCCATAGCGGGTTACATGGCGATTTTTCCGGCTTGTTGGTGAAACGGCATTACGCCATGGCCACTTCCACTGGACCGTTCTGTCTGGCCTGCGCGATGTCCTGGCGCAGATTGTCACTCCAGACCAACTCAAGGGCGACTGTATCCTTCTTGTTGGAAGTAGAGGCAACTCGCCGCAGTTCGCGCTCATGGATGCTTTCGCGGAATATGAAGATGAAGCCGTTGCGCGGATAATAGCCGCGCCGCAGGATGTAGCCGCCGCCTTCGCGCCGGGTCGAGGTTTGTGTTTTGATCAGCGGGCTGCGCATATCGGCGCTGTCGGCGTCGGTCATGAGCGGATAAGGCGTGCCATTTTCAGCGTCGCGCACCAGTGTTTCTTCCTGCGAGCTCAGCGGCTTACCTGCTTTTTTCTTTTCTTGCGCGATCTGGGTTTGGCTGGTGATATCAAACACTCTCCTGTCAAAGCCTTTGATTTTCTCGGGTTTTGCTTTCATGACCTCGGCCATCTTGACACGTTTATCGTATTCGGTGACTTGGCCCGCCATGTAAAAACCGACAAAGGAATCATGCACATAATCGTCAAAAAAGCGCATGACCTCCGCAGGCAGCGGTATCGGTTTATTGAAGATGGCAACTGCCCATGTTTCCCAATCGTCTAACTCGGTGCGGTTTTGAGCGCGGTTGAAGTGCCACTGATTGATACGTGCCAAATCGGATTGCGGGAAATGTTGCATGCCGTCGCCTTCTCCCATGAACCGCTCGCTCCTGAACTGCAGCGCTTCCAAATCGCCCGCCAGCATGCGGTTGGCATCCCCCATATCTTGCTGCTCCTGCGCGCTGGCAGCCTTGAAGCTGGCAGTGCTTTCCAGCGATTGCAGACGGGCGGCACGCCAGCGGTAATACAGTTCCATGTGTTGCTTGAGTAATCCGCCATTCGGGCCAAGCGCTGCGGTGTATGCGTTCCAGGCCGATGCCAGCTCGGTGCCGACTTGAAAATCATCTTGAATGGTTGCGTCCAGCTCGCTGAAAGGTTTTAGCGGCACACCTTTCATACGCGCAGTCTGGAACATGTGCAGCAAAGGAATCTGCGACAGCAGCGCCGATTGTGCGCCACGCGCCTTGCCTTGTTCTCCGGGGCCGTATCCGCCGCCCACCATGGCTACGGTATCAAACACGCCCAGAAAATTGATGGTTGCAGGAATCCCGGCAAGCTTGCCGTTTTCCAGCAAATCGGAGAATAACTGACAGAAAGCCACCGCCTCGGCTGCGCCACGCGAAAAGCCGAAAACGGACAAGGTGAGCGTGGGAACGGCGGGCTTGGGGCGTATCGCCAGCGCGGCTTTGAGTTTGTCGATATGCGTTTTAAACCACTCGCGATGCGTCATCACCGTGGTCCGGTTGCTGTAGGGGTCGCGCTGCTGTGTGCGACCGACTTCATTGTCGTAGGATCGGGCGAGTTGGCCAGCTTTGTCTGATTCGTAAAGCGGGCGCTGTGCATAAACCGTCGCGTGAATCGCATTTAATACCTGCAACAAGCCCCATACAATGCGCGGCTGTCCGCCCTTGGCAAAGGCCTTGCCATCGTCCGCTTTGCTCTGCATCGTATTGCGTCAGCCAGCGTCGAATCGCGGTCTGGCCGATGTCCATGCTTTGGCTGACATGCTGAACGCTCAGGCCCTGTTCTTTGATCATGCGCACGACTTCCAGCTTGAGGCTGGTGTCGAATTTTTTGCGTTGCCTTGCCATGTAATACTCCTCAGTGGGTGGATTTTCCACCTAGCGAGGTGTCCGGGTAAATTAGACCACTACACCATCGCGCCATATTCCCTCCTCCGGATCCATCAACCGAAGCGGAGTAAATGTATTTACCAGTGTGATTGACAATGCCTACCTGTGCTCCTGCGGTGGTGCTTTCTTCCTGTTGCTGCGCAGCGCAACTGGTGATGGATAGTGCGCATAGATAAACGAGCCATTTCATGTTTATTTCCCTTGGATATTAAGTTGGTAGATGTAGCGGATTGTTTGGTACTGCTCCAAAGCTGAAGGTTTCAGGAAAGTTTCAATAGGAAATGGCGCATTGGCGAGAGATGCAGTAACCATGTTGGATCAGTTCGAAGATGGAGTGTTGGCGGGCATGCCGGAATGGAGGATGGGGTGAGCTGAGCTGTAGCCGGGGTAAATAGAAACGACTACTCGCACCTTATCGTTTGGAAAAAAGTGCATGTATATGCTGCCCGGCCTGTCGTATTTTTCGACTTCAACTATTTTTTCCTTGATGACGCTGGTACGTCCTTCAGGCATGTTTCATCGCACCAGCACTGCTGGCGATAACTAGAGTGCGGCGAGCGCAAAGATTCTTTTCATGGGAGCTCCGTTGGATTCTGTGCTGGCGGAACGGTCGGCGTGGCCTCTTCCCAAAAGCTACTGGGAAGGACGGCGATTTGTGCCTGATAGTCGGCACCTTGGCGAGTGCGTTGCAAAAGAGTCGCCATGGCGGGATGCTGCGAGAATCCATCAATCAACTGGAGCGCCAGTACACTGAAATGCTGGCGGGCGCCAGCTGCATCGATGCCGTTGGCACTGGCGAGCGCAAGATGCCGCGCCACCCGGGCATGGCATTGGGCCGGGCTGTGTTGGTGCAACACATCGGGTTGGGTGTGGTACAGGTTGGCGAGTATGGCGTCGGCCTCCGCCTCTGCCACGTCAACCAGGCTGCCAAAGGCGGCGTCGCTCAAGGGAAGTTGGTCGAAGCCTGCGGTGGCCGGCTCTGGCACCGCTGGGCCTTGCCAACTGATGAGCGCGCCATCGCGTTGCACTGACCACCAACGGTACATTGGGCACAGCAAATGGCTGCGCTGGTCCTCCGTCAATGTTGCTATCAGCGTTGGCAGTACGCGGGTACCGCCCCAGCGCACGGGCCATTCCATGCTGTCTGGTGTGCGTGCAATGAGAAACGGGCGCAAGTGCCGTTGCAGGGCCTCTGCGCTCAGAGTGCTGGCGATGATGCTGAGCATCGGCTTGCCTGCGCAGGTGGCAAACAGTTTTTGTAGCCACCCGAGCTGTTCGATGGTTGCGGTGGGAGCGGTTATCAAATGTGGTGCGGCAGCGCCCATCTCCTGTAGTGTCGTGTTCGCATAGAGCGAGTGCCGGGGCATACGCGGCCACTCACACGCAGCAGTAATGCACTGTTCGTCAAAGGCACCATCGACCAGCGCAAAAAGATGCAGCGGCGCATCAACGTGCGTGCTGCGCACATCCGCAAGTTCCTGCGAGATAAACAGGGGCAATGCCGCATAAGGGGGTATTGATGGCAAAGTACATAACGTTCATATCGTCCATATTCATGACCTCAGGCAGCGCTTGGCGCAACGAATGGGCTACCTCTGCGTAGCGCAGCCAGCATGCAGGCTTTGCACACGCTCGTTGGCATTACAGGCAACGGATAATCGAGTCGCACCGGCCCCTCAAACCGTTTCAACCCCGCATGCACCGTAATCTTGCCTGGACATTGCACCGTGATATTGCCGCCTGCAATCGTGATGTTGGCGCCGCCGGCCATACTCAGGCTGATGCTCTTGGCTGCAGCCCAATCGATATGCGCATGGGCACTCATCACCCTGACCTGATCGCGGGCCTGAATCGTGATCGCATCGCTTTGCGCCTGCACATCAATCGCTTG
>JABBOY010000031.1 GCA_012927585.1 Glaciimonas sp.
CTGCAACCGATGCAGGCACGGAGGCCTGCACTACTTAGACATTGCTTGCTGTTTTCGTGCTTTTCGTGTCTTTTGTAGAGAATGCTTTTCCTATGTCGCATACGCACTGCGTAACATCTGTTTATAAGAGCACATGAACGCTATGTCAGAATTTAATCAGGGACACATCACGAAAATCCGTGTGCTCCAGCACGCCCCAATGGTTCAAGAAAGCTGAACCCCGATATCAGTATTGCCGGTTGATCAGATCAATGTCGATTTTGTCGCAGCACGGTGTTACCGCTGCATTCCCCAGCGCCGGACAGTCAGGCGCTCGATGGTGCTGAAGACGATGTTCTCGACCAGCAGGCCAATCAGAATCACCATCGCCAGCCCGGCAAATACCTTGTCGGTATACAGTTCATTACGATTCTGAAAGATATACCAGCCCAAGCCGCCCTGGCCGGAAGTAGTGCCAAACACCAGTTCCGCAGCGATCAGTGTGCGCCATGCAAACGCCCAGCTGATTTTCAGGCCGGACACGATGGACGGCAATGCCGCCGGCACCAGAATATATGTGACCAGGCGCAGGCCGCTGAGGCCGTAATTTCGACCAGCCATCCTCAGCGTTTCAGGCACGCCTTGAAAACCGGTGTAAGTGCTTAACGCAAGTGGCCACAAGACCGAATGAATCAGTACAAAAATAAGACTTCCCTTACCGAGCCCGAACCACAGCAGCGCAAGCGGCAACAGCGCAATTGCGGGTAGCGGGTTGAACATGGAAGTTAACGTTGCCAGCAGGTCGCGGCCAAATTGGGTGGAGACGGCTAACGAGGTCAGCACGAAAGCTGCCGCTATGCCGGCAAGATAACCCTGCAGCAGCACGCTCAGAGAGACGCCCACGTATTTGACCAATTCACCGCTGACCAATCCTGAGGCAAGTGCCTGCGCAGTCTGCATGAATGAGGGCAGAAGCAAATCATTGTCCTGCCAACGCGCGAGCCCTTCCCACACGACGGCAAGCAACAGGAGAATGACGGCTTTGCGCAGCCAGCCGAATTGCCACAGCTTTTCGGGCCACGGTAATGCCCGATCAGCGCTAACTGTGTCCAGTGGCTGAATCGCGCGTTCATACTCGGGGCGAATCAGTGGCACCAATGATGAGTTCATTTTCCTTGTCTTTGCGAAATCAACGCAGTCGTTGTCGGGGACGCCTGCTTTTCATGATCTTCATCATCGAACAACATCCCATGTATGCGCCGGGTTGCTGCCTGAAACTCTGCACTGCCGGCGCTATTTAGTCCGAACTGGTGGCTATTGAGTTCGGCGCGTACTTGTCCCGGATGTCGCGATAGCAGCAGGATTCGGTTGCCGACGAGCAGCGCTTCTTCTATCGAGTGGGTGACGAACAGTAGCGTGAAGCGTACTTCTTCCCACAATCCCTGCAGCTCTTCCTGCATCTTGCGCCGCGTTAATGCATCGAGCGCAGCAAACGGCTCATCCATCAACAAAATGTCCGGTTGCATTGCAAGCGCACGGGCAATTGCAACCCGCTGCTTCATGCCGCCGGAAAGTGTATGGGGATGGGCGTCAGCGAAGCCGTCCAGTCCAACTTTATGTAGCCAGTGCAAGGCATGCTCTTCCGCTTCACGCCGACCGACGCGCTTGCTGGCGAGCAGAGGAAACATCACATTTTGCTTTACCGTTTTCCAGGGCGGCAGTTGGTCGAACTCCTGGAACACGACAATGCGGTCCGGGCCTGGCTGTAGCACTGGTCGTCCATGGAGATGAATGCTGCCTTCGCGGGGAGCGATGAAGCCGGCCACTGCCTTGAGTAATGTGGATTTACCGCAACCGGAGGGGCCTAGTAACACAAATCTATCGCCGCCATAGACATTGAAACTTACCCTGTGGGTCGCACGCACCGTGCGCTCGGTGGTGCGATATTCGAGCGTCACGCCTTCTGCCTGGAGTAAGGGCTTGTTGGCGGACGCTTGCGCAGCAGCCATGCGGTCAATGACTTGAAACGGATAGACAGTCATGGTGTTTCCTCATGTTTAATCAACTGCCCTGCGCGGTCGCAGCATCGTCGAAAAAATAGTCGCGCCAGCTTTTTGGTTGATTTTTGATTGCGCCGATGCGGTGTAGAAATTGCGCAAGGCCGAAGGTGTTCTGCGGCGTGATCTTGAATTCCACTTGCGGATTCTTGATTACTTTCAATAAGAGATTACGGTCGATGTTGCTCTTGTTTATACGCAGGTAGATGTCCGCAGCCGCCTCTGGATTCGCAGTCGTGAACTTTGCTGCCTCGCCTAGCGCTTCGACAAATGCCGCATACGTTTTTGGATTATCGTTACGGAATTTTTCAGTGGCATATAACACTGTTGCCGAACCTGCTCCGCCAAGCACGTCGTAGGAATTCAACACGATGTGCGCATTTGGATTGCCTGCAAGCTCTTGATCTTGAAACGGCGGGTTGCCGAAATGGCCGTTTATCTCCGTTTTGCCGGCAATGATTGCGGCAGTGGCATCAGGATGCGGCAAAGTTTGCGTCAGCTTGTCGAGGCGGTTGAATTCCTTTTCGCCCCATTGCTTGGACGCGGCCATTTGCAGCACGCGAGCCTGCACCGACACCGTAACCGCCGGCAACGCAATCCGATCCTTATCCGTGAAGTCCGCAATGGTCTTCACGCTTGGATTGTTGCTGACGAGGTAGTAAGGGAAATTACCTAACGACGCCACCCCTTTGACGTTCTGCTTACCATGCGTACGATTCCATATTGTCAACAGCGGACCGACACCGGCACCTGCGACATCGACGGAACCAGATAGCAAGGCATCATTGACCGATGCACCGCCAGAGAGCTTGATCCATTCGACATCAATCTCCACGCCTTTTTTTTTGCCGTGCTTTTCAATCAGCTTCTGGTCTTGTGCCACGTTGAGCAGCAGGTACACGATGCCAAACTGTTGGGCAATGTGCAGACGGCCTTCGGCATGCGCCGGCAGTGACGCGCTCAGGCCCGCACTGGCGATGCTTAGACCAAGTAGCAGAGACAGAAAGTTGCGTCTAGGGGTATTAAACAGACGTTGAAGATAAAGCATGAAGACTCCGTATTACTGCAATAAATTGATTTTCCAAAAATTGATGGGACGTGAATGCTTTACCCTCGCAAGCGAGGGTACAAGGGTAAGGCAGCGACAGAAACAGACGCAGCTGAAAATTCAGAACGGCGCGTCGCCTTCAATCGTCGTGCGGTACATCTTGCGGCGCTTTTCATCAGGCGTTCCGGCAGCCACATGCATCAGCGACCTGTTATCCCAAAATACCAGATCGTGCGGCTGCCATTGGTGCCGATATACATGTTCTGGTTTTACGCTATGAGCGAACAACTGGGCGAGCAGTTCGCGGCTTTCGTCGTCCGGCAAACCGGCGATGCGGGTCGTGAAATGTTCGCTGACAAACAGTGCCTTGCGTCCCGTTTCGGGATGGGTGCGCACGATGGGGTGCAAAACCGGTTTTACTTGTTCGATCTGCTCCTGCGTCAGATTTGGCCGCCATGAGTTACGGCTCTGCAGTTCAGCGTACTGTTTGATGTAGCTGTGCTCCGCTTTTTTGCCCTCGACGGCGTGCCTCAATTCTTGCGGCAACGTGTCCCATGCCAGATGCATGTTCGCAAACAGCGTGTCGCCCCCTTCAGTGGGTAACTCCTGTGCATGTAGCATTGAACCAAGGCTGGACAATTCTACGTAAGAAAGATCGGAATGCCAGAAATGTCCAGCATCACCAAGCCCGATCGGCTGACCGTTTTCTTTAATGTTGGAGACGATAAGCACCTCCGAATGGCCCGGGAGCTGGAACTGGCTTAGAACATGGATCTGCAATGCGCCAAATCGACGGCTGAAATCCACTTGCTGTTGAGGCGTTATACGCTGATCACGAAACACTATTAGGTGATAATCGAGATGCGATTTATGAATACGTGCGAAGTCATCCTGACGCAGTGATTGCGAGAGGTCGAGACCGATCACTTCCGCGCCGAGCGGTGCGTCGAATGCCCGGATTTCCAGGGTGGAATTCAGGGTAGGAGAAAGGATGGAAGGCATGAGTGGACAACCATTCAGTGAGATTTGGTATGAAATCATTCTATTGTTTTCATACAAATCCACCAACGAAGCATACCGGCTATGCATAGCCGGTTTTTGCATATCGAAGATTTTCTGGTGGATCCCGATCAAGCCCTGGCCGCCGTTTGACAACGACGCTTGATTAGTCGCGGGTGAAGCGTAAGGCGAATTGGTGCGGATTGCAGCATCTGTTCCAGTCGCTCGATTTGCGCCGTAACGCCGAGATAAAACGCTTGCGCATTCTTGCCCATCTACATTGGGATGGGACGAGCATGCGCAAGGCAGCAGGATTCTGGTTGGGGCACATGGCAGCGATCAAGCAGCAAGGGACGTCATCCAATGCGAATGCCAAGCTGCCGTGAAGCGTCTGTACTATTGGCGCCGCAGGGGGTTTTATCTTTGGTGCAAGCGCCTGGAATCGAATAAATTCACCTGGCCGAGCGACACCAAAATACCACGCGGACAGCCAGTTTGCGGCAGTTCCAGTGGTTGCTCGAAGGCTTCGATTCATGGAAAAATAAGTCGCATAAAGCCCTCCATTTCTTGCCCGCGGATTGTTGTGATGGGTATTGATCATCATCGGCTTGCTGGCCTATGGCTTTGATTTTCTGACGTGCTGGATGGTGTGCCGGGCCGCCCTTGGAAGGGACTATCCGACTCTTTGAGCACGCCTGATCTTGAAAGAATTTTTTTGAAATAGCTTATGCGAAATCATTCGTTCCGCTTTGCATCGCCAGTAACTAAACTCGGCATTCGAAGTCTGTTGCACTGACGAAAGTTTGTGCTGGGTGCAGCATGGCGAAACTTTTCAACTTTCTATCTGGAGCTACTTTTTATGCGCATACCTTCCCTTCTTCCCACCTTGCTCGCCTCGCTGATCGCCTTCGCCAGCGTGACCGCCCAGGCCGACCAACTGTCCGACATCAAGAAAAAGGGCGAGATCGTTTTTGGTGTGCTGGGCATAGACGAGCCCAACAGCTTTGTGGATCCCAAGACCCGCGAATTTGTCGGCTATGAAATCGATCTGGCCAAAGCGGTGGCCAAGCAACTGGGTGTCAAGCCGGTGTTCAAACAGCTCGCTGTGGCAGCGCGCATTCCTGAATTGCAACAAGGCCATGTGGATATTCTGGCGGCATCACTTACCCATAACAAAGAGCGTGAAGCACAAGTGGATTTTGCTTTGACTCATTTTGTGACCGGCTCCAAAGTGCTGGTCAAGAAGAGCAGCGGTGTCAACAACGTGGCAGAGCTGGCGGGTAAAAAAGCGCTGACCGTCAAGGGTGGCACGCAAGGCCCGAACTTGCTGCGCTTGGTGCCCAGCGCCGAAATCGTGACTTTCGAGTCCACCCAGCAAGCCTTCCAGGCGCTGCAACAAGGCAAGGGCGTGGCCTACGTCAATGACGAAGCCGGCCTGCTGGCCGACTTTGCCAAGCTGGGCTCTGCCAGCAAAGATTATAAAATCTTGCCGCAAAACCTGAGCGTGGAGCCATTGGCCTTTGGCATCAAAAAGGGTGAGTCCGCCGTCAAACTGGCTGTGGACAACTCGCTGCGCAGCCTGGAAAAGTCCGGTGATGCCGACAAGGTGTTCTTGAAATGGTACGGCCCGCAGTCCAAGCTCAAGCTGTTCCTCAAGCGTAACTTCAAGATCGACTCCGACAAGGTCGAAGTCTGATCCCACGCGCCTCCCATCAGCTTGTCAGCCCCTGCGCGCGGCATCGCTGATGGGGCCTTTTCTTGCTGAATTTACCCATGCCTTTGTTTGATATTTCCCTGCTGGCTTCAGGCCGCTACCACGACATGCTGGTGGCTGGCCTGCGGCTGTCTTTGCAGTTGCTGGGGGTGACGCTGCTGCTGGCCGTGCCATTGGCGGTGCTGGTGGCGCTGATGCGCTTGTCAGGCCTGCGTGTACTGCGCGCTGCGGCCTGGAGTTTTGTCGAGGTCATCCGTAACGTGCCGCTGCTGGCGCATATGCTGTTTTGGTATTTTGGCGCGCCTGAACTGTTGCCTGAACCGGTGCGCGAATGGCTTTACGCCCACAACTATGAAGCCATTGCCGCCGTGCTGGCGCTCACACTCTACACCGCGGCCTACATGTCGGAAGACGTGCGCAGCGGCATTCGCGCCATCCCGCAGGTGCAGTTTGAAGCCGGGTGTGCCCTGGGCTTTGGTTTTCTGTCCACCATGCGGCTGGTGGTGTTGCCGCAGGCCTTGCGCGTGACGGTGCCGCCACTGATTTCGCAAACCCTGAACCTCTGGCAAAACACCAGCATTGCCACCGTGATTGGCACCGCCGAGTTGATGTACCAGGCCAGCAAGGTTGAGGCTGAAACCTTTCGCAGTTTCGAGGTCTTTGTGTTTGCCACGCTGAGCTACCTCATGGTGTCACTGCTGATCACAGCTCTGGCGGTTGGCTATCAGCACCGTTACCCGCCGCGGGCTGTGTGATGAACCGCGCATTGAATGCAGGAACCTGCACATGAGTTTTCTTGAAGTTGTTGATACCTACTGGCTCTATTTTTTGCTGGGTCGCTACCCTGTGGGGCCGTTGGGCGGCCTGGCGTTGACCCTGGTGCTGGCCTCGCTGGGTTTGCTGCTGGCGTTGCCGCTGGGCCTGCTGCTGGGTCTGGGGCGGGTCAGCCTTTGGCTCTGGGTGCGTTGGCCGGTGACCGGGCTGGTGTATGTGGTGCGTGGCATACCGCTGTTGATGGTGGTGTTTTGGGCCTATTTCTTTCTGCCCAACATCACCGGTATCAAGACCGATCAGTTCGCCACCATGCTCATCGCTCTTGTGGTGTTTGATGCGGTTTACCTGGCCGAAATCGTGCGGGCGGGCATTCAGGGTTTGCCCAAAGGCCAGTGTGAGGCGGCACGCTCGCTCGGCTTGAGTTACTTCGGCGCGATGCGGCTGGTGGTGCTGCCGCAGGCGCTGCGTCACATGCTGCCCTCGCTGGTGAACCAGTTTGTCTCTACCATCAAGGAAACCTCGCTGGGTTACATCATTGGCCTGGCCGAGGTGTCCTTGATTGCTACGCAGATCAACACGGCGGTCTTTATCCTGCCGTCCCAAATTTACCTCACGCTGGGTTTGACCTATTTTCTTCTCTGTTTTGGGTTGTCGCGGCTGGCCTATGCGCTGGAACGCCGTTTGTCACAGCGCGACACTTTTCCTTCTGCTGCCCGGATGCCCGCATGATCAAGTTTGAAAACGTTAACAAATGGTTTGGCGACTATCAGGCGCTAGTGGATTTGAGCGAATCTGTCAACAAGGGCGATGTGGTGGTGGTGTGCGGGCCCTCAGGTTCAGGCAAGTCCACCATGATTCGCACGCTCAACCGGCTGGAGCCCATTCACAGCGGCCGCATCGCCATTGACGGGCAGGACATTCATGCGCACGGCCTGGACGTGAATGCCTTTCGCTCGCGCATCGGTTTCGTCTTTCAGCAGTTCAACTTGTTTCCGCATTTGACCGCGCTGGAAAACTGCACGCTGGCCCCGATTCATCTGCGCGGGCTGAGCCGCTCACAAGCACGCGAACAGGCGATTGCCCTGCTGGATCGGGTAGGGCTGGCGCACAAAGCCCATGCTTACGCCACCGAACTTTCGGGTGGACAGCAGCAGCGCGTGGCGATTGCGCGTGCCTTGGCTATGGAGCCGCCGCTGATGCTGTTTGACGAACCTACCAGTGCTCTGGACCCCGAGATGGTGGGCGAAGTGCTCACGGTGATGAAAGCGCTGGCCCGTGACGGCATGACCATGGTGGTGGTCACCCATGAGATGGGCTTTGCCCGCGACGTGGCCGACCGGGTGCTGTTCATGGACGCGGGCCAGGTGCTGGAGCGCGGCGCGCCACACGAGTTTTTCAACACACCCCAGCATCCACGGGCGCAGCAATTTTTGTCAGACATTCGCTCGCCGTTTGCCGGTGCGTGAATTTATTTTTTTATAAGGAGAACCGAGTCATGCCTACTGCCACTTTGCACGTACCACGCACACCTGCTGCCAGCGCCGCAGCCACCCCGGTTGATCATGCGTTGCCCATTCTTGACCTGAGTAACTTTACATCAGGTAACCCTGAGCAGCGCACGGCCTTTGTCAGTCGTTTGCGCGACATCGCCTACCACGTCGGATTTTTCTACCTGCGCGGTTATGGTGCCAGCCAGACGCAAATTGACGCGGTGTTGCAAGTCTCGCGTGACTTTTTTGCCTTGTCGCCCGAACAAAAGCAGGCCATTCATATGGCCAACTCACCACACTTTCGCGGCTATACCGCTGCGGGCGACGAGTTCACTCGCGGTGAGCGCGACTGGCGCGAGCAACTCGACATTGGTGCAGAACGCGCGCCCATCGCGCAAGGCCCAAGCAGTCCGGCCTGGACCCGGATGCAAGGCCCCAACCAGTGGCCAAGCTCATTGCCACATATCAAACCCGCTTTGCTGGATTGGCAAGATACCTTGACCGAAGCGGCGCGCCAACTGTTGCGCGCTTTGGCCTTGGCACTGGGTCAGACGGAAGACCGGTTTGACAGTGCCTTTGCGGGCACACCGGTGCAGCATCTAAAGATTATCCACTACGCTGGCCGCGCCAGCGGCGAGTCGCGCCAGGGTGTCGGGCCGCACAAGGACTCAGGCTGCCTGACCTTGCTGCTGCAAGACACGCAAGCCGGTTTGCAGGTGTGGGAACGTGAGGGCTCCGGTATTGCCCCGGGTGCCGGTCGCTGGATTGACGCGCCGCCGATCCCCGGCACCTTGATCATCAACCTGGGCGAGGTGCTGGAGGTTTTGTCTAATGGTTACTTGCGCGCCAATATCCACCAGGTGGTCAGCCCACCCCAAAGTCAGGATCGCCTGTCCGTCGCGTTTTTCCTGAGCCCCAGGCTGGATGCCGAGTTGTCCGAACTGATGTTGCCAGCCGAGCAAGCCGCGCAGGCGCGCGGTATTGACCGCGACCCGCAGAACCCGCTGATCGCCCACACCGGACGCAACCTGCTCAAAGGCCGACTACGCTCGCACCCGGAAGTGGCCCAGCGTTTTTATGCCGATGTATTGGCGACCGAAGGCATCAAGCCCGGTGCCGCGCCCAGTGCTTACGCCTGACACGTCTCTAAACCAACAAACCCGGCAGGTGCTACGGCGGCACTCATCACTGTAGCCTTGCCGCCACAGCCACTAACAAAAAGCAAGGTTAGCGCCGATTTCCTCGCCATGCTGTTGATGGTCAAATTCGTCGATGCTCTGCCGCTAGCGTGTTTTGAATACGTCCTTGACCGGCACGGTGTGCCGGCGCTGGCTGCAGGCCTGGGTGGAAAAGACGCCGCCCGGCGTTGCGCCGAAGAGCGCGCTCGGGACGGTATTGGCTTATATGCAAAAATATTGGAGTGGCCTTCCACGCTACACCGAACCCGGCGATCTGCCGATCGACAACAATCGCTGCGAGAATGCGCTTCGCCGGTTTGTTATTGGATAAAGCCATTTTTCAGAAATGAAAACGTATTGTTTGGCGTTTTTATATTTTTTTCTGCATGCGAAGGTACAACGCCAGGGATAGAAATATTCCGCATAACTAAAGCCGAATATCTTCGTGTACGAAATGCCGCTGGCGATGCAATATTGGCCCGTCTACACGTTTTTAAAGGCCAAGCTCCGTCATGTCTCCAGCACTTATCCGGTCGCAACAAGACCAGCAATCAGACCCTCTGGAAATCAAACCGCTCACTATTGCCAGCATTCTTGCGCAGCGTTTTTCCGAGACGGCCGTCGCCCGCGATCAAGCCGGTGGGCACGCCGCCATTGAGCGTGAATGGATACGTGAATCCGGCTTGCTGACCCTGTCGATCCCGACCGAATTCGGCGGGCAGGGCGCGGATTGGCCAACGGTTTATCACGTCATTCGCATCCTGGCGCAAGCCGACAGCGCGTTGGCCCATGTATTCGCCTTCCATCACTTGCAACTGGCCGGTATCGAGCTGTACGGCAGTGCGCAGCAACAACGCCGTTTGCTGACGGATACCGTCGAAAAACGTCTGTTTTGGGGCAACGCCTTGAATCCGCTCGACAGGCGTGTGATTGCTACCGCTAATGCCGACGGCTTCACCATCGACGGCATAAAGAGTTTCTCGTCCGGCTCGGTCGGTTCCGACTGGTTGACGATTTCGGCCTGGGACGAAGCTTCCCAAAGCGCGCTGATCGCTGTGCTGCCGACCGTGCTGGACGGCATTGTAGTGCAGCCGGATTGGGACGGATTCGGCCAGCGCCAGACCGACAGCGGCAACGTGCATTTCACGCATGTGCATTTGCCCAACGAATGGGTGTTGCAGACGCCGGCGCAGGTTGCCACGCCGCAGGCGACGTTGCGTTCGCAGGTGGCGCAATTGATCATGGCTAATCTCTACATTGGCATCGGATTGGGTGCTTTTGAAGCGGCGCGCCGCTATACCAAAGACCAATCCAAACCGTGGTTTGCGTCCGGCGTGACAGCGGCAACGGATGACCCGTTTATCCAGCATCGGTACGGCGAGCTGTGGTTGTTGCTGCGCCCTGCCATCGTGCTGGCCGACCACGCTGCCATCGCACTGGAAAAGGTATTCCGCAAAGGCGCGCTGATCACCGCGCGCGACCGCGGCGAAGTGGCGGTGGCCGTGGCGGAAGCTAAATGCCTGGCGCATCGCGCGGGCATCGAAGTGAGTAGCCAGATGTTCGAGTTGACCGGTGCGCGCTCGACCTCGGCGCGGTATGGCTACGACCGCTTTTGGCGCAACGTGCGGGTGCATACGCTGCACGACCCAATCGATTACAAATTGCGCGATTTGGGCCGCTATGCGCTCGAAGGCACGTTGCCTGAACCCACCGCGTATTCGTGATGCGGAGCCAACCATGACGACATTGCAACGCGCACCTGTGATCCACGTCGATGCGGCCAGCAAGTCTTTCGCGCTGCCGCGTGGCAGGCAGTTTGACGCGGTTAAAAACGTCACGTTAAAAGTGCATGAAGGCGACATCTTCGGTTTGATCGGCAAAAGTGGCGCGGGCAAATCGACTTTGCTGCGCCTGATTAATCTGCTGGAGCGGCCCGACCAAGGTACGATTACCGTCGCCGGGCGCGAGCTGACGCAGCTCAACAAACGCCAGTTGCGCGATGCCCGGCAAAACATCGGCATGATTTTCCAACAATTCAATTTGCTGCAAAACGCCAGCGTGTTTGAGAACGTTGCCTTCCCTTTGAAAATTCATGGCGGCATGAACTTGCAGCACATTACAGCGCGGGTGCATGAGTGTCTGGCGCTGGTGGAATTGAGCGACAAGTTCGATAGCTATCCGGCGCAATTGTCGGGCGGCCAAAAACAACGCGTAGCCATTGCCCGCGCGCTGGCCAGTCGCCCTGCGGTGCTGCTGTGCGACGAGCCGACCTCTGCCCTCGACGCGGACACTACCCGCGCGCTGCTTGATACTTTACGCGACATTAATCAACGCCTTGGTGTCACGATCGTGATCGTCAGCCATGAGTTGTCGGTGCTGGGCACGATCTGCAATCAAGTCGCCGTCATTGAGGATGGCGTTATCGCCGAGCAGTTCGCGCTGACGGATACCAGCGTTGTGCGCAAAACGTCGCTGGGACGGGAATTAGCTTATTACGGTACCGAAGCATTTGCCGCGACTGCCTGGAAAGGAGTTGAACATGCTTGAAAATATCATCAGCCTGCTGCCAGAAATCGGGGTCGCGTTGGGCCAGACTCTGACCATGCTGGCGATTGGCTTATTGGCTGCGGTGCTGATCGGCGGCCCACTGGGAATTTTTCTGTTTCTGGTAGAGGGCGGACAGTCGCTGCAAAACCGGCCGGTGGCCTTGGTGCTTGGCTGGTTCGTTAATACGGTGCGTTCCTTTCCTTTCATTATCTTGCTGGTTGCGCTGGTGCCGTTCACTCGGATCATCGCCGGTACTTCCATCGGGCCGCTGGCAGCCGCGGTGCCTTTATCGTTCGCGGCGATTCCCTACTTTGCACGGCTAGTCGAGCAAAATCTGCGTGAAGTGCCGCGCGGCGTGATCGAAGCGGCACATGCGATGGGCGCTTCCGAATTGCAAATCGTAGTGCGCGTGTTGCTGGTGGAAGCACGCTCCGGCCTGGTGCTCGCACTGACAGTGCTGTCGATCAGCTTCTTGTCGTATTCGGCGATGGCCGGCGTGGTCGGTGGCGGTGGCATTGGCGACATCGCCATCCGTTACGGCTATTACCGTTTTCAGACCGACATCATGGTTGTAACCGTGGCTATGTTGATCGCGCTGGTGCAGTTGATCCAATTTAGCGGTACCCGCATCGCCAAACGTCTCGACAAACGCTGAAGCACCGTATTTCTCAACTATTAAGGACATCATGATTACCAACCGCCGCACGTTACTTCTCAGCGCATTGAGCCTGGCTCTTGCATCGACACTAGCCTTTGCCAAAGACCCAAAAGAATTGGTGATCGGTACCAGTGCCGGCCCTTATGCCGATCAGATCAAATTAGGCATCAAGCCGATTCTTGAGAAAAAAGGCTACAAAGTCAAAGTGGTCGAATTCAACGATTACATCCAGCCGAATTTTGCGTTGGCCGAAGGCTCTCTGGACGCCAACGCATTCCAACACATTATTTACCTGACCAAGTTCTCTACCGAAAATAAGCTGGCCTTGAGCGAACTGATTAAAGTGCCGACGGCGCCGATTGCGATCTACAGCAAAAAGCACAAAAAACTGACGGAAGTGACGGAGGGAACAACCGTAGCATTGCCGAATGACCCGACCAATCAGGCTCGTGCTTTGGTATTGCTGGAGCAACTGGGCTGGATCAAGCTGCGCGCCAATTACGACCCAATCCGCGTATCGGAAAAAGACGTAGCCGACAATATCAAAAAAATCAAACTGATCCAGTTGGAAGCGGCGCAACTGCCACGTTCACTGGAAGATACCGATTACTCTTTCATCAACGGTAATTTCGCGCTCGCTTCCGGCCTGAAACTGACCGAAGCACTCGCCGCTGAAAAAATCTCGCCGAACTATCAGAATCTGGTTGCGGTGCGCACTGCAGACAAGGGTAAACCTTGGGTGAAAGATCTGGAAGCGGCTTATCGCTCGCGTGAATTTCTGGCGGTGACCAACAAGTACTTCGCCGGTTTTTCCAAGCCTAATTACCAACAAGCCTTGCAAAGCTTGAGCAAATAATTGACACGTATTCGCCATGAAAAAAACAATCCATTTCAACGCGTTTCAAATGAATACGGTGGGCCACCAGTCTCCAGGTTTATGGACGCACCCACGCGATAACAGCCACCGGTACACCGACCCGGAATATTGGGTCGAACTGGCGCGCTTGCTGGAAGCCGGATGCTTCGATGCAATTTTCCTGGCCGATGTATTGGGTGTGTACGACGTCTACCAGGGCAGCGCCGATGCCGCTTTGCGCCACGGCGTGCAAGTGCCGATGAACGATCCTCTGGCATTGGTGCCGTTGATGGCGCATGTGACCAAACACCTTGGTTTTGGCGTCACCAGTGCCATCACTTACGAACATCCTTATACGTTTGCACGCCGTATTTCTACGCTCGATCATTTGAGCGGCGGGCGCGTCGGCTGGAATATCGTTACCGGTTATCTTGATAGCGCCGCCCGCAATATCGGCTTGAAGCAGCAACTCGGCCACGATGATCGTTACGAATTGGCCGACGAATATCTGGAAGTGGTCTATAAGCTGTTGGAAAAAAGTTGGGACGATGACGCCGTTATTAATGACAAAAAACGCGGCATTTACACCGACCCGGCGCGGGTGCATCCGATCAACCATCATGGGAAATATTACGACGTGCCCGGCATTCATTTATGCGAGCCGTCGCCGCAGCGCACGCCGCTGCTGTATCAGGCCGGCACTTCGCCGCGCGGCACCGCATTTGCAGCGCGTCATGCTGAATGCACTTTTGTCAGCGGGCCAAGCAAAATAGTGGTTAAGCGTTATGTCGACGACACGCGCGCCGCTGCCGGTGCTGCAGGACGGAACCCTGATCAGCTGCGGATCTACGCGCAGGCTCTGATCATCACAGGTGCCACCGAAGCCGAGGCGCAGGCCAAGTATGCGGATTATCGTCAATATATCGATATCGATGCGGCATTGGTCTTGTTGTCGGGCTGGACCGGCGTCGATTTCAGCCGCTTTCCACTCGACGCCACCATCGACTACATCGAATCCGACGCCGGTCGTTCGGCGCTGGCCTCGTTTAGCGCAGCCGACCCGGCGCGCACATGGACAGTGCGCGAAGCAGCGGAATTTATTGGCATTGGCGGTCGCGGCCCGGTCCTGATCGGCGATGCGAAACAAGTGGCGGACCAGCTCGAAGCATGGATGGACGAGACCGGTATCGACGGCTTCAACCTCGCTTTCGCGATTGCCCACGAAACGATGCGAGATGTGGTCGAGTTCATCGTGCCTGAACTACAGCGGCGCGGGCGTTACAACACCGAGTATGCCGATGGCACATTGCGCAACAAGCTGTTCGGTGCAGGTCCGCACTTGCATCCACAGCATGTCGGGCGGCAAGTGCGGATTGAATCACCCTTGCAAACTGCTGCATGACACTTCGCCACACAATACAAGGAATATATGAAACGTAGAATTCTGTTGCAATTGGCTGCCGGCAGCGCCGCTCTTGCCATCTTGCCGAAACTGGCGAATGCCGCGTCTCCCCTCAAGGAACTCCGCCTCGATTACGCTTATTACTCGCCGACCAGCCTGGTATTGCGCCGGTTCGGCTGGCTGGAGCAGGAATTCAAAAGCGACGGCACCAATATCAAGTGGGTTCTTAGCGCCGGCAGCAACCGCGCCCTGGAATACCTGAACGCAAACAGTATCGACATCGGATCGAGTGCCGGGCTGGCAGCGCTATTGGCCAAGGCCAACGGCAATCCGATCAAGACGCCGTATATTTTTTCGCGCCCGGAGTGGACCGCGCTGGTGGTGCGCAAGGATTCCCCGATCCGCAAACTGGCCGATCTGAAGGGCAAGAAAGTTGCCGCAACCAAGGGCACCGACCCCTATTTGTTCCTGCTCCGTTCATTGAATACGGTGGGTCTGAAACGCGGCGATATAGAGCATGTCGGCCTGCAACACGCCGATGGCCGCGCCGCGCTGGAACAAGGCAGGGTCGATGCGTGGGCCGGACTCGATCCGCATATGGCAGCGAGCGAACTGGCCGGCGGCTCGCGCCTGATTTACCGTAATGTCGCATTCAACACCTACGGTTTTTTGAATGTGCGCGAAGAGTTCCTCGCCAATCGCCCAGCCGAGCTGGCGCGTGTGATCCGTGCTTACGAACGTGCTCGCGTCTGGGTTATCGCCAATCCGACTGAAGCGGCCAAGATACTGTCTGAAGAAGCCAAGGTCACTTTGCCGGTGGCGCTATTGCAAATCAAACTGCGTAGCGATTTCAGCAACCCACAACCGTCAATAGAACATGTCAAAGCCCTGCAAGCCGCCGCCCCCATCCTGCAGGAGGAGACACTGGTGAAGCCGGGCACCGACCTGAATCGCGTGATTCTCGATCTGATTGACACACGTTTTGCGCAGCCATTGATTGTGCGTACCTAAAGGAAAGGCAGCTATGACGACCTCATCAATCGAACTTGACACTGCGCTTGCGACGAGCCCTCGGGAGGCCGACAAATTGGTGCCGCGAGTATTGCTCGGTCTGTTATTGCCAAGCGCCGCCTTGCTCGCCGCTGAAATCGGCGTGCGCTCAGGACTGGTGCCGGCTAATTTATTGCCGGCACCAAGCGAGATCGCGGGCACCATTGCGTATCTGGCGCAGAACGGATTGGCTAGCCATGTTGCGGCCAGTGTGGCCCGGGTTGCCACCGGTTTCATGGCCGGGGTTACGCTGGCCATTTTATTGGGAGTGGCGGTCGGCCTGAATCGCCGTACCGAGGCCTTGCTCGATCCTAGCTTTCAGGCGCTGCGCGCGATTCCGTCACTGGCCTGGGTGCCGTTATTGCTGTTGTGGCTGGGAATCGATGAAGCGCCAAAATTGGTGTTGATCGCCATCGGTGCTTTCTTCCCTGTGTATATGGGGGTAGTGTCCGGCATTCGTGATGTGGACCGCAAATTGATCGAAGTCGCGCAGCTTTATCGTCTGAGCCGCAGCGCGTTGGCGCGCCGTGTCTTGCTGCCGGCGGCACTGCCGGCGATACTGACAGGCTTGCGTAACGGCCTGAGTCTGGCCTGGATGTTCATGGTCGCAGCAGAGTTGATCGCGGCCAGTCAGGGCCTCGGTTATCTGTTGTCCGACGGCCGCGAAACCAGCCGCGCCGACATCGTGCTGGCTGTCATTGCCCTGCTGGCGGTGCTCGGCAAAGTCAGCGACAGCCTTGTGTCAAGTCTCGAAAAGCATTTATTGGCATGGCGCGATAGTTACGCCAGTGTCGCGTAAGGCTAGTGATGAGTGAGTTATTAGACATCGCAATCAATGAAAAACGTTACGGTGAGCGCCAGGTGCTACGCAATGTGCAGTTGAAATTGAAGCCAGGCGAGATCGTGAGCCTGATCGGCGCCAGTGGTTGTGGCAAAAGCAGTCTGCTGTCTATCGTGGCCGGTCTTGATCGCGCATTTCGCGGCACGGTGCGTCTTGATGGCGAGTTGCTCAGTGGCGTGAGCCGCGATATCGGCTTCATATTTCAGGAACCACGCCTGTTTCCATGGCTGACAGTGGCGCAAAACATCGCCTTCGAGCTTGGCACGGACGGACCCAGGCATCCGCTGGTTGCGACCTTGCTTGATGAAGTAGGACTGAGCGGGTACGCGGACGCGCTGCCGAAGCAGTTATCCGGCGGTCAAGCGCAGCGGGTGGCGATTGCGCGTGGCTTGTTCACGCGCCCGCGCGTGCTGCTGCTAGACGAACCATTTTCAGCGGTCGATGCATTTACGCGCATGAAACTACAGGACTTGCTTATACGCGTGGCGCGCCAGCATGCGCTGACGGTGTTGCTGGTGACGCACGATATCGACGAAGCGCTTTACCTGAGCGACCGCATTATCCTGCTCGATACAGTCGCCGGTCCGTTGCGCGCTGAGTTTATCGTTGCTCTGCCGCAGCCGCGAGAGCGCACTGATGCTGCGCTGGCGCCACTGAAGTCGACGATTCTGAATAGCCTGCATGCCGCGCATGCGATTTAATCAGGATGCGCAATCCGCCGGAGTCGACTACCAAAGTAGTAGCGATTTCAATTTATCAAACGGTGAATATGGACTTGGCGCTGGCAGAAAGGCAATGCCGCCATGCAGGAGCTGATTGCATATTTTTGCATAATCCTGAGAGATATTCGTGGGAGCCAACTGGATTTCCAATATAGCGCCGATTCCTCTGTTATATTAGAATAAATCATTTTAAATCAATAACTTGCGTTTATTTTCCGAGGTCAATATAATTAATTAAAGGCAAACAAATACAGTATTTAGATAAGAATACTTTCAGATTCCGCTAAAAGATTTTCTGTAATTGGTAGGCATGAATTGCGTGCTTCGGAACCATCCACCGATGCATGTAGAGGCCACAATCTGAACCGGTCACCACCCATGAATACTAAAGTCTTTCATCAAATCAAAATTGCGCAGTCTCACTGGAATATTGATGCCGTCATTGAGGGACTTCGGAACTCGAGAGAAGTGACGCACAAGATCCGGCACCAGGGGAATATCCGTGAATTGCCCTCAAGAGGAGCGCTGATTAACATCTTGAATGGCTTGTCCGCAGTACTTTTCCCGACGCATTATGGCCATTCGAATCTGAGCGATGAAACCATTGACTATTTCGTCGGCAACACGCTCAATACGACCTTGAATCTGTTGATAGAACAGGTGCGACGTGGCTTGTTGTTCGCGACCGATCAAGACGATAAAAGCGACACGGATCTGCATCAGGAGGCGATCAGGATTACGCGTGAATTTATTGCAGAATTGCCTCTGATTCGAGGGTTGCTGGTCAGCGATTTGCAGGCGGCGTTTCATGGCGATCCGGCTGCCACCAGCGTGGCGGAAGTGCTGCTGTGTTATCCCGGCACGATAGCGATTATTTATTATCGGCTGGCACACGCACTCTACCTATTGGGAACACCTTTCCTGGCACGGATGATCTCAGATATTGCGCACTCGCTGACCGGGATCGACATTCATCCAGGAGCTGAAATCGGCGGCAGTTTTTTCATCGATCACGGCACCGGTGTGGTGATCGGCGAAACTGCCATCATCGGCCAGCATGTACGGCTGTATCAAGCGGTCACCTTGGGTGCCAAGCGCTTTCCAACGGACGAAAACGGTGTTCTCATCAAAGGCAATGCGCGCCATCCAATCGTGGAAGATGATGTCGTGATTTATGCCGGGGCCACGGTGCTGGGACGTGTCACCATCGGGCGCGGATCAACCATCGGCGGCAATGTCTGGCTGACGCAAAGCGTGCTCTCTGGAAGCAACATATCGCAGGCGCAAATGCGCAATAACCAATAATTACAAAACAATTATTCAACCGTGTTAAATATTCAACAGGAGCATTAAATGCCACAATCAATTGGACAGCAAACAGCACTTACCGATGCCGGAGCGCGTGGGCTCGCCATTGCCACCAGAACAGTGCCGCAGATGTCGCGCATCACCCCGCGCTGGTTGACCCATCTGCTGCATTGGGTTCCGCTTGAAGCCGGTATCTATCGCGTGAATCGGGTGAAGGATGCTTCCAGCGTAACCGTCGATTGCTCCGAGCGCGACGAACGCGTGTTGCCGGGAACTTTCGTTGATTACGTCGAAAATCCACGCGAATACCTGCTTAGTGCAGTTAATGCCGTGGTCGAGGTGCACACTCGCATTTCGGATTTGTACAGCAATCCGTATAACCAGATCGCCGAGCAATTGCGGTTGACGATCGAAATCATCAAGGAGCGCCAGGAAAGCGAGTTGATCAATAATAAGGAATATGGCCTGCTGCATAGTGCTGTTCCAGGGCAGCGCATCAAAGCGCGCACCGGTGCTCCCACGCCTGATGACTTGGATGATTTGATTGCCAAGGTCTGGAAAGAGCCTGGCTTCTTTTTGGCGCATCCGCTGGCGATTGCTGCGTTTGGGCGCGAATGCACCCGTCGCGGTGTGCCGCCTCCTACCGTATCTTTGTTCGGCTCTCAGTTCCTGACATGGCGCGGCCTGCCTTTGTTCCCATGCGACAAGCTCGATATCGTGGGCGGAAAAACCAATATTCTGTTGATTCGCACCGGTGAAAGTCGTCAAGGTGTGGTCGGGCTTTTTCAGCCGAATCTGCCGGGCGGCGAGAGTAGCCCAGGGCTGGCGGTACGCTTCATGGGCATTAATCAGAAGGCTATAGCTTCCTATCTGGTTTCACTGTATTGCTCGCTGGCGGTGCTGACAGAAGATGCGATCGCAGTTCTGGAAGACGTCGAAGTGGACAAATACCATGCATACAAGTGAGCTTTCAGACGCAGGCTTGCCGGATGTCGACATACTGACACGCATGGTAAACCAGTTGTTTTCAGCGCTGCCGTCGTCGGCATCCGGGGAGCTGCCGAGCGCCGCTCTGCCGGGGGTGCAAGCTCCGGTGGGATTGTTGCCCGGTGGATTTCCTGCCGGAGCGCCTGATGCGCCGATATCGGCAACTCTGGCCGTGCCTGAATCTTTCGGATCTGGCTTGCCTTTGAGCGAAGCCGCGCCGCAGGGTTTTGGTTTGCCGACTGAAGCGCAATTGCAGGAACGAATCGCGCCCCGCGCAGCGCTGCAACAAACTGCACCACTGACGGCAGGCGCTGCATTATTTTATTTTTTGGAGCCGGAACGCGTGGCGGAGCAAGCTGTGTCTTCGGTTGTACAGTCGAAATTTTCAGGTTTCCCGTCGCCGGTACCGAACCCATTAGCAGTAGTGCCAAGTTCGCACGGGTCCGATTTTCTCAAGGTTGGCGCCGCTCCGGCGGGTTTTGGTTTGCCGAGCGATTCGGAATTGCTGGCGTTACTCACGCCAAGCCAGTTTGGCATGTCAGCAGCACCGCAACGTAGCGGCAATGCGCCGTTCTACTTCTTGCGCCAGCCGGGAGTGCAAGTTCCTGGTTGGCCGGCATCTGGCTTGCAGTCCGGTACCGGCGCGGCTGCGTTCGACATCAACTTGGTGCGACGCGATTTTCCGATCCTGCAAGAGCGGGTCAATGGCCGGCAACTGGTGTGGTTGGATAATGCCGCAACCACGCAAAAGCCGAATTGCGTAATTGAACGCTTGAAATATTTTTACCAGCACGAAAACTCCAACATTCATCGTGCAGCGCATGAATTGGCCGCACGCGCCACCGATGCATATGAAGGTGCGCGCGAGAAAGTGCGCGGCTTTCTTAACGCCGCTTCAGCGAATGAAATTGTATTCGTGCGCGGCGCTACCGAAGCCATTAACCTTGTTGCCCAAAGCTGGGGCCGCCAGTACCTTGGCAAGGACGATGAGATCATCATTAGTTGGCTTGAACATCACGCCAATATCGTGCCGTGGCAGCAGTTGTGCGCGGAAAAAGGCGCGAAGTTAAAAGTGATTCCGGTCGATGATAATGGCCAGATAGTGCTGGATGAATATGCGAAGCTATTAAGTCCGAAGACCAGGCTGGTGTCGTTTACCCAAGTCTCCAATGCTCTCGGCACCATCACGCCGGCCAAGAAAATTATCGATATGGCGCATGACGTCGGTGCCAAAGTGTTGGTCGATGGTGCGCAGGCGGTATCGCATCTGCGTGCCGATGTGCAATATCTGGATTGCGATTGGTACGCATTCTCGGGCCACAAGGTATTCGGGCCGACCGGCATTGGCGTGTTGTATGGCAAGGAAGCGTTGCTCAATGAGACGCAGCCGTGGCAGGGGGGCGGCAATATGATCAAGGATGTGACCTTTGAACATACCCAGTATCACCAGGCACCCGGACGTTTTGAGGCAGGCACCGGCAATATCGCCGATGCCGTGGGCCTTGGCGCTGCGATCGATTATGTCAACTGTATCGGCATCGACGCCATCAACCAGTATGAACATCAGTTGCTGCTGTATGCCACGGGTCTGCTTAAAACCATTCCTGGATTGCGGCTGATCGGCACTGCGCCCGACAAGGCCAGCGTACTGTCGTTCGTGCTGGAGGGCTTCAAGACTGAGGAAGTCGGCGCGGCATTAAGTCGTGATGGAATCGCGGTGCGTTCTGGTCACCATTGCGCGCAACCGATTCTGCGTCGCTTCGGGGTGGAAAGCAGCGTGCGGCCGTCGCTGGCGTTTTACAATAATTGTGCGGATGTCGATGCACTGGTTTCCTCCGTGCGCCGTATCAAAAGTGGGCGCAATTCGGCTCCGCATTAGTGCGTCAATTACTGACGGTCAATTGCCGGCAACGCGGTTGACGTCAGTGTCTTAATCTCTCCACTTTTTACCAAAATCTTTATTCGCATATTGTTGTGCGATTTTATTCGTTCCGGTTGTGGTATGGCCGGTGCTACGCTGAACGGACTGAATCATATCCGTTTCGCATACGCTCCGGTCAAACCTATGTCACAGCTTTCATCTAATACAAATTTACACGCAATAGCCCAGGCCGCCACTTTTGTCGAGCTGCAGTCGGGAGACCAGGATAGCGATATTGCACATCTGGTCGCAGTTAATTTGGCGCGGCTTCGTTCGCTACGCCATCTATCGCTTGATGCACTGGCCCGCATATCTGGCGTCAGCCGCGCGATGCTGGCGCAAATCGAATCTGGCCGCAGCGTGCCGTCGATTCGGGTCTTGTGCCGTATCGCCTCCGCATTACAAGTTTCGGTGCCAGCCTTCCTGCGCGACTTCGCCATGAACGGCATGGAACTACTGCCTGCGCATGCATCAAAGCGACTGGTGAGCGCCAACGGCAGATTTTCCAGCAGAAGTTTGCTTCCTGCCCAGCGACAGCAGCGTGTCGAATTTCACGAAATCCGTTTGCAGCCCGGTTCTATCGAATGTCTGAATTCGCTTTTGCCGGGTACTTTCAGAAATCTGGTGGTGTCGCAAGGCATGCTGGAAGTTCGGGCCAACGAGCAGACCCAGTTGCTGGGTCCTGGCGATGCGATTTTTTTTGACGCCGATCAAGCGCATAGCTATCGCAATCCGGGTGATACCGAAGGATTGGCATATGTAGTGACGCATCATCCTGAAGCGTGAAATCCATAACTTGCCAATCCACCAGTTTTTTTGGAGAACACAATGACCGACTCAAAACTGTGCGCACCGGACGGTCGGCCCGATTGACGAGCGGGCCCGCAAGGATGCGCAGGAAACCGCCGATTTCATCTTCAAGGCGGGGGTTCTGAGCGAGCGTTTCAACGCCAGGAAAATTCTCGATGCGTGGTACGCCAAAGCTTTTGCCCAATAATTCGGCGAGACAGGGATGACGGTTCAGATTGTAGGCATGATCACGGCTACGCCGAGTGCCGAAGTGGACGTGCCGCAAGGCGAAAACCTGGTGCAGCCGGAATCTGTGCGGCAGTTTGCGCAGGCCCATGAAAACAGCGGCTTCGATCAGGTAACCCGTGAGCGGATGCGTGAGATGCGCGTCCGCAACGGCCTGGCGCTGACGGATCATGTGGCGCAAGGCGGCGTACTCGACGAACGTTTGTGGATGACCGGTGCGCGCTGGAATTCGGCAGCGCTGGTGGGTACGCCCGAACAGGTGACCGACGCGCTGGCGAAGTATTATCGATTGGGCGTAAATCCTTTCCTGATCCGCGGCTTCGACCCGCTCAACGATGCGCTGGAATATGGACGGGAACTGATCCCGGCGATCCATCGCAAGGTGGCCGCGATCGATGCCGAAGTAGCCGCCATCGCAGCCTGATACGATGCATGATCACCAAACCTAAGGATTGTTATGCGTACACGTTTGCGCGATTTTGTCACTGCCCTGGCCGGGCTGCTGGAGCAGCGCCCGGAGGAACCGCAGTTACTGCAGCAGGGGGCGCAATTGCTGCAGCAACTTGTTCTCCACGACGACTGGCTGCCGATTGCTTACGCGCAGCCGGATTCGCAGCGCTACCAGCAATACTTGCTGCATGCCGATTCGCTGCGGCGTTTTTCGGTAGTCAGTTTCGTCTGGGGGCCGGGTCAGCAGACGCCGGTGCATGACCATACCGTGTGGGGCTTGATCGGCATGCTGCGCGGCGCGGAAATTGCGCAAGGCTACGCGTGGCAGGAGGGCGTCTTGCGTGAGCAGGGCAGCGCGCTGCGCCTGGGGCCTGGCATGGTCGAGGCGGTGTCGCCGCGCATCGGCGATGTGCACCGGGTCAGCAATGCGTTTGACGATAGGGTGTCGATTAGCATCCATGTGTATGGCGCCAATATCGGCGAGGTGCGGCGTTCAGTGTACCTGCCCGACGGCGCCCGCAAGGACTTCATTTCAGGCTATTCCAATTTAACCCTGCCCAATATCTGGGGCCTTTCCGCAGAAGCTGTCACACCATGAACTCTCCTGTTCGCCTTGCGATACGTTCGTTCCATTCCATTCGTGAAGACCTGCTGGCGCGGCGTGAAATCGCCTTGCTCGATGTGCGCGAGGAAGCATCGCATGCGCTCGCGCATCCGCTGTTTGCCGCCAACCTGCCGCTGGGCCGGATTGAACTGGATGCATACACGCGCATTCCACGCCGCACGACGCCGATCGTGGTCTTTGACGATGGCGACGGCCTGGCCGAGCTGGCGAGACGGCGTCTGCAGTCGCTGGGCTATACCGACATCGCATTGCTCGAAGGTGGACTAGACGGCTGGCGCGCCGCCGGCGGTGAACTGTTCCAGGATGTGAACGCGCCTAGCAAGGCATTCGGCGAACTGGTGGCGAGTCGCGCGCATACGCCGTCGCTGTCTGCACAGGAGGTCAAGGCCCTGCTCGACAGCGGTGACGATGTGGTGGTGCTGGATGCGCGTCGCTTCGATGAATACCAGAACATGAGTATTCCCGGATCGATCAGCGTGCCGGGCGCCGAGCTGGTGCTGCGTGCCCGTGCGCTGGCGCCGCGGCCGGATACGCAGATCATAGTCAACTGCGCGGGTCGTACCCGCAGCATTATCGGCACCCAGTCGCTGCTCAACGCCGGTTTGCCCAATCGGGTGCACGCACTGCGTAACGGCACCATCGGCTGGACGCTGGCAGGGCAAACGTTGGAGCATGGACAGGCGCGCCGCTTCGGCGCGGTGGACGCCGGGTTGCGGCAGCAGGCGGCGCTGGATGCGCGTCAGGTTGCGCAACGGGCCGGCGTGAAGCGCATCAGCGTAGCCAAACTGGAGGCGCTGCGCGCGCAGCCGGATCGCACGACCTACTTGTTCGACGTGCGCACGCCGGAAGAATATGTGCTTGGGCATCTGCCTGGCTTTTTGCCGGCGCCGGGTGGGCAGCTGGTGCAGGAAACCGAGGCCAATGCGACCGTGCGCGGTGCGCGCATCGTGCTGGCCGATGACGATGGCGTGCGTGCCAACATGACGGCGTCTTGGCTGGCGCAGATGGCTTGGGAAGTGTATGTGCTCGATGGTTTGTGCGCGACTGCTTTCAGCGAAACCGGCAATTGGCAGCCGCAACGCTTTGACCCGCCGCAGGTCGATACGGTGAATGCCACTACCCTGTCGGCCTGGTTGCAGGAGGGTAAAACGGTGCTACTGGATTTCACCGCCAGCGCCAACTACGTCAACCGGCATATTCCGGGCGCATGGTTTGCGTTGCGCTCGCAGTTGGCAGCCGCAGTCGGTCGGCTGCCTGCGGCCGAACGCTATGTAGTTACCTGCGGCACCGGCCTGCTGGCGCGTTATGCGGTCGACGAACTGCGACTGCTGACCGGCAAACCGGTAGTGCTGCTGGAGGGCGGCACCGCCGCTTGGACGGCCGCGGGGTTGCCCTTGGAATCCGGCGCGACCGCGCTGGCTTCGCCGCGCATTGATCGTTATCGGCGGCCGTATGAAGGTACCGATAATGCAGTCGAAGCGATGCAGGCTTATCTGGACTGGGAATTCGGTCTGGTGGAGCAGTTGCGACAGGACGGCAGCCACGGTTTCTTCGTTCTGGAGCCGGCCATACCCCAACCATAAGAGCTTCGATTTACCTCCGAAAAAGGGGCGATGGAACTATCGAACAATCAAACAGTTGCTGATGTTGGACAGTGCATTTTGATGAAAAACATCGTTCACGAAAGACCCAAAAAAACAGGATTGAAGCCGCAGCTTACTTATAAAAGCAAGGAGTATCATAATTTTCAGTGCATTCTACGCATATTTTAATTGCGGTATATAAATATACCCAAGTTAGTATTTGATGCGTATCAAGCATAGGCCATACGCTGTTCGTACCCACTAAGTCGGCCCGGAAAAATGCAATCGCTGCAATCTGGCGGATAAGCGGCGATATCCGGTAAACCGATATTCAAAATCGAAAACATTCGTTCAGCTTGCTGCATGGCGCCAATACAATCGTTTGCATTATCCCCACTTTGGAAACGACCATGTTCCAGTGCGCCAACCCTGTTCGTCGCATCTTTAATTCCGCACTTGCTGCATTGCTAATGGCTAGTGTCATTCCTGTTTTCGCTGAAAAAATTCCCGATACCGTGCGCATCGGCTATCAGAAATCATCGACCCTGCTCAGTATCGTCAAGACCCGCGGGACACTGGAGCAGTTGCTTGCGCCGCTGGGCGTCAAGGTCACCTGGCATGAGTTTGCCAGCGGCTTGCCGCTGCTCGAAGCACTCAACGTCGGCGGTGTTGACTTGAGCGCGGATGTCGCGGATACAGTGCCGGTATTTGCGCAGGCTGCCGGCGCACAGTTCACTTATCTGGCTCAGGAAGCGCCGTCGCCTTCGGCGCAAGCCCTTGTTGTGTGGGCCAATTCGTCATTCAAGACCATTGCCGACTTGAAAGGCAAGAAAATCGCGGTCACCAAGGCGGCCGGCAGCCATTATTTATTGATAGCGTTGCTGAAAAAAGCAGGCATCAAGGCCAGCGACATTAACGTCGCTTATCTCTCGCCGTCAGACGGCCGCGCCGCTTTCGAACGCGGTAGCGTCGATGCATGGGTGATCTGGGACCCTTTTCTGGCCGGCGTACAGAGCCAGTCGCACATACGGATAATTGCCGATGGCCGCAATGTGGCCGACTACCAGCGCTATTACCTGGCGTCGACCGCGTTTGCCAACGCGCGTCCCGATGTGCTCGCTGTCGTGTTTGACGAATTGCGTAAAACCGGACGCTGGGCCAAGCAGAATCCCAAAGAAGCTGCCGCGTTACTTGCGCCGGTATGGGGGCTCGATGCGAATATCGTGGAGCTGGCGAACAGCCGCCGCAGCTACGAGGTGCGCGCGGTACTGCCCGGCGCATTGAATGAACAGCAGCGCATCGCGGATGCTTTCTTATCTGAAGGCTTCTTGCCGAAAAAAGTGGATGCAACTGCGGTCTCGCTCTGGAGCCCAGTGCAGTAGCCATTTTATTCAATTTTCACTGATACCCTCACATGCTGCCAAGGTCGAGTCGGGAATCCATTGGAGGGTATTCGCAGGCTTGCCAAGCGTTCCTGTTTCACAAACGGATTGTTGCAAATCTTCAAATCTTGGCGTCCGTTATTGATCAAAAAACTGACCAGGGTTCAAACCCGGTTCTTCATGGCGGTGAGCGACGAAGGAGCGACCCGTTGGGAGGGATTTCGTGCTCCTTACAATAGTGCCTATTTCCGGCTGTAGGTCGGTCTGACTACAGTTTTCACAGTGTGAATTAGGCGCGTCAACTGGCTGAGTCCGAACGGCCAATTTTCCAGGCCGGACTCGGCATTGATATGGCCTAACGCGCCTGCATTCACAAACTCGCAGCCCCAGATATCGGCCCAGCCAGCTGCGCGGGAACTTGTCATCCACGGGTCATTGGTGCTGCCAATCACGAGCGCAGGGCAGGTTAACCGTGCAATGCCCAAAGTTTTCTCGACACCGAATTTTTTCGGATCGGCGGGAGCTACCAGCAGGGCGCCCGCCAGCTTGAGTTTGCCAAGGCCTGCGGCGTGCATTGTGGTCAGGCAGCCGAAGCTATGCGCCACGATCAGTGTCGGCCGAGATGACGTGCGCAATACCTGTTCCAGACGTTCAGCCCAGCGCGGCAGTTCAGGCCGATCCCAATGCTCCTGTTCGACCCGTTCAAAGGTGGGATAGCGCTGTTGCCAGCGGGTCTGCCAATGGTCGGCGCCGCTGTTGTGCAGGCCCGGCACAATCAGCACACGGTAATCCGACAGGCGCAGTGGCGTCATGCTGCGGCATTGGTTTGTAATGCCGGTGCAGCAGGCAAATCGGTCGCTTTGATAAGGTGCGATGCAGATGTTTCCAGTGAGGCTGTTGGCAAGTCCCACAGAAATCCTTGTGTCAGGAGAATCTGTCCTGTGTGTGCAGCAAGCGCTTTCAGGGTTGCATGCACAGTTTCGGTTTCGACTCGCTTGAATATCAGGCGCACGTCGCGCCGGCCGGTCTGCTCCAGCAAGCGCAGTATGGCGGCGGTATCCGTTATTTCGCGCGCATCGACCTTGATTACTTCAGGCCGCAATTGATCCAGCAGTTCAAGTGCCTGCTGCGCATTGGCCGCGTTGAGCGCCAGACGAAAACCGTTGCGATGGTAATTGTCGGTGACGTAAGCCAGCAACCAATTCTGGCTTTTGGTCACCATCGGCAACTGCAACACGATTTTTTCGTGCGGCAGTTCAAGTGCTCCGAGCACACGGCGAAATGCATTGCCGTGATTGGTGCTCACGCCCGCCAGCAAGCGCGCGTGTACGCTCAAATACAGATCGAGGTCGACGTTTTCCGATTGTGGCTGGCGATAAAAATTAATCGCATGCAACATGCGGCATAGGCGATCCAGTGCAATCGATTCATCGTCGCTGGCGGCATGATCCAACAATTTCCATAGAGATAGCCCCGGTTCGCCGTTGGAATGGCTGCGCGCAAAACCTTCAAAACCGATAATTTTCTGCGAATCAGACACGCGTATGGCTTGAAACGCGCTGGTCAGCGTCGAGCTGAAATAGCGTCCCAATGCCCGGCCCTGTTGATCCAGCCACACGGAAGTTGCCGCCTGCGGCGTGTCATACAAATTAACCAGATATTTTTCCAAAGCGGGAAAAGACATGGCGATACCTCCGACCCAATAATTACAACAATTTGGCAATCGATACTTCGGTCGCCTTTACCAGTGCAACCACTTCGGTGCCGATGACCAGGCCCAGATCCTTGACCGAGCGCGTGGTGATGACGGAGGTGACGATGCCGGCCGGGGTTTCTATATCGATTTCGGACACGACTGAACCTTCGAGGATGGCCTTGACTTTGCCCTTGAATTGATTGCGAACGTTGATAGCCTGGATGCTCATGGTGCTTCCTTATGGTGGTGAATGGATAAAACAAAAAACAGTGAAAGTTCAGCTCGGTATCAGAGATGTCCATACCGAAGCAGTTTTTGTAGGTGCGAATTTATTCGCATGAGTTCGGCTGAAATAATGCGAATAAATTCGCACCTACGGTTTTTAATAGTTGCTTTATAAATAGTAAAAAACGGGAGTATCGTTTTTTTAAGGCCGTTCTCCGCATATTTTTAAATCATGTGCTTTAAATACACCGGAATGTACTACTAAAATTCGAGAGTTAAATTGCCCACATCACCTGACTGACGGTTTTCTGTAGCGACACGTCGCCCAACGCCGTATCCGGGCCGCAGGGTGGATGCTTCAGCACCCGCGCCAGAATCCGTTCCTCCAGTTGCGCGAAGGCGGCATTGCCGCGTGCTCGTGGCCGCGCTAGCGCGATGCGTTCATCGAGCGTAATCCGGCCGTCTTCGATCAACACCACGCGGTCCGCCAGCGCAATCGCTTCCTGCACATCGTGCGTGACCAGCAAGGCGGTGAAGCCGCGTGTTTGCCACAATGATTCGATCAACTGCTGCATCTCGATCCGGGTCAGCGCATCGAGCGCACCGAGCGGTTCGTCGAGCAATAGCAGTTCCGGGTCGTGTACCAGCGCCCGGGCCAGTGCCACGCGCTGGCGCTGGCCGCCGGACAGCACTGCCGGCCATTCGTCGGCGCGATCTTCCAACCCGACCTGGCGCAACGCATTGGCAGCCGCAATGCCGGCACGCGGCAAACCCAGCGCAACGTTGTCCAGCACACGCTTCCACGGCAACAGGCGCGAGTCCTGAAACATGATGCGGATTTCCGGCGGATGGTCATTGTCGGCAAAAGCGATGTTGCCGCTGTCGGCCGGTTCCAGCTTGGCGATCAGTCGCAACAATGTGCTTTTACCGCAACCGCTACGCCCGACTACTGCGACGAATTCACCCGCTTCGATGGTCAATTCGACTGTCTTCAATACTTGGCGGTCGCCGTAGGATTTCGACAAACTTTGCACTGCCACGCGGATGCCGCGTTTAGGGAGCGCAGCGGGCGTAGCTGCCCGAACTCGGGCTTGTTCAATCAGACTGATTTGCATAGTCATTCCTTATCTATCGGTAGCCGGGATGCCAGCGCAGCCAGTAACGCTCCAGCGAGCGCGACAGCACATCGGCCAGTTTGCCCAACAGCGCGTAGAGCAGAATACCGACCAGCACGATGTCGGTCTGCAGGAATTCGCGCGCATTCATCGTCATGTAACCGATGCCGGATTGCGCCGAAATAGTTTCAGCCACGATCAGCAGCACCCACACCAGCCCGAGCGAAAAACGCACGCCGACCAGAATCGACGGCAGCGCGCCCGGCAGGATGACATCGCGATATAGCGGCCAGCCCGATAGTCCGTAACTTTTCGCCATTTCGATCAAGCCCCGGTCGACCGAACGGATGCCGTGGAAAGTATTCAGGTAAATCGGAAAAAATACCCCGATCGACACTAGAAACAGTTTTGCGCTTTCTTCGATGCCAAACCACAGGATTACCAGTGGAATCAAGGCCAGTGCCGGAATATTGCGCACCATCTGGAGCGTGGTATCAAGCAGGGTTTCGGCAGTTTTGAAAGTTCCGGTCAACAATCCCAGCAGCAAACCCAAGCCTCCGCCGACTATAAAACTACTGGTGGCGCGCCATAAACTGACGCGCACATGGGTCAATAACTCGCCCGATACGGCCAGCGTCCAGGTCGCTTTTGCCACCGCCAGCGGCTCCGGCAGGATGCGGCTGGAAAGCCAGCCGAGTTGTGCGGCAATTTGCCACGTCAGCAGCAATACCGCCGGCACCACCCACGGCGCCAGTTGTGCGCGTAGCGCCAGTAGCGGCCGATTCCACGCTAACCCACTGTCGGCAATCGCGGCCGGTGAATTTGCAGTTACTGCATGCATCGTGTTCTCCTGTGCTGTTGCATCGGCTTCTGCGTTAGCTTTGCGACGCTTTGGGCAGGATATCGATAGCGATGACTTCACCAAACGGCCCGGTCAAGGTGGGGTCGGATGATTTTGCCTTGCCTTTGCCTAGCAATGGGAACACCAGTTCAGCGAAGCGATAGGCTTCTTCCAGATGCGGATAGCCGGACAGCACAAAGGTTTCGATCCCCAGTGCCTGGTATTCCTGCATCCGCGCCACAATTGTTTCCGGGTCGCCCACCAGCGCCGTGCCGGCGCCGCCGCGCACCAGGCCGACGCCAGCCCACAAATTGGGTGACACTTCGAGTTTGTCGCGTTTGCCGCCGTGCAGCGCACTCATGCGGCGCTGCCCTTCGGATTGCATTTTTCCGAAAGATGCCTGGGCCCGGGCAATCACGTCATCATCGACATGGCTGATCAATTCTTCAGCAGCTTTCCAGGCGGCGTCATTGGTTTCGCGCACGATCACATGCAAGCGAATGCCAAAGCGCACGGTGCGACCATGCTTGGCGGCGCGGGTGCGGATGTCGGCAATTTTTTCCGCCACCGCGGCCGGCGGTTCGCCCCAGGTCAGATACACGTCGACTTGCTCGGCGGCCAGTTCGTGCGCTGCCGGCGACGAGCCGCCAAAGTACAGCGGCGGATACGGTTTTTGTATTGGCGGGTACAGGGTTTTGGCGCCTTTGACTTGTAGATGCTTGCCATCGAAATCAAAACCCGCAGCACCGCCTTCTCCGGCCAGCGACGCACGCCAGATATGCAGGAATTCGCTTGAAATTTCATAGCGTTCGGCATGGTCTGCATGCAGGCCGTCGGCTTCCATTTCGCCTTGATCGCCGCCGGTGACGACGTTGACCAAGAGCCGTCCTCCTGACAGGCGATCAAAGGTGGCGGCCATGCGTACCGCCAGGCCCGGCGTGCTCAGGCCGGGGCGGATCGCAACCAGGAATTTCAGTTTTTTTGTAGCGTCGATCAGGCTCGACGCCACCACCCAGGCATCTTCGCAAGAGCGCCCGGTCGGGATCAATACGCCGTCATAGCCGAGCGTATCGGCTGCCACTGCCACCTGTTTCAGATAGTCGTGATCAACCAGACGGGCACCCTGCGTGGTGCCGAGATAACGGCTGTCGCCGTGGGTAGGTAAAAACCAGAAAACGTTCAAACTCATGATGGTTCCTTAATTCTGTTTAATGTAAAAGTCGCTTTTCTCCTCTCTCCCGCCTGCGGGAGAGAGGTTGGGAGAGAGGGTGGCCGTTTATTGTTTGATGGTGAGCAAAGCACTTTTGACACTAATTTTTTTCGGAATCAGTTTCAGATCGGCGAACGTATCGGCGATTTTTTGCTGTTCATCGATCACTGCCTGGCTGATCGGTGTCACGCCATACGAATTGCGTTGTGCCGCCAGGTCGACGACGGCCGGCTCAAGCCCGATTTGGGCCGACAAGATGGCCACCACTTCCTTCAAGTTTTTGCTGCTCCATGCATCGACTTTGTCGAGCTCTTCAATCAGAATTTTGATGATTCCCGGATTTTTTTCCGCATAGGGGCGGGCCGCCAGGAAGAATTGACGATTGCTGACCAGGCCGGTGCCATCGGCCAGGATGCGGGCGCCGATCTGCTTTTCTGCGGCGGCCAGGAACGGGTCCCAGATCACCCAGGCATCGACGCTGCCGCGCTCAAAAGCGGCACGCGCATCGGCGGGCGCCAGAAAAATAGTCTGGATATCGGTGTATTTCAAACCGGCTTTTTCCAGCGCCCTGACTAGCAGGTAATGGACGTTGGAACCCTTGTTCAACGCGACTCTCTTGCCCTTGAGTTCAGCCACGGCTTTAATCGTCGATGCCTTGGGCACCAGGATCGCTTCGGCTAATGGCGCAGGCGGTTCGCTGGCGACATACACCAGATTGGCGCCGGCGGCCTGGGCGAAAATCGGCGGCGCTTCTCCCACGGTGCCGAAATCGATGCTGCCGACATTCAAGCCTTCAAGCAATACCGGGCCAGCCGGAAATTCCGTCCATTTGACGTCGATTCCATGACCGGCAAGACGTTTTTCCAACGTGCCGCGTCCTTTCAGGATCGTCAGCGTGCCGTATTTTTGAAACCCTATGCGTAACGTTTTTTGGGCTTGGGCCTGTGCAAAATTCGTGATGCCCGATGCGATGACGCCCGCTGCTGCGGCAGACAATAGCCCCAGGGTGCGGCGCTTGGTCTGGCGTTTATCATGTGAGATCGTCATGTTTGTATCCTGAATAGATTAGGACTTACGCAATACCCAGTGGTGCAGGCCTCCGTGCCTGCATTGGGTTGCAGGGCGCAGGCACGGAGGCCTGCACTACTTAAATAAAACAGCCGTATTTTACGTAAGTCCTATAGTTAAAAATTGGGGTAAAAAGTCCCCGCCGGCTCTAATCAGAGCAGTTTTTCAGTACAGGGAAAATGCCGGTTTGCGGCCGGCGTCAGACACTACATCGCACCTGTGAAAATGGCACCGCATGGAAACTGATCGTTGCCTCCTGCAGTGCCAGCAGGCTAGCCGAGAGTTGTTCAACCCCTTGCATGATGCGTTGGGCGATGCCGGTATCGATTGACAGGCCGTGTTCCGGCGTCCAGCCGATCTGCGCGTCGGTGGTGAAAATGCCGGGCAATACATGCCGTGCGTTCAGCGCCGTCAATACCGGGCGCAGTGCATAGTCCAGCGCCAGCATGTGCGACTGGCTGCCGCCGGTGGCTAGCGGCAGCACCAGTTTTCCGGCCAGGCCATCCTGCGGCAGCACATCGAGGAAGGCTTTCAGGATGCCGCTGTAGGCCGCCTTATAGACCGGGGTGGCAATTACCACCGCATCGGCTTGCTGGACCAGGCCCTGCGCCAATTTCAGATCCGCATTGCCAAAGTCCGCATGCAGCAAGGCTTGCGCCGGCAAGTCGCGCACCTGCAGCTTGACGTATCGGTGTCCCAGCAATGCCAGCTTGTCGCCGATATGGTGCAACAGGCGGGTTGAGCGCGATGGGCTGGATGGGCTGCCGGCGAGTAAGAGAATGTGCATCATTTTCCTTATCGTTGGGGCGCTTATTTCTTGCCCGGCTGATAGATCTGATCGAACACGCCGCCATCGGCGAAATGCACTTTCTGTGCCTTGGCCCAGTCGCCTGCTACCTCGTCGATGGTGAACAATTTCACTTTCGGATATTGCGCTGCATATTTTTTCACGGCGGCGCCGGCGGTCGGACGGTAGTAGTTTTTAGCCGCAATGTCCTGTCCTTCTTCGGTATACAGATAATGCAGATAGGCTTCTGCCACTTTGCGGGTGCCGTGTTTGTCGACCACTTTATCGACTACTGCCACCGGTGGTTCGGCCAGAATGCTGATCGATGGCGCGACTATTTCCACCTTGTCGGGGCCCAATTCCTTGATCGCTAGCAAGGCTTCATTTTCCCAGGCCAGCAACACATCGCCGATGCCGCGTTCGACAAAGGTAGTGGTGGCGCCACGCGCGCCGGAATCAAGTACCGGAACATTCTTGTACAGTTTGCTGATGAATTCCTTTGCGCCGGCTTCGCCGCCGCCCGGTTGTTTCAGTGCATAACCCCAGGCTGCAAGGTGGTTCCAGCGAGCGCCGCCGGAAGTTTTCGGATTGGGCGTGATGACGGCAATGCCGGGTTTGACCAGATCGTTCCAGTCCTTGATGCCTTTCGGGTTGCCCTTGCGCACTAGGAACACAATGGTCGAGGTATACGGCGAACTGTGGTGCGGCAAACGTTGCTGCCAGTCTTTCGCGATCAGGCCGCGCTCGGCAATAGCGTCAATGTCATACGCCAGAGCCAGCGTGACTACATCCGCTTCCAGTCCATCGATCACGCCGCGAGCCTGTTTGCCGGAGCCTCCGTGTGATTGCTTGACCTTGAGGTCGTCGCCGGTTTTGGCTTTCCATTGCTTGGCGAAAGCGGTATTGAAATCCTGATACAACTCACGCGTCGGATCGTAGGAGACATTGAGCAAGGTGACTTCCGCTGCGTGTGCAGTGGGTGCGATCAGCGCGGCCGCAAGTGTCGACAGGATAATTTTTCTGAGATTCATCTGCATTTCCTTTGGCGTTATTTTTTTGCTGGAACATGCAGATTAACTGGACGTAAAAGGATTAAGAACGAATCTTTTTGCGCATCCATATGCGGATGTCGCATATGGAGGTGGGATGACGATGCGGCGTTGGTGGCCGTTTTGCAGTGGGAGTGGTGTCCGAGGTTGTTTCGCTGCGGCAGTGCTTCGTTGCTGGAAAGTAAATATATACTAGATTAGTGTATTTTTAATAATCGCAATATTTATATGCGGTAACTGTCATGTTTTTTACTATACTCCCGCATTATTTTGATTTTTTGTAATTATTCAGAGTGCTTGCTGGGCTTCGGCAGCGCAGTGCCAACCATTCTCTCGTAGAGGCAGGTTCGAAACCTGCCCTCGCACTTCGGCGACCAAAGGGCGGTTTTGGAACCCGCCCGTAAGACACCAGATTTAACGGTCGGTTGATCTGTCTTTACTGGATCAGCAAACCATTCACCAATTGCAGATCCTGTTCTTGCAGGATGCCTGCGGCTGACTTTAATCGCAGTCCATTGACAATGGTGTCGTAGCGCGCTTTAGCCAGATCGCGGCGGGTTGAGAATAGCTGCTGCTGCGCATTCAGGACGTCGATGTTGATGCGCACGCCCACCTGGTAGCCTAGTTTGTTGGCGTCGAGCGCCGACAAACTCGATATTTCGGCGGCTTCCAGCGCATTGACCTGAGCCATGCCGCTGGTGACGCCCAGATACGATTGGCGCGCACCCTGCGCTGCGCTGCGGCGTGCAGTTTCAAGGTCAAAGCGGGCCTTGTCTTCCAGTGCGATGGCTTCGCGCACTCGACTGGTGACGGCGAAGCCGGCAAACAAGGGAATGTTCCACTGCACTCCGATGGTATTGGTATCCCCGGCTAAGTTGCTACCGCTCTGGTTGCCATGGTTCCGGCTCGCTATCAGATCGACGGTTGGGTAATGACCGGCACGATTTTTGGAGATATCCCTCTGGGCGATTTCGAGCCCGATCCGGGAGCCCAGCACGCTGGTATTTTGTTGTTCCGCCGAGTTGACCCAACTGTCGATCTGGGCCGGTTGCGGCGGACTCAGCGTGACGCCGGTTTTGAGCTTGGCCAAGTCGCCCGGCGCGCTGCCGATGATTTGCTGTAACGCCGCGCGCTTGATTTCAAGGTCGCTCTGAGCTGCGTATTCTTGCGCCGCAGCCAAGTCGTAACGGGCCTGTGCTTCGTAGCTATCGGTGATGGTGGCGGTGCCGACTTCGAAGTTTTGCTTGGCCGATGCGAGCTGTTCGCTAATCGCAGTCTTTTGGGCCTGCACGAAGCCGATCGTGTCTTGCGCCGCCAATACGTCGAAATAAGCTTGCGCGACGCGCAATATCAAATCTTGCCGGGTTTGGGCAAACTGGGTTTCGCTAAGTGCGACCGAGAGTTTGCCCTGTTCGTATTGCTGCCAGTTGGCCCAGCGAAATAATGGCTGCGAGAGTGCCAGGCTGTAGCTGCTGCCGCTGAAATTTTGCCTATTTTCAAATTCGGTGCGGCTGGTGCCGCCGGACAGACCGACGCTAGGCAGCAGGCCGGCGCGCGCTTGCGGCAGTTTTTCCTGGCCGGCGCTCAGGGCGGCGCGGGCGCTGGCGTATTGCGCATCGTTGACTAGCGCCTGCTGGTAAGTTTTCAGCAAATCATCCGCTTGCACATTCATGGAGACGAAGGTGCAAGCGATGAGTGTGGCGATAACGGAGTTCCGCATTAAGTTCCTCGGTGTGGTCGGTCAAAAAGAAGGTGGGAAAGCAAGATCAATAAGTCGGCATCGATGCATCAACCTGTTGGGCCCAGGCATGCACGCCGCCAGTCAGGTTGATGATCTGCGAAAAGCCGTTGCGCTCAAGGAAATATGCCACCTGCATGCTGCGCGCGCCGTGATGGCAGATGCAGACGATCGGCATGCTCTTGTTGAGTTCCATATACCGGGCCGGAATCGCATGCATCGGGATCAATTGCGCGCCGTCGATATGGCAGGTGCCGAATTCCCATGCCTCACGCACATCCAATAGCAGCGCTGGTGCTTGCGACGCGTCCTGCATCCGTTGCGCCAACTCCGGGGCGGTGATGTGTTGCATTGAAATTCCTCAGAAAGAGAAGTGCGACGGCGTGAGCGCGTTGCGCAGCGGCTTCTCACTGGTTTCAAACAGATTGATGGTGCTGTACGCGCTCTCCGACATGCGGGTGGTGATTTGCCCGGTCATGGCTGGAGCATCGCCGATGATGGCAAAGATGCGGCCGCCGACTTTGATCTTTTTCAGGAAAGCGTCCGGCAACACCGGTAGCGAACCGGAAATCACGATCACGTCATAGGATGCGCTGTCGCCGCCCGCGCTGCTGGTGCCGCTCCAGCCCTGGGCGCCGTCGCCGAGAAGGGTGGCGACATTACTGATGCCATAGCCGGACAGATTCTGGTCTGCCAGCGCCTTGAGCGTCGGCTCGATTTCGATGCTGGTGACGTGGCGTGCCTTGTAGCACAGCAGGGCCGCCATATAGCCTGAGCCGGTGCCGATTTCGAGCACGTTTTCATGTTTTTGGACTGCAACTTCTTGCAAGATGCGCGCTTCCATTTTGGGAGTTAACATGTTTTCGCCGCACGGCAAGGGGATTTCGGTGTCGAAAAAAGCCAGGCTCTTATAAGCGATCGGGACGAAAGCTTCGCGTTTGACGACTACCAGAAGATCCAGGACATCTTGATTCAGAACGTCCCAGGTACGGATTTGATGCTCAATCATGTTGAGGCGGGTTTGCTCGATATTCATGTTGGTGTCCAAAAAACATTATTGGTGGATAGAGAAAAATGCATTTTATCAAACGTGGCCGGCGCTTCTATGGCGGTCGCGTGGTTGCTGCATCATTATCGGCCGTTGCTGGCGGCGCAGGCGGCGCTGAACCCAGCTTGCGCTTGAACCAGAGCGCCAGGTCGTCCAGATAGGTATATATCACCGGCACCACCACCAAGGTCAGCAGCGAGGAAGTGATGATGCCGCCGATCACTGCTTGTCCCATCGGGGCGCGCTGTTCGGAGCCTTCCGCCAGGCCGAAGGCCAGCGGCATCATGCCGAATACCATTGCCAGCGTGGTCATCAGGATCGGGCGCAGCCGCACATGCGCGGCTTCCAGCAACGCTTGGTGCCGGCTCATGCCGGCACGGCGCATCTGGTTGGTGAAATCGACTAGCAAAATTGCATTCTTGGTGACCAAGCCCATCAGCATGATGAGGCCGATGATCGAAAAGATATTGAGCGTCGAGCGGAACATCATCAGCGCCAGAAAGGCGCCGATCAGCGTCAGCGGCAGCGACGACATGATCGCCAGCGGTTGCAGGAAGCTGCCGAATTGCGACGCCAGGATCATGTAAATGAAGATGACCGCCAAGGCCAGCGCCGACAGCGCATAGTTGAACGATTCATTCATGCTTTTGGTAGCGCCGCCCATCTGGTAACGGTAGCCTGGCTGCATGACGATGGCATCGAGGGCTTGCTTGACATCCAGACTGACTTCTCCGGCCGAGCGGCCGACCACATTGGCTGATAGCTCGACTTCGCGGTTCAGGTCGCGCCGATTGATCTGGTTGGCGCCGGTGGTGGTGGTGATGCTGGCAACTTGGTGGAGCGGCACCATTTTGGGCGAGCCGTCGGCGTTGGACTGGGTGCTGGTCAGCATCAGGCGCGACAGATCGTCGATATGGCTGCGGTCCGATGGCGCCAGGCGCACATTGACATCGTAATTTTCGTCATCGGGTGCGCGCCAGCTACTGGCCGCTTCGCCTGCCAGCAGTGGACGCAGGGTGTTGCCGATTTGCGCCACGCCTATGCCCAGGTCGGCGGCAAGGTTGCGCTTTGGTTCAATCGAGATGGTTGGCTTGGCGGCTTTCAGGCTGGAGTCGAGATCGACCAGGCCGGGTATTGCGCGCAGCTTACTTTGGGCCTGTTCGGACAGTCTGGCCAATTGATCCAGATCGCTGCCCTGCAGGCTCAGGCGGATTTGCTTGGAATCGCCGCCGATGCCGTCGAGCGTGCCGATATGGGTCACGGTGATGCCGGCAATGCGCGATAGCTGTGCGCGCAGCGGTACCGAGAGTACTGCGGTGCTGCGCTGGCGCTGGATGCGTGGAACCAGACGCACAAATACGGTGGCGGTGTTCTTCCCTTGCGAAGTGCCGGTATTGATGCTGGAATAGATATCGCGTACTTCAGGAAACTGGCGCAGCACTGCTTCCACCTGATGCACCTTGCTTTCGGTGAGTTCCAGCGAAGAGCCGACCGGAGTATAGAAAGTCACGCCAGTCTCCGAATAATCTGCCTGCGGCACGAACTCGGAACCGATCAAACCGCTGGCCGGCAGCGCCAGCCCACCGATGAAGCTGGCCAGTGCAATCAGCAAGGTCAGCCCACGATGGCGCAGCGACCATTTCAATAACACTTGATAGGCGCGCGAAAACCACGACACCAACCGTTCAAACTGCGCCAGAACCCGCCCGATGGTGTTGGCGTACCAGCCGCTGCGCCGGTGTATGCCGCGCGCATCCGGGTCGGGCCAGATCGACGACAGCATCGGGTCCAGCGTAAATGATACGAACATCGAAATCAGCACGGCCGCAGCCACCGTGACACCGAACTGATGGAAAAAACGTCCGATGATGCCGCCCATGAAACCCACTGGCAAAAATACCGCAACAATCGAAAAGGTGGTCGCCAGCACTGCCAGGCCGATCTCGGCGGTGCCTTCCAGCGCCGCCGTCTTGTGATCTTTGTAAGGGCCATCGCGGCCGTTTGCCCGCATGCCGGCGTGGCGCACGATGTTCTCGCGCACCACGATTGCATCATCGATCAGCAGGCCGACACACAGCGACAGCGCCATCAGCGTAATCATGTTGATGGTGAAGCCGAACATGTTCATGAACAGAAAGGTACCGATCAGTGAAATTGGCAGGGTCAAGCCGGTAATCACGGTAGAGCGCCATGAATTGAGGAACAAAAATATGATCAAAATGGTCAGCAGCGCGCCCTCGATCAAGGTGCGGCGCACGTTTTCGACTCCGACCCGGATCTGCCGCGAGCCATCCTTGATGACTTCGATCTTAACCCCCGGATACAGCGCTTTCAGGCGCGGTTCCAGATCCTTGAGCGCAGCTTGCAGATTGTCGGCGATTTCGATCGTGTTTTGTCCTTGCGCCTTGAGCACGTCCAGCGCCAGCGTGCGGCGGCCGTTATAGAGCGCCAGACTTTCCTGTTCCTGTTGACCATCGACCACTTGGGCGATTTGCGATAGTTTGACCGGTTGTCCGCCGCGCTGGGCTACCACGATGTCGCCGAAATCCTGCGCCCGCTGGATGCGGCCCTGCACTTGCACCACCAGTTCGTTGGTTAAGGCGCGGATCGCGCCGGTCGGCAGTTCCTGGTTTTCATTACGCACTGCATTGATGACTTGCTCGACGCTGATGCCAAGCGACTCCATCTCAAGCGGCTTGACGTAAATCTGGATTTCGCGCTTGATGCCGCCCACCAGCGTCACCGCACCGACGCCACGGACATTTTCCAACCGCTTTTTAACCACCTGGTCGGCAATCGTGGTCAAGTCCCGGAAGCTGCGTTGCTGCAGCGTAGCGTCGTTGGTCACTGCAATCGAAAAAATCGGTTGGTCGGCCGGGTCAAAGCGCGTCACACGCGGTTCTTTGACTTCTTTTCTGAAAGTAGTCTTCACGAGCGCCACTTTTTCGCGCACGTCCTGTGCGGCCCGGGCCGGATCGATGGTCAGATCGAATTCGATAATGACAACCGAGGCTCCTTCAAATGAGCGTGAGCTCAGGCTGTTGATGCCGTTGATGGTATTGACCGCTTCTTCCATCTTGCGGGTCAGGTCGGATTCGACCGTCTCAGGCGAGGCACCCGGATAATCGGTTTGAATCACCACCACGGGAAAAGTCACATCCGGGAATTGATCGACCCGCAAGCGTTGGTAAGAAAACAGACCCAGCACGACGAAGGCCAGCATCATCATCGTCGCCAGCACGGGGTTGCCAATACTGATGCGGGTGAACCACATGGCTTATTCTTTCCGGGCTGGGGCTGCGGTTGGGGCTGCAACGGCAGCGGCAGAGCTTGCGGCCAGGCGGGCCGGAGTACCGGCTTGCAGATTACCCAGATTGGCCTTGACAACTTGCGCGCCGCTAGCCAGCCCAGCGGTGATTTCGACCACAGCGCCGCTGTCGTTATTGCCTTCCAGCCCGAGCGTGACGGGTTTTTCAGCCAGCACGCCGTTTTCGATGGCATACACAATGGTTCTGCCGCTGACTTGCCGGACGGCCGATTGCGGCACGCTTAGAACGCCGGCTTTTTGCGATAGCGTCAGTTCGGCTTGGCCAAACATACCGCCGCGCAGTGCGCCATCGGGGTTATTCACCTGGATATAAGCCAGAATCGAGCGCGAACCGGCCTGGGTGGTTGGATTGATGCGAACAACGCTGCCGGCGACCGCTTGCGACATGCCGTCCACCCGGATGCTGACCGGCTGCCCCAGTTTAATTTGTACGATATCGGTGGCCGGCACCGATGCTTCCATTTCCATCTGGCGTAAATCGACGATCTCCAGCAGGAGATTGTCGGCCGATACTTTTTCGCCCGGCTGTACCGAGCGACGGCTGATCAAGCCGGCAATCGGTGCTCGCAGCACGGTGTCGGCCAGGGACTTTTGCGCTATATCGAGCGCACCTCTGGCCGAATCGATGTTGGCTTGGGCGATTGCGTACTGGCTGGCTGAATTATCAAATGCATTTTTGGAAATAAAACCCTTGTCCATCAATGCGCGGTTATTGTCGCGGGCTTTGCCGGCAATCTCCAGTTGCCCACGCGCCGCTTGCAACGCACCGGTAGCCTGGTCGATCCGGGCTTGGTATTCGCTGCCATCGATCCTGATTAAGACTTGATCCACTGTGACCGCTGCGCCTTCGCGCACCAGCACTTCGCGGATCTCGCCGGCAACTTTGGCTTTGACGACAGCCTGGTTGCGCGCGCGCAAGGCCCCCGATGCAGAAATGGTTTGTCGCAAGTCCTGCGGCGTGATTTCAAGCAGGTCGCCGGCTAGAAATTCCAGTAGCGGCGCAGCGGTTGCTGGCTTTATGGCCGGGCCGGGCTTCGCGTTACGGGTTTTGAGTACGATTGCTGCGCCGACGATCAATAGCGTCAGGATTACCAGTGCAATCCAAAATGATCGTTGTTTTAGCATAGGTGGGTTGTCTGTGGAGGGGCGGCTGCGGCAGCCGTGGCCGTGTCAGTGTCCTGGTGCAGCATGCCGTGCAGGCACAGATCGACAAAATTATTCAGATAATCCCGCGGCGAGACCGGTTTGACCTGGCAATTGCAAAATGCATGCTTGGACATCATCAGCATGATCATCGAGGCGATAACCGCTTGTGTCGTCAGATACGGATCGATGTTGCGAAATTCTCCGCGTGCTATGCCGCGCTCAAGCACGCGGGCGATCATAGTGGTGCCGCGCAAAATCATTTCCTGGTGGTAAAACTGTGCCAGTTCCGGGAAATTTCCGGACTCCGCCATCATCAGTTTGGTGATGCCGGAGAGCTTGGTGTCGCCGATGCGTTGCCACCAGCCCAGCATAATGTCGCGAAACAGGTCGGCGCTATGACCTTCAAAAGTACTTACCAGCGCTTCTGCTTCGCCCAGCACCGGTAGCAAGTTTTCCCGCACCACTGCCTTGAACAAGTCTTCCTTGTTGGTGAAATATAAATACAAGGTACCCTTCGATACGCCGGCGCGGGCCGCGACATCGGTTAGCCGGGTCGCAGCAAAACCCTTGTCCACGAACAAATCGAGCGCCGCTGTCAATAATTCATGGGGCCGCTCTTCCTTGCGGCGCTCCCAGCGCGGTTTGTTTTCTGTTGGAGTGGGCATGCAGAATGTAAAAAAATGAGTAACTTACTTTAGAGTCAGTAATGTAAGCGGCAAACCAGGTGCCGTCAATGGCTCTGAATAAACTGTTACTCCTGAATAAAGGCTTGAACTAAGGTGAACCGACAAATTCTGCATACATACGCAAGTTATTTTAAAATGGATGGCGGGAATATCCTGATTCTGCAAAATGTGTCTGGTCGCAGCAGTTTGTCCATGACTATAAAGTATGCGCACCAACTTGCCGCCCATTTGCGCCAGCGCGCCGAACCCATCTTCGACTCTGGAGCGCGGCGCGGCAATGTTGCGGTTGCGTTGCTTTTAGACCAGATCAGATTACAGATTGCACACCACGCAAAACCAAGCTTGAAGTAAGCCGCGATTGCAGACCTGCAGCCTTAAAAATTGCTAATGGCAGTGAGGTTGTCAAAATGTATTCAACAAGACAAGCGGAGGGGAAAGATAATGGCAGTGAAGGGACGAAACAAAATCAGCTTTCATGCCTGCAGTTTTAACCTGGGTAAGGCTTTCAGTAAAGTCATTTTTAATCCATTTCTGAAAATAGCAGTTTTCTGCAAATGACCATTTACACAAAATTTCTTACACCCTCTAATTCGGATTTAACCTGTATGTATTAAAAGGTGCAGAAGCGCCTTTTTTTACTCTGTAATTTTCTTGAGATTGTCCAGGCCGCCTCTATACACCCCCGTAATTGTTTTTACAGCAGCTTCATCGTCTTGACCAGTTGCCGGACTGGCACTCATATCTTTGCGCTTAAACTTACCTTTCCACGTGACAATAGTTTGATTTTCGCCTTTGGAACTAACCGATATAGTAGAAACATAATGGCTAACAGGCAAAACGCCTTCTACAATTTCATATTGATAAGACATTGATTTTGTATTGTAAGCGTGTAGTTTTTCTTTGATTGTGCCGCCATCTTGAAGTGTCAGCAACCTTATAGCCCCTTTTTTATTGTTTGTTCCAGACAGAATTTCTGTTTTTTTGACAGCTGGATGCCAAGCGCCCAGATCCCCAAAGTTGTTGGCTTTGTCCCACACTTTAGAAGCTGGAGCATTTATAACAACTTCTTCTTGAACTTTGAGAGTTTTTACTTGAGCCGCAAAGGAGTTAAAGGATAGACCAATTAATATAGAGCTGAGCAACAAGCTAATTTTCATGAAAGTGTCCCTTTTGATTAATAATCAATGATTAATATATATGAGTCAGATGGTATGGTTATACCAACAATCCAACTATGTTGAGCCTAACAGAGTTCATTAAAAAAGACGCGTTCGAATTCCAAGTGCAACATTTTTTATGAAAAAATATTGCATGCGAAAAAAATACAGTCACATCACGCTGGAAGATCGTACGTTGATTCAAACGCAGCTTTAGCAAGGTTTGAATCATCCTCGTTCTTGTATCTCGCGTGAGCTTGCCCGCAATGGCTGGAAGGTACCTTCTGGCTCAATCCGGTACGACAAGAGAATAAACAGTAAAACTGGCCGCGTGAAGAACGTGACAACTATCTTGACAAATAACGGGTGCAATATTATTGGCACGATTGTAAAAATACAAATGCTGACACTGTGCGCGAGTCTTAATTAAGACTAAAATTGGTCTTCACTCTTCACTCAATTGCCATAGAGGTCTAATCATGAAATTTTCCACTCAGGTAAAGCCTATCAGCTACCTCAAGAGTCACGCTGCTGAAATTATCAAAGACATCACGGAAAACCGTGAGCCTATGCTGATTACGCAAAATGGTGAGGCCAAGCTGGTTGTCATGGACGTGAAGAGCTTTGAAGAACAAGAAGAAACGCTCGCAATGCTAAAAATTCTGGCACTCGGCAATCGCGAAATTGAACAAGGCAAATTTCGTGATGCCGAGGACGTGTTTGCCGAACTGGACAAGGCTGATCATTGATGGGCTTCAGAGTCGTGGTCCTAGATTCGGCAGAGCAAGACCTGAAAGAACTTAGAGCCCACATCCTCAAAAATTTTTCCGCTGACACGTGGCGTGATACTTACACTAAGTTAAAGGATGCTATTCGCAACCTCCAAAATTTTCCGCCGGCGGGATCAATACCAGAAGAAATTGAAAAGCTGAATCTCACGCAGTATCGACAGATTTTGCCCGGTATGAATCGGGTCATTTACGAAGTGCGGCAAGATGTTATTTATGTCCATATTGTTGTCGATGCTAGACGCGATATGAATGCACTGCTGACACGGCGATTGTTGCGGATCATATAAAAGCAAAAAACGCGCAAACAATCAACACCTTCATTTTCACCAAAACGAACATACAGAAACATGGCAATTAAAAAATCAGAACTCTATTCTTCCCTATGGCAAAGCTGTGATGAATTGCGTGGTGGTATGGATGCCAGCCAATACAAAGACTATGTTCTGGTCATGTTGTTTATTAAGTACGTCAGCGATAAATACGCGGGTGTGCCATTTGCGCCGATTACCATTCCAGCGGGTGCAAGCTTTAAAGACATGGTGGCGCTCAAAGGAACGAGCAACATCGGCGACGACATCAACAAGAAAATCATTGAAAAACTGGCAGATGCGAATAAATTGTCTGATATGCCCGACTTTAACGATGCCACCAAACTCGGTGATGGCAAAGAAAAAGTAGAACGCCTGACTAACCTGATTGCCATATTCGAGAAAAAAGAACTCGATTTTAGTAGCAACCGTGCTGAAGGTGACGATATTCTGGGGGATGCCTACGAATACCTGATGCGCCACTTTGCCACTGAAAGCGGTAAGAGCAAAGGGCAGTTTTATACCCCTGCTGAAGTCTCTAAAGTCATGGCACAAATAATCGGTATCCATAAGGCGAACACTAGCGCTGCTACCACCGTTTATGATCCAACTTGTGGATCTGGCTCTTTATTGTTAAAAATTTCCGACGCAGCTAAAACAGAAGTGACTTTGTACGGACAAGAAAAAGATGCTGCCACTAGTGGTTTGGCACGCATGAATATGATCTTGCACGACAATCCTACTGCTGAAATCAAGCAAGGCAACACCTTGGCGAATCCTTTGTTTTTGAATGAGCAAGGGAGTCTCAAAACTTTTGACTATGTCGTCGCCAATCCACCATTCTCAGATAAACGCTGGGGCACAGGTGTGGATGCCTTGCATGACATACACGCCCGCTTTCAGGAATACGGTGTGCCACCTGCTAAGAATGGCGATTACGCTTATTTGCTGCACATCATCCGTTCGCTCAAGAGCAATGGCAAAGGTGCCTGTATTTTGCCGCATGGGGTTTTATTTCGTGGCAATGCTGAAGCGGTGATTCGTGAAGCATTGATTCGCAAAGGGATTATTAAAGGCATCATCGGCTTACCCGCTAACTTGTTTTACGGCACAGGCATTCCCGCTTGCATCATCGTGATTGATAAGGAAGGCGCGAATAATCGCAAGGCCATCTTCATGCTGGATGCCAGCAAAGGCTTTATCAAAGACGGCAATAAAAATCGCCTGCGGGATATGGATATGCACCAAATCGTCGATGTCTTCAATAAGCAAACCGAGATCGATAAATTCAGCCGCATCGTGCCGTTTGATGAAATCGAAAAGAACGAATTTAACTTAAATATCCCACGCTATATCGACAACTCAGAACCAGAAGATTTGCAACACATCGATGCCCATCTGTTGGGCGATATTCCCAAGGCGGACGTCGATACGCTCAAAGCCTACTGGAATGTTTACCCCAATCTCAAAGCCAGCCTGTTTACTGCATCAAGCCGTAGCCCACAATTTTATGCGCTCACGGTCAACAAAGACGCAATCAAAACCACCATCTATCAGCATCCAGAATTTGTGCGGTTCATGGGGCAGATGAATGCATTATTTGAGCAATGGCAAACCAGTACCACCACAACGCTCAAAGATTTACAGCAAGGGCATCACCCCAAGCAAACCATCCATGCGATAGGCGAAAGTCTGCTTGCTGCCTATACAGGCAAAGCCCTGCTGAATAAATACGATGTCTATCAGCATTTGATGAACTACTGGTTTGCGGCCATGCAGGATGATTGCTACCTGATTGCCAGCGATGGCTGGAAGGCAGGCACTTACCGCGTACTGGTGGAAAACAAAACCACCAAAAAAGTCAGCGATAAAGGCTGGACATGCGATCTGGTTCCAAAAGAATTGGTGATTAACCGTTACTTCGCCGTAAAGAAAGCAGCGATTGAAAAATTGGAAGCAGAGAGTGAAAACCTCAGCAGTCAGATCACGGAACTGGAAGAAGAACACGGTGGCGAGGATGGGTATTTTGCTGAACTCGATAAAGTGAATAAAGCCAATGTTGCCGCACGTCTGAAAGAAATTAAAGGTGATATTGAAGCCAAAGAAGAAATTACCGCTCTCAAAAAATATCTGGATTTAACCGAATATCTAGCTACTGCCAATAAAAAAATCAAAGAAGCGCAAGTGAAATTAGATGCCGCAGTACTGGCACATTATCCAACTTTGAGCATTAAGCAAATTAAGTCTTTGGTGGTCGATGACAAATGGATGGCGACGATAGCCAAAGACATTCATACTGAAATGGACAGAATCAGCCAGCGTTTGACGCACAGAATTAAGGAATTAGCAGAGCGCTATGAAACGCCTTTGCCTTTACAAACCAAAACAGTCGCTGATTTAGAAGATGTCGTGCAAGCGCATTTGACAAAGATGGGGTTTGCATGGAATTGAAGACTGGCTATAAAAAAACTGAGGTTGGGGTAATTCCTGATGATTGGGATGACAAAGCACTTCACGAAATATGTGGCATGAAAAGTGGTCTTGGAATTAAAACTTCAGGAATCGACAATTTTTCACTTTATCCATGCTTTGGCGGAAATGGTCTGCGTGGGTATGCTAATAGTTTTACGCACGATGGAAATTACGCACTTATTGGCCGACAAGGTGCGCTCTGCGGAAACGTTTTAGAGGTATCTGGAAGATTTTTTGCGTCAGAACACGCAATTGTTGTCAGATCAAAACTACAAACAGATATTTCATGGTTGACTTTTTTACTCGCAAAAATGAATTTGAATCAATATTCAGAATCGTCGGCTCAACCCGGTCTTTCTGTAGAAAAAATACTCAAATTGCGGATACCGACGCCGCCTAATCGGCATGAACAAACCGCTATAGCCAATGCCCTAAGCGATACCGATGCCTTGATACGCTCGCTGCAAAAACTCATCGAAAAAAAACGACAGATCAAACAAGGGACGATGCAGACCTTGCTCAATCCCTATGAAAATGGGGTGTTGAGAACAGGCTGGAAAATAGTTAAACTCGGTGAGGTCTGCGATGTCAAAGACGGAACCCATCAAACGCCTAAATATGTGGATTCAGGTATTCCGTTTTATAGCGTTGAAAGTGTTACGCGTAACGATTTTGTGAATACGAAATTCATTTCACATGAAGAGCATAAGTTCTTAACCAAGAATTTTCGGATCGAAAAGGGGGATGTACTTATGACTCGGATCGGTTCTATCGGTGATTGTAAATATGTCGATTGGGCAGTTGATGCAAGTTTTTATGTGAGTTTAGCCTTGCTCAAAGTCAAAGATCAGTTATCCGCAAAATTCTTAGCGCATTACTCGACTTCCGCGTATTTCAAAAAGGAAATCGAACTAAATTCATTACAGCACGCGATTCCTAAAAAAATCAATCTTGGTCAGATTAGCGAGATAAAAATTGGCATACCGACAGATATCTCCCAACAGTTAAACTTAGCGTCCCTTCTATCTGATATGGAAGCAGAAATCGCAGCTCTGGAATCCAAGCTCACCAAATACCAGCAAATCAAACAAGGCATGATGCAAAACCTGCTGACAGGAAGGATACGCTTAGTATGAGTCTCGCCCCATCTTCTAGTGGCTCTATCGGTAAGCCAGAACGCGCCACGCAAAACCGTGTAGTGGCTTTGTTTCAGAAAACCTTGGGCTATACCTATCTTGGCAATCTGGAGGATGCGCCGGACAACAGCAACATAGACGAAGCGCTGCTGAGCAAGTATTTGCGCACGCAGGCTTATACCCCTGAGCAATGCAGTCGCGCCTTGTATGCCTTGCGCGTCGCAGCGAATAATCATAGCCAGAATCTGTACACCAATAACAAAGCCGTGTATGGCTTATTGCGCTATGGAGTGGATGTCAAAACCGAAGCCGGCGCACCAACTGACACCGTTCAACTGATTAACTGGAAGCAGCCTTTAGAAAACGATTTTTATATCGCTGAAGAAGTGACGGTTTACGGTAATCACGAGAAGCGTCCAGACATTGTGCTGTATGTGAATGGCATTGCGGTTGCAGTGCTGGAATTGAAAAATAGCCGTGTCTCGATCAGTGAGGGGGTCGGTCAAAGTTTGGTGAATCAAAGGTCTGCATTTATCGGTGATTTTTTTAGTACCGTGCAGTTCGTCTTCGCAGGCAATGATTCTGAAGGCTTGCAATATGGGACGATAGGAACAGAGAGGAAATTTTTTCTCAAGTGGAAAGAAGACGAACAAGACAACGACGGCTATAAACTGGATAAGTACCTTACCAAAATCTGCAACAAGCAACGGCTGATTGAGCTGATGCATGATTTTGTGTTGTTTGACGGCGGCATCAAAAAGCTGCCGCGTGTGCATCAATACTTCGGCATCAAGGCAGCGCAAGAGCATGTGCGTCGGCGTGAAGGCGGTATTTTGTGGCATACCCAAGGTAGCGGCAAAAGTATCCTGATGGTGCTGCTGGCTAAATGGATTTTAGAAAATAATGCCAAAGCCCGTGTGGTGGTGATTACCGATAGAGATGAGTTAGACAAGCAGATTAAGCGGGTTTTCACCGATGCAGAGGAAAAAATAGAGCAAGCCAAGAGTGGGCGCGATTTGATGACTTTGCTCGCCAGCCCAAGCCCGCGCCTGATCTGTTCGTTGGTACATAAATTCGGCAAGAAAGAGGGTGAGAATTTTGAGCAGTTCATCAAAGAATTAGAAAGCCAGCCTACTCAAACCATTGGTGAGTTGTTTGTATTTGTGGATGAATGCCATCGCACCCAAAGCGGCAGATTGCACCGCGTGATGAAAGCCTTGTTACCTGGTGCGGTGTTTATCGGTTTTACTGGTACGCCTCTGCTGAAGAAAGACAAATCCACCAGCCTGGAAGTATTTGGAAAATACATTCATACCTACAAATTTAATGAAGCGGTAGAAGATGGCGTGGTGCTGGATTTGGTGTACGAAGCACGCGATATTGACCAAAGACTGTCATCGCAGAAAAAGGTCGATGAATGGTTTACAGCAAAAACCCGTGGCTTAAATGACTTTCAAAAATTTGAACTAAAAAAGAAATGGGGCACGATGCAAAACGTGCTGAGTTCACGTTCACGCATGGAAAAAGTAGTTGCCGATATTATTTTTGATTTTGGCGTCAAGCCGCGTTTGAGTTCGCAGGCGGGCAATGCCATTTTAGTGGCATCCAGTATTTACGAAGCGTGCCGCTATTACGCGTTATTTCAAGCCACCTCGCTGAAAAATAAATGTGCGGTAATCACTTCGTACAATCCTCAGACCAAAGATATCACTACTGAAGATACAGGCGCGAATACTGAGACCGATAAAGAAACTATCTACAAAATTTATACCGAGCTATTGAAAGATGTCGCAGCCAAGCCAGGTATGAACAAGACTGAAAGTTATGAAGAAACAGCAAAAGAACTGTTTCTCAAGCAGCCTGCCAATATGAAGCTGCTGGTGGTCGTCGATAAATTATTGACGGGATTTGACGCACCGAGTTGCACTTATCTCTATATTGACAAACAGATGCAAGACCACGGCTTGTTTCAAGCGATTTGCCGTGTGAATCGCCTGGATACGGACGATAAAGAATTCGGCTACATCGTTGACTATAAAAAGTTGTTTGAAAAAGTCGAGAATGCGGTTGCTGTGTACACCTCAGAACTGGACTACGATGGCTTTGAAAAAAGCGATTGCGATATCTTGCTGAAGAATCGTTTGGAGATGGGACGCGAGCGATTAGATACTGCCATTGAAGAGCTGGCATTGTTGTGTGAGCCAGTCAAACTGCCCAAAGGCGATCTGGAGCATATCCATTATTTCTGCGGTAATACAGAAATAGCCAGCGAGTTAAAAGAACGCGAAGTACAACGCACCTCGCTCTATAAAGCTATCGTCACCTTGATTCGTGCCTATGCGAACATCGCCGACGAAATGCAAGAAGCTGGATACAGCGAAGCGCAAATACAAGACATCAAGGCTTTAGTTGACCACTATCTGAAATTGCGTGAACTGATCCGTCACGCCAGCAATGAAGTGCTGGACTTAAAAGCCTATGAGGCCGATATGCGGCATTTGATTGACAACTACATTCAAGCTGATGTGCCAGAAGTGATTTCACCCTTTGGCGACATGCCCTTGATCGACATTATCGTCAATAGCGGTATCGCAGCAGCAATCAATGCACAGCCTGACGGCATTAAGGGCAACAAAGAAGCGGTTGCGGAAACCATTGAAAACAATGTGCGCAGCAAAATCATAAAAGACCATTTGCTTGACCCTGCGTATTTTGAAAAGATGTCCAAACTACTGGACGAAATTATTAAGCAACGCAAACAAGGCGCTTTGGATTACGAGAACTATCTCAATAATATTGGCGAGCTCGCCAAAAAGGTGGCGCAAGGCTTTGCACCGACCACACCGCCAGCATTAAACACCCAAGGAAAACGCGCGATCTACAATAATCTGGGACAAGATGAATATGTTGCCCTTGCTGTGCATCAGGTGATGGAAGAGTATGCACCCGATAACTGGAAAGATAATCGGGCTAAAGAGCAGATAGTCAAAGGCAAGTTGTATGAGGTTTTGGGTGATGTGGAAAAAGTAGAAGCGATTTTCCCGATACTGAAGCAGCAGCACGAGTATTGATCAAGCGACGATGAGAACCGACACACATCAATTCAAGCTGGGCAATATTCCAGTCGCCGTTAGCATGAAAGATATCAAGCACGTGCATTTGAGCGTACACCCGCCAGAAGGACGGGTTAGCGTGTCTGCCCCGTTGGGAATGGCGAAAGATACGATACGCGTGTTTGTTATTTCAAAGCTTGGTTGGATCAAGCGTCAGCAAATCAAGCTCAGGCAGCAAGAGCGCGAAGCGCCACGGGAATTCATTAATCGTGAAAGCCATTATTTCAATGGCGAACGTTACCTTTTAAAGCTCGTACCCCTCGCACCGCCGCACGGGGCAGCGAACGTGCTGCTCAAACATAAAACAATGGAGTTACACATTCGCCCCGACGCCAGTATTGAATCTCGCGCGATGGTCGTTAGTGAATGGTATCGGCAGCAATTGAAACAAGTCGTTCCTACACTCATCGCCAAATATCAAAAACTGATGAAGGTAGCGGTCGCGGAATTTGGTATCAAAAAAATGAAAACCAAATGGGGTACGTGCAACCCTAATGCTAAGCGTATCTGGCTCAATTTGGAACTGGCAAAAAAGCCACCAGAATGCCTGGAATATATCGTTGTGCATGAGATGAGTCATTTGCTGGAACCTAGTCACAATGACCGGTTTGTTGCGCTGATGGATAAGTTCATGCCGAAATGGCGGTTTCACAAGGATGAGCTTAATCGTCTACCTGTGCGGCATGAGAGTTGGGGATATTAAAAATAGGCTACCGCTTAAGCGACAACCTTTTGTGCTTAAGTGCTGACTCAGTTTAGCCTTACAAGTAGTGTCTGAGTGATAGTGGAGGATTCCCCATAAGCTCGCTGTACAACGCTTAGTAATTGCAGATAACAAAATTCTATACTCTTTTTAACATTGCAATTAAGATAATTTATTTACTTAAAATTAGAATATCAAAGGGAGCAGAAGGATGAGCCAATGGGTTATTAGAGTGCAGAATCATCCTGTATGGGAAGTTCTCAAGTCAATAAATTCGTCAATTGATTTAGCGCTTCAACGCGACCAGATTCTGCCAGAAACGCTTGATTCCATCGATAGGCTTAGAGTCGTAATTAATTTCGCAGAACAACGGTTATCGGCAATCGATCCTGTGCTGCTCGTTCCAGTGACTTTAGACAATTTAAATTCATTACTAGGTCAACTCTTAGTGAATATAAATGCATTTATTCCCGCTGGAGATGTTAATCATCTCAATACGGCGAATACATATGCCGATAACATCCTAGGTGTTCTAAATTCAATTGTCAGTATTATAAATTCTGACGACCTAACAGCGCTTAGCGCCGCAGCATCAACTTATCGATCAACGCTTGAAAGCAACCTCAAAAATTATTTGGTTGCGCAAAAAAAATTGACCGAAAATCTGGGTTTAATCGAGACGAAAATTTTAGGCGTTGATGCGTCGCTAACTACCGAGCAACAGCGAATAGCCACGCTACTTACCGAGCAACAATCTCAGTTAAAGCAGAAATATGTAGAGAATGAAGCCAAAATTTTCGCTATCGAAACAGCGCTAACTACAGAACAACAGCGTTTGGGAGCATTGTATTCGGATCAACAATCTCAGTTTTCGGCAAACCAAGACAAAAGAGCCAGTGATTTCGCCGCAAGCCAAGCCGATTTCTTGGCTAAATATACGCTCGCAGCCACAGATCAGCAGACTCAATTTTCTACTGATCAAGACAGCAGACGAACTGCATTCTCAGAGCTTCAACGGGGAAATCAGCAAAAGCTCGAAGCATTAATGGACGAGTACGATCAAAAATTAAAGGATCACAACACAGAATTTTTGGATAGAGAAAAGCAGATGGCCGACGTCTACGGCGCAAATGTAGAGGCTCTTAAGGTCGAGTATCAGAGTAATGCCAACGAAATTCTTTTGGAACTAAAACGCCATAAAAGCGAAGTTGAAAGCTTGGTCGGAGTAATAGGAAATCTTGGTGTTACTTCGGGCTATAAAAAAATAGCAGATCACGCCCGTCGGATGCTTTATCTTTGGCAAGGCATTACTGTCACTGCGCTGGCTGGATTGGTATTTCTGGCTTTCTTTATAGCTTTTCCCAAAGAAAAAAATATTAACAGTACCGTCACGACAGCGTTGTCGCAAAATGTCCTATCAAGTGCTGAGGCACAAGAAGATTTAAAACCTTCTCCAAGAAAAGGATCTGAGTCATTGCAGGGTGAACAAAAATCAGCGCCGAACCCTTCATTTACTTCTTCGTCCGACACGGACTTTTACCATGGGCTTGCAACACGTATTTTTCTATCGCTCACCGTCGGCATTTTTGCCGCTTATGCTGGTCGACAAGCTAGTCACTTCTTTTCTATTGAACAGAAAAATAGAAAGCGTGCGCTGGAGCTTGAAGCGCTTGGTCCATTCATTGAGCCGCTAGACAAAGGTGATCGAGACAAATTCAGAGTTCAGATTGGGGATCGTTCGTTTGGAGTTCCCGACCAAGAATCTAATAAATCCAAGGATGACGATCCAGTCAATTTATTGACTTTATTGAAATCGAAAGAAATACAAGAAGCATTCGCAACTTTTGCCAGCAATATAAAGGACGCCTTAAAGGGCGGAAAATAGACATTTCGAATTTTTGCTTTGGCATAAAGCGAATACAGAGTGTGCTGCTAATCATCGACAATTTTATCATTGTGATTAGCAGCGGAATTTGGAGCACCTGGTAATAATATTGGATTGTATTATTGTCTCAAAACATGGTAACGTACTTTCGCTTACACCACTTAATTCGCAGCCCGACGAACAATAAAATTTTGTGCGATTGTCGATTGCGGACTACCGTACAAGGTTGCGAGAACGTCCCAAAACGCCGTAGAAGTCTAATCGTCAATACCAAATTTATTGAAGTGATTAGCAAGATCCAAGCCCCAGTGCGTGTCCGAGCTCATGAATCACAATAGCTTGCGTCACGTCGCAATGATCATTCCCAAGATTTAAATAGACAGGCTTTGATTTAATTCCATTTTGGCTATCAGGTTGAATCAGGTTGCCAATATTTGGACCTGTTGATTTACATCCAAAAGTGACCCACTTTGCAGCATAACTTGCACACGAGACTGACCCGAGTTTAAGACACAGTCCTGCGCGTGGCCGCCGCCGGTGGTCCGCTGGGATGTCTTACCCAGCGATCGATTGCCTGGCGCTATAGGTCGCCGGCAAGGTCAATCAGCCACAGCGGTTGCGCATGGCGCTGGAGGTTGTGGGATCTATGTCTCGTGGCTCAAAAACTATTGTCGCCAAAATTATCGGTGTCGGCCTGCTAACCCGTTCAGAAAGTGCAATTATCGCGGCGCCCGATGCCCATTCGGCCCACTTCGATTTTGGCGATGATGATGTTGAGTGCGCGCGCCTGTCGTTCAGTGATCTCGTGGACGTCTTGCGACGGAACGCGAGAAAAAAGCAAGGGGAGTAGCGGGATTAGATTTTTGGAGTTGGCCACAAAACCGGAAATAAACCGGACACGAGGACTTTTTTTCAACAAACAAAAACGCCAACCGGTGATGGTTGGCGTTATGTAAGGTAATTCCTTGGTGGCCCGGGGCGGAATCGAACCACCGACACAAGGATTTTCAATCCTCTGCTCTACCGACTGAGCTACCAGGCCAAGGAGCCGAATTATAGCAAAAGAATTTTCAATTGGCAAAGTGGATCGTTAATTTTCTTTTTCATGCAACCGTTATAATCCGGTTATGAATATTCCACCTGTATTTCCAGTCGCTGCCTTGTCCACGCCCCCGATACAAAGTGATATTTGTGTGGTTGGCAATGGCGTCATTGGCAAGGTGACGGCATTGGGTTTTGCCCAGGCGGGTTTGAGCGTTACGCTGCTTGGTCCTGCAGTAGCGACAATCACAGATCCATCTGCTTTGACGCCGGGTTGGGATGCGCGGGTGTATGCATTGAACCATGTTGCGCATGCGTTGCTGTCTTCGCTCAAGGTGTGGGATGCGCTGGACGCATCGCGTATCGCGGCTGTCGATGAAATGGTGGTGCAGGGCGATGGCGGCACGTATTCGGGCTTGCTCGGATTCGATGCATATACCGCACGCGTCGGTGCGCTGGCGTGGATTATTGAAAATCGAAATCTGAATGCGGCACTGGATTCGGCGCTGAAATTCACGCCCAGAGTGCGCCTCGTGCAGGGGCGTGCGACAGTGCTGCGCAGCACAAGCGAAAGTGCATCGATCACGCTGGAAAATGGCGGGGCGCTGTGCGCCTCGCTGCTGGTGGGTGCCGATGGCGGCCAGTCCTGGGTGCGCAATCAGTGCAATATCGGGATCGATTACCGGTCGTATGAACAGCGCGGCGTGGTGACCAATTTTGAGTGTGACAAGCCGCATCACGGAGTTGCCTATCAGTGGTTCACTGCCACCGAAGGGATCGTGGCTTTGTTGCCTCTGCCAGGGCAGCGCGTGTCGCTGGTCTGGTCGGCGCCGGAAGCGCTGGCAGGAACTCTGATGTGCGAGTCGCCGGCCCAAATCGCGGCGCGTTTAAATGTATTTTGTGGCGAGAAGCTGGGGCTGCTGCACCCGGTTCAGCCGGAGCAAGTGAAGGCATTTCCACTGGTCTTGATTCGTCCCCATGCGATTGTCGCCCCACGCGTGGCTTTGGTGGGCGATGCGGCGCATGTGGTGCATCCGCTGGCTGGGCATGGGATGAATCTGGGTTTCGCGGATGTCGCCGGATTGCTGGAATCAGTCGCAACGCGCGAAGCGCACCGCGACTGCGGCGATGCGCGTGTGTTGGGGCGTTATGCGCGTGGCCGCAAGGAAGATATTCTGCTGATGCAATTGGCAACCGATAGTCTGGCGCGACTTTTTGCGACTGATTTTGCGCCAGTTCGCATGGCCCTGAATGCCGGATTGAACTTGATGGATAAACTCCCTGTCCTAAAGCGGATATTGATATCGCATGCTTTAGGCAGCAAATAATATATTTAGATATTCCGGCACTGATTCTGTCGTAACACCATCCATTCGGAGTAACGAAATGCATAAGTTGTATAAGTTGGCATTTACAGCAATATTGACACTGCCCGCGTCATGGGCAATGGCGCAGACTGCCCAGGAACTGGCAGTAAAAAAAATGATCGAACCGCGTTTGGGGCCGGACGCAAAAGTGGATTCGGTGACCAAAACGCCTTATTCCGGTTTATTCGAAGTCCGTGTCGGCAGCGATATCTTGTACACCGATGAGAAGGCCAAATATCTTTTCATTGGCCGTATTCTCGACACCAAAACCTACCAGGATTACACCAAGACCCGGGTCGACGAACTGAGCAAAATCAAGTTTTCCGATCTTCCGCTCGCTTCTGCGATGAAGGTGGTCAAAGGCAACGGCAAGCGCGTGATTGCGGTGTTTGAAGATCCCAATTGCGGTTATTGCAAACGCTTCGATAAAACCTTGCAAGAGGTGGATAACATAACGGTGTACACCTTTCTTTACAACATCCTGTCGGAAGATTCGATCACCAAAGCACGCGATATCTGGTGCAGCGCGGATCGCTCCAAGGCGTGGGATAACTGGATGCTGAATGGTAAAGTGGCTCCTGCTGCGGCCGCTGGCTGCACCACTCCGCACGAAAAAATTCTTGCGTTAGGAAAGAAACTGAAAGTAACCGGTACGCCGACTATTTTCTTTGTCGACGGTACGCGTATTCCTGGCGCCATCGATGCGCAGGGACTGGAAGCCAAGCTAGTTACCATCAAGTAAATTACTCCTGATGTAGTGTCCGCTGCAGTGCGGTCGCCATTTGTAGCTTCATGCCGCATTCACCCTGCGGCATGTTGTTTTTCAGTAATCCCCGTTACACTCTCAGTCTGACCAACTCACTCAATTCGGCGCTGGACCGGCATTATGCCGGCGCAGTCCAACTCCTTCCATGAATACGCATTTTTTGAATAAGCGCTTTGCGCACGTCCTCGGTTTTGCCGGCTTGATCCCATTTTTCCTATTCATGCTGGCCAGTTGGAACGTGCCGCCAGACTGGATTGGGGTGTTTATGCGCGGGCAACTGGCTTATAGCATTGCGGTTTTGTCTTTCCTGGGAGGCATCCACTGGGGTGGCGCTCTGGTGTCCGATCATCTGTCGATTGGGCAAACCAAAAAAGTATTGTTGTGGGGCGTGGTGCCGACAATCATTTCGCTGTTTGCCACTACCGTGGGTGGCTTCGGTTTTGCGGTTCTGATGGCCGGTTTTGTCGGTGCCTATCAGGTCGATAAGCAGGTCTTCCCGTGGTATGGCTTGCCGCAGTGGTTCTTGCGCATGCGTTTTATTCTGACCTGTTCCGTAGTGGCCTTATTGGCACTGACGGTCATTGCCGGCAATGTGAGAGGTTGACATGAAAATTGAACTGCGTAGTGCGATCAGTTACCGGATTATCCCAAGCGACCCTGCCGCACACCTGTTCTCTGTCGTGCTGACGGTGCCGGCGCCTAATGTGCAAGGACAGGTTCTGAGCTTGCCGGCCTGGATTCCGGGCAGCTACATGATGCGTGAATTTTCCCGCAATATTGTGCAAATTCGGGCCGAGGCCGGCGGCAAAAGGGTGGCGCTACGCAAATTGGACAAGCACAGCTGGCAAGCGGCGGTATGCACCGGCCCATTGACGGTGCATTACGACGTGTACGCGTGGGACCCGTCGGTGCGTGCGGCCCATTTAGATCAAACTCACGGTTTTTTCAATGGCAGCAGCGTGTTTTTGTGCGTGCTCGGGCAGGAAACCACGCAGCACATCGTCGATATTGTTTGCCCGCGCGGTGATGGCTATGCCGACTGGCGGGTTGCGACCGGCTTGCCGGAACTTAACGCCCTGCGGTATAGCTTCGGCAGCTATGTGGCCGACGATTACGATGCGCTGATCGATCACCCGGTCGAGATGGGGACTTTCGTGCTGGCGACTTTCAAGGCGCACGGTGTGCCGCACGATATTGTCATCAGCGGACAAGTGCCGAATCTGGATCTAACGCGTCTGGCGGTCGATCTGAAGAAAATTTGCAGCGCGCAGATTGCGCTGTTCGACCCAGAGCGCAAACGTGCGCCGATGCCGCGTTACGTGTTCCTGACGATGGCGGTGGGTGACGGCTATGGCGGTCTGGAGCATCGTGCATCGACCGCCCTGATCTGCGCCCGCGCCGACTTGCCCAGTACTGCAGCGCCGCACGAAATGAGCGACGGCTATCGCAGCTTTCTTGGCTTGTGCAGTCATGAATATTTCCATACCTGGAACGTCAAGCGCATCAAACCGGCAGCGTTCGCTCCTTATGATTTGCGGGTGGAAAACTACACTTCGCTGCTGTGGTTGTTCGAGGGTTTCACCAGTTATTACGATGACCTGATGCTGTTGCGCAGCGGCGCGATCGACCAGCCGGCTTATCTCAAGCTGGTAGCGAAGACGATCAACAATGTGTTGCGCGGCAGCGGCCGCAGCAAGCAAAGTGTGGCCGAATCCAGTTTCGATGCCTGGAGCAAATATTACCGACAGGATGAAAACGCGCCGAATGCGATTGTCAGCTATTACACCAAAGGCGCCTTGATAGCTCTGGCGCTGGACTTGACCATCCGTACTGAAACCAAAGGCAAAAAATCGCTGGACGATGTGATGCGTGCGTTATGGTTGCGTTACGGTCAGGATTTTTATCCGCGCGGCAAACAGGCTGGCAAGCTGATCGGGATTACCGATCAGGCGGCTGAAGCCATTTTCGATGAAATCAGCGGCCTCAAACTGAAACGTTTTTTTGACCGTTATGTGCGCGGCACCGGGGATCTGCCATTGGCCAAACTGCTGGCGCCTTTTGGCGTGAGCCTGAAAGACGGGCGGCATGATGACAAACCGGATCTCGGTTTGCGCAGTGTGCGCAATGGCAGTTTTTGCAAAATTGCCAACGTATATGAGGGCGGCGCCGCACATCAAGCTGGCTTGTCGGCTGGAGATTTATTACTGGCGCTGGACGGGTTGCGGGTGACGGCGACCAATCTGGATGCGCTGCTGTCGCGTTATCGGGTCGGCGATGCAGTCGTGCTGCATGCTTACCGGGGCGATATATTGATGGCATTTGATGTCATCTTGGACAGCGACTCTGTGCCGCAATGGTCTTTGCTGGCTGCATCGAAACCGCTGGCGATTGCGCGCAAACGCGCTGCGTGGTTGCAGCCAGTTCTGGATGAGTAGTGCAGGCCTCCGTGCCTGCATTGGGTTGCAGGCAAGCAGGCCTGCACTACTTCCTATTTATAAATTATGGTGGAGTATTTTTAATATTCGCACAGTTTATATGCGGTAACAGCATGGTTTATTGGCATACTGCCAATTAGTATTGTTGCAGTCCGCCAACGTGGTCGCCGACTGCAATTCAGGCAAACAGGCGCGCCAGCTCTACGCCCGGTTCCGGGGCGCGCATGAAGGCTTCGCCGACCAGGAACGCATGCACCTGCGCGTCGCGCATACGTTTGACATCGCCTGGCGCATGAATGGCGGATTCGGTAATCACCAGTTTGTCGGGTGGAATGCGCGGCAACAGGTCGAGCGTGGTCTGCAGCGAAGTCTCAAAAGTACGCAGGTTGCGGTTGTTGATGCCGAGCAGCTTGGTCTTGAGCTTGAGCGCCGCATCCAACTCAAGCCCGTTGTGGACTTCCACCAGCACACGCATCCCGAGTTCGGTCGCGCACGCTTCCAATTCCGCCATCAAGCCGTGATCGAGTGCCGCCACAATCAGCAAAATCGCATCCGCCCCCCACGAGCGCGCCTCATAAATCTGGTACGGGTCGATCATGAAATCTTTGCGCAAAGCCGGCAATGCGCAGGCGGCGCGTGCGGCCTTCAGGTAATCGGGCGCGCCCTGGAAAAAATGCACATCGGTCAGCACCGACAGGCAGGCCGCACCGTGGGCGGCGTAACTGGCGGCAATCTGGGCCGGATGGAAATCGGCCCGGATCACGCCTTTGGAAGGCGACGCTTTTTTGACTTCGGCGATCACGCCAGCGCCGCCGGCTTTGATCTTTGCGCGCAGGCTTGCTTCAAAGTCGCGCAAGTCATTACGCGCTGCGGTATCGGATTCGACTTCGCGCCGCAGGCTGGTTAGTGCGCGGTATTTCTTGGCGGCTGCCACTTCATCGACTTTGACTGTCAGGATTTTGTTCAGAATATCGGACATGATGGCTTTGCTCGGTTTTTTGCTATCTTTAAACCGCAATATTTAAGGGAGTATAAGTAAAAATAACCAATATTCCGCATGTTTTATATGCGGCATTAAAAATTACACAATGCAGTATGTTTATTGCGGGTGCTATCGAATAATTATGCGGCAGCGCCTAACTGCTGTGTCACGGCGACGAACTGGTCGAGTTTTTTGCGCGCCGCGCCGGATGCCATTGCAGTACGCGCTTGTTGCAGACCATCCTCGATCGAGGCGGCGATTCCAGCCGCATACAGTCCGGTGCCGGCGTTCAGGGCGACTATGTCGGCGACAGCGCCGGACTGGTTTTCCAGCGCTTCTAAAATTTTCTGTTTCGATTCGGCCGCATTGGCGACTTTCAGATTGCGACTGGCGACCATCTGCAGACCAAAATCTTCTGGATGAATTTCATATTCGCGAATTTCGCCATCGATCAGTTCGCCCACCATGGTGGCCGCGCCGAGCGAAACTTCATCCATATTGTCGCGGCCCCAGACCACAATCGCGCGTTGCGCGCCCAGGCGTTGCAGCACCCGCACCTGAATCCCGACCAGGTCGGGATGGAACACGCCCATCAGAATATTCGGTGCGTCGGCAGGGTTGGTCAGCGGTCCCAGGATGTTGAAAATCGTCCGTACTCCCAGTTCGCGGCGTACCGGAGCCGCATGCTTCATCGCCGCATGATGGTTGGGCGCATACATGAATCCGATGCCGGTTTGGGCGATCGATTGCGCGATTTCCTCGGGTTTCAAGTTAATGTTTGCGCCCAGCGCTTCCAGCACGTCGGCGCTGCCGGAAGACGACGATACGCTGCGCCCGCCATGCTTGGCCACGCGCGCTCCGGCGGCGGCGGCGACGAACATGGCGGCGGTCGAGATGTTGAAAGTGTGCGCGCCATCGCCGCCGGTGCCGACGATATCGAGCAAATTGGTGGTATCGGCCATCGGCACTTTGGTCGAAAATTCGCGCATTACTTGGGCGGCAGCAGTGATTTCGCCGATGCTTTCCTTTTTCACCCGCAAGCCGATTGTCAGCGCCGCGATCATTACCGGCGACATTTCGCCGCTCATGATTTTGCGGAACAACGACAGCATTTCGTCATGGAAAATTTCGCGGTGTTCAATGCAGCGCAGCAGCGCTTCCTGCGGCGTGAATTCTGTGGAATACGGCATCATGCTTTTCCTTGGATAAAATTGCGCAGCAGCGCATGGCCATGCTCGGATAAAATGGATTCGGGGTGGAATTGCACACCCTGGATATCGAATGTCTTGTGGCGCACACCCATGATTTCGCCGTCATCGGTCCAGGCGGTGACTTCCAGGCAGTCCGGCAGCGAAGCGCGTTCTATCGCCAGCGAGTGGTAGCGCGTCACGGTAAACGGACTCGGCAAACCGTGGAACACGCCGACGCCGGTGTGCGCGATGCGCGAAGTCTTGCCGTGCATTATCTGTTTGGCGCGCACCACCTTGCCACCGAAAGCGGCACCGATGCTTTGGTGTCCGAGACAGACGCCTAGAATCGGCAGTTTGCCGGCAAAGTGCTGCAGCAGCGACACTGAAATCCCTGCTTCTGCCGGTGTACAGGGACCAGGCGAGATGCAGATGCGATCCGGTTGCAGCGCGGTGATGTCGTCCAGCGTGATTTCGTCATTACGAAAGGTGCGCACGTCTTCGCCCAGTTCGCCGAAATATTGCACCAGGTTGTAGGTGAATGAATCGTAATTGTCGATCATGAGCAGCATGTCAAATCTCCCCGTCCAGGCCATCTTGCACTTGCTCGGCGGCGCGCAAAACGGCGCGCGCCTTGTTTTCGGTTTCCTGCCATTCCATTTCCGGCACCGAATCGGCGACGATACCGGCCGCAGCTTGAACATACAACATGCCGTCTTTCAGGATGCCGGTGCGAATTGCGATGGCGACATCCATTTCGCCGCCAAAACTCAGATAGCCGCAGGCGCCGCCGTAAATGCCGCGCTTGACCGGCTCCAGTTCATCGATGATTTCCATCGCCCGCACTTTCGGCGCACCGGACAACGTACCGGCGGGGAAGGTCGCTTTCAGCACGTCCAGATTCGACAGCCCGGGCTTGAGCAAGCCTTCGACATTCGAGACGATGTGCTGCACATGTGAATATTTTTCGATCACCAGTTTGTCGGTGACATTGATGCTGCCAATTTCGGCGATACGGCCGATATCATTGCGCGCCAGGTCGATCAGCATCACGTGTTCCGCTATTTCTTTGGGGTCTGCCAGCAACTCTTTCGCCAGCGCCGCATCTTGCTCCGGCGTTGCGCCGCGCGGACGGGTGCCGGCCAGCGGACGAATCGTGATTTTCTGTAAATCGTCGGTGAGATTTTCGTTGCGCACCAGAATTTCCGGCGATGAACCAATGATTTGCATGTCGCCGAAGTTATAGAAATACATGTACGGCGAGGGATTCAATGCGCGCAGCGCGCGATATAGCGATAACGGCGAATCGACATAAGGCTTTCGCAAGCGCTGGCCGATCTGTACTTGCATTAAGTCGCCGGCGAAGATGTATTCCTTGGCGATATTAACTGCCCTCAAGTAATCATCTTTCTTAAAATCGCGGACGGTTTCAGTACGCACGCTGCTGCCAGTGACAGGTACTTCTACAGGGCGACGCAGCAGACTGCGTAAATCCTTGAGCCGCTGGCGCGCCTGGCTGTAAGCTTCCGGCTTGGTCGGGTCTGCATACACGATCAGATACAGCTTGCCGGACAGGTTATCGATTACTGCCAATTCTTCGGTCAGCAGCAACTGGATATCCGGCAGGCCAAGGTCGTCTTTCGGCGTGCTGTGCGCCAGGCGCGGCTCCATGTAACGCACCGCATCGTAGCCGAAGTATCCGGCCAGACCGCCGCAAAAACGTGGCATGCCGGGCCGTAGCGCAACCTTGAAGCGGGACTGGAATTGCGCGATGAAATCGAGCGGATTGCCGTCATCGGTTTCAATGACAGCGCCATCCCTGGTTAATTCCGTGTGCATGCCGGTTGCGCGCAACAGGGTATTAGCTGGCAAGCCGATGAAGGAGTAGCGCCCGAAACGTTCGCCGCCAACCACGGATTCGAGCAGGAACGAATTCTTGCCGACATTGTTGTGTTGCGCCAGTTTGAGATACAGCGACAGCGGCGTTTCCAGGTCAGCCAATGCTTCGACAATCAGTGGGATGCGGTTGTAGCCTTGGGCGGCCAGTGAATTGAATTCAAGTTCGGTCATGTTGAGTCTCCGACGCGCCATTAGTTAGTAATAATGGCACGTCTGTAAATTGTCTATACAACGTGGTTGCCCGGATGGGACGGACAACGGCAGATCAGGGATTATGCAGTCCAGGATTGCCAGCGTCGCCAAAGCCAAGCCTCAATCCGGCTTGCTTGCGTGACGGTACGTTTATTGACGATAAACATGACGTTATAGAAGAATGGATGCAGTGGGAAAACGATGTGATGCTCGATATGTTGCGTGTTGCGCTGCTATCAATTGTGCGGCCTCCAGCAGCGTTTCGACTATACCATCCGAATCAGCGTCTTGTATAGATTGCCCGTGATTGTAACCATACGGAACATTCAAAACCCGGCAGCCGGCCGCACGCGCGGCTTGCGTATCGTTGGACGAGTCGCCGATGGCCACCACTTGCTGAGGCGCAAGGGAAAAATCGGCGAAAACCTGCAGCAAGGGCATGGGGTCAGGTTTCTTTTTGGCAAAAGAATCGCCACCGTAAATCACTTCAAAATAGCCATGCAGCCGGGTTCTTTTCAATAATGGCAGAGCAAAATCCAGCGGTTTATTGGTCACGCAAGCCAGTCGTATGCCATCGGTTTGTAATTTTTCTAAGCCTGCGACAACACCCGGATAAAGACTGCTGTAATCGCCATTGATTGCCAGATAATGGCGCTGATAAGACGCTATTGCAGGTTCGTAATGGCGCTCGGCCTCGGGCGCGTCGAAATCGACTGCCAGCACCCGCCGGATCAGGTTTTCCGTACCTTTGCCGACAAATTCCTTGATGCTGTCAATGCTGAGTGGCGCTAGCGCAAGTTCGTCGCGCATCCGGTTGATGGCGACATGGAAATCCGGGGCAGTGTCGAGCATGGTGCCGTCGAGGTCGATGATGGCAGCGCGGATATCGCCAAATACAAGCGCATTTGCAGCATTCATATCGTGGCCAGTTCACGGCGCATGGCATCAATCACCGCTTTGTAGTTGGTTTGGCTGAAAATGGCCGAGCCGGCGACAAAGGTATCCGCACCGGCTTTGGCTGCAGCGGCGATATTCTCAACCTTGATGCCGCCGTCGACTTCAAGCAAAATTTCTCGGTCGGGATGGCCAGCCAGGTAAATATCTATGCGGCGGCGGACTTCGGCAATTTTCTGCAGAGATTCCGGTATGAAGGATTGGCCGCCAAAGCCGGGGTTGACCGACATGATTAAAATGATGTCAATCTTGTCCATTACATGATCGAGGTAATGCAGTGACGTGGCCGGATTGAATACCAATCCGGCTTTGCAGCCGCTGTCGCGGATCAATTGCAAGGTGCGATCTATATGTTCGGATGCCTCTGGGTGAAATGTGATGATGTTTGCACCCGCATTGGCAAAATCTGGCACGATACGATCCACCGGTTTAACCATCAGGTGCACATCAATCATTGCTGTCACATGTGGGCGAATAGCTTGGCAGACCAGAGGGCCGATGGTTAGATTGGGAACGTAATGATTGTCCATCACGTCAAAGTGGATGATGTCTGCACCGGAGGCAATGACGTTGCGTACTTCTTCGCCTAAGCGTGCAAAGTCGGCGGAAAGGATGCTCGGAGCAATGCGATAAGTTGGCATGACGATATATTTTAGAAAAGACCCGTCATTTTACCTCTTGGCACCCGGCATGCCTTGCGCCATAGTCTGTTTTGGTGTGCAATGAACCGTTGACAGCCGTGGGATTGGAACAGTTGTACAAGTAAATATTGATTGCATATCGATTACATTCAAGGAATTAATATGGCAGCTTATGAGTTCACCGTCTCAGTGAATACACAATACCTTGCGGAGCAGTCGGAGCCGGACCGCGCCAGTTACGTGTTCGCTTACGCTATTACCATCCAGAACACGGGCCAGATAGCGGCGCAATTGATTTCGCGGCATTGGATTATTACGGATGGACATAATCATGTCGAACAAGTGCGCGGCCTCGGAGTAGTTGGTCATCAACCGTTCCTGGCGCCAGGGGAGCAGTTCGAATATACCAGCGGCACTGCGATTGCCACGCCACAGGGATCCATGACCGGCGCCTACTTCTGTGTGGCCGAAGACGGTGAACAGTTTGAGGTCAGAATACCGGAATTCGTTTTGTGCTTGCCTCGCGCTTTGCATTGATTTCAGCGTGTTTCGTTTTCCTTGCGTGCCGATTTTTCGGATGCCGACAGTGGCGGCGGTTTACGGCCTGAAAACATCGTCCACCAGACAATGAACACCAATATCAGCATCGCGCAGCCTGCTTCAACCATTAATAGCCACATGGCACACTTCTCCAATGTTATTTACACGTTTTAGTTTACTCGTAACTGCAGTTCTGGTTGCATTCACAATCAGCGCTTGTACCACAACACAACAGGCCAAACCTCCCGTCAAGCTTGGGGTGCCGCCCGTAAAGCCCATGGAAAAAGTGCAGGAAACGCTCAAGCCGACTACTTTTTCCGCTTTGTCTGGCTGGGAGCAGGATGATTTGCGCCAGGCTTGGCCGGCGTTCCTGATTTCTTGCCAAGTGCTGGTCAAAAAAGAAGACTGGCGTGAGCCATGCACTATTGCACGGGATGTGAATGCCTCCGATGTAACGGCGATACGGACGTTTTTTGAGGCGCTTTTCGTTCCGTACCAGGTCTTGAATGCCGACGGCAGCGACCAGGGTCTCGTGACCGGCTATTACGAGCCGTTATTGCACGGTTCGCGCAGACGCGGCGGCCCCTATCAGACCCCCTTGTATCGTGTGCCGGACGATCTGCTTATTATCGACTTGGCTAGCGTATACCCGGAGCTTAAGGGCATGCGTTTGCGTGGGCGTCTTGTAGGCAACAAGGTGATTCCTTATCCGGCTCGCGCTGAACTGGTACAGGCCGCCGCTCTGTCCGGCAAGGAACTGTTTTGGGTAGACGATGCTGTCGAAGCTTTTTTTCTGCAGGTACAAGGCTCCGGGCGTGTGCAATTAATGGATGAAAAAGAAACGGTGCGCGTCGCTTATGCAGAGCAGAACGGATATCCCTATAAATCGATTGGCAAATACTTGGTCGACCAAGGCGAATTGAAGCTTGAACAGGCATCTGCCCAACGCATCAAGAGCTGGGCCGCAGATAATCCATCCCGTAAAACCGAGTTATTCAATGTCAATCCAAGCTATGTATTTTTTAGGGAAGAAAAACTGCTTGATCCAAAAATAGGGCCAAAAGGCGCAATGGGCTTACCACTGACCCCGCAACGCTCGATTGCTGTGGATGCGCAATTTATCCCCATGGGTGCGCCAGTTTTTCTGGCAACAACGCAACCGAATAGCGCAATTGCGCTGCGGCAACTGATGTTAGCCCAGGACACAGGAGGCGCAATCAAGAATCCGGTACGGGCCGATTTATTTTGGGGTTTCGGTGCTGAGGCGGGTGAAAAAGCAGGGAGCATGAAGCAGCGCGGCATGATGTGGGTGCTACTTCCGAAGCTGCCTTTCAAGTTGCCGCAGTCCTAAAAATTACCGGGGTACTGGAACTGAAATCGAAGATGGTAATAGTCTTATGGACGCGATACAGTCATAGTAATAAATTTTTTACTTTCATCTAAGGGGCAATATGTCTTACGAAAATATTCTTGTTGAAATGCATGGCAAAGTAGGCTTGATTCAGTTGAATCGACCAAAGGCATTAAATGCATTAAATGATCAGTTAATGGATGAAGTTGGTGAGGCACTATCAAAATTCGACGATGATGAAAATATCGGCTGCATTATTCTTACTGGCAGCGACAAAGCGTTTGCTGCTGGTGCCGATATTGGCGCGATGTCAAATTACACTTACATGGATGCCTACAAAGGCAATTACATTACACGCAACTGGGAGCAAATCCGGCGAATACGCAAGCCGGTGATTGCGGCCGTAGCCGGGTATGCATTGGGCGGTGGATGTGAATTGGCCATGATGTGCGATTTCATCATTGCAGCGGACACGGCCAAATTCGGCCAGCCTGAAATCAAGCTTGGCACCATGCCAGGCGCTGGCGGTACTCAACGCCTGCCACGCGCAGTGTCCAAGTCTAAAGCCATGGATATGTGCTTGACTGCACGTATGATGGACGCCGTTGAAGCCGAGCGGGCCGGATTGGTTTCACGCATAGTGGCGGCCGATAAACTGATGGAAGAAACATTGGCAGCAGCAACGGTAATTGCTTCCATGTCTTTACCTGTGGTCATGATGATCAAGGAGTCGGTCAATCGCGCCTATGAGTCATCGCTTACGGACGGAATTCAATACGAGCGCCATATGTTCCATAGCACGTTTGCGACGTTGGACCAAAAGGAAGGGATGAAAGCATTTTTAGAAAAGCGCTTGCCAAGTTTTGGCAACGTTTGATATATTGCGGCTCGCCGTTGCGAGGCGGGTGGTAGCGGGGAGTTGAAGTGAACGCTGAACGGTGAGTGGAGTGAAAAGAAATATTGACTGAGTAGGAAATACGCTGCATAATCCGCCCTCTTCGGTGCTGCAAACAAAACGCTTTGCAGAGTGGCTGGCCTGATGAGAATAGCAGGGCTGGCGGGTACAACAAGATCTTTAACAATTAACAGTCGATAAGTGTGGGCACTTGATAAGGGCGCCGCGTGGTTTGCGAAAGTGAACTGCGTGAAACTTAAAATATCAAATGCTCGCACAGAAGAAAAATAGGATCTTTTTTAGGGAAACTTAAAAGAGAGCCTGTCAGTATTTTGCGTGAGCGACCGGTCCGGCTGGGGTAAAACTTAAGCGGGCCAAGTCAGCAATGACATAAAACAGAGATTAAACTGAAGAGTTTGATCCTGGCTCAGATTGAACGCTGGCGGCATGCCTTACACATGCAAGTCGAACGGCAGCACGGAGCTTGCTCTGGTGGCGAGTGGCGAACGGGTG
>JABBOY010000029.1 GCA_012927585.1 Glaciimonas sp.
ATCAAGCGCAAGATCATCGCCTCGGGCGGATTGCTCGCAATTTTTTCGCTTGTCAGCACCGTATTATCCTGACGTGCCATGAGCCCGGAAGATACCGTCTGGGCGCCATTGGCAGCCGGCGAGTTGGGACGCAGGTTGTGCCGTCATGTCACGACTTTGAACTGGAATTCACGATGATCCGCATTCCTCCGGCGCATCTGAATGCGTTCTGGATCAAGACTTTGCCGCCGCCTCCAACGATTATCATATACATCAGCATGTATTTTACAAATACCATTATTAATAATGCGGTAAGTGTATGCTTTTTCAACATACTCCTTATGTTTAAATTTTTTGAACGCACCTCAAGACGTGTTTCTGTTGTGCGTTTCTTGATGCGCATTAGTCTTTTCGGAGTTCGGTTTTGATAGCGTAATATATTGTTGTATATTACGATTTTTATCAAAGCACTCTTGAGGCATAAAAATGCAATCCACGCTTTTGAAACGGCTCCTGGCGGTCGCCACCCTCGCTGCCGTAACAGGCTCCGCCTTTGCCGGTGATCTCACGGTATCTGCTGCGTCCAGTCTGACCAATGCTTTCAAGGAAATCGCACAAGGCTATCAGGCGCAATACCCTGACGCAAAAGTTGCGTTGAACTTCGGTGCTTCCGGGTCACTTTTGCAGCAACTGGCAAAAGGTGCTCCCGTCAATGTCTTCGCCTCCGCTGACCAGGAAACGATGGATATTGCCGAAAAACAAGGCTTGGTTGCGGCTGGCGACCGGCATAATTTTGTGCGCAATACCCTTGTCTTGATTCAACCCGCCGACAGCAAGCTGGCGATCAAGCGGCTGGAGGATTTAGGCCAGCCCGGCATCAAACGTGTCGCCATTGGCAACCCGGCCAGCGTCCCGGTCGGGCGTTATGCCAAACACGCACTGGAAGCGGCCAAGCTGTGGTCGATGGTGCAAGCCAAGGCCATCAACACGCAAAACGTGCGGCAGTCGCTGGACTACGTAGCTCGTGGTGAAGTCGATGCAGGGTTCGTGTACGCCACAGATGCTGCGATCATGAATGACAAAGTCAAGGTAACGCTGGAAGTCCCGCTGGATATCGCCATCAGCTATCCGATTGCAAAAACCGCCGGTAGCGCCAATGGCGAGGAAGCCAAGCGTTTTGTCGACTACATTATGTCGCCTGCCGGACAGGCGATTTTGCACAAATACGGCTTCAGCAAACCCTGACAACACCAGCCAATAGCGCATATATTCGATATGGATTCGGCATGGACGGCACTCACCATCTCGTTGAAAGTCGCGGGCTGTGCCACGGCGATCAACCTCGTCTTTGGCATTGCGGCGGGCTATGCGCTGGCGCGGCTGCGTTTCCCTGGCCGCGACTTGCTGGACACGCTGCTAACGCTGCCGATGGTGATGCCGCCCACCGTGCTGGGCTATTACCTGTTGGTGCTGATGGGACGTCGCAGCTGGTTTGGCGCATGGCTGTTTGATAATTTCGGCATCAATTTAATTTTTACTTGGCAGGCTGCGGTGATCGCTGCCGCCATCGTGGCCTTCCCGCTGGTTTTCAAACCGGCGCGTGCCGCCTTCGAAGCGGTCGACGGCCAATTGGAGCAAGCGGCCCGGGTGCTGGGTATCGGCGAAATCGGCATTTTTTTTCGGGTCACGCTGCCGTTGGCCTGGCGCGGTATTCTGGCCGGCGTGTTGCTGGCCTTTGCGCGCGCGCTGGGCGAGTTCGGCGCCACGCTGATGGTGGCCGGCAGCATTCCCGGCAAAACACAAACCTTGTCGATTGCGGTCTACGAAGCGGTGCAGGCAGGGCAGGACGGCGTGGCCAATACACTGGTGTTGATCACTTCCGCAGTCTGTGTGGTGGTGCTGCTGGCGGCAGGCCGACTGGCTCCCGGCCGGATCGTCAATCGATAGTGGGCGTAGCGTATGCAATTTGACATCAATATCCGTAAGACACTGCGCTCCGGCAAGCGCACTTTCCACCTGAACGTGCAGCTGCGCTCGGACAGTCAGCGCATCGTCATCATCGGGCCGTCAGGTGCGGGCAAGAGCCTGACGCTGAAGGCGATTGCCGGTTTGATGGCGCCCGACAGCGGCCATATCCGCTTGGGCGAAAGCACATTGTTCGATGCGCAGGCGGGCATCAACCTGGCCCCGCAGGCGCGCAATGTGGCGTACTTGTTTCAGGACTATGCGCTGTTCCCGCATCTGACCGTGCGCCAGAATGTCGGCTTCGGCCTGGCGCGCGGCTGGCGCAATCCATGCAGCAGCGATCGGCACGCGGCGGTCGATTACTGGCTGGATGCTTTTCATCTGCGTCATGTGGCCCAGCAATTTCCCGACGAACTTTCCGGTGGCCAGCGTCAGCGCGCCGCCCTGGCGCGCGCCTTGGTGACGCGACCGCAAGCGCTGCTGCTGGACGAGCCGTTTGCTGCGCTCGATCCGGCGTTGCGGGTATGCATGCGCAGTGAACTGGATGCACTGCAGCGGCATTTGCAGGTTCCGATGATCCTGATTACCCATAATCAGGAGGATGCGCGGTTGTTTGGCGAGCAAGTTCTGGAACTACGTGAAGGTCAAATCGATGCCGGCAATGCCAGTGATGTTTCACTGGAAATTGCGGATTTTGCGAGCTGAATTTTTTGCGCACTGTTCTCACTGTTATATGCGGCTTGCCAGCGCAACGTAAAGAATCTCAAATAGATAAGGCAGGCAAAGCACATGGAAACCAAAGATAAGCCCATAGAATTACGCGGTTCAGTATGGATGATGGTGGGCGGCGAGAATTTCGGCGGTCCGGGGCGCGTCGCACTGCTGGCCAGGATCGCCGAATGCGGCTCCATCACTCAGGCTGCCAAGGCGATCAAGATGAGCTACAAAGCCGCTTGGGATGCCATTGATAGCATGAACAATCTGGCCGGCGAACCTCTGGTGGAAAGACTGACCGGCGGCAAGGGCGGCGGCGGCACTCGCCTGACCCGACGTGGCGCGCAATTGGTGGCTAATTTTAGAATCATCGAGCGCGAGCACCGCCGTTTTGTCGATCAACTCAGCCAGCAAGCGCAAGCGGAGGGGATCGCAGACGATTTTTTACTCATCAGGAAAATGAATATGAAAACCAGTGCACGCAATCAGTTTTTAGGTAAAGTCACGCATGTCAAGCAAGGCGCGGTCAACGATGAGATCGAGCTAGAGATCGGGGCTGGACAGAAGATCGTCGCCATCGTCACGCAGGAGAGTACCAGGGGACTTGGCTTGTGCTGCGGGGCGGAGGCGTTCGCACTGATCAAGGCCTCTTCGATCATTTTGGTGACGGAAGATGCAGACGCGAAGTTTTCCGCCCGCAATTGTATGAGCGGTACTGTCTCCCGGCTGCAGCCGGGCGCGGTGAATACCGAAGTCGTGATTGAACTGTCGGGCGGCGGTGCGATTGCCGCCATCATCACTAACGAAAGCTGCAACACACTCGGGCTTGCCGTGGGCGTCAAAGCCAGCGCAATATTCAAGGCCTCCAGTGTGATTTTGGGTGTGCCGGCGTAAAGTCGCGTGACATTGCATGAATGCCGAATCGACCGCCGGCGCGACTGCAAGGCTGGCAAATTCATATACACTACCATGTATTAAAAAAAATTCTAATTAAATAATGCGGAATATGCACTATTTTTTCACATACTCTTATTAATTTAGAATTTTCGGTAACTGTTCAGTGCGCTCCATAGTCGGCTGAATAGTTACCATTTTTCGCAATCGTGCTGTCCGCACTACTGGTGCTTGCGCGGATTTTTGCGCATGGACACAGCCGCATGGTGAGATGCAACCGAAACGGCACCCCTGTCTATCATGGTTGCCCTGCTATCGCGTTTTTAGGCGCTCCAGCGCCGCGACATGGCAATCCACGGACAGACAGTCAATAAGAAGGAAATTAGACATCAAGCCATCTGTGGCACTTCAATTAAAGCGTGGTGTAGTACGCGAAGCAGTAGGCCGCTTCCGCACCGTCAACCTTCGCGTGTTCGGTTCTGTCCTGCATGGTGAAGACCAAGAGGGCAGCGATCTTGATTTGCTGGTGGACACCTTGCCAGGTGCAACCCTGTTTGATCTCGGTGGCCTGCAAGTCGAACTGGAAGAATTGCTCGGCGTCTCTGTTGATCAAAAAACTGGCTAGGGTTCAAACCCCGTCTTTCAAGGCGGTGAGCGACGCAGGAGCGACTCGTTTTAGGAGGAGATAAACCCCTTCCAACAGTGTCTATTACCGGCCGTAGGCCGGTCTAACTAATTGGTATAGCCAACCACATGCGATACCGCATGTTTCGGTGGAATGCCGATGCAAATATGCCCGTGATCCGACATCAAATGCCCTTCTACAATCCGGCATTCCTTTTGTTGCGCCAACTCGCGCAATATCTCGTCAAGACCACATTTACGTTTCGCTACGCGCAACAACGCCTCTTTAACAAGATAGCAAGACCTTTCGTGGAGAGTTAATCCAAGCTCGGTTCTGGAGCCGGGGCTTGTCCAACGAGCGCCTCTGCGTTCAGCACACCGCCTCCCATAGACTGATACAGCGCGGCGGAGTCAACTAAACGTTGCGCCTTAGCTGCGATCAAGGGGATGCCGGTTTGTTGCGCCTGCTGCTGCGCGGTGAGTAGTTGCAAATAGCTGGCAGCTCCCAATGCATATTGGCGCTGTATGGATTTCAGAGATGCCTGCGCCGATGCATCGGCTGCAGCTTGCGCAGCCAGGGTCTGGGCGTCGTTGTCAAGGGCACGTAGCACGTCGGCGACGTTGCGTAGAGCTTCCAGCACCGTCTGCTGGTATTTGGCCGCAGCAGCGTCGAACGCAGCCAGCGCCGCCCGTTTCTCGGCCGGCAGCCCGGGGTTGAACAAGGGCTGGGTCAGTTGGCCGACGAGTCCCCAAGCCAGTGAACCGCTGCCGAACAGGCTGGCGGTGGTGAGCGCCTGCGAGCCCAAATTAGCACTGAGCGCAACCTGTGGGTAAAGTCTGGACACCGCCACGCCGTATTCGGCATTGGCGGCATGCAATAACGCTTCAGCCGCCTGAATGTCAGGGCGCTGGCGCACCAGTTCGGACGGCACCAACAGCGGCAGATCGGTCGGTAGAGTGAAATCGTCCAGAATGAAGGACGGCGGGGGCCCTGCTCCGGGCGCATGACCGGCCAGCACTGCCAGCAGGTGGTGGGTCTGTTCCAGCTTATTGCGCAGTGGCGGGATGCTGGCGCGGGTCTGCTCGACCTGAGTTTGCAACGCCAGCAAGTCATCCTGCGAGGCCTGACCCAGCGCCAGGCGCTGGTGTGTGATTTCCAGTTGGGTTTCCTGCGCCAGGAGAATAGCTTGCGTGGCCGCCACCTGACTTGCCAGTTGAGCCTGGGTGATGGCGGTGGTGGCGATATTGGCCGCCAGGGTCAGACCTGCCCCTTCGAGCTGAAAGCGTTGATAGTCGACCTGTGCCGCCAGGGCTTCCAGCGCGCGTCGGTTGCCGCCAGCCAGATCGAGGTTGTAATGCACGCCAACCGAGGCGTTGTAGAGGTTGAACACGCGGGCGTCGCCGGTTTGGCCCAATGCCGCGGAATTAGAATGCTGACGCTGCCCACTCAGGTTGGCATCGACCTGGGGATACAAGCTGGAGCCGGCTTGCGCCGCGTAGCCCTCTTGCGCCTGACGTAGGGTGGCCTGTGCCGCTGCCAGCGTGGGACTGGCTTGCAGAGCCTGATCGATCAAACGGGTGAGCTTGTCGGAGCGGAGCTCTTTCCACCATTCGACTGGCACCGGCGCTGAAACGAGCTGCTGCGGGTTTCCATGTAGCCCCGGGCTGGCAACTGTCACGCCAGGCAGCGCAGCGCTCGTATAACCCGTCACGACAGGTGGCACAGGGCGTTTGAAATCCGGCCCCGCCGCGCATCCCGCCAACACGGCGACTAGGACTAAAGCGGTCAATAAAAATATGTGTGCCGATAACGGCAACTTGCGGCTGTGATTTTGACTGTTCATGATTACTTCCTTTGTGTGTCTAAACGGTGAATGGAGGCGGGCCAAGGTGCGCAATGCGTTTTTAGAACTCACCACTCAGAGCGACAGAGCTACAAGCCTGGTTTGGCCCCTGTTCTTCGAATTCCCGTGAACGGCACACCCGCATCACGGCCAATTTGACGCCGTGTCCTGCCACCAGGCCATGCGCACTGACTCCGATAGCAGCCTGGGCAACCCATGGCAAATGCCGCAGAGGCATCGCTTGAGCCGGGGTGGATGGAGGCGGCAGGTGGCGGATGGTTTTCGGCGCCTGGCCACGGTCGAGCGAGTGAGGCTACTGCACCAATATCCAGCGCCATCGTCGAATTAGGCATGCGTTTCTTTCTCACTTGAGCTGCCGCCCCTCGCCGGCTTCTTCATAAGTGACGCCGTCGCGAATTTGGTAAATGCGTTTGAAGGTCGGGATGATCTTTTCGTCGTGGGTGACGACGATGATGGCGGTTTCATATTGACTGGCCATTTGCTCCAGAATATGAATTACCGCCAGTGCGCGCACGCTGTCAAGCGCTGCAGTGGGTTCATCGGCGAGAATGACCGGCGGGCGATTGACCAAGCCCCGGGCGATTGCCACGCGTTGCTGTTCTCCGCCTGAGAGCTGTGATGGCATGGCCTTGGCGCGATTCTCCACATCAAGCGCCTTGAACAATTCCAGTGCCCGCTTGCGTGCTTCGCCGTTAGGCACTCCGGCCAGCATGGGCAGCAGGGCGACGTTGTCGGTGACATCCAGAAACGGGATCAGATACGGTGCCTGGAACACAAAACCGATCTTATCGCGGCGCAGCGCGCGCAGATCCTTGATCTTCCAGCCGTTGTCGTAGATCACTTCGTCGCCCAGTGCCATCAGACCGGCACTGGGCTCGATCACCGCGCCCAGGCACTTGAGCAGGGTGCTCTTGCCCGAGCCCGAGGGGCCGATCAGTCCAACCACCTCGCCCGGTGCCACTTGCAGGTCCACGCCCTTGAGCGCATCAACTGCGGTGTCGCCCTTGCCGTAGCGCTTTTTCAATCCTTCAATACGGATGCCTTTGCCACTCATGTCAGCCTCCAATCGCTTCAGCCGGGTCGACCTTGAGTGCGGCACGGATGGCGATGATGCTGGCAAGCACACAGATCACCACCACGGCCAAAAAGCCCAAAGCGGTATCGCCCGGCATGAGCAATACATATTTCGGAAACAGCGGCGCAGCGAAGGTCGCGGTGATTTTACCCACCACGAAACCAATCAGACCCAGCGCGACTGCCTGCTGCATGATCATCGCGGCGATGGTGCGATTTTTTGTGCCGAGCAGCTTCAGTACCGCGATTTCGCGGATCTTGTCCATGGTCAGGGTATAAATGATGAAAGCGACGATGGTCGCGCTGACGATGGCCAGAATCACCAGGAACATGCCGATCTGCTTGGCCGCAGTCGCAATCAGTTTGCCGATGAGGATTGCCTCCATCTGTGGCAGGGTGTAAGCGGTTAGGCGCTTCCAGCGCTGGATGGATTGAGCCACCGCGTCCGGGGCATAGCCGGGCTTGATGCGCACCAGTACCGCGTTGACATAAGGGTTGCCGCTTTGCGAGGCGATCACGGCTTCGAGCAGCCCGGGGACACCGGGACGGTTGAAGGCGGGATTTTCACCGGTGCGGCGGCGCTGTTGCAGGATCGCGTCGTTGTCCTTGAGGAACTGCGCTTCCTGCGCATCCTTGAGCGGGATGAACACCATCGGGTCGCCACCCGACGACACCATGCGCCGGGTCAGCCCCACCACTGCGTAATGATTGCGGCGGATCGTGATGCGCTCGCCCAGTTTGAAGCCGGTGGCAACGTCGGCTACGGCTTCGTAGTGACTGCGGGTAAGCTGGCGGCCGGCGACGAGATAGGGCGGCCAACCCGGCCGGCCAACCTGGCCGGGCGCGATGCCAACCACCATGGCACGCACATCGCTGTCGCCGCTGCGCACCTGCATGGTCAGATAGGACACGTTGGTGGCCTGTGCGATCCCCGGCATGGTGAGTATGCTGCGGTAAGTATCGTCGTTGAGGCTGGAAGACTCCGCATACGGACCGAGCGTATCTTTCTGCACCACCCATAAATCAGCACCGCTGTTATCGAGCAATGCCTTGGCGTCATCCACCATGCCACGGTAGACCCCGGCCATGGTCAATGTCACGCCAATCAAAAGCCCAAGACCGACACCGGTAAAGACGAACTTGCCCCAGGCGTGCAGGATGTCGCGTCCGGCCAGGCTGATCATTGCGTCACCCCGGGGATCCGCTCGACCACATGGATACGGCTGTACCTGGTCAGTGTTTTTTCGCTATACACGATCACCCGGTCGCCGCCCTTGAGCCCTTCCTTCACTTGCATATGACCATCGAGATCGCCAGCGCCCAGCTTGACGGGGGTAAAGCGCGCATCGCCATCGACGATCTGCCACACACCCAACTTGCCATCCACGCGTTGAACGGCGGCATTGAGGATGACTGGCGCTGCTGCAAGCGCTGGCAAGGCGACGGTGACTTCTACCAGTTCGCCTACCGGTGGCAAGGGAACGGGCAGGGAGTCGAACATCACCTTGGCGAGCGTTTCTTCGGTAACCGCATCGGCCAGCGGCTCCACCCGCAGTACGCGACCGGTCAAGATTTGGCCGTTGCGCGAGCGCAGCACGATGCGGGTCGACAGTCCGGCAGCCAAGCCCGTGGCGCTGACCTGGTCGAAACGCACGTTGATCCACAGGCTCTTGGGATCGATCACTTCCACCACGGCCTGACCTGCGACCACGGTCGTACCGGGGTCGGCATTGCGCACCGCCACCAAACCATCAACTGGCGCGATGAGGCGCAGATTGCTACGTTGTGTGACCACTGCTGCGCGATCCGCCTGAACCCGGGCGAGGTCTTCTCGCGCGGCGGACAGTGCGGCGTTAGCAATCTGCAATTCCTGCCGTTTGGCGGCGACTATTTCCTCGCTGGTCGAGCGCACCGCCAGCAATAGCTCGTAGCGTCGCGCCTGCGCTTGTGCGTAGGCCTGACGGGCCTCGGCTTCGCGCAAAGCCGCCCCGGCGCGCTTGAGCGTCGCCTCCTGCGAGCGAATGCGGTCATCAAGGTCAATTGGATCCATCTCGCCAAGCACCTGCCCGGCCTTTACCCGATCGCCTACATGCACGTCCAGCCGTTTGACGCGCCCGGCAAACGTGGGGCCGATTTTATTGGTGTAACGCGCCTCTACAGTGCCAATGCCGAACAGGGCTGGAGCGATCGATTTCAACTCAACGGCGGCGACCGTGACAGGCACCGGCGCCAGCGGCCCCGAACGCAGGGCGACATAGACGAACAGGGCGAGCAACGGCACCAGCACACCGATCAGTGCCAGGGTTCGCCCATGAGTCGACAGAAATTTTTTCATTGCGCGCTCCTTACAGCACGTTGATAGATAGCGAAGACACCGGGTGCGTCGGTGCGAATGCGTTGGATGTCTCCAGACAACATGGACTGCATGACCAAGCCCTGAATGGTTCCGATGAACAGCGTGGCGGCGGCCTGGGTGTCCACCTCAGACGCAATCTCTCCCGCTGCCTTGCCTTGCTCGATGCGAGCCCGAACACGCTCGGCATAGCGCTGAATTAGCGTCCAAGCCATGCGCTTGGCCGCAGTCGATTCGGCGCGTTGCAACTCGCCGAACATGATCCGAGGCGCACCGGGGTGCTCGACCACGAACTCGACATGGCTCATGAACATGGCCTGCATCGCCGCCAGTGGCGATTCGATGCCCCGTGCAGCGTTATCAATTCGCTCCAAGAGATGATCCGCCACCCATTCCATAACGGACTGCCAAATAGCGTCTTTGGTCGGGAAATGGCGAAACAGCGCACCTTGCGTCAGGTTCATGTGTTTGGCGATAGCCGAAGTCGTGATTTCGCTGGGGTTCTGCGAACCAGCCAACTCTATTACGGCCTCGACAGTAACAGCCCGGCGCTCGTCTGCCGGAAGATGCTTGGAATGAGATTGCATCTGAGTAACCTTAATGTAAGTAATTAATTACTATCTTACTGCAAATCCGCCAAGTGTCAAGCAGTGGGTGTTCATTGTTCTTCTAAGGTTTGTTGCACCCTGAATGCACATCTCAACTTTATTTGATGCGATACAACCTTATTTGTCGGCAACACCTATACAGGCAAGCCGATTGCTGGCATATTAACTGGAGATTAATAGCACGATCGTTCGCTTGTAGTAAAACCCCCCAGGAGACAATAATATGAAAACAAAATTAATCGCAGGTTTGGTTGCATCCTGCTTCGCTGCGCCAGTGCTGGCGCAATCCAATATCACCATCTACGGCATCATGGATGCCGGTATTCATGTTTCCAGCAATGGTGAAGGCACCAAAACTAAATTGGTCAGCGGCATCGCTGACGGTTCGCGCTTGGGCTTCAAGGGCACCGAGGATATGGGTGGCGGTTACAAAACTATTTTTAACCTTGAATCGCGTATTGAGCTTGATACCGGCGGCAATCAAGCGGGCAATATCAGTGACAACGAAGGATTGGCACTGCCTCGGGGTCTGAATTTCATTCCCGTCTTATCCGCAGCAACCGCGCCAACAGTGAGCGCCGGAGTTGCCGCTGCGGTAGCGGCGCAGGCGCAGGCGGGCGGCGCAAGCGCCGCTCAAGCAGCCGCAATAGGTGCTGGTTATGTCGCCAGTGCGGCCGGCATCGCCGATGTTGCTAATCGTACTGCTGCGGCGGTTGCTCCAACAGGAGCAAAACTTCTGGCCGGCTCCCAATCCGCACTAAGACAAGCGGGCGCATTAAAACTCGTCAACTTCAGTGGCGCGCTGTTCGATCGGACTTCGATGGTCGGTCTGATCACGCCGGTCGGCGCAGTTCTGGCGGGGCGCATGTACACGCCGGGTTATGAAGTATTTGCTGCAGCCGACACATTTGAAACCGGTACCGCCGGTACCTGGGGCGGCATCACCGGCGGCTCCGGCGGCCTGTTGACGGCAGGGATCGCAATCCGTTCCTCCCGCTCCGTGCAATATCGGATTCAATTGCCGAGCGGCATCTCCGCCGCGCTGATGTACGGCTTCAAAAATTCCGGCTACATCGACCTGGACAAGCGTTTCTATGCCGCCAATGTGATGTACAAAGCCAATGGGTTAAATGTCGGTCTCGGCTACAACAATGGCCAGGATCAGGATGGCAATAGCGGCTTGATCTCAACCGTCCTCGGCGGCTCTTACGAGACCGGCCCGTTCAAGTTCTTCGCAGGTTACTTGAATCAAAAGAATGAAAACTCGGTCGTAGTACCGCTTTTAACTAGCTTGACTTGGGATGCCGGTATTGCCCCTACGTTAGCGGCACAGCCGGCAGCATTACAGTCGGCGCTACGCAACACGTATATCAATACATTGAAACAAAACTTCAAGCTGAACGCAGATAGTTATAGCCTCGGCATGCATTACAACACTGGCAACGGCCGCGTCATGGGTTCGGTCAGCCGTCAAAACGACAAGACCGCCTCCAACAACGACGCCACGCAATACGCAATTGGTTACGACCATAACCTTTCCAAGCGCACTGACATTTATACCGTGTTGGCCTATATTAAAAATGACAACAACGCACAATACGCACCGGGCGCAGCCAGTGCTCCAGGCGGCTTCACTACTTCTGGCGGCGTGTCAGGCAAAGCGTTTCAAATCGGCATGCGCCACCGGTTTTAAGGTGGAGATGCTGTAATTCGCCGCAATCCGGTTGTAAGCTGACCGTATGAATGCAAAAGAGGGTGCCGTTTAGGCACCCTCTTTTGCATTAGAAGCAGCATCTGACATTAAAACTATACACAACTATGTATTTTTAATAACCGCAATATAATTATGCGTAAATACCATGCTTTTAATACATACTCCCATAATATTAAATATTTACCGGATCGACTTCCAGCGACCATTTGGCGCGGGTCTTGATTTTCCGCAGCGTGGCCAGCCAGATTTTGAGGAAAGCTTGCAGCCCAGGGCGCGATAGACATTCGATCAGCAACTGGGCCCGGTCGACATTGGCCACGCGCGTCATCGTCATCGGAATCGGATCGTTGATGATGATGCCGGCGTGTTCGACTGCGGTCGCTGCCTGCTTGAGAAAATCAATCGCAATTTCCAGTTCACGGGCTTCGGCCCGCAGCAGCGCCTGATACAAGTAGGGCGGCAGGTGCGCTTGCTGGCGTTCTGCCAATAATGCATTGGCGAAGTGATCGTAATCGTGATTCACCACCGCCGCATATAACGGATGTTGCGGGTAACGCGTCTGGATCAACACTTCGCTGACGCTGCCGCCCTCCTTTTGTGCGGCGCGACCGGCGCGGCCGGCGACTTGCATCAGTTGCGCGAACAGCCGTTCGCTGGCGCGGTAATCTTGCGAGAACAATGCGGTATCGGGATTAAGAATACCAACCAAAGTCAGGTTTTTGAAATCATGGCCCTTGGCCACCATTTGAGTGCCGATCAGGATATCGACTTCACCCCGGTGCACCGAGTCGAATGCGGCTTGCGCGCTGCCTTTGCGGCGGGTCGAGTCAGCATCGATGCGGCTGATTCGCGCTTCAGGAAAAATCGCTTGCAAGCCTTCCTCCACTCGTTGCGTGCCGCGCCCCAGCGGTTGCAGGTCGACATTACCGCAGGTCGGGCACGATCTTGGGATGCGCAGTTCCAGGCTGCAGTGATGACAACGCAGCCGGTGCTCCGGTTTGTGCAACACCATGAACGCAGTGCAGCGGCTGCAATTGCTGATCCAGCCGCAGGCGTCGCAGGCGAGAACCGGCGCATAACCGCGCCGGTTCAAAAATAGGAGTGACTGCTCACCGCGCTCCAGCCGCAGTTTGAGCGCGGCAATCAGAACTGGCGTCAGGCCATCGACCGGCTTGTTATGCTCCATATCGATCAGGCGCACGGTAGGCAAAACGGCTGCCCTGACCGCACGCTGGCGCAACTCCAACTTACGATATCGGCCAGTTTGCGCATGCTGCCAACTCTCCAGCGAGGGTGTAGCGGAGCCCAGCACAATCGGAATTTCCAGTTGGCGCGCCCGCCACACGGCCAAGTCACGCGCTGAGTAGCGCAATCCTTCCTGTTGCTTGTAAGACGGGTCGTGCTCTTCGTCGATGACGATTAGTTGCAATTTAGGCAGCGAGGCCAGAATCGCCAGCCGGGTGCCCAGCACAATGCGAGCTTGGCCTAAATGCGCCGCCAGCCAGTGCGTCATGCGTTCGCCTTCGGCCAGGCTGCTGTGCAAAGTGGCGACCGCAACGCCGGGGAAACGGGCCCGGATGCTGCCCTCGAGCTGCGGCGTAAGGTTGATTTCCGGCACCAGGATCAGGATTTGTGCATCGTCAAAATGCGCCAGGACGTGTGCCGCGGCTTGCAGGTAAACTTCGGTCTTGCCGCTGCCGGTAACCCCATACAGCAAATGCGGCGCGAATCCTTGCGCGCCGGCAATCGCGTCGACCGCTTGCTGCTGCTCTGGATTAAGGACTGGCATTTGGGCTGGCGTAGCGTCATGCAGGGCTTCGATTTTTGCCAGTTTTTTCAATGCGCGGTCAAGCGCGGTGGTTTTTATAGCGCGCAGATTGCGCGGCAGGCCGGGAATCGCAACTTCACCCAGCGGGCGCTGGTAGTAATCGGCGGCGAAAACACACAGCGCGCGCCACTGATCCGACAGCGCCGACAACTGGCTGCGAATCGCCAGCACATCCTTGAGCTTGTCAGCCGGGACCGTAGTCTCGACATTCACTGCAACGATCAACCCGACCACTTCACGCGGGCCGAACGGCACCAGCGCCAGTTGGCCCACCAAAGGTGCCGCTGCCGCTTGATCTTTCGGGCGCCAGCGGTAATCGAAGCAAAAGTCGAGCGGAGTGTCGAGCGCGACTCGGATGATTGTCAAGAAATTAGGCCTATCAGAGTGGGTTGCGCTGCCGCTGCGCATTTTTTCTACTGCTCCACATAGCCTGTGGATAACTTTGTGGACAAATGTCTATTAAGTTGCTGTAGTCGCACACCAAAATCTATTGCCAACATGCAATTTTGTTCGACATATTACAATAATCACTTTAAAGTCAATGACTTGGAAAGCAGATTACCAGAGATGCATCACCTCTATCGAAATTCACCTACTGTTATTATTTTTGTGCATAAGTAAGCAAATCTGAAGCAGCTTGCAAGTATGGAATACTGACTGGATGCGGACTTGCAGGCAATATGCCGCTGCAAGCCGCAGCCGGCAACAGGCCGACGCGACAAGCGCAATCAGGCTCTTTGTTGCCGGCTGTAGTCATGCACCGTTTCAACCATCGCCGTCACCGCTTCCGGTGGCGTGAACTGCGAAATGCCATGCCCCAGGTTGAAGACGTGACCATTGCCGTCGCAGGGCGTGCCGAATGCATCAAGCACCTTGATCACTTCGGCGCGAATCTGGTCTGGATTAGCAAACAATACGCTCGGATCGAGATTGCCTTGTAGCGCGACCTTGTCGCCGACCAGCGCGCGCGCTTTGGTCAGATTCACAGTCCAGTCCAGGCTGACCGCATCGGCACCGATGTCGGCGATCTGTTCCAGCCACAGTCCGCCGCCCTTGGTAAAGACGATCGATGGAATGCGCACGCCATCTTTATCGCGTTTCAAGAGTTGCATTACTTCACGCATATAAAACAGCGAAAATTGCTGATAGACGCCATCGGCCAATGCGCCGCCCCAAGTGTCGTACATCATCACCGACTGCGCGCCGGCATCAATTTGTGCGTTCAGGTAATCAGCCACGGTGGCGGCATTGATCTTCAGGATGTGGTGCATCAGATCCGGGCGCTGGTACAGCATCGTCTTGACTCGCCGGAAATCGTCCGAACCGCCGCCTTCGACCATGTAACAAGCCAGTGTCCACGGGCTGCCGGAGAAGCCAATCAGCGGTACCCGGCCATGTAATTCAGTGCGAATTTGCGTCACTGCATCGAATACATATTGCAACGAACCCATGTCCGGCACCTGCAACGCCAGCACGTCTTTTTCATTGTGCAGCGGACGTTCGAACTTCGGCCCCTCGCCTTCGACGAAATACAAGCCGAGCCCCATCGCATCAGGCACCGTCAGAATGTCGGAAAACAAGATTGCCGCATCCAGCGCATAGCGATCCAGCGGCTGCAGCGTGACTTCTGTAGCGTAATCTGGATTCTTGGCCAGGCCAAGGAAGGAACCTGCCCGCTCCCGCGAAGCACGGTACTCCGGCAAGTAACGACCGGCTTGGCGCATCATCCAGACTGGCGTGTAGTCGGTGCTCTGCCGCAGCAGTGCACGCAGGAAAGTGTCATTCTGAAGCGGAGCAAATTGGGTCATGGCATGCGTCTGGTGGCGAAAACAATCTGACATTATCGCCGATAACGATGCGCAGTCGATCATCCATCACTCAGTGAATGTCAGAAATAAGAGGACAGCAGGATAGAGATTTAGCGCGCTCAAGCAGCAAATGCATCGCAACTACAGATTATGCATACGCCGTAGCAGTCAAACCGTAAAATGCGCTTTAATATACCGCCGCCCAATTTCTACGCGGATGTGACTGCACGATATCGGTGCAGTTGCCGGCTCACACCACTTTCAGTTTGACGTAGTCTGGATTAGCCGGCGGATAGGTCAGCTGCATTTTTTCCAGTACTTCCACCAATATGCTCGCGATTGCCAGGTTGCGGTGCGTTTTGCTATTGGCCGGGATCACATACCAAGGTGCATGATCAACATTAGTTTCCTGGATCGCCTGCTGGTAGGCTTGCTGGTAATCGGCCCAGTATTGCCGTTCCGCCAAATCTTTGGGGTCAAATTTCCAGTGTTTGTCGGGGTCGCTAATGCGCTCCTCCAGACGCTGTTTTTGCTCTTCTTTTGAAATATGCAAAAAGAATTTCAGCAGCACCGTCCCGCTCTCTGCCAGCATGCGTTCGAAATCCCGGATTTGGGCATAACGGCGCTGGCATTCCTTTTCGTCAATCCAGCCATGCACGCGGCTAATCAGCACATCTTCATAATGACTACGATTGAAAATTACAATTTCGCCCTGCCCTGGTACCTCCTTATGAACACGCCACAGGTAATCATGCTCGCGCTCGTTCTCGGTGGGTGCCTTGAATGCAACGCCGCGTATCCCGAGCGGATCGATCAGCCCGAACACACCGCGCACCGCGCCATCCTTGCCAGCAGTATCCATGCCTTGCAGCACCACCAATAATTTCCGCTCGCGGGCAGCATAAAACACGTCCTGATAGCCGGCTATACGCTCCGACAGCCTGACTACCTGCAGTTTGTCCTCAGATTTGTCATTCGCTTTCCCCACCGACGCCAATGGCTTGCTGGCTGCATCTGCATCATGCAAGTCCATTTTTTTCTTGGCGCGAAACAATTCACAGATGTTCATTGTGTTCTCCGATTCAAGTAAATGGCTGCGTCCACCTTGATGCAGCGATCCATCACGACCTGCAACCCAGCCGTGCGCGCCTTGGCCGCCGCCGACTCGTTATTGATCCCCATCTGCATCCATAACACCTTGGCGCCGATTGCGATGGCTGCATCTGCGATCGGGGGAATATCGTCCGATTTGCGGAAACAGTCGACGATATCGATTCCAATTCCTTCTACCCGCAAAGCAGCAGCCGCGTCATTCAATGTTGCGTAACAATATTCTCCCAGTATGTAAGTACCTGCTAACATTGGATTGACTGGAATAATTCGGTAGCCGTAAGCCTGCATGGCGCTAGCTACTTCGTAGCTGGCCCGGATGCTTTTGGCTGACAGACCAACCACGGCAATGGTGCGATTCAGGCCGAAAAGTTGCTGAAAATTAATTTCTTTTACTGCTCTTTCGGAAAGTTGCATGGCGACTAATCCTATATAAGCGCGAGGTTGGCAAGCTAGACACAAAAGCCTTTCGAAAAAAATGAAAGGCAGCTAAAGCTGCCTTTCATTTTACTGCTAGCGCCACCAAGTCGCGATTAGCGTTTTTGACGCAATTTCTGAATTGTCGCCAACTCCGCAATCGCAATGGCGAGTTCGATCTGCGCCTTTGCATAGTCAATTTTGGATTCTCTATTGACCATCGCTTCTTCAGCCAGCTTTTTCGCTTCCATTGCCTGGGCTTCATCCAGGTCGGCACCGCGAATCGCGGTGTCGGCCAGTACTGTAACCACATTCGGTTGCACTTCCAGGATACCGCCAGCTACAAAGACGTATTCTTCTTCGACCCGGTCAACCATCTTGATGCGCACCGCACCCGGTTTAATGCGGGTAATCAACGGAGTATGCTTGGGATAAATTCCCAACTCACCCGATTCGCCCGGCAACGCGACGAATTCGGCTTCGCCGGAGAAGATAAGCTCTTCGGCGGAAACAACGTCAATGTGAATTGTGTGTGCCATGTTAGAACCTTCTCATTCATCAAAGACCGATAGATGGCAGGCGGTCTGCGTACCCAACGCAACGTCGGTCACAGATACCGCACTGCCAGGCGATTAGTTCATTTTTTTCGCTTTTTCGATCGCTTCTTCGATTGTGCCAACCATATAGAACGCTTGTTCCGGCAGGTGATCCAGTTCACCGGATGCAATCATCTTGAAGCCCTTGATCGTATCTTTGAGCGAAACGTACTTGCCTGGCGAACCGGTAAATACTTCGGCAACGTGGAACGGCTGCGACAGGAAACGCTGCATCTTGCGTGCCCGTGCCACCAACTGCTTGTCTTCCGGTGCCAGTTCGTCCATCCCCAGAATCGCGATAATGTCGCGCAATTCCTTGTAGCGCTGCAAAATGCCTTGCACTGCCCGTGCGGTATCATAGTGCTCTTGACCAACTACTTGCGGGTCCAGTTGACGCGAAGTCGAATCCAGTGGATCAACCGCTGGATAAATGCCCAAAGAAGCGATATCGCGCGACAACACCACAGTCGAATCCAAGTGGGCAAAAGTAGTCGCAGGAGAAGGATCGGTCAAATCATCGGCAGGCACATACACGGCCTGGATCGAGGTAATCGAGCCTGTTTTGGTTGATGTAATACGCTCTTGCAGACGGCCCATTTCTTCGGCTAGCGTAGGCTGGTAACCCACGGCGGAAGGCATCCGGCCCAGCAACGCGGATACTTCTGTACCGGCCAGCGTGTAGCGGTAGATGTTATCGACGAAGAACAGCACGTCCTTGCCTTCATCGCGGAAGCCTTCTGCGATAGTCAGGCCGGTCAGCGCGACGCGCAAACGGTTGCCCGGCGGCTCATTCATCTGGCCGTACACCATCGCAACCTTGTCGAGAACGTTGGAATCTTTCATCTCGTGATAGAAGTCGTTACCCTCGCGAGTACGCTCACCGACACCGGCAAACACGGACAAGCCCGCGTGCTGCTTGGCGATGTTGTTGATCAATTCCATCATGTTGACGGTCTTGCCCACACCCGCGCCGCCGAACAGGCCAACCTTGCCGCCTTTAGCGAACGGACAGATCAGATCGATCACCTTGATGCCGGTTTCGAGCAAATCCTGCGATGGTGACAAATCATCATAAGCTGGAGCTTTACGATGGATCGATGCGCGCACCTCGCACTTGACCGGACCCGCCTCGTCAATCGGGTTGCCGAGTACGTCCATGATGCGGCCCAAAGTTCCGACGCCAACCGGCACCATAATCGGCTTGCCGGTATTTTGCACCATCATGCCGCGGCGCAAGCCGTCGGAAGTTCCTAGTGCAATGGTACGGACAATGCCGTCGCCAAGTTGTTGCTGCACTTCTAAAGTCAGGGCAGCGCCTTCCATCGTCAGCGCGTCATAAATCTTGGGCATTGCGTTACGTGGAAATTCTACGTCTACCACTGCGCCGATACACTGAACGATTTTGCCATCAGCCATTTTCGTTCCTTCAAATAGTTAAATTCGTTTCACGCTTGCGCGCTATTAAACCGCAGCCGCACCGGCGACGATCTCGGAGAGTTCTTTGGTAATTGCAGCTTGGCGGGTCTTGTTATAGACCAGCTTCAGCTCTTTAATGACGTTACCTGCATTGTCGCTAGCCGATTTCATCGCCACCATTCGGGCCGACTGCTCTGAAGCGATATTTTCAGCCACAGCCTGATAAATCAGCGCCTCGACATAACGCACCAGCAATTCATCGATCACAATCGCGGCTTCCGGCTCATAGATGTAATCCCACGAATGGGCATCCTTATCGCCTTCCAGCTTTCCGGCCGACAATGGCAGTAATTGCTCGATCGTCGGTTCCTGCTTCATCGTATTGATGAACTTGGTGTAACACAGGTAAACCGCATCCAAACTGCCTTCCTGGTACGCATCCAACAACACTTTCACCGGGCCGATCAATTTTTCCAGATGTGGCGTATCGCCGAGTTGCACCGCATGCGACACCACTTTAGTGCCGATACGATTGAGGAAGCCAAAACCCTTATTACCGATCGCCGTAGCCTCGATACCAACACCCTGCGCTTCAAACTCTTTGAGCTTGGCGGTAACCGCGCGCAGCACGTTGGTGTTCATGCCGCCACACAAGCCCTTGTCGGTACTAACCACGATGAAACCCACCTTGCGGGCAGCTTCAGTCTTGACCAGGAACGGGTGCTTATATTCCGGATTGGCTTGCGACAAATTAGCTGCAATATTGCGAATCTTGTCACTGTAAGGACGGGCCGACCGCATCCGTTCCTGCGCTTTGCGCATTTTGGAAGCAGCGACCATTTCCATCGCCTTGGTGATCTTTTTCGTATTTTCTACGCTATTGATCTTGCCACGTATCTCTTTGCCTGAGGCCATGAGTATTCAGCTCCAGTTAAGTTTAATACGCACCGGATTTTTTGAAATCAGAAACCGCAGCAGCCAAGGCAGCTTCGTCGTCTTTACCAAGTTGCTTGGTTTCTTCAATCTTGGCGAGCAGCGCTGCATGACTGGTTTTCAGGAAGCTATGCAGTCCGGATTCAAATGGTAAAACTTTCTTGACTTCAATATCGTCGAGGTAGCCTTTGTTGACTGCGAACAGGGTCGCGGCCATCAAGGAAATCGGCTGCGGCGAATACTGCGCCTGCTTTAACAGTTCAGTCACGCGTGCGCCGCGATCAAGTTGTTTGCGCGTAGTTTCGTCGAGGTCGGAAGCGAACTGTGCAAACGCTGCCAGTTCACGATACTGCGCCAGGTCGGTACGAATGCCGCCAGACAGGCCCTTGATGACCTTGGTCTGTGCCGCACCACCGACCCGCGACACTGAAATACCGGCATTAATCGCTGGGCGGACACCGGCGTTGAACAACGAAGTTTCCAGGAAAATTTGGCCGTCGGTAATCGAAATCACATTGGTAGGCACGAAAGCGGAGACATCGCCAGCTTGGGTTTCGATAATTGGCAAAGCTGTCAGCGAGCCGGTTTTGCCGGTGACCGCGCCGTTGGTGAACTTCTCGACATAAGCGATATTGACACGCGCTGCGCGTTCCAGCAAACGGGAGTGCAGGTAAAACACATCACCAGGATACGCTTCACGACCTGGTGGGCGGCGCAGCAGCAAGGAAACCTGACGGTACGCTACCGCCTGTTTGGACAAGTCATCGTAGACGATCAACGCATCTTCGCCACGGTCGCGGAAATATTCGCCCATCGCGCAACCGGAATAAGCCGACACATATTGCATCGCGGCCGATTCAGACGCGGAAGCTGCAACCACGATGGTGTACTCCATCGCGCCGTGTGCTTCCAGCGAGCGCACGATATTCTTGATGGAAGAGGCTTTTTGACCGATCGCAACATAGATACAGGTGACGCCCTGACCTTTTTGATTAATGATGGCGTCAATTGCCACTGCCGTTTTACCGGTTTGACGATCGCCAATGATCAATTCACGCTGGCCACGGCCGATCGGCACCATGGAATCAATCGACTTCAGGCCTGTTTGCATCGGCTGTGAAACGGATTGACGCGCAATCACGCCTGGTGCGATTTTCTCGATCGGCGCAGTGAGCTTGGCGTTGATCGGGCCTTTGCCGTCGATCGGCTGACCCAGTCCGTTAACCACACGGCCAAGTAGTTCAGGACCAATAGGAACTTCCAGAATACGCCCGGTACATTTGACGATGTCGCCTTCGGAAATATGCTCGTAGTCGCCCAGAATCACTGAGCCGACCGAGTCACGTTCAAGGTTCAGCGCGAGGCCGAATGTGTTGCCGGGGAATTCAAGCATCTCACCTTGCATCGCGTCGGACAGACCGTGAATGCGGCAGATGCCGTCGGTAACGGAAATAACCGTACCTTGATTGCGAATCTCAGCGCTGTCGCCGAGCCCTTGAATGCGGCTCTTGATCAGTTCGCTGATTTCAGACGGGTTGAGTTGCATACTAACTCCTAATTATGTTCTTGCTGCTGATTTGCGGCTTACTTTCTGGCCCAAGCCGCGATTAAGCGGCCAAGGCGGCTTGCATCTGCTGCAGCTTTGCGCGTACCGAGGTGTCCAGTACTTCATCTCCGACCATCACCCGCACGCCGCCGATCAACGATGAATCCACCGTGACAGTCGGGCGCAGTTTGCGGCCGAATTTCTTCTCCAACGTCACAGTCAATCCCTGCACCTGGTCCTTCGTCAATTCGAATGCACTGGTGATTTCGACGTCGGCAGTACCTTCATCGGCATTTTTGAGAACATCGAATTGGACTGCAATTTCCGGCAACAAAGTCAGACGCCTGTTATCGGTCAATACACCGATAAAATTTCTGGCTTCCTCATTGACGGGAGATTTCAGCACGGACAAGAACGCAGCAGCAATTTGTTTTGCTGAAACATTCGGGTTGTGCGCAAGAGCTTGGACATCAGCGATAGCCGCAACGTGCGCCATCTCGAAAAGACGTTCCGACCAAGCCGACAGATTGCCATCTTTCGCGACGCGGAACAGCGCCACTGCATAAGGACGAGCGATGGTTGCGAGTTCAGCCATGATTACAGCTCAGTTTTCAATTGGTTCAACAAATCAGCATGTACTGACGCATTAACCTCACGCTTGAGGATTTGCTCAGCACCCTGAATTGCAAGGGTTGCAACCTGACCGCGCAATTCTTCGCGGGCTTTCACAGCTTGCTGGTCAGCATCAGCCCTTGCTGCCGCGATGATTCGCGCAGCTTCGTCAGACGCAGTTTTTTTGGCTTCTTCGATGATCAGTTGGCCGCGTTTTTCTGCTTCTGAAATACGTTTTTGACCCTCATCACGCGCGGCAGCAAGCTCTATTAGCACATGCTTTTCTGCCGCTTGCATCTCAGCTTTGCCGCGTTCTGCAGCTGCCAAGCCGTCCGCGATTTTCTTTGCGCGCTCATCGAGCGCTTTCATCAGTGGCGGCCACACGAATTTCATCGTGAAGAACGACAGGATGAAGAAAACCACGAACTGAGCAAACAATGTTGCATTAATGTTCACGGTTAATCCCTTATCTAAATGGCTCTTTCCAACAGCATGATGCTATCGGCAAGAAAAGGACGTCGGTTATTTAACGAACGGATTTGCAAAAGCGAACAACATGGCGATACCGACACCAATCAGGAACGCAGCATCGATAAGACCAGCCAGCAGGAACATTTTAGTTTGCAAAGTATTCATCAGTTCAGGCTGGCGAGCAGATGCTTCCAGATATTTACCACCCATGATGCCAATACCGATACAGGCGCCGATAGCACCCAAACCAATGATCAAACCGCAAGCCAGTGCAACCAAAGCGACGTCAGTCATGACAATTCCTTCAAAGTTAAAGTTAGTTCAAAAATTTCAAAGCGAAAAACGAATTTACTCATTACTACAATTTTAATGCTTCTCATGCGCCTGACCGATATACACCAGCGTCAACATCATGAAAATGAAAGCCTGCAATAGAACAATCAAAATATGGAAAATAGCCCATATCGAGCCAGCGACCACCTGCCCCACGAAGCCGAACGCAGTTGCCATTCCACCCAGCAGCGCAATCAACAGGAACAGTAATTCACCGGCATACATGTTGCCGAACAGCCGCATGCCCAAGGACAGGAACTTGGCTGCGAACTCGATCAGGTTCAGCAACAAATTGAACGGCGCCAGCCAGATGCCGAACGGCGCAGCAAACAATTCATGAATAAAGCCACCCAAGCCCTTGATTTTCAGGTTATAGAAAAGCATCAATACCAGCACTCCCAGCGCAATGCCCAAGGTGCCATTCAGGTCAGCAGTTGGCACCACGCGGTGATAAGGAATAACCCTATCGAGACCGACCAGCTTGAATAAACTGGAGAACAGGTCAACCGGCAGAAAATCAAGTGAATTCATCAGCAAGACCCAGACGAACACAGTCAAGGCGAGCGGAGCAATGAAAGAGCGGTCGCCATGCACGATGGCCTTGGCCTGATCGTCGACCATCTCGACCACCATTTCGATAAAAGCCTGGAAACGTCCGGGCACGCCGGAACTGGCCTTGCGTGCTGCCATGTACATGAGCAAACTACCAACTACACCGGCAAATATGGACCAGAAAATGGTGTCCATATTGATTATGGAAAAGTCAACGATCTTATCCTGGTGCTGCGTGGAGAAATGGCCCAAATGGTGGACGATATACTCTTTTGCGGTAGGCACATGCCCTGCCTGTTCTGCTACGCTCATGGTCGATGTCTAAATAGTAGGATAAAATAACTTTTAAGTACCACGATGAAGCCGCCTAAAAAAGCAGGCCAGTTGACATCGCGGTACAACCAGGCGACGGCCCCAAACAGCGCCATCGTTGAAGCAATCTTGATAAACTCGCCGACAAAAAACGCCATCGGATCTGTCCCGCCGGGTCTGTGTGCTGCCATGAACAGGCGCACCGCGAACAAGCCGTTTGGAACAACACAACAAATACCGCCCAATAACGCGGAGAGAGCTGCCGTCATACCGCCTAGCAACCCGGCCACTAATGTAATCAGTATTGTTGCGAATATTTGTAGCATCACAATGCGCGCCATGCTTACCTCAATCCTGCCTTCGCATTATGCATTTGCCGCAATGCCGAAGCAGTGAAACGGTTAGGCGCAATTGCTTCCGGTGTTATGCTTTCAAAAGCCACGGAATTATAAGTGCTACTACGTAACGCGTCAAACTTTGATGGTGCGGAATTGTGATTTGGCCTCATATTATCTTAGTGAATAGCGCCTTATTCACGGAGTTAATATTCAGTATATTTGCGTATTCTGTAGTATTTGAACCGATATATTTTGCGTATTTTTAAATCAGGTGGCAGATTCAACTACGAAGTGCAGCCGTATCTAGTTTTTAGCGGGAGTATCTCCAGGCAACTACCAGTTCAACCGCGCAAGCGCGCCAGTAAGCCATCCAACGCATCCAAGTCGGCAAAATCGATAATAAGCTGGCCGCGGTTTTTAACGCTGCTCTTAATCGTTACGGCCGTCGCCAGCAAATCGGACAACTCCTCTTCCAGTCGGGTAATATCCCGTGATTTTTCCCGGCTTTTTGCCTTACCGTCCCGGATCTCAGACTGCGCCAATACTGTCCGTTGCACTAATTTTTCCGCCTCACGCACCGATAGGCGCTTGGCCACGATAGAGTTTGCCAGCGTAATCTGGGTCGCAGCATCGACTGCCAGCAAAGCGCGCGCGTGGCCCATATCGATATCGCCGGCCATCAACATGGTTTGCGTCGTTTGCGCCAGATTCAACAAGCGCAACAGGTTTGAAACTGCACTGCGTGAACGTCCCACCGCACCAGCCGCCTGTTCGTGGGTGAAATCGAATTCGGTAATCAACCGATGAATTCCTTGCGCCTCCTCCAGTGGATTGAGGTCTTCGCGCTGGATGTTTTCAATTAGTGCCATGGCTGCTGCGGCCAGATCGTCGACTTCCTTGATCAGTACCGGAATGACGTCGAGCCCTGCCAGTTGCACGGCGCGAAAACGTCGTTCACCGGCGATAATTTCAAATTTCTCAGCACCGTTTTCGCGCCCGATTCGACGCACTAAAATGGGCTGTAAAACGCCCTGCTCCCTGATCGAGGCAGCAAGTTCATCCAAGGCGCCCTCATCCATGCGAGTGCGCGGTTGATATTTCCCGACCTGCAATTGCGTTACAGATAGAATAGAAGGGATTCCGACCGCAGATGATTGTGCATCAGTGTCATTCAAGCCACCCAGCAAGGCGTCGAGGCCACGCCCCAGGCCTTTTTGTTTTTTCGTCGCCATAATCGCTCTTTACATTAATTTTATTCGTTGAACCAGCTCTGCGCCAAAGGCGATATACGCCTGAGCCCCTTTCGAGGCGGGATCGAAGTTGACCCCGGGCACCCCGTAGGAAGGCGCTTCCGCCAATCGCACGTTGCGCGGGATGATGCTTTTAAAAACCTTGTCGCCGAAATGCTGCTCAAGCTGGGTCGAAACCTGTTCCGACAAGCTCATGCGCGGATCAAACATCACCCGCAACAAACCGATAATGCTGAGGTCTGGATTCAGATTTACATGTACTTTTTTGATGGTGTTAACCAAATCGGACAAGCCTTCCAGCGCATAATATTCGCACTGCATCGGGATGATTACGCCATGCGCAGCGCACAATCCGTTTAGTGTCAACATCGACAGTGCCGGCGGGCAATCTATCAGGATGAAATCGTATTCTGCAGCAACCAACGCCAGTGCTGCCTTTAGGCGTTTTTCGCGGTTTTCCAGTTCGACCATTTCTACTTCGGCACCAGCCAACTCCCGATTGGCCGGCAATACGTCGAACTTCCCAGTTTCGGAAACCAACCGGGCCGACGCCACATCGGACATGCCGAGCAGCACTTCATAAACCGAAGCGCGCAGCTTGGCCTTGTTGATGCCGGCCCCCATAGTTGCATTGCCCTGTGGGTCGAGATCAACCAATAGCACGCGCTGGCCGATTTTTGTCAGCGCGGCAGACAAATTGACCGTGGTGGTAGTTTTACCGACTCCGCCCTTTTGATTTGCTATACAAAAAATTTTTGCCATGGAGTCGCTTTAATTAATCGTAAATTTGATGTCGAAACGGGCCTGGGACAGTGTAGCCATGAACCTCGGCAGCTTAGGGATAAAGCCAGGGTATTGCGCTATACTGCACATAAATCTCTTTCATCCTGTTTTTTGGTAGAAGGGTAAGCCCGGCAATGCCAGTTCAATTTTGATTACGCTCTATGAAAATCAAATGCCGTTGCGCCTGCAAGCCCGGCACCGTCAGGGCGCGCACTTCTTGCACTACCCAACCATCTGGCAGGCGCAACAACTCCTGCTGTGGATTGGCCCCCTTCATGGCGACGAAACGGCCACCCGGCGCCAGTAAGTGGCCCGACCAGTTGATGAAGTCAGCCAACTCAGCAAAAGCACGTGAAGTGATAGCCTCGAATTTGTGCGCCACCTGCAATTGCTCTACCCTTCCAGTATGAACAGTAACGTTGATTAAACCGAGCTCTGCCTTGGCCTGCGTCAGAAAAGCAGTTTTTTTGTGCACCGTATCGATCATTGAAACCTGCATGTCAGGGCGCACAATTGCCAGCACGATGCCCGGCAAGCCGCCGCCGGCACCAACATCCAGAATATTTTTTACGCGATCGAAAGCCACAACAACCGCAAGCGAATCAAGCAAATGCTGGGTCACCATTTGGGCTGGATCGCGCACCGCAGTCAGGTTGTAGACCGCATTCCATTTAATTAGTAACGCCAGATAATCTATCAACAAATCAATTTGGCGCGCGCTCAAGTTTAGTTTCAGGCTGGCTATTCCTTGGGCCAACATCGTTGTCAGGACGAGACGATTAAATACTTGCATACCGACCTCAAACGCCTGACTGGGTATCTGTTGCCAGTGCGACAAACTGGTTGTAACCACGTTTTTTCAAATGCACCAGCAACAGCGATATGGCAGCCGGGGTGATACCGGAAATACGCGAAGCCTGACCCAGCGTCTCCGGGCGCTGCTGATTAAGTTTTTGCTTGACTTCGATCGACAAGCCATTAACTTCCAGATAGTCGAACTGAGCCGGCATTATCAAATGCTCGAAATAGGCATGGCGCGTCACCTCTTTTGCTTGACGTTCGATATAGCCAGCATACTTGAGTTGGATTTCAACTTGCTCCTTGAGTTCAGACTGCCCCTCCAACAGCGCCCCGGAGGCAGCTAGGGCCTGTCCTTCCAACCCGACCAGTGTCATCAACCTATCGTAGCTAATGTCTGGGCGTCGCAACAGATCAGCCAGCGAATATTCGCGTTCGATCACCTTGCCGATGACGCGCACTGCTTCTTCATCGGCCAGCATGCGTGGACTGATCCAGGTTGACTTAAGCCTTTGTAATTCCAGCGTGATTGCTTCGCGTTTTTGTTCGAACTGCAGCCATTGTCTATCGCTAACGCAACCCAGCTTGCGACCAATTTCCGTCAGACGCATATCAGCGTTATCCTCGCGCAAGCTCAGGCGATATTCGGCACGACTGGTAAACATGCGGTATGGCTCTTGCACACCCTTGGTAATCAGGTCGTCCACCAAAACACCCAAATAAGCTTGATCGCGGCCCGGAGTCCAGGCCGCTTTTTCCTGTACCTGCAAAGCAGCATTCAAACCGGCTAACATCCCTTGCGCTGCGGCCTCTTCGTAGCCGGTGGTGCCATTGATCTGACCGGCAAAAAACAAACCTTGAATCAACTTGGTTTCCAGCGAAGCCTTCAATCCACGCGGATCGAAATAATCGTATTCAATCGCATAACCGGGGCGTAGGATGTGGGCATTTTCCATTCCGCGCATCGATTGCACCAGTGCTATCTGGACATCAAATGGCAGGCTGGTCGAAATACCGTTTGGATAAAACTCGTTGGTGGTTAAGCCTTCCGGCTCCAGAAAAATCTGGTGCGATGTCTTGTCGGCGAAGCGATGTATCTTATCTTCGATCGAGGGACAGTAGCGTGGTCCGACACCTTCAATAACACCGGTATACATCGGACTGCGGTCCAGGCCGGCACGAACTATGTCATGCGTGCGTTCGTTGGTGTGCGTAATCCAGCACGACAATTGGGCCGGATGCATGGCAACTGCACCCATCACGGAAAAAACCGGAATCGGATTCAAATCGCCCGCCTGTTCCTGCATCATGGAAAAATCAATGCTGCGACCATCAATGCGCGGCGGCGTGCCGGTTTTCAGCCGCCCTTGCGGCAGCTTCAACTCTTTTAGTCTGGACGACAATGAAATTGCCGGAGGGTCGCCGGCGCGCCCGGCTGCATAATTATTCAGCCCAACGTGAATTTTCCCATTCAAGAAGGTGCCCGCGGTCAGCACCACAGCACGGCTACGAAAACGGATGCCAATCTGCGTTACCGCACCAACCACGCGATCGCCCTCCACCATCAAGTCATCAACGGCCTGCTGGAACAGCCACAAATTGGGCTGATTCTCCAGTCTGGAGCGGATTGCCTGCTTGTACAAAATTCGGTCTGCTTGAGCTCGGGTGGCTCGTACTGCCGGGCCTTTGGATGAATTCAGGATGCGAAACTGGATACCAGCCTCATCGGTTGCAATCGCCATTGCGCCGCCCATCGCATCTATTTCGCGCACCAGATGACCCTTGCCAATACCGCCAATGGAAGGGTTACAAGACATCTGACCCAATGTTTCGATATTATGGGTAAGCAGTAATGTCTTTTGTCCCATGCGAGCGGACGCAAGCGCAGCCTCGGTGCCGGCATGACCGCCACCAACGACAATGACATCAAATTCTTTGGGGAAATACATAATGCGTTTCAAGGAGGCGTGAGCAGAAGCAGAATTATAAGGTTTTTTAGTGTCACTATTATTATCGCATTTAAATTTTACGGGAAATTTGCATATCCTGTTTCACGTGAAACAATCAACATCTAATTTTGATATTGATTGGCGCCGGTTCCCGAGTCTACAGAATCCAGCTCTCTAACAATGTTTCACGTGAAACGCAGCACTTACATAGGGTATCGCTAATTAAAGTAATAGCCTGAAAAATTCATTACTACAACTAAACCAACAATGGAGATCATATGATGTCTTTCGAATTTACTACCGTACCCCATATCATCAGTGAATTGGGCGCTGCCGCAAGGCTCGGTGCCATTGTGATGGAATACTTCCCGCAAGTGCAGCACGTTTTGATTGTGTCCGATGCTGGCTTTGCCCGTACTGGACTACTTGATGCTCCGGTAGCCAGCTTACGCGCCGCAAACATTTCAGTGCACCTTTACACCGACGTGCTAGCCGATCCACCGGAAGCGCTGATCTTGCAAGCGGTGGTGCAGGCCCAGCAACAACCGGTGGACATCATCATTGGCTTGGGCGGCGGCAGTTCGATGGATGTCGCCAAACTAATAGCGGCGCTGTATTATGGCGAACAGGCTCTGTCAAGCATGTATGGAATTGGTAATATCAAAGGCAGACGTCTGCCTTTGATACAAATACCAACCACCGCCGGCACCGGTTCGGAAGTCACCCCTATATCGATTGTCACTACCGGTGCTACCACCAAGATGGGTGTAGTGTCACCCATCCTGTATGCAGATTTAGCTGTACTGGACGCGACGCTAACAGTTGGGTTACCGGCCAAAACAACCGCCGCTACCGGGATAGACGCAATGGTGCATGCGATAGAGGCGTATACCAGCAGGCACAAAAAAAATCCGCTGTCGGATATGCTGGCGCGTCAGGCGCTGGCATTATTATCGCGCAATATTATTGCCGCCTGCACAAACGGTAATGATCTGGCAGTGAGGCAGAACATGTTGCTCGGTGCGATGCTGGCCGGGCAAGCGTTCGCCAATGCGCCGGTAGCAGCGGTACATGCATTAGCCTATCCGATTGGCGGCATCTTCCACGTGCCGCATGGACTATCCAACGCACTGGTTTTGCCGCATGTGCTGCGCTTCAATGTCGTAGCGGCAGCGGCCGAATATGCGGAACTAGCTGACATCGTCATGCCGGAAATACAGGGCAGCCAGGAAGCACGCGCGCAAGGTTTGATTACTGCGATGCAACAGCTCGTCTCTGGCACCGGTATCGAGTCCCGCTTGCAACAAGTCGGCATCAGTAAAAACGATCTAGATCGGTTGGCCGATGCCGCAATGCTGCAAACCCGCCTGCTATCAAACAACCCGCGCGAAGTTACGAGGCAGGACGCCTATGCAATTTATTCGGCCGCCTTATAAAAACTTGTAAGGCATAAAAAAAGGAGCGCAAGCCCCTTTTTGGTAGCGATGAGGTAAAAATATCAGGAGGCCGGAAAACGTCCGAAACGGGCTAATATTTCACCCACAATACCGCGCCGAAATGCCAGCACGCAAATAATGAAAATCAGGCCGGTAACAATTGTCACCGAATCGCCAAGCGTCTGAAACCATTCGATGCCAGTTACCGAAGACAGGAAATAACCCAGGCTACCGAGCTTATTTTCCAGAGCTATGATGATGATGGCGCCCACGATTGGCCCAACAATGGTACCCATCCCCCCCACCAGGGTCATCAAAATTACCAATCCTGACATGGCCCAATGAACATTGGTCAGGGTTTCAAAGCCCAGCACCATGGTTTTGGTGGCACCGGCCAGACCGGCCAGTGCAGCCGACAATACAAACGCCAGTAGCTTGTAGCGATCGACATCGTAACCGAGTGAAATCGCCCGCGGCTCATTTTCCTTAATGGCCCGCAACACCTGACCGAAAGGCGAATGGATGATCCTGACGATCAACGCAAAGCCGCCGATGGAAATGGCCAGAACCACGTAATACAGAATCAGATCGTTACCAAGGCCCACCAAACCCAGCAAAGAACCGCGCGGCACTCCCTGCAAGCCATCTTCACCGCCAGTAAAAGGTGCTTGCAGATAGAAAAAATAAAACATCTGCGCCAGCGCCAGCGTAATCATCGTGAAATAAATACCCTGACGCCGAATCGCCAGCGCACCCATTAGCAAGCCGGTTGCCGCCGCTACCAGCACGCCAAATAGCAGCCCGAGTTCCATCGGCAATCCCCACACTTTTAGCGCATAACCGGCGGCATAACCAGCGCCACCGAAAAATGCCGCATGGCCAAAAGACAGCAGTCCTGTATAGCCAATTAACAAATTAAAAGCACAGGCAAATAGGGCAAAACACAGTACCTTCATCAGGAAGATCGGATACAGCACCAGCGGTGCGGTACAAGCCAGCACCAGCACTATCCCATAACCAATTTTCTTGTTCATCATTTCTCTTTCCCAAACAGTCCGGCAGGACGAATCACCAGCACGATAGCCATGATTACAAACACCACAGTGGCAGACGCTTCTGGATAAAACACCCGCGTCATGCCTTCGATCACACCCAAGCCCAAACCGGTCAGGATGGAGCCGAGGATGGAACCCATGCCGCCAATCACCACCACTGCAAACACAATAATGATCAGGTTGGAACCCATCAACGGTGTCACCTGTATCACCGGTGCCGCCAACACTCCGGCAAAAGCTGCCAGAGCGACGCCAAAACCATACGTGAGCGTCACCATCAACGGCACGTTGATGCCAAATGCCTCTACCAGCCTCGGGTTTTCAGTGCCGGCGCGCAAATAAGCGCCGAGCTTGGTTTTTTCGATTACAAACCAGGTTGCAAAGCAGACGGTTAGTGAGGCCAGCACCACCCAGGCACGATAATTTGGCATGTACATGAAGCCCAGGTCAGTGCCACCCGCCAGTGCGTCCGGCACCGGATACGATTGACCGGAAACACCATAAAACGACCGAAAAATTCCTTCTGCCAACAGCGTGATACCAAACGTCAGCAACAGGCCGTACAGATGATCGAGCTGGTACAGCCAGCGCAGCATAGTGCGCTCGATTACGATGCCGATTGCACCCACCAACAACGGCGACAGCAACAACATGACCCAATAATTCAAGCCGAAATACTGCATTCCCATCCAGGCGAAAAATGCGCCCATCATGTACAGGGCGCCGTGGGCAAAGTTGATTACATTGAGCAAACCGAAAATGACTGCCAAACCAAGCGACAGCATCGCGTAAAACGAACCATTGACCAAGCCTAACAGCAGCTGACTCAACATCGCCTGCATGGGAATGCCGAAAATATCCATGTCAATAGAAAATAAAAATCATCCCGAAGGATAGTGAAAGAAAAGCGGCGCACCAGACCACAATGCGCCGCAGGAATCACACAGCGTGATACGTCATTTCCAGAGCGCACACTTCGATTCGGCCTTGGTGGTGAAGGCCTGTTCGCCAGGAATGGTTTGTGCAACCTTGTAATAATCCCACGGGTATTTTGATTCAGCCTTGGTTTTAACTTGCATCAGGAACATGTCATGCACCATCCGTCCATCCGGGCGAATAGTGCCGTTTTTGGCATACATGTCATTGACTTTGGTTTCTTTCATTTTAGCCATTACCTTGTCAGCATCATCTGTGCCTGCAGCTTTTACCGCATTCAGATAGTGCATCGCCACCGAGTAGTCAGCCGCTTGCAGGCTGGATGGCATTTTCTTCATTTTTTCGAAATAGCGCTTGGCCCATTTGCGCGACTCAGGACTTTGATCCCAGTACCAGCTATCGGTCAAATACATGCCTTGCGTCAGATTCAGGCCCAATGAGTGGACATCGTTGATGAACATCAGCAATCCGGCCAGCTTCATGGTTTTGTTGATACCGAACTCGTTGGCTGCCTTGATCGCATTAATGGTATCGCCACCGGCGTTAGCTAAACCGAGAATCTGTGCTTTGGAGGTTTGCGCCTGCAGCAGGAACGATGAAAAATCGGAAGCTGACAGCGGATGCCTGACCGCGCCCAGTACCGTCCCGCCGGATGCCTTGACGACATTGGCAGTGTCGCTTTCCAACGAATGACCGAACGCGTAATCGGCAGTTAGGAAGAACCAGGACTTGCCGCCCTGCTTGACGACGGCCGAACCAGTGCCCTTGGCCAGCGCCACCGTGTCGTAAGCGTAATGCACCGTGTACGGCGAACATTCCTCATTGGTCAAACGCGCACTCCCTGCGCCAATCGCCAGGAATGGCTTTTTCTTTTCCTGTGCGATCTTCGCCATTGCCAGGCTAGTGCCTGAATTGGTGCCGCCGATCAGCGCGTTGACGCCTTGTCGGTCGAACCATTCGCGCGCCTTGCTGGCGGCAACATCTGCCTTGTTTTGATGATCTGCAGTTACTAATTCGATTTTTTTGCCGAGCACAGTGCCACCGAAGTCGGCGATCGCCATCTTGATTGCTTCCGCGCCGCCATTACCGTCGATGTCGGAATACAAGCCGGAAATGTCGGTAATAAAACCGATCTTGACGGTGTCGCCCGACGCCTGCGCGCTGGCGCCGCCAGTAAAACCAACTGCCATGACTGCTGAAACTGCCAGTGCTAACGTTTTAATTCTCATGTCTTCTCCAGTGATTAAAAACAATGAATCTTCAAGCCAACCCACCAACCTACACTCCCAGCAACGCGTTTAATACCGGCATCTTCGCGCTTAATTCGCTAGCGGCAAAAGCCTCGACAATCTGGCCATGCTCAACCACATAAAATCGATCGGCCAGCGGCGCGGCAAATCGGAAGTTCTGCTCCACCATCACAATCGTATAGCCTTTCGATTTCAGCATCTTGATCATCCGCGCCAAAGCCTGCACGATAACCGGCGCCAATCCTTCAGAAATTTCATCAAGCAGCAGCAGGCGCGCGCCGGTGCGCAAAATTCTTGCGACCGCCAGCATTTGCTGCTCGCCGCCCGATAGCCGCGTTCCCTGGCTGGACTTGCGTTCTTCCAGATTCGGGAACATTGCATAAATTTCATCCAACGACATGCCTAGATCGGTTTTTGAGAGCAGCGGCGGCAGTAGCAGGTTTTCCTCGGCCGACAGCGAAGAAAAAATCCCGCGCTCTTCCGGGCAATAACCGATGCCGCAATGCGCGATGCGATGGGTCGGCATGCCGATAGTTTCAACCCCGCCAACCTTGATCGAGCCTTTTCGGCTGCCGGTTAAACCCATGATCGCACGCAGGATGGTGGTGCGGCCGGCACCGTTGCGTCCCAACAGCGTGACCACTTCGCCCTCGTGAACAGATAAATTGACGTCGTGCAGGATGTGCGATTCACCATACCATGCATGCAATCCTGCGATTTCCAGTGCGCTCCGACTCATCAGTGCGCCCCCGCCAGCTCTTCACTGGCTGAACCCATATAAGCCTCCATTACTTCAGGATTATTCGATACCTCGGCATACGTGCCTTCGGCCAGAATCGCGCCGCGCTGCAGCACCGAAATCCGATCGCAAATACCGGATACCACATTCATGTTGTGCTCAACCATCAGGATGGTGCGGCCGCTGGAAACTTTCTTGATCAGATCAGTGACACGGCTGACATCTTCATGCCCCATGCCCTGGGTCGGTTCATCGAGCAGCATCAGTTCCGGTTCCATCGCCAGCGTAGTAGCGATTTCAAGCGCCCGCTTGCGGCCGTAAGGTAAATCAACCGTCACGGTAGCAGCGAACTCGCCCAGATCGACCTGTGCCAGTAATGCCATCGCCCGATCATTGAGTTGCGCCAGGCTGACTTCGCTTTTCCAGAAATAATAGGATGTGCCAAGCGCGCGCTGCAAACCGATGCGTACGTTTTCCAGCACCGTCAGGTGTGGAAATACCGCGGATATCTGGAACGACCGAATGATGCCCTGGCGCGCGACCTGGGCCGGCTTGGCGGCCGTAATGTCGCGACCGTTGAATAAGATATGTCCAGTGGTTGGAATCAGGAATTTGGTCAACAGATTGAAGCAGGTGGTCTTGCCGGCGCCGTTCGGACCGATCAGTGCATGGATATGGCCGCGCTGCACCTGTAAATTCACATTATCGACGGCAGTAAAACCCTTGAATTGCTTGGTCAGATTTCTTGTTTCCAAGATAACGTCAGCCATTTTTTCTCCTCGCTCCAAGGTAATCCCAGTTGTATTTATGTATTCTTTTTTGAATATACAACATTATGTGGTGCGTGGTAATACCGTATAAACACGTATCAAGATCAATCAGGGGTTGCGGCTGGCACGTATCCATGCTGCCGCTTTTTCGGCAATCATGATGGTGGGAGAATTGGTGTTGCCGGACGTGATGGTCGGCATTACCGAGGCATCCACTATTCGCAATCCAGCGATGCCCCTAAGCCGCAAACGACTGTCGACCACTGCCAGCGGATCGTCGCTGCGACCCATCTTGCAAGTGCCGACCGGATGGAAAATGGTAGTGCCGATATCGCCGGCGGCGCGCGCCAATTCTTCTTCGCTGCGATACTGCGCGCCGGGTTTCAGTTCTTCCGGTGCGTATTTTTGCAGTGCTGGTGCGGCGACGATATTACGCGTCAACGTCAGCGAACTTGCTGCTATCTTGCGGTCTTCAGGCGTACTCAAATAATTTGGAGAAATTTTGGGAGCAATCGAAGCCATGCCGGACGCAATGCGTACATGACCGCGCGAAGTTGGGCGCAGATTGCACACACTGGCGGTAAAGGCCGGAAACGGATGCAAGGGTTCACCGAATTTTTCCAGCGATAGCGGCTGCACATGATATTCCAGATTGGCACTGGACTGCGATGGATCGGACTTGGTGAACGCGCCCAATTGCGACGGCGCCATCGACATCGGGCCGCTTTGAAGCAGCGCATATTCGAGGCCAATTTTCATTTTGCCAAACCAGTTGCCGGCCATCATATTGAGCGTTTTCGCACCTTGTATCTTGAAGGCGGTGCGAATCTGCAAATGGTCTTGCAAGTTTTCACCGACACCCGGCAAGTCCAGCACAAGCGGCACATCATGCTGTTGCAGCAAGGCCGCAGGGCCAATACCGGATAGTTGCAGGATTTGCGGACTGCCGATAGCGCCAGCGGCCAGGATCGTTTCGCAACTGGATTCGGCAAACCATTCGCGGCCGCCGCCGACAAACTCCACCCCGTTGCACGCCAATCCTTGCGGCCCGTCATGCGTGCGCAGGCGGCGCACCTGGCAACCAGTCATGATCTCCAGATTGGGACGCCCGGCGGCCGGTTTCAGGAAGGCTTTCGCGGTATTCCAGCGCACGCCGCGCCTCTGGTTGACATCGAAATAGCCGCAACCTGTGTTGTCGCCCGTGTTGAAGTCATCGGTATTGGGAATGCCGCATTGCGCCGCCGCAGCCCGAAACGCATCCAGAATTTCCCACGACAGACGTTGCCGCTCAACCCGCCATTCGCCGCCAGCGCCGTGCGACAGGCCAGCACCCTTGTAATGGTCTTCGCTCTTCTTGAAAAACGGCAATACATTATCCCAGCGCCAGCTTTCGTCCCCGGTCAAATCCGCCCATCGGTTGTAATCGTGCGCCTGACCGCGCATGTAAATCATGCCGTTGATCGAAGAACAACCGCCCAACACCTTGCCACGTGGATAAATCAGGCTGCGCCCGTTCAAGCCGGCATCCGGTTCGGTGCGATACATCCAGTCGGTGCGCGGATTATTGATGCAATACAGGTAGCCGACCGGAATATGAATCCACAGATAATCATCCTTGCCGCCAGCCTCGATCAGCAGCACCGAAGTCTGGCTGTCGGCACTAAGCCGGTTGGCCAGAACGCAACCGGCCGAGCCGGCACCGATGATGATGTAATCGTATTTACCTGCTGACTCCATGCCATACCCCAACTTATAGTTTCACTAAATACTATATGCGGTATTTTTTAATAGTGCATATAAATAATGCGGAAAAGCGCCGCTTTTACGGCATACCCCTGCATCAATTATTATTTTGAAAAAATACCAGCGCCACCATCGACTATTGCGCAACCGGCATGCTGAACTCGGCGCCTTTGGCGATGCTATTCGGCCAGCGCTGCATGATCGATTTATAGCGAGTATAAAAACGGATACCTTCTTCGCCATACGCATGCACATCGCCAAACAGCGAGCGTTTCCAACCGCCGAATGAATGCCATGCCATCGGCACCGGAATCGGTACGTTGATGCCAATCATACCCACCTGGACCCGACGCGAAAATTCACGCGCTGTATTGCCGTCGGCGGTAAATAGCGACACACCGTTACCGAACTCATGGTTATTGATCAAGTCTAGCGCCGCTGCCAGGTCCGGCACCCGAACCACACACAGCACAGGCCCGAAAATTTCTTCCTGGTGAATTTTCATCGAGGGCGTCACATGGTCGAATAGCGTGCCGCCCAGAAAAAACCCGTTCTCGTGGCCAGCCACCGTCACACCGCGGCCATCGACCACCAGCGTGGCACCAGCTGCAATCCCGCCTTCGATATAACTTTCGATTTTTTCCTTGTGCATGGCGCTGACCACCGGGCCCATTTCAGCATCGGCCTCCATGCCGTTCTTGATAATCAGCGTCTGCACCCGCGGCACCAGCGCTTCCACCAGTTTGTCGCCGGTGTCGCCGACTGCCACCGCCACCGAAATCGCCATGCAGCGCTCGCCGGCCGAGCCGTAAGCAGCACCCATCAGAGCATCGACCACCTGATCCAGGTTGGCGTCCGGCATCACTACCAAGTGATTTTTGGCACCGCCCAGCGCCTGCACCCGCTTGCCCAGCCGCGTGCCTTCGCTATAAATATATTCGGCAATCGGAGTCGAACCGACGAACGAAATCGCACTCACATCTGGATGTTGCAGCAAACCGTCAACTGCCACCTTATCACCCTGCAATACGCTGAAAATGCCATCCGGCAAGCCAGCTTGATGGAGCAAGTCAGCGATCAACAGCGAACAGGACGGGTCTCGCTCAGACGGCTTCAGGATGAAAGCGTTACCGGTTGCGATCGCCAGTGGCGCCATCCACATCGGCACCATAAACGGGAAGTTGAACGGCGTAATGCCGGCAGTCACACCTAACGGCTGGCGTAGGTTCCAGTTATCGATGCCGCCGCCGATATTGTCGGAAAATTGGGTCTTCAGCAATTGCGGCATACCGCAGGCGAATTCCACTACTTCCAGTCCACGGGTAACTTCGCCCCAGGCATCCGAAAAAACTTTACCATGTTCGCGCGTGATCGCCTCGGCCAGGAGCGCGTGGTTGCTCTCGATCAAATCCTTGAATTTAAACAAAACCCGGGCCCGTTTCAACGGCGCCATTTCAGCCCAGGCCGGTGCTGCAGCCATGGCCGCTGCCACCACCGCATTCACATCGTCCAGATCGGCTAGCACGACAGTGGCACTGACCGCACCGGTAGCCGGATTGAATACCGGCTGTGAACGGCTGCTATTGGAAGGGAGAACTGCACCGTTGCAATAATGCTGGATGCGGGGAATGGACAATTCGCTCATAAGGATTCCTTTTGTTAGTTTGGACATTTTGCTAGATTAAGCGGAATTACTATCAAATTCCAATCAAAAATACCGAAGACAACATAAGCGTTACTTATAATGTTGTACCGTATCTATTTTGTGGAGCGCCACCATGGACCAGCCGCAATTGCGCGCTTTCATCGCCGTCGCACGGGAAGGCAATTTGACCCGCGCCGCCGAACAATTACATGTATCGCAGCCCGCCGTTAGTCTACAAATCAAGTCGCTACAAGCCACGCTGAATCTGCAATTGTTTTCGCGCACACCCGGCGGTCTGATTTTGACCGAAGACGGCGCCAAGTTACTGCCTTATGCGCAACGCGTAATCGCCAGTATCTCGGAATTGCGCCAGGCTTCGCGTTCACTGCACACCACGTTGTCCGGCACGCTGGCCATCGGCACCATCCTCGACCCCGAATTTTTACGACTCGGCCCTTTTCTACTGCGCCTGGTCGAAACCTATCCACAACTGTCAACCCAGTTGCAACACAATATGTCGGGCTCGGTGCTGCAACAAGTTAGGGCTGGCACACTCGACGTCGGTTTCTATCTAGGAACACCCGGCAAAGAATTCCAGGCGCTAACCCTGACCCACTTCAGTTATAAGGTGGTGGCCCCAGCCGGTTGGAAAGCTCGGGTCAGCGGCAAGGATTGGCCGGCGCTGGCAGCGCTGCCGTGGATCTGGACCCCGCCGGAATCGGCGCACAACCGTTTACTGAGCAAAATATTTACTGAACACAATGTGGTGCCAAACAAGGTCGCGCTAGTCGACCAGGAATCTTCAATGCTGGATTTGGTGAAATCCGGCGTCGGCCTGTCCCTGGCACGCGAATCGATTGCACTGCACGAAGCCCACACGCACGGCATCGTAATTGCCGACGCAGTCACGCTAGAGTCCGAATTGTCGTTCATCGCGAGCACCAAACGCCGGCAGGAGCCCATCATCGCTGCCGTCTTCGCACTTTTGCAGGAACTCTGGAATAATTAAATATAAAGCCAGTATGACAAAATTTACATTATCTTCCGCATATAAATAAAGAGGTTTTAAAAATACTCTATATGGGTATATAAAAAAATAAATTTTTAATAATTGTGGATAAGTCTGTGGGTATCTGGCTTACATATTGTGCGTAAACGTACTTGGCGCACTCGACATTTTTCTTATCCAGAATCCATCCTGCTCAGATACCACTTTTATGCAGACTTTGTGAAATCACTAATTACTTGAAATCATTCAATTTTATGCACTTATCCACAGACAGGCATGGCTATTAACTATTACTACTATTCCTATATATAACTCTTTATAAACAACAAAAAAATCAAAATCCGTTTTTACAAAAGGGAATTACCCTTCCACATAAACCCGGTTTGTATATGCTTGTCAGCAATTAAGGCTAAAGCAAGAATAAAGTTGGCCGAGCAATGCATCCGCTCTCATTTTTTCCCTGCAATGGTTCTAATTTTTTAAACGTAAATTTCCTTGCAGCTTTAGTTCTCCAGCGAACGAACAGCCATAAACGCGTGGGTGCCGCTCAAAGCCTTGAATCAACCCAGGAAGGCACTGGCAGATTATTGTGAACCTTGGTGCCAAACATCTTTTTAAGCTTGTCAGCCAGCCTAAAAGTACTTTTGTGACAAAAATGAGAAGCCAAAATAGGGATAACTCAGCCAATAATTTGCAGAAGATGGATATTTTTGACCTATTACCTGTGGATAACCTTAGGGATATCTGCAGGTAATTTTGTGTACAAGTGCCGAATAGCTACTCAGTTAAAATCTTTTCCAGAATCTATCCTGCATGCATACCGTGTTTATGCAAACTTTATGAAATCACCAACTGCTTGAAATCAAAAGGTTCTACACACTTATCCACAGGATAGTGCGACTGTTAACTATTACTACTATCTATATATATAAACAAAGTATTAAAACCCGGTAAAGATCCGGCAGACAGATAAAAAAATGACAGACAAAAAAATCCGCTTGGGACTTATTAGCGCTTTGCACCAAGAACAAACCGGCTTAATCGAGCAAATGCACGGAAAACACTGCATCCGACGCGGCATGCGTGACTACACTTCCGGCTCTTTATGGGGTATTGATTGTGTCTGCGTTTTGTCCAGAATTGGAAAAGTTGCAGCAGCAACAACTGCGGCTACCCTGATTGAACGTTTTAACGTGACCCACATCGTGTTTACTGGCGTCGCCGGCAGCGCTGCGCAGGACGTACATGTGGGCGATATTGTGCTGGCTGAAAATTTGGTTCAGCACGACATGGATGCGACGCCGCTGGCGCCACGTTTCGAAGTTCCGCTAACCGGCATTAGCGCCTTTGCTTCCGATCTGGATTTAAGCATTTTGGTCGGGCAAGCTGCAGCCGATTTTCTGGGCCTGGACTGGATTAGCGTGATTGAAACTCAGGATAAGGATGAGTTCAAGTTAAAAACGCCGCGCCTGCATCGCGGTCTGATTGCCAGTGGTGATGAATTCATCACCAGCAGCGCTAAAATTACCGCCTTAAAACTGGCACTGCCGGAGGTTCTGGCGGTTGAAATGGAGGGTGCCGCAGTAGCGCAAGTCTGCTTTGAATTCGGTATTCCGTTTGCCGTGATCCGCACCATTTCAGACAAAGCAAATGAAAACGCCTGCATTGATTTCAACAGTTTTCTGGAACGAGTAGCACAACATTACGCGTTCAATATTGTAAAAAGAATGTGTACTGGATTACATGCGAAAAAAGCTTTTAAATACGTTAAATATGATTAAGTTCTTTTAATTTTTTTAATTATGGATTTATATCTTGTGTGCGTATGCATCAAATATCGGTATTTTTAATCTTTTTCGTACACTATTTTTTATGTAAAAATCCCATATTCAGGGCAAAAAAAAGCCCCCGAATAATATGTAATTCGTGGGGCTATTACTAAAAAATGTCGAAATTAATCCAACAAATCAATCTTCCAACGTCATCAGGCTGGCGTTGCCGCCGGCGGCCGTGGTGTTGATGCAAAGTGCGCGTTCGGCCACTAGCCGCCATAGGGCAATGGCGTCGGTCTCCGTGGTTTCGACGGTGGCAATCAATGCCCCTTCGCGGCTAGCCAGCAGCGGCAATAGCTGCGCCATTTCCGCACCATCCACCAACGCAATCGCGAAGCCGGCGCTTTGGGCTGGGTTGTCGATCACGTGAATATGCGCGCGCACTTGCGATGGCAAGCCGGATGGAATCAGACTGGCGGATTGTGCTGCGACCAACACCGTATTGCCGGTGGCCAGCGCAGCAGCGATCTGATTGAGCAAGGCGGCACAACTGGAGGCGGCGCACAGTACACCGCCACGCGGCGCAAAACTGAGGGTATTGCGCTCGCCGGTCGAGCCCGGCAAGACCAGTGTGGTGCCCAAAGGCGTAGTGTGGGCGTATTGCTCGCCCAATGCGGCGATACGTTCGTGGCCGTGGGTTTTGGCCCAAATCAGCAGGTTGCTGAAAGCCTCGGTAGTCACCAGCACAGCTGGTTCATGGATGGTATGCGAATTTAGCGTGCCACTTAGCGCGCCATCCGGGTTGCGCTGCAGGCGCTTCAGGTACAACGGGCCGCCGGCCTTTGGGCCGGTGCCGGACTTGTCTTCGCCGCCGAACGGTTGGACACCGACCACGGCGCCGACGATATTGCGATTGACGTAAATATTGCCGACATGGGCGCGGCTGGCGATGAAATCGATGGTTTCATCGATGCGTGAATGCACACCCAAGGTCAAGCCATAACCGGTGGCGTTGATGGCATCGATCAATTGCGGTAATGCGTTGCGCTGGTAACGCAATACGTGCAGTACCGGCCCGAACACTTCATTTTGCAATTCGGACAGAGCAGCAATTTCGATGACGGTCGGTGCCACGAAGGTACCGTGCTGGCATTCTGCAGGCAATGGCAATTGATAAAAATCTTTTGCGCTAATTTTCATTTTAGCGATATGTGCCAACAGGTTTTGCTGCGCTTCGGGATCGATCACTGGGCCGATATCGGTTGCCAGGCGATCTGGGTTGCCGATGCGCAACTCTTGCATCGCGCCTTTCAGCATCGCGATGGTCTGGTCGGCGATATCGGCCTGCAGGCATAGCACACGCAGCGCCGAACAGCGCTGGCCGGCGCTGTCGAAGGCGGAAGCGATTGCATCTTGCACCACTTGTTCCGGTAGCGATGAAGAATCGACGATCAACGCATTCTGGCCGCCGGTTTCCGCGATCAATGGAATCTCGCAGGATTCGGTAACAGAGCGTTGCGCCAGCGTGCGGTTGATCAGGTGTGCTACATCAGTGGAGCCGGTAAAAATCACGCCGCGGGTGCGGGCATCAGCGGTCAGCGTGGCGCCGACGGTTTCACCACGGCCCGGCAGAAATTGCAATGCTCCACGTGGAACACCTGCTTCATGTAGCAATTGGACTGCGCGGTACGCGATCAATGGAGTCTGTTCCGCCGCCTTCGCCAGCACCACATTACCGGCCGCAAGTGCGGCGCTGATTTGACCGATAAAAATTGCCAATGGAAAATTCCAAGGACTGATGCAGACTACTGGCCCGAGCGCCAAACTGTTTAAGCTGGCGGAAATCTGGGTGCCGTAATAACGCAGGAAATCAACCGCTTCGCGCACTTCGGCAATCGCGTTCGGTAACGATTTTCCAGCTTCGCGGATTGCTAGCGCCATTAGTTCAAGGTGATGGGTTTCCAGTAAATCGGCGGCCCGCCACAACACCGTGGCGCGCTCGGAAGGTGGCACGGTTTGCCAGTCCAGCGCAAACGCGCTAGCTGCTGCCAATGCGGTTTCGACGTCAATTGGATTAGCTTCTATAACACTGCCGACGTGGTCGCGATGATCGGCCGGATTCAGGATCGCTAGCGTTTGCGTGGCCGCTACCGCGCCTGCCAGCAGCGGCGTTGCCTGCCATTGACGACGGCCAAACTGGCTTAGTGCAGCGCTAACTTGGCGCAGTACGTTTTCATCGCTGAAATCGACGCCTGTGGAATTTTTCCGCGTAGAGCCAAAAAGCTCCAGTGGTAATCCGATCTTCGGATGGGCGGTGCCAGCCAACTGTTTTGACAGCGCTAGCGGGTCGCTAATGAGCGAATCGATCGATACTTTTTCGTCCACAATTTGATTGACGAATGATGAATTTGCACCGTTTTCCAGTAGGCGGCGCACCAGATACGCTAGCAAGGTTTCGTGCGAGCCGACCGGCGCGTAAATGCGGCACGGCTGGTTCAGATACTCTTTGCCGACCACTTGGTCGTACAGCGTTTCGCCCATGCCATGCAGGCACTGGAATTCGTAATCGGTGACGTTTTGTTGCTGGGCCCAGGTGTAGATGGTCGACAAAGAAAGTGCATTATGGGTCGCGAACTGCGGATACACCACATCGGTCGCTGCTAGCAAGCGCTGCGCACACGCCAGGTAAGAAACATCCGTGTACACCTTGCGGGTATATACCGGGTAGCCATCCATGCCATCGACTTGCGCGCGCTTGATTTCAGCGTCCCAGTAAGCTCCTTTGACCAGCCGCACCATAAACTTGCGGCCGCTGCGGCGTGCCAGATCGACTAAATAATCGATCACGAACGGGCAACGCTTTTGATATGCCTGCACCACGTAGCCGAGGCCGTCGAAATCGGCCAAGGCAGGATCAAAAGCGAGTGCTTCCATCAGGTCGAGCGAGAGTTCCAGCCGATCGGTTTCTTCGGCGTCGATATTCAGGCCGATATCGTATTTTTTTGCCAGCAGCAGCAAGCTTTTCAAGCGCGGCAACAGTTCGTTCATGGTGCGTTCACGCTGCGAGCGCGAGTAACGCGGATGTAGCGCCGACAGTTTGACTGAGATGCCGGGGCCGTCCTTGATCCCGCGACCGTTTGAAGCGCGGCCGATGGCGTGGATTGCGGTTTCGTAGGAAACGTAATAATCGGCTGCGTCTTTTTCAGTAAGCGCCGCTTCGCCCAGCATGTCGTAGGAATAACGGTAGCCGCGTTTTTCATTGTCACGGCCGTTTTTTAACGCTTCTTCAATGGTCTGGCCGGTGACGAACTGGTTGCCCAGCATGCGCATCGCCAGATCGACACCCTTGCGAATCAGCGGTTCGCCGCCTTTCGCGATCAGTTTAGTCAAGGCGGAACCCAAGCCCTGTTCGCTACTGGTGCCGACCAGTTTTCCGGTCACCAGTAAGCCCCAAGTGGCGGCATTGACGAACAGAGATGGCGATTCGCCCAAGTGGCGGCGCCAGTCACCCTTGCTAATCTTGTCGGCGATCAGGCGGTCGGCAGTCTGGCTGTCGGGAATGCGCAACAGTGCCTCAGCCAGGCACATCAGTGCCACGCCCTCTTCCGAAGACAACGAAAATTCATGCATCAGTGCATCCACGCCGGAAGCGCGGGTGCGTTTTTCGCGCACCGATTGCACTAATTTTCGCGCTAGCGTTTGCACCTTCGACTGTGTTTCATCGTTGATGTGTACTTGCGACAACAGCCATTGCACGGCGGCGCTTTCATCTTGACGGTAAGCAGCCGTAATCGCGGCGCGCAGCGGACTAGGGTCGCGCAAAATCTCATCCTGCAATGCGGCAAATGGCAGATTGTTGGCAGGAGCAACGCTAGCGGAATTGGTGGAATTGGTCATGTTCTGGCGCAATCGAAGAGGGAAAAATGAAAGCCGTTGGCCGCAGGTATCGGCTACGGAAGATAATTTGATTGTAGTGGGGATCGAAGTGCATTTATTCCGGTAATTCTAGTCACTATCAAAATTTTCTATTTGATGGGAAAATTACGCCAAATAAAATTTATCAGCGGTTGATTGAGAACGTGCCAGTGAGAACGTGCTCGATATAGTGTGCCTATCTATTCCGCACCCCAATTTCCAACATATTCCTTACGCCTCTCTTATGCTCGACAAGATCAGTAAAAAAATTCTATCGGAATTGCAAAATGATGGCCGTATCAGTAATGTTGATCTGGCATCAAAGATCAACTTGTCGCCGGCCGCCTGTCTGGAGCGTGTGCGCAAGCTGCAGGAAACCGGTTATATCCTCGGTTATACCGCGCAACTCAATCCTGAATTGCTCGACGTGGCGCTGCTGGTATTCATTGAAGTAGTACTGGACCGCACCACGCCGGACGTGTTTGACGCCTTCAAGCGTGGAGTGCAGGTGATACCGGAAGTACAGGAATGCCACATGGTCGCCGGCGGTTTCGATTATCTGGTCAAGGTGCGGGTCAAGGATATGAACGCTTACCGCGACTTTCTCGGAAAATCATTATTGCAGCTCAAGGGCGTGCGGGAAACCCATACCTATGCGGTCATGGAAGAAGTTAAAAACTCCACTAAATTGCCTATAAAATAAGCGGAGTATTTTTAAAGTTGCACTAAAATAATGCGGAAATAGGTGTTTTTTAAAGCATACTCAACGCGAGTATTAATCTAGATCCGGCGCGTTGCCGGCACTTCCGCCACTATTTCAGGTTGCCGGAATTGAATTCATGCCGGCTCATGGTGGTCAAGTGTTCACGCAGCCATTTATGCGCCAGATTGCGCGCATCGCGTTCGTGCCACAGCATGTCGACGTGGACGGCCGGGGTTTCGATCGGCAAATCCTTGTGGATCAATTCGTTGCCCATGCCGGTCGATACCACCAAGTGGCGCGGCAGCACCGTGATCAGGTCGGAGTTGGCAACGATCCGGCCGGCTGTGAAAAACTGGTTTACCGTCAGCAGAATATGCCGTTTGCGTCCAATTTTGGTCAGCTCTTCATCAATCAAGCCGTGGGCGCGGCCGGAAAAACTCACTAGCAAGTGGTTGGCTGCACAGTAGGCATCCAGCGTCAGGTCGGATTTTGCCAACGGATGGTCGCGCCGCATCACGCAAACGTAGGAGCCGGAATGCAAACGCTGGTGCAAAATCGGCGAGTCGCTACCTTGCCCGCCTTCCAATTGTGCCACCACACCCGGGAAAAATCCGACTGCCAGATCAATATCGCCGCGCAGCAGCATCGGGCGCGGCTCGCGCGTCGTCAGGGGCACCATGCGGGCGCTCAAGCCGGGCGCTTCACGTTCGAACGAGCGCACCAGAGACGGCAGCCAGAGCGCCGCCGTCGCATCTGCCATCGCCATGTGGAAAGTCTGGCGCGCGGTCTTGACGTCGAATGCTTCTGGAATCAGCGCTGCTTCCAGATCCGATAAGGCGCGCCGCACCGCCGGCCACAGCGCTTCGGCACGCGGCGTCGGCTTGACGCCATACGCGGTGCGAATCAGTAAATCATCGCCGACGGTTTCGCGCAGGCGCTTGAGGGCATTCGACACCGCCGGCTGCGTGACCGAAAGCCGGTTGGCGGCGCGGGTCAGGTTCTGCTCCGTCATCACCACATCGAAGACGCGCAACAAGTTCAGATCCAGAGAGAGAAAGCGCATGTTTTTTTTAAATCTACCGTAAGTAAAATCAGCGCCGTATAAAAATCCGGCGTCCTGCAAGCAGGCACTAACTGTACGCAATGCAGCCTTTTAAGTGAGGCAGTATTGCGCCTGATTATTAAATTGTTATTAAATTAATACATAAAATAATTATAAGTTATTCTTTAAAAGTATAACTGATATGGAAATTTGAAATTTGATTTATATATTGCAGCGCAATATAGTTCATCCAAGAGAATAATTTCCTATATTTGATTTGGAGCAATTCATGTCCACCATTTTCGTACTAAAAATCGTAGCCATCATCGCACTGTTAGCTATTCTGGCCGTAATATTCAAGCCTTTGCTAAAGGGTACCTACCGCGCGCTAAAAATGGTGGTTAAGCCTAACAGGAGCAAAGAACAGCGTGTTGCACGCGCCCATTATCGCAATGCAATGATTTTACATTCGATGACCAGTTCAAGCGATGCGCTGCAGCCTAACCTGGTGGCTGAATTACGCGCCTTTTCATGCCGCAGTTAATTTCATTAAAAAATAACTAGCAGTTTCGTAACCAAGAATGACCATCATGCCTAACGACACCAGCGCTTGCAACAACCCTATGGCACCTGCGGCTGCGTACTACCTGAACTGTACGCCGGTTGCGACCTACACCCGGGCGTCAACTGCGCGCAAAGCGCTGCGCCGCTCGAACAGTCTGGCATCCATGTTGCCATCGTTGTTGATGACGGGCCTGCTTACTCTCGTGATGTCAGCGGTTCTGCGCTTGGTCTGGGTGGGATTTTCACCTGATTTTACTGCTGCCTGGATGGAAGCCTGGTTGACTTCCTGGCCGATAGTATTTTCGTTTGCCTATTTGCTGAGTGCGCCGGTTTCCCGTTTGGCAGCACTGATTGCAGCTCCTGCGCTTACTCTTGATGCCGGCCGCGATGCCAGTTTGTCGCTGGCGCACATTGCCGATGCTTCCGCGAACGCGACTGCGATAAACGGCCTTTCCGTGCAGCGCCAGGGGCACACAGGCGTTTAGCCCGCAAACCCTATATTGGATGTCTCCTCTTTCCTGTTCGGGAAAGATTTAAACCCCATCTGGCAATGTCAGATGGGGTTTTTTTTATTTGTTGCAGCGCAAAAAAACGGTCGAATTATGCATTTCTTGTGTGACCGCGCTGCATTGCATCTGATTAAAATCAGGTTGACAAGGCATTTTCCAGCGCTTGCCTGTTTGCTTCCAGTTCTTGCGGCAAATGATATTGCAGTTTTTCGAATAGTTCCGTGTGCAGCTTGAGTTCTTCACGCCACGCATTCTTGTCGATTGCAGTAATGATGTCGAACTGGGCTTGCGTGAAGTCGAGTCCATCCCATTTCAGATCGGTAAAACGCGGGCTGATGCCGAACAGGTGATCGATGCCGCCGGTGGCGCCATCCGTGTCCTCGATGCGCTCCAGTATCCATTTCAGCACGCGCATGTTGTCGCCGAATCCGGGCCAGACAAATTTACCGTCGGCATCGGTGCGGAACCAGTTGACACAGTAAATTTTCGGTAACTGCAGCGGTGACGATGCGGTAATCATTTTGCCGATATTCAGCCAGTGCTGGAAATAATCGCTCATGTTGTAACCGGTAAACGGCAACATCGCAAACGGGTCGCGCCGTACCACGCCCATTTGCCCGGCAGCGGCAGCGGTGGTTTCGGAACCCATGGTGGCCGCCATGTATACGCCCTCCAACCAGTTGCGTGCCTCGGTCACCAGCGGCACCGTGGTGGAGCGGCGGCCGCCAAAGATGAAGGCGGAAATCGGCACCCCGGCCGGATCGTCCCAAGCTGGATCGATGACCGGATTTTGTGTTGCGGCGACAGTGAAACGCGCGTTCGGATGGGCAGCTTTGGCGCCGGTTTCAAGAGCCATTGCCGGGGTCCAGTCGCGGCCCTGCCAGTCGATCAGATGCGCCGGTGCTTCTTTGCTCAAACCTTCCCACCAGACATCGCCATCGTCGGTCAAGGCGACATTGGTAAAAATGGTGTTTTCGCGCATCGATGCCATGCAGTTGTAATTGGTCTTTTCGTTGGTGCCGGGCGCCACGCCGAAATAACCGGCTTCCGGGTTGATCGCGTACAGGCGGACATCGCCGGTTTTTTCGTCAACCTGCGGTTTGATCCAGGCGATATCATCGCCGACGGTGGTGACTTTCCAGCCCTCGAAACTGGCTGGTGGGATCAGCATGGCGAAGTTGGTCTTGCCGCAGGCGGATGGGAACGCAGCCGCCACGTAATGTTTTTTGCCTTCAGGCGACTCGACGCCCAGGATCAGCATATGTTCGGCCAGCCAGTCCTGATCGCGTCCCATGGTGGAAGCGATGCGCAGCGCAAAGCATTTCTTGCCGAGTAGCGCATTGCCGCCATAACCGGAACCGTATGACCAGATTTCGCGGCTTTGCGGAAAGTGGACGATGTATTTGGTCTTGTTGCAGGGCCACGCCGCATCCTGCTGGCCGGCTGCCAGCGGCGCACCGACGCTATGCACGCAAGGCACGAACTCGCCATCAGTGCCGAGCACGTCATACACCGCGCGACCCATCCGGGTCATGATGCGCATGTTGGCCACCACATAGGGCGAATCGGACAACTCGACCCCAATATGGGCGATCGGCGAGCCCAGCGGTCCCATTGAGAACGGCACCACATACAGAGTGCGGCCTTGCATGCAACCGGCAAACAGGCTCGATAGCGTAGCGCGCATCTCGCCTGGCTCCATCCAATTATTGGTAGGGCCGGCATCTTCCTTCTCGGCCGAACAAATAAAGGTGCGGTCTTCTACCCGCGCCACGTCGGAAGGATCGGAGCACGCCAGAAAGCTGTTCGGGCGCTTGTTTGGATTCAGTTTTTTCAAGGTGCCGGTGGCCACCATGGCGGCGCACAGACTGTCGTACTCTTCTTGCGAGCCGTCGCACCAGACAATATTGGCCGGTTGGGTCAAAGCGGCGATTTCGGCTACCCAGTTAATCAGTTTTTGCTGGCGCACAAAGGCGGGTGCATGGATTGCAGAACCGCCTTTCATGGTGGATTGATTCATGAAAAAGTCTCCAAAGATTAAATAGAATTAATTGTGCCGCGTTTCGGCGCATTAAAGGTGTCGTCAGCTTGATACTTGCGCTAGATCATTGGGATGCTTGCTGTTTGCAGGGTTTTTTCCGGCAGCACGGCAACCTTTCAATGCGCTATTCTAAAGCCATGAAAAAAATATCCATAATTGATTCGCACACCGGGGGTGAGCCGACTCGATTGGTGCTGGCGTGCGGCCCCGACCTGGGTACCGGTTCCTTGTCGGAACGTCTGTCACGCTTTCAGCACAGTCACGATCAGTTGCGTTCGGCCGTAGTGTGCGAGCCGCGCGGCTCGGACGTGATGGTCGGCGCATTATTCTGCGAGCCGCACGATACCAGTTGCGCGGCGGGGGTGATCTTCTTCAATAATGTCGGCTATCTTGGCATGTGCGGCCACGGCATGATTGGTTTTATCGTGTCGCTGGCGCATTTGGGGCGGATTCAGCCGGGACGCCACCGGGTCGAAACCCCGGTCGGTATCGTCGAAACCGAATTGCATACCGATGGCAGCGTCACCGTGTACAACGTGCCTGCATATCGCGCCCAGAAAGCGCTCGCCATAGAGGTGGAGGGGCACGGCCGTATTTATGGCGACGTGGCTTGGGGCGGCAACTGGTTTTTCCTGGTCAGCGAGCACGGCTTGCAACTGATGTCGCAGAACATCGAAGCGCTGACCGATTTTTCCTGGCGCGTGCGTCAGGCGCTGGAGCGCGAGGGCGTAACCGGCAGCAACGGTGCGGCAATCGACCATATCGAATTATTCGCGCCATCGACAACGCCTGGCATCGATAGCCGTAACTTTGTGTTGTGCCCCGGCAAAGCCTATGACCGCTCGCCGTGCGGCACCGGCACCAGTGCCAAAGTCGCTTGCCTGGCCGCAGACGGCACCTTGGCGGAAGGCGCAATCTGGCGTCAGGAAAGCATCATCGGTAGCGTGTTTGAAGCGTCTTATCGGATCAAAGACGGGCAGGTTCAGCCCAGCATACGTGGCCGCGCTTACGTGAACGCCGAAGCCACTTTGCTGCTGGATGAGCGTGACCCTTTGGTCTGGGGCATTCGGGTTTGACGGGAAATTTGTGAGTGGCGGGTGACGGGTAATACGATTCGGTATTTATTTAAAATCGTCATTCTGCGCATACTCCCATATTAATTTTTAAAATATGCCAGTTTCCGCATGTTTTTGAAGCGGTACATAAATATACATAAATCAGTATGTCGTTTTTAGTAGTGCAGGCCTCCGTGCCTGCACCGGGCCGCAGGCACGGAGGCCTGCACTACTAAAAATCATATCGTCGCTTGTTTTCGACGCTTGAAGCGGCCAAGCATTACCCAATTATGGCTGTGAGCAACATCGATTCGATATATTGTAAATATATTAGCTGGATGGTATTCTCACTTTTCAGAAAAACCGCGCATCGGAATTTGATGCGCGCTCCAAGCGTCTTGCAATGCCAGTTGATGGCGTGCTTTGCGTCAGGCATAAATGCGCATTTGTGCGTCGGCTTTACATCAGAAACAAGAGACGGCGCAGACCGTAGCGTATCGCAAGTCAGTCGTGTATCACTTAATCACTGCTGTTCAATTCAATTTATCGCTGTTCAATTCTCAAGAGGATGACAATATGCAATTCACACTAAAAATGATTCCAATCGCAGGCGCGATTGCCTTGGCCTTGGCCGGTAGCGCGCACGCCCAGGAACAAGTGGTCAAAATCGGTCACACCGGCCCGCTCACGGGCTCCAATGCCTTTGCCGGCAAAGACGATGAAAATGGGGTGCGCCTGGCAGTGGAAGAATTGAACGCCAAAAAACTGACGATAGGCGGTAAGCAGATTAAATTTGAATTGCAATCCGAAGATGATCAATGCGACCCCAAAGCCGGCGTCAACGCAGCCCAGAAGCTAGTCGATGGCGGCGTCAAGTTTGTCCTCGGGCCGTATTGCTCCGGCGTGGCCATTCCAGCGTCGCGCATTTATAACGAGGCTGGCGTCATGATGTCCACCGTGGGCACCAATGCCAAAGTCACCGAGGGTGGCTACAAGAACCTGTTTCGCATCGTCGCCAGCGATTCTCAAATCGGCTCCAGCATGGCGGTCTATGCCGCCAAAATACTCAAGGTCAAGACCGTTGGCGTGATCGATGACCGTACCGCGTTCGGCCAGGGTTTGGCGCAAGAATTCATCAAGGAAGCGAAGAAATCGGGCCTCAAAGTAGTCGGGCAGGAGTACACCACTGACAAGGCGACCGACTTTGCCACTATCCTGACCAATATGAAATCCAAGAACGCCGATGTGATTTTCTTCGGCGGCTATGCCCCGCAAGGCGCTCCGATGGCGCGCCAGATGAAGCAGCTTGCGCTCAAGGCAAAATTACTGGGCGGCGATACGCTGTGCAGCCCGGAGATGGGAAAACTTGGCGGCGACGCGGTAAATGATGTCGTGCTGTGTGCGCAAGGCGGCGCGATTCTGGATAAAGTCGCCGATGGCCCGGCATTCAAGGCTAAATACAAGAAACGCTTTAACCAGGACGCCGATGTCTATGCTGCTTCATTTTATGACCAGACCATGTTCATAGCTCAGGCGATGCAAAAATCGAACTCGGTAGACCCGGTAAAAGTCGGCGCCGAAATGTACAAAACCAGCCATAAAGGCGTTGCCGGCACCTATTCGTATGACGAAAAAGGCAATATGAAACAGGCTCCAGTTACCGTGTTTACTTTCAAGAATAGCGTGCCGGTTTCTCTAGCCAGTTATTAATCCAGTCTCGCTTTAATTGTCTGAAATGAAAAATGGAGCGATGCAAATTGCTCCATTTTTTTCGCTTGTGCAATTTGATATGTAATCTCGGCGGCAGCGTCTGCTACCGGCCTATTGACGAGGCACTATTCCATGATTGAATCAATTTCTCTCCCCGCGCTCTATCCACCGATTGAACCCTACCGCAACGGCATGCTGGCGGTGGATGCATTGCATACCCTGTACTGGGAAGAGTGCGGCAATCCCGATGGGGTGCCGGTGCTGTTCCTGCACGGCGGACCAGGTGCCGGCTTGTCGCCCAAGCATCGCCAGTTCTTCGACCCCGCACATTACCGCATCGTCCTGTTCGACCAGCGCGGTGCCGGCAAATCTACCCCACTGGGCGAATATCGCAATAACACAACCCCGTTGCTGATTGCCGACATCGAACGCCTGCGGCACCTTTTGGAAATAGAACAATGGCTGGTGTTTGGCGGCTCCTGGGGCTCGACGTTGGCGCTGGCTTATGGCGAAGCCCATCCAGAATGCTGCACCGGCTTCGTGTTGCGCGGCATTTTCTTGTGTACCAAGCCTGAAATCGACTGGTTCCTGAACGGCATCAAATGGTTTTTCCCGGAAGCGCATGCGCAGTTCGTCGCGTCGATTCCCGAATCCGAGCGCGGCAATCTGTTGCAGGCTTTTGAAAAACGCTTGTTCTGCGACGACCCGGCCGTGTACTCGGAAACGGCGCGCACCTGGGGCCGTTATGAGGGCAGTTGCCTGCACTTGTTGCCGCATCCAGAAGCGGCCGATGAGTTCGGCTCAGAAGCGGTGGGTATCGGCGTGGGCCGGCTGGAAGCGCACTATATGCTTCATGATGCATTCATGACGGACGATCAGTTGATCCGCAACGTCGAGCGCATCCGGCACTTGCCTGCCATCATTATCCAAGGCCGGTATGACATGGTATGCCCACCGTTGTCGGCTTACCGTTTGCATCAGGCATGGCCGGAGGCGCGCATCAACATGATCGAAGATGCCGGTCACGCAGCATTTGAACCGGGTATAGCCAGTGCGCTGGTTGCCGCCACCGATCAGTTCAAACGTCAGCGCGGTTTTGACTGAGTTAACGCATGCAACATCAGGCGCGCAAGCTATAAACGCAATGGCAGCAACAAATTCCGTTGCAGATATAGCCAACAAGCCGGCCGGGTCGAAGCAGCGCGCGGCTGATATCGCCTACAACGTGCTGGAAAGCATGATCGTCACCTTGCAGCTCAAGCCGGGAACGCCAATTGTCGAAGCCGAACTGGTGGCGGCGACCGGCCTGGGGCGCACGCCGCTGCGCGAAGCGCTGATGCGGATGTCGGCCAATGGCTTGATTGTCCAGTTGCCGCGGCGCGGCTTGATCGTTAGCGATATCGAACTGGCTGCGCACTTGAGCCTGATCGAGACTCGCCGCGTGCTGGAGTGCCTGATTGCTGCCAGTGCCGCACGCCGCGCCACGCCGCAGCAGCGTAAGGATATTCTGATGCATGCCAAAAAAATGGTCGCTGCAACCAGAAAGAACGATCTGAAAACCTACATGCAGGCCGATCAGGCGCTCGACACTGTCAGTCACCAAGCTTGCCGCAATCCATCCGCGGTTGCTGCCGTTATCCCGCAAGTGATGCAGTGCCGCCGCTTCTGGTATGCGTTTCAGCACGAGGGCGATATCGAGGCCGACGCCAAATGTCACATGATGCTTGCCGCTGCAATCGCCAATGACGACCCCGATGCCGCAGTCGGCGCCGCAGAAGCCTTGATGGATTACCTGGATTCGTTTGCGCGCAAGGTCATTGATAAATGACGGCGGCAGTTTTGCCAGTCGTTCATGAACGACTGGCATCGCCATTTCTTGGAAGACGAGGAGAAAACCATTTCATTCTGCCGTCTGAATAGTAACAACGAAATGCATACAACATACTGTATTTATGTATGACGCTTATTTATAATGCGTAAAATGCATTATTATTGTGCATACTCCTACATTTATTCATAATAAGACGATTGCTCAACCGGCCTGCCAATCAAGGGCAGTGTGATGCGCTGCTCTTGAATTTACTCTGCACCGGTTAATGCGACGAAACTTCGCTGAGTCGCGTTACTTCCAGCAGGTGTTGCGCAGAGTTCCAGTGTCAGGTTCTGTAGCGTCACCGACTAACACTCCGCGTACACCGGCTGACGTCAAGGTAAAGGTTCCGCAAGAGTCTGCCGCCATCGACCCTCCGGTTACGGGAGCCATGCGGAGAACATAACTGGCAGAAGTTAGAGTTGGCATGGAGAGGTTATAAATTGCAGTGCCATCTGCGGGCGACTGCTTCAGGCTCCCGGGGATTTGGTTGATCACCGCGTGGTTGGCACGATCTTGCGTAAAGGTGTCATTGGCGGAATAAAAGCGCTGCATGAACTGGGCAACCTGCAGAAGCTGGGTTCGGGCGTCCGCCCGCTTTGCTCTTGCTACGTAGCTGGTATAAGCCGGCAAGGCTATGCTGGCCAAAATTGCCACAATTGCCACCGTAACCATGAGTTCGATCAAGGTGAACCCGGAGCTTCGGCTTGAGGGTCTGTGATGGGGAGAATAAAAACGCATGAAACGTACTCCTGGTTGAATGCCTACAGATATTTCAAATTAGTGCATGAAAATCTGGCGCCACTGGCGCGATTGAATTTTGGGGTAGGTTATTTTCCCATTAGGGCACTTCCCGTTAGCGTTGGCGTTATCGTGGACATCTGCACTAGTCGCTACTGTCTTAGCGCCAGCTTTCTTGACAGTGACCGAGCCGCCGACTTCCGCCCTGGCACCGACCGTGATGGCGCCAGCCTTTGCGGTTTCAATACTACCGTCTACTTTTGCGTCAGCCCCAATTGTGATAGCGCCCGAGTTACCAGTGCAGACAGCGCCGCCGATTTTTGTAACGCCATCCTTGTTATCCTTGTTATCCGTGCCAGTTGCTGTGCTTGCTCCCACTGTGATGGCGCCGTCATTGGTAGCGACATTGCCATCCACTTTTGTGCCAGACGCGATTGTGATGGCGCCTGTATTAGTGGTGACGCTGCCGCCGATTTTACTCCCGCCACCGATGACGATGGCGCCGGCGCCGACGACGCTGCCTTGGTAAGTGGTAGCCACATTGCCCGTGATTTTCACGTTTGCTCCCAGTGTGATAGCGCCGGCCAGAGTGGTGAGGATCGAGCCTGTGACGATGCTTCTATCGCCGACGTTAATAGCGCCGGAGGTGGTGGAGATATTGCCAGTGACCATGCTGTCATAACCGACGCTGACGACGCCGGCGACCATGGTTTTGATATTGCCGATGACCGTGGTGTCATAACCGACATTGATCGCGGCAGATGCAGTTGTTATTTTGCCGGTGAGAGTGCTGTGATTACCGATGGTGACGACACCGGCTATGGTAGTGACGTCGCCGATGACGTGGGTGTATTCACCGGTGTCGATGGTGCCAACTCCGGTTAGATTCGCGTGTAAAGTGGAATTAGCGCCTATAGCCGTATTACCGTTGACAATAATGCTCAGCTTGGAGGCATCGCCCTCTGCGTTGATTTGGCTGCCGTCTCCGGTTGTGAAATCACCAGTGATTTTGAGAGTAATAGGGTCGGACGAGGTAAGGACGATCGTGTCGCCAGCGCCGAGCACTAGCCCTGCTGCGCAAGTATAGGTCTGATCAACGGGGGTGCAGCCTGCAATACTATCTCTCGGCAAACTGTAGATTGCCGCCTGCACCGGTAACCAAGCTAACAACAGCGGCAGCAGAGCAAGCCGAGATGTCCACTGGCGCTTGTTGGTGCTCCATGATGCGGGGTTGTAAGCTTGCTCCAAGCGTAGTGGTACCGATGGTTTCCGATTGCAATGCAATGGGAGTGGGGACAAGGCAGTGCGAAAGAGGTTCATCATGGAGATTTTCACCTATCCATTTAGTATTGAAATGTTGGATTGCAGCCAGATTTCACTGCCAACGGGACGGCCTTTCCCATCCACTACTTCAGGGCCAAAACCGCGGGCAGTGACTACATAATAGGTAGTGGTAATGTTAGTAACAGCGCCGGTAACACTGTCAGTAATCGTACTAATAACACTGTCCGTAAGTTGGGCCATGCACTCAGGGGGCCGCATATAGGTTGCATCGGTCATCCCAGTCTGGTTAACCAGACTCAAGGGGAGCACGTAGTAAAGCGGTGTTGTATCCCAATTTGCTTTGTCTTGCCATTTCAGCGGGATAGATGGCTGCAAAATATTAGATGCTATAAAAGTGGATGGATAAGTAGATGGTTTTCCGCTGGCAACTCTCAATATATCCAGAATAGAAGCTTCGCAATGGCGTAAGGCAATGTCAGCCGCTTGGGTCGCCAGCTCGGTGATTCGCACATTGCCTGCCACGTTTGCTGTGGAGCTGGCATTGCGGACATTGGTGACGGCAAGCAGCGAGATCACGACCAATAAAATCAGTGCAATGACCAGCACCACACCGCGCTGGTGTGCTGGTAATCGAGAGTGCGGCAAACCTTTTCTGGTTGCTGGACAGTGCGTAGATTGGGCTAATGTTTTCATGGCAAGTCAGTAATTTATAGCTGCGGATTTCGCAATACAACCGTGGTCGAGTAAGCGCGCCGCAGTCGAAGGTCTGGCGGGGCAGTTTCCTGAGTGCCATCGCACTTGATGTAACGCGCTGATGCTGCGTCGGATACAACTGGAATCTCGCTACGTACCAGTACGCAGATACGAACTGTTAAGACTTTTTTCCAGTTTTGGGGATTATTTCCAGAGAGTGCGATGACTCCATCGGCGTTCAAATAGCCGGCTACCATCGGTGTGACGTTTGTCGCGCTGTTTGTCGCGCCGTAGAGAAACTGCATATTTTCAATGTTTTCAACCAGCGGTTGGGTTGCGCCGCCATTGCCTTTGCAATACAGGCTGGGTATGGAGGCGGATGTGTCAATATAAAACCGGTTCTCTGCTACGTAATAGGTTACGTTGGCATTTACAGTAGCGCCTCCAACAAGAGTTGGAAGGGTGGCAGTGATCTGACTCAATCCTTGCCCAAGACAGTCGGTCGGTATGCCGCCAGCGGGTAAGGTATTGAATATATCCGCTTCGTAACTGACCGCAATAGAGTCGGTGGTTCCGGCTGCGCAGGTGAGGTTGTCGAGGTTAGTTGACGTCGTGATGTTACTGAACGTTCCATCGCAGCCACGGATGCGGTAAGAAGAGAGCGTAGCTGCAGCTGGAGACAATGCAAATCCTGCATACGTCGGGGTCGGAAGATAAACCGGATTGTGGCGACTGGAGCGCACGGAGTTGGCAAGTGTGGGGTCGACATCATCAACGCGGCTGGCCTGATCGGGATTGTTTCCTGCCATCCGCAATTGCTGGCTCAAAATAATCAGTGCAGCCTGGGCATCTTCGTTCATGCGCCCTTGCGCTTCTGCCATTCTGCTGGCTCCCGAAGCGCCTATATAAGCGGAGAAAACCGCGACCGTAATGATCAATCCTATGGTCAGGGAGATCATCAGTTCGATCAGAGAAAACCCTTTCAAGTATTGCGATTTTGGTGATATTTGTGGGCGTTTCATATGCTGAACCTCACATAGAGACAGCGTGGCATGGGATCCGTCACGGCTACCCCAGATGGACAATTATCAGAAGATGATGAATCAACGATCGTCCCGTAGGTAACAGGTTCCTGCCACATAATCCACAGATTCCCGGTGGTGCTGCTGCTTACACCGCTGTTGTTGTCGCGCTCCATGAAAAGGCCGCCAGCAGGTAGCTCAGCACGTACTGCGACTTGCATTGTTGTCAAGTCCATAGTGGCCAGGGTGGCAGCAACACAGTCAGGGTAGCTGCAAGTGGTTGCCGACAATGTGGTAACGCCGTAACTGCTGGGCTTGTCGTAGGCACCGCTATTAAACCCCCCAAAGCCGTCCGCCCCGGAGTTGGCCCGCATGCGCTCGATATAAGCGGACGCCAGATTAGTCGCTGTTGCACGGTAGCCTGATAATTTGGGCATCTGCACTGCGAAAGACAGTGTTGCAGCAAGAGACAGCATCCCAAGCGATAATAAAAGCAGGGCAACCAGTACCTCGATCAGCGAGGCGCCGACTTGGTGGTGGCGATTCATCAGCGAATTTTTCATAAGTTATTGTTTCAACATGCTGTGCTTCCGTCGCCGGCAATTCGGGTGCGACCGTTAAGGCTGACGCATACGGTGCGCTGCACATCGCTCTTAAACAGGTCGGGGCTACCAAATGTCAGTGTCGTGGCCGAATTTAAGTTGTAGGTGCGCCCAGTGGCCGTGAACTGGAATTTGGTGGATGAGCTACCTTTACTATCTTCCACAATAGTATTTATCGAAGTTATAGGCGACTGCACCCGCAGCAATGTTTCTGCTGCAGCTTTTTGCCCATTATTGTCCAGATCATGAAAAATAATCCAACCGCTGACCCACCCATTGCCATTTGGGCCGGAACCGCTGCCGCAAGTAGGACTGGCCGCCTCGGGATCATCGCTGCGGCACATGACAACCCCGCCGCCGCGTCGAATCGATTCGCTGCGCGCATAGCGCATGTCAGCCAGGAATGTATTCACGTTGCTGGATATCGTAGTTGACTGGATCAATCGCTTGAGCGATGGTGCAGCAATCGCGCTGAGGATGGCGGCAATCGCCACCACAACCATCAACTCGACCAAAGTAAATCCGTTTGATTTGTGCATAGATGGGAGTTTAAGCTAGCCGCTGATGTTTTTGCGACTACAGTGGACAGGCGGCAACTTTGAGTTGACCAGTGGCATTAGTTTTTGACACTCACAGCTCGCGTGCCAAATCGCTTTGCAAGGAAACTCTTAAGTTTCCCCGCATTTGCGGGGATGGCGGCAGAACTGCCGCTGGTCGTTTTTTGAACGTTCCTTACTCGTATGCGCCAATCGGCACACAACCGCAGAACAGATTGCGGTCGCCATACACGTTGTCGGCACGCCCAACCGTCGGCCAGTATTTCTGCTGGCGTAGCGCGGCCACCGGATAGGCAGCGACTTCACGGCTGTACGCATGATTCCAGAGGTCGGCGCTCACTACCTGAGCGGTATGCGGCGCATGTTTCAACGGGTTGTCGGCGCGGTCGAATTCGCCGCTTGCGACCTTGGCGATTTCTTGCCGAATCGTGATCATGGCGTCGATGAAGCGGTCCATCTCGGCTTGCGATTCGCTTTCGGTCGGCTCGATCATCAGTGTGCCCGGCACCGGGAAGCTCATGGTCGGCGCGTGGAAGCCGAAATCCATCAGGCGCTTGGCGACGTCTTCGTTGCTGATGCCGGTGGCGGCCGTCAACGGGCGCAGATCGAGGATGCATTCGTGCGCGATTAATCCGTCGTGGCCCGAATACAGCACCGGATAGTGCGGCGCCAGACGGCGCGCAATGTAATTGGCGGCCAGAATCGCCACTTCAGTGGCTGCGGTCAGTCCGGCCGCGCCCATCATCGCGATATACATCCACGAAATCGGCAAAATGCTGGCCGAGCCGAACGGGGCCGCCGCAATTGCTCCGATGCCGGCGCAGGCGTCAGTTCCCGCGCGTTGGTAACCGGCGCTGCGCAGATTCGGTAGGAATTGGGCCAGATGCGCGCCGACCGCAACTGGGCCGACGCCGGGGCCGCCACCGCCGTGCGGGATGCAGAAAGTCTTGTGCAGATTCAGGTGGCTGACGTCGCCGCCGAACTGGCCCGGCGCGACGATGCCGACCAAAGCATTCATGTTGGCGCCGTCGATGTAGACCTGGCCGCCGTGTGCGTGGACGATTTCGCACAATTGCTGCACGCCTTCCTCGAACACGCCGTGGGTCGAGGGGTAAGTCACCATCGCCGCTGCTAGGTTGTTGCTATGGAGTTCGGCCTTGGCTTTCAGATCGGCCAGGTCGACATTGCCGCGCTCGTCGCAGGCGACCACCACCACCTGCATTCCGGCCATGGTGGCCGAGGCTGGATTGGTGCCGTGCGCCGAGGAGGGAATCAGGCAGATATTGCGATGCGCTTCGCCGCGGGCCGCGTGATACGCGTGGATCACCAGCAGGCCGGTGTATTCGCCTTGCGAGCCGGCATTCGGCTGCAAGGATACGGCGGCGTAACCGGTGGCCGCGCACAGCATTTGTTCCAGTTGGTCGATCATTTCGCGGTAGCCAATGGTCTGGCCGGTCGGCGCATACGGGTGGATGCTGGAGAATTCGGGCCAGCTGACCGGCAGCATTTCGCTGCTGGCGTTGAGCTTCATGGTGCAGGAACCGAGCGGGATCATGCTGCGGTCGAGCGCCAGATCCTTGTCGGCCAGACGGCGCAGGTAGCGCAGCATTTCGTGTTCGGCGTGATAGCGGTTGAAGACCGGATGCGTCAGAAAGCCGCTGCGGCGCGCTAGCGCAGTCGGAAACGCATCGTTGACATCGGCTTCGATGGCGTCGAAATCGAGCGCATGTAATTGCCCCTGTCCTTTCTGCGCAAAAATTGACCACAGCAATTGCACGTCGCCACGTTCGGTGGTTTCATCGAGTGCAATGCCGACATGATGATCGTCGATCCGTCGCAGATTCAGGCCCTGCGCCTGGGCTGCCGCGTGCAATTTGTCGGCCAGCTTATTTGCCAAGCTAACTTGCACGGTCAGCGTGTCGAAAAAGGCTTGATTGGCGATGCGGTAACCGAGTCCACGCAAGCCTGCCGCCAGCACGCCGGTGTATCGATGCACGCGCTGTGCAATACGGCGGATGCCGTCCGGGCCGTGATACACCGCATACATCGACGCCATCACCGCCAACAAGACTTGCGCGGTGCAAATATTGGAAGTGGCTTTCTCGCGCCTGATATGTTGTTCGCGGGTTTGCAGCGCCAGCCGATACGCGTGGTTGCCCTGTGCATCGACTGTCACGCCGACCAAGCGGCCCGGCATGCTGCGCTTGAAGGCGTCGCGGGTAGCCAGGTACCCGGCGTGCGGGCCGCCGAAACCGAGCGGCACGCCGAAGCGCTGGCTGCTGCCGACTACCACATCTGCGCCCCACTCGCCCGGCGGCGTCAGCAGCGCCAACGCCAGCAAATCGGCGGCGACGATCACCAGCGCGCTCTTGGCGTGCATTGTTTTGACGTACTCGCGGTAATCGCGCACTTCGCCATTTACGCCCGGATATTGCAGTAGCACGCCGAAACAATCGTTGTGCAGCGCGGCGTTATCCTCACCTGCACCGCTGCAGGTACGCACTTCTATACCGATCGGCAGGGCGCGGGTTTCGATGATTTCGCGGGTTTGCGGCAGCACGTCGTCGGCCACATAAAATACGTTCGAACTGGACTTGCCTACGCGCTGGATCAGTGTCATCGCTTCGGCGCTAGCGGTGCCTTCGTCCAGCATCGACGCGTTGGCAATCGCCATCCCAGTCATGTCTGTGATCATTTGCTGGAAGTTCAGAATTGCTTCCAGCCGGCCCTGCGAGATTTCCGGCTGATACGGCGTGTAGGCGGTGTACCAGGCCGGATTTTCAAACAGGTTGCGCAAAATTACGCCCGGGGTGTAAGTGTTGTAATAGCCCTGACCGATCATCGACTTGAACACGCGATTCTTGCTAGCCAAGCCTTTCAGCTTGGCTAAAGCCGCCTGCTCCGGCAGCGGCTGGGTGAACTGGCCGAGCGGCAGCGCATCCTTGCGACGGATGTTGGGCGGCACGATGGCGTCGATCAGCGCGTTGCGACTTGGGTAACCGACGACTTTCAGCATCGCCTTTTGTTCGGATTCGGACGGGCCGATATGGCGCGCGATGAAAGCGTCGCGTGCTTCAAGTTGGGACAGGCTGGCGCGGGTCATAATCTGGAATTGTTGTGGAAAGATCAGGCGTCGATTTTGGTGCGGTAGGCCGCCGCATCCAGCAGATTATCCAAGTCGTCGAGCTTGGCCGGCTTTAGCTTGAACAGCCAGGCTGCATAAGCGTTCTGATTGATTTGCTCAGGCGCGTCGCCGAGCGCATCATTGACCGCCACCACTTCGCCGCTGACCGGCGCATAAATGTCGCTGGCCGCCTTGACCGATTCCACCACCGCGCAATCTTTGCCGGCGGTCAGCGTCTGGCCGATTATGGGCAATTCGACAAACACGATATCGCCCAGCGCATCCTGTGCATATTCGGTGATCCCAACGGTAACCGTGCCATCGGTTTCGGTGCGCGCCCATTCGTGGGATTCGCTGTATTTAAGTTCGGCGGGAATGTTCATTTTTAACTCCAAAAATAGAAAATGTTTTAGTACTGGTGCGTATGATGCACTCTACTGATAACTACATATACTCATAGATGCTATATTGATTACCGCATATAAATAATAATAAGTTTGCATATACTCCATGTTTTTTCTATTTAATGACGCGATATGCTGGAATCAGGAAATCAGAATTTTTCCGTGGCGTACAAACGGCAGCGTGACTACGGCCGCCGTCAGCTGCTTGTCGCGGATGTCAACCTGGACCGTGTCGCCCACCTCTATGCCGAGCGGCAGACGCGCCAGTGCAATCGCTTGCTGCATAGTCGGACTGAAGGTGCCGCTGGTGATTTCGCCCTGCCCTTTGTCGGTTGCGACTTTCTGGCGGGCGCGCAGCACGCCGCCTTTTTCACGCAGGATCAGACCGAAAAATTGCGCCTGTTGCCCTTTTGCCAGCAGCGCTGCCTTGCCGACAAAATCGCGGTCACTGACCAGATCGATGGTCCAGGCCAGACCGGCGTCGAGCGGATTTATGGTTTCATCCATGTCCTGACCATACAGATTCATGCCGGCTTCCAGCCGCAGCGTGTCGCGTGCGCCCAGACCGGCAGGTTTGACGCCGGCCGCTGCCAGCGCACTCCACAACGCTTTTGCTTGCGTGGCCGAAAAGGCCAGTTCGAAGCCATCTTCACCGGTGTAACCGGTGCGCGCCAGCATCACTTCGCCGAACGGCGTGTCGGCCACCACGACTGCATTGAACGGTTGTAATTGCGCGCTGGCGGTGTGCGTTTGCGGCAACACCTGCCACACCTTGGCGCGTGCATTCGGTCCCTGCACCGCAATCAACGCCAGCGCGTCAGTGCCGCTGCGGCGCTGGGTGATGACGAGGCCGCTGCCGGTTTTGTTATTCCGGGCCGAAATCCAGGCCAGATCTTTTTCAGCGGTGCCGGCATTGACCACCAGCCGGAACCAGCTTTCGCTGAAGAAATAAATGATCAGATCGTCGATTACGCCGCCGTCGGTATTCAGCATGCAGGAGTACAGCGCCTTGCCGGGTATTCGCAATTTATCGACATTGTTGGCGACCAGGCCGCGCAGAAAAGCGCGCGCATTGGCGCCCTGCAGATCGACCACGCACATGTGCGAAACGTCGAACATGCCGCAGTCGTTGCGCACTGCGAGGTGCTCCTCGATTTGTGAGCCATAGTTGACCGGCATGTCCCAGCCGCCGAAATCGACCATGCGGGCACCAGCGGCACGGTGCGCGGCGTTAAGTGGTGTCACTTGAAGCGTCATGGAAACCTCGGGTCGTTTCGACGGCAGCATGGCTGCCCTCTTCCAATCAAGAATTCAAAATATATGCGCAGCAGTCGCAAGTGTCAAATTTTGGGCGATGTCCGCCTGAAGCGGGCGGACACCGGTTCATACCGTCATGTAACGGCCGGGGCGATGGTTCAGCATGATGACCAGATTCAGCGCCACCGCACCCAGAATCGAAGCCAGCAACGCAGTCAGGTTGACCACCAGCAGTGAAGCCAACACGATGACAACATCGACGGCCATTTGCAATTTGCCGGCACGAATCCCGTATTTGTCTTGCAGGTAGAGCGAGAGGATGTTGACGCCGCCCAGGCTGGCCTGATGGCGAAACAGGACGATGAACCCGGTTCCCATCAGAAATCCACCCATCAGCGCGACATAGAACGGTGTCAAGGCGCTGAAATGCACAAACTGCGGATGCAAGCTGGAAAACACCGAGACCAACGCCACCGCACAAAAAGTCTTGATGGTGAAACGCCAGCCCATGCGCCGCAACGACAGGAAATAGAACGGCAGATTGATGACGAAAAATACCGTGCCGAACGGAATCTTGGTGGTGTAATGGATTAGAAACGCGAGGCCGGCAGTACCGCCGGTAATCAATCCTGCCTGGTTGAACATGGCGATGCCGAGTGAGACAAACAGAGTGCCGATCAAGAGCGCCAGAATGTCTTCAAACAGGCTGTGGGTGGGCGGAAGGGCGGGAGGAATATTGGCGGCGGGTGTCATGAGGATGGTGCGATCAGAATGGATGCAAGAATCCGTGAAAGGGGATTCTACGGCAAGGAAAATCCGACATTAACGCACAAAGCCGCACATCGTGATAGAGGCTAGCGTGACGGCAAGCCATCGCAATAGTGCGTGAGTCTTATTAATGGAACTATACTTTTCAGAGGATTTTAAGCGCCTCTCAACACGCACTCGGCGCCACTTTTGAGGGAAGGAAAAATGTTGTGCGACCGACTCAGATGCTGCAAGCCCGGTGCCAAGGGCAATGCGGCACCGCTGTATGCGGGCAATCCCTGGCGCACCGGCATGACCTGCAGCGCTGCGCCGGCAAGGCTAGATGCCGCTGCGGCATCCGGCGCTTCCCAGCCAAAGCTATAAGCGTAATTCGGCAGCAAGACGTCGCAGATAGCGGCAAACCATGCGCTGTGATCGGCATCATGGCCGAGCGCATGCGACAGACCCTCAGGATCGAACTGTGCCAGAGCTTGAATCAATTCCGCAGTCGATGCTCCCGGCGCATCACCCCAGCCTAATACTGGATTAAAGATGTACTCGGCCCCGGAGCCGAACCAGCCGGCCCGCAGCGGTCGCGCGTTCCAGTTGCGCGCACCGGTAAACAGGTGCCAATGCCAGTGCAAGCCGGATGGTTTCGGCCATGAATACAGATATAACCGCTGATAATCGGCACCATGCAAGGCGCGCACTATCGCCATCAGACGCGCATGCGGCATGCGCTCGGGCGGATGGCGATGAAACAAAATCGGTTCGCCATCTGCTTGTTGCAACTGGTCGGACGACAAGCACAGATCCAGTGTGTGCGATTCTTGACCGAAGCGCACCGACACCCAGCCTGATAGCAGATTTACGGCAGTCAGAACCCCATACCCGCGAAAACGGTGAAAAACGACGGTGCCGGGAGCAATCGGTTGCATGCTAAAACGGTTTTAAATTAGATAAATAAATGGAATATACGGGATACATGTGCATCTTCCACATGTATTTAAAGCGCACAAACCTAATTCCGGGAACAGTAATTTGTTTAAGGATTAGGCAATCGATTACCTGATTGCGCAGCACATACCTAACCTACTGAGTTCGGTTGCGAATGCAGATCAACGTAGAAAAGCAGCTCGCCGATATCACTCCAATACCGACACAACTGCTCTGTAAATATGTGACCCAAGCGTATAACCGGTGTAGCAAGAAAGATGCTGCTTTGGGTGCGCGCAAGGTTATGTGTACTGTCTACTGCTGGTTGGGAGGCTGATTATCATCAACCTTTGGCGGCACTTCGCTTTCGCTTGGGGCGTCCTCGTCTGCAGCATCGGTCTTCGGTATCGACTTACGCTGTAATTTTTCTTCTTTCTTGCGTTTTTTTGCAAGGTCTTTTTGACGCTTTTCAAATTGGTAATTAGGCTTGGCCAATGGATAGTCCCGGGTCTGTGTTGAAATTAAGTGGCGGTCGCTGCTGTAGATTTTGCCGCTTTATATATAGAGTACGCGATAACTGGCATGACACCAAATGGTGTGCAAGAAACATCATGTAAGTAATTGGTTCAGATGCGTTTATCCGGGCTTGGTTTACCACGTTGGACCAAAAGGAAGGGATGAAAGCATTTTTAGAAAAGCGCTTGCCCAGTTTTGGCAACGTTTGATATATTGCGGCTCGCCGTTGCGAGGCGTGTGGGAGCGGGTCGTTGAAGTGAACGGTGAGTAGAGTGGAGTGGAGTGGAGTGGAGTGAAAAGAAATA
>JABBOY010000007.1 GCA_012927585.1 Glaciimonas sp.
AACTGACTTGGCTCGGCGGCGTTGGCTTCATCTCGTCTCTATGTTATTGGTTGCCCTTCTATAACGTTTGAGCACCACAACCGGTTGGCACACTCAGCCCATTAAATCCGCGTTTCCCTAGTGACGCGACAATTTTTCCGAATGCTGCGCCGATAATCACACCGACGGCCAGATCCATGACGTTGCCCCTGGAAATAAAGCTTTTGAATTCTCGTGCCATGCTCATGGGATTTTCCTGCTGGTCGTTGTCATAAGGGTAATTTGATTTTGGCACTGTACTTTGCACGAAATCAAGTGGAATGCAAACCGCTGGATTTTGATCTTGGAGCCTGTATTAGCATTGTTTTTCCATTGTTGGGGCTGCCAGAGCGTTCTGTGATAAAAATTTGAGTAAGTTAGACGGCTGGTAATTTTTCTTTATAACAAACGCTAGCTCCGTTATAATTTAGAGTTGATAGAAGCCCTGTATACATTTTTAATGGTGCTTCGCACAGGTTTCGTATTTTGACTGATTGGGGTTGGTATGAGTAACGAAAAGCAGGTCGATTCCGGCCGACGCGGTTTGCTTGTGGCCACTGCTGCGATAGGTGGCGTGGCTGGTTTGGCAACGGCGGGAGCATTGGTAAGTACTTTTCAGCCATCCGAGCGAGCCAAAGCTGCTGGTGCGCCAGTGGAGGTGGATATCTCGAGTCTGAAGCCAGGTGAAATGAAAGTTGTAGCGTGGCGCGGCAAACCGGTATGGTTGTTAAAGCGCACTCCTGAAATGATGGCTGAATTGTCCAAAATCGAGGATAAACTGGCCGACCCAGTGTCAGAAAAATCCTATACGATGGATTTGCCATCCTATTGCGACAAGCATACGCGGTCACGCCCTGAACACAAGGATGTCTTGATCGCTGTTGGTATTTGTCCCCATCTGGGTTGTTCTCCGAACTCCAAGTTTCAGGCTGGCGCACAACCTTCGTTGCCGGATGACTGGGCTGGCGGCTTTCTCTGCCCTTGTCATGGATCAACGTTCGACCTGGCTGGGCGCGTATACAAGAACAAGCCTTCGCCAACCAATCTGGACGTCCCGCGTCATATGTATCTATCGGATTCTAAAATCATTATCGGTAAAGACGAGAAAGGTGAGGCTTAATCATGGCGTTTCATGAAAAGCAACTTCCGGCTGATGCACCACTAGCCGCCAAGGCGATGAACTGGATTGATTCTCGCTTCCCGCTAACCTCGATGTACAAAGCGCATTTATCCGAATATTACGCACCGAAAAATTTCGACTTCTGGTATTTCTTCGGTTCGCTCGCTATGTTGGTGTTGGTGATGCAGATCGTTACCGGCATTTTCCTGACCATGCATTACAAGCCGGACGCGGCGCTCGCATTCTCTTCGGTCGAGTACATCATGCGCGACGTGCCATGGGGTTGGCTGGTGCGCTACATGCATTCCACCGGCGCTTCCGCATTTTTCATCGTGGTCTATCTGCACATGGTTCGCGGCCTGCTTTACGGTTCTTACCGCAAGCCACGTGAACTGGTCTGGTTGTTTGGTGTCGGCATTTTCCTGTGCCTGATGGCTGAAGCTTTCATGGGCTACCTATTGCCATGGGGGCAAATGTCTTACTGGGGTGCGCAAGTGATCGTCAATCTGTTCGGCGCTATTCCATTTATCGGCCCAGATCTGTCATTGTGGATTCGCGGCGATTACGTGGTGGGCGATGCGACTCTGAATCGATTCTTCTCGTTCCACGTCATTGCAGTTCCTTTGGTGTTGTTGGGCTTGGTTGTCGCCCACATTATTGCGCTGCATGAAGTAGGTTCGAATAACCCTGACGGAATTGAAATTAAAGACACGACAGATGAAAACGGCATCCCGCTCGATGGCATTCCTTTCCATCCGTATTATTCTGTGCATGACATGGTGGGCGTGACGGCATTCCTGATCATATTCTCGGCAATCGTATTTTTTGCTCCTGAAATGGGCGGCTACTTCCTTGAATACAATAACTTCGTCCCGGCCGACCCGCTGACGACACCATTGCACATCGCCCCAACCTGGTACTTCACGCCGTTCTACTCGGTGCTGCGCGCGACCACTGCGAACTTTATGTATGTGCTGATGGCTGCAGTCGCCGCTTACGTTGTGCTCATCTGGCTCAAATCGCGTTTGCCGACCAAAATCAAGGCAGCCATTGCCGTGATTGCTCTGATCGCCATCGTTGGTATGCTGCCAAGCATTCTTGACGCGAAATTCTGGGGCGTAGTCTTGTTCGGTTTGTCGGTCGTGATCCTGGCGTTTCTGCCTTGGTTGGATTACTCCAAAACCAAGTCGATTCGCTACCGTCCACAGTGGCATAAATATGTATACATCTTGTTCGGCATCTCGTTCCTGACGCTCGGTTACCTCGGTATCCAGCCACCTACCGATGCCCGTACACTGGTTGCGCAAGTATGCACGCTGTACTACTTCAGCTTCTTCCTGTTAATGCCGTGGTGGAGTGCAATGGGCACATTCAAGACTGTGCCAGCCCGTGTCACTTTCCATTCGCACTAAGCGTAAAAGGGATACTACAAAATGAAATTTTTGAAAAAACTGATTGCGGCCATTGCATTTGCACCTACTCTGGCCCTTGCCGTAGTGGGCGGCTTTCCCCTTGATCGTGCGCCGGATCGTAGTACTGATATGGCTGCTTTGCAAAATGGAGCCAAGCTCTTCGTTAACTACTGCCTGAACTGCCACTCTGCAGCATCGATGCGTTACAACCGCCTCGGGGATCTGGGTTTGACTAACGATCAGATCAAGACCAATCTGCAATTCACCGGTGAAAAAGTCGGTGATCTGATGCAAACAACAATGACCGCCAAAGATGCCAAAGACTGGTTTGGCGTAGTGCCGCCGGACCTGTCCGTGATTGCTCGGGCGCGTTCTTCCGGTGCTGGCTCGGGTTCAGACTATCTGTACACGTATCTGCGTACCTTCTACAAAGACGATACGCGTCCAACTGGCTGGAATAACATGGTGTTCCTAAATGTTGGGATGCCACATGCTTTATGGGAGTTGCAAGGTGCGCGCACAGCCAAATTTGTGGAAGAAAAAGATCCGCACTCAGCTAGCGTACTGCATAAATTTGTCGGCTTTGAGCAGGTCACTGCTGGGAAACTGTCTGCCAATGACTATGATGCTGCCGTTGGCGACCTAGTCGGCTATCTGCAGTGGATGGGTGAGCCTATACAAAACACACGCAAACGCTTGGGCGTCTGGGTGTTGCTTTTTCTCGGAATATTCTTTGTCGTCGCTTGGCGTTTGAACGCTGCCTTCTGGAAAGATATCAAGTAATATCAGGCGCCCGCACCTTGCGGGCGGATATCTTCGGGTGAGCCGTTTTACGTCTCGCCCCTTTGTTTTTAAAGGAACTATAAAATGATGGTTCTCTATTCGGGTACAACCTGCCCATTCTCGCAACGTTGCCGTCTGGTTTTGTTTGAAAAAGGCATGGATTTTGAAATCCGTGATGTTGACCTGTTCAATAAACCAGAGGACATCTCTACGATGAACCCGTACGGCCAAGTACCGATTCTGGTTGAGCGCGACTTGATTTTGTATGAATCGAACATCATCAATGAATACATCGATGAGCGTTTCCCGCATCCGCAATTGATGCCGGCAGATCCATTAATGCGGGCGAGGGCCCGGTTAATGCTATTTAATTTTGAAAAAGAGTTGTTTATTCACGTCCATACTTTGGAAAATGAGAAAACCAAGGGCGCGGAAAAGAGTCAGGAGAAAGCGCGTATCGAAATCCGCGATCGGTTGACTACGCTTGCACCATTGTTCCTGAAGAATAAATACATGTTGGGTGATGATTTCTCGATGCTTGATGTGGCAATTGCACCACTGCTATGGCGTCTTGACCACTACGGTATCGAACTGTCGAAAACGGCGGTACCGATCATGAAATACGCTGAACGCATTTTCTCCCGTCCAGCGTACATTGAAGCATTGACTCCTTCTGAAAAAGTCATGCGCCGTTAAACTGGTTGTACTTAGCAAGTACGCGTTCAGGTTGAGAGCAGCCGTATGCCGCTGTTGAAGTTTGCAGCAACCTGAGCGATTTATAAGTAAAACTTTTTTACTACGTTTGCAATATGTCCGAACTTTCCACCAAGCCTTATTTATTGCGCGCCATTTACGAATGGTGTACTGACAGCGGCTATACGCCGTATCTTGCAGTCAAGGTTGATGCGCGCAGCCGTGTTCCGATGGAGTTCGTCCGCAATGGCGAAATCGTGTTGAACATCAGCTTTAGTGCCACCAGTAATCTCAAGATGGAAAGTGACTTCGTCAGTTTCAGTGCCCGCTTTGGCGGTGTGTCGCGCCAGATTTCAGTCGCGCTTGAAGGAGTCATGGCAATCTATGCCCATGAGAACGGTCAGGGCATGGCATTTGAGCCCCAGGATGCGCAGGCAGACCAGACCGTAATTGCGCCGTATCAGGACGGCGATGCAGGAAACGCTGCAGGCGGCGCTATCAAAGATGCCCCGGCTTTAGCCGCTGTGCCGATAGCCGCAGAAAAGGCACAGAATGTGGCCGGCAAGGATGATCCTGAAACGCCGGAACCATCAAAAAAATCGGGAAGACCTATACTAACCAGAATCAAGTAGTTTATAATATCGCCTTTCGCCGGCTTAGCTCATTTGGTAGAGCAGTTGACTTGTAATCATCAGGTGGCCAGTTCGATTCCGGCAGCCGGCACCAGAATAAAGCAGAAAAATCAAAGGGTTATACGCTTAGGCTTGTAACCCTTTTTTATTTCCAGTATCCTTCTCCTGCACTTGTAAGCTATTTGTAACCCGATTTGGGCGATAGTCGGCTTTTTTGCGGCAGCACAGCAAACATAAAAACCCGCGCTCGGGCGGGCTTAGAGTTGCTGTGATTACGTCTTTTAGACATTTTTTCATACTTACGTTTGTCGGGCTGGACCAGCTCATCGCCAAGAAGCGCGACATCAAACAGGTTGCCATGCAGCAGCTCCTCACCGGCCAGACCCGCCTGCCGGGGTTTGGCGGGGAGTCCGCACAGATCAAGGAGAACTAACCAAAGCGGCTGGCCTTGTACAAGTTTACCTCCCGGGTTCATCCGTGCCTATGCCAATCTGGCCAATGATAAGGAACAGGCAGGCTATACGCCAGCGGAGATCGACACCATCAAGGCGGAAACCGATCATTTCGAGAAAGCCCGCAATGAGGTCAAACTGGCCAGCGGCGACTACATCGACCTGAAGATGTACGAATCGGCCATGTGCCACCTGATCGATACCTACATCAGGGCCGAAGAGAGCGAGAAGATTTCGGCCTTCGACGACATGGCGCTGATCCAGCTGATCGTCAATCTGTTGACGCCGACTGAAAACTGACCCATCTATAGGTGGTATGCCGATCGAAAATTGACCCAGGTGTTCTACTACCCCCGCCTAATTTTTAGGCGGGGGATAAAAGGTGATCACCATGGAAATGTTTGGCAAGATTCGACGTATGCATTTGCGCGACAAACTGTCGCTGCATGAAATAACGAAGCGCACCGGTTTGTCGCGCAACACACTACGCAAATGGCTGAGGATGCCCGAAGAGGCCGCGACGCCAACGTACCGCAGGAATGAGGTGCCAGGTAAGCTGGCCGCATTCCATGAAACTTTGATACTGGCTCTCAAAGCTGACGCGCATCGCATCAAGCAAAACCGGCGCACGGCCAAGGCGCTGTTCATACAAATCAAGCGGGATGGCTATGCAGGCGGTTATAGCCGCGTAACCGATTTCATCCGTGACTGGCGCAGCGGCGAAGGCAAGGACCCCCATGCATTTGTGCCGTTGAAGTTCGATCTTGGCGAGGCATTTCAGTTCGACTGGAGCGAAGAAGGCCTGGTCATTGGCGGCATCTACCGACGCATTCAGGTATACCATCTGAAGCTGTGCGCCAGTCGCGCTTTCTGGCTCGTGGCCTATCCGAGTCAAGGCCATGAAATGCTGTTCGACGCCCACACCCGCTCGCTGACGGCACTGGGCGGGGTGCCCAGACGCGGCATTTACGACAACATGAAGACGGCAATCGACCGCGTCAACAAAGGCAAGAGCCGCACCGTCAATGCGCGCTTTGCCACGATGTGTTCGCACTATCTGTTTGATCCCGACTTCTGCAACAGGGCCTCCGGTTGGGAGAAAGGCGTGGTGGAGAAAAATGTGCAGGACAGTCGCCGGCGCATCTGGCTGGATGCGCAAGCCTGCCAATTTTGCTCTTTCACGGAACTCAATGCGTGGCTCGGCGGGCGGTGCCGGTCGCTATGGAACGAATTGTGTCATCCAGAACACGCGCAATTCAGCGTGGCAGACATGCTGGAACAGGAACGCGCCCAAATGATCCCGATGCCCACACCATTTGACGGCTATGTGGAAAAACCGGCACGGGTATCCTCGACATGCCTGATCACGGCGCATCGAAACCGCTACTCCGTGCCGTGCGAATTCGCCGGCCACATGGTCAGCACCCGGCTTTATCCGCACCGGATCAGTGTCGTGGCAGGAGACGCCATCGTCGCCAGCCACGACCGGCTGACTGAGCGCGGTCAAGTTTGCTACGACTGGCAGCACTACATCCCGCTTATCGAGCGCAAGCCGGGCGCGCTGCGCAACGGCGCCCCCTTTACCGACATGCCGGCGCCATTATTGCGTTTGAAACAGGGCCTGTTGCGGCTCGACGGCGGCGACAAAGTGATGGCACAAGTGCTCGCTGCGGTGCCCGCAGCGGGATTGCCCGCGGTATTGGTGGCGGTGGAATTGGTGATCGAGTCCGGGGTACTCAGCGCCGAGCATGTGGAAAATGTGCTGGCGCGACTAAATGCCAGTCCCGCACCGGCGTGCGTGGAGACGAGCCTGCAATTGACCGAAGCGCCGGTCGCCAATACCAGCAGGTACGACAGCCTGCGCGGCATTGACGACGTGGCAATCGATGCCGTGGAGGCCGGCCATGCGTGACGTCGCGAAGGAACTCAAGGATCTTCGCCTGTATGGGATGGTCAGCGCCTGGACGGATTTGATGGAACAGGGGGAGAGCTCAACGGCGTCTTCAAAATGGCTGATCGAGCACCTGCTGCAGGCTGAAAATACGGACCGTGGCATGCGTTCGATCCGGCACCAGATGACTGCTGCCAAATTCCCGATGCATCGTGATCTGGCCGGATTCGACTTCGAATCTTCCAGGGTCGATCAACGGCTGGTCAAACAGCTGGCGACGCTGTCGTTTACGGATACGGCGCAGAACGCAGTCCTTATCGGTGGTCCTGGTACGGGGAAAACGCATTTGGCGACTGCCATCGCGGTGTCCGGCATTGTGTCCCATGGCAAGCGAGTCCGTTTCTATTCCACAGTCGATCTGGTCAATACCTTGGAGAAAGAAAAGCGTGATGGCAAGGCTGGCCGGATCGCGCTGTCATTGATGCGCATGGATCTCGTCATACTCGATGAGCTTGGATATCTGCCATTCAGTCAGGCTGGCGGCGCCTTGCTGTTCCACTTGCTATCCAAACTGTACGAGCACACCAGCGTCGTCATTACGACCAACCTCAGCTTTGCCGAATGGTCGAGCGTATTTGGCGACGCCAAAATGACCACGGCACTGCTGGATCGGCTTACCCATCATTGCCATATCGTCGAGACCGGCAATGATTCGTACCGGTTCCAGCACAGCAGCATGGCGGCAAAATCGCGCATCAAGGCGCGGGAGCAAGCCCAGAAGGGCGCCAAGGAAACATCGGCTGACGAGCCGCTCTAATCAAGCGCGCGCGGAGAAATGCGCTACGGGCTTCGCCCTTCGCGCATTTCCCCGCGCATTCTGGCTGACGAAAAACGAGAGAATAGAAAACTTCGAAACCACGCTATTTGGTATAGTTATCCACAGTTGCTGATTTAAACGCAGCACCCAGCCCTGGGTCAATATTCAATCGGCACGGTGGGTCAATATTCAATCGGCACGGTGGGTCAATATTCAATCGGCGCCAACACGTCAATCGTCAAGCGCGGCGCCGACGCGGTCGATGCGCAACACCTAGCTAGTTACTGCTGCGAGGGCCAGAAATTGTAACTTTCCTTCGACCATACGGTAGTCCCGTATGATCGATTCCGGATGCGGGATCAATTCAATATCGCCCAATCGCTGCCATCGCTCATCGGCTTCCAACCGTTCATGAGCCGATACCTGCGATCAATTGTCATCAATTTCGTTCCGATCCAACCAGAGTTGAGAATTGTAGCTTTGGCGTAAAAAGTTTAAGGTATCAGACTAGCCTGGCGGGCCGAAAGCGGAATCTTCACACGGCTTCTCGAGTACCCCTTTCAATTGAAGTCAACTTTTTTAAAGGAACGCAAAATGAAAGAGCCACTACTTTGGAATACATTGTCCGAGGCTGTCGAATTTTTGAATTATTCTTCCACCGAGGGTTGGTCAGAAAGAAAAATTTTGAATGCGGTGCTTATTAGTAGTGAGGGTGAGAAAACGTGTTTGCAGTGGGTGCCGGTCTTAGGAACTAAGTTTGGAGTGTATGCCATAAGCGATGCGAATTATCTACAAAGTATTGCAGATGGTGAAGACGGAACTGGACAAGAAGATTCTGAACGTATTGATGTATTTGGGTTTGAAGAGTTAAATATTGGGGCTTTTTCATTGAACAAGAGGCAAGTACAAGATATTTTTATGTGCGGTAAAACTGCTATCAAAGTTATAAAAAGGCTCATAGACGAAGTGATCAGTGATGACTTGGATTTTCCCTACGGAGACTGCGATAGGCGCTTAGTAGTGGAGCCGGACGGGACAATTTTGTTCGTCGAGTGTTCGATGGTGAGAATTTCTTATGATGCTTTGAAATTACTTGTTTCAAGACTTAAAATATCAGATAGCAAATCCACGATTACTGCCGCCGCCGTATCGGCAAATAACGTAGGTGGACGAATTTTTCCTGAGGATCAAGGGAAAATTAAGAGGGAAGAGTTAATTAATAAATACAGAGTCCAATGGCCCAGTGTTGAAGCGGATTTAAATGAAGGATCGCGCAACGGCCTGCACCAGGCAAGGAAAGAGCGTGGTTATTACGACGAGCAAAAATCGCTTCAGTGGGCGAGAGAGCGCGGGAAGCTCAAGGAAACAGGGCCATCAGGATTGTCAAATCTATCAATGGCGGGTGTTCCGTCACGTATTGTTAGGGGGGCAAAGTAAATAAGGCCCTTATTAACATTTAACTGGGTTCAATATTCGGGTTAAGGGCGGACGTAGCCCAGTGCAGGAAACCCTGGATATGGATATTGAAGCCGATCTTGGCGTTTACTCTGAGGGTGTCCGGGATTTTGTGTAAACGGAATTTCGTTTAAGCCGTTGTCATCCGCTCTTCGAACTGAATTGTGAAGCGGTTCAGTGCCCCTTTCCAGTCCCGCAACGGCATCGTCCATTTCTTACTAATGTTGTTCAAGGCCAGATAAAAAAGCTTGCTGAGCGCTTCATCAGTAGGAAATGAACTGCGGTTTTTGATGATTTTCCGTAAGCTCATATTAATCGATTCGATGGCGTTGGTGGTGTAAATAACCTTGCGGATTTCCGGTGGATAATCGAAGAACGGCGTGATCCGCACCCAGTTTCTCCGCCAGGAAAGACCGATTGACCGATAATCCTTGTCCCATTTTTTTTCAAACTCAGCGAGCATGAGGTCAGCCTCGTCAATGGTCGCAGTGCTATAAATTCGCTTCAGATCAGTGGCCACTTCTTTCTGCAGTTTCCAGGGGACAAAGTTCAGGCTGTTGCGGACCATGTGGACGATGCACTGTCAAACAGCGTGCAACACTTTCCAGATTAGGGGAGGAAACAGCGTCCAATAGTTTCCACCTCAGTATGTAACCATCCGGTGTTTGAGCCGGAGGTATCTGGAGTGTTTTATATGGACA
>JABBOY010000009.1 GCA_012927585.1 Glaciimonas sp.
AAATTTCTTCGATAGTACGGTCGCAATCGCTGCCGTCAAGGTCGTCTTGCCGTGATCAACGTGTCCAATCGTGCCTACATTCACGTGCGGCTTGGTCCGCTCATATTTGCTTTTTGCCATTATAGACTCCTAACGATTTTGATGAATGCCCAGGCACACGCCCGAATTCTTGCTGATACGCCCGACTAAACCTGGTGCCCTTGACGTGGATCGAACACGTGGCCTCTCCCTTACCAAGGGAGTGCTCTACCACTGAGCTACAAGGGCTACTGTCGCATGCACATAATCTGCACATACTATTTAATTCTGGAGCGGGTGAAGGGAATCGAACCCTCGTCATAAGCTTGGAAGGCTTCAGCTCTACCATTGAGCTACACCCGCGAGGGCGACCACTTCAGCCGCAACCTTTTACTGCAATATTAAATATTGGTGGAGGGGGCTGGATTCGAACCAGCGTACTCGTAAGAGAACAGATTTACAGTCTGTCGCCTTTAACCACTCGGCCACCCCTCCGCAATGAGCCCTGGATTATGCAGGCTCCTCCAGGCATTGTCAACTGATTGCATCCATTAATTACAGGCGGTCCTTGAGAAGTCCCGAATCATTTCCCGTGCAGAATGCACGTCGCCCGATCAAGGCCGGCTGGATTAATCTTTATGCAAATTTGATTCGGCTTCATTCGCGCTCATTCTAACTTTGGCGCTTCCCGCATCCGCCACGCCGCCAGTATCGCCAGCGCGCACAGGCTGGCAACCAGCAGAAAGGTGTCATCAAACGCATCAATGCGCCCAGCCACATCGGTCGCGTGCGCAGCCAATCGCCATTCCAGCACAATGCCGACCAGGCTGATGCCGATCGCGCCACCTAGCTGGCGGACAAAATTAATCGCACTGGAGCCTTGTGCAATCAGCTCTGGAGTAAGGCTGCGCAACGAACCCAGGCTCAGAGCCGGCAACACAAAACCGAGCCCGATGCGGCCAACGATGGCCCACGCCATCAGCAAGAAATAGCTGCCTGCGCTGCTTTCAAGTGCCATTAATGCGAAAGATAACGCCAACAAACCGAGCCCGCCGGCGACCAGAATATGCGGTGGGAAGCGATCGGCCATAGCGCCGGCCAGAGGGATGATCACAGCCAGCACGATGCCGGCCGGCAGCAGGATCAGACCCGCCTGCGACGGCGTGTAGTGCAGCGCCATCTGCATATATACCGGTAGCAGATAGGTCGAACCGAACAGTCCCATGCCGTAGATAAAGGCGACCAGCGCACCCATCGAAAATTGTCGGAAGTCAAACAATTTCATATGCATCAGCGGTTGCTCGGCATGCAACTGGTACGCGATGAAGGCGATCAGGCTGACCATCCCCAGCGCCAGAAAACCGGCCGCCTGCCAGCCATCGCTACGCAAATGCACCAAGCCGTTCAACAGGCTGATGGTGCTGATGGCGACTAGCAGCAGGCCTTTCCAGTCTAGCTCCCTGGCATCGCCCATCATCGGCGAATTGACTGCCAGCATGCGCCGGGTCAATGCCAGCACCACCAGGCAAAACGGCACTACCACGAAGAAAATCGAGCGCCAGCCGAACTGTTCGACCAGAAAGCCGCCGACGCTGGGCCCGAGCGCCGGCGCCAGCACTACGCCGAAACCGAAGATGCCGAGCGCGCGGCCCTGCTCCTTGTCGTCAAACGCACGCATGATGACGATCACCGGAATCGGTTGCAAAACACCGGCCGCCAGCCCTTCAACCACCCGCATCGACAACAACATCGGCACGTTGACGCTGAAACCGCCGATTACGCCGCCGGCCAGCAACAGCAGAATGGCGCCGGTGTAGGTGCGGCGCAGCCCGAAGCGCAACAGTAGCCACGGCGTACTCAGCATGGAAATCGTCATCGCCAGCATGAAGCCGGACGAGACCCACTGCGCGCGCTCCTGCCCCAGATGAAAATACTGGCTCAGGTCGGGTATGGCGACATTGACGATGGTCGATGACAGTATCGACGCCATACTGCCGATCATCACCGTCAGCAAAACCCACCATTTGTAGCGCGCGCCGTAACGGGCGCGTAATTCTTCGAGAGTGGGCTGCATAACGCGCTTCAATGGACGTGGGGGCAACACTCGCCTGCTGGCGACTTGCTGGAGAAACATACGGTTCGCATCGCGCCAGCCCTATAGAAAGCGCCCGATCAGCAACACGATCAGCGAAATCAGGATGGTCGAGGCGAACGGCAAAGAAAAGATGCGTCCGAACAGCTTGAAGCGAAAATCGCCCGGCAAGCGTCCGATACCCAGCTTTTCCAGCCACGGCAACAGTGCTGAAAATAGGATTAAAGCCACGAAGATGACGATTACCCAGCGAATCATGTGCGCAGCCCCATAGATACTCCCATTAATTTTAAAAAAACACTACAGTTACCGCTTTATATTATTGCGGCGAATAAAAACACAGGCTGCAGTATATATCTATAGCACGCGGTTTATAACAAGCGATAACTACGGTCGTTGCGCAACAGCGCCGGCGCCAATTCCATATTCTTGCCCACTATCAGCACCTTGAACAGCTCGCCCATCTCAGCCGGGGAAATCAGTTTTTGCACTGCGTTGGCTTGCGGCAAATAGCGCATTGCGTCAGTCGGCGACGTGCGCAATAACAGGTCGCCAATACCTGCCGCCATCAGAAACCCCGCCTGACTGGTGTAGCCCAGCACGTCTAATCCGCCATCCAGCGCCGCTAGCGCCATCGCGGTGAAATCCACATGCGCAGTAATGTCCTGCAAGCCGGGCAAATAAAACGGCTCGGTGTGGGCGTGGTGCCGATAATGGCACATCAGCGTGCCTTGCGTGCGCTGGTCCAGATAAAACTCGGCGGCCGGAAAGCCGTAATCGATGAAAATCGCGACGCTGCCCTGACCGGACAGGCGGTGCCCGGCTTGCAGCATATCGGCCAGTGAACGGATGAAGCCTTGCGCGGCCGGGTGGACTTCGGTCAGATAACCGAGCGGCAAGGCATCGGCCTGCGGTATCTGCTCTACTAATGCGCCGTCGCACGGATGGTCGATCCAGCAAAAACCATTGTTCCCGATATCGATGCCAACGCCGCGCTGCTGCCAGCCGAGTTCAGTCTTCACCACCAACTCAACCGGCATCGCGTCCAGTACTTCATTGCCGATCACTAAACCGGAAAACGCCGGCGGCATCTGTTGACGCCACACCACTTGCGGAAAGTCGCGCAGCACATGTTTTTGCCGGGCTTGCAACTCGCCCGACAGGTCCAAAATCGTATATTGCTCGACGGATACCCCTAAAGCGCCCAATTCGCTCAGGATGTCGAACGCCAGTTTGCCGCTACCGGCACCGAACTCCATGATCTGCGGCGCGGTTTGGGCTAGTAAATCCACCGCCACCCGTGCCAGCGCGGCACCGAAAAGCGGCGTGGTTTCCGGTGCGGTTGTAAAATCACCGTCCTTTCCCAGCTTTTGCGCGCCGCCGCTGTAATAGCCGAGTTCGGGCGCATACAACGTCAGTTCCATAAAACGCGAAAAAGGAATCCAGCCGGAATGCTGGGCGATCTCGGCCGCGATCACATGCTGGAGTTGCTTGGATGCGGCCAGCGCGTCGGGATGGGGTTCAGGTAATTGCATCGGGAAGATGATAATTAAATAGTTATAAATACGTAGTTATAAATACGTTGTTTGTAAATAAGTCGGCGTTCAATACCAAAACATATGCATATACAACAACAGAAAAGCGTTCTCGTCACCGGCGCCGCCCGACGCATCGGGCGCGTAATCGCGCTGGCGCTGGCGCAGCGCGGCTGGAATGTAGCCGTCCATTATGGCCGATCCGCGCTGGATGCCGCCGACACCGTGCGGCAGATTTGTGCGCTCGGCGCGCACGCGGCCGCGGTGCAATGCGATCTGGCAGATGAAGCCGCCGTGCGCACGCTGCTATCGCGTGCCGCCGTCGCCCTGCAACTGCCGCTGTCGAGCTTTGGTTGCGTGGTGAATAACGCCAGCCGGTTCGAGCACGATAGCGCGGCCGATTTTTCGCAAGCCATGCTGGAGCGCCACATGCGCGCCAATCTGGCCGCACCGATTCTGCTGGCGCAGGCGCTGCACGCCGCCACGCCGGAAGGCGCACAAGCAGTCGCGATCAATTTGCTGGATCAGAAATTATTTAACCTGAACCCGGATTTCTTGTCTTACACGCTGTCCAAGGCTGCGCTGCACACCGCCACCACCATGCTGGCGCAAGCGCTGGCGCCAAAGCTGCGGGTAGTCGGCATTGCGCCCGGCATCACGCTGATCTCGGGCGATCAGACCGAAGCCGGCTTTGCCAGCGCCCATCGGCGCACGCCGCTGGGAGGCTCCAGCACGCCCGAGGATATCGCCGCCACGGTTTGCTTCGTGCTTGAAAACCGCGCCATCACCGGCACCACCATCGTGGTCGATGGCGGCCAGCACTTGACACCCTTGCAACGCGACGTGATGTTCGTCGCCACACCCTGAGAAAAAACCATGATTTCCGCCCTGTCCCACCCAGAACTGATCGACTGCCGCCGCCTGTTCCTGCGCAACTATGCAGTTCTGATCAATATCGGTGTCCACGATTACGAGAAAAGAGGCGAGCAGCGCGTACTAATCAATGTCGATCTGTACATCCCGCTGGCGCTGTCGACACCCAAAGACGACAATCTCAACGAGGTGGTCGATTACGATTTCATGCGCGAAACCATCGCCAATCGCACTGCGCAAGGCCACGTCCAGTTGCAGGAAACCCTGTGCGACGACGTAGCGCGCAGCATGCTGGCACATCCGAACGTGCGCGCAGTGCGCGTATCCACCATGAAACCCGACGTTTATCCCGATTGCGAAGGCGTCGGGGTTGAAGTATTCCAGATCAAGAACCGCACATGAACGCCATATTGGAAACACCCGATAGTCCTACGCCCAGCATCAGGCAAGTCGAAAAAACCGCCTTCGAAAATAACAAGCTGCACAAGCGACTGTGCCGCCAAGTCGGGCAAGCGATCGGCGACTTCAACATGATCGAGGATGGCGACAAGGTGATGGTCTGTCTGTCCGGCGGCAAGGATAGTTACGCGCTGCTCGACATTTTGATGACGATGCGCGAACGGGCACCAATCAATTTCGAGATCGTCGCGGTCAACCTGGATCAAAAGCAGCCGAACTTTCCCGAGCACATCTTGCCGCAATACTTAAGCAAGCTCGGCATTCCGTTCCACATCGAAAATCAGGATACCTACAGCATCGTCAAGCGCGTCATTCCCGAAGGGAAGACCACTTGCTCGCTGTGTTCGCGGCTGCGACGCGGCATTTTGTATCGGGTCGCCGACGAACTGGGCGCCAACAAGATCGCGCTCGGCCACCATCGCGACGACATTCTGGAAACCTTCTTCCTGAATTTGTTTTTCGGCGGCAAGCTCAAATCGATGCCGGCCAAACTGCAGTCGGACGACGGCAAACATATCGTGATCCGGCCGATGGCCTACGTGAAGGAAGAAGATTCGAGCCGCTACGCCGAAATCAAGCAATTCCCGATCATCCCGTGCGATCTGTGCGGCAGCCAGGAAAATTTGCAGCGCCAGCAAACCAAGAACATGCTGCGCGATTGGGAAAAGAAATTTCCGGGCCGGGTTGACAGTATTTTTTCGGCGCTATCCACCGTAGTGCCGTCGCACCTGATAGATCGCGATTTGTTCAATTTCAAGGATTTGAAAATGGATGGCATTGCCAACCCGAACGGCGACACCGCTTTCGACGACGAACCTTGCGCCACTCCCGCTGGCGCGACCAATTTCATACCGCTGCAGATGCGGCCGTAATCCTCGCCGCGCAACCAAATCCGGTCGACGCAATGCATTGCGGGGACCGGATTTGTTTTGCAAATACGTCCATTAACGATGGAGTATCAGGAAAAACACTGCAGTTTACGCTTTTCCCTATTTATATTTAAAAAATACTCGCCATTTTATTTGGCAGCATCCATAGCATCCAGATATATTGCCGCAGAAACGAAAAAAAGGACCGTCAAAGACGATCCTCTTTCTTGAAACTGGTCGGAGTACAAGGATTCGAACCTTGGACCCCCTGGTCCCAAACCAGGTGCGCTACCGGACTGCGCCACACTCCGAAGAGCCCGAAGCATACTCTTTGGGGCGCACTGCGGTCAAGCTTTATCCTGAAAGGGCCGAGGCAAATATGAATCAAAGCTACCGCTTTGCGCTGGGCCAAATCGGCGTCGCAATCTTCCTGCATCCGGGCTATTTTTTGCACCGGAAAATGATACACTTTTTGACATTTTCGAACCCACCGCAACCTATCTTATGAACATCGTCATCCTCGCTGCCGGCATGGGCAAACGCATGCAATCGGCACTGCCAAAAGTGCTGCACCCGCTGGCCGGCAAACCGCTGTTGTCGCACGTGCTCGATACCGCCCGCCAGCTATCACCCTCAACCCTGTGTGTAATCTATGGCCACGGCGGCGAACAGGTGCCGAATCTATTGGCAGCAAGCGATGTGATTTTCGCCCTCCAGGAGCCGCAACTCGGCACCGGCCATGCGGTAGCGCAAGCCGCGCCGCATCTCGATGACGCGGTGCCGACGCTAGTGCTGTACGGCGACGTGCCGCTGACCGATGCGGCGTCGCTGCAACGTCTGATCTCCGCCGCCGGCAGCGACAAGCTGGCAATCCTGACCGTGTACATGAATGACCCGACCGGCTACGGGCGCATCGTGCGTGAGCATGGCGCCATTACCCGCATCGTCGAGCAAAAAGACGCCACCGAGGCCGAGCGCGCGATTACCGAAGTCAATACCGGCATCCTGATAGCGCCCACCGCGCAGCTCAAGCAATGGCTGGCAACGCTGTCGAACCACAATGCGCAGGGCGAGTATTACCTGACCGACATCGTGGCCCGCGCAGTGGCCGACGGCGTGCCGATTGCGTCCGCACAACCGGCGGCGGTATGGGAAGCACTGGGCGTGAACAGCAAGGTACAACTGGCCGAACTGGAGCGCATCCACCAGCGCAACATCGCCAGCGGATTGCTGGAACAAGGCGTGACGCTGCTCGACCCGGCCCGCTTCGATGTGCGCGGCCGCCTCACTTGCGGGCGCGACGTCACGATCGACGTCGGCTGCATCTTCGAGGGCACGGTTGTACTGGCCGATGGCGTCACAGTCGGCGCCCATTGCGTAATCAAGGATGCCGTTATTGCCGGCGGCGCGCAGATCAAGCCGTTCTGCCATATCGAAGATGCGACGGTCGGAGCCCAATCCATCATCGGCCCGTATGCCCGGCTGCGCCCCGGCACCACACTGGCGGAAGGCGTACACATCGGCAACTTCGTCGAAATCAAGAATAGCCAGATCGCCGCTGGCAGCAAGGCCAACCACCTGGCGTATGTCGGCGACGCCACCATCGGTTCGCGCGTCAATATCGGTGCCGGCACCATCACTTGCAATTACGACGGCGCCAACAAGTTCCGCACCGTGATCGAAGACGATGCCTTCATCGGCAGCGACAGTCAATTGGTGGCGCCCGTCACAGTCGGCCGCGGCGCAACGCTAGGGGCCGGCACCACACTGACCAAGGATGCGCCGGCCGGTGCGCTGACGATCTCGCGCAGCCGGCAAGTGACGCTGACAGGCTGGCTGCGGCCAGCCAAATTGAAAAAATAAGAATAAGTATGCATATGGCAGTATGCAAAAAAATCATGCATTCTCCGCATTTATTTAATGATACTTAAAATATACTGCCACTATTTTAAGGAATATTAGACCAGGATTTGTTGCATGTCACCAAAACCGTCCTGGAGTGGCACTGCTGCGCTGTGGTGCGCCGCAACGGCATCGCGCACACAGTTGCTGGCTAACGGGGGCGGACTTCAGCGAATTCTTCGATGCTGCCCAGCTTGACGGTAATCGGATTCAGGGTGATGGTCGGCTGCATCGGACGCCAGGCGAACTGCCATCCCTGCTGCTGCGTAGTTGCAGGCGCGGACTGTCGGGTAAAAATCGCGCCCAGCGGGCTGCGCTTGCCGTAGCTAAGGGCGCCGTCGATGCCGGCCCAGTTTGGCAGTGCGCGCTGGACTGCGCGGTGCAGGCGCTCGCCGAATTTTTCCGTGTGATGTATTACCAGGCAAGCATCGCTGTCGGGGAAGGTCTTGAACAGGTTTTCATTCCAGGCTTGTTCAAAGGTGACGATCAGGAAATTCGGCGCCATGGCGGAATTAAGACGGATGCCCGACGGTTGCAGCGGCGCGCCAGGGTTCTGATCGGTGGCCGGTTGCAGGCGGAATTCGCCCAGGGTCAGGCAGCGTTCCAGCACCGCGTTTGGTGCATACAGGTAAAGCGTGGCGGGACGTGGGTAATCTTTGCTTTGCATGTGTGGATCTTGAAAAAATGAAAAAGTGCGGGTAAAAATAGGACTGGCATCACGCACGCCACAGGTGTGGTGAACCGGGATTGGCAGCTCGAGTGCGCGATAGCGTAACCCGACGGTGCTCGACCCTGACCTTAGTCTTCCAGCGCTGGTAGACGTATCGTGTATTGGCCGGATTTCTCATCGCGCACCATGATCAGCAAACTCTGCTTTTGCGCATCTTCGACCAGTTGCCGGAACGAGCGATAACCATAAGCGGATTCGGTGAAACCAGGGCGGCGCCGCTTCATGGTCTGCTTGACCATCGAGCCCCATAATTTTTCTTCTTCACCACGCTCGGCAATCAGCGCTTCGATCGTTTCAATGATGAAATCGAGCGCCTCATGCCGTTTGTCGTCTTCCGGTCTGGATTCTTGTTTGTCTTCTTGCTTGTCTTCTTGTTTTACCGGTGCCGATTTGGTTTTGTCGTTCTTGTCATTGCTGACAGCTTTGATTGCGACTTTCTTTTCGACCGGCTTGCGCTTCGGCTTGGCGTCGCGTACCAGATCGTCGTAAAAAATGAATTCGTCGCAATTGGCCGACAGCAGGTCGGAAGTCGAACTCTTGACGCCGATGCCGATCACATATTTATTGTTTTCGCGCAGTTTCGATACCAGCGGTGAAAAATCCGAATCGCCGCTGATAATGACGAAGGCGTCTACGTGCGCCTTGGTGTAGCACAGGTCGAGCGCATCGACCACCATTCTGATGTCGGCCGAATTTTTGCCGGACATGCGCACATGCGGGATTTCGATCAGCTCAAACGCGGCTTCATGCATCTCACCCTTGAATTCCTTGTAGCGCTCCCAGTCGCAATACGCCTTTTTGACCACGATGCTGCCTTTCAGCAGCAGGCGTTCCAGCACCATGCGGATATCGAATTGCGGGAATTTTGCGTCCCGCACGCCCAGCGCCACATTCTCGAAATCGCAGAATAATGCCATGTTGGTAACTTCAGGTCGGCCTGCCATCGTGTGCTCCTTTTGTTGTAGTAGTGCAGGCCTCCGTGCCTGCATTGGGTGGCGGTACGAAAGGCGCAGGCACGGAGGCCTGCACACCTTATTTTGTGTTCCGGCCAATATAAATTTCTTCCACCTGGGTTCTGGCCCACGGTGTCTTGCGCAGAAAAGTCAGGCTCGATTTGATGCTGGGGTCGCTCTTGAAGCAGCGTACATCGACCATGCGGGCCAAGCCGTCCCAGCCGTAGCGGGCCACCAGTTCGGTCAGCAGCACTTCCAGCGTGATGCCTTGCAGTGGATTATTGGATTGTGCTTTGCTCATGTCGTCGGTCTATAAATATTACTTGCAATATTACTTGCGCCCGCTGCGCTGGGTGTTTCTCTGCACGTTGCCGATGCTGCCGGCAGTTTTGCGCGGGGCGTGGCCGGCTGCCGATTTAGCGGGCGACGGCTTCCCCGGCAGCGCCGACGGGGCGACTGATTTGCCTTTGAATGCGGTTTTGCCGACAGCGGAACTGGTGGTTTGTCTGGCTATTTTGGCACTACCCAGTCCGCCGTCTTCCGACGACTGCCAAGCCGGGATCAGATGCCGTGGGCCGTTGCCGATCAGGTCGGTGCGCCCCATGCGTTTCAAGCCTTCGCGCAGGATCGGCCAGTTGGCTGGGTCATGAAAACGCAGAAAGGCTTTGTGTAATTTGCGGATCTGGCCGCTGCGCGCAGTTTCCACTATTTCCGAATCTTCACTCACCTTGTGCAGCGGGTTTTTGCGCGTGTGGTACATAGTGGTCGCCATCGCCATCGGGGTTGGCATGAAGGTCTGCACCTGATCCAGCTTGAAATCGTTTTTCTTCAGCCACAGCGCCAGATTAAGCATATCTTCATCGGTGGTGCCGGGATGGGCGGCGATGAAATACGGAATCAAATATTGCTTCTTGCCGGCTTCCCTGGAGAAACGGTCAAACATTTCCTTGAAGGTGTCGTAACTGCCGATGCCGGGCTTCATCATTTTCGACAGCGTGTTTTGTTCGGTATGTTCCGGTGCAATTTTCAGCAGGCCGCCCACGTGATGGGTGACCAGTTCCTTCACGTATTCGGGCGAACGGATTGCCAAGTCATAGCGCAGGCCGGAACTGATCAGCACTTTCTTGACGCCTGGAATCGCCCGCGCCTTGCGATACACCGAAATCAGCTTGCTATGATCGGTGCCGAGATTGGAGCAGATGGTCGGATACACGCACGATAAACGACGGCAGGATTCCTCGATGCTTTTATCCTTGCAGGCCAGCCGGTACATATTCGCGGTCGGGCCGCCAAGGTCTGAAATGGTGCCGGTGAAACCCTTGGTCTTGTCGCGGATTTCTTCGATTTCGCGCAGGATCGACGGCTCGGAGCGGCTCTGGACAATGCGTCCTTCATGCTCGGTGATCGAGCAGAAAGTGCAGCCGCCGAAACAGCCGCGCATGATATTAATCGAGAATCGAATCATTTCCCAGGCCGGGATATGGGCGTTGCCGTAGCTCGGATGCGGGCCGCGTGCATACGGCATGCCGTAGACGCCGTCCATTTCATCCATCGCCAGCGGCAACGGTTGCGGATTGAGCCAGACATCGCGCTCGCCATGGCCTTGCACCAGCGCTCGTGCGTTGCCGGGGTTGGATTCCAGATGCAGGATGCGCGACGCGTGGGCGTACAGTACCGGGTCGGCGCTGACTTGCTCATACGACGGTAGCCGGATCACGGTCTTGCTGCGCTGTTCTTTTTGCGCGGCCTGGCGCTCTTCACGCGACAGGATCAGGATCGGCTTGACCACCGGCTCGGCGGCGCTGCTGCTGCCGCAGGATTCCTTTTCGGGTATTTCCGCATACGGGTTGATAGGCGGCTCGACGCGGCCCGGGGTATCGACCCGGGTCGAATTGGTCTCGCTCCAGTCGTGCGCCGGTAGCCAACCGCGCGGCACCATGAAGGCGGTGCCGCGCAGGTTGCGGATCGATTTGATTGGCTCGCCGGCAGCGAGCCGGTGGGTCAGATCGACCAGCGCACGCTCGGCATTGCCGTACAGCAAAATATCGGCTTTGGAATCCGGCAACACCGATCGCTTGACCTTATCGCTCCAATAATCGTAATGCGCGATGCGGCGCAGGCTGGCCTCAATACTGCCGATCACGATGTTGGCATCCGAATAGGCTTCGCGCGCGCGCTGCGCATACACCACCACTGCGCGGTCGGGCCGCTTGTTCGGTTCGCCATTGGCGGTGTATGCATCTTCGGAGCGGATTTTGCGGTCGGCGGTATACCGGTTGATCATCGAATCCATATTCCCTGCGGTGACGCCGAAATACAGATTTGGCCGGCCCAGCGCACGAAACGCATCGGCCGAATGCCAATCCGGCTGGCTGAGGATGCCGACCCGGAAGCCCTGCGCTTCCAGCAAGCGCCCAATGAGGGCCATGCCGAAACTGGGATGATCGATATAGGCGTCGCCGGTAATCAGGATCACGTCGCAGCTGTCCCAGCCCAACTTGTCCATCTCAGCGCGCGACATCGGCAAAAAAGGAGCGGCCGCATCCCGTTCCGAGCGTTTTTTTACGCTGGAGAACAGGTTGGTCGGAGCGTTGTGGGGAGCAATAGTAAGTGCGTTCATATCGGCCGGATTGTACCGCAGGCATCTACGGCGCGCTGCGGGCACGACGGCATTGCGTGACTAATAATGCGGCGGTCTTTCGTTGGCGCTATTGGCGCTATTGCCGTCCTGGTCGCTGGCCGGTTCCTTGATCAGTCGCGCCAGTGCCGCGCACAGGGATTCCAACTGGTCTAACTTTTGCTGCTGACGATATACCAGCGTATTCAATGTTTCGAGCAAGTCTTCCTGACGGGTAAGCTTGATTTCGATTTCCATCAAGTGTGCTTCGGCGTTCATGCGCAATTCTCTTTCTCACTTAGGTACCGTATTATTACAGAATTATCGGGAGTATGCTTTAAAACAGTGCAATTTCCGCATGTTTATAGTACGCAACTAAAATATACAAGATACTGTATATACTTCGCGCCAAAGCCGGCCGCCGGCTGCGCCGATTTTTCCGATCTGCGTTAACATGATGGCCCATCCTCAGCCGATACACTAACCGAGCTCGCCATGAACAAACCCATTGCCCCAGCGGACGGCGAATGCTGCGAAAACAGTTGCGATCCGTGCGTGTGGGATACCTATTATGCAGCGCTGCGAGCCTGGGAAGAACAGCAGACGGCGCTCACTGCCGCAGCCGAAGCGCATAACGCTAGTGCGAACATCAGCGCGCCAGCCTGAAAGAACGCAGAAAATCCAGAAAAATCTGCGCTGCAATCTCGGCATCGTCTGCGGTTATGGTCTCCAGCCGATTGTGGCTGATGCCGCCGTTGCCGCAACGCATGAACAGCATCGCGACATCGGTGATTTTGGCCAGCATCATCGCATCGTGGCCGGCGCCGGAAGGCAAGGTAATTGCAGGGATCCCGGCCCGCTCAACCGCTAGCGCCAATTGGAGCATCAGCCACGGCGCACACGGCGCGGCGGCAGAAACTTCGACCCGTTCCAGCGCAACGTCGATGTTGCGCTGCGCGCAGATCGCGGCTATTTGCTGAAGCACGTCAGCCGCTGCTGCGTCGCGGGTGGCATCATCGGCGGCGCGAATATCCAGCGATAAATTGCAGGTTCCCGCAATCACATTGATCGAGCCGTGCGGCACTTGCAACTGGCCGACCGTGCCTACCAGCGTCGGCGCCTGGCTGCAACGCTGCTCGACCAACAGAATGATTTCGGCCGCCGCTGCCGCCGCGTCGCGGCGCATCGTCATCGGTGTAGTGCCGGAATGGCCAGCCACCCCAGTCAACACAATCTGGTAGCGCAGCGAACCGGCAATCGAGCTCACGATTCCGACCGGCATATCGCGCCCGAGCAAGACCGGGCCTTGCTCAATATGGATTTCGATAAAACCCAACAAATCGGACGACTGGTACGCGCAAGCAGCAATTCGCTCCGGCGCGGGGTCATGGCCAGCCGCAATTAACGCGGCGCGCATGGTCATGCCGTCGGCGTCAACCTGTTCCAGCAACACCGGACTGAACTCGCCGATGACGGCGTTACTGCCGAGAAAAGTGCTCTTAAAGCGCACTCCTTCCTCTTCCGCAAAGCCGATTATTTCCACATGAAAAGGTAGTTTTTCGCCGCGTTCATGTAACTGTCGCAGGACAGCAATCGGCACCAGAATGCCGATCCGTCCGTCATATTTTCCGCCATTCCTGACGGTGTCGTAATGCGAACCGGTGAGTAGCGTTTTGGCGTGCGGGTCGTCGCACCGATAGCGCCCTACGACATTGCCGACTGCGTCGATTTCGGTCTGCAGACCGGCGTTGCGCATCCACTCAGCCAGTTGAGCGGCGGTATTGCGGTGCGCTGGCGTCATGAACGCGCAAGTCAGGCCGTCTTCAACATCGCTCCAAAGCGCCAGTGCATCGGCCCAGGCCAGGATGGTGTGACCGAATTCCAGCGTATGGCCGAGCAAATCATGTAAGCGCAGTTCGGCAATACGGCCGATCTGGCGCAGGCATTCGGCCAGCTCGTCGGCGCGCCGATTGCGCAACCGGCGCTTGAAGATTGCGATAATCGCTTGCCGCGACAGCCCGAATCCGTCCGGCCCCTTGACCGCGACGATGAACGGAAAGCTGAATTTGGCGTGGTAATCGGCATTCAGTTGTTGCAGCGCGGCCAACTCTGCCGGGCTGCAATGATTCAGGCCAGCCCTGGCTTGCTCGCTGCGCGACTCCGCGGTCAGAGAATCGGCTAGCGCCACTTTGCCGGCCAACTCCGGGTGGGCGCGGATCAGGCCCAGTTGTTCGGCTTCGCTGGCGTTTCTCACCACCTCTTGCAACGCCAGTTTCAGCGCCGCCAGCGTGGCAAAAGGCCGCTGCGCCGCCGCCAGTTGCGCTACCCACGGCGAATGCTCGTAGATACCTTTCAACGCCGATACAAAGCTGGCGGCGTCGCAGGTGTTGAGTTGGGCCAGAGTAACTGTCATTGGCTGCATCTATTTACTCCCTTGTTCGCAAAACGGATGCACTGTGCGCCAATGCTGGGCGATATCGGCCCGGCGCGCAATCCAGACCTGGTCATGCGACTGTGCATAATCCAGAAAACGTGCCAGCGCCGCGCTACGCCCCGGATGCCCGATGATGCGGCAATGCAAGCCGATCGATAGCATCTTTGGCCGGTTCAGCCCGGCCGGGTCGCCTTCCGCATACAGCACATCGAAGGCATCTTTCAGGTAATCGAAAAATTGCGTGCCGGAATTGAAGCCTTGCATTGCAGTGAAACGCATGTCGTTGTTATCGAGCGTATACGGCACCACCAAATGTGGCTTGCCGGCGGGCTTTCCATCGGCATCCGTGATGGCGACTTGCTGCCAGAACGGCAGGTCGTCGCCGTAGTAATCCGAGTCGTAGCAGAAGCCGCCGTGCTCGACCACCAGCTTACGGGTATTGGGCGAATCGCGTCCGGTGTACCAGCCGGTTGGCGCGGCCCCGGTCAATTCGGTGATTATTTGCACCGCTTCCTGCATGTGGGCGCGTTCGGTCGCTTCATCGATTTGCTGGTAGCTGATCCAGCGCAGGCCGTGACAGGCGATTTCGTGGCCTAGCGATTGGAACGCGGCGACGGCTTCTGGATTGCGCTGCAGCGCCATTGCCACTGCAAAAACTGTCAACGGTAACCGGCGCTCTTCAAACAGGCGCAATACCCGCCACAAGCCGGCGCGCGAACCGTATTCGTAGAGCGACTCCATGCTCATGTGGCGCATCGCGAATGCTTGCGCGCCAATGATTTCAGACAGGAAAGTTTCGGACGCCATATCACCGTGTAGCACGCAGTTTTCGGAGCCTTCTTCATAATTCAGCACGAATTGCAGCGCCAGTCGCGCGCCATGCGGCCATTGCGCATGCGGCGGTGTGCGCCCATAACCGGCCAGGTCGCGGGGATAGTTTGCAGCAGTGTCGGTCATGCGCCACCTCTCGGGTTGTAACAAGTATGATTGATGCAGCAGCTTGATTAGCAGGAAGTGTATATCCGCTGTACCGACTGGGTTATATGATTTCTCGCATTACCGTTCCGAGATAAGGGATCACTATGGGAAAGCTCACCACGCATGTGCTCGATGTAGCGCAGGGCAAACCTGGCATCGGGGTCAGAATCGAATTGTATGCAGTCCACAATGGCGACAGAATTCTGCTCAAAACCGTTGTCACTAATCAAGACGGCCGCTGCGATGCGGCGCTGCTGGAAAATGGCGCGCTGTACAGCGGCCAGTTTGAACTGGTGTTTTTCGCCGGCGATTATTTCGATTTGCAGGGTGTGCCATTGCCAAACCCGAAATTCATCGACCGGGTTTGCATCGCCTTTGGCATCGCCGACCCTAATCAGAATTATCACGTGCCGCTGCTCGTGTCGCCTTGGGCGTATTCGACTTATCGCGGTAGTTGATGCTCTATCTGATAGACATAAACAATCAAGCATATATATTTAATTAATTTTACAAATGATGGTGGATCGATTTATGATGATCGCTCATTATTTCAACCCGTAAAGGAAGTCACCATGTCTTTAATTAACACTGAAATTAAACCGTTCAAGGCAACTGCTTTTCACAATGGCAAATTCGTTCCAGTAACCAGTGAAGACCTGAAGGGCAAATGGTCGGTATTTGTGTTTTACCCAGCCGACTTCACATTTGTTTGCCCAACTGAATTGGGCGATCTGGCGGACAACTATGCAGAATTCAAGAAACTGGGCGTCGAAATCTACAGCGTTTCAACCGACACGCACTTCGCGCACAAAGCTTGGCACGATACTTCCGACACCATCAGCAAGATCACCTACCCAATGCTGGGCGACCCAACCTTGGCACTGGCACGCAATTTTGAAGTGCTGATTGAAGAAGAAGGCTTGGCATTGCGCGGTACTTTCGTTATCAACCCAGAAGGCCAGATCAAAGTCATGGAAGTGCATGACAACGGCATCGGTCGTGACGCCAAGGAATTGCTGCGTAAAGTACAAGCAGCGCAGTACGTTGCTGCCCATCCAAATGAAGTATGCCCTGCAAAGTGGACGCCAGGTGCCGCGACATTGACGCCATCGCTGGATCTGATCGGCAAAATTTAATCAGTTGCATAGTGCCGTAGGATGGATGCGACCCATCGTTTGTTGAACTGACAAGATGACTTGAATCCATCCTACGCAGCATCACCCGAATCACCGTACTGAAATATGAGGCAATCATGCTAGATACCAATCTCAAAACCCAGTTGCAGACTTATCTGGAAAAAGTGACGCAGCCAATCGAACTGGTTGCCTCCCTCGACACCAGTGAGCCATCGCGCGAAATGCAGTCGCTGCTGCAGGAAATCACGTCTTTATCCGACAAAATCAGCCTGATCGAACGTTTTGATGACGCCGAGCGCAAGCCGTCGTTTTCGATTAACCGCGCTGGCGCCAACATCGGCATCCGCTTTGCCGCTATTCCGATGGGGCACGAATTTACTTCCCTGGTATTGGCATTGCTGCAGGCTGGCGGCCACCCGCCCAAAGTCGAGGCCGATGTCATCCAACAAATTACCGCCCTCGATGGCGATTATCAGTTTGAAACCTATGTTTCCCTGACCTGCCAGAACTGCCCCGAAGTGGTGCAATCGCTGAACCTGATGGCGGTGCTGAACCCGCGTGTGCGCTCCGTGGTGATTGACGGTGCATTGTTCCAGGATGAAGTCGAGAAACGCGAAATCATGGCAGTACCGACTATTTATCTGAATGGCAAAGTATTCGACCAGGGCCGTCTTGGTGTCGAAGAAATCCTCGCCAAGCTCGATACCGGCTCGGCCGACCGCGATGCTGAAAAAATCAACGCCAAAGAACCGTTTGACATGTTGATCGTCGGCGGCGGGCCAGCCGGCGCTGCTGCCGCAGTTTATGCGGCGCGCAAAGGTATTCGCACTGGCGTGGTAGCCGAACGTTTCGGCGGCCAAGTGCTGGACACAATGGCCATCGAGAATTACATTTCGGTACCGGAAACTGAAGGCCCGCGCTTTGCCGCCGATCTGGAACGTCATGTACGCAGCTACGATGTCGATATCATCAATTTGCAGCGCGCCGAAAAACTGGTCGCAGGCGATGTGATCGAAATCAGACTGGCCAGCGGCGCGGTGCTCAAGGCCAGATCGGTGGTACTCGCCACCGGTGCGCGCTGGCGCAAAATTAACGTGCCTGGCGAGCAGGAATACCTGAACCGCGGCGTGGCTTATTGCCCGCATTGCGATGGCCCCCTGTTCAAAGGCAAACGGGTGGCGGTGATCGGCGGCGGCAATTCCGGCGTCGAAGCTGCAATCGATCTGGCAGGATTGGTCAGCCATGTGACTTTGCTGGAATTCGGCGCCGAATTGCGCGCCGATGCAGTATTGCAACGTAAGCTGCTTAGCTTGCCGAATGTCACCGTCATCACCAGTGCCCAGACCACGGAAGTGCACGGCGATGGCAAAAAAGTCACCAGCCTGAGCTACAAGGATTTGACTTCCGATGCGCTCAAACAAGTCGAGTTGGAAGGTATTTTTGTGCAAATTGGGCTGGTGCCCAATACTGAGTGGCTCAAAGGCACGATTGCGTTGACACGGCACGGCGAGATCGAAGTCGATGCGCGTGGTCAGACTTCGATTCCCGGCGTCTTCGCGGCTGGCGACGTCACCACCGTACCATTCAAGCAAATCGTGATTGCGGCAGGCGAAGGTTCCAAGGCAGCACTAAGCGCGTTTGATCATTTGATTCGATCCTCGGCGCCGGCTTAATCCCAACTGCCGTTCAGTTAGTCAAAAAAACCGGAACAACGCAAAGTGCGCTGTTCCGGTTTTTTTGAGCCCTGTCATTACCGCATATATTCATGGTAATTTAAAAAAATAATCGTATGTACAGTTGACAAAAAACGTATCAGAGGTTTGCAGGAATGCAAAATCCAGCTAAGCAGAGCAATATGTTAAAAAATGAAACATCCTGTCCGGCATCCAATCCGGCAAGTCAAAATGCGTATTTCAATTAGAAAGGTTTCGCCATGCGTACACAATTCACTCTTTCTGCATTAATTTCGGCCCTGGCATTAACTGGTTGCGCCAATATGCCGGAGATGTCCAATACTCAGCGCGGTACTGCGACCGGTGCCGGCATGGGCGCATTGGCAGGCGCAGTAATTGGAGCCGCAACCGGCGGTGGCGGTGGACGGCGTACCGCAGCCGGCGCAGCTATTGGCGGACTGGCGGGCGCAGCCGCCGGTAACATTTGGTCGAACCGGATGGAAAACCAGAAGCGTGCAATGGAACAAGCCACCGCCGGCACCGGCGTACAGGTCAGCCAAACTGCCGACAATCGCCTGAAGCTGGATATCCCCAGTGACATTTCATTCAACATTGGCAAGTCCGATATTGCACCGAATTTCCGTTCAGTACTGGACCGCTTCGCCTCCAGTCTGAATGAAAATTCCGGCACCAGCGTGACGATCATCGGCCACACCGATAGCACCGGCTCAGACGCAATCAACATGCCCTTGTCACACGACCGTGCAGCGCGCACGCGCGATTATCTGGCGGCCCGTGGTGTAGCGGCCAATCGTTTTATCGTCGAAGGCCGCGGCCCGCATGAGCCGTTGGTATCGAACGATACAGCAGCCAACCGGGCAAGAAACCGCCGGGTCGAGATTTTCGTGGCGGAGCAAGGACGCTAACAGCAAGTCTGATCCAGGCTCTTGTTGTGTTCAATTCAAAAAAGCCGCACATTATCTTGGCCTCTTTTATCGCGGCCTCTTATTTGCAAACCTGATCTTTAAAAAGCAAGACAACAAAAAAGCCGGTCAATGACAATTGACCGGCTTTTTTGTTGTCTTGCTTCCTTACTGAATTTACTTCGCGGCAGCCGTCATGTAATCAACTGCGGCTTTTACTTCATCCTCTGAAGCGGCGGAACCACCCTTCGGCGGCATCATCCGAATGCCTGCAATCGCATTCTGATACAACAGCGCTGGGCCCTGCTTGATGCGAGGCGCCCAGGCTACCTTGTCGCCAAACTTGGGAGCGCCCAACACGCCAGCACCGTGACAAGCTATGCAGGCTGATTCATAGAGTTTCTTGCCGGCGTCAGCGGCCAGCTTGGCGGGCGCTGCAACGGCTGTAGCGGCTGCAACGGGTGCAGCAGCGACTGCCGGTGCTGCGGTTGGCACGGTTGCCTCAGCGGCGGCGCCAGGAGCCGCCGCTTTTGCTACAGGCTCCTTGAAAGAAGCACCACCCTTATTAGCCATATACACCACTGCGCGCGCTACTTCAACATCATCCAGAGCAGGATTGCCGCCTTTGGCCGGCATGCCACGAATGCCCTGAATGGCGTTTAATAGCAGCGTGTCGTAGCCTTGCGCGATGCGTGGGGACCAGGCCGCGGTATCGCCAAATTTAGGCGAACCGGCAACGCCGGTACCATGGCAGGCTATACAAAAAGCAGCATATACAGCGCTGCCCGACTGCAATTGCTTTGGCGCGCTCACGTCTATCAAGGTAAATCCTTGATCGGCAACCGGACTGATGCGTGCCGCGACCGCCTCCGGCGTATCGCCGTTCGAGCCGGCACCCATTTTCTTGTCATTGGTCACATATTGCACCAATAGTATGATGCAGATGATGGGGACGATAAACGCCGCCAGCACGGCAATTACCAATTGCTTGGGGGTCTTGATCGGAGATTGGTGATCGTTGTGTTTATTGCTGTCTTCGTTTTGATTAGATAGATCGCTCATAATTTCCTCGGTGCATTTTTTAAACCGGTAGGCGAGTGCGCAATCACGACCAATATGCATTCGCTGGCAGTGCAAAGCTTCGCAAAACCTTTGATTATAGACGCAATACAACTGCTTTGAAACGAAAAGTCATAGCTTTAAATGGACGATACGTACAAAAAACTGTACCCTCTATGCCTGTTCAAAATTTCACAATGCGGCTGTAGCTCAGTGGATAGAGTATTGGCCTCCGAAGCCAAGGGTCGCTGGTTCGATTCCAGCCAGCCGCACCAATAGAATCAAGGCTCTCTGCCAGATTCAGTAATATTCGTAGCCAAAAATCGAATTATTGTCCAAAATTTGCCCAAGCGACATTTTGTTGGCAGGTGAGTCAGGGCCAGCCACCAATTAGTTAGACCGGCCGTAGGCCGGTCTAACTAATTGGTGGCTGGCCCCTGCACCTGTTTTGCAGGGGCTGAACAGTTACGCTCTATTCGCATTAAACGTTGTTGCATAAATAATTCCGGGCGGAGCTAAATATCATGTTATCGCTCGATAGCAACGCTTAACGTCCATCTTAATTTGATTACGAATCGGCTTCAGCAAAATAATTTGATTGCGAAATAGCGTGTGAATGCGCCGCAGTGTTAGAGACGGCTGTTCATCTACCACCCTAGATACCGCTCAACATATCTGGTTGCAAAATCGGCACGTCATTACGTTGTCATTATTGGCTTTTACATTACACCAACGCTAACCGGACGATCTGCTCCGGACAACCAAGGAGCAAATCCTATGAGAAGTCTTCCATTCATTCTTACCCTGTCAGTTGCGGCTCTGGCTGCATGCTCAAGCGGCAATGACACGACAGCATCAAAAGATCCTTTCACGGTAAAAATCATTGCTTTCAATGATTACCACGGTACTCTGGAATCACCCGGCACCTTTGGGGTCAATGCATCGGTTCCCGCCGCCAGCCGGCCCGCAGTCGGCGGCGCCGAATTTCTTGCATCGCATGTATCCAGGCTCAAGAGCCAAAATGCGCTGAATATCGTTGTCGGTGCAGGTGACTTTATCGGTGCCAGTCCTTTGATTTCTGCATCGTTTTTCGATGAACCGTCGATCGAAACGCTCAATCGCATTGGCGTTGAGTTCAATGCGGTAGGCAACCACGAATTCGACAAGGGTTCGGCCGAGTTGCTGCGCCTCCAAAACGGCGGCTGCAAGATCACCAACGGGCAAACGGATCCCAATAGCTGCAAGGGTGCAACTGTCGGTACGCCAGTTCCATTCGAAGGTGCGAAGTTCAAGTGGCTGTCAGCCAATGTCATCGCTACAGCGACGGGCAAGCCTCTGCTTCCGGCATACGGCATCAAAACTTTCAATGGCGTGAAAGTCGCATTCATTGGCATGACGCTGAAGGCGACGCCGACCATTGTCACGCCCACGGGTGTGGCCGGTCTGGAATTCCGTGATGAGGCTCAGACGGTGAACGCGCTGATACCGGAATTGCGTGCCCAGGGAATCGAATCGATCGTGGTGCTGGTACACGAAGGCGGTTTCCAAACCGGTACGTTGTCGGACATCAATGGCTGCGAGGGTAATCTCACGGGTTCAGCAATCGCCAACATCGTCAAACAGCTCGATGATGCCGTTGACGTGGTAGTCAGCGGGCACACGCACAGCGCGTACAACTGTAAATTGCCGAACATCGTCGGGCGTAATATCTCGGTCACGAGTTCTAGCGCGTTCGGTCGCGTGCTGACAGACATCGACGTTACCATTGACCCCGTTTCCAGGAATATTACCAAGGTCGATGCCAACAACCGGCTCGTGGTACGCAACGATCCTGCAGTTACGGCTGATGCCGTCGTGGCCAAGATTGTAACGGCCTACAAAGGACTGGTTTCCCCTGTCGCTAACGCGATAATTGGTTCCATCTCCGATGATTTGCCCACGAGTCGAGATGGCGCTTGCAATATGCCCGCGGGCAATTTAATCGCGGATGCTCAGCTTAAGGCGACTCAGGCAAGCGGCTTCGGCCAGGCTGTCATCGCACTCATGAACGGCGGTGGGGTGCGCAGCCCCGGTTTTATTTTCGCGTCGAGTTCGGTGGGCGAAGGTGACGGCAATGTGACCTACGGCGAGGGATTCACCGTCCAGCCTTTCGGCAACAGCCTGGTGACGATGACCTTGACTGCGCAAGACCTGAAAAATGTATTGGAAGAACAGTTTGCCGGTTGCCGCGGTCAGGCGGCCACCGCCACGCGCTTCATGCTGCCATCGGCCGGCTTCAAATATCTTTGGAACGGCGCCAACGCTTGTGATGCCCGGATCAGCAACGTGACGTTGACCACAAGTGGAAGCACTGAAACCCTCGTTGATGCGAGCGGCGGAGTGCTCAACCCTACAAAAACCTACCGGGTTACCGTCAATAATTTCATGGCGGACGGCGGCGATGGTTACTCAACTTTCCGTAATGGCAAAAACCGTCTCGGGGGAGCACAGGATATTGATGCTCTTGTCGCTTTCATGGCGCAATACAAGGCGCCAAATTCTCCCTACAGTCGAAGTACTGCGCGCATTAGCCGTGATAGCGCCAGTACGACATGCCCGTCCGGTGTAAATGTGAATCCATAAACCTTAGCCGGGTTGCCACCGGCATTTCCAAAAGTTCCTGGGCAAAATACCCAGGGACTTTTCTTTTGAAAAATTTGGTATATGAATCACTTATTCCGGCATGTAATACCTAGCCTTTTCATCGGCTGTGCAGTCGCAAGCGTAGCGGCGGCAGCGATTGAAGAAAAAGCCAGTCAGGTAATAACTCAGGTGCAGCCACAAGCAGCAGGAAATCACAAGCATGTGCATGCGGTGGGGCCATCCGAACCCAACATGCAAGAACGGGCAACCTTGCTCAAGCGCGCAGAGGCAGCGCTTGCCGCAGAAAACGTCAACGATGCGGCGCAGGCTTTTGAGCGTGCCGGGTTGATACTGCACGCTGCGGATGCCGAGGTAGGGCTGGTGCGCACCTATATGCAAGCGGGCGAGTACAAGCAGGCACTGTCATTTATTGCCCATACTGCGGGCGCTCACCTGAGTAATGCGGAGGGCGCAGCTTTCTATGCATGGCTATTGCATATCGGTGGACAAGGCGTAATTGCGCAACGTCTTCTGAGCGAAGCGACGGTACGTCTGCCCGGGAACTCGCTGCTGGCTGCCGTGCGCCAACAGTTGCGCTCTCCCTTTCCGCTGGCCGCTGGTCAATTGTTAAAGGCACCGACCCGCTTTGCGCCATATGGATCCTTGTCCGGCCTGGCATCCACTGCGCGCGTGGTCGGAACGGGCGTCCTGGTTGATCACGGCAGGCGAGTTTTGGTGCCAATTGCCACCTTAACGCGGTCGCCTGATGTGTGGGTTCGCAATGGCCTTGGTCAAATGACCAAGGCCATTGTCGAACATCGCCTGATGAGGGCAAAAATCGCAGTTTTGCGCCTTGAGAAACCACTGCCCACCGTCTCCGAAATGGACATCACTGAAAGGGATGCTTTTCCCGGAAGCATTGCCTATTCCATCGAGTACCAACGGTCTCCAAATGCAATGCCCTCCTGGCCGATTTTGACCAGCGGATTTGTTGGGCAACCGGTTGACAACAGCACCCGCCGCAAGCTCGGAATCGCGTTGCCGAATGGGCCACGCGGTGGTCCCGCATTCGATGCTGCCGGGCGTTTCATAGGGATTGCAGTGCCTGGAAGCAATGGTGCGGATCAGCTTGTTTCCGCATCGCGGCTACGCAAAGGGGCGGGCGACATCCTGGGACGTCCGATGGCCTCTCCGACCGACCCACATGTGCCGGTGGACCAGATCTACGAATCTGCGATGCGCATCGCAGTGCAGATCATCGCTACACGCTGAGTGTCCAACGACGGCTTCTGGCCGGCTTCATGATGTTCGGTGCTTTGAAAAACATATGAACATGGCCTCACATCAAGCACGCTTCAACCACATTCGCCTCTTTTTGTAATGCCAGCTCCCGAAAAATTTCACCGAGATGCTGACGCAACGCCCCAAAAATCGCTTTCTTACTGCGTTTCGGGATAAACGCCACGTGATACTTATAGTCCCATCTCGTATGGCTAAGACTCTGATACTCTTTCATTGTGAATTCCCTTATCTTGGTCGAGACAAAAGATCCACAGCGACCGATGTATAGGTCAGACCTTGGTGAGTCCCCGGTCTGGGCCGAAGGCTTATATTATTAAATTAACCACATAAAAATGTTGACACTCCACACCAAAATAGAACAAGCAGAATCGATCAGCGGTCAGCTCGTCTTGTCCTACGATCTCCGTGAAAAAAGCCGTCAGCGCGCCAGCTTGATCTCGGGTGAAGAAGTCGCAGTATTCACCGTGCGCGGCACGGTATTGCGCGACGGCGATCTGCTGATGGGCGATGACGGCCGCGTGGTACAAATCGTCGCTGCGCATGAGCCGACGTATCGGGTCGAATGCGCGACGCCACGCGACCTGCTGCGTTGCGCCTTTCACCTCGGCAATCGACACACCCAGGCACAGCTTGAGTGCAATGCCGTCAACGGATTTTTGCGCATCCGCCAGGACAGCGTGCTCAAGAAAATGCTGGAAGGGCTGGGCGCCACCGTAATTGACGAGAGCGCCGCTTTCGAACCGGAATCCGGCGCGTATATAAGCGGTGGTGGCAATGCCCATCATCACGGCGACGCTGGCGACGGCTACTCAAATAATCCGCTGGCCCCGATCCCGCTTCGGCAAAAAATCCATCGTCCGTCCGATCCAAAATAACGCATCATCTGAATCGTATGCAATCGGCCGCCCTAATCCATCTGCTGCAACTCACCAGCCCATCGCTGCCCATCGGGGCGTACAGTTATTCACAAGGGCTGGAAACCGCGATTGAAAACGGCATGGTCAAAAACGTTGCGTCAGCGCGCTGCTGGATCGTCGGCCAACTGCAGCAGGTGGTGGGTGTTTTTGAGGCGCCGATCCTATGGCGCTTGTTAAAGGCTTTTGCTGCCCGCGACCAATCGGCGGTAAGCGACTGGACTGAACGTTTTATCGCTGCACGCGACACCGCAGAGTTTCGCGCTGAAACGATTCAGATGGGTTATTCGCTAGGCAAGCTGGTGGCTGATTTACAGATTGCCGATGCGAGATTACTGGAGATTTTGCAAAGTCAGGCCGAGATTCCACTGCCTACCGCACTGGCCTGCGCCGCCGTCGCACTCGACGTGCCGCACGATGCCGCTCTGCTTGGCATGCTTTTTTCGTGGGCAGAAAATCAGGTGCTGGTCTGTGTTAAATCGGTGCCGCTGGGTCAGGTAGCCGGCCAGCGTTTGTTGTTATCTCTACGGGCGGAATTGGAGGCTTGCGCGCTGCAGGCGCAACAACTGGCCGATGACGCATTATCGAACTGGTTGCCTGGATTGTCGCTGTTGTCGATGCAGCATGAGGTGCAGTACAGTCGGCTCTATCGATCATGAATTACTTTCATCAATTTAACAATTTTTAACCCACACACATGAACAATCCATCCAATCCACTGCGCGTCGGCATAGGCGGCCCGGTCGGTTCCGGTAAAACCGCCTTGTGCGAAATGCTGTGCAAAGCCATGCGCGATCAATACGAGATGGCGGTCATTACCAATGACATTTACACCAAAGAAGATATGGAAATTTTGCTGCGCGCCAATGCGCTGCCGGCAGCACGTTTGATGGGCGTCGAGACCGGTGGTTGCCCGCACACCGCGATCCGCGAAGATGCATCGATCAATCTGGAAGCGATTGCCCGCATGTGTGAAGACTTTCCGAATCTCGATTTGATTTTGATTGAATCCGGCGGCGATAATCTGGCGGCGACTTTTAGTCCCGAGTTGTCCGACCTGACCCTCTACGTGATCGACGTCGCCGGTGGCGAAAAGATTCCGCGCAAGGGCGGCCCCGGCATTACGCGATCCGATCTGCTCATCATCAACAAGACCGATCTGGCACCCTATGTTGGCGCGGATCTGGGAGTGATGGCGGCGGATGCCAAACGCATGCGTGGCGAGCGGCCGTTTGTATTCACCAATTTACGGACTGGGGATGGGGTTCAAACAGTGATCGAATTTATCCGCAAACAGGGTTTGCTGAACTAGGCGGCGCAAAAAACACTTCTCGTATTTGTATCAAAAACCACATTAGTTAACCCGCCAACGATGTCTTTTGCTTCGCATCAGTACATATACTAGGCAGCGTATTTATTGTATTCGCATAAATTAATGCGGCGTATGCCATATTTATTGGCATACTCCCACTTTTTTATATCGTATTTTAATTTCTTCCTGTGGTGCTGCCGGCATTCAACCGGGCAGCGCCACTGGAGTAATCAGATCAAATCAATAGTGATACGCAGTTTCACCGTGGCTTGTGATGTCCAAACCTTCGCGTTCAGATTCTTCCGGCACCCGCATGCCAATCACCATATCTACCAGCTTGTAGGCAACCAGCGATACCACGCCGGACCAGATGATGGTGGTGCCAATCGCTTGCGCCTGAATCCAGACCTGGCCGGTGATCGAATACGCATCGGCCGACATCTTGTTGGTCACGTAATCGAAGATGCCCTGACCGCCCAGCGCTGGAGAAGCGAACACCCCGGTCAACAAGGCGCCCAGAACGCCGCCGACACCATGCACGCCGAACACGTCGAGCGAGTCATCCGCGCCCAGCAGGCGTTTCAGGCCATTCACGCCCCACAGGCAAAGTACGCCTGCCAGCAAACCGATCACCAGCGCGCCCATCGGGCCGACGAAGCCGCAGGCCGGAGTGATTGCCACCAGGCCCGCCACCGCACCGGATGCGCCGCCCAGCATCGATGGCTTGCCTTTGGCCATCCACTCGCCTCCGACCCAGGATATGGTCGCCGCAGCAGTGGCCAGCAGCGTGTTGATGAAGGCCAGCGCAGCGACGTCACCGGCTTCGAGTGCAGAACCGGCATTGAAGCCGAACCAACCCACCCACAACAGCGACGCACCGATCATGGTCATGGTCAGCGAATGCGGCGCCATCGATTCGCGGCCGTAACCGACCCGCTTGCCGATCACATACGCACCGACCAAACCGGCAACCGCCGCATTGATATGCACTACGGTACCGCCGGCGAAGTCGAGCGCGCCTTTCTGGAACAGGAAACCGGCTTTGGCCGTTTCAGAGGCCAGAGTTGCCGCATCCTTGATCGCATCCGGGCCGGTCCAGAACCAGACCATGTGCGCAATCGGCAGATACGAGAAAGTGAACCACAGCACCACGAACATCAGCACCGCAATGAACTTGGCGCGCTCGGCAAAGGCGCCGATGATCAGGCCGCAGGTAATTGCAGCGAAAGTTGCCTGGAACGCCGCATACACGAACTCGGGAATCACCACGCCCTTGCTGAAAGTGGCCGCAGTCGAGAAAGTCGCCTTGGCCGGGTCCCAGATGCCGTTCAGGAACAGGCGGTCGAAGGAGCCGATGAATCTGCCGCCTTCGGTGAATGCCAGCGAGTAGCCGTAGATGCACCACAACACGACGATCACGGCGAAGATCATGAACACTTGCATCAGGATAGACAGCATGTTCTTGGAGCGCACCAGGCCGCCGTAAAACAACGCCAGGCCAGGGATTGTCATCAAGATCACCAGCATGGTAGCGACCATCATCCAGGCGGTGTCGCCCTTGTTGGGTGTGGGCGCAAAGGCCGTGGCAGCCACTGCGGCCGGCGCAGCTACAGCGGCAGGAGCGGCAACAGCAGCGGCAGCTGCCGGCGCAGTTGCGACTGCGTCAGCCTTGGCCGCCGGTTCATCTGCCGCCAAGGCCGCAGACAGAGACCCGACCGCAGCCAGCAAGCTGCAACTGATCAATAAACGTGCGAATATTTTTTTCATAGGAACTCCCTCTTGATCTTAAAGTGCGTCTTGGCCGGTTTCGCCGGTGCGGATACGGATGACTTGCAACAGATCCTGGACGAAAATCTTGCCGTCGCCGATTTTGCCGGTGCGCGCCACTTTTTCGATGGCTTCGATAACCTGTTCGACGATGGCATCATCGACGGCTGCTTCGATCTTGGTTTTCGGCAGGAAGTCGACCACATACTCGGCGCCGCGGTAAAGTTCTGTGTGGCCCTTTTGACGACCGAAACCCTTGACTTCAGTGACCGTGATGCCATGCACGCCGATGTCCGACAAAGCTTCACGCACCTCGTCGAGCTTGAAGGGTTTGATAATTGCAGTAATGATTTTCATGGGAACCTCGATTGATCAAGTGAAATAAACTGTGTCAAACCATCATTAGCAGAACTCGTGCCAGCTCCCTGATGTATGATTTTGGCTAACGTCGCGCTGGACTTCGGCGACGCATCGGTTGCGCAGGCTACAGTACGCACCATAGCTGGGCGCTAATCCCAGTATCGACCCTGCATTGCACCAAAATTGTGCACCTGACTACGATAGGAAATATCATGAACAAAAACACTTTTTTAAACGACTTCCAGAACAAGATCAACCAGGTACTGGAAAATTCACCCGCCAAGGGGATGGAAAAAAATGTCAAGGCCCTGCTCAACCAGGGCTTTGCCAAGATGGACTTGGTCACGCGCGAAGAATTCGACATCCAGGCCCAGGTGCTGGCTAAAACCCGCGCCAAACTGGAAGCGCTGGAAACCCGCGTGGCCGAACTCGAAGCGCAACTGACCAAATAACCGGATGAGCCTGGCAGTCCTGAAAAGCCGCGCACTGACCGGCATGCACGCCCCGGAAGTCACTGTCGAAGTGCATCTGGCGAATGGCCTGCCGAGTTTTACGATAGTTGGTTTGCCGGAAACCGAGGTCAAGGAATCGAAGGACCGAGTCCGTGCCGCGTTACAGAATGCGCGCTTTGAATTCCCCGCCAAACGGATCACCGTTAACCTCGCGCCAGCCGATCTGCCGAAGGAATCCGGCCGCTTCGACTTGCCGATTGCGCTCGGCATCCTGGCTGCCTCCGGCCAGATTCCGGGCGATACGCTGGATCAATACGAGTTCGCCGGCGAACTGTCGCTGTCCGGTGCGTTGCGCCCGATTCGCGGTGCGCTGGCGATGACTTTCGCGATGCACCGCGCTGGCGGCCGCCAGCGCGCTTTCATCCTGCCGCGCGCCAGCGCCGATGAAGCGGCGCTAGTGCGGGATGTGACGATATTGCCGGCAGATTCACTATTGCAGGTATGCGCCCACTTCGGCGCGACCGATGCCGATGCAAGGCTAAAATCGCATGTGGTAAGCACACTGGAAATACGGCCCGAATATCCTGACTTTACCGATGTAAAAGGACAAGTGCAGGCCAAGCGAGCCTTGGAAGTGGCTGCCGCCGGCGGTCATAGCGTCTTGATGGTCGGCTCGCCAGGCACCGGCAAGTCAATGCTGGCGGCACGCTTTCCCGGCATTTTGCCATCGATGACGGAGGACGAAGCGCTGGAATCGGCGGCTGTGCAATCGCTCACCAATGGTTTCTCAATTGAGCGCTGGAAGGTACGCCCATACCGATCCCCGCATCACACCGCTTCCGGCGTGGCCTTGGTCGGTGGCGGCAGCGTGCCACGCCCCGGCGAAATTTCGCTGGCGCATTGCGGCGTATTATTTTTGGATGAATTGCCGGAATTCGGCCGCAGCGTACTGGAAGTCTTGCGTGAGCCGCTGGAGTCCGGCCACATCACCATTTCTCGCGCAGCGCGGCAAGCCGATTTCCCGGCCCGCTTCCAGCTGATCGCGGCGATGAACCCCTGCCCCTGCGGTTATCTCGGTCATGCCTCCGGCAAATGCCGCTGCACGCCGGATGTCGTGGCGCGCTATCAGGACAAGATCTCCGGCCCGCTGCTGGACCGCATCGACATGCAAATTCAGGTCGGATCCTTGCCGCACGAAGATCTGCTCAGGCAAGCCGACGGCGAACCATCGAGCGCCGTACATGCCCGCGTCGAGCGCGCCTTTGCGCTGCAACTGAGCCGCCAGGGCAAGGGCAACCATGCGCTTTCCACCGGTGAAATCGATGTCCACTGCAAGCCGGACGCCGCCGCCGAACAACTGCTGCGCGCTGCCATGATCCGCCTCAACTGGTCCGCCCGCGCCTATCACCGGGTCCTGAAAGTAGCGCGCACCATCGCCGACCTGGCCGGCCAAACTAACATCGGCAGCGCGCACATAGCAGAAGCAATCCAGTACCGGCGCGCGCTGCGGGAACATTGATGGGGCGGCAACCCGGTTCTGTCGCGTTAGCAGAGACAAATCGGACTGTTAGCAGGTTTTTGATCCACCTTCAAACTAAACGGATTTGTCCTGCCAAAACATAAAACTGATCGGCAAACGACATCGTATTTTCTGCTGTGACGATCATCTGTCCTTTGCGAATCATGTGCATGAGTTCGATGCCGGCCAGTACGTTTTTAGCGGACCGAAATGATTTAAAATTGAGCATCGGTTTGGTCACGCGCTTGATGGCCCGATGGTACTGCTCGACGAGGTTGTTGAGGGATTTGACCTGCCGAACTACGATGGCAATTTCTTGGTCAGCATTGATCTTGGCAATCGCTGCCTTGTTGGCACCGCTTTTATGCATCGTGACTTTTTCAGGAACGCCATGTGCCTGCATAGTCTTGTTAAAAAAACGTTGGGCAACCGTCTTGTCTCGCGTGGCTGTCAATAGAAAACCGACCGTGTTGCCGTCCTTGTCCACAGCCCAATAGAGATACTTCCAGACGCATTTGACTTTGATATAGGTCTCATCCATTCGCCAGCTTTCACAAACCGGACGCTTGTATTTGCAGAATACTTTTTCCAACAGCGGTAAAAATCTGATCGCCCAGCAATTGATCGATGCGTGATCGACAGCCACGCCACGTTCTTCCATCATTTTCTCAAGGTGGCGATAACTCAACGGGTCGGCTGCGTACCAGCGGATGCATACCAGAATCATGTCGATCGGAAATCGCATCCCTTTAGTATTGTGCATCTCGGTTCGCTCTTATCTTCCAAGCCAGTAGCCTGCTCGAGCGTATCGATAACTTTGCTTAACGCGACAGAACCAATCGAGGCCATCGCCCGCAGGTAGGTTGATATCCAGAATGATGAGGTCGGGCTTGTGGTTTGCTGTTCCTTCAGTCCGCGCTTTGTGGTTTTCGCGTCAAAAACCTGGGTGCGTCCAACTGGATGGGGCTAATTTCCAGCCATGGCGGACGAATGGTCTATCGTGGCCGGAAAGGTAAAGCGCAAGACCGATTATCCAGCGTTGCGTGGGCGCGGGCTCTGCATAGGGGACTGTAAGCAATGCAATCATGCTCAATGCGATGAAAGAGCGATAGAGAACGAATTTTTGCGCAGATCCTAAGATCCAAATAAAGCCGAGGCTCACAACACCTCCCAGGATGCATCCTGAAACGGCTTCTGAAACCGAATGGGCATGTAAAACCAGACGTGATATGCCAATAATCACACCAAACACAAGGCCGAGTATTACACCTGATGCACGGATCATGGGCGATGTCTTGCTCAGAATCAGGTAAAACAGCACTGGGATGACTGCCGTTGCACGCATGGAATGACCGCTGAAACCAGTGAAATCGAGCGAACGGACTCCTATCCCCCACCCGATGAAAGCAATTTTTGTCGCGACCACCAAACCCATGCCCGCCGCAAATAGCAGGCACCACCACAAGGCCATGCGCCAGGCACGTTCGGCGACAAGCCAGGCAGTGATGACGATGGCAGCAGGCGCCATGACGGTGATGCCCCCAAGGCTAGTAATTTTCATCCATGAAATCATAAATTATGAAGATTATTAGATGTAGTAGTTTCAACTTAGTCGATCCGACGCTGTCATTTTTATCCGCGCCAAATTGTTTTGGATCATGTCAGGTTGTCCGTCTTTTTGTTGGATTTATTCCTGTAACGCTTTTATTGTGCTGCTTTCAGGATATTGGATAAAAAAGCTTTAAAGGCAGAATATCTAGCGCTATACTGTAGCCGTTTTCAAAAACATAGGAGCCTCTTGTGGGCATTAGTTCTCAGAGTAGCATGCTGGCATGGGCCAGCGATCTGATCGCGAGATAAGCTTACCGGGTATTCTTTCCCGCCGCTGACTCGCCTAAGACAACGAGTTAGCGCGCATCCAAGTCCGGTCTCTCTGATCGGCATGGCTTTAATACAGCACGCTAAAAATACAATCTGTTTTATCTGTTACATGCCTGTTCCGGGATCACTGCGGAAAGCCGCGTCATTTTTCGACGTTGTCTTTACGTTCAAGTTCACGGCTTGGCAAGGAGAGTATCCATGACCTGGAGTGATTTCCTCATCCGCGTGTCTTTCGCACTGTGCTGTGGCGCCGTCATCGGCGCCGAGCGCCAGTTTCGTCAACGCATGGCCGGACTCCGCACCAATGCACTGGTGGCCATTGGTGCCTGCCTGTTTGTTACCTTGGCTGAGCTCACCCCTGGCATGCACAACGAAGCCGCGCGCATCGCTGCGCAGGTCGTGTCCGGCATCGGTTTTCTCGGTGCGGGCGTGATCATGCGCGATGGGTTAAACGTGCGCGGCCTCAATACTGCAGCCACTTTATGGTGTGCTGCTGCCGTGGGCGTTCTCGCGGGCATGCATTTATTGGTCGAGGGAGCACTGGCCACATTGGTCGTTCTCTGCGCCAATATCGTGTTACGCGAAGTCGCACAAAAAATCAACCGTCAACCATCATCCAAAGCGGAAACCGAGTTGCCATATCGGCTGCGTATCGTTTGCCTGGAAGTCGATGAGGTGCACATACGTTCACTGGTGATGAGCATGCTGTCGGCGATGCCACTGGCGCTCCACTCTCTGCAAAGCCAAGATATTGAGCACGCCATCGGCCGTTTGGAAGTGTGTGCCGACCTGCTGGGATCACCAGAAAACCAGAACCTGCTCGAGCAGATCGTCGCGCGCATCAGCCTGGAGCGCGGTGTCTCAGCGGTCAGTTGGAAGGTGCTCACCGAGTCCTCGACACCCGTGCATTTCGTAGCGCAAGGAACTGAGCCTGGCGTTATGCAGTAAACATTCACTGCGGCCGTGCAGTGATGCCGGTCATTGTTGATGATAACCATTTTTAAACTATCGACAAGCTTCCATTCGGCACTCGGGTTCCCGCTCAAGTGGCGAACGGAAGCTTGCTGTACCCATCTCTGGAGAGAGTAATGACTAATATCAAAACAACTGACGCACGCGCTGCCGTCCTCGATAGCGCGCACGTCGGCGACATCAAAGGTGCCTTTGGCACCATCCGCCACGGCGACGTCAAAGCGCGGAGCGGCTGGAAACAGCGCTTAAAAACGTTGCTAGCGATTCTCGGCCCCGGAGTGATTGTCATGGTCGGCGACAACGATGCTGGCGCTTTTGGTACCTATGCGCAAGCAGGACAAAATTATGGCACCGCATTGCTATGGACCATGATGTTGTTGATTCCGGTACTGTACGTCAACCAGGAAATGGTATTACGCCTAGGTGCAGTGACACGGGTTGGTCACGCGCGGCTGATTTTTGAGCGTTTTGGTAAATTCTGGGGCGCTTTTAGCGCGATTGACCTCTTTATTCTCAATGCGCTGACGATCGTCACAGAATTTATCGGTATTAGCCTCGGTCTGGGCTTTCTCGGCGTACCCAAGATCGCCGGTGTTTTGATTGCCGCAGTATTCATCATGTTAGCGGCGTCGACTGGTAACTTTCGCCGTTTTGAGCGCTTTTCACTGGCTTTGGTGGCAGGTAGTCTGCTGTTAATACCAGTGTTTGCCATGATCCATCCGCCGATGGCACAAGTGGCGCACGACTTTGCGGTGCCGCAGATGCCGGTTGGCGGCAAGCTCAGCGATGTCATGTTGCTCATTATTGGTATCGTCGGCACTACAGTTGCTCCGTGGCAATTATTTTTTCAGCAGAGCTACGTAATTGACAAGCGCATCACACCGCGTTTTATTAAGTATGAGCGTGCCGATCTGTGGCTTGGCATCGCGTTAGTGGTGATCGGTGCAGTGGCGATGATCGCGTTTACCGCCCAGGTGTTCGCCGGGCACCCCGAGTTTGGCAATTTCCAGGATGCTGGTGCTGTGGCGGATGGCATGGCCAAATATTATGGCCGTCTACCAGCAGTATTGTTTGCGATTGCCCTGATTGATGCCTCCATCATTGGAGCCATGGCGGTGTCACTATCGACCGCGTATGCGCTAGGCGATGTGATGAGCATAAAACATTCATTGCATCGCAAGCCGGCAGACGCTAAGGGCTTTTACCTGATGTACTGCGGCCTGATTGCCATGGCGGCCGCGCTGGTATTGATTCCTGGTGTGCCGCTTGGGTTGCTGACCAACGCAGTACAGACGCTCGCGGGCATTCTACTGCCCAGTGCAACGGTGTTTCTGTTAATTATGTGCAACGATAAGGATGTGCTCGGCCCGTGGGTCAATAACCGCATCACCAACGTCTTCACCGCTGCGATTGTGGCCGTGCTGGTATTGCTGTCGATCGTTTTGACCGCCGCCGTGGCTTTTCCTGATATGTCAGGCGAGACCATCACCAATATCCTGTTTTTTGGTGGCCTGCTCGCTCTGCTGGTAGTGATTGCAGTCAATGTCTTGCACGCGCGTGAAGAAGCCATGCTGACAATCAGCCCCCCAGAGACGAAAATTGACAAGCAGATGCTGTATGCCTGGACCATGCCGAACATCGACAGCCTCAATCCAATGGCATTGTCCAGTCGCAACAAACTGTGGATGTTGGTGCTGCGCGTTTATCTGGTGCTGGCGGTGGCAATGGTCATTTACAAGGTCGTGATCAGCGCATTGGCTCAATGATGAGAGTGACACCTAATCCCATCAATGGGCCGAACTAGGCACGGCCTTAAAATAACAACGGCATGGTGATCAAAGCAACGGTGAAAGAGGTCAAACGACATTCCTTTTGTGGCGGAGCGAGACTAAATGCGCTAGCTCGCCATGCACTCCCACTTGAATTCCAAATTACTACGCTTGTAAAAATTGAAATTATTTGAAAACTTCCAATCTTCATTATCCGCACCATCTGACTAGAACGTTATTAAATTAGGATGGGAAGACGGGCTTGCATATCAAAAACGACTCCGCTCCGCGTTGGGTTAGAAATCTGCCGCCTCCCCATTCTTAATGGGCGTACATCAGGCCCCATTAAGCACCCACCGATAACCAATTTATTTGGTTCGATTGTTAACTGGACACTGCTGAAATTATGATGGAAATAAACGGTTACATCTGATACAGGTTTGAGTGTCAACATCCAATAGGTTGCGAGCGTTATAGAGACGTAACATCAGCAATCGTTTCGTTCATTTACTCACTCAGGGAAATCATCATGTCAGTACAACTATCCAAAAATACCGCCGCAGTCGCAGTGTTCGCCATTTTCTATGTGGTCACTGGCAGCGCAATGGCTGACACAACGTGGCAAAAGAATCATCCGCGCCGGGAGCAAGTCAACAACCGTATGAACAATCAAAACAAACGCATCAAGGATGAAGTCAAAGAAGGCGATCTGACCAAGGCCCAGTCACGCAAACTGTATCGTGAAGATCGCCAGATTCGCCAGGAAGAACGCACCATGGCCAGCCAGAACGGCGGTCACATTACCAAGCAAGAGCAAAAAACCCTGAACCAGCAAGAAAACGCTGTAAGCAACCAAATTGGAAAATAAAAATTTGTGAATAGTCTCACTATGATACGGCTTAGTTCCCTAGGAAAAGGATTGGCGACGTTAGCCAACCGCATCAACTTGGTGTTTGACGATACAACGATTGTCGTGATCTCGAAATTTTGCCGCACAGCCCGGCAAAAATGGCAATGGCAGAACCGACCGCGGCAACGTCATGTGGTACTGGGAGGGAATCTGGCAGAAGCGAAATATAGGGCGACTGGCAGGGCGTTGCCGATGCGCAGTTGCATGAAGAACATTGCCAGTCACGACTGACTTTCGCTCGGTGCTGGCGCAGGTGGCAGAACGGCATCTCCAGTAATCGGATAAACAGTTGGGACAACTCTTCCCTTTCATGCCAAAGCTTGGAATGAGTTTTAATTTAATATGCGGATAAAGACAGGAATTTCCATATATCTGTTCAACGATTGTGCATGCGTACAGCTTAGGTGACACAAAATATAACGGCATAAGAGAAAGAGAGATATGACGATGGACGCCATGCGCAATTTTGTAAAAATCATATTCATCGCAGGCGCGGCTTTGTTATTGCCCACAGGGTGTGCTACGCCGGATTCTTTGTTAGGTGGCCGAACTCCAAGCATGCAAAGTGATCCTGTCCGTACTCTCAATCGCGTGACGTGGGGAGTCAATTCCTCGGTAATGCAGCAGGCGAATGCGCTCGGGCTGAATCGTTACCTGGAGCAGCAACTATATCCCGGCACGGCAATACTACCCACATTCATTCAGGCGCACATCAGTGCCATGACGCTCAGTCAACGCCCGCTCGATCAATTAGTACTGGACATGGAACAGCGGCGCAAGGATGCGGAGGCGATTGTCAATGATGACGAGAAAAAAGCCGCGCAGCAATCGTATCAGCAGGAACTCAATCGCCTGGCACGAGAAGCCGCTACCAGATCGTTGTTACGCGCGCTTTACTCGCCAAATCAGTTGCAAGAGCAAATGACGTGGTTCTGGATGAATCACTTTAACGTGCATCAAGGAAAACACAACCTTCGCGCTATGGTTGGCGACTATGAAGAGCAAGCAATTCGCCCTCACTCGCTTGGAAAATTTCGGGATCTTCTCGCGGCGACTGTGCATCATCCGGCAATGTTGCGCTATCTCGACAATGAGCAAAACGCAGCCAATCGCATCAATGAAAATTATGCGCGCGAATTGATGGAGCTTCACACCCTTGGGGTAAATGGGGGTTACAGTCAACGGGATGTACAGGAACTCGCCCGCATCCTGACTGGTATCGGGGTCAATCTTGGATCGAATACCCCGAAAGTGCGTCATGAGTTGCAAAGCCAATATGTACATCAAGGATTGTTCGAATTTAACCCGAATCGACATGACTATGGCGATAAGCAGTTTCTCGGGAAAACAATCAAGGGACGGGGACTAGCTGAACTCGATGAGGCAATCGATCGGCTCAGCCGTAACCCTTCCACCGCACATTTCATCAGTCGCAAGCTGGCCATGTTTTTTGTGTCCGATGAACCGTCGGCAGGATTGGTAGAGCGAATGTCGCGCGTCTTTCTGAGCTCGGATGGCGATATTGCTGCAACGCTGCGGATGCTGTTCGACTCGCCCGAGTTCGTTCAGTCGTTGGGACATAAATTCAAGGATCCAGCGCATTATGTTATTTCCGCCGTGCGCCTGGCCTATGACGACAAGCCAATCCTGAATGCGGGACCAATATTGAATTGGCTGAACCGTATGGGAGAACCCCTTTATGGACGACAAACACCAGATGGCTATCCGATGACGGAAGCTGCCTGGGCAAGTCCGGGACAGATGACCACTCGCTTTGAAATCGCAAAAACAATCGGATCAGGCAGCGCCGGCCTGTTCAAAACAGAAGGGCCGCAGCCGCAGGAGCGCGCCGCCTTTCCGCAACTGGCGAATGCGTTGTATTTTCAGTCCCTGCAACACGCGATGAGTCCGGCAACACGTCAGGCGCTGGATCAGGCCGTGTCGTCACAAGAGTGGAATACGTTCCTGCTGTCGTCGCCTGAAATGATGAACCGCTGAACCGAGGAATAACATGAGCCGTCGGGATACCCTGAAAATACTCGCTGCCTTGCCACTGTTCACGATGGCGGGTAGTTTGCTGGCAACGCCGGCCAACAAAACGCGTCTTCTGTTTGTGTTCTTGCGTGGTGGCTACGACGCGGCCAATCTTTTGGTGCCTGTATCGAGCCGGTTTTATTACGAGGCGCGTCCGAATATCGCGATACCGCGTCCTAGTGCTGATTTGAATTCCGCACTGCCACTGAATGCAGACTGGGGACTGCATCCCGCCTTGCGGGAAAGTATTTACCCCCTTTTCACCATTGGGCAAGCCGCATTCGTACCATTTTCTGGAACCAACGATATCTCACGCAGCCACTTCGAGACGCAGGACAGTATCGAACTCGGTCAACCGCTGGGTCGTAGCCGGGATTTCCGCTCTGGATTTCTCAATCGGCTGGCAGCCACCTTGAATGGCGTGGATGCCATTTCCTTCACGGATCAGCTACCGTTGATATTACAAGGCAGCGTACAAGTACCTAACACGACGCTCCGTTCCATAAGCAAACCGGCTATTGACGGCAGACAGGGCAGTATTATTGCCTCCATGTACAAAGGCACGGCTCTGGCGCAACAGGTAAGGGAAGGCTTCCTGGTGCAAGACGACGTGATGCGGGAAATGGCGGGAGAAATGGAAATCGCCAACCGCAATGCGATCACCACAAAAGGATTTGAACTAGAGGCGCGCCGGATTGCTAAGCTGATGAAAGACAAATACAACATCGGTTTCGTGGATGTTGGCGGCTGGGATACCCATGTGGGTGAGGGCGGTGCGACGGGTTATCTGGCCGGGCGTCTGGATGAGTTGGGCCGTGGCCTGGCTGCTTTCGCGCAAGAAATGGGAAATGACTGGCGCGATACCGTGACGGTTGTCGTAAGCGAATTTGGCAGGACTTTCCGGGAAAATGGCAATCGCGGCACAGATCACGGACACGGCTCGGTCTACTGGGTACTGGGTGGCGGTATTCGCGGCGGACAAGTACTCGGCGAACAAATCAAGGTGGAACAAGCGACGTTATTCCAAAACCGCGATTATCCGGTACTGAATGAATATCGTGCAGTACTCGGCGGGTTGTTTGCCCGCATGTACGGCTTGAACGCAGGACAACTTGATCGCATATTCGTAGGCACCAAAATGCGTGATATTGGTCTCGTCTGAATTCGAGGGTATTAGCAGTAAAGCATAGCGAGCTTGGGTGCCGATGTCACCGACCGGGTCAGTAACCCAGCGAGTTCGAGCAGTCCCCTAATTGGGCTGGTTGTAACGTTCATTACATTGGCTCCAAAATTTTCTGGATATCTCCAGACATTTTTATTTAATTCCGATTTTTACAGACAGCATGCCACGTCCCGGTGAAACTTCACTGGCGTATTGCGGCGTATTATTTTTGGAAAAATTGCCGGAATTCGGCCGCAGCTTGATGGGAGTCTTGCGCGAGCCGACGGCTAACCATGAAGCGCCGCACATGCCCGGGTTGAGCACGCCTTTGCGCGGCAACTGAGCCGCCAAGGCAAAGGCAACCATGCGCACCGGTGAGATCGATACCCACTGCAAACCGGACGCCACCACCGAACAATTGCTGCGCGCCGCCATGATCCGCCTGAACTGGTCAGCCCGCGCCTATCACCGCGTCCTGAAAGTAGCGCGCACCATCGCCGACCTCAATGGCCAAACCAACATCGGCAGCCCTCACATAGCCGAAGCAATCCAGTATCGGCGCGCGCTGCGGGAACATTGATGGGGTCAGCAATCCTGGCGCGATCGACTGCGGCGCGTCCTGCGCACGCTGGATACCCTATTCTGTATTCTTAAAAGCTCACTGAAATAATGCGGAAAATTACTTATTTTTGTGCATACACCCTGCTCTTCGCTCAAGGTAGCTTGAATTAAAGTTGCTTGGCGCTACGCTTGCGAAGCTCTGTATTTGGCAAACGAGACAGGTGAAGGCAACTGACTGGCTCCAGGCCAATGGGCCTGTCGAGTAAATAAGATTTGGAAGGGGTTTGTATCTTCTCCTAAATCGCTACGTCAGAAATCGCCTGGTCGATGCCGGGAAATTTTCTCCTTCGCACCGCCCTGAAGGACGGGGGTTCAACCGGAGTCAGTTTTTTAATGAATATAAGAAATTCGGCTTTCGCACTGCGATCGACGACTTTGGTGCAGGATATGCGGGATTGAGTCTGTTGTCCGAATATCAGCCGGACATCATCAAGATTGAGTTGGAACTGGTGCGTAATATCGATTACTAATGCGGCAGCACCCGAAAGTTAAACCAGTGCAACGTTGTATCGCACCAGTTTATCGCGCAATGTCTTAACCGAATGCGTGCGACAAACGCTACCGCAATCCTGTCCAAACTAAGGTTCAAGAGTACGGTGGCAATTCCTTTAAATGGCAAAATTACATTTATTCACTTGGCTGTGAAGTGGTACGCGCCATATTTCCGGTGACAGTCTTACCCAACCACAGTCCAGCGCACGCCACAAGCACCTGCCCTGAAGGCTGGCAGGTCAAGCCTTAGCATGGAAAGCTTGCTAAGTTTAGCTGTGACTTGGTGGCGCCGATGTTTTTGCCAGCGCCATTAACCCATCGAGTTTATCGTTCGCTGAAAATATAATTTCGATGGATGGATTGACCGGGAATTACTTTTTTTCGCAAAATTCCCTCCTGTTTCAAAATAGAAATAGTCCTGGAAATAGTTTCTTTCGTCAGATCCGTAATTTCTGAGATATCCTGGCCTCTCGGCAATGCAAAACAGAAGTCTGCATGTTCATCGCGCTGCGCCAGCATTGCGATTAGCCGGATAACCCGATCCATTGCAAGCCCGGATCGTAAAGCAACAACATCCGCAGTTCGACGTTCTGCTGCTGCCAGAATGTGCAAAAGTGAATCCCGGGACGCACTGGATGAACCCTCTGGCCAAGGTGCCAGCTCGCAATCGGAGAGCGCAACGGCCAAAAATTCATAGCGGCCCATTAATAATGTCTCGGTACCAATCACGTCACCTTCCACTGCTAGATTTGCGAACAACATCCCTCCATCATTCGCCATTCGATTGAGCCGAATAGATCCACTGATTACACGCCAGGAGATTCCAGATGCGCGAGCACAATATATCTGTTCGCCTTGATGAAAGGATCTGGTTCGACATGCCTCAAAGTGCTGCTGGCAACGTTTGCGACTTGCGGAACGATGAAAGGGGGATATTTTTGCGTCTGTGAGGTCGTTACGCATCATGGTTCACCGACGACTTGTGTCGTGAAGCAGATATGGCCGCCACTAGTTTGAAACGACGTATCCACTGCAATATTTTTTTCATGTCAAATCCACCTTTTCTGATCATCTTGTCGGGGTTAACTCCGGCCTGCACCGAACAAAATGTCCGGTGCACGAAATTCGGTGCACCGGGGATTTTGTCTTGATGCTTTGAACGCGCTGGATTACACGTCTTAGAACTTGACGTTCAGAGCCGTGTATAGCGAACGCCCCATGCCTGGAACCGGCACTCCATATGTCATCGGTCTTTGGCCGACATACGCGCCGCCCAACGGTGATGCATAAAGTTTGTTCAACGCGTTATCCACCCCAATATCGAGGCGGACTTGCTTCCATTCATAGCTGGTGCGTAAATTCAGCAAGCTGTAACCGGCAGTCTTGAGCTCGTTCCTGACTTGCGATACGTTGGTCTTGGCATCGACAAATTGGCCTTCGATGGTGTTAGTCCAATTGCCAACCCGTTGCACTACCGCCAATTTCGCATTCAACGGCATGATGTTGTAGAGCTTGTCGCCGGTGCTATTGTTTTTGCCGTTGACGGTGTTCAACATGCCTGTCGCCGTGAAGCTGCCGTAATTACTATTCTTAGCTAAAGGGATGTAACCGGACACATCGACGCCGTACAGGCGAGCGGTTTGGTTGACGAAGCTGAGGTTGACGAAGCCGTCGGTCCGCGTGGGGCAGGTTTTGCCAGCAGTGGCGCAGGAGGCCGCATCGATGTAATTCTCGACGTGGGTGTAGTAAGGCGTAACATTCAGCGCCCATTTTTCCTGCGCCGCATCGTGCCAACTGGCGGTGGCGCTGATGGTGTTGGCCACTTCCGGTTTCAGATCGAGGTTGCCGACATAACCATTGGCGTCGCCAAACCAGTTGATCATGTTCATGACCATGTTGTTGTTGGTCGACCAGGCAAAACGCTCATATAGATTCGGCGAACGGGTCTTGCGGGCAAAACCGGCCTCGAAAGTCCTGCCGGCATCCGGCGTGTAGCGGGCCAGCGCGGTCAGGTCGATGTTGTGGTCGGTCTTCTTGCGATCAGCGGCATTGAAGGCACCCGGAATTGAGGCGGGATTCGCTGGATTGCCATAACCCATCATTCCCGCCATGTTGTTATAGCCCTGTACATTGCCGGTGTTCATGGTCATGCTGCTGCTGCGTATTCCCAGTTGGGACTGCCATTGGGGGTTCCAATGTGCTTCCCACTCACCAAACACATCGAAGCGGTCGCGCCGGCCGTTATTGATGTTCCTGAAGGTGCCGCCGCCCATCATGCCCGGCGCCGCAGAAATCGGATCCCACCAGTCGTCCAGGCGATAGCGCTGATATTCGCTACCTACCCTGAGCGTGTCGCGGGCCGACAACGCGATGTCGGCCTTGAGCAAAGCCCCGGTGTTTTTCCCTTCGGTATCCATCGGCATGCCTTTGGGATTGCTTATCGTCAATTTATCTTCGAGAAAATTCATCTTGTGGCGCGTATTTTCGTTATATACGCGCGCTTCCAGAGTGCCCCACTGGTACTGGCCGGTATACCGAAGATTGACCTGTTCGCTGTCATTGCCGGTCATATCCATGCGCTGATTCGGAAAGCCCTGGTAAGGAATGTGCTGCAGCCCAAGCTTCAACTCAAGCACATGGTTTTCGTGGCGCAAAGCGACTGCGATTGCCTGATTTTCCGATTTATAGCTTGAGGAACCAACTGCATCGCCAGCCAGAAAAGAGCGCGTGCCAATAGACTGCGCCGCCGGCTTGAAGTCCTTCGCCGCCGTATAGTTGCCCGCTTCAGCGGTTGATCCGGTATACACCACACTCAAATTTTCGTTTGCCATCGTGGCTGAAAGATTGACGCCTTTGGCATTCCCATTGCTGCGATAAAAAGTACCGGCTTGTCCTTTGAGCAAAGTGCCTTCGCCCGCTTTTGCAAATTCGGGGGCTGCAGAATTGACCTGGATCGTGCCGCCGATGCTATCGCCGCCGGCACTGACCGGAGTAATGCCGGCGAACACTTTAATGCTGCCGACATTGGTCGGATCGATATAGGATAGTGGCGAATTCATGTGGTTGGCACAAGCCGAAATCAGGTCCATGCCATCAACTTTGATGCGTATGCGGTCATCGGCCATGCCGTGGATCGCCGGCAGGCTAGACACACCGCCTGCGCCATACAGGCTGAGGCCGGGAATGTCTCTCAGTAGACGCGCAGTATCGCTGCTGGCTGCACGCATCGGAGCCAGAATCGCGGCGTCGAGATTGGAATTGTTCGGTTCCACGATTTTGATTGCCGACGCATTGACGATGACCGCCTTCATGACCGGCGCCTGTGGCGGTTCTGGCGTTGGGTTGCTCTGTGCAATGGCGGTTTGCCACATCGAAGACAAGGTAAAAGTGACCGCCAGCGCGATTGGGTTTTTTGCTAACATCATGATTTTCCTAAGTTTGTTGGGTTTGTTGCTGTTTAATTGCTTGGTATGTGCAGTACCCGAGTTTGGTATGGATTGGTTTGATCCAGGCCAGTGCAGTCTTCAGTTAGGCACTCGCCTGAACTGTGTATCTGACTTAGTGAACAGGCATCAAATGACCGTTGGCCTGATGTAAAGGCTTTGCGATGGCTTTGACTTCAATGGTTTCGCGCTTCTTGTCCCTGCCCTCAATCACCAGGCTGATCGGGATGATGTCGCCTTCCCTGACTTGTGCCTTGAGGCCAATGAGCATGATGTGATAAGCGCCGGGGCTGAGTTCGACGGTTTTCCCGGCGGGCAGATCCAGTCCGGGAATGGCACGCATTTCCATGACGTTGCCGACCATTTCCATTTGATGCAATTCCACTGTTGCCGCAACTGGGGAGCGCGCCTCGATCAGGCGTGCATCTTGTGCCGAATTGAGTTGCATGAATGCGCCAGTCACTTTTTGTTGTGTAACGGTGGCGCGTACCCATGCATCCTTGACTCTGACCTGCGCCTGCGCCTGCGCGGCAGAAATAAAGCAAAGGGCGACAAGGGGCAACAGGATAAATTTTTGCATATTGATTCCTTTTGAAAGTTAACGTGCCGCTACTCTTCCACCAGTCATCTGGTGGAAAATCAGCAGTATTTAAAGTCAATCAGGAAGCAACAGGTGGTGCGCGGGAATGGGCTACTGCCCAGGAAAATAGCGGTTGCGGGGATTGGTAATACAAAGGCGGCAGCAGGCCGTGTTTGGCAGACACGGCAAAACGGATTGCTCCAGTTGGAAGCAGGGAGAAGGAGCCGCAGTGCGTCAAGCAAAACGGACAGTGGCCGGATGCAGCAAGGCTTTTTTTCTTGTCGCCATCCGGTTTCAAGGCTGACTCGATGGCTTTTTCTGCTGGTGCTGCGAACAGTTGTGTGCCATTTGCAGTACAGACTTCCGTCAAAAAGGATAATGTTCCCGATGGCGCTGCCATGGCGTACATGGCATAAGAAATGGATGGCGCGAGCGCATTGAGCAGTATCGCGAAGCACGCGATCCATATCGTCAGTCGTCTCGGTTTGAACAAATTCGCCATAGCGGCATTATAGCTACGTTTTGCATTGCAAAAATGCCATTCACCATGGCAATTTTTTACAAGACCCGGCGCCGAAAGTCGGGCATCATCGCTATTTACCATTCTCTGCGGTACTGCTTATGTTGGTTGGTATTTTGTGCGCCCTGGGCGCTGGCCTGATGTGGGGCCTGGTTTTTATAACCCCGGTACTGCTGCCGGATTATCCCGGTATCGTGCTGTCGTTCGGGCGTTATATTGCGTTTGGTTTGATTGCACTGGTACCGGCCTGGATCGGCCGCAGGCAAATCGCGGCCCTGTCGCGGGCCGATTGGGGGGTTGCATTCCGGCTTTCGTTGGTCGGAAATTTACTGTATTACGCGACTCTGGCCAGCGCGATTCAGCTTTCCGGCGCGCCGTTGCCGACTTTGCTGATCGGCACTTTGCCGGTGGTCATTACGATTGTGTCCAATACCACGCCGGGCCACGCTGCGGATGCTGTGGCCTGGCCTCGGCTGCTGCCGGCGCTGGCCGTAATTGCCACCGGTTTGCTGCTGGTGAATGCCAGTGAACTGGAACGGCTCGACGACAGCCACACGCTGACGCAGTATTTGCAAGGTTGCGGGCTGGCGCTGCTGGCGCTGGCCGCCTGGACTTGGTATCCGATAAATAATGCGCGCTTCATGAAAGCGCATCCGCAGATTCGTTCCTCCACTTGGGCTACGGCCCAGGGCCTGGCGATGTTGCCGGTAGTGCTGCCGGGCTTTGTTCTGTATGGCTTGATTGCGCATGTCAGCGGCGGCAGTTACGCGTTCCCGCTGGGGCCGCGTCCGGCGCTGTTTATCGGCATGATGCTGCTGATCGGCTTGTGCGCCTCTTGGCTGGGCACCATGCTGTGGAACCATGCCAGCCAGCGCCTGCCGACTTCGCTGGCCGGCCAGTTGATCGTGTTTGAAACGCTGTCAGCGCTGGCGTATGCATTTCTCTGGCGCGGCGAAATGCCATCCGTGCAAGTACTGGCAGGCATCGCGCTGCTGATCGTTGGGGTAATATTGGCGATACGGACTTTCCGCCGCCCTGCTTGATTTACAAGATTCAATTGATGACTGCGTTTTCATTTTTCTTTCCGCTTTCCCCGTCCCTGCGCATCTTCCGCCGAACGCTACCCATGTTACTGGCGGCTTGGTTCATGCTCGCCGCTTGCAGCCCGAGCCTGAACTGGCGCCAAGTGGAAGGCACCGATGCCCCGTTTGTAGTGTTGTTGCCGGCCAAGCCGTCCACGCTATCGCGTCCGATTGATCTCGACGGCCGGCAAGTCACGATGTCGATGACTGCAACCGAGGTCGACGGCGTCACTTTCGCAGTCGGCGTAGTCGTCTTGCCGGATGCCGCGCTGGCACCGAAGGCGCTGCAAGCGATGAAGCTGGCGCTGGTGCGCAACATCAACGGCAGCGTCGAGAGCGAGCAAGCAACCAACACCAGTAGCAGCTTCGATATTGTCGCTATCGGCAGCGTCGGCCGCAGTCAGGAATCAGTCCGGCTTCTGGCGCATTTCGCCGTCCGCGATCAGCGCGTTTATCAAGCCGTCATGATCGGTCCGAGCAGAGCAATCAGCGCCATGGGCGCTGATACAGCCGATACTTTTTTCACTTCTTTTAAACTGCACTAATATGACTTTCGCTACCTGGATCACGTTCTTTTTTGCCGCCTGTATCATCGCCGTTTCGCCCGGTTCCGGCGCGGTGCTGTCGATGTCGCACGGCCTGTCCTACGGAGTTAAAAAGACCAGCGCCACTATTTTTGGATTGCAAGCCGGCTTGCTGCTGATTCTGCTGATTGCCGGAGCTGGCGTCGGCTCGATTTTGTTGGCATCCGAAGTCGCCTTCAATCTGGTCAAGACCATCGGCGCCTTGTATCTGGTGTATCTGGGTGTGAGCCAATGGCGCGCCAAAGTAGTGGCGCGCCCAGAGACCGCGACCGATATTGTGCTGCCGCCAGATCTGCCGCACAGTGCAATGCCAACCCTGCGCCGCCGCTTCCTGACCGGATTTTTTACCAATGCAACCAACCCGAAAGGCATCATTTTCATGGTCGCCGTGTTGCCGCAGTTCATCTCGCAGCAAGCGCCGCTGCTGCCGCAATTGCTGATTCTGGGCGTTACCATGTGTGCGATTGATTTGACGGTGATGCATAGTTACGCTTTTGCAGCTTCCGGGATGCAGCGGTTTTTTCGCGACCCGCGCATGGTCCGGCGGCAAAACCGCTTCTTTGGCGGCGTGCTGGTGGCGGTCGGCACTGCACTATTTTTCGTCAAGCGCGCGCCGACTGCGTAAAAATACATACACTATGTGGTATTTTTAATGTGTGCACATAAACAATGCGGAAATAGCATCATAAATACATATACTCCAACTATTATTAATATTGTCAGTTAATCGGGCCATCCCATGACACTCCGCATTATTGCCAGCGGCGGTACTTTCGACAAGCATTACGACGCCATTGCCGGCCAACTCGGCTTTGGTGAAAGCCATTTGCCGGCGGCCCTGCTGCGCAGCCGCATGACGCAAGCGCACACCCTCGAAGTACTGCCTCTGCTGGATTCGCTGGACATGCAAGACGCCGACCGCCAACGCGTGCTGGCCAGTTGTCGGAAAGCGCCCGAAGCCGCGATTGTCATCATCCATGGCACCGACACCATGCGCGAAAGTGCGGCAGTACTGGGCTCCGCCGCGCTCGACAAGACCGTGATTCTGACCGGTGCGATGATTCCTTATGAGATTGCCGATTCCGATGCGTTGTTCAACCTCGGCTTTGCCATCGGCGTGGCGCAAACGCTGCCAGCCGGTGTTTATGTGGCGATGAACGGCCGCGTATTCGATTGGGACAAGGTAAGCAAAAACCGCAGCGCCGGCGTTTTTGAGGTTTGTTGAGCAAAGATGCCGCACATGGACGCATTGAAATACCTGGCAGGCTATTCGGATGACATCAAGACCCAGGTGCGCACGCTGCTGGCGCAGGATCGGCTGGGCACGGTTCTGCTGCAAAAATACGGCCGCTTGCACGACGTGCGCACCGACCGCGCACTATACGATTACGTGATTGCACTGAAGAATGCGTTTTTGCGAAATGCCGCACCGCTGTCCAAGGTCGCGTTCGACAACCAGATCAAAGTCATCCAGCATGCGCTGGGTCTGCATACCGCAGTCTCACGGGTACAAGGCAACAAGCTCAAGGCCAAACGCGAAATTCGGATTGCTTCGCTGTTTCGGGAAGTGCCGCTGGAATTTCTGAAGATGATCACCGTGCATGAACTGGCGCACTTGAAAGAAACCCAGCACGATAAAGCTTTTTATCAGCTTTGCACTCACATGGAGCCGAACTACCATCAGTATGAATTCGATCTGCGCCTGTACTTGACGCAAGTCGATGCGCACGGCAAGCTGCTGTGGCCAGGCAGTGTTGCCGGTGTCGGTGCAACAGCGCCGGCAGAAAAAAACTGACCTTGCCTGCTCACCTCGGATCACCCGCTTATGCCACCCATCAACAGCACCCCAATCCCTTGGTACGACGTCGCCAGCATGGTTTTCCTGGCCTGCCTGTGCCTGTACTTCAGCCTCGCCGCCGGCAGTTTTTCCGCGCGCGCACGGCAAAGACTACCCTCGTTCGTCTTCAATCGCCGTATTTGTTTTTTTCTGACCGCAGCCTTTTTAGTAATGGCCTTGGCCAGATTGCTGGGCTGGTTTTAGGTGCCGATGCACTGATTGCCGCCGGCGAGGACGCGCTCTTCGTGCGGCAGGCTACTATTCTGATCGACTGAAAACCTACCGACGCCAAGGGTTTTGAGGATGCCGGCAGCCGCATCCAGCGTCTGTAATGCGCGGATTTCTTCGCGCGCGGTATGCAACGGGCAGGGCGTTTGCTCCAGATCGCGATAGGCGTGAACTTCCCAAGCGGTTCCATTCCAGAATAACGTCCACTGAAACTCGGCGCCGGTCGACAGGGCAGTGCGAAAATAAGCGATATCAGTAGTCATGACAGCTTCTCTTTTTGGTTGGCCTGACTGTGGTTTAGGACACGATACTTGTTTTGTCAAATGACATTTGTGTTTTGTTACACAAAACACGACTAACGACACCATCGCCGATACACCGATTCAACACGACACGAAAGAATTTATGATCTGTTCCGACCCTCGCAAACGCCGTGTCGCCATCGTCGGCGGCGGCCCAGCCGGGCTGATGGCGGCCGAGGTGCTGGCCCAGGGTGGCGCAAAAGGACAAATTCAGGTTGATTTGTATGACGCCATGCCTTCGGTCGGGCGCAAATTTCTGCTGGCCGGCAAAGGCGGCATGAATATTACCCACACCGAGCCGATTGCAGCGTTCTTGTCGCGTTATGGTGCGCGCCAAACGCAGATTGCGCCGCTATTGGATGCTTTCGGGCCGGATGCATTGCGAGAATGGGTACATGGCCTGGGCGTGGCGACCTTCGTCGGCAGTTCCGGGCGTGTCTTCCCGCTCGACATGAAGGCCGCACCCTTGCTGCGCGCCTGGCTACAGCGCTTGCGCGCAGCCGGAGTGCGCTTTCACATGCGCCAACGCTGGCTCGGATGGGATGCTGATGGCGCGCTGCGCTTCGACAGCGCCGCTGGCAGCACACTGATCAAACCGGACGCAGTGATACTGGCGCTGGGCGGCGGCAGTTGGGCGCGGCTCGGCTCCGATGGCGCATGGCTGCCATTACTGGCTGCACGCGGGGTCGAGGTGGCGCCGCTGCAGCCGTCCAATTGCGGTTTCGATTGTGCCTGGAGTACGCATTTCAGCAGTCGGTATGCCGGTTCTGCGCTGAGTTCGGTAGCACTTGGCTTTGCCAATAGCAACCCACCAGTGCAACCCAAGAAAGGCCAGTTCGTGATCACTGAAGGTGGCGTCGAAGGTAGCCTGATTTATGCCTTTTCAGCCGCCATACGCGATGCCATTGCCGCTCACGGCAACGCCACCGTCACGCTCGATCTGGCACCCGACTGGACGCCTGAACGGGTCGCCGCAGAACTCAGCCGGCCGCGCGGCGCGCGCTCGATGTCGAGTCACTTGCAAAGTCGGCTTAACATCACCGGAGTCAAGTCCGGCCTGCTGCGCGAACTGGTGCGCAAGGAGGATTTTGCCCAGCCGGCGGTACTGGCCACCAGGATCAAGGCGCTGCCGCTAACGCTGACTGCGGCCCGCCCGTTGGATGAAGCCATCAGCAGCGCCGGCGGGGTGCGCTTTGATGCGCTGAATCCGTCTTTGATGCTGCACGCTCTACCCGGCATTTTTTGCGCTGGCGAAATGCTGGATTGGGAAGCGCCGACTGGCGGTTATCTGCTGACCGCTTGCTTTGCCAGCGGCCGCACAGCCGGACTGGGTGCACTGGACTGGTTGCAGCACAGTGACTAATGGCTACGCATCGTTCATGTAACGACTACGGAATGCGCGGATTCATTGCCCGGTAACAATTGTTTGGCATGATGTGGCTCTCGCTGCCCAATTGCGCCCAAGTCTTTTATGTTCCTCAAAAACGCTGTATTTGCATTACTTTTTCTGTGTGCGGCCGATCGCGTGCTGGCTGGCGACATAGCCGGTGCCGGATCGTCTGCCGCCAAACCGCTGTATGAAAAATGGGCAGAGGTTTACACGCAGCGTACCAACGTCAAGATTGCCTATGCGCCAGTCGGCTCATCGAAGGGCTTGTTGCAGATCCGCCAGCGCACGGTTGATTTTGGCGCCAGCGATGTAGCGCTGACTGCGGCAGACCTTAAAAAAGACCGGTTAATCAATTTTCCCAGTGCGATTTCCGGGGTGGTGCCGGTCGTCAATCTGGCCGGTATCAAGCCAGGCGCGCTATTGCTCACAGGTGAAGTACTGGCCGATATTTTTGCGCGTAAAGTTACTCGCTGGAATGCCCCTGCAATAGCTACCCTCAACCCCGGTCTGCTGCTGCCGGACGCAGCTATCGTAGTCGTGGTGCGTCAGGACGGTTCCGGCACCACGTATAACTTCAGTGATTATTTGAGCAAGATGCAGGCCGGCTGGCGGAAAAACTTCGGCCGCGGCTTTACGATCGCCTGGCCGGCCGGCGTAGTGCCGGTCAAAGGCAGTAGCGCCGTGGCCGCCGGCGTGAAGCAGATCGACAACGCGATCGGTTATGTCGATTACAACTATGTGGTGCAAGAGAAGCTGACCTACGTCAGGCTCAAGAATCGGCAGGGAAACTTTGTTGCGCCGAACGCGCAGAGCTTTGCTTCTGCGCTAAAAAATAGCACTTGGCTGCGCTGGGCCGCATTTGAGGAAATGCTGACCGACAAATCCGGGGCCGAGAGCTGGCCGATTACGATGGGCACTTTCATCATCATTGCCCAGGTGGCCCAAAAACCTGAAAACGCCATCGCCACCCTGAAATTTTTCAATTGGGCATTCATGCATGGCGACCACCTGGCGACAGGCCTGGATTTTGTGCGCCTGCCAGACACGATGCAAGCCAGGGTGTATGCCGAGATGCTGAAAGTGACCGATCAAAATGGCAAACCGCTGCACTGGTCGGAATTGTAAGCAGCCGCGATATTTTCAGGCCTCAACGAAAAATCGCGAAAACTTAGCAGAAACTGCGCCAGACCGGCGCATTTTTTGCCATTACGGCATTACCGCGGACATCCGCTCAAAATCGAGTATCTTGATGCGCCGACCGGAGATCGCAATCAAGCCTTCGGCAGAGAGATCGTGAAACAGGCGCGACAGGGTTTCCGGCGTCAGGCTGAGGCGCGAGGCGATCAGCGATTTTTTGGCTACCAGTTCTATATCGGCGCTGATTTCACGCCGGCTTTGCCGCAGCAGGTATTCCGCCAGCCGCTGTTTGGCGCTTTGCGAATAAGCTTCAATATCGCGCACCAGGCTATAAAACTGGCGTCCGACGCAGGTCATCAGTTCGCGCGAAAAATCGAAATTCTGCGCCGCCACGCGCATGATCGCAGTGCGATCGACATGCAGCAGCATGGCCTCGGTGGTGGTCTTGACCAGCGCAATGTGCGGGCGCCCCAGCAGCATTTCACCCAGGCCGAAACAAGTGTTCTGACCCAGGATTTCGAGGATTTTTTCGGTGCCCTGCTTGGTATGCAGGACAATTTTGACCTGTCCATAGACGATCCAGAACGCGCCATTGGCGGCGTCGCCGTGACTGACGATCGGTGTATGTGCTTTGGCCTGGATGGATCTGGTGCTGGATACGATGTCGTCAAGCTGTTTCTCGTCCAGCATTCTGAACAAGCTAGTCTTGGCAATAATGCTTTTTAGATTGGTGCTGCAGTCATTGGCCTTGGATAACGCGGGTATCACAATTTCATCCTTAATTTTATCCTTGCACGCTGCTATAAGCGCATCAATACGCTTATTTAGCGGTGTAAATATCGCGAATATTGTTGAAAATCATGGACGACGATACTATCGATATGGTATTGCCGCATACATGATGTAGATCAATTTTTTGCAAATGCGCTCGATTGCGCATCTGTCGTATTCAGCATCAATCAATACGGCATCCGGTAACGATATCCCTGGTAATTCAGCACCACTGCGCCGCGCAGCATTTTTTCCAGGATCAAACCGGGTGCGACAGTATCGCCTTCGCGCAGCAACTGGTTGTTGATCAACAGCGAACGTTCAGCCTGGTTGCTGGAATAGATGTAGCCGCTGATGACCAGTGGCGGAATCTTCATTTGTATCTGGGGCGGCAATTCGCGCAGTGTCTGCAGTTCCGGGTCGGCCGCATCGGCAAGCGGCGCCGGTGCCGGTGCCAGTTTTTTGGCGGCTGGGGTGATGGCTACAGCCGGCGCTTGCTTTGGCCGCGATGCTGGCATGCTGCCGGCTGCGGCCTTCGGCTTGCTTGCTTCCGGCGGTACAGCTTCAGGCATGGACGGCGCAGCGCGCACAGGTGGCGACACTGCCGGCGCAACCGATGCTGCCGGCGCAGCGGATTGCGGCGGCACGCTGGGCGCTGCTTCAGGTAATACAGCGCCGCGCTGCCAGGGCCGAAACCAGGCCAGCGCGACCAGCATCAGGACGATTGCGGTCAGCGCACCCCAGCGCCCTGCGCGCAGCCAAAGCAGCGTGCGGTCATCGGAGGTGGCGGCGAGGACCGCCTGCGCATGAATATTCGGCAGCGCACCCAGCGTGCGTTGCGCTTCAGCCTTTTTCAGGGCATCCAGAATGTAAGACATTATTTTCCCGACTCCGCAGTGGCGACGCCAGCCTGGTGCAAGCGCGGCTCCTCAATGCCGGCGGCACGATTGAGGTACATGAAGGTCATGGGGCCGACTATGCCGTCGGCAACCAAGCCATGGGTGCGCTGGAACTGTTGCACCTGGAGCGTCAGGGCCTGGTTGAATACCTGGCCGGCCGGTGGTGGCGATTGCTCCGATTGCGCCAGTCTGGCGGCGATCCAATCGACTTCAGCACCTTGCGTGCCCGGGCCAAATGCCATGCCGGCGATATCGCGCACGGTCGGGGTGCGCCAGAAGGTCACCAACTGGCCGTGAAATTGCGCCTCCAATGCCGCCAGCGGTACGGTTTTGCTGCCGTTGCCAGTGCGTAAGGTAGCGCTGTCTGGTGTCAGCCCGGTAAGCAACGCGTAATAGACTGAACTCGTATTGTCTTGATCCTGCAGGGTCAGGATCGCAGGGCGATCGAGCTGCGCCAATGCGGCTAATCCAATCCCGCTGGCAACATGACAAGCCACGCGCTGTTGCAGCACGGCTTGGCAGGGCGGCCCTTGCCTCAATGTAAAGCCCCACAATTGCGCCAGTTGCCGGTACGCGTCCTTGCGATCCGGCCAACCGGCCTCGACCTGCAGCGACGCCGCTGCGGCGGGTGGGGTCTGACTGGTTTTGGCGAGAGTGGTCTTATCTTGCTGGCCTTGCGTACTGTGCTCTTGCCGCAGATTCCAGCCCAACGCCAAAGCGACCAAGATGATGGTGCCCGCCATCAACCAGACCAAGGCCGGGCGGATGGCAGGTGCTAATGCTGCATCTGTCGCTACCGCAAAATCGCCGAATACTTCACGCGCCGCCTGCCTGACTATCGCGTGATCGACCGTGTGTTTGTTTTCGGTATACGCGCCCAGCAGGGCGCGGTCGCACAGTAAGTTGATGCGGCGCGGCACCCCGTGCGTGAGGCGATGTATCTGCTGCATCACTGGCGGCGGAAATACCGTAGCGTCAAGCATGCCGGCCACCGCCAGCCGATGTCGGATATAGCGCGCGGTTTCCGGCGCTGTCAGCGGCCCCAGATGGTAGCGGGCAATCACGCGCTGGGCCAATTGTTCCAGCTCTGGCCGAGCCAGCATGCTGCGCAACTCGGGTTGGCCGATCAGGACGATCTGCAGCAGTTTGCTTTGGCTGGTTTCCAGATTGGTCAGCAGCCGCAATTGTTCCAGCACGCCAGCCGACAGGCTTTGCGCTTCATCGATGATCAGGACATTGTGGCGACCCTCGGTGTGGGCCGCCAGCAAATAGGCATTGAGTGCATCGACGTAATCCTTGACCGATGCTGCATCGGCGCCGGTACTGTGCCGCAAGCCGATGCCGATGCCAAATTCGTCACAGATCGATTGCAGCAACTCCGGCACCGTCAGCTTCGGGTTAAAGATGTAGGCTACATTGCAGCCGGAGGGAATCTGTTCCAGGAAGCAGCGGCAAATCGTAGTCTTGCCGGCCCCGATTTCGCCGGTCAACAAGACGAACCCGCCGCCGCCGCCAACGCCATACAGCAAATGCGCCAGCGCCTCGCGATGCTGCTCGCTCATGAACAGATAGTGCGGGTCAGGGGCGATCGAAAACGGTGCTTGATGCAAGTTGAAGAATTGGGTGTACATGGCTGTTAGTGAATGATCCAGCGGCAAGGCTAGCATAAAGGCATTCGAGCCCGTGCCGTGCTTGCGCGGATCATTCTATAATTTTGTATTTATTAGGAGTATATCTATAAACGATAGATCTTCCGCATTATTATAATGATAATTTAAAAATACAATGCATAGTATTAGATGTAGGGAAGATGCGCTGAAGGCGGAACTTGCGGCCCGGCACCGAACGTTAATAATTGGCCTCGGTTTTCATTGGCTAATCCATATGATGAAGCGTGACATGGTTTTTTGAAATTGAACGACGCCAGATTATCTCGCATACAGCCCTCATTTAAAGGCTGCAGCCGAACCGCCTGACAGGCGCCAAGGCTGACCTGGCGGCGCGCGATGACACAATGAACCAAGATAGTCAGTCAAGGCATTTGAGAACACCTTGACGATCAGGGCCGTAGATTCGGCCAGCCCGCCAAGGAGGCTGGCCGTGAAAGTGCCGTCACCTAAGTGCACTTCTTGCAAAAAAATCAGGTGACCGACATTACTGCCAGCCGAATTTGCGAAGATAAAACCGTTTCATGGCAGTAGTAAGTGCAACGTAGCACAGCAAAATACCCACTAGCCACGGGAAATACGACAGAGGCAAGCTCTCTAGTTTGAAATATTCAGCCAGCGGCCCCATTGGCAAGTAAATACCGACGGCCATGACGACGGCAGTCATCCCCAACAGAGGCCAAGAGGCGATGCTTTCTATGAACGGCAGCTTGGGTGTGCGAATCATGTGAACGATCAGCGTCTGCGTCAGCAAGCCCACCACGAACCATCCCGACTGGAACAAGGTCTGCTCCGCCACCGTATTGGCGCTGAATACGAACCACATCAAGCAGTAGGTGGCGATGTCGAACACAGAGCTAATCGGGCCGAAAAACACCATGAAGCGCCCGATGTCAGCCGGGTTCCACTGCAGCGGTTTTTTTACCAGTTCATCATCGACGTTATCAAACGGAATCGCGATCTGCGAAATGTCATACAGCAAATTCTGCACCAGCAGTTGCAGCGGCAGCATCGGCAGGAAGGGCAAAAAGGCACTGGCTACCAGCACCGAGAACACATTGCCGAAATTGGAACTGGCGGTCATGCGGATGTATTTCAGCATGTTGCTGAAGGTTCTGCGCCCTTCGATAACGCCCTCTTCCAGCACCATCAGACTCTTTTCCAGCAAGATGATGTCGGCTGCCTCCTTGGCAATATCCACGGCGGAATCCACTGAAATCCCAATATCGGCGGCGCGCAGTGCTGGCGCATCATTGATGCCATCGCCCATGAATCCCACGATATGGCCATTGCCGCGCAGTGCGCGCACCAGCCGCTCTTTGTGCAGCGGCGTTAATTTTGCGAACACGGTATTGCATTCCACCGCCTTGGCCAACTGATCGTCTTTCATACGGTCGATCTGCGAGCCAAGCACAACACCGGCCACCGTCAAGCCTACCTCGCGGCAAATCTTGGCCGTAACGAGTTCATTGTCTCCTGTTAGCACCTTGACCGTGACGCCATGCATGGCAAGTGCTTTCAGTGCTGGCGCAGTCGATTCCTTGGGCGGATCGAGGAAGGCAACGTAGCCTATCAAGGTCAGCTCGGCTTCATCTGCCAGCGCATAAACCAACTTGCTCGGCGGGACTTCCTTGACGGCCACAGCTACTACGCGAAGGCCTTCTTCGTTGAGATCGTGCGTAATGCACAGTACGCGCTTGAGCATGGCTTCGTCGAGAGCTACCGTTTGGTCGCCTTGCTGAACGCGGGTGCATACCGAAAGGATTTCCTCGACAGCTCCCTTACAGATGAGCTCGTGGTGATCGTTCCGTTCACTCACGATCACCGACATGCGGCGGCGCTGAAAATCGAAAGGAATTTCATCAATCTTCACATAGTCCTGCGCCAGCTTGAGCTCGGTCTGCAGCTCCACATGGTCGAGCACCGCCCGGTCGAGCAGGTTCTTCAAGCCGGTCTGGTAATGACTATTCAGGAAGGCAAATTTCAACACATCGTCGGACTCCGCGCCGAACACGTCGGTATGCCGCTCCAGGAAAATCTTGTCTTGGGTGAGCGTACCGGTTTTATCTGTGCACAGAACATCCATCGCACCGAAGTTCTGGATCGCGTCTAGTCTTTTTACGACCACCTTCTTGCGCGACAGCAGCACAGCGCCTTTGGCTAGCGTCGAGGTCACGATCATTGGCAGCATCTCGGGCGTAAGGCCCACCGCGACCGCCAGCGCAAACAGAAATGCCTCGGTCCAGTCGCCTTTGGTGAATCCATTGACCAGCAGCACAAGAGGCGCCATCACCAGTGCGAAGCGAATCAACAGCCAGCTCACGCTGTTGACGCCTACCTGGAAGGCAGTGGGGGCGCGGTTGGTGGCGGTCACCCGCGTAGCAATGGTGCCGAAGTAGGTGCGGTTACCCGTGGTCAGCACCACGGCCGTGGCCGCACCGGACACAACATTGGTGCCCATGAACAAAAGGTTATCCCGTTCCAGCGGGTTCTCTCCAACGCTGTGATGGCGATCGACAAACTTCTCCACCGGCAAAGACTCGCCGGTCATTGCCGCTTGGCTAATGAACAAATCCTTGGCGACGAGCACTCGGCAGTCGGCTGGGATCATGTCGCCAGCCGACAGCACGATGAGTTCACCCGGCACCAGTTCCTTGATGGGAACTTCAAGTTTCTGGGGCGGACGAGTATGCAAATGAACATTGAAGTAGCGTTCGGCATCCTGGGCAACTTCGCTGGACAGGTCGCGGCGGATTACGGTTGCCGTATTGCTCACCATGTCTTTTAAGCGTTCGGCAGCGCGGTTCGAGCGCCCCTCCTGCACGAAACGGATGAGCGTCGACAACACCACCATCGTACCGATCACGATGGTCGCTTTGAAGTCTTCGGTGAGATACGAAACCGCCGCAAGCACCGTCAGCAGCAAGTTGAACGGGTTCTTGTAGCAATACCAGAAGTGCAGCCACCATGGCAACGGCTTCTCGTGCTCCACCTCGTTGGGGCCAACACGAGCACGAATGGTTGCTGCCTCCGCGCTGCTCAAGCCATCTTCGTGCGCCTTGAGTCGAACCAGAACCGCCGCAGGGTCTTCGCTGGATGCGCGCAGCAGTTCATGTGCAAGGTGATCCGGGACAGTACGCGACACGCTTGGCCCCGACGATAAATCCAGCAGGGGGCGCCGACCGAAATGACGCGCCGTGTGCCGGCTGCGCAAAAAGACTTCAAACAGATTCTTGAATAGGTTCATGATTTTCCTTCTTGCACAGCTAGTGCGTTTGACGCCGGTAAATTTTTTGGCCGCTGAGTTTGGATGCGTGGATCGCCCAGCATGCAGTGCTATCGCGGTTTATCTGAAGCCAGGTTTCAAGTGGACAGGTTCTTGTATCGACGATGCCAGCATTCTCGATGATCATTGGCCGGTCGGCGTGGGCAGCCGAAACCGCTGCGCCAAAAGAACGCGCTACTTCTACGTGCAGCGAAAAGTCATGCAAGGTCATTACCGCCTCCTAGGTCAACAGGGAGTACAGGCGAGACTTGCGCCAAGATGGTTGGCATTACGCCAAAGCCATACAGTCGGTCAGTAGCCAATTACTAATAACGATTGAGAGATGTCCGCGGCGAGGAACTGCTATGCCGCATTTGATACCACACCTTGCTTTGGCAAGGCGGGCAAAAAAGAGTCCGTGTCTTGCTAAGGCTAATCGTCGATTTGTAATCGACTACTGTCACTAGAACAAGCACTCACGTGGAACCCCGTAAAATGAAAACAGGCGAATTCTAACCATGCATACTAGTGCCGTCAAGTAAAAGAATTGTGAAATTTTTGTCATAATTATCAAGGATAGTCAGCATTTTCCAATGTCAAGTACGGCCACGCGCATGCGACCAAAAAAGATGCCGGACTACAGGTTATTGCCCCGGCTACCAAGTATTTCCGCTCAAGGGGACACCGTGCTTAGTTTTAGTTGGCCTCTGTTGACAGTCGAGCGATGTCAGTTGCGAGTATCTGGCTATCGACAGAAATCCGTACTGCATCGTGACGCCAGAATTCGCGGTCGCAGTCAATGATCTGCCCGGTTTGATCGTAGTTGATTCTGGTAATAAGCAGCAACGGGCTGCCTTCTGCCAGATTGAGATGGCTCGCCACGCTACCGTAGGCTGCGGTTGGATAGATGTCAAAACTGGAGCGGCCGTACTGGATGCCGTAATATTTCTGATAAATCAGGGTCAGCGATTGGGACAGATCCCGCTCCAATATGCCCGGAAAAATACCGGGTTTCAGGTAGTGTGCAACAAACATGACGGCGCGGTTATCGACATAACGCAGGCGTCGGATCCGATGCAATTTGCTGCCGGGCGGCAGAGCCATTTTGTGGCACAGCTCGGGACTGGCCAATTCTGTGCTAGCCGAAATAACCTTTGTGACGACTTTGCGTTGCTGCCTTTCCACCATCAGGTGAAAATGCGATTTGGTGATCGGGTTGTATTCCAGACGGGATGGGGTGACGAACCAGCCGCGCCGGTTTTCACGGTAGATGCAGCCTTCCGCTTCCAGCCTGAGCAAGGCTTGCTTGACCGTGATGCGGGTGGTCGAGAACAGCTCGCTAAGGTCGCGCTCTGAAGGCAGTTTGGCACTGGCGGCCAGGCTGCCCGTACTGATCTGGGCGACCAGACTTTGACGGATGGCGGCAGCCTGCGTGGGAACTTTCTCTATCAAAATGAAAGCATGGTAAATTTTTCAGGCGCTCATCTTATCGCAATCAATGGCTTATTTTCTGGCTGATGCAGCATAATTAGTGCCTTGCAAAAATGTCACATTGCGGTAATTATTACTGTGTATTATTACTTCTGATTATTTTAAATTGGACTATACCAGAGGAGTCTTTCCATGAAAAAAATGCTACTAAACAGTTTGGCCGCAAGCGTGTTGGCAGTTGCCGTGACCAGTGCCTATGCACAGCAAAGTCTGATTGCACTAACCGCTGCCGCAAAAAAAGAAGGCGTCGTCAATAGCGTTGGCATGCCTTCCGACTGGGCCAACTGGAAAGATACCTGGGCCCAGATGCAGGATAAATTTGGCGTAGGCCATCAGGATACGGATATGAGTTCGGCCCAGGAGATCGCCAAGTTCGATGCGGAAAAATCCAACGCTTCCGCCGATATTGGCGATGTAGGCCACTCATTCGGCCCAATCGCCGTCAGCAAAGGCGTGACGCAGGCTTACAAGCCGACCACCTGGAATGAAATTCCGGCATGGGCCAAAGATACCGACGGTCACTGGATGCTGGCATACACCGGCACCATGTCGTTCATCAGCAACAACAAGCTGGTCAAGAACCCTCCCAAGAATTGGAATGATTTGCTGACCGGCACCTACAAAGTCACGGTGGGTGAAGTCGGAGTTGCATCCCAGGCCAATAGCGCGGTGCTGGCAGCGGCCATTGCCAAGGGCGGCAATGAGAAGAACCTGGAACCTGCCTACAAATTGTTTGCGGAACTGGCTAAACAAGGGCGTCTGTCCCTGGCTAACCCCAGCATCGCCAATCTGGAAAAAGGCGAAATCGAAGTCGCCCTGCTGTGGGACTTCAACGCGCTGAGTTATCGCGACAAGATCGACCCGACCTTGTTCACGGTGGCGATCCCGCAGGACGGCTCAGTGGTTGCCGGCTACACCACGATTATCAACAAATACGCGCAGCATCCGAACGCCGCCAAACTGGCACGCGAATATATTTTTAGCGATGCCGGTCAGATCAACCTGGCCCGCGGCAATGCACGTCCGATCCGTACTTCCGTTGTCATGCCGAAAGACGTGAAAGCCAAGATGCTGCCGCAAGCGCAGTATCGTAACGCCAAGCCAATCCATGATTTTGCGGCATGGGAAGCAACCACCAAGGCCCTGCCGCGCCAATGGCAAGAGCAAGTCATGATGTTCAACAAATAAGGACAGCATGCACAGCAAGGTTATCCTGGTGGTGATCGATGGCCTAGCTTGGCAGGTAGCCCATGATGGCATGGGCTACCTGCAGGGATTGTGCGAAGCCGGTCACGCCAGCCTGTATCGGATGGAGTGTGAATTGCCATCGCTGTCGCGTCCTTTGTACGAATGCATCTTGACCGGGGTGCGTCCGGTCGACAGCGGCGTGGTGCATAACGATGTGGTGCGTCTGTCGAAAGAAGAGAGCATTTTTCATCTGGCGCGCAAGGCCGGCGCAAAGACCGCCGCGGCGGCTTATCACTGGGTCAGCGAACTGTATAACCGAGCTCCCTACGAGGCGGTGCGCGACCGTTTTACCGATGATGACAGTCTGCCGATACAATACGGCGTGTTTTATCACGTTGACAGTTATCCTGACGATCATCTGCTGCTGGATGGCGAAATCCTGCGGCGCCGGCATGATCCTGATTTTTTGCTGATCCATCCGATGAACACCGATGATGCGGGCCATCGTCACGGCCTGGATAGCGCCGAATATCGCAATACCGCCCGGCGCTTCGATAATGCCCTGTCGGCCTATCTGCCGACCTGGATCGAGCAGGGCTACCAGATTATCGTGACGAGCGATCACGGCATGAACAAGGACCATACCCACCGCGGGGTGCTGCCGGAAGAACGGCAAGTGCCGCTGTTCGTGATCGGTCAGCGTTTCAGTCATGACCCCAAGGCCGAGCCGCGCCAGCTTGAATTATGCGGTGTGATCGCAGAATTGCTCGGCGTCGCCCATCAAAAAACCTCAAACAAGAAATTACTTGCCGCATGAAGTCTTCTTCAAATGTGCCGGCAACGTCAGTGCCTGGCGCTGCGCGCCGCGCACCGCGCTTGCATCATTGGCGCGCGGCATTGCTGCTATTGCCGCTGCTGCTGGTGTTGATGCTATTTTCATTGGCGCCGACGCTCTGGGTTTTAATTAACAGCGTCAAGGTCGATGGACTTTGGTCCGTGGCGCATTTTGCCGAAATACTGGGTTCGCCGTTTTACCGGCAAGCCTTTGGCAACAGCCTCTGGATTGCCGTCTGGTCCAGTGTGATCGGCTTGCTGATTGCACTGCTCAGTGCCGCCTCACTCAAGCGGGTCGATGGCAGCTTGCGCGACATGACGGTGGCGTTTACCAATATGGCGAGCAACCTGAGCGGCGTGCCGCTGGCATTTGCCTTCATCATCATCATGGGCGCGAATGGCGCGGTGACCTTGCTGCTGCGTGAATGGGGCGTCTGGGGTGACTATAACTTGTACTCGCGCGCCGGGTTGACCATGATCTACACCTATTTCCAGGTGCCGCTGGCGGTGCTGTTGCTGTATCCCGCCTTTGATGCGCTGGATGACGACTGGCAAGACTCAGCCGCGTTGCTGGGCGCGTCCCGCTTGCAATACTGGCGTCTGATCGCCTTGCCGGTGATACTGCCGGCGGTGCTAGGTACTTTCATACTGCTGTTTGCCAATGCGATGGGCGCATATGCAAGCGCATATGCGCTGATGACCTCCAATTACAACTTGGTCACCATTCGCATTTCCAGTCTGGTGGCAGGGGATATTTTCCTGGAACCCAATCTGGCGGCAGCACTTTCAGTACTCATGATCGGATTGCTGGTGATCTTGGTGGCAGTCAATCAATTGTTATTGAAGCGAAGCTACCATGCACGCTAAACACTATCACCGTTGCGTTGTCGCCGGCTTGATTGCGCTGTTGAGCATCCCGGTGCTGGCTACGCTGTTGTATTCGTTCTCGCGGCATTGGGGCGCGACGATTTTTCCCGATGGCTTGACGCTCGACTGGTATCTGACGTTATGGCAGGAGCCGCGTTTTTTGACTGCGTTTGGGCACTCTTTACTTATCGCTGCGGCAACCTTGATCTTCGGTACCCTGATCATTGTGCCGGCCGCATTTGTCGTGTTCTATTATTTTCCGAAGCTGGATCGCTGGATGGGCATCCTGATTCTGATCCAGTTCGCGGTGCCGCCGGTGGTGTCGTCCGTCGGCTTGTTGCAGATCTATGCCGATGGTCCGTTGCCTCTAATTGGCACGCCGTGGGTCTTGATCGGCTGCTATTTCACGATTGTCTTGCCGTTCATGTATCGGGCGCTAGCCAATGGTCTGCAAGGTTTAAACGTGCGCGACCTGATGGATGCGGCGCATCTCCTGGGTGCCAGCACCAGCTCTGCCTTTTTGCGGGTGGTTTTGCCGAATATCCGCAAGGGTTTGATGGCCTCGTTGTTTCTATCGTTTTCCTTCCTGTTGGGTGAGTTCGTGTTCGCCAACATGCTGGTTGGCAACCGTTACGAAACGCTGAATGTTTACCTTTACAACATGCGCATGACCAGTGGCCATTTCACCAGTGCGGTAGTGATGAGCTACTTTATGTTTACGCTGGTGGTGACCTGGATCGCTACTCGCTTGAGCCGATAGGACAAAGTCATGAGTTTTCTTACTGTAACGAACTTATCCAAAAACTTCGGCAAGACGAAGGTGTTTGAGCAGATCAATTTCAATATTGAAGAGGGCGAACTGATTACCCTGCTCGGCCCCAGCGGTTGCGGAAAATCGACCCTGTTGCGCTGCATTGCTGGCTTGGCCGAGGTCGACCACGGCCAGATCAGTGTGGCGGGGGACGATATTACCCACGTGGTGCCGCAAAAACGCGGTATCGGCATGGTGTTCCAGAGCTATGCGCTGTTCCCGAATCTGACCGTGATGGGTAATATCGCCTTTGGCCTGAAAATGCAGCGCGTGCCGGCGATTGAAATCGAACAGCGTGTCACGGAAGTCGTCGCCCTGGTCGAGTTGCAGGGACACGAGAATAAATTCGTGCATCAATTGTCCGGCGGCCAGCGCCAACGTGTCGCCCTGGCGCGCGCGCTGGTGGTGCGCCCGCGCATCCTGTTGCTGGACGAACCTTTGTCGGCGCTGGATGCGCGCATCCGCAAGAACCTGCGGGAAGAAATCCGGCGCATCCAGTCCCAGTTGAAACTGACTACCATCTTCGTTACCCACGACCAGGAAGAAGCGCTGATCTTGTCCGACCGCATCTTCGTGATGCATGACGGACGTATCGTGCAGGATGGATCGGCCGAGACGATTTATACCCGCCCCGCGAATGCATTCGTAGCCCGCTTCATGGGCAACTTCAATCTTCTCAATCCTGATCAGGCCAGGGATTTACTGGGCCTGCAAATACAAGGGCAACTGGCAATTCGTCCCGAGTCGATCCATGTTGCAGAAGCGGGTCGAACCTACGGCAGCCACTTGAGCGCCCCGTGCCAGGCCACTGTGCGCCATCACCAACTGCTCGGCAATGTGATCCGTTATCACGTCGATGCGCAAGGCTGCGCATTAATGGTCGATACGCTCAATCGCAGTTCGGACCTGCTGCTGCAACCAGGTGCGCAGATCGGCCTGCTATTCCAGCGGCAGGAACTGCAAGAGGTTGCGTGACGCCGTACTAACGCTGGTCGGGCCCGCCAATTTCGATTTTTCTCAAACAAGCGGGACTGGCGCGATAATGCTGCTTCGCCGCTAATCGTTGCCGAACCTCCATGACACCCTCCATCCGCGCCGTCCCGATAACCCGCCGGCCCGACCGTCAATTGGTGCAACTGCTTGCGCTGGGCACCGCGCAGGTTTTGGCCTGGGCATCATCGACCTACTTGCCGGCGATCCTGGGTACTGCCATTGCCGCCGAATTGCAAATTTCACGCGGCATTTTTTTCGCGGCATTTTCACTGTCGCTGGTGGTGATGGCGCTGATCGGGCCGCTGGTCGGGCGTCGGATTGACCGTATCGGCGGGCGTCGCATGCTGCTGTGTTCGAACTTGGCGCTGGCAAGCGGTTTGCTAATGCTGGCGTTCGCCAGTGGCATTTTCAGCTTGTACGCGGCCTGGTGCGTGATCGGGGTCGGCATGGGTTTGGGCTTGTACGATACGCTGTTCGCAACGCTGGTGCATCAATATGGCAAATCCGCCGGGCGCTTGATCGTCGGCGTTACCCTGATCGGCGGTTTTGCCAGCACCGTGGGTTGGCCGTTGTCGTCATGGATGCTGGAACACTGGGGCTGGCGCTGGTGTTGCGCGGCGTGGGCCTTGCTACAACTGTGCGTTGCGTTGCCGTTGCATTACCGTTATGCCAGCAACCGCCGCAGCGGGGATGCAGCGTCAACTCCAATTTTGATGTGTACCGTAAAACCGGCGTCGCCCGAGGCCACCGCGCAACCGCAAGCGCCGGGCCGGCGCGATGTCGCTTATCTGTGCCTGTTTTCCGGTGCGACTGCGTTTGTGACTTCGGCCATGGCGGTGCATTTGCCGACGCTGCTGTCGCTGAATGGGGCAACCGCAGCACAAGCATTGTTTGCCGCCACGCTGCTGGGGCCGGCACAAGTGGCGGCCCGCCTGGCCGAATATGGGCTGACGCAGCACAGCAAAATTCGTCCGCTCACCACCGCCCGCATTGCCACCGTCCTGCATCCGGCGGCGTGCCTGGTGCTGGGCGGATTAGGCGGATTGGCCGCTGTCCCGCTGGCGGGAGCCTGTTTTGCACTGCTACATGGGGCCGGCAACGGCATGATTTCGATTGCGCGCGGGGTGCTGCCGCTGGCGCTGTTCGGGCCGGTCGGCTACGGTGCGCTGACCGGCAAACTGGCGCTTTTTGCCCGTACCATGCAAGCCTGCGCACCGTTCGTCTTCGTGTTGGTATTGGATGGCGGCGGACTCAGGCCGGCATTGCTGCTGTCCGCTGGATTGTCGCTGGCGGGATTTTTTGCATTGTGCAAATTGCGTATGCGTGTTTTGTAACTATTTGCCCCACCTTGCGCTTTGCAAGCACCTACATTCAGCATGTTAAATGGCAAAAAATAATTACGCGTATTGATATGTGGCAATATTCGCTTGCCTAAATGTCTACGCCCACGCTAAAATACATTCTTGACACACATGCAATATTTAACAGAGTATATTTT
>JABBOY010000022.1 GCA_012927585.1 Glaciimonas sp.
TATTTCTTTTCACTCCACTCCACTCCACTCCACTCTACTCACCGTTCACTTCAACGACCCGCTCCCACACGCCTCGCAACGGCGAGCCGCAATATATCAAACGTTGCCAAAACTGGGCAAGAACTTCCAAAAAATAATTACTTGCACCACCAAATATAATTTTTTGAAGCTAGACATATACAGGCTCTGGCTCCAACTGCACGCCAAAGCGGTCAAACACATCGGCCTGTATTGTATTGGCCAGATGGACAATGTCAGCACCTGTCGCGCCACCCAAATTAACCAATACCAGCGCTTGTTTTTCATAGACGCCAACGGCACCTCGAACTTGCCCTTTCCATCCGCATTGATCAATCAGCCAGCCAGCGGCAAGTTTATATTTTGAGGCTGGCTGTTTATAACTTACCAGGTCGGGAAACAGGCGTTGCAAGGCATCGTGTTGTTTAGCGTCAACTATAGGATTTTTGAAAAAACTCCCTGCATTTCCGATTTTTGATGGATCCGGTAATTTATCGGTGCGAATAGAAATGACCGCTTCGCTTACATCGCGTGCGGAGGGAGCGCGCACTCCGCGTTCCTCAAGTTTGCGTGTCACATCAGCATAATGCCCATTTACTTGCCATTTTTTAGGTAATGCGAAGGTAACTTCCAGCACAATTACGCGACTCCGCAAGGCGTGCTTGAATATGCTGTCTCGGTAACCAAAACGGCAATCGGCGTTGTGGAATGTAATTATTTCGCCGGTTTGAAAATCATAAGCGCGCAACGCGTGAATATAATCTTTGGCTTCCACCCCATAGGCGCCAATATTCTGGATTGGAGCGGCGCCGACGCTGCCGGGGATCAAGGAAAGATTTTCCAGCCCCCCCAACTTGCGATCCAGAGTCCACATTACAAATTCATGCCAACTCTCGCCGGCGGCGGCGCGCACAAAGGTAAAGTCGTCATTTTCAGCAACAATATCGATGCCTTTCATTCCCATGTGCATTACCAGGCCGGCAAAATCCTGCGTCAAAACAATATTGCTGCCACCGCCCAATATCAATCTCGGCAATGCCGACAATGCATTGTCGCCTCGAATAGATGAGAATATCTCTGGCGATGTCACTTCGACATAAGCGTAAGCTTGGGCATTCACGCCAAAAGTATTGTGATGTAGCAAGGAAAAATCGTACTGAATAGAGGGACTGAGTGTCATAGCGAGCCGATTATAAGTGGAAGCGGATGTCGCAACTTATTTTTGTCCGCTAAAATGATTCACAAAATTTCAGCTAATTGCTGGATCAAGACTGCCATTCAATTTTGTCTGGCAATTGAATTAAAGGAAGAATCATGCCATCGTTTGATGTTGTATCTGAAGCCAATATGGTTGAAGTAAAGAATGCGCTTGAACAAGCAAACAAGGAAATCACCAACCGCTTCGACTTCAAGGGCAGCGACGCCCGCATAGAGCAAAAGGAAAGAGACCTGACAGCATACGCAGACTCGGACTTTCAACTAAGCCAAGTGCGCGACGTAATGATCAATAAACTGGTTAAACGCAATGTCGATGTGCGATTTCTGGATGATGGCAAGATCGAGAAAATCGGTGGCGATAAAGTAAAACAGATCATCAAAATCAAAAATGGCATCGAATCCGATGCCGCCAAAAAAATCGTGCGTCTGATCAAGGATGGCAAGATGAAAGTGCAAGCCAGCATTCAAGGCGATGCAGTGCGCATTACCGGCGCCAAGCGAGACGATTTACAGGCTGCCATGGCAATGCTGCGCAAGGATGTCCCTGACTTGCCTTTGGAATTCAATAATTTCCGCGATTAAAAATTGGGCCATGCTCGGTTTCGAGCACCGCACCAACCCGCCAGAACCATTGACTTGCCGGAAATAAAAACATCCTATGCGCCTAAAAATTTTATTGTTGCCATGCGTTGTTCTGGCTGGTACTTCTTATGCGGCTGATGTCGCTGTAGTCGGGTTATTCCCAGGCAAGGCCGTGCTGGTAATCGATGGCGCCCCGCCGAAAACTTTTTCAGTCGGCAGTATGGTGACGGCGGATGTCAAGCTGTTGGCAGCTGATGAATCCAGCGCGACCGTAACCGTTAACAACAAAAAGCAAACGATTGCCATTGGCCAGCATGTCAACCGCTTCGCGCCTGCAGGCCCAACCAGCGTTATCTTGCAAGCTGATGGCCAGGGGCATTTCATCACGCAAGGACAAATCAACGGCGGCACTATCCAGATGCTGGTCGATACCGGAGCGACGATGATTGCCTTCTCCGAAGCGGATGCACAACGCTTGAAGATCGATTACAAATCCGGTCAGCGCGGTAGGGTCAGTACTGCCAACGGCAGTATTCCTGTGTATCGGATCAAGCTCGATACGGTCAAGGTAGGCAGCATCGAACTGAATCAGGTTGACGCCGTGGTGCAGCAGGGCAGCCTGCCGTTTGCCCTGCTCGGGATGTCTTTCCTGAACCGAATGGAAATGCGCCGCGATGGAGAAAAAATGACACTGACTAAAAGGTTCTGAAATACGCCAAAGCTGTACACGTTGAGTGGATCAGTCGCTGGATCAGTCACCCCTTGACCGGGTTGCGGCGCCTACAAAAAGAGCATCAGGTCCATAACCACAAAATAATCTGATGCCTGCCGCAAACCCGATTACGTATTTTGTTCGCTCAAACGACGCGCCTTGACTGCGTCGGCCAGACCATTTAACAACTGCACGCTTTGCTCCCAATTGATACAGCCATCGGTTATCGACTGGCCATAGATCAGTTCTTTGCCCGGAGTCATGTTCTGACGCCCGGCAACCAAATAGGATTCCACCATGACGCCGACGATGCGATGATCTCCGGCCGCGATTTGCTGGGCAATATTGGCACACACCGGAACCTGATTTTCAGGATTTTTCGAACTGTTGGCGTGTGACGCATCGATCATTAAGCGTTGCGCCAGACCGCTTGCCGCTATGTCGTTGCAGGCAGCGTCCACGCTGGCCGCATCATAATTTGGCGTCTTGCCACCGCGCAGGATGATGTGGCAATCTTCGTTGCCGCCGGTGGCGACGATGGCAGAATGACCGCCTTTGGTAACCGACAGGAAATGATGCGGCTGCGATGACGCCTTGATTGCATCCACCGCGATTTTGACATTGCCGTCGGTGCCGTTCTTGAAACCGACTGGGCAAGACAGGCCGGAAGCCAGTTCTCGATGTACTTGGGATTCTGTGGTGCGGGCGCCGATAGCGCCCCAACTGATCAGATCGGCGATGTATTGTGGACTGATGACGTCGAGAAATTCGGTGCCTGCAGGCAATCCCAATTCATTAATTTTTAACAGTAATTCGCGCGCAATGCGCAATCCGTCATTAATGCGAAAACTGTTATCCATATACGGATCGTTGATCAAACCTTTCCAGCCGACAGTGGTGCGCGGCTTTTCAAAATAGACGCGCATGACGATTTCCAGCTCGCCTTTGAGACGCTCGCACTCTTTGGCCAGCAATTGCGCATATTCCAGCGCCGCCTTGGTATCGTGAATCGAGCAGGGGCCGATGACCACCATTAACCGGTCGTCCTGCCCGTGCAGGATGCCATGCAACGCGACGCGGGCATGGGCGACAGTGGTCTCTGCCTTGCTAGAGCAACTAAATTCACGAATCAGGTGCGACGGCGGCGTTAGTTCTTTCATTTCTCGTATGCGTAAGTCATCGGTACGTGGCATGGTTTTTTCCTGGTTATGAATATCGGGTAGGCATAAAAAAACCGCCAGCGTAGGCGGTTTTTGTGAAATTCGGTTTGGTCTCGCCTGTCATGCTGCTTTTACGTGAACCTTCCGCCTCTCCACCGCCTTGGGCTGGGATAGCTAAAGTAAAAATAAAAGGTCGGATGTGCGAGAGTCATGGGCCGGGGTTTTGTAACTGTGCTGTTTAAATCGAAATTGACTATATCAAGATTATTCAAGATTTGGCAAGCGCTTTTTCAACACGGCCTCCGCATGGACAGGCTCAGGCCGTGCCGCCCACCGTCAACTCCTCGATCCGCAAAGTCGGCTGTCCAACGCCGACCGGCACGCTTTGTCCTTCCTTGCCGCACACCCCGACGCCAGGGTCGAGCCGCAAGTCGTTGCCAATCATTGAGACCCGGTTCAGCACGTCGGGACCGTTGCCGATCAACGTTGCACCCTTGACCGGATAAGTGATTTTACCGTTTTCGATCATATAGGCTTCGCTGGCCGAAAAAACAAATTTGCCGCTGGTGATGTCGACCTGACCGCCTCCAAAGTTGACCGCAAACAAACCGTTTTTGACCGAAGCCAGGATTTCTGCCGGGTCCTTGTCGCCGGCCAGCATGTAAGTGTTGGTCATACGTGGCATCGGCAGATGCGCAAATGATTCGCGCCGCGCGTTACCGGTAACCGGCATCTTCATCAGCCGAGCGTTCATGGTGTCCTGCAGATAACCCTTCAGGACGCCGTCTTCGATCAGCGTGGTGCACTGACTTGGGTTGCCTTCATCATCGATATTGAGCGAACCGCGTCGGTCGGCGATGGTGCCGTCATCGACCACGGTCACGCCCTTGGCCGCGACCCGCTGGCCCATGCGGCCGGAAAACGCGCTGGAACCCTTGCGGTTGAAATCGCCTTCCAAACCATGGCCGATAGCTTCATGCAGCAGAATGCCGGGCCAGCCTGGTGCCAGCACCACCGTCATCGGACCGGCCGGTGCGGGACGCGCATCCAGATTCACCAGCGCCGCCTTAACCGCATCGGTGGCGTATTGGTCCAGCAGTGCATCGTTAAAATAGCCATAGTTATAGCGCCCGCCACCACCGGCGGAACCCATCTCGCGACGGCCATTCTGCTCGACAATCACCGTCACGGAAACCCGCACCAGCGGTCGGATGTCGGCGGCCAGCACACCGTCGCTGCGCACCACCAGCACCACATCGTATTCGCCGGCCAGACCAGCCATTACTTGCACTACGCGCGGGTCTTTGGCGCGGGCCATGCGTTCAACCCGTTCCAGCAGCTTGACTTTTTCAGCGGCTTTGAGCGAGGCCAGCGGATCGTTCGGCAAATACAGTGCGCGCCCGCCGACCCGTTGCATCGAAGACGCCACCTTTACTTTGCCGGCACCGCGTCGGCCGATGGTACGAGTGGCGGCTGCCGCTTCCAGCAATGCGTGCTCGGAAATCTCGTCCGAATAGGCAAAAGCAGTCTTGTCGCCCGCTACCGCGCGCACGCCGACGCCTTGGTCGATCGAGAAACTACCGGTCTTGACGATGCCCTCTTCCAGGCTCCAACCTTCGCTCTTGGTGAACTGGAAATACAGGTCGGCATAATCGACCTTATGGGTGAACATTGCGCTCAAGGTCTTGATCAGTTTGGATTCGTCCAGGCCGAAAGGCGTGAGCAGAATGTCGCGGGCGACGGCAATGGTACTGAAATTCGGTTCAAATGGTTTCATGGGCGGTCGCAATCGCGCTTGGCGCGCAGTATGTTGGTTCGTGAGTTGATTTGGAGATGCAACGATTGTAGAACATATGGCGACACCGGGCAGGCGTAGCGCGTGTCGGCCGTTCACCAGCGTCGATATCAGGCCCGAATTTCATCTAAAACAATTTAAAATATGCGGAGTATGCTTAAAAACAATGCATCTGCCGCATATGTTACATGCAGTAGTTAAAAATACCATTATGTGTATATATCTGTGCCCAACTTTACAAGACTGGCGTAACGAGTTTGCGGTGGCGCAGTGCCGGCAGGTTTTCCCGCACGCGAGCCAGCAACTGCGGATCGAATTCGCCCACCACCACGCCCTCCCCTTCGGCCAGCACCGCCTTGATTTCGCCCCACGGGTCGATCAACATGCTGTGACCCCAAGTGCGGCGGCCGTTCGGATGCTGGCCGCCCTGCGCTGCGGCCAGCACGTAGCACTGGTTTTCGATGGCGCGGGCGCGCAGCAGGATTTCCCAGTGAGCACGGCCGGTAGTGTAGGTAAAAGCAGCCGGCACCACGATCAGCGCGCATTCACCCATCGCCCGGTACAGTTCCGGGAAACGCAAATCGTAGCAAACCGACAATCCAACTCGGCCGAAGGACGCAACGAAAGTGGCAACTTCAGCGCCAGGCACGATGGTGCGCGACTCGTCATAGGATTCGTCGCCTTTGGTAAAGCCAAATAAATGGATTTTGTCGTAGTGGCAAACGCAACTACCTTGCGGATCGAACACCAGCGTCGTATTCATGACCTTGCCGGACTCGGGTGCAGCCATCGGCAGAGTACCGCCGACCAGCCAGACGCCGTTCTGGCGCGCCATCTCCGCCATCGCGGCCTGCAACAGCCCGCTGCCGGCCGACTCGGCATGTGCCAGTTTGTCGGATTCCTCCATCCCCATGATCGGCCAATATTCGGGCAACAGCACCAGTTGCGCACCCTGCTGTGCGGCTTGGGCCACCAACCGACCTGCTGTGGCAATATTTTCTGCCGGAAGCGGCGTCGAAATCATTTGCACCGCTGCGATGCAGGTTGGTGAAATTCGGCTGGGAACATTATCTGGTGTCATTTGCTGGTACCTCATTTATTGGGGGCGACGGCCTTGGCTTTGTTGTCGATTTTAGTAACGACCGGCTCTTGCCACGGGCCGCTGATCTGATACTCGTAGGTAAACGCCCGCGCCAACGGTTCACGCAAAAATAATTGCGCCAGGAAAGTACCCAGGCCAATGACCGGATTGACCGCCAGTGCATACACCACCGAGGCTGCGCCGGCATTGATTTCAGGAATCACCGCGACATGCAGATTTTGCGTCTCTTTGGCAATATCGGCGCTGCCGTCGATCAATACCGCGGTACTCACGCTGCGCATCTTGAAATTATCGGTTCTCGCCACGCCGCGCTGTATGGTGGCGGTCGCGGTAACGCCGTCAAAGGCGAATCCTTCAGAAAAGATATCGCGAAAATCCAGCGTCAACCGGCGCGGCAGCGACTGCAGGCTCAACACACCCAGTAATTTTGCCACACCCGGCTCGACCTTGAGAAATTGACCGGCGGCCATATCCAGATGAATCTGACCGCTCAGGCTGGGAATATCCAGCGAAAAAGGCATGCCATCCCAGTGGATATTCCCATCCAGCCTGCCTTTACCGCCGCGTAAAACGCCGTTGAAGCCGAATCGCTCCAGCAACTTGCCGGCATTATCCACATCCAGCGCATACGTCAGTTCGGTTTTACTTTGACCGTCCTTAGTGACCCATTTGCCGGCGGCACTCATGCTGACATCGTCGTTGACGATTGCCAGCCGGTTGATGCGCCATTCGCGCATGCCCTGCGTTTTCGGATTGTTGGCCACCAGGTTGTTGGCTACCACTTCCAGCCGCCCCAGCTTTTTATTGAACAGTTCAAAGTTCTCAGCCACGACATTGAGACTCGGGATTTGCGTCGGCGTATTTTTGTCTTCAAACAGATTGCCGACGTCAGAAGCATCCGATTGCGGGATAGTCAGCGTCGCCAGCCGCGCCGTCACCCGGCCCATGGCGCCGGCGGTCGAATCCCAGGTCACGTAACCGGAAGCTTGGCTTGCATCGATATTGGCTTGCCAGGTATCTTTCTGATGCGAGGCGCCGACCACCACGTTATCGAGCCGTTTACCCATCACAAACAGGGTTTTGGCGCGCGCTGCCATGGTATCGGGTTCAACGTATTGACTAATATCCTGCGCACCGCCCGGTTGGGACGACCCGGCATCGCCAGCGGCGCGGCTGGTGTTGCTTGCGTTGCCTGCAGCAGTAATCTCGCTGCTGACCCGCTGCCATTCATCCACATTTAATGACTGCAATTCAACGTTTGCACTCAACCCGCTATCGGGCAACGGCGGCGGCACGTTGACGCCGATGCCGCCGCGCAATACACGCCACTGCGCTTGCTTTTCCAGCGTCTTCTGGCGCACGTAATGAGCGCTGATGGTAGTGCCCAGGGATATCTCGATCTGATCGCGCAGCAGCAACGAGGCGTCCGATGGCAGCCCAGTGAGATGCAGCTTGAGCGGCAAGATCGCGTTTGCGGTCTTTTGCAAAGGCGCGGGGAAATTCAGCGCCAGCCCTTGCAGGCCGGATTCGACCAGTAACTCCAGTTGACGGTCCTTGACCGTGATAACACTACTGTAGCGGGTGCTGCCGGCGCTGCGCTGGGTGAGACCCTGGATCGCCGGATTCGGATACGATTTACGCAGGCCGGGCGCGGACACGCTGCCATCGACCTTGATGCGAATGTTGCCATCGGCCTGGGTACCGCCGGATGCGACCGCCGGGCCGCCCAGCAGATTGGCGCTCACGCTGTTCAGGTTGAAGCCTTTTTCATTGAACTCAAGCTTGCCTTTCGCCACTGACAAGGCCGGAATAGCTTCCTGCAGCGACACCGCATTGCCGTTCAATTGCAGGGTGCCGTTGACTTTCGATTCCAACAGCCGTTTCAGCGGCAATCGCAGCTTCAGCGCCAATTTGGCTGTACCGCCGCCTTTTGACTCGGCGGTGAAATCATCGATCCAGCCGGCGACCGGACTATTGTTGACATAGTCGAAATAGTTCTGCAGCAAGCCGGCCGCATTGCCATCGACTTCCAGCATGCTGTCGTTCGACAGCAAATCAGGAATCACTACCTTCACGCCGGACAGCGCAGCGCCATGCGTTTTAGCCGAATCGCTGCGAATTTCCATGCGGGTATTGTCGAACACGAAACTACCCTGGATCTGTTCAAGTTCCGGCCACTGCGGGGATTTGCCATCCCTGCCGAAAAATCCGGGAGCAAAATTCAACCGACCGTCAACGATCTTGCCGGCAATCCTGAAAATTTCATCCGGCTGATTTGTCGCATTGCCGGCTGTTTGTTCGGCCCGAAACGGCATTTTCGCCAGATCGCCCTTAAGCCGGATCGTGACCGCATCGGCATGGCCGCCTTGCAGCGCACCGACTAGCCATGTGCGCAAATGCGCTGGCGTTTGCAGCGGCAGATACTGGCCAATTTTCCGCACATCAAGGCCGGAAACCTTGCCGCTGATGTCGATCTCGCCCAGCGGCTTGCCGGGCTGGTGCGTCAGCGGCACCAGGTGCTTGCCCGATAAAGTAGCAACCATGCCATCCTGCGCCAGATTCATTTTGTCTATCTGGAACAGTAATTGATCATTACCCTGGAAGGCCCAACTAGCCTGCATCTTCAATTGGTCGATCGGTACCATTGGTTCGGTGAAATAACCCGGCAAGGCCAGTTGGAGCCGGTTCGAATCAAGCGAAAAATTACCGCCCTTATCGTTGGCATCGAGCTGGCCGGTCAGGTTTTCAAAACCCGGAATCGCTGGAACCGCCGCCTGCGCCGGCACCGTTGCGCTTTTTGCTCGCGCTTCCCGCGCCGGCTGGGCGTTTAGCGACAAGCCGACGAATTGCCCTTTGACCGCATAAGCGGCGATTTCAGGGTAAGCGCCGGTCCATTGGGCTGAAAAATCCCGCAACTCGCCGCGTGGTGCGAAATCCGACAGCATTTGCAATTGCGCTGGCGACAACGGCAAACGCTGGGCGAAATTGGCCAATGTCTGCAAGTCCAAGCGCTGCGCCTTAACGCTGGTATTGTCCGGTTTGCCGTTTTTTCCTGGCGCATACGATTCACTGATGGTAGTCGCCGGCAGGTGCAAACCCTCCTTGGTCGTCAGCGAAAATTGGGAAACTGAAAATGTATGCGCGCGTGCGCCCAGCGCCGGCGCATTCACGGCGGCAGCAGGAGCCAATTCTTCGCGCGCGAAAATACGGCCGTTAAGCTGCGTCAGGTTCAACGGCTGCAAGTCCTTGCGCAGACGTGCCGACACCTCCGATAACGTCAGGTCGGCAGTAAAGTCAGCAACTCTGGCCTGATTGAAATGGAGCCAGGCGCGCACCGCACCGGAGCCCTGCATTACCTCGATCGGATATTCCGCATAGGCACTCCAAGCCGCCAGATCGGTGTTGGCGACATGGGCGAATAACACGCCATTCCAGCGCTTCACATCCGAAATATTGCGGGAAAAATACGGATGAACAAAGTCGGCACGCACATCAATCGGCGCTGCCAACGTCACAGGCGGCGCAGCCCGGAGCCCAAACTGGTGACGCCGCGCCTGATTGCGCAATCTGAAATTCAGGTGCGCCAGGATCAGTTCCGGCGCGCCGCGCTGCTTGTCATTCCAGCGTAGACGTCCTTCATGCACCACGATCTCGCTCTGCGCCAGCAACCAGTTGGCACCCCGTTTATCAGCGCTTTTGCTGGTATCGACAAAAATTCCGCCAACATACAGGCTGCCGTCAGCCGCACGTTGGATGTCCAGATCGGGACGATTGATTTCCAGCAAGGCCAGACGCACCTCTCCCGCCATGACCGACCACCAGGAAAAAGTGGCGGAAATGCTGGGCAGCGACAGCGCTTGCCGGCCATCCTTATCAAAAACGGCCACGTCATTGAGCGACAAATACGGCTGCAAGCCATGCCAGGACGCATACACCCGGGCAATCGTGACCGGCCGACCGACCGATTGGCTGACCATGCGCTCGATATCGCCCTTGTAACTATCGATATTCGGCAGTACCGCGTAACGCAAGGTCAGAAACAGACCACAAAAGATAAAATACGCCAGTACCAGCAGCCGCATCAGCCAGCGCAGCGCATGGTGCGACAGCGCATTAAATTTGGCATAGGCCAAACGCGCTGCCCACCAGTGCCGGGACCAGCGGGTGCGAGGGCCGGCAGGAGATGATTGATCAGTGGTCATTAACGGTTATACAAAAAAGACTCGGCGTAAAATGCGCAGACTTGCATGATAGCCAAAAACGGCCGCTTGCCACGCTTCGATAAGGATCATCAGGTATCCGATGATGGCTGCGAACAGACTAGAACCGTGTGCAAATGGTGTGCGTATTTGCTCCACGTTCTTTAAATTACTTCCATACTTTATGACCACATCCTTATTAAGAAGTGCCGCAGCGTCCCGATTTTATGACCGCTGGCAGAGCGCCGACCCGCAACGCCCTGGTTTGGTCGCCAGTATCGCCGAATTTCCCTTAAGCCGAAGCAGCTTTGTGCAGATATTACACAAGGAAACAGCGGCCGGCATGCCGCTGCCGCGCGCGATGCGCCGCTTGCGTAACCTGGTTATCGCCACCCTGATCGAGCGCGACTTGAATGGCGCCGCGGACATGGACGAAGTTGTCCGAACAATGAGCGAATTTGCTGAGTTTGCGGTGCAAACTCATCTGGGCGCGCTGATGGTGGAAATGGTCGCCCTGCACGGCAGCCCGGTTGGCGAGGATTCCGCTGCCGAGCAGGAATTGATCGTGCTCGGCATGGGCAAACTGGGCGGTGCCGAACTCAATGTCTCGTCCGACATCGACCTCATCTTCGTGTATGCGGAAGACGGCGAAACCCGCACCACCACGCCAGAACAGCGGCCACTATCCAATCACGAGTTTTTTATCCGGCTGGGTAAAAAACTGATTCATGCAATCTCGGAAATCGAAGAAGACGGCTTCACCTTCCGCGTCGACATGGCACTGCGCCCGAACGGCGCATCCGGCCCGCTGGCCGCCAGTTTCAATATGGTGGAAGAATATTTTATCGTCCAGGGCCGCGAATGGGAGCGCTACGCCTGGGTCAAGGCGCGCGCGCTGACCGGGCGCGCAGCCGATATCACCTTACTGGAAAGTATCATCCGGCCGTTCGTGTACCGCCGCTATCTGGATTTCGGCGCGATCGATGCGATCCGCAACATGCACAGCCAAATCCGGGCCGAAGTCATTCGCCAGGAAACCCGCCACCCGGAGCGCAGCAACAACGTCAAGCTGGGACGCGGCGGCATCCGCGAGATCGAATTCATCGCGCAAGTATTCCAACTGATCCGGGGCGGACGCGACCCCGCACTACGCGACCGCTCGACCCGCGGCGTACTGAAAACACTGGCCGAAAAAGGTATCCTGAGCCAGCAATGCGTCGATCAATTACTGGCAGCAAATATTTTCCTGCGCAATCTGGAACACCGGCTGCAATACATCGAAGACGCCCAAACCCACATCCTGCCCTCCAACGCGGCCGACCAGCTTATTGTTGCCCACATGATGGGCATAGCCGACGTGCCTGCGCTGCTGCAAGCGCTGGACGCGCAGCGCCAGATCGTTGCGGCCCGGTTCGATGCGATTTTCAGCGAAAAAGACGACGCGCAGTGCGCACCCGGCGCGCCAGCCGGGCCAACGCCAATCGATCTGCAGATGTTCGCCAGCTTGCCGGACGCCGAAAAGGCCGAAGCGATCCAAGCCCAGCTTAAGGCGATCGGCTTTAGCGAAGCTCCGGCAGCGGCCCAGCGCCTGCTCGAAACCGGCAAGTCTTCGCGCCTGCAATCGTTGCCGCTGGACAGCCGTAAAAAATTCCTGGCCCTGATCAATGCCGCATTGCCGCTGATCGCACAGGGTAAAAAAGCCCAGTTGGCCACCTTGAGCCGTCTGCTTGACCTACTGGAAACCATCGCCCGCCGTTCTGCCTATCTATCGCTATTAACCGAATACCCGCCGGCATTGCAGCGCGTAATTCGCATGATGCAGGCCAGCGACTGGGCGGCAAAATATTTGACCCGCCACCCGATTCTGCTGGATGAACTGCTGGATGAAAACATGGTGCGCATGGCGCCGGTATGGGCCAGTTTCAGCGCCGAGCTGCAGCAACAGCTCGACGCCGCCACCCTCAACGGCGAGCCCGATACCGAACTGCAAATGAATATCCTGCGCGACATGCACCACGCGCAACTGTTCCGGCTGCTGGTGCTGGATCTGGAAGGCGCACTCAGCATGGAACATCTGGCCGATCATTTGTCGCAATTGGCCGACATCATCGTCGCAGCCACCATCCGCGCAGTCTGGAAAACTATCCCGAAACGCCACCTTGAGACACCGAAATTCGCCGTCATCGCTTACGGCAAATTGGGCGGAAAGGAACTCGGCTACGCCTCCGACCTCGACGTAATCTTCCTGTACGACGACGAAGATCAAGATGCGCCCGCTCTGTACGCCAAGCTGGCGCAACGCTTCATCACCTGGATGACGTCCCACACCTCGTCCGGCATCCTGTTCGACATCGACATCGCGCTGCGCCCCGACGGCGGCAGCGGCCTGCTGGTGTCGTCGGTGGCATCGTTCGGGCGCTATCAGAGCGAATCGGCCTGGCTCTGGGAACACCAGGCGCTGACCCGCGCCCGCTTTTGCTCCGGCGACGTCGCCATTGGAGCCCACTTTGAAGCTATCCGCGACCAGGTGCTGCGCCAACCCAAGGACGAAGCCAAGCTGAAAGACGACATCCTGCACATGCGCAAAAAGCTGCACAGCGCACATCCCAACCGCAGCGAAATGTTCGACCTCAAGCACGACGCCGGCGGCATGATCGACATCGAATTCATCGTCCAATACCTGGTACTGCGCCACGCCGGCACCTACCCGCAACTGACCGCCAACATCGGCAACATCGGACTGCTCAGATTGTGCGGCGCACTTGGCCTGCTAGACCAGCCGCTAGCCGAAGCCGTCGCCAGCGCCTACCGCGACTTCCGCAAGATGCAGCACAACATCCGCCTGCAAGGCAGCGACCGCGCACGGGTAGAGTTGGAGGAAGTTGCAGCCAGAGTGGACGACGTGAAGCGGCTATGGGAAGCGGTGTTCGGGGTTGCAAGTTGAGGGGAATGTTGAATGGCAGCGATTGTTGTGTCTCGTTGCGATTGGCATAAGCTACCCGCTGTATTTTTTAGTTATGCTTTAGATATATGCGGAAAATTGCATGTTTATTTGCATACTCCATGAATTTTATGTAATTCAGCGTCGTAGGTCGGGTAAGCGATAGCGGAACCCGACATTCTCAGCCACAAATGTCGGGTTACGCGATGAAGCCGCTAACCCGACCTACAAAAGCCGTTTCTTCGTTCCATCTTCAAACCTGCCGCGACCGCGGTGTGCCGTTCCGCTTGAGACGCAGCCGCCGTCGGCCGGGAACCCGAAGGGCTGCGTCTTGCGGTCGCCTTTCTTTGCTTGCTTACTTTGGCGAAGCAAAGAAAGTGAGTGGCCGCCGGGCCACCCCCGGCTAGGTCGTAAGGTTGGTAGCCGCATTACGCAACGCCAGACTAGGCTAGTGCGGTAGGTTGGGCTGCGAAGCCCAACATTTGGCACCCGCAGATTTCGCTACCGAATGTTGGGCTTCGCTTCGCTCAGCACCAACCTACCAATTAAAGATACATATCAATGTATTTTTAAAAAATTATTAAATATATGCGGTATAAGCACTGTTTTTAAATATACTCCGTGCATTTCTTCTATTTCAAAATCACTCCACACAGCAAAACGCCCCACACGCGGGGCGTTTCAACTTACTGAACTGCATTAGGAGGCAGTTATCCTGCGAACAATCAGGAAAATTAACCTGAAGTCACTTCAGCCGGCTTGTGCCGGAAAGCGACCTCTAACGCGAATATCTCGGCTATTTGGTTTATCGACTTTACAGTGGGGTTACCAGTCCCGGCTTCAATCTCCCGGATGACGCGAACACTGACGCCACGGTGTTTTGCGAATTCTGGTTGGGTCATTCCTGATATTGAACGCATTTTTTTGACCGCATCCTGCAACGAGAGCTTGCCTGCCGCAATATCCTGATAGAACTGAATCCGGTCGGCGCGCGCAACCTCTTTTGGGATTGGTTTTCTGCGCTTGTCCATAGTCAGCCTTTTCCCGTGGTAAATGTAGCCAGTTCGCGCAACTGGTCGCGCTGCATCTGTATGCTGTAGTGGCGCGCTTTAATGATGTCGTCGTCCCCCCCTTGCACCGCCATTACTTCTTCAATCGTGTCGATTTTCCGGGAAAACTCGGCTAGCTCGATGCGAATTTCGGCAAGTTCGGTCTTCGCGATGGGCAAGGTACCAAACACATCGGCCCAGTTGCTTATTTCCACCCTGCCCGAATTCTTCCACCGCAGTGTGCGCGAGATACCGTCCTTGTCCAGGTTCATGGGGGCGAAGTCGAACAGTGGGGTCAGCCGAACTTCGCCGCCAACAACCTGAACCGCAGTATTGCGGGCATGATTATCCGTATTCCCAAGCGCTAAATTAAGCACATCGCGCTTCAAAAACTCCACGGTGGCCCGCTTTGGGTCAGTCACGCAGGTTCGCAAAGCAGCCAGCACTGCATTTTGCGAAGGGCGAGCATCGAATCCAATCAGGCCCAACAGTGACGCCGCGCTTTCCTGGTGCAATCGTTCAACCCCTGCAGCCGTGACTCTGCGGTCAAAGCGAGGGATGAACAGCATATCTCCATGCAAATCAGGCAAGTCTTCGACAAATAAGTCCATGGCGTGCGCAACGCGCATGTAGGCAGCTTCGTTACGCAGGATTTTCAGGTCGGATAGATCCTTTCCTCGTGGCAGCTTTACCAGATAGTGCTGCTGCGCTTGGTCGTCGCGAACAGCGCCGTCAGCGTACCAGAGGGAATCCTTGCCTTTGGTAAGCAAGAATTTGGGTGCGACGCCTTGCACGCCAGGCGTACCCGCTGAAAGCATTCCGTGGATTTGAAGGTGCTCAATGAAAGCCTCTGCGCGTTGCAGAATTTGTTCCAAGGTAAAGCCTTGGTTTAGTAAGTTTTGATTTTGTCTTTCGACATGTGCCTGGTAAAAAACCACCGCCTCTTTAATGCGTATGCGGCCAATCGGGTTGAAGGCGCCAGCGCACAGCAGCGGCCAATCCGCTGAACCACCGTCGGGAATGCCAAGTTCACCGAGCAGGTAATGCCTGCCTTTGCCCTGTGGCACCAGGTCGAACAGAAACGCAGGCCAATGCGGTAGCATTTTGTGGTCAAGGCTTACCGGGAAACGCAATGAAACAGGCGCTTGTTCGTTGAATGCATAGGGCGTGTCATAGTCAAGCATTGCCTTGCCAGCGCCACCGGCTATCGGGTCCTCGATTTCGACGGTGCAGCAGGAATGCCACTGCCCACGGATAAACATTTCAAAGGTGCATTGCATGGCGTCCCACAAATAGGAGGTACTGGAAAAATGCAGTCTATCAGATAATTTTATACATATATGTTATTAAACAAAGAATGGTAGTACTATAATTTTATACATATATGTATTAAGTTTAATATTGGATGGCAAGGCGTTGCTTACCTTTTACAAACTGTTCATGAATCCACGCGAGATATGCCTGCAGGGCAGTCCGCGCGTGGTCGCACCGGAGGAAGTGGTAGCCAGGATGATGTCCATGAAAAGTGGCGTTCGGGTCTGTGCGATGCATGGCAGCGATTGTTGGAGTTCGCTGCAATTAACATAATCTACCCACTGTATTTTTTAGTTATGCTTTAAATATATGCGGAAAATGGCATGTTTATTGGCATACTCCATAAATATTATGTAATTCAGCATCGTAGGTCGGGTAAGCGATAGCGTAACCCGACATTCTCAGCCACAAATGTCGGGTTACGCGATGAAGCCGCTAACCCGACCTACAAAAGCTGTTTCTTCGTTCCATCTCCAAACCTGCCGCGACCGCGGTGTGCCCTTCCGCTTGAGGCGCAGCCGGCGTCGGCCGGGAACCCGAAGGGCTGCGTCTTGCGGTCGCCTTTCTTTGCTTGCTTACTTTGGCGAAGCAAAAAAAGTGAGTGGCCGCCGGGCCACCCCCGGCTAGGTGGCAAAGCCGGCAGCGGTATTGTCTTAGGTCAGACTGGGCAAGGTATTGCATTGAATGGCAAAGCAGGCCAACCGAAAGCTGCCAGTCTTGAAGCGAGGGGTATGCGGAATAGCCTTTTTGTCCGCAAGAATTTGGGAATGAATTGCCTATATAAATTTAGTTGGATATATTTGCAAAATGAAAATTAAATCACGTTAGCCATCTTGAAGACCACTTCGATCCGAGCTCTTGAGCAAGCCGACATTCCAGCGGTCGCGGCGCTACTCGAACGTCTGGCGCGAATCACTATCACGATGGAGTTCTCTCGAACAGCAGAAGGCAAGTTCCTGCGGGCGAACAATGCGCAGGCCATCTCCGCCTTAGTTGCAAGCGGCTTTAAGTACCACGTTGCCGAGGCGGGCGGGGAGATCGTCGGTTTCGTCGGTGTGCGAGACAACTGCCACCTCTATCACCTGTTCGTCGCTGAGCAAGTGCAACGCCAAGGCCTCGCTCGTCGCCTTTGGACCGTCGCCAAGAGCGCCTGTTACGCTGCGGGAAACAGGAGCCGCTTCACGGTCAACTCCTCAAATAACGCCATCCCGGTCTATGAGTCATTTGGTTTCACCCGCGCCGCGCCCACACAAGACAGCGGCGGCGTGCTGTACAACCCTATGGTGCTTGTCGACGTAGATGGACAACCCTTGCATCGAGGGGACGTGCCTACGGCAAGCCCCTCATGTCAAACGTGAATAACAGTAGAATCGAAATTAAATATACCAATCCCTGTATTATAAAATACATAAGCTAATACATGCGAAAAACGATACGTTTTTCAATATACTCCATCAATTTACGTTAATTCACACCTACGTCGCACAGCAAAACGCCCCGGCTAGCGGGGCGTTTCATCTTACTGAACAACTACAACAGTTACTTGGCAGTCATCAGCGCCATCGTGGTATCCAACATGCGGTTCGAGAAACCCCACTCGTTGTCATACCAGGACGATACCTTGACCAGACGGCCGGACACTTTGGTCAGCGTCGCATCGAACGTGCTCGATGCCGGATTGTGGTTAAAATCGACCGATACCAGCGGTGCTGTGTTGTATTCCAGAATCCCTTTCAACGGGCCGTTTTCCGATGCGTCTTTCATGATCGCATTGACTTCCTCGACGGTGGTGTCGCGGGCAGCGATGAACGACAGATCGACGATCGAGACGTTGATGGTCGGCACGCGGATCGAATAACCGTCCAGGCGGCCATTCAGTTCCGGCAACACCAAACCGACCGCAGCAGCAGCGCCGGTCTTGGTCGGGATCATGCTCATGGTAGCGGAACGGGCGCGGCGCAAGTCTTCGTGCATCACGTCGGTCAGTACCTGGTCGTTGGTGTACGAGTGGACGGTGGTCATCAAACCGGTTACGAGACCGATTTTGTCGTGCAAAGGCTTGACCAATGGGGCCAGGCAGTTGGTGGTGCAAGAGGCATTGGAAATGACGGTGTCGGTCGATTTCAGCACACCGTGATTGACGCCGTACACGATGGTCGCATCGACGTCCTTGCCGCCCGGTGCCGAGATGATGACTTTTTTCGCGCCGCCAGCCAGATGGGCCGAGGCTTTCTCTTTGGTGGCGAAGAAGCCGGTGCATTCCAGCACGACGTCGACATTCAGCTCGCCCCAAGGGATGTTGGCCGGATTGCGTTCGGCAAAGACCTTGATCGGGTCGCCGTTGACGATCATGCTGTCGCAGTCAACCGTGACGGTGCCTGGGAACTTGCCGTGGGCGGTATCAAAACGGGTCAAATGGGCGTTCGATTCAGCATTACCAAGATCATTGATAGCGACGATCTTGATGTCTTCCTTGAACTTGCCGCCTTCATAGTGGGCGCGAAGGATGTTGCGGCCGATGCGGCCATAGCCATTGATTGCAACGCGAATAGTCATACTGTCTCCAGAACGTAGTTAAGCCAACGAGGTTAATTAAAAATTATTAATTAAGCAATAACCAATTTCACATTGGCCACGACATTCTCGACCGTGAAACCAAAATGTTTGAACAATACGCCCGCCGGAGCGGACTCACCAAAAGTGTCGATGCCGATCACCGCACCCTCAAGGCCGACATATTTGTGCCAGAAGTCGGTCACGCCGGCTTCAATCGCGACCCGCGGCACACCTCGCGTCAGGACACCGGCTTTGTAAGCCGATTCCTGGCGGTCGAAGACATCGGTACACGGCATCGAAACCACGCGTACCGGCACGCCTTGTTTGGCCAGTTGTTGTGCCGCCTGCATCGCCAGTTCGACTTCGGAGCCGGTCGCAATCAAGATTGCTTTGGCGTTTGCAGCGTCTTTCAACACATAACCGCCACGATGGATGTGGGTAATCTGTTCCGGCGTGCGCTCCTGATATTGCAGATTCTGGCGCGAGAAAATCAGGGTCGACGGGCCGTGGCGACGGCTGACCGCATGCGACCAGGCCGCAGCGGACTCGACCGTGTCGCAGGGACGCCAGTTATCCAGGTTCGGGATCAGACGCAAGCTGGAGACGTGCTCGACCGATTGATGGGTCGGCCCATCTTCGCCGAGGCCGATCGAGTCATGCGTAAACACGAAAATCGAACGGATTTTCATCAGTGCCGCCATCCGCAGTGCATTGCGGCTGTAGTCGGAGAAGGTCAGGAAAGTGGCGCCGAACGGGATGTAGCCGCCATGCAGCGCAATGCCGTTCATGATGGCGCTCATGCCGAATTCGCGCACACCGTAATTGATATGGTTGCCGGGCTGGTCGGCGCGCACCGCGACGCACTCTTTCCAGTTGGTCAGGTTGGAGCCGGTCAGGTCGGCGGAGCCGCCAAGGAATTCCGGCAGAACCTGGGCATACGCCTGGATCGCATTCTGGCTAGCCTTGCGGGTTGCTATAGTTTCTTTTTTCTCGACGCAACTGGCGGTGTAAGCGTTGACCACATCGTTGAAATTGCCCGGTAATTCGCCTTTCATGCGGCGCACCAGTTCGCCCGCTTGCTGCGGGTTGCGTTCGCTGTAAGCGTTGAATAAGGCATTCCAGTCGCCTTCGAGACGAGCACCTTGCGCCTTTGCATCCCAGGCGGCATAGACATCGGCCGGCACTTCGAACGGCGCATACGGCCAGTTTAGGGATTCGCGCACCGCAGCGATTTCCTTGTCGCCTAATGGGGCGCCATGCACATTGTGCGTGCCTTCCATATTCGGCGAACCCTTGCCGATGACGGTCTTGCAACAGATCAAAGTCGGCCTGTTGGACCGCTTGGCTTGCGTAATCGCGGCATCAACGGCGGCAACATTATGGCCGTCGACAGCAGGAATTACGTTCCAGCCGTAGGCTTCGAAGCGTTTCGGGGTGTCGTCCAGGAACCAGCCTTCGACTTTGCCGTCGATCGAAATCCCATTGTCGTCATACAGCGCAATAATTTTGTTCAGGCGCAAGGTGCCGGCCAGTGAACAGACTTCATGCGAAATGCCTTCCATCAGGCAACCGTCGCCCAGGAATACGTAGGAGTGATGATCGACCACGGCAAAACCGGGCTGGTTGAATTCGGCCGCCAGCAACCTTTCTGCCAGCGCCATGCCGACCACGTTGGCCAAACCCTGGCCGAGCGGGCCGGTGGTGGTCTCGATGCCTGGCGTGACGTGGACTTCTGGATGACCCGGTGTCTTCGAGTGCATCTGGCGGAAATTTTTGAGATCTTCCACCGACAAATCGTAGCCGGTCAAGTGCAGCAACGCATAGTGCAGTAACGAACCATGGCCGTTCGACAACACAAAACGGTCGCGGTTGATCCAGTGCGGGTTGGCCGGATTGTGGCGATAATGTCCCGCCCACAGGGCGACGGCGATATCCGCCATCCCCATCGGCATGCCGGGATGACCGGAGTTGGCTTTTTGGACAGCATCCATCGCCAGCGCGCGGATCGCATTGGCCATCTTGGTAGTGGGGAGCGTGGAAATCATGTTGGTCTGTTTGAATGACGATGGGTGAGGAAGGACATACTCATAGACTTGCGCAATGCAGGGCGCAGTGCCAAGCCAAGTATTTTACCAGAGACGCAGGTGTCGAATTAAAATCGGGGTTCCTCTTAATCGGATTTACCATGCCACGTTTTTATTGTGCACAGCCGCTGGCGATTGGCACCCAACTGGTACTGCCGGACAATATCGCCCATCACGTCCAGGTTCTGCGCCTGGAGCCTGGGACGGCGATCACCTTATTCAACGGCGATGGCGGCGAATATACGGCGACCCTGACCCTTATCGAAAAAAAACGCGTCAGCGCCGAAGTCAAGACTTACGCCGCGCACGATATCGAGCTTCCTTATGCGCTCACGCTGGCGCAGGCACTGCCGGAATCATCGAAAATGGACTGGATCATTGAAAAAGCGGTGGAATTAGGTGCCGCCGCGATCCAGCCGTTGTCGGCCCAGCGCTGCGTGATGCGGCTATCCGGCGAACGCGCCGAAAAGAAACTGGCTCATTGGCAGGGCATCATCGTCGCCGCCAGCGAGCAGTGCGGCCGCAACCGCCTGGCGCAACTGGCCGAACTATGCGACTTCAAAAGCTGGATCACGCAGCAGAACCTGCACCGCCGTATTCTGCTCAGCCCGCGCGCCGAACAATCGCTGGCCAATTGGGCCCGCCATCATCCGCCGCAGGCACTGGCATTGCTGATCGGACCGGAGGGCGGCTTTAGCAAAGTGGAAGAATCGATGGCCGTTTCGCAAGGCGCGCTGATGCTGTCGATGGGGCCGCGCGTGTTGCGCACCGAAACCGCCGGATTAGCGGCGCTAGCAACGCTGAACGCGATGTGGGGTGAAATGTGAAACGGTAAACATATGCCGCCGAGTTGTTGTCCCGGCGTTGTCCCGGCGGCATATTTGTTTTTCCCTTACTCGCCTCAGAATTTTTCCCAGCGCTCCTCTTCACGCACGATTACCGGTGCTTTTGCAGCAATTCGCCTGGCCGGGCGCACGGCTTTGGCTGCTGCAGGTTGTTTTTCGATTAGCGCAATACCGTTTCTCTGGGCCGGGGTTGCCATTGTTGGCGACGTATCGAGCCGGAACATGCCGACTACCTGGGTCAGACTGCCGGCTTGCTGCTGCAAAGACTGGGCAGCGGCTGCAGCTTCTTCTACCAATGCGGCGTTTTGCTGCGTCACTTCATCCATTTGGGCAATGGCCTGATTGACCTGTTCGATGCCCTGGCTTTGCTCTTGGCTGGCGGCGGTGATTTCAGACATGATGTCGGTTACATGGCGCACGCTGGCCACTACCTGTTCCATAGTGTGGCCGGCCTGCGCCGCCAGTTTGTTGCCGACTCCGACCTTTTGCACCGAATCGTCGATCAGTAACTTTATTTCCTTGGCTGCAGTGGCGGAGCGTTGCGCCAGATTGCGCACTTCGGTAGCCACTACCGCAAAGCCCCGACCCTGTTCGCCGGCACGCGCGGCTTCGACTGCAGCGTTCAAGGCCAGGATGTTGGTCTGGAATGCGATGCCATCGATGACGCCGATGATGTCGACGATTTTCTTGGCGGAAACGTCGATGGCGGCCATGGTGTCAACCACCTGCGACACCACTTCGCCGCTTTTGAGCGCAACGTCAGAGGCGGTTACCGCTAGTTGATTGGCTTGTCGGGCATTGTCGGCATTTTGCTTGACGGTGCCGGTCAGTTCTTCCATTGCTGCTGCGGTCTGTTCCAGTCTGCTGGCCTGGCCTTCGGTACGACTGGAAAGATCGAGGTTGCCGGCGGCGATCTGGCTCGATGCGGTGGCGATCGCATCGGTGCCGCTGCGAACCCGGGAGACGATGCCAACCAGGCTATCGCTCATTTCCTTGATGGCACGCAAGAGCTGGCCGATTTCATCGCCGGATCGGATCTTTACCTGTGTCGTCAAATCACCGGCCGCAATGTTGTGCGCCACATCAATGGCGTGATGCATGGGACGCAATATGCTTCTGATCAGGAAATAGGCCGCTACAGCCGCCAGCAATACGCCAAGGGCAATCGCAACAAAGATGTCGAACTGGATTGTGCCGTTGCGCGCCACGCTTGCATCGTATTCTGCCTTGGCGCCATCGACTTGCAATTTGCGCAATGCGCTAAAACTGTTTCTGACCGGCGCGGAGAGGGATTCAATTTCATGCCACTTTAGCTGTACCTCACCGATGCGTTCCTCGCGCAGGGCTGCGACTGCCGGCAGCAGTCCTTCCTTGACAAAACGGCCGCGGTCGACTTGAAACTTGTCGGCCAGCCGCTTTTCTTCCGGCGTCAGACTGGAAGACGAATAGGCACGCCAGGTATCGGTGATCTTCAGGATTCTGGCATCGATTTTAGCGGTTTCGGATTTAATCTTATCGGGCATCGGGTCCTGCAGCACACTGACGATGCCGAGCAGGTTTTCCTGCAACAGGTTATTCATCGTCGCCAACTGCTCAAGCGGCACTGCGCGGCCTTCATACACGGATTTCAGTCCGGCATTCGTCTTGTTCATGCCATTCAGGCCCAGTATCCCGATAAGGATCGTGAGCAAGGACAAAAATCCTACTACGCCGATCAGGCGCGTTTTAATTGTTAAAATCATAGTTATTTTTTACCAGAAAACCCCAAAAGCCAACACAATGCTAGGCAGCATTTTTTTCAATCAAGCCCATCTCTGCCGAAGACATCAATTTATCGATATCCACCAGGATCAGCATGCGCTCTTCGACCGTGCCCAGCCCGATCAAATAATCGCTATCGAAAGCAGCTCCCAGATCCGGCGCGGGCTTGATCTGCTCTGGCACCAGCGTGATCACGTCGGAAACGCTGTCGACCACCATTCCCATGATGCGCCCGCCAATATTAAGGATGATGACGACCGTGAACTGGTCGTAGGTCGGCGTGCCCAGCTTGAATTTGATGCGCATGTCAACCACCGGCACGATGATGCCGCGCAGATTGATGACACCTTTGAGAAACTCGGGCGCATTGGCGATCCGGGTCACCACTTCGTAGCCGCGTATTTCCTGCACTTTAAGTATGTCGATGCCGTACTCTTCCTGCCCTAGGGTAAACGCCAGAAACTCATTGCGGCCATGCGTATCTGCCTGATTTGGGTGATTGCCTACAGCGGAGAGTGATTGCGTTGAAGAAGACATGATGTTCTCTTAAAAGGAGTGATTACAATGCATCCGATCCTGGACTGGATGGCGGGATGACTGCCTGAAAACCGAAGTCCAGTTACCGGCATCGCCTTACTACACAGCAACTGAAGTATGGCAAATAGCGACTATACCCGGTAAAACTTTAACAGTGCATCTGCCGGCTTGCACCTTTGGCCGCGAATTCCGTAAGCTGACCGGTGTTTTCTTATATACAACATACTGTATTTTTGAAATTCCTCTAATAACATGCGAAAAGTAGGGCATATATTAATATACTGCCAATAAATTTAACTTGTATGGGGCTTTCGCTAAGCCAATGATTTTTAAATTCGAAAACCGCACAGACACCGGCATCCTGCCCATACAGGAAACGCAACCCGGTTCTTGCTGTAACTGCCAGTGCCAAATGCGCCGGAATCCCGCAACAGGCCGAATCGGCGCCGGTTTTACAATTCAAGGATAAGCACGGGAAAACATTTATAATCAAAAGCTTTGCAGCAATCCCAACACTGAATCTGTATGAAGGTATTTCGCGGACTTCCCAATGCCGCATCGCGTGCACCCTGTGCGTTGGCGATCGGCAACTTCGATGGTGTACACCTTGGGCATCAGGCCCTGCTTGCGCGCGTATGCAAAGCCGCCGCCCGTTTGCAACTGGATGCGGCGGTGATGACTTTCGAGCCGCACCCGCGCGAATTTTTCGCCCGCATCCAAGGCGATCCGGGCAGCGCGCCCAGCCGCATCGCCAACCTGCGCGACAAACTGCAAGCATTGTCCACAACTGGCATCGAGCGCGTCATCGTCGAGCATTTCAACGCCCATTTCGCCAGTTTGGCGCCGCAGGATTTCGTGGAAAAAGTGCTGGTACAAGGCTTGCACGTCAAATGGCTGATTGTGGGCGAAGATTTCTGCTACGGTGCCAAGCGTGCCGGCAACCTGGCAACGCTGGTCGAGTCCGGCCGAAAATACGGCTTTGAAGTGGAAGTGCTGCGCACGGTCACTAACGACGGCACCCGCATTTCGTCGTCCGCGGTGCGCTCCGCGCTAACGGCAACCGACTTTGATCATGCACGCCAATTGCTAGGCCAGTCGTATGCCATTTCCGGCCATGTGGTCCACGGCAAAAAACTGGGGCGTACTCTCGGGTTCCCAACCCTGAATCTGCGCGTGACCCACAAGCACCCAGTGCTGAACGGGATTTTCATCGTTCAGGTACATGGACTGGCCGAGACGCCGTTGCCGGGCGTTGCCAGCCTGGGATTGCGTCCGACGGTCGACGACAGCGGCCGCGTGCTGCTGGAAACGCATGTGTTCGATTTTGCCCAGCAGTGCTACGGCAAATTGATCCGTGTCGAATTCCTGAAAAAGCTGCGGGACGAAGAAAAATACAGCGACCTGCCGACCCTGATCGACGCCATAGCCCACGATGCCGTGCAAGCGCGCGCGTACTTCAAACACCGAGCAGCAGCCGTCACCGCGGTGACCGATCGAATTTGAATACCACAATGCCGGCGCTTCGAGCGCCGCCGTCTATGCGCTGTATACAATCACTGCATGCAATAAGAATCGCTGAATTTCACTGAACATCATTGAAGAAATATTATGTCCGATAACCAAGCAAACACGCCTGAAGCGAAGCCATCCAACCAGCCGGCTAACAAGCCGTCCAACAAGGTGCACAGCAAATATCCGGTCAATATGACCGAAACCCCGTTCCCGATGCGCGGCGATCTGGCCAAACGCGAGCCGCAATGGGTCAAGCAATGGCAAGAAAAGAAAATCTACCAGCGCATCCGCAAGGCCTCGGCCAACCGTCCCAAATTCATCTTGCATGACGGCCCGCCGTATGCGAATGGCGATATCCATATCGGCCACGCAGTCAACAAGATTCTGAAAGACATGATCGTCAAGGCCCGCAACATGGCCGGCTTCGATGCGCAATACGTGCCGGGCTGGGATTGCCACGGCATGCCGATCGAAATCCAGATCGAAAAACTGTACGGCAAGAATTTGCCGGTGGAACAAGTGCTAGCCAAGGCGCGCGCCTACGCCAGCGAACAGATTGAACGCCAGAAAAAAGATTTCATCCGACTCGGCGTACTGGGCGAATGGGATAACCCATACAAGACCATGGACTTCGGCAACGAAGCCGACGAATTGCGCACGCTCGGCACCATGCTGGAAAAAGGCTACATCTATCGCGGACTGAAGCCGGTCAACTGGTGCTTCGACTGCGGCTCGGCACTGGCCGAAGCCGAAGTCGAGTATCAGGACAAGCGCGACCCCGGCATCGATGTCGGTTTCCCGTTCGCCGAGCAAGCCAAGATCGCCGCCGCCTTCGGGTTGCCGCAACTGCCAACGGACCAGGGTTATTGCGTAATCTGGACCACCACCCCGTGGACTATTCCGGCCAATCAGGCACTGAACATGCATCCCGAGTTCACGTATGCGCTGGTGGAAACGGTGCGCAACGGCGAGGCTCTGCTGCTGATTCTGGCCGAAGATCTGGTCGCACCCTGTCTGCTGCGTTTCGGTCTGGAAGGCAAAATTATCGCCACTTGCAAGGGTGAAGCGCTGAATCTGATCCAGTTCAAACATCCGTTCGCCGACTTGGATGAAGGCTACAACCGTTATTCGCCGGTATTTCTGGGTGAATATGTCGAGCTCGGTACCGGCACCGGCGTGGTTCATTCGGCACCCGCCTATGGCATCGATGACTTTATTACTTGCAAAGCGCACGGAATGGCCGATGACGAAATCCTGAAACCGGTAATGGGCGACGGTAAATACGCATCATGGCTACCGTTTTTCGGCGGCATGACGATCTGGGAAGCATCCAAACCGATCTGCGCCAAGCTCGAAGAAGTCGGCGCATTGTTCAAGCTGGTGATGTTCGATCACAGCTATATGCACTGCTGGCGTCACAAGACGCCGATCGTCTACCGCGCCACCTCGCAGTGGTTCGCCGGCATGGATATCACGCCAAAAGACGGCGGACCAAGTTTGCGCGAAACCGCGCTAAAGGCGATTGACGACACCGTGTTTTACCCCGCCTGGGGCAAAGCACGGCTGCACGGCATGATCGCCAACCGACCTGACTGGACGCTATCGCGGCAGCGTCAATGGGGCGTGCCAATGGCCTTTTTTGTCCACAAGGAAAGCGGCGAATTGCATCCGCGCACAGCGCAATTGCTGGAGATCATCGCCAAACGAATCGAACAGCATGGCATTGAAGCCTGGCACGCAGTCGATATTAACGAATTGCTGGGCGACGACGCGCCGATGTACGTGAAAAACAAGGATACGCTGGATGTCTGGTTCGATTCCGGCACCACCCACCAAACTGTGCTCGGGGGCCGACAAGGCAAAGGCTCGCATGCAGTACAGTTGCAGTTCCCGGCTGACCTGTACCTGGAAGGCTCGGATCAGCATCGCGGCTGGTTTCACTCTTCTCTGCTGACGTCTTCGATGTTGAATGGCTGCGCGCCCTACAAGGCTTTGCTAACGCACGGTTTCGTAGTCGACGGCGAAGGCAAGAAAATGTCGAAATCGAAGGGCAATGTGGTCGCGCCGCAAAAAGTCTCGGACACGCTCGGCGCCGACATTCTGCGGCTGTGGGTTGCTTCCACCGATTATTCGGGAGAATTGAATATTTCGGACGAAATCCTGAAACGCGTAACCGAAGCGTATCGCCGCATCCGCAATACACTGCGCTTTTTGCTGGCCAACACCTCCGATTTCGACTTTGCCAAGAATGCGGTGCCGGTCGCGGAGATGATGGAAATCGACCGCTATGCGGTAGCCAGCATAGCCGCCTTGCAGGCTGAAATTCTAGCCCATTACGACGCGTATGAATTTCACCCGGTAGTCGCCAAGCTGCAAGGTTTTTGTTCCGAAGACCTGGGCAGCTTCTACCTCGACATCCTGAAGGACCGCTTGTACACCGGCGGCACCACTTCGCACGCGCGCCGCTCGGCACAGAGCGCAATCTGGCACATCACGCAATCGCTATTGCGCGTGATGGCACCGATGCTGTCCTTCACCGCGGAAGAAGCCTGGGCCGTCTTCGCCAGCAAAGAAGCGTTTGCAAACAGCGATGAAACGATTTTCACCCAGACCTATTACACGCTGCCGGAAGTAGCCGATGCTGCGGCGTTGCTGGCCAAGTATGCACAGTTGCGCGACATCCGTGCCGATGTCACCAAGCAAATGGAAGAAGTGCGCAGCGCCGGCGCTATCGGTTCATCATTGCAAGCCGAGATTAGCATCCAGGCCAGCGGCGACAAGTTTGCGCTATTGAACGGCATGGGCGACGACCTGAAGTTCGTATTGATTACCTCGCAAGCGACAGTGACTGAAGTCGCTAACAAGGAACAAGAAGGCGTCGTCGTGACCCCTTCGACATACCAGAAATGCGAGCGTTGCTGGCACTATCGAGCCGATGTTGGCAGCCACGCAGAGCACCCTGGACTGTGCGAGCGCTGCATCAGCAATCTGTTCGGCGCGGGCGAAACGCGGCGCTTTGCCTGACTGAGTAACTACGCCTGTCATGTCGCAAAGCCGGCGTGGCGGGCCAACCTGACCCACCTTCGGAGTATATCGCCATGGCAACCACAAACCGTTTTTCTTCCAAGTCGCGCACCAGCATCACGCCCTGGATCGGGATCGCGGCGATCGTGATTCTGCTCGACCAGTTGAGCAAGATCACGATAACCAAATTATTCACCTACGGCGAGTCGCTTGCGGTAACCCCTTTTTTCAATCTGGTGCTAGCCTACAACAAGGGGGCAGCGTTCAACTTTTTGGCCACTGAATCCGGCTGGCAGCGGTATTTCTTTACCGCTGTCGGTGTGGTGGCAGCGCTGGTGATCATATACATGCTGCGACGCCATGCCGGTCAGCGCCAGTTTTGTTGGGCCTTGGCTCTGATTCTGGGCGGCGCCATCGGCAACGTAATTGACCGCATCATGTACGGCCATGTAATCGATTTTCTGGATGTGTATGTGGCCGGCTGGCACTGGCCGGCATTCAATCTGGCCGACAGCGCCATTTTTATGGGTGCAGTATTGTTCATACTCGATGAGTTGCGGCGCGTTAACAAGTAACTCAGCAACGACACACGCCGTAAAAATTCTTTATAAAAAATATACTATTATGTGTATTTTTTATATAAGCACATAAATAATGCGGAAAGTATGTGTTTTTTATGCATACCCCCACTAATATAATTCATATTAGTCCCGTATTATTCCTTGGTTGCACGCCAGCACGCGCAATATCACAGCATCAAAGGAATAGTCATGGATCTTGCAGGCAAAAAAATTATCCTCGGTCTGAGCGGTGGCATCGCCTGCTACAAGGCAGCGGAACTGACCCGTGCGCTGGGCAAGGCGGGCGCCTCGGTGCAAGTCGTCATGACGCAGGCCGCTACCCAGTTCATCACGCCAGTAACGATGCAGGCGCTGTCCGGCAAACCGGTATATACCGACCAGTGGGATGCGCGGATCGCCAACAATATGGCGCATATCGACCTCAGCCGCGACGCCGACGCCATCGTGATTGCGCCCTGCTCAACCGACTTCATCCGCAAATTGGCGCAGGGCGCATGCGACGACCTGCTCTCGACCTTGTGCATCGCGCGCCCGGCCCATTTGCCCTTGCTGGTAGCACCGGCGATGAACGTGGAAATGTGGCAAAACCCCGCCACCCAGCGCAATGTAGCGCAGCTTGCGACAGATGGCATCGAATTGCTCGGCCCCGACACCGGGGCTCAGGCCTGCGGCGAAAACGGCATGGGCCGCATGCTGGAGCCGGTTCAATTGCTGGAGCAAATCATCGCCTCTTTCCAGCCGAAAATCCTGGCCGGCAAGCGCATCCTGCTGACCGCTGGCCCAACTTTCGAGCCGATTGACCCGGTGCGTGGCATTACCAACCTGTCGTCCGGCAAGATGGGCTACGCAATCGCCCGCGCCGCCCAGCAGTCCGGTGCTTTTGTCACCCTGATATCCGGCCCGACTGCGCTCGACGCGCCGTTCGGGGTTCAGTGCATTCAAGTCCAGAGCGCACAACAAATGCACGATGCGGTTCTGGCACAGGTGACCGATCAGGATATCTTTATCGCAGTAGCAGCAGTAGCCGACTGGCGGGTAGCGAATGCCAGCGCACAGAAGCTTAAAAAAGACGGCAAGGATGGCAGCGCGCCGATATTGGAATTTGCGCGAAATCCAGATATTCTGGCTACTGTAGCGGCGTTGCCAAAGCGTCCCTACTGCGTCGGCTTTGCCGCCGAGTCCGAAAATCTGCTGCAGTTTGGCGAGCAAAAGCGCTTGCGCAAAAACATTCCGCTGCTGATCGGCAATATCGGCCATCATACGTTCGGCAAGGATGACAATGAACTGATATTGTTTGATGCCGACGGCCATACCCTGCTGCCGCGCAACAACAAACAAGTGCTGGCGCGCCAGTTGCTCGCAGTCATCGCCAGCCGCTTACCACACTAATAATAACGTCTGCCGCCGGATTGATTCAACCATTAGAGGCCAAAATCCATGAAAACCATCGACATCAAAATTCTCGATCCGCGCCTCAAGGAGCAACTGCCGGCCTACGCCACCGCCGGCAGCGCCGGGCTGGATTTACGTGCTTGCCTTGATGCGCCACTGTGCATTGCGCCAGGCGCAACCCATCTGATTCCGACCGGATTAGCGATCCACGTAGCCAATCCCGCATACGCCGCGATGATCTTGCCGCGCAGCGGACTCGGCCACAAACATGGCATCGTGCTGGGGAACCTGGTTGGCTTGATCGACTCCGACTATCAAGGGCAGTTAATGGTGTCGACATGGAATCGCGGCCAGACCGCTTTTACGCTCAACCCAATGGAGCGCCTGGCGCAACTGGTCATCGTGCCGGTGCTCCAGGTCGGTTTTAACATTGTCGAAGAATTTGATACCAGCGAACGCGGTACTGGCGGATTCGGCAGCACCGGAAAATAATCCATGACGACACTTCATCAGCCTACTGCAATGCACACGCGCACATACCTACGCGCCGGTCTGACGCGTTGCCGACTGTTTTCTGCATGGGCTGCAACAGCATTGCTGCTCGCTGCTTGCGCCACGCAACAGCCGATAACAGCAGCACCAGAGACTACCGGCGCAACCACCGCGCCATTAAGCACCCTGCCCGCTCCAGCGCCACTGCGCTCGATCGTAGTGCAGCAGGAGCGCCTGTATCGAGTTGCGGCCCCGTTGCTGACCCAGAATGCGCCGCTGTGTAAGGCAAATGCCCGCAATCTGCTTGGTTTTTCTGCCAAGAACAAGTATTCCTTCCCGGCAGAATTTGTCGCAGATGCGCAAAAGGCATACGGATTAAACGAGCAGTTGCAAGTCATTCAAGTCTTGACCGGCAGCGGCGCTCAGCGCGCCGGCATCAAGCCCGGCGACCGACTGATTAGCGCCAGCGACAAGATTTTTCCGCTCGGCCCCAACGCCGAGCGACAGGCAGCGGCGATCCTGGCTCCGCTAGTGCGCAATAGTTCGCTGATTAAATTGACCGTTGCACGCAACGACAAGAATATCCCACTCAGCATCCCGCTTACGCGCGCCTGCGCTTTCGCGGTAGAACTGGGCAATACGGACAACGTCAACGCTTATGCCGACGGCCAGCGCGTAATGGTTACGCGCGGCATGCTGGATTTTGTGCAATCCGATGAAGAGCTGGCTCTGGTGCTGGCGCGTGAATTCGCGCACAACGCACTGGCGCATGCCAGCAAGCAGAAAATCAGCGCTACCATGAGTGGCATCATCGATAATCTGATCCGCTACAACCCCGATCTGGATGCAATCAACGGCATGGCAGGAATAAAAGCCTATCCACAGAATTTCGATGCGGCCGCCGACAGCCTGTCGTTGTACATGCTGACCCGGGCAGGATACAAAATCGACGATGCGGAGGCGTTTTGGCAGCGACTGGACCGACAAATTCCGGCCACGGTATTAAACGGCTATACAGCAATTCATCCCGCCACTGCTTACCGCCTGGCAACAATTACCCGAACCGTAGCCGAGATCAAGGCCAAACAGGCAAACAAAAAACCACTGTTACCGTAACGAAACCACCTGCATAAAATAAAAATTCTACTGGAGTATATTAATTAAAAGCATGCTTTTCGCAATAAAATAAGCCAATCTAAAATATACTCCAGATACTACTGTTGCTACCATTACTAAAAAAATGGCTGTAAAAAAACCCGATCTGCGGCTGGCAGCTCGGGTTTTTAGTATTAACGCACAATCGCGCTGTCAACCCATCATTCGAGTTCCGTGACCAGTAAAGGTGGTGGTGGCGGAATCGAATCGCTTTCTTCCGGGTAGCTCAAGCTGATCTGATCTTTGTCATCCAGATCGACGGTCACACGGCCGCCGCTGACCAGTTTGCCGAATAGCAATTCATCTGCCAAAGCTTTGCGTATCAGGTCCTGGATCAGTCGCGCCATCGGCCGTGCTCCCATCTGCGGGTCGAAACCTTTCTTGGCCAGGAACTTGCGCAAGTCATCAGTGAAAATCGCTTCCACTTTTTTCTCGTGCAATTGCTCTTCCAGTTGCATCAGGAACTTGTCTACCACGCGCAAGATGATTTCTTCGTCCAGTGCGCGGAAACTAATGATCGCATCCAGGCGGTTGCGAAATTCAGGCGAAAACATCCGCTTGATATCCACCATTTCATCGCCGGCTTCTTTCTTATCGGTAAAGCCGATCGATCGTTTTTGCAAGCTTTCCGCTCCCGCATTGGTAGTCATGATGATGATCACATTGCGGAAGTCCGCCTTGCGGCCATTATTGTCGGTCAGTGTGCCATGATCCATCACCTGCAACAGGATATTGAAAATATCTGGGTGCGCCTTTTCAACTTCGTCCAGCAACAACACAGAGTGTGGTTTCTTGGTAACCGCTTCGGTCAGCAAGCCACCCTGATCGAAGCCGACGTAGCCCGGCGGCGCACCGATCAGTCGGCTCACCGCATGGCGCTCCATATATTCCGACATATCGAAACGGATCATCTCGATGCCGAGAACGAAAGCCAACTGTTTCGCGACCTCGGTCTTGCCTACACCAGTAGGGCCGGAAAACAGGAATGAACCAATCGGCTTGTCGGTCTTGCCCAAACCGGCACGAGCCATCTTGATAGCAGAAGCCAAAGCTTCGATTGCCGGTTCCTGGCCGAACACCACATTCTTCAGATCCCGATCAATCGTCTGCAGCTTGCTGCGATCATCCTGATTGACTGATTGTGGTGGAATGCGCGCAATCTTGGCAATGATGTCCTCGATTTCCGCCTTACCGATGGTTTTTTTCTGCTTGGATTTGGGCAGAATGCGCTGCGCCGCACCGGCTTCATCGATCACGTCGATCGCCTTGTCGGGCAAATGCCGGTCATTGATGAAGCGCGCCGACAACTCTGCTGCTGTAGTCAGCGCAGAAGCCGAATATTTAACGCCATGATGTTCCTCGAAACGGGATTTCAGGCCACGTAGAATTAGCACGGTCTGCTCCACGGTCGGCTCATTCACATCCACTTTCTGGAAGCGTCGCGACAGAGCGTGATCTTTCTCGAAAATGCCGCGATATTCCGTGTATGTGGTGGCGCCTATGCATTTCAACTGGCCATTGGCAAGCGCCGGTTTTAACAGATTGGAGGCATCAAGCGTACCGCCCGAAGCCGAGCCGGCACCGATGATGGTATGGATTTCGTCGATAAACAGGATGCCATTCGGATCGTCTTTGAGTTGCTTGAGCACCGCCTTGAGGCGCTGCTCAAAATCGCCGCGATACTTGGTCCCGGCCAACAAAGCACCCATATCGAGCGAATACACAATTCCGCCGCTCAGAATTTCAGGCACATTGCCTTGCGTGATGCGCCATGCCAAACCCTCTGCAATCGCGGTCTTGCCGACGCCGGCCTCGCCCACCAGCAGGGGATTATTCTTGCGGCGACGGCAGAGTATCTGAATCACACGATCGATTTCCGCTTCGCGGCCAATCAAGGGATCAATCTTGCCTTCTTGAGCTGCCTTGTTGAGATTCTGCGTATATTGATCGAGTGGGCTTTCTTTCTGCTGCCTTTCCGCCTGCGCTTCATCAACGCCTTCCGACGATTTTTGCGAATCGGATTGCTGATCCTTGCGCACCCCATGCGAAATAAAATTCACTACATCAAGGCGCGTGACGCCCTGTTGATGCAGATAATAGACTGCGTGCGAATCTTTTTCGCCGAAAATGGCTACCAAAACATTAGCGCCAGTGACCTCATTCTTGCCGTTTGAGGCAGACTGAACGTGCATGATTGCGCGCTGAATCACCCGCTGAAAACCGAGTGTAGGCTGCGTATCGACTTCGCTGGCGCCCGCCACTGTCGGCGTATTGTCGGCGACGAAATTGGACAATGTTTTGCGCAAGTCGTCGATACTGACTGCGCACGCACGCAATACTTCCGCTGCGGATGGATTGTCCAGCAACGCAAGCAATAAATGCTCGACAGTGATGAACTCATGTCGTGCCTGACGGGCTTCGACAAAAGCCATGTGCAAACTTACTTCCAAATCCTGGGCAATCATACTTCCTCCATCACGCATTGCAGGGGGTGTCCCGCTTTACGGGCATGCGTTAAAACAAGATCCACTTTTGTTGACGCTATGTCTTTCGAATATACGCCACATACCGCCTTGCCATCGCGATGCACCTTAAGCATCAGATGCGTCGCGGTCTCGCGATCCTTGTTGAAATACTCCTGAATAATCGCAACCACAAACTCCATCGGCGTGTAATCGTCATTGAGCAACAGCACCTGATACATAGATGGCGCCTTTAATTTCTGTTCGCGCTGCTCGATGAGCGTATCGTTTTCATGCTTAATGGCCATGCGTCTATTCTTAATCCGTTCGACTTCAGATACAACGCGTCATAACCGACGTCCAGTATTCATTTATTTCTTTCGATATTACGCGGTTTCTGTACTGTACGCAGATGGCACCTGTAAAGATCAAATCAAGAGCATTTTGTTCGATCTAACGCAATAAAATATGTTCATCCATTAAAAATCGCTTGACCTTGCATTTTTTTCCGAGAACAATAGTATTTATTGCAAGCAAAGATGTTTTTCTTGTCAATGTAGAAGTGGGTATTTAGTTTGAAGCAGTAGTTTTGATGTTTCTTCCTTTATTACTTGTGTGATTTTTTTTATTTGAGAGATGCATTATGGCAACAGGTACAGTCAAGTGGTTCAATGATTCTAAAGGCTTTGGTTTTATCACTCCAGATGATGGTGGAGAAGATCTGTTTGCGCACTTTTCCGCAATTAACATGAACGGATTTAAGACCCTCAAAGAAGGTCAAAAAGTTCAGTTCGAAGTCACGCAAGGCCCTAAAGGCAAGCAAGCTTCAAATATCCAGGCTGCATAATTTTTTGGATTAAAAAAGTTTTCGGAAAACCCTGTATCGCAGGGTTTTTTTTCGTCCATAAATAGCAACATATGGGACATCTTCGAGAAAACCAGATGCGCCAATTAAAAAAACCGGATTAAATCCGGCTTTTTGATGTGTAGCGCCAATAACTATTAAACATTAACGGCGGTCGTGCAATTTACATATTTTCAATCATGACGTCGCCAAAACCGGAACAAGACACCTGAGTAGCGCCTTCCATTAAGCGGGCAAAATCGTAAGTAACTTTTTTCGATGCAATGGATTTTTGCATCGAAGCGATGATCAGGTCAGCCGCTTCCAACCAGCCCATATGGCGCAACATCATTTCTGCCGACAAGATCAGTGAGCCAGGATTAACATAATCTTTTCCTGCGTATTTTGGCGCGGTGCCATGTGTAGCTTCAAACATTGCAATCGAATCCGACAAATTGGCGCCTGGAGCAATGCCGATGCCACCGACTTGCGCCGCCAGCGCATCCGAAATGAAATCACCGTTCAGGTTCAGTGTCGCAATCACGCTGTATTCAGCCGGGCGCAACAGAATCTGCTGCAGGAATGCATCTGCAATCGAATCCTTGACAACAATGTCTTTGCCAGTCTTCGGATTTTTAAATTTGCACCACGGGCCGCCATCGATCAGTTCGGCACCGAATTCTTTTTGCGCCAAGGCATAAGCCCAGTCACGGAAGCCGCCTTCGGTGTACTTCATGATGTTGCCTTTGTGCACAATAGTCACAGATGGCTTGTCGTTATCAATCGCATACAGGATTGCCTTGCGTACCAAGCGCTCGGTACCTTCACTGGACACCGGCTTGATGCCGATACCCGAAGTGTTCGGGAAGCGGATTTTCGTGACGCCCATTTCATTGATCAGGAAATCAATCAGTTTCTTGGCCTCGTCCGTGCCTGCCTGGAATTCGATCCCGGCATAAATGTCTTCCGAGTTTTCCCGAAAAATCACCATGTCAGTCTTTTGCGGTTCACGCACTGGCGAGGGCACACCGGTGAAATAACGTACCGGGCGCAAGCAGACATACAGATCGAGCGCTTGGCGCATTGCCACATTCAGCGAGCGAATCCCGCCGCCAACCGGCGTGGTCAACGGGCCTTTGATCGAAACTACAAAGTCCTTCAGAACCTGCAGTGTCTCTTCTGGCAGCCATACATCCGGGCCATATACCTGCGTCGCTTTTTCGCCGGCATAGATTTCCATCCAGTTGATCTTGCGCTTGCCGTCGTATGCTTTGGCAACAGCGGCATCAATGACCTTGATCATCACTGGACTGATATCAACACCGGTGCCGTCGCCTTCGATATAAGGAATAATCGGGTTATCGGGAACGGTCAATGAAAAATTGGCGTTGACGGTAATTTTCTTGCCGTCGGCTGGAATTTTGATATGTTGATACATCGTTGTCTCCGAAGTTGAGGCGAAAAAGAGCGTACTTCACTCTGAGTGGACATCTGGATACTGCTGAATCTTGCAATTAATCGATGATGTCTTGATTGTGTCTTATATAAGACACAAGACCAGAATTTCGTATTATGCGCTTGTATTTTACTTGATGCCATGTTTTTGCGACACTAGCGGCATGCCACTCATATTATTCAACAAGCCGTTTCAAGTGATGTGCCAATTTTCTGCGCATCCAACACGCCAAACACTAGCCGATTATCTTGACATTCCCAACGTCTATCCGGCCGGTCGATTGGATGCCGATAGCGAGGGATTGCTGCTGCTCACGGATGACGGCAAGCTTCAGCACGACATCAGTCACCCGGACCATAAACAGCCGAAAACTTATATTGTACAAGTGGAAGGAGCGCCCGATTCGGCCATGCTGGCGCGTCTACGCGATCCGCTTAATCTCGGGGATTTCGTTACCCAGCCGTGTGTTGTCAGGCAGATTTATCGGCCTGACTGGCTATGGCCGCGCAATCCGCCGATACGGGAACGCAACAATCGTCCGACTAACTGGCTGTCCATCACGCTATCCGAAGGCAAGAATCGTCAGGTTCGACGGATGACGGCAGCAGTTGGCCTCCCAACTCTGAGGTTAGTGCGCATCGCCATTGGCAACATTTCCCTGCAATCCCATCCACTTATGCCGGGCGAATGGGGCACGGTATCGCCTGCTGAAATACGATAATTTTTAGATGGAAATTGTAAAAGACCCGATGTACCGAGCCTTTTTACGTCAAAATGCGAATCTTCGTATCTTCTTTACTCAAGGAATTTCAACATGAATAGGCAGACGCGTCAGTGCATTGGGATTTTTAGCACTTTTTTAGTCTGCATTGCGATACCTGGATATGCGCAGCAAGCGCAAAAATTTCGCAGCACTACGCTGAACGCCGGAATGTATGTAATAAAGGCGGAAATCGCCGCCAATGAGGCCGAACGTCAGCAGGGTTTGATGTTTCGTCAAAAAATGGCTAGCAACGAAGGAATGATATTCGACTTCGAGGCACCGGCAGACGTTTGCATGTGGATGAAAAACACGTTGATTCCACTTTCGGTTGCATTCATTGACAACAGTGGAAAAATTGTCAACATCGAGGATATGCAGCCACAAACCACCAATTCGCATTGCGCAAAAAAAGCCGTTCGCTACGCGCTGGAAATGAACCAGGGTTGGTTCCAGCAGAAAAATATCAAACCCGGCAGCGTAATCAGTGGATTAGTCCCGAACTGAGCCTACTTGCTGAAAAATTTCACAACGACAAAAAACCCGCGCGACAAAATCAAGCGGGTTTTTCAATCAAGCTCATGCTTCCAGCGCAGGCCGGAACAATCTAAAACTAATTAAGCTAGTGCTTTCAAAGCTGCGGCAAGACGGCTCTTATGGCGCGCAGCCTTGTTTTTATGAATGATTTTTTTGTCTGCAATGCGGTCAATTGTTGAGATAGACGATTGATAGATTGCGGCTGCAGCGACTTTGTCGCCGGCAGCAATGGCCTTGCGAACAGCTTTAATTGCTGTACGCAATGTGGAACGCTGGCTGGAATTATGCGCGTTCAGTTTGACTGCTTGACGAGCGCGCTTGCGTGCTTGTGCTGTATTTGCCATGAGTATTTCCTAAAACAAGGTCAAAGTGCGTTCGCAAACCTGAGTGTTGCGAGATAAAAATTCTGTGTAGCCACGTATTATAGCGGCATTTTTTTAAACGAGCAAATCGATGCCGGCGCACCACAACCAAGCAAGTGATATTGGCTGGAACAGAGTGCATAGGAAGCGCTAGCTGCAATCTGCAACGCACTGAACGATTATAATTCCAAGCTCCTCAATTGACAGCTTATTGCTTTCGATAGCTGCATGATCGCTGTTGATGCTTTTCTTATCAATCCACTCACTCTTAAGTGGTTGTGCTGCAACTGAGAAACCCAGGATAATTCCGGCCATGAACTTGCTTAAAACACTTGCCACCGTATCGGGTATGACGATGCTATCCCGCGTGACGGGCCTGTTGCGCGAGTTTCTGATTGCCCGCGCATTCGGCGCTTCTGCTTACACGGACGCGTTTTTCGTCGCTTTCCGCATTCCCAATCTGTTGCGCCGACTATTTGCGGAGGGTGCCTTTTCCCAGGCATTTGTGCCGATTCTGGCGGAATACAAAAACCAGAAAGGCGACTTGCAGACCAAAAAACTGGTCGACCATGTTGCCACAGTGCTGACCTGGACGCTGCTCATTACTTGCGTCGTCGGCATTCTGGCAGCGCCCGCGGTGGTGTATCTGATTGCCACCGGCTTGAAAACCAATGCGCAGGCGTTTGATGCCTCGGTCATGATGACACGCATCATGTTTCCGTATATCGGCTTCATGTCGCTGGTGGCGCTGTCTGGCGGCATCCTCAATACCTGGCGCGAATTCAAAATCCCCGCCCTGACGCCGGTGTTGCTGAATTTGTCCTTCATCGCCGCTTCACTATTCTTGGCGCCGTTGCTGCAGCAACCGGTGTACGCGCTGGCAATTGCTGTGTTTGTCGGCGGCATACTGCAATTGGCGGTGCAAATCCCGGCGCTGCTGAAAATCGGCATGCTGCCGCGCATCTCGCTCAATCCGGTGTTTTGCCTGCGCGATGCCGGCGTGCGGCGGGTGCTGAAACAAATGGTGCCGGCGACATTTGCAGTATCAGTGGCGCAAATCAGCCTGATGATCAATACCAATATCGCTTCCCGCATGGCCAACGGCAGCGTTTCCTGGCTGTCGTATGCGGATCGCTTGATGGAATTTCCCACCGCGCTGCTGGGTGTGGCGCTCGGCACGATCTTGCTGCCGAGTTTATCGAAAGCTAATTCCGATGGCGACAAGATCGAATATTCGGCGCTGCTGGACTGGGGTTTGCGGCTCACTTTCCTGCTCGCATTGCCGGCCGCAGTGGGGCTATTAACACTGGCCGAACCGCTGACGGCGACGCTATTTCACTATGGCAAATTCGCTGCACGTGATGTCGCCATGACGGGTAATGCTCTGGTGGCCTACGGCGTCGGCCTGATCGGCCTGATTCTGGTCAAAATCCTGGCTCCCGGATTTTATGCCAAGCAAGACATCCGCACGCCAGTCAAGATTGCCGTCGGCGTCTTGATCGCCACCCAGTTGATGAACCTGCTTTTCGTACCGTGGATTGCGCATGCGGGACTGGCGCTGTCGATCGGACTGGCCGCCTGCTTGAACGCGCTGTTACTGTATTTCGGTCTGCGCCAGCGTAAAATTTACACGCCAAAAGAAGGCTGGGGCTTATTTATGATCCGTCTTGCCGGCGCCCTGTTTTTGCTGGCTGGGATCGCCCTATGGAGCGCTGCGCAAGTTGATTGGATAGGGTTGAAGGCGCATCCGCTGATGCGCATCGGTGCCCTATTCCTCATTATTATCCTGTGTGTCGCAACCTATTTCAGCGCGCTACTGGCGATGGGCTTTCGGTTCAAGGATTTCAAGCAAACCGCGCTTTAAATACGAACCCACTTGCAGCCGAATAACGGGATTACTGGCAAAATAGTCAAATGATGATTCAGCCGCTTGAGTACTTTGCCACCTTGGTCAGCCAGGACGATGCGATTCCGCTGTTTGAGGCTGCGCTTGCGGTCGCCCAGGGTATTGACGAACGGCTTGATTTTGGTGCCACCCAGGCCGCGGTCGATGGCTTTGCCGCTACTGTGCAACGACGGCTGACGCCGGTTATGACAGATATTCAAAAGTTGCGCTTGCTCAACCAGTATTTCTACGGTGAATTGGGCTTTGGCGGCAACGTCAATCATTTTTATGACATCGGCAACAGTCTCATGCCGCGAGTCATCGCGACACGACGCGGAATTCCGATTTCTCTGTTCATACTCTTCATGGAAGTGGCACAGCAAATCGGTCTTGAAATGAAAGGGGTAGCTTTTCCTGGACACTTCCTGATGTGCTTGTCAGTCCCAAGCGGCGAAATTATTCTCGACCCGCTCAACGGCAATAGTTTGACGCGCGAGACACTGGAAGAGCGGCTATTGCCGTATATCGAACCGGCAGAAGAACCACAGAAAAGTACGCTGGCGCACCATCTGCACCCAGCCCATCCGCGCGAAATACTGGCGCGCATGTTGCATAATCTGAAGGCTATCCTGGTCGATGAAGGAAATTGGGAGGGATTTTTAGCGGTGCAACAAAGGCTGGTCATCTTGCTGCCGGAAGACATCACCGAGCGCCGCGACCGCGGCTTGGCATATGCCAATCTGTCGCGTCCGCAACCGGCGCTGCAGGATCTGGAAACCTATCTGGCCAAACGACCGTATGCACCGGACGCCGACACGCTACGCGAAAGGCTGCCGGGACTGCGACAAGCCTGCAAACGCACGAGCTAATTCTCTACTACACAGAAACCGTCTTTAGAATCAATACTAATGCCAGTGTTTTTTAAATTGCACCAAATATATGCGGTGGTAATGTATTTTTCATGCATACCCCCAATAAATAAAAAAATGAAAGAATCGCCGATTTAGCCCTTTGCGCGGGCCTCGATGACTTCCCACTGCTCCAGCGCATCCAGCAATAACGCATCGATCTCGGCAAAGCGGGTATTCAGCCGTTTGCCCTCAGCCGCCGGCTGCTTGTATAGGTCGGGGTCGGCCAAACGCTCGGAAATCGTTTTCTGCTCGGCTTCCAGACTGGCGATCAACTTAGGCAATTCTTCCAGTTCGCGCTGTTCCTTGTAACTAAGTTTTTTCTTTGGCGCAACCGCTGCCGCTTCCTGTTTCGGCTCGGCTTTCAATTCAGCCTTGGCGGCCTTGATAACCGCCGTCTGCGACGGCCGCACCCGCTCCCAATCGCTATAGCCGCCGATATATTCGCGCCACAGGCCATCGCCCTCGGACACGATCACTTCGGTCACTACGTTGTCGAGGAAGGTGCGGTCATGGCTGACCAGAAATACCGTTCCTTTGTAATCTTCCAGCAGCTCTTCGAGCAACTCCAGCGTATCGATATCCAGATCGTTGGTCGGCTCATCCAGCACCAGCACATTGGCCGGCTTGGCGAACAGGCGCGCCAACAACAGCCGGTTGCGCTCGCCGCCGGACAGCGATTTGACCGGTGAACGGGCCCGCTCGGGCGAAAACAGGAAATCGTTCAGATACGTCATCACATGGCGGCGCTGACCGTTGATCTCGACCCAGTCGCTGCCCGGCGCAATGGTGTCGGCCAGACTACCGTTCTCGTCAAGCTGGGTGCGCATCTGGTCGAAGTATGCGATTTGCAGCTTGGTACCTTGCTTGATGCTGCCGGAATCCGGCTGTTCCTGGCCCAGAATCATTTTCAGCAACGTGGTCTTGCCGGCACCGTTGGGCCCGATCAAACCGATCTTGTCGCCGCGCAGCAAAGTTGCGCTGAAATCGCGCACGATGACCTTATCGCCATACCGCTTCGATACATTTTCCAGCTCGGCCACGATCTTGCCGGAGCGCTCACCTGACGACACCGCCAGATTGACCTGCCCTTGCTGATTGCGACGGGCCTCGCGGTTCAGGCGCAAAGCTTCCAGACGGCGCACGCGGCCTTCGTCGCGCACCCGACGCGCTTTTACGCCTTTGCGAATCCAGACTTCTTCCTGCGCCAGAAACTTATCGAATTTAGCGTTTTCAACTTCTTCGATCTCTAATTGCTCGGCCTTGCGCACTTCGTAAGCCGTGTAATTGCCCGGGAAAGACAGCAGACGGCCGCGATCGAGTTCGACGATGCGGGTAGCGACATTATCCAAAAAACTACGGTCGTGGGTGATGAACAGCACGCTACCTTTATAATCGCGCAGCAAGCTTTCCAACCACAGAATCGAGCTGAAATCGAGATGATTGGTAGGCTCATCGAGCAGTAAAACGTCCGGCGCGCTGACCAGCGCGCAAGCCAGCGCCACGCGTTTTTGCATACCGCCCGAAAGCGTCCCTATTGTTGATCCACCTTCCAGATTCAGGCGGTCCAGCGTGGTTTCAACCTTGTTGTTCAGACTCCAGGCATCGGCCGCATCCAGCTTGACCTGGATATCGTGCATGCGCTCCATCAAGGCGTCATCGTCATCGCCGCCAAATTGCCCCGTCAAAGCCTCATACTCCGCCAGCAACGCCGCCATCTCGCCCATGCCTGAAGCAACTGCATCAAATACTGTCACGTCCGGCTCGAAATGCGGCTCCTGTTCGACATACGCAATCTTGATCCCCTGCTGCATCGACAGTAAGCCATCATCCAGCTTGGATATACCGGCGATAACCTTGAGCAAGGAAGATTTACCGGTACCGTTGCGGCCGATCAAGCCAACCCGCTCGGAAGAGTCGAATGAAAATTCAGCATGATCGAGCAACGCTACGTGACCGAAAGCAAGCTGCGCGCTGGAAAGAGAAATGACTGCCATAATGCCCTGATGATGGTTGAGCGGCACCGTAAAAGTGCCGACCGAAATGATGAATGAAGCACGCATTGTACCGAGTGTCCGGCCAAAGACACGATTCCCGATGACCGCGTCAGCTATAATGACGGCCGTTTGATGCAATAACGCGCACGCAATTGAGCGCAATCAAGCGCCTCCCCGTAGCACAATGGATAGTGCACATGCCTCCTAAGCGTGGGATACTGGTCCGATTCCAGTCGGGGGGACCAGTTACAAGTTTCAGGCAGTTCCAGAACGTCCTGAAAGCCGCACTTCTCACTATGGAATGCGGCTTTTTTGTTCCCGCAATGGCGCAGAATGACGCACCAATACGCGCTCAACTTAGGGGTTTCAACTACTACAAATATCTTCCGACTGGATATCAATAGCATTCCTGAGATTGGTGTTATGCCGACTGGCAGCATTAAGCAGGCATGTAAAAGTAACCTTGTATTTTCTTTCGAGTGACACAATCAAGATTGAGCTTGTGCCGGGTTAATGGGAAAGAATTTCACCCGATCCGCCTAGATCGTTGATTACTTGATTACAAGTAGCTGCGGAATTTTTTCAGCAAGCGCGTCAATCACAACGCGTACACGCATCGGCAAAAAACGTCCAGGTGGCCAGAGGGCGTACATATCGCTACCCGGCCCACGCAGTTCTGTGAGCACCTCAATCAATCGCCCCGACCGGAGGTGGTTTGCGATTAGCCACGAGGGCAGCCAAGCCAGTCCACTGCCCGCAACAGCAGCATCGGCGATGGCTTCCAGATCATCGAAGCGAATCCGCCCAGTCGTTTTTATTTCGTGTTGACGTCCCCGATCGGCGAATAACCAGGGAACAACTTTATTGCCCTTGCCATAAGCAAGGGTGTCATGCGACGCAATCTGCTCCAGCCGCAAAGGCGCGTCACGGGTCTGAAGATAAGAAGGCGACGCACATAGCATCATGGTTTGCGCGCCCAATCGACGCGCTTTCAGATCCGCCTCGTTGGCCAGCGCGCCGACGCGAACCACCAGATCAAAGCCATCTTCGAGTAGATCAACCGGACGGTCCGTAAAAGCGGCCTCTATTTCCAGTTGCGAATGCACGCGTGCCAGATTGACCAGAATTGGCGCAATGCAGTATCGACCCAGTAAAACCGGCACGCTAATACGTACCCGGCCGATGGGTTCACGTTGCCCCGCATCGAAACTTTGTTCAGCTGCCTTGATTTCAGCCAGAGCACCCGAGCAACGTTCATAGAACAGCGCGCCTTCGTCTGTCAAACTCAAACTGCGGGTCGTGCGATGAAATAGACGCACCCCAAGGCGCTCCTCCAGGCGGGCAACGGCCTTGCCTACTGCTGAACGCGACAAACCCATCTGCTCGGCTGCAACTGCAAAGCTGGCTGCTTCCGCTGCTCGTACAAAAGCAGCAACTCCACGCAGTTGGTCGCTCTCTACTCGCTCCATTGACGCCAAAATATCTCCAATATAAATAATATTTGTCTTCACTGAAGATCTATTTTCTCTTATACCCTGATGCATTCAAATAGTTCAAGAGGAATTCATGTTAATCAACCCAGTTATGCACCGGTCAAAGCGCGCCAAGTTCGGGCGGGAGAATCTCAAGTTAGAGAACGTTCCGTTGATGAAATCACTTACCAAACGCGTATCGGATTTTCTTGGGACTTGCATGATGGTCGGTGCCATTGCGGCGGGCAGTGCTGCTGTACCGTCAGTGCTCGCTGAAACGCTACCGCAACAGAAGGAACAAGCACCCGGCTATTTTCGAATGGCGCTGGGCAGATTCGAAGTCACCGCTTTGTACGATGGGTCTGTGGATATCGATTCCTCGCTTCTGAGCGGCGCAAGTAAAAAGACGATTCTGTCTTCGCTGGCGCAATCGTTTCTATCCGACTCCAAAGCGATCCAGACTGCAGTCAATGCCTATCTTGTTCACACCGACAAAAATTTGATTCTGATCGATACCGGGACTGCAAAATTGTTCGGTCCCAACCTTGGTTTTGTGTCGGAAAACCTGCGCGCTGCAGGCTACGAACCCGCACAAATCGACACTATCTTGCTGACACATTTGCATCCTGACCATGCCGGTGGCCTTCTAACGCCAGCGGGCGCGATGACATTTCCCAATGCCCAAGTTTTCGTGTCCCGGGCTGATGCCGACTACTGGCTGAACGAGACAAAGGCAGCAAACGCACCGAAGGATCAGCAAGCCCTCTTTAAAATGTCGCGTGATGCCGTCGCACCCTACCTTGCTGCCGGCAAACTGACTATCTTCGATGTGGGTCAAAAAATACTGGACGGCGTGACTGAGATTCCTGCCTCGGGACATACGCCAGGGCACAGCGCTTATCTCGTTTCTTCCGAAGGCCAAGGTCTGCTTGTCTGGGGCGATATTGTGCATAGTCTTGCGGTGCAATTCCAGTACCCTGAAGTAGCCATCGAGTTCGACTGGAATCAGGAAAAAGCGGTTGCCACACGCCGACGTATTCTTGCTTTCGCCGCGTCCAGGGAAATCTGGGTTGCTGGGGCGCACATGCCTTTTCCCGGTATAGGACATGTGCGTTTGAATAGCGCTACGGCTTATGTTTGGGTGCCTGCCGAGTACCATCGATTGCGTGATGTACGCTGATGAAATCAGGCGGAAAATTGTATTGCTGCGAAGTCGGGTTCTATTTGATTGCTGATTGCTAATCGAGTGCAATCCGGCTTCACTATCAATGGCAGTCCGGTACGTTCTGGTCCAGATACACTTCAAAGGCAACGTCACTGACCCATTTTTTCTTGGTCTGGGACCAGTAACTGTTTTCCGACCACGCGCGCGCAGTTTTCTTCAGAAACGCCAGCGTATCGGCGTCACCGGCAGGCGCGATCAGCACTAGCGTGGTGCGCGGCCCGACTTTCAGACGGACTGAAAACTTCTTCCACTCCGGCAACTTGAGCAGTTCGTTTAGCATCGCGTCGTCGTGCACGGCAGCATCGCAAACGCCCGGCATATCGGCTGTTCAGTTTCAGCGGCAACTCGGAATCTCGTGCTACGAGACCGCGTTCCAGATTCTTCACAAGCTGCGCGTCGGTATGGTGCGACCCGATTGAATTCACCTTCCGCTTCAACCGTCGCTTCTACCCTTTCAACGCCTTCCGTTCCCTGCTCGGCATCGCTGGTGACGTCACCGCGCCCACATACGCCAATCTCTACTCCGCAAAATCACGACTCACTACATCTAGTAGATGTGTGTGACAACCCGATAAGCACGAAATATTCCAGACATCTTCGGGGTTCTTACCAAGCGGATTGCCTGAGAGTTGGCCTGCATTGGGTACTTTGAAGTGCTTCTTGCCAGGGTATTTGGCTGCGACGCGACAGGATCCAGATTAAACGTGTAGGGGTCTTTTTTCGTCTCGGTGTGCGTATACCAGAGCACCACTTCATAGCGCCCGGAAAAGCGTCGTTGGGTATGCAATCCGTGGCCGAATTGCCATATGATTCGGTTCCGCAACCTTCGACTGGCTGCTCAAAAGTCGAAGGCACTCGCATCTGGCCCTTCAACCGGGTGGCCGGTTGCACTGCGTATTTGAGCATGCTAGCGCGTTACAGTCCCTGTTTTGGCATGAGTTGAAGTTTGCCTGGGAAATGCGGGGTCTTGGATAACAGGAGAATAATGACCTGAAGCTCTGACGCCATTTAAAATCTGATCCAGCCCATATTTTTTGAGCTTAATGTACAAAGTACTCTTTGCAATGCCAAGATGCTTGGCTACCAAGGTTAGATTACCGCGGTCCGCTTCGAGAGTCTCGCGGATGAACTCCAGTTCCGCGTCTTCCAGCTTTCCCATGGTCGTGGAAGATCGCAGGTTAACTTTCCAGCTGTCGGAAACCAGTGGTAATTCGATTTCAGAGGGTAGCGCATCCAAACCCAACGATTCCCCGCTGGCCATCAAAAACATGCTTTCGATCACGTTGCGGAGTTCACGCACATTACCCGGCCAGGGATGGCTTTCCAGCGCAGTGATTACTTCCGGCTTGATTTGCTTGGAGTCGACGCCGTACTGCTCGGCAAACTTATGGAGAAAATGCTCCACTAGCGGCCGGATATCCTCTCTGCGTTCCCGCAACGGGGGAATGCGGATGCTGGTCACCGCTACTCGGTAATAGAGATCCATGCGAAACCGACCCTCGGCAACCTCATCCCGGATTTCCCTATTGGTAGCCGCGATCAGCTTGAAACATATTTTTCGTGGCGTAGTTTCGCCGATACGGTAAATTTCCCCTTCTTCCAGAACCCGCAGGAAATGCGGTTGCAGCTCCAACGGCATTTCGCCGATCTCATCGAGAAATAGCGTGCCGCCATTCGCCGCTTCGATCTTGCCGATCATACCGCCGCGACGCGATCCAGTGAAGGCTCCCTCGCAATGGCCAAAGAGCTCGCTGGCCAATAGATCCTTGGAAAGGCCGCCGCAGTTGAGCGCAACGAATGGGCGTACCCCGGGACGTTCCCCAGTCTGTGCGGAAAGATGGATCCCTTGCGCAAAGTTTTCCTTGCCAACCCCGGTTTCGCCGAGCAACAGTACCGGGACATTGGTTTTGGCAAGCAGCTTTGCCTTTTTCACCGCTTGCGTCAAGGCGTCGCTATTGCCCACCATGCCGGCGAAACCTTTGATGTCGGTAGTTATCGCAGCTTTCGCGGCGATTCCCTTTCTGGCAGCGTGTAAAGACATGCCAGTCTGCGGTAGCCCTGGAATCGTCAACAACGTTCCGATCCGTTCACCTGCATCGATAATGGGCTCAAGCCAGTCCGCACAGAGCCATTCGGGAGCCTCGGCGCGCGTAGGGGGCGCGAATGTCCCCATGCTCAAGGTCGGGATCTGGGTGGTTTTTTTGAGATCGAAATCTATGCCCCGTGCAAGCAGTGCCGTTGCTGCGCGCTCATTTACCTTGATCGGATAGCCGCGCCGGTCGCAGATAATCACGCCGTCTGTCGCGCTGGACATTTTCGCGATGCCCCGTTCCAGCAATTGATATCGAAAATCCAACTCCAGCTTGGCCAGTTGGCCCTCGATTCGGCTGGCAGTGGTAACGGCTAAAGCCAGGCTATGCGGGCTGAATGTCTTGCCCAGTCCCGAAACATCAACCGCGCCCAAGATCTTTCCGTCATAGGGGTCGCGGATGACGGTTGCTGAACACGTCCACTGCTGGATCCCGGCACAAAAATGCTCTGCTGCATGGATCTGTACCGGCTGGCCGATTGATAGGGCGGTACCGATCGCGTTGGTCCCGCAAATCAGCTCGTTCCAACTGCTTCCGGTAAACAGGTGAATGCTCTCGGCAGCCCCCAACGCGCGCGGATCCCCCTCAACGCCCAGTATCATTCCGTTCGGGTCGGAGAGGATCATGATGGTCCCGGTTTCGGCCAGGAAATCCTTGGCCATTGCCATGACCTGTTTGCCGGCGCTTAACAACTCACGATGCTGGTATTGCAGAGAATTAAGCGTGTCCTCATTGACAGGGGGCAATGCCTGCTGGCGAGTGGGATCCACCTGCACCTCCAGGCAGCGCCGCCAGGAATCATCGACTAAACAACGTAATGCATTGGCTTGGGGCACCTGCCCGCTCAGAAACCCTTCCCAGGCAGCCATGATTTTCCGGTTGTTTTGCGGATTGGATAGGCGCTGGTTTGGCTCGTTGGCAATCATGTTGTCTCCTACTGGCTATTTGCCTTATTCCCAAAGGCCTTAGCTTCGCTGGCAGGCTTTTCTAGGAAAATTCATTAACATTTTTTTGTGACTATACACCTCTGCACAACACGAATTTAACGCTGTAGTGCAATGCCGTTTTAAGAACGGCCCTGCACAGTACCCTCGTTTCGACTTGTTTTAGCTTATTAGTCACGAATTTTTATTTCCCATGTTAACGCCGAACAGCGTTCGATTTCCGGCCGTGTTCGACGTGACTGTCCGAAAAACACACGTTCCGCTAGCCTTCGCGGCATTGGGATTGATCTATTATTTTATTGTCTTTCATAGGAGAAAATAATTTTTTCAAGCCTGTTTCAAGTCATTGGCATGCTCCTTGCGATATCCGGTGTGCGGGCTTTTAATTTCATCGCCAAACACGGTCACCAACTGTTGCCACTGTTACATCAACGGTCGATGGCTGGATTTGAAAACTAATTATTCATTGAGGAGACACACATGCAAGTTCAACAATCGCCAGTGCAGGTGATGGGCATCGATGCCGGCGGCACGATGACTGACACCTTCTTCGTCAGAGAGGATGGATCATTCGTGGTCGGCAAGGCGCAGAGTAATCCTGAGGACGAATCCCAAGCGATCTACGAATCGTCGATCGACGCTTTGGCCGAATGGCAGCGTAAGGTGGATGATGTTTTCCCGGAACTATTGACCTGTGTCTATTCAGGTACTGCCATGCTGAACCGCGTGGTGCAGCGCAAAGGCCTGGATGTGGGTCTGATGTGCAACCGGGGTTTTGAAGATATCCATTCAATGGGTCGTGCCGCGCAGAGCTACCTCGGCTATGCGTTGGAAGAACGGATCCATTTGAATTGCCATCATTACGATGCGCCGTTGGTGCCGCTGTCGCGCACCCGTGGCGTCACCGAGCGAACCGACGTCCAGGGTCAAGTCGTGATTCCGCTGCGCGAAGAGGAAGTGCGCGTTGCCACCCGCGAGTTGGTAGCGCGCGGTTCCAAGGCGATCGTTATCAGTCTGTTGCAATCGCACAAGAACGAACAGAGCGAACTGCGTGCACGCGATATCTGTCGTGAAGAATTGCAGAAATTAGGCGTGGAGATCCCGGTCTTCGCGACCGTCGATTATTATCCGTCGCGCAAGGAAACTCACCGTACCAACACCACCATCCTGGAAGCTTATGCGGCCGAACCTTCACGCGCAACGCTGAAAAAAGTAAGTGACCGCTTCAAGAAGCATGGCGCTAAATTCGATTTGCGCGTGATGGCAACGCACGGCGGCACCATCGGCTGGAAAGCCAAGGAGTTGGCCCGCACCATCGTTTCCGGCCCAATCGGTGGCGTGATCGGCTCAAAATTCCTGGGCGAAAAACTGGGCTACGACAATATTGCCTGCAGCGACATTGGCGGCACCAGTTTTGATATGGCAATCATTACCAAGGGCAACTTCGCGATCCAATCCGATCCTGATATGGCGCGTCTGTTACTTTCCTTGCCACTGGTCGCGATGGATTCAGTGGGCGCTGGCGCCGGCAGCTTTATCCGCATTGATCCGTACAGCAAAGCGATCAAACTTGGGCCCGACAGCGCAGGTTATCGGGTTGGCATGTGTTGGGCGGAGAGCGGTCTGGACACTGTGTCGGTGTCCGATTGCCACGTCGTGCTGGGTTATCTCAATCCAGACAATTTCCTTGGCGGCGCCATCAAGCTCGACGTCAACCGGGCCCGTAAGTATCTGAAGGAGCAAATTGCCGATCCACTCGGACTCTCGGTCGAAGATGCTGCCGCCGGCGTGATCGAGCTGCTCGATTTGAACCTGCGTGAATACATGCGCTCCGTAATCAGCGCCAAGGGTTATAACCCGGCCGACTTCGTTTGCTTCTCGTATGGCGGCGCCGGTCCGGTTCATACCTATGGCTATACAGAAGGGCTGGGTTTCAAAGACGTAGTGGTGCCCGCATGGGCGGCTGGTTTCTCCGCTTTCGGTTGTGCCTGCGCCGAGTACGAATACCGCTATGACAAGAGTGTCGATATCGGCGTTGGGCCGAATGCCACCGACGCAGAGAAAGTACAAGCCTGCAAAACAGTGACTCAGGCATGGGCTGAATTGAGCGAAAAGGTCATCGAGGAATTCATCATTAATGGATTCAAGCCGGAAGATGTATTGCTGCGCCCCGGCTATCGCATGCAGTTCATGGGCCAGCTCAATGACCTCGAAATCAATTCACCGGTCACCAATGCTTCCACGCTGGCCGACTGGGAAAAGATGGTGCTGGCATTTGACGAGACGTATGCCCGGGTCTATGCGGCTTCTGCCAGTTCACCCGAGTTGGGCTTTGGCGTGACCGGTGCAATCATGCGCGGCAGTGTTGTTTCAACCAAGCCGGAACTGCCTGAAGAGTCGGATGCCGGTCCGATTCCTCCTAAAGAAGCGCATATCGGCAGCCGTCCTTTCTATCGCCAGAAGCAATGGCAGGATGCCAAAATCTGGTCGATGGAGGCACTTAAGGCAGGTAACCGGGTGGTTGGTCCGGCCATTATTGAATCGCCTTCCACCACCTTCATCGTGCCGTTAGGGTTTGAAACCTATTGCGACAAGCACCGCCTGTTTCATCTCAAAGAAGTTAAAAAAGGAGACCAATCATGAATAAAATGTCACGGAAAGAAATGGGCTTGTCCGATTTGCTGGGCAACGGCAAGACCCTCAAGCAACATCGCGATGCGATTTTGGCGCGCACCAAAGAGACCGGTTTCTACAACGGCCTCGAAAAACTGGAGTTCAAGGAAGCAGATCCGATTACCTATGAAAAGCTGTTTTCCAGAATTCGCGGCGGCCTGGTGCATGCTCGCGAGACGGCGAAAAAAATTGCGGCATCGCCGATCGTGGAACAAGAAGGCGAACTGTGTTTCACCCTGTATAACGCAGCAGGTGACTGCATACTGACTTCCACCGGAATTATCATTCATGTCGGCACCATGGGCGCGGCGATCAAGTACATGATCGAAAATGCGTGGGAAGTCAATCCAGGCATCAATCCTGGCGATATGTTCACCAACAACGATTGCTCCATCGGCAATGTGCATCCTTGCGATATTTGCACCATCGTACCGATCTTCTGGGAAGGTAATTTGGTGGGTTGGGTCGGCGGCGTCACCCACGTCATTGACCTCGGTGCGATGACGCCGGGCTCGATGTCGAGCGGTCAAGTCTCCCGCTTCGGCGACGGCTTGCAAGTGACCTGCCGCAAGACAGGGATTAACGACACGCCGTTACGCGACTGGCTGCACGAGAGTCAGCGTAATGTACGCACCGCCAAATACTGGATTCTCGACGAACGTACCCGGATTGCCGGTTGCCACATGATTCGCAAGCTGGTAGAAGAAGTTCTTGCGGCAGAAGGGCTTGAGAATTACACCAAGTTTGCCCACGAGGTCATTGAAGAGGGGCGGCGCGGCCTCCAATTACGGCTCAAGGCAATGACTATTCCCGGCGTCTACCGCAGGGTCTCATTTGTCGATGTTCCCTATGCCCATGAGGACATGAGTCTTGCTTCAGCGTATGGCAAGATGAACAGCATCATGCATGCCCCATGCGAAATGACGATCCGCCCAGACGCCACTTGGCGGCTCAATTTTGAGGGGGCAAGCCGTTGGGGTTGGCATTCCTATAATGCCAATCAGGTGGCATTCACCAGCGGCATCTGGGTCATGCTGACGCAGACGCTGGTTCCCACTGCGCGTATCAACGATGGTGCGTATTACGCCACCGAATTCAAGATTCCCAAAGGCACCTGGATGAACCCGGATGACCGGCGTACCGCGCATGCAAACGCATGGCACTTCCTGGTATCCGCCTGGAGCGGCATCTGGCGCGGCATGAGCCAATCCTTCTTTGCCCGCGGCTATCTGGAAGAAGTCAATGCGGGCAATGCCAATGCCTGCAACTGGCTGCAGGGTGGCGGCATCAATCAGGATGGTGAAGTGCATGCGGTCAACAATTTTGAGACTGCAGCATGTGGCACCGGCGCCTGCGCGATCAAGGATGGACTGAACCACAATGCTGCAGTGTGGAATCCTGAAGGCGACATGGGCGACATCGAGATTTGGGAAATGGCGGAGCCGCTGCTCTACATGGGCCGCAACGTCAAGACCAACTCCGGCGGTTACGGCAAATTCCGGGGCGGTTGCGGTTTCGAGACCTTGCGCATGGTGTGGAAAGCGCAAGACTGGACCATGTTCTTCTCCGGCAATGGCTACATGAACAGTGACTGGGGCCTGATGGGCGGTTATCCATCGGCTACCGGGTATCGTTTCGAAGCCCACAAAACCGATCTCGAAGCACGTATCAGGACTGGTCTTTCGCTGCCCTTGGGCGCCGATCGCAATCCGCAAGATGCCGAATACGAGCGTCACATCAGCGCCACTGCGGAGGTCAAGCGAGATAAGCAGTGCACCACCACGGAAGCCATTTTTGACAACCATGACCTGTACTTGAACTACTTGCGTGGTGGCCCCGGCTTTGGCGATCCACTCGATCGCGATTGCGCGTCGGTCGAAAATGATCTTAACAATCACTTCGTGTTACCCGAGTTCGCGGTCAAAGTCTACGGCGTCGTGATTGCGCAAGATGACAATGCCGTGTGGAAAGTCGATGTTGCCAAAACTGCCGCCCGGCGCAAGGAAGTCCGTAAAGAACGTATCGCAAGGGCTGTTCCAACCCGCGAGTGGATGAAGGAAGAGCGGGCACGGATCATGACCAAATCCGCCTCGATTCAGGTACGTCACATGTTTGCAACCAGCTTCGACCTTAGCGTCAAGTTCAAGAATGAGTTCAAGACGTTCTGGGATCTCCCGGCGGATTGGGATCTGCCAGAGTCCGAGTTAGGAGTGCCTTCATTCGGCTCCAAATATCGGATGGATCTGTCGAAATTGCCAGATGTGCGCACTGTGACCTTGGTTGAAGAATGATTTGAATTTGCTGTCGGGGCCTGGCCAGGCCCCGACCAGTTACCATTATTGGAGAGTTAAAATGTCTGTTTATACACAAGAGCAAGTGAACTATCTGGTTGAAGGCAAGCTGGACTGGGAAACCACCATGCGCATGCTTTCCTTGCCGAAGGATCAGGATCGGTTCCGCATGTATTTGAATGCGCTGCAGTCCAAGTTGTCATGGGATGACAAGGTGATTCTGCCGATCAGTTTGCATCTATACATCGCGCAAAATAAAAAAACCAAGGAGTGGGTCACCAAATGCAGTTGCGGTCACGAATTTGGCGACTACCGCAAAAACTGGAAACTGGAAGCCCTGGTGTACGTTCGCGATACGCCGGAAGCCATGCAGGAAGTCTATCCTGAGTTGATGGCGCCGGACACTACGTGGCAGGTATACCGTGAGTACTATTGCCCAGAGTGCGGAACCATGCATGACGTCGAAGCGCCCACGCCGTGGTATCCGGTGATTCATGAATTCGAGCCGAATATCGAAGCTTTTTATAACGACTGGGTGCATTTGCCATTGCCGGAAAAAGCCAACTAAGATCGATTGTGATCGTTTGGCGGTCTTTTTCGCTAACAGCATTTGTCTAGGCGCAATCGGTTGTACTTGGCACGACTGGGCTAATAATGATCTGAACTCTTGGTTCGGTAGGTACTTGATGATTACGTTCAAGCCCACCGAACCAATCTATGCGCCAAATACGGTCATCATCTGGAAATTCTCTTATCTTTGGAATCAACCGACTCGTAGTCACGCCTCAGTAGCGTTTAGCGTTGTTGAGTACTATTTAGCGCTGACGAGTAATTCAAAATATTTAGTCATCTATCCACTTATGCCATGGAAAAATATCCGTAATATTAGTCATTTAAAGATAATAAAAAAACAAATTCATACCTTATTCCACCGTCACCGACTTGGCTAAATTTCTTGGCTTATCGACATCGGTGCCGCGTGCCAGCGCGGTGTGATACGCCAACAATTGCAGTGCCACCACATGCAAAATCGGGGACAGCTTGCCGTAGTGTTCCGGCAGGCGGATTACGTGCAAGCCTTCGCCGGGTTTTACACGTGAGTCGCCATCGGCGAATACGTAGAGTTGGCCGCCGCGGGCGCGCACTTCCTGCATGTTCGATTTCAGCTTTTCGATCAACGCATCGTTGGGGGCGATGGTGACTACCGGCATTTGGTCGGTGACCAACGCCAGCGGGCCGTGCTTGAGTTCGCCGGCGGGATAGGCTTCGGCGTGGATGTAGGAAATTTCCTTCAGTTTGAGCGCGCCTTCGAGCGCAATCGGGTAGTGCAAACCACGCCCCAAAAAGAGCGCGTTTTCCTTGCGTGCGAAGTCTTCCGACCAGGCGATGATTTGCGGCTCCAGTGCCAGCACGGCGGCAATTGCTACCGGCAGATGGCGCATTTGCTTCAGGTAATCGGCTTCATCTTGTTCCGACAACATACCCCTGACTTGCGCCAGCGTCAGCGTGAGCAGGAACAGCGCGGCCAGTTGGGTGGTGAAGGCTTTGGTTGAGGCGACGCCGACTTCGACCCCGGCGCGGGTGATGAAGGCGAGCACACACTCACGCACCATGGCGCTGGTAGCAACGTTGCAGATCGTCATGGTGTGCGCCATGCCGAGTGACCTGGCGTGTTTTAGCGCAGCCAGCGTGTCGGCAGTTTCGCCGCTTTGGGAAAGTGTCAGAACCAGTGAACGCGGATTCGGCACGCTGTCGCGATAGCGGTATTCGCTGGCGATTTCGACGCTGACCGGGATTTTGGCGATCGATTCGATCCAGTATTTGGCGGTCATGCCGGCGTAGTAACTGGTGCCGCAAGCCAGAATCAGCACCGAATCGATTTGCTTGAAGATGCCATAGGCGCTGTCGCCGAACAGCTCCGGCATGATGGCGTCGATTCCTTGCAGCGTATTGGCGATGGCGGTTGGCTGCTCGAAAATTTCCTTTTGCATGTAGTGGCGATACGGCCCCAGTTCGGCAGCGCCGGTATGGGCCTGCACAGTACGCACTTCGCGCTGTACCGATTTGCCGTTGGTGTCGACAATCCAGCAGCGCTGCAATTGCAGATCGACTACGTCACCTTCTTCCAGATAGATGATTTGATCGGTGACGCCGGCCAGCGCCATCGCGTCCGAGGCCAGGAAGTTTTCACCCTGGCCGACGCCGACGATCAGCGGCGAGCCTTGGCGCGCGCCGATCACGCGGTGCGGCTCGTCGCGGCAAAATACCGCAATCGCATACGCGCCATCGAGCCGTTTGACTGCTTGCTGCACGGTGTCGAACAGGTCGCCGGCATACATGTGGTCGATCAGATGGGCGATGACTTCGGTGTCGGTCTGGCTCTGGAATACGTAACCGAGCGCGCGCAGTTCATCGCGCAGCTCGTCGTGATTTTCGATGATGCCGTTGTGTACCAGCGCGATACGCGCATCCGCGTCGCTGGGCGAAAAGTGTGGATGGGCATTGTCCGAAGAGGGTGCGCCGTGCGTGGCCCAGCGGGTATGGGCGATACCGGTGAAGCCGGCCAGTCCGGTGGCGGCAACCTGCATTTCGAGCTCGGCCACGCGCGCGGTGCTGCGCGATCGCTGCAAACGGCCATCGACATACAGCGCCACGCCGCAAGAATCATAACCGCGGTATTCGAGTCGTTTCAAGCCTTCGATCAGGATGGGAGTGATATTGCGTTGCGCAACCGCGCCGACGATACCGCACATGGCAACCTCTTCAGGATTTTGTTGTTGAAGATTGAATCGTAGAGGAGTACAAATGAAATATGCTGTCTAAATTATTGTAAATATAATTGAATATTTCAATGCACTGCACTGATGGTATAATATTTCAATAAATTTAAAACTATGGAATATTTATGATAAATGAACCTGTTTTGCAGTTCGATGAACTTGATCGCCGAATACTTAATGCACTGCAAATTGATGCATCGCAAACCAATCATGCGCTGGCGGCGCGGGTTCATGCGTCGCCGCCGACCTGTCTGCGCCGCGTCAAGCGCTTGATGGAAACTGGCGTAATTGCGCGCCAGGTGGCGATTGTCGCGCCCGACAAGGTCGGTGCCGGATTGAGCGCCATTGTCGAGATTACGCTAGATAACCAGGCGTCTGAGCGAATGGTAGAGTTCGAAGCGCTGGTGGCGGCTGAAGATGCAGTATTGCAGTGCTATCGGGTGGCGCCCGGACCGGATTTTGTGCTGCTGGTGCAAGTGGCCGATATGCCGGCGTACCACGCGCTGGCGCATCGGCTATTTGCAGGGCAAGCCAATGTGCGCAATGTGCGTAGTTATTTTGCGATTCATCGCAGCAAGTTCGAGACACGGATTGCGGTGTGAGGATGGGCTTAATCGAATACCCCATGTTATTTAGTGAGTAACCAGGAACGTAAATTTTTGTGGCGGATGAGCACACCTTGCTATTTTGCATTTGCCACCGTAGGAGTATGGATTCGACCCATAAATACAGCACGATGGGTCAATGATTTGCAATCTACTCATGGCAATTGCGCAGTACGCACCGCCTCGTCCACGCTCAACGTGCTGAGGAATGGCACTGCCAAGTCGGCCGGAACGACCCGTTGCAGCAAATCAAATACCGGGCCTTTGAGCCGGGCCAGCAGCAGCCGCTTGTTCTGGCCGGCAACAAAGCGATAAAAATCATGCAGCGCTTCCAGACTGGTGCTATCCAGGTCGGGCGATTCTTCCAGGCTCAGGATGACACTGTGCAGCGTCGGCTCCGCGGCGGCGATGGTGCGCTGCGCCTGCTGCATTATGCGTTCGACGTTGGCGAAAAACAGTGGTTCCTCGGGCCGCAGAATGAGAATGCCGGGCACCGGCTTGGCTTCGGGATACAGCGTCATATTCACGAAATCATGGCCCTGCCCAAGCCGCCCCAGCACGGTGATGATCGATTTCGAAAAGCGCTGCAACAGCAACATCAGGCTGAGGCCGACAGCGGCCAGCAAGCCATCAAGCACACCCAGCACCAGTACGCCGACCACGGCGGCGATGATCACCAGCCGATCGCGCCGCCACGCAAGGTAAGGCCGGAAAATGGACGGGTTCAGGGTATGGCTGACCGCGTGGATCACAATCGCTGCCAGTACCGGTTCCGGCATCAAAGCGATGCTGGGCAAAACCGTCAACACGATGGCAAGCACCGCCAGCGCGGCGACCCATCCCGCCAGTTTTGATCTGGCGCCGGCCGCTTCATTGGCGGCGGTGGCGGAATAACCGGCTCCCACCGGCATGCCGTGGAATAGGCCGGACAGCAAGTTGGACGCACCTAACGCCAGCAAGTCCCGGTTGGGCGATACGGTATCGCCGTATTTAATGGCGAAGCCGCGAATCGAGCCATATGACTCCGCATACAGGATCATCACCATCGCGAAACCCAGTTCGCCCAGCCGCACCCACTCGCTACGCGACAACAGCGGTAGCGTCGGGGTAGCCAGTTCCAGATGGATGGTGCCGACCAGGCCGACGCCATACTGTGGCAGGTCGAGCCATTTGCTGGCCGCAATGCCAAGCACGATCACGATCAGGCCGCCCGGCACATGTTGGAAGCGGGCCAGCAGAAACAACAGCGCCAACGCGGCCATGCCGACGGCGATGCCGATCAGATTCCAGTGCGCGAACTCGCCGACCAATGCCGACACAAACCTGAGTATGTCGCCGTTCTGCGGATGAACCCCGACCACGCCGGCGCATTGTTTCAGGATGATAATAATGGACAGGCCGAAAGCAAAACCGCGCAACACCGGTTTGGCGATGAAATCGGTGATGTTGCCCATGCGCGCCAGCCCGGCCAGCAGAAAAAACAGGCCGGTGATCATTACCAGGCCAATCGCCAGCGTCAGTCTAAATCCGGCATCGCCATTGGCGACCGAGGCGGTCGCTGCCGCCAGCACGGCGGCCGACGATGAGGTGGCCGAAACGATGGCAAAACGGCTGCTGCCGAAGATGCCGTAACAGACCAGTCCGGCGAACAAGGCGATCACGCCGGTGTGCGGCGGCAGGTTGCCGATGCTGGAATAAGCTACCGCTTCGGGCAGCAGCAAACCGGCGATCGACAGTCCGGCAATTACATCCTGCCAGCGCGTCTGGCTACCGGAAATCTGCGGGCGAGCCGGATTGGCCTCAGGTGCTGCGGTGGACACTTATGATGCCGCAATCACGCCGGACCAGCCTGGCAGATAGCGCGCTTCCTGGCTGCGGGCCAGCTTCATTGCCTTGGCAAGAGACTTGGTAAAATCCTGCGCCAAACGTTCAGAGTCGATCCGGCTACGAAAGAAATCCGCCCATAGAAATTCGCTGAACGGGGTCACATCCTTGGAAAATCCGCCGGCGCGACGCAACTCGCCAGCCAGGCTGCGGTAGGGGTCATCCTGCAATTGGGTGAGGTGCTTCGGCACCGTGTCGAAGTCGCGCCGCCGGCCGTCAGCGTCATACGGGTGTACCCATTGATGGTGATCCATCACATGCCAGAAATTGGCCGGCAACAGCCAGGACAAGTCTTTCAGCACCATCAGGCTGACGGTCTTGACCTCCTCTTCCAGCAGGGCCAGACCAAAATGATGATGATCCACAATATAGTGCCTGCCTTCCGGGCCCACAATGCTCGGAAACCAGTGGTCGGCCAGCGCACTGCTGCGCGCTTTTTTGCCGAGTTCGCTCCACTCTTTGCGTTTGAGTGCGACTTCAGCCTTCCCAACCGTGATTTGTGTCGGGTGCAGCTGATTGAGATGCGCGTTGACGAACTGCGGTTTGGCACGTGACATGGCATGTTCCTGTGATCGAAATTTTTTCGGCTGGGGGATACTCAGATGCCAGTATATGGCAGCGCTGCGCCTGCCGCACTGCGGATTCCCGTTTCTACCAAAGAGTTGTTCGAGAGGCTGGCGATGCATCTTGGCTAGACCAGACTATTTGCTTGCTGTATCCAAGAGTATGGCCAATATTATTTGCCTATTTACGGGTGTGCAAGACTGTAAATAACGTGGAAAAGCAGACAAGCGTTGCCCGACGTCGCGACACAAGACTGTCAGCAACACATCCGCCGTCGACCCTTTTTGGATTCTATTTTTGTTGCGTTTCCGGGGGCCGTGGATAATCGCTATTCGCTTGCCGCAAAATTGCGCCAACCATACTCAAGGAGCGTTTCTATGAAGTCACCCACCGCAATTGCACTTATTGTCTGCGCACTCCTCGCCGGCTGCGCCTTTTCCGGCAGCTCGCAGTCCTTATCCCAGGCAGCAAGGACCGAAAGTTGCAAGGCCGTCACGGAGCAGGAAATCGCAGCGTTGTTTGACCGCTGGAACCAATCCTTGCTTACGGGCGATGCGCATCAGGTGGTAGCCAACTATGCAGAGCGCTCCATTTTGCTCCCCACCGTCTCCAACCAACCGCGCCTGACCATCGAAGAAAAAGAGGATTACTTTCATCATTTTCTGGAAAACCATCCCTCCGGCAAAATAGACCTGCGCAGCATAGAAATTGGCTGCAACACCGCAGTCGATGCAGGCCTCTATACATTCACTTTCGCCAAGACCGGCGCAGTGGTCAGCGGCCGCTATACCTACACCTATCGCTGGGACGGCTCAAAATGGCTGATCACGAGCCATCACTCTTCTGCCATGCCGGAGCGTAACCAGCAATAGCAACGACAAGAAACACCCCACCGAGATCCGCTGTGCGATGTTCACTGTGACCAGCGAAAAATATCGGCGATTATTCTCAGTGGGATGCTATTTTTTGTAGCTATTCGTTGTAGTGCGAATTTATTCGCATTAGCTTGCGTGGAATCGTTAAGATTGCGAATAAATTCGCACCTACGAATGCAGCCGTATTGAATCTCTAATATAGATATACTGTAATTGGTATTTTTTTATTACGCACTGAATATATACGGAGAGCAATGCACTAAACAGCATACTCCACTAATTTTGTTTATTTATAATACCGCACTGAACCCGCAAAAAGCCTTGCATAGCGTCGCTATGCAGAGCTTTTCACTTTCAAGCCAACGACGCTTACTGATTGTCAGGAAAGGCGAATTGCGCGGTTTCACGCACGCCGCCGGTGGGCCAGCGCTGGGTTACTGTCTTGCGGCGGGTGAAGAAGTTGACGCTGTCGGGGCCGTACATGCCGTTGTCGCCGAAGGCGGAACGCTTCCAGCCGCAGAAGCTGTGATACGCCACCGGTACCGGCAGCGGCACATTGATGCCGACCATGCCAACCTTGATGTTGTCGCTGAAGTAGCGCGCCGCTTCGCCATCGCGGGTGAAGATGCAGGTGCCGTTGCCGTATTCGTGATCGTCGATCAGCTGCATTGCTTCTTGCATCGAGCCCACGCGCACTACGCACAATACCGGCCCGAAAATTTCTTCCTTGTAGGATTTCATGTCCGGCTTGACGTGGTCGAGCAAGGTGGCGCCGACGAAGTAGCCGTTTTCATGGCCGGGCACAGATAATCCGCGGCCATCGACTGCGACGCTCGCTCCCTGTTGTTCGGCGCTGTCGATGTAGCCCAGCACTTTGTCGCGGTGCTGGCGCGTGATCAGCGGCCCCATGTCGTTGTTGTTGTCGGTGCCGGGGCCGACTTTGAGTGTTGCCAGCCGCTCTTTGAGCTTGGCCACCAGCGCGTCGGCTACCGCATCACCCACCGCTACCGCAACTGAAATCGCCATGCAGCGCTCGCCGCAGGAGCCGAACGCCGCGCCCATCAGCGCAGTTGCTGCATTGTCGATATCGGCGTCCGGCATGACGATGGCGTGGTTTTTGGCGCCGCCTAGCGCCTTGACGCGCTTGCCGTTGGCGCAACCAGTGGCGTAGATGTATTCGGCAATTGCGGTCGAACCGACGAACCCGACAGCCTGGATGCGCGGGTCGGTCAGCAGCGTATCGACGGCTTCCTTATCGCCGTTGACGACGTTCAAGACGCCATCGGGCAGACCGGCTTCCTTGGCTAGTTTGGCGATCAGCAACATGCAACTCGGGTCGCGTTCAGACGGTTTCAAGACCATGGTGTTGCCGCAGGCAATCGCGGGAATCGCGATCCACAGCGGCACCATGGCGGGGAAGTTGAACGGAGTGATGCCGGCCACCACGCCCAGCGCTTGGCGCTCGGACCAGGAATCAATGGCCGGGCCGACATTTTTGCTGTGTTCGCCTTTCAGCAAATCAGGCACGCCGCACATGTATTCGACTACTTCGATGCCGCGCTGCAGTTCGCCGGCTGCGTCATTGAGTACTTTGCCGTGTTCGTCGGTGATCAGCGCGCAAATGTCAGCGACGTGCTGATCGAGCAATTGCTTGAGCTTGAACATGATTTGCGCGCGCTTGCCCGGCGGCGTATTGCGCCATGCCGGGAAAGCGGCTTGCGCCTTGGCGATTGCATGCTCCACGGTTGCTTTGGATGCCAGCGCCACCTGCTTGGTGACTAGGCCCGTTGCCGGGTTGAAAACATCCTGGGTGCGCCCAGTGTCGGCAACCAGTTCGCCGTTGATCCAGTGTCCAATAATTGTCATGTCGGTTTCTTTATAAATACCGCTGTTTCTTCAGTAGTGCAGGCCCTTGTGCCTGCACCGGGCCGCAGGCACGAAGGCCTGCGCTACTTTAAATCGCATGTTATTCGACGGCAGGCACCGCATGCACCGCTTTGCCCAGCGTTTCCCCCATCAGGCGCAACTCGTCCGGGGTCGAGATGAATGGCGGACCGACTGCCACGGTGTCGCCGCTAATGCGAAACAGCATGCCTTGGTTAATGCCTTCTTCCAACACCCGCATGCCGCGCAGGCCGGGTTTGCCGGGGATCGGTTCCAGGTCGATTGCGGCGGCCAGGCCGAAGTTGCGAATATCCATGATGCCGGCTTGTCCTTTCAATGCATGAAAAGATTCCTGCAATACCGGCTCCAATGCGCGGGAACGGGCGATCAAGTCATCTTGCTCGATGATGTCGAGCACCGCATTGCCGACTGCCGCCGCCAGCGGATGGCCGGAGTAGGTGTAGCCGTGGGAGAACTCAACCGCGTAGTCGGGGCCATTCATGAAAGCCTGGAAAATCTGTTCGCGCGCAATTACGCCGCCCATCGGCACCACGCCGTTGGTGATCTGTTTGGCGAAGGTGATTAAATCCGGCGTTACGCCGAGGCGCTGGCAACTGAAATTCGCCCCGAAACGGCCGAAACCACCGATCACTTCATCAAAAATCAGCAAAATCCCATGCTTTGTGCAAATTTCGCGCAGGCGGTTTAAATAGCCAACTGGCGGCACCAGTACGCCGGTGGAGCCGGCCACCGGCTCGACGATCACGGCGGCGATGTTGGAGGCGTCGTGCAGCGCGACTATGCGCTCCAACTCATCGGCCAGATGCGCGCCCCAGTGCGGTTGCCCCTGGCTGAAGGCCATTTCCTTCAGATTGTGGGTGTGCGGCAAATGATCGACGCCGTTCAGAGTCAGCGGCGAAAACATTTTGCGATTAGGGCCGATGCCGCCGACCGAAATACCGCCGAAGCCGACGCCGTGATAACCGCGCTCGCGCCCGATGAAGCGGGTGCGGCCGGCCTCACCGCGGGTGCGATGGTAGGCCAGCGCAATTTTCATCGCAGTATCGACCGCTTCGGAGCCGGAGTTGGTGAAAAACACCCGGTTCAGATCTTCCGGCGCCATTGCGGCGATGCGATTGGCCAACTTGTGCGCCCACGGGTTGGCAAGTTGGAACGGTGGACTGAAATCCACAGTATCGAGTTGCTTGCGCGCCGCTTCGGTAATGCGCGGGTCGCCATGCCCAAGCGCGGTAGTCCAGAGTGCAGACAGGCAATCGAATACGCGACGCCCGTCGGACAGCGTGAAATATGCACCCTTGGCCTGCGTAATCATCTTTGGATGGTGCTGAAAATAACGATTGGATGTGAACGGCATCCAGTAATGATCCATGCCGATATCGGTCATTGGTGGGGTGTCAGGGATACGCATTTGGGTGTCTCCAGTGAATGGCTGTACTTCCACTGTATGTCAGACCGTGGTAATTATATATATACAGTTGGTGCGATTGCTCCTATAACTGTGTCTATCCGCTGCTGGATACAATTTTCGCGAGTAATGCGTGCCTGCAACCCTGCAAGCCTCCAAGCCGAAGCAGGCGCGGAGGCCTGCACTACCAATGCCCAACAGTATCGAGCACTTTTAAAGTTTCATTTTCAGTAAGACTACCTTGTATGTTCACACTTGACCGCACTGCAGATACGCCGCTGTTCCATCAATTAAGCAATGCGCTGCGGCGCGAGATAGACCGAAGCCAACTAATCATCGGCAGCCGCGTGCCGTCGGTACGGTTGATGGCGAAGCAATGCGGCGTCAGCCTGATCACGGTGGTCAATGCCTACAACCGGCTGGTGGCAGAAGGTTATTTGCAGCCGCGTCGCGCCAGCGGCTATTACGTCAGTCAACCTTCGCGCAGCCTGCCGGTGCCAGCCATCAATCCTTCGATGTCCGGGGTCGCAGTGGATTCGGAATGGCTGGTCAGTCATGTGTTTGCCGATTCCTCATCCGTGTTGATGCCGGGTTGCGGCTGGTTGCCGGAGGACTGGCTGGAAGGCGAACATATCCGTCATGCGCTCACTACCTTGGCCCGAAAAAGTGCCGGTTCGATGGTGCGCTACGGCAATCCGTATGGTTACCAGCCGCTGCGCAAGGCCTTGCAAATGGCATTGCATGCACGCGCAATCGAAGTCGATACCGAGCAAATCATCCTGACCCAAGGCGCTAGTCAGGCGCTTAATTTGTGTGCACGGCTGTTCCTGAAACCGGGCGACACGGTATTTGTCGATGATCCGATGTATGCGAATCTGATCGCAATGCTGCATACCGGAGGCTATCGCGTAGTCGGCGTGCCGCGTACTTTGAGCGGGCCGGATGCCGCGCAACTGGAGTTATTGGCCGCCAGCCACCGGCCGCGTGCTTTCTTCACCAACACCAGCCTGCAGAATCCAACCGGCACTTCCACCAGCATCTCCAGCGCGCACCGGATCTTGCGCATCGCGGAAAACTTCGATTTTCAGATCATCGAGGACGATATTTTCGCCGATCTGCAGCCGGAGCGCGGTATTTCGCTGGCGGCGCTCGATCAACTGAATCGGGTCACGTATATCGGCAGCTTGTCGAAGTCGATCTCGCCCAGCCTGCGGGTCGGATTCATTGCTTGCAATCGTAATCTGGCCCGCGAATTTGCCCAGAAAAAGATGCTGGAAGGCTTGACCAGCTGCGAAATCAGCGAAAAATTGGCATCGATCATCCTGACCGAAGGACGCCATCGACTTTCGATCGAGCGCTTGCGCGGCCGCTGCGAGCAAGCGCAGCGCACGGTCGCCACCCAATTGGAGAGCTGCGGCCTGCAACTGTTTCATCGGCCGAGCGCCGGGATGTTCCTGTGGGCGCGTTTTGCCGGTACCATCGACACGGCGCAAGTGGCGCAGCAAGCCGCAGACGAAGCGATCTTGCTGGCGCCAGGAAAGTTGTTCGAAACCATCGATCAGCCCAGCCCTTGGCTACGTTTCAACGTCGCCCACAGCGATCATGCCCAACTGTACCGCTTTCTGGAGCGAGTTGCGGCCGGCGCTTAGAGTACAGCGCATTTAATAAAAACAGACAGCGAAAACCTAACTCCGTGGTGTTGATGACGTTGTGGCAAATAGGCTGCCGCACCCGGGCATGACAAGCTAACAGCGGCAGGCCAAGGCCTTGCTTGGACACATAAGCCGGCGGCTATTAATGAATTTTCGAGGGAAAGTAAAAAGACCAGTCTTACAATTGAAGAAGTTGGTTTTTAGATTTCGTTGGGTGCTAAAAGATGTGACGTTATTTGCCAATACAGAAACGACTAAAGATTTCTCCCAGCAAATCGTCCGGCGTAAATTCGCCGGTGATACTGTTAAGTTGTTCCTGGGTCAGGCGCAACTCTTCTGCCAGCAGGTCCAGCGAATGATCATTTTGCGCTGCAAACTGCGCTGCAGCCTGCACATGATCGCGTGCGGCGCGCAACGCAATCAGATGCCGTTCGCGTGCCAGATACACCGATTCACCAGTTTGCTGCCAGCCGGCAATACGCAGCAATTCCGAGCGCAACAGGTCGATTCCGCTCTTGTTTTGTGCCGACAGATAAATATGCGTGGCGTCCAGCATGGTGTCTATGCTGGGTTTATGTCCAGATAGGTCGATTTTGTTCCATATTCGGATTACCGGCACGTCGCTTGGGAAGCGCGCCACCATCGCCTCGTCTGCGCGCGTCGGCCCCCGTCCCGCATCCAGCAGGTGCAGGATTACGTCAGCTTTGCCAACCTCAATCCAGGTACGCTCAATGCCAATACGTTCCACCTCGTCATTGGCATCAACGGTAGCGCGAATACCGGCGGTGTCTATGATATTGAGCGGAATGCCTTCGATCTGGATAGTTTCCGTCACCTTGTCGCGCGTGGTACCGGCGATTGGGGTGACGATTGCCACTTCCGCGCCTGCCAAAGCGTTCAGCAAGGAGGATTTGCCCACGTTGGGCTTGCCGGCCAGCACTACGTTCAAGCCTTCGCGCAGTAAGGCGCCCTGTTGCGCTTGCAGCAAAACGTTGTGCAAGGTCTGTTGAATGCGTTCCAATTGGCCGCGTGCATTGGATTTTTCCAGGAAATCGATTTCCTCTTCGGGAAAATCGAGCGTCGCCTCAACCAGCATGCGCAATTGCACCACTTGGTCGACCAGGGTATGAATTACCTTGGAAAAGACGCCTGATAGCGATTGTGAAGCCGACTTTACTGCCGCCTCGGTTGATGCCTCGATCAGATCGGCGACTGCTTCTGCCTGCGCCAGATCGAGCTTGTCGTTAAGAAATGCCCGATGCGTGAATTCGCCTGGTTGCGCCAGACGCAGTCCGATTTCTCGCCCCGCCTCCAGACAGCGCGCCAGCAGCATTTGCAGCACCACAGGCCCACCGTGCGCCTGCAATTCCAGCACATCTTCGCCGGTGTAGGAGTGCGGGGCTTTGAAGTGGATCGCCAGGCCCTGATCGATGATGCTGCCATCAGTCTGAGTAAAGGACAAATAAGTGGCATAACGCGGTTTTAGCTGCAAACCCAGCGTTTGCAATAAAGCAGCAAGATTTTTGCCGGAAACACGTACTACGCCAATGCCGCCGCGTCCGGGAGCGGTGGCAATGGCTGCTATGGGGGAGGAGTCAAGGTTCATGCTGTGATTTTACCTAAACAAGCTTGAACGCGGTCAATCGCATGATTGACCGCAGAGTTTAGTAGGATTTTGTCGGCTGGCCGGAGTGAAGCCGTATCAAAAGGCACGAGGTACGTTGCACAGGCAGGCTGTTTATGCCACCAGGCGCATGCCCGTGCGGCAGCCATCGAGCAGATAGCCGAGGCCGATCACCAGCAACAACTCGCCTTCGGCAGAACGCGCGGTTCCGGTAATGCCGGGTACGTTGAGGCAGGATAAGGGTTTGATGACTAGATCGGCGGTACCTTCAACCGCTTCCATGGCCAGAATATACGGTTGCGGCGCGGCAATCACGATACCGACCCGCTCCACGCATGCCTCGTAACCGAGAATTGCCGCCAGTGAACGCACTAGCAACGGACGCCCCTGATCGCGCAATATGGGCGCTCCACCGACTTCGGCAAATGTCTCTGGTAGTTCCACCACGCGCTCAATCACGGCTAACGGCATTGCCAACGCAGCGCCGCTGGTACGTACCAGCATAGTCGGCACGATCGAGAGTTCGATTGGCAAACGAATCAGAAAACGTGTGCCTTGGCCGAGCTGGGAATCAATGCGGATTGTGCCGCGATTCTTGTCGACTGCGGTCTTCACTACATCCATGCCAACTCCGCGCCCGGATACCGCGGTAGCGAATTCCTTGGTAGAAAATCCGGGTAAGAAAACCAACTGAAATGCTTCTTCGTCGGTCTGCGCATCGCTCTCGCCGATCAATCCTTTGGCGCGTGCCTTTTCGCGCAAAAATTGCGGGTTCATGCCTTTACCGTCATCTGCCACTTCAATCATTACGCTGCTGGCTTCCTGCCAGGCGGTCAGGGATATTGTCGATTTGGGCGATTTCCCGGACTGGATGCGTTCTTCCTGGCTTTCGACTCCATGATCGAGCGAATTGCGCAGCATATGCACCAGCGGGTCATACAGACTGTCGACCACCACCCGGTCAACTTCGGTTTCAGCACCCTTGATCGCTAACTCGACTTCCTTGCCAAGATCCTTGGCCAGCTCCCGAACCAGACGCGGGAACTTTTGAAACAGCCGACCTACCGGCTGCATGCGGGTAGCCAGCGTGGCTCGTTGCAGTTCAGTGGCATAACGTGAGGCGCGCTCTATTGTTTCAGTCAGTGTGGCCATCAATGTCGTAGCGTCACTGTCGAACTTGAACTGGGCCAGTTTTTCCAGCAGTACGGCCGCTTGGTTGGCAGCTTGCACCGACTCTCCAGCCACTTCGAGCAAGGTATCAAGTTTGACTGCGTCAATCCGAATGCTTTCTTCGATTATCGGAGCAGTGGATTTGGCGGCCTGAATTGGCGGCTGGGATTTTTTAGCTGGTGCTGCGGCGACCAGGTGTGTAATCGCAGCGGGAGCCGCTGACGACAGGATAGCCGATGGCACCAATGCACGATAATACGCATCCCAATCCGGCTCGCCGGCAACGAGTGCTACAACAGCGGACGCCACAGTGGCGGTTGCAACGGGTGGTTCCAGTTGTGCATTGCCTTCGATTGCAGCAGTCAGGATAGCTTGTAGTGCATCGGGCATGGCCGGGAGTTGCTCGGCTGCGACGCCATTCGCCAGCTCGCCCAGTTGATCCGCAACAAAACCGCTAGCCTGCAGAGCTGCCTCAATCGCAATCGGCGTTACCGGTGCGGCGCCGGTGCGCAAAGCATCAAACAGGTTTTCGGTCAAATGGCAGGCCGATACCATTGCCGTCAAATTCATAAAGCCGGCTCCGCCCTTGATGGTATGAAATGAACGGAACAACGCATTCAAAGTGTTCTGATCATCCGGCTGGCGTTCCAGTACCAATAGATGCGCTTCAACATTGGTGGCGAGTTCCAGCGCTTCGACCACAAATTCCTTGAGCATGTCGTCCATCAGAAACCCAAATCATCCAGAAGGCTATCCACATCATCCTGCCCCATTGCAGCGGACGGCATGGCCGGTCCCTGCATCAGGTCAACTACTGCTTCCTTCTGTGCCAGCGGCTTCTCCTTTACTTCCTCAGGAGCGTTATCCCACAACAGTTGCGCCAATTCACGCTCAACAGCTTGAGTAATCGTCACCACTTTTTTGATCAACTGGCCGGTCAAATCCTGAAAATCCTGCGCCATCATGATTTCCAGCAAGCGCGCTTTCTCCTCTTCGGCACTCTCAATGACGGAAGCGTTGAAGCTTTTTGTGTCGCCCGCGAGCAGCTTGAACTCTTCTACGCTGAGTTTTCCGTCGTACAGGTCTGCCCAACGCGTTTTCATTTCCTTTGCACTGTTCAATAAGACTTCCTGCGCCGGCATCCCTGCATCGGTCGCATTCAGCACTTTGTTCGCAGCTTGCTCGGTCAGTGTTGCAACATAAGCCAGCCTGTCCTGTGCATCGCCGATTTGCGAATTAAGGGTGTTGAACGGATGCTGTTGGCCCAGCTCACGTATCGAATCGTGCAATATCCGAACAATCCCTCCGAGCCGTTCATACATCGGCTTTTCAGCTTCCGCAAGCGCTCCTGGCGCTGCTTCCGATACTGGGGCAGGGCTGGACGGCGTGTCAGATACGCTCACTGCAGTCTCGGCGTGCTGCGCAGATATCTGATCGAACAGGGCATCCAGATCTTCAAAACTGTCACTCATAATCCATGCCTCTCATAATTTTTTCTAGCTGCTCGCCCTATGTTGCAGCAATTCAACGCTTTACGATATAACCAAATTGAAATTTGGGGCGGTACTTTGACATCCTTTTCTGCTATAGGAAATTTTTGCCGCCAGCCACTGTAAATATTGAACACTATTTTGTGGCGCTACGATCAGCCGCCTAAAGCTAGTACTGGTTTGACGTGGTTGCACCGATCTGCGTATCGCCCTTCAGGAACATTCGAATAGCGGACGAAAACCGAAATATCTTTAATGAAAAAGGCGCAATCTTTCCAGATTCCGCCTTTTTGATTGTCCGTCAATTAGGTGAAGATGCTTATGCTTTCTTGCCGTCTTGCATTTTTTTGGTGATGGCCCACTGTTGCGCGATCGATAATACGTTATTAACGACCCAGTACAGCACCAACCCAGCCGGAAAGAAAAAGAACATCACCGAAAATGCGATTGGCATGAACATCATGATTTTGGCTTGCATTGGGTCTGGTGGTTTCGGATTCAATTTGGTCTGGATGAACATCGATATCGCCATCACCACCGGCAGAATATAAAACGGGTCCGGCGCCGACAGGTCGTGAATCCAGCCCAGCCATGGCGCATTGCGCATCTCAACACTAGCCAGCAAAACCCAGTACAGCGAAATGAAGACCGGAATCTGGACTACGATCGGCAGGCAGCCGCCGAGCGGATTGATTTTTTCAGTCTTGTACAACTCCATCATCGCCTGATTCATCTTTTGCGGCTCACCTTTGAAGCGCTCGCGAACCGAGGTCATTTTCGGCGTGACCAGTTTCATTTTGGCCATGCTGCGATAGCTGGCGGCAGACAAAGGGAAGAATGCCAACTTGATCAAGACTGTCAGCATAATGATGGTCCAGCCCCAGTTGCCGAGTACCTTGTGAATCTGATTCATCAGCCAGAAGATCGGTTTGGCAATAATCGTCAGCCAGCCATAGTCCTTGACCAGATCCAAGCCTGGAGCAATTTTTTCCAGTACGCCGGTTTCTTGCGGGCCGGAGTATAAATGTGCATCCATCGAAACTGTCGCACCCGGCGCAACGCTGCCGAGCGGCAAAATGGTTCCGATTGCATACAAGTTGGCATCGATTTTTTTGGTGAATATTTCACGCGGGGCTTTGTCTTGCGGAACGATTGCCGAGACAAAATAGTGCTGTATCAGCGCCACCCAACCGTTATCGGCTTTTTTTGCGTGTTCATCCTTGCCATCTGCAATCTTGTCGAAGGTCAGCTTCTGAAATTTTTCCGCATCGGTATATACCGCAGGGCCGGTGAAAGTACTATAAAACTTGGATTCGCCACCTGGCTTGTTGCCATCACGCACCAACTGCAAATACAGCGAAGGGGCAATCGGCGCACCGGACCCATTAACGATATCGTGCTTGATATCAATATCGTAATCACCGCGCTTGAAGGTGAAGGTTTTAATTAATTTGATGCCACCTGCGTCAGACTCCATCACCAGTTTCACTGCATCGTCGGACCCTAGTTCCCGGCTTCCCGGCTGGATCGTAAAAGTCGACTTGTGGTTGGGGAATGCGCCGCCGATCAAACCGGTCTGGGCCAGATAAGTGTGCTGGGCGGTAGCATTGAACAGCACCAGATTTTTGGTCGGATCGACCGTATCCTTGTGCTTTAAAAGTTCAAGATACCGCAGTTCGCCGCCGACAGTATCGATTTGCGCTTTGATGACGTCAGTGGTAACTGTCACGATTTCACTCTTGCCCGGTGCCGCGCCGGCAACCGCAGCTGCAATTTCTGCGGGTGACTGTTTGGCACTCGCGACCGACGCCTGCGGCACTTCAGTTTTGGCCGGTCCGGTAGCAGCGCCAGACTTGTCTTGCTGCGTCACAGACGGCGAAAACATCGATGGTTTCCCGTTATAACGCATCCAGTTGTCCCAAAGGATCAACAGCGACATCGAAAATACAACCCAAAGAATGGTACGTTTGATATCCATAAGTGTACTTGTCAGGAGAAATCAGAAATTCGGGAATGGCTGCAGCCGCTAGCGTCTGCAGAAGGGGATTCAGGTTTTTTCTCCGGCACGGGATCAAATCCGCCCGGATGCCATGGATGGCATTTGCATAGACGCCTGGTCGCCAAAGCGGTCCCTTTTAATGCGCCATACTCGCGCACAGCCTGACTGGCGTAATCGGAGCAACTCGGGTAAAAACGGCAATTTTGCCCAAGGAATGGGCTGATACACAGCTTATACACACGCAACAGTAGCAGCAATAAAACTTTCATCAGGAGTTCTCCGGCAATTTCTGTGACGCCAGCAAGCGCGTCAATTCTGTGCGCAGTAATACCTTCAATTGCACTGTAGTTGCCGGATCTGACTTGGTATTGATCGGCTTGGACAGGCGAACAATGCAATCCAGTGATAACAATTCGGTCTGGCGAAACAGTTCACGCGTCATCCGCTTGATGGTGTTGCGGGTTACCGCACGCGGCGCAAACCGCTTTGCCACTACGATGCCCAAACGGGCATTGGGCAATCCTGCCGGACGGGCATACAGCACAAAGTGCGCAGTTCTGTAGGCTGGGCGCAAACGAAAAACGGATGAAAAGTCATCCGTTTTAACGATTCGCCGAACACGTGAAAAATCGCCTGTCACGCAGTCAGCTTTCCTGCCGTAAGTTTGGCTTAAGCAGCCAAACGCTTACGACCCTTGGCGCGACGCGCATTCAGTACGGCGCGACCGCCGCGGGTTGCCATGCGTGCGCGAAAGCCGTGGGTACGTTTGCGGCGCACGACGGAAGGTTGGTATGTACGTTTCATGTTGGTCTCGTTAATCAGCAAAAATAAATCGGTCTAAATCGTGTTACTACGCCCAGCACCACATTTTGGTGTTTGCAGCGCGCATACCGGAACGGCACAAGCTAAAGCAACCGTTTAATGGTCAGGGAACCGTGGATTAGACAATATTTTGCATGGGTTTGTCAATATGCCGGATGTATTTATCCAAATGTAAGAATAAGTACCGACCATCTAAAAGTAGGACTGCCTGTGGATAACTCGGTTCGGCAAGGGTAGAATAGTGCCGATGTGTGGCGATCTGATTCAGGATTACATCACAGTCTTTCTGTGAATATACCGATACGCCCTCCCTCCACACCTTTTCACTCAAGAAGATTCATGGAAAATTTCTGGCAGGCCTGTTCCACCCAACTGGAGCAGGAACTGACACCGCAGCAATTCAGCGCGTGGATCAAACCACTGGCCCCGCTCGACTTTGACGGCGGGGTTTTGCGCATTGCCGCGCCCAACCGTTTCAAGCTGGATTGGGTCAAGACGCAATTCGCTAGCCGCATCAATACCCTCGCGACTCAGTTCTGGAAAATGCCGATTGAAGTGCAATTCGTGCTGGACCCGAAACTCAATGCGCCGCGCCGCCCCAACGTGACTGCCTCTGCTGAAGATACGATGGGTGTGCCAGTATCCGTGAATGCACAACTGCGCATTGCGGAAACGCCGGCGGAGCCTGCGCCGCGGCGCGATCAAAGTCGCATCAATACGGCGCTGACGTTCGATAGCTTCGTCACCGGCAAGGCCAACCAACTAGCACGCGCGGCCGCGATCCAAGTCGCCAATAATCCGGGTGTTTCGTACAATCCCCTATTCTTTTACGGCGGCGTCGGGCTCGGTAAAACGCATTTGATCCACGCCATCGGCAATCAGATACTGGCCGATCAGCCGAACGCAAAAATTCGCTACATTCACGCCGAACAGTATGTACGCGACGTAGTGACCGCTTACCAGCGCAAGGGTTTCGATGAATTCAAGCGCTATTATCATTCACTCGACATGCTGCTGATCGATGATATTCAGTTCTTCGGCGGCAAGAGCCGCACCCAGGAAGAATTTTTTTACGCATTCGAAGCCCTGATTGCCGCAAAGAAGCAAATTATCATTACCAGCGATACCTATCCGAAAGAAATCACTGGCATGGATGACCGCCTGACGTCGCGCTTTGATTCCGGCCTGACGGTTGCGATCGAGCCGCCGGAACTGGAGATGCGGGTCGCGATTTTGCTGAAAAAGGCAACCCAGGAAGGCGTCACGCTGTCGGACGATGTGGCATTCTTCGTGGCCAAGCATCTGCGCTCCAATGTGCGTGAACTGGAAGGGGCGTTGCGCAAGATCCTCGCGTATTCGGGTTTTCACGGTAAGGACATCACCATCGATGTGGTCAAAGAAGCCCTGAAAGACTTGCTATCAGTACAAAACAGGCAAATTTCGGTGGAAAACATCCAGAAGACAGTGGCAGATTTTTTCAACATCAAGGTGGCCGACATGTATTCCAAGAAACGGCCGGCCAATATTGCGCGGCCGCGCCAGATTGCGATGTATCTGGCCAAGGAATTGACGCAGAAAAGCTTGCCGGAAATCGGCGACCTGTTCGGTGGGCGCGATCACACCACGGTCTTGCATGCGGTGCGCAAGATCACGCTGGACCGCACCAAGAATCCAGAGTGCAACCATGATCTGCATGTATTGGAGCAGACGCTAAAAGCTTAGAAAAGCATGTAATCCTTGTCGTAAAGTGGCAAGATTGCTAACCGGCAGCGTATTTATGGATAATGGCGGGTGCCGCTTGTTGCCGTGCTGCCTGGAAGCTGGCCTAAATACGCACCTGAAACGCATTTATCTGACGCAACGAAGTAAATTTTTTTGGTTTTACTCTGCTTTACAGGCGTTTATACCGAATATGGCGCGACCAGCCAACGGTAACATTCAACCATGACAATCAAGGATATGACTATGCAATTGGTTAAGACCCATAGGGATGCGCTACTGCGGCCCTTGCAGATCGTGAGCGGTATTGTCGAACGTCGGCACACCTTGCCGATTCTGGCCAATATCCTTATTCGCAAGGATGGTGAAAAGGTTTCTTTTCTATCCACCGACATCGAGGTGCAAATCACCACCCACGCCCAGATCGGCGTCGATGCCGAAGTTGCGGCGACCACGGTTGCGGCGCGCAAACTACTGGACATCCTGCGCGCCTTGCCGGAATCCGGCGACGTGACCCTGTCGCTGACCAATAAGCGCATGACGGTACAAAGCGGTAAATCGCGCTTTGCCCTGCAAACGCTGGCTGCCGATGAGTTTCCGACGGTGGCCCAAGCCGAGCATTACAACGCCAGCCTGACGCTGCCGCAAAAGACCCTCAAGCATCTGTTCAACATGGTGCATTTTTCGATGGCGCAGCAAGACATCCGCTATTACCTGAACGGCCTGCTGCTGGTGGTCGATGGCAAGAACGTGATCGCGGTAACCACCGATGGCCACCGTCTGGCTTTTTGCCAGGTCGAAACCGAACAGGATTTCCCGCGTCAGGAAGTCATCATCCCGCGCAAGACCATTCTGGAATTGCAGCGCTTGCTGGAAGAAAACGACGATCCGGTCAAACTCGAAATTGCCAGCAATCAGGTCAAGCTGACCTTCGCCGATATTGAGCTGATTTCCAAGCTGGTTGAAGGCAAGTTCCCCGATTACACCAGAGTGGTGCCGAAGGGCTACAAAAATAATTTCATTATCAGTCGGGACGCCTTGTTGCACTCTTTGCAACGGGCCGCCATCATGACCTCTGACAAATTCAAGGGTGTGCGCTGCATTGTCACGCCCGGCAGTCTGAAGATCAGTTCCACCAATGCCGAGCAGGAAGAAGCGGTTGAGGAGCTCGAAATCGATTACGGCGGCGACAGCGTCGACATCGGCTTCAACGTCTCTTACCTGCTCGATGTGCTGAACAACCTGAAGTGCGAACACATCAGCATCGCACTGGGAGACTCCAACTCATCAGCTCTGATCTCGATTCCCGACAATACCGATTTTAAATATGTCGTGATGCCGATGCGAATCTGATATTCAAATAATGAGGGAGTATGCAAAATAACAATGGTATTCCCGCATATATACATTGCGGTAATTAAATATAGAACGCCTAGTATACGTATAGCGCCAAGTGTGTGCAGCAATCAGTAACCGTTTTTTCAGAAAGTAGCCCATGTCCGAGATTCAAAAAGACAACGCCAGCCAGCCCGACAACAGTCAATACGGCGCTTCATCCATCCAAATACTGGAAGGACTTGAAGCGGTACGTAAACGCCCCGGCATGTACATCGGCGATACTTCTGACGGCACTGGCCTGCATCATCTGGTGTTCGAAGTACTGGACAACTCGATTGACGAATCGCTGGCCGGCTATTGCACTGAAATCAATGTCACCATTCATGCCGACAACTCGATTTCGGTCACTGATAACGGCCGCGGCATTCCAACCGGCATCAAGTGGGACGACAAGCACGACCCCAAACGTAGCGCGGCCGAAATCGTAATGACCGAGTTGCACGCCGGTGGCAAATTCGATCAGAACTCGTACAAAGTATCCGGCGGCCTGCACGGAGTCGGCGTGTCCTGCGTTAACGGCTTGTCCAAGTTGCTGCAACTGACCGTGCGCCGCGACGGCAAAAAATACAGCATGGATTTCGTGCGCGGCGTGCCGCAAAATCGCATTATCGAGATGATCGACGGCGTTGCGGTGTCCCCGATCAAGTTCCTCGGCGATACCGAAAAACGCGGCACGGAAGTGCACTTTTGGGCCGATGAAGAAATTTTCACGCAGGTCGAATTTCATTACGAAATCCTCGCCAAGCGCATTCGTGAATTATCTTTCCTGAACAATGGCGTCAAGATCAAACTAAGCGACCAGCGCACCGGCAAGGAAGAATTGTTCGCCTTCGAAGGCGGCACCCGCGGCTTCGTCGAATACATCAACAAAAACAAGAACGTGCTGCACCCGACCATCTTCCAGGCCACCGGCGACAAGCTGTCGGACCAAGGGACCAATGTCAGCGTCGATGTCTCGATGCAATGGAACGATGCCTATAACGAGCAGGTGCTGTGCTTCACCAACAACATTCCGCAACGCGACGGCGGCGCCCACCTGACCGGCTTGCGCGCCGCGATGACGCGCGTCATCAACAAGTACATAGAGGAACATGAGTTTGCCAAAAAAGCCAAGGTCGAAGTCACCGGCGACGACATGCGCGAAGGCTTGACCTGCGTACTGTCGGTCAAGGTGCCGGAGCCGAAGTTCAGTTCCCAGACCAAAGACAAACTGGTATCAAGCGAAGTGCGCGGCCCGGTCGAAGATATCGTTGCCAAGACCCTCAGCGATTATTTGCAGGAAAGACCGAATGACGCCAAGATCATCTGCGGCAAAATCGTCGAAGCCGCGCGCGCCCGCGACGCCGCCCGCAAGGCACGCGAACTGACGCGCCGTAAAGGCGTGATGGACGGCCTCGGCCTGTCCTCCAAACTGGCCGATTGCCAGGAAAAAGACCCGGCGTTGTGCGAGTTGTACATCGTCGAGGGTGACTCTGCGGGCGGTTCCGCCAAGCAGGGTCGCGACCGCAAGTTCCAGGCTATCCTGCCGCTGCGCGGCAAGGTGCTGAACGTCGAAAAAGCCCGTTTCGAGAAAATGCTCTCGAGCGAGCAAATCACCACCCTGATCGCTACTCTCGGTACCAGCATCGGCCCGGACGAATTCAACGCCGATAAGCTGCGCTACCACCGCATCATTATCATGACCGATGCCGACGTCGATGGCGCCCACATTCGCACCCTGTTGCTGACTCTGTTCTACCGTCAAATGCCGACACTGGTTGAGCGTGGCCACATCTACATCGCGCAACCGCCGCTGTACAAGGTCAAGGCCGGCCGCGACGAGCGCTACCTGAAGGATGACATCGAAGAAGCCAGCTACATGATGCAGTTCGCGCTGAATGGCGCGGCGCTGGTCCCGAGCGAAGGTGCCGAGCCGATTACCGGCGCAGCACTGGCCGAACTGGTGCGCCAGTACAATCTCGCCAACACCATCATGCTGCGCCTGACCCGCGCCATCGACCGCGCCGCACTGACCGCCATCATGACCGGCGTCCTGCTCAACCTCGATACGCTGGCGGATGCCGAGCAATCCGCTGTTACCCTGACCGCCGCCATCAACGACCCCACCGTCAAGGCGATCGTCAAATCCGATGCACTGTCTGAAAAGCACCTGCTGCGCATTGAACGCCTGTACCACGGCAATATCAAAGTCAGCGCAATCGACGCCGACTTCCTGCAAGGCGGCGACTACCTGAGCCTGGCCAATGCCGCAGCCACCTTCAAGGGCTTGATCGGCGACGGTGCCTTCATCCGGCGCGGCGAAGGTGAAAAAGCCAAGGATTGTGCCGTGGCCGACTTCCACCAAGCCGTTGACTGGCTACGCGACGAAGCTGAACGCAGCGTCTCCAAGCAGCGCTACAAAGGTCTGGGCGAAATGAACCCATCCCAGCTCTGGGAAACCACCATGGACCCAGCCGTGCGCCGTCTGCTGAAAGTGCAAATCGAAGACGCGATCGCCGCCGACCAGATTTTCACTACACTAATGGGCGACGATGTCGAGCCACGACGGGCGTTTATTGAAAACAATGCCTTGCAAGCCAGCAATATCGATATCTGATTTTGTCGGGTGACACGGAAAGTGAAATCTGTGCCAAGTTAGTGAAAAAGTAGTGACACGGATAATGAAATAATTCGAGGTAAGGCAAAAAGAGTCGCGACCCAGACGCGTTACAATCAATCTTTTTCAGGTGCATCAAGACACATTCTGGCTCGCGTACTTAGTGGCAACAGATCGCGGGTCAACTCGGGCTCAGACCTCGAACCCGCCTACCGGCTGGGGTCGGCAGGAAAAATTTAGACGAATTGGGGAACCGTGGGCGCATACAAAGACATTTCAGGCACAACTGAGATCGGCAACGAAGGTATCAAGAAACACTTCAAGAGCATCGAACCTTGGCAGCCGATGTTCGAGTTGGTCTGGAATGGCTTCGATGCCAAAGCAAATAGCGTTGCTGTAGAAATTTCGCTGAACAACCTGCAAGCCCTTACCGCAATCGCTATTTTGGACGACGGTGATGGAATCGACCCGACGGCTCTAAAGCAGACCTTTGGCCGGTTCAACGACTCACACAAGCACGAGGACGCCGCGCAACATGGCGCACACGGTCGGGGACGACTTGCATTCCATCGCATCTGCCGCTTCGCAACCTGGCACACCAAGGCCGCCGCAGGGCAGGCATGCATCAGTATTGATGCCACAGCAATCAAGGATTATGATGCCAAGCAGATTCCTGATGAGCTGCAACGCCGCCAATTAGCTGAGCAAGCTAGTGGCACCTTAGTGGAGCTTGAGGAATTTTCTTGTAATCTGCCGAGCTTGCCTGAACTGAGCATGAAATTCGCGACTGAATTTGGCTGGTTTCTTGCCTTGAATCCTTCGAAGTCGCTTAAGCTTAACGGCGTACCCGTTCCTGTGCCGCGCCATGAGATCACGCAGCAAAATTTCAGTGTCAACGCACATCATTTCGACGTGCAGGTGATCAGGTGGGACGAGCGCCCAAGTTCTGAAAAGTCGTACACATATCTACTGGATACCGCTGGGAGGACCGTTCATAAACAACTCAGCACGCTGAACAATAAGGTCGGCTTTTTTACCAGCATCTACATCGCTTCGCCTTGGGCAGACACTTTTGCGCCAACGCAGGATCTCGTCCAACCTGACGCCCATACTACCAACTCTTCAGAATGGAAGACCTTGGTACGCCAATTGGGTGATTTAACACAATCTCTGTACTACCGTTTCCTACGCCAGCAGGCTGCGGTGGAAGTCGAGAAGTACGTTGAGGAAGGCCTGTTCCCTTCCTACACCGAGTTGCCCCCTGACGAACGTTCGTGGCGACTGGAAAACACGAAGGCTCTCGTTACGACCATCTATGTGGCAGACCCCTCTGTGTTTAGCGCCGCGAGCAAGAAACAACGCAAGATCATTATCCGGCTGCTTGACCGGTTGGTTGTCTCCAACGAGAACGACTCGCTTTTCGATGTTCTCAACAGCGTCCTGGATCTCGACGACAAATCGATAAAGACGCTCGCCGACCAGCTCAAGCAGACAACCCTTGAAAACATTATCGCAACGATAGAAGTACTTCAGCGCCGCCAAGTGGCGGCCTCAAAGCTGCGAGCTCTGATGAATGACCACTATCGCGAAGTGCTCGAAACACCAGACCTGCAAAAAATTATTGAAAACAATACATGGCTGTTTGGCTCGGGCTACGAGACGCTCGGCGCTGAAGAGGACAGCTTCACTAAGATCGCCAAAGATCTGCGCGACAAAATTCCACAAATTGAAAATATTGGCACGGATGATGTAGATGATGAAGAAGACATTCCCGGCGCACGTCGCCAGACAGACCTCTTTCTCGCCCGCCGTATCCCGGTGGTAGACTCAAATGGTCAGAAGGTCTATCGTTGTGTAATTATTGAGATCAAGCGGCCAGGCGTATCACTCAACATCAAGCACTTACGTCAACTCGACGACTATGCCAACATCATTAAGAGGCATCCCGAATTCAGTAGCGAAAAGATGCGCTTTGAATTGATCTTGATTGGCCGGCAAATTTCGTCGGCGGACACCGAAATCAGGAGCCGACTAAACGGGCAAATCGCGCGTGGCGAACTTGGGCTCGTTAGCGACGACCCTCGCATGAAACGATACGTCCTGAACTGGTACACGTTGCTCGATTCGTTCGAGCTGGCGAATGGTTTCCTCCTAGACCAGTTGAAGTTGAAGCGCAGTTTCTTTGAAGCATCGACAAAGCAAGAACTTGTTTCTGAACTTCAGGAAGCTAACTAAGATCTGCCGCTATGGTCGGCGAGTCTTTTTGATTATCGTGTCCACAGCGACCGTCCGCCATGACTCGGTTAATGAAAAGAGCGTTTGTGATCAGGGTCGGTGTTTTCATGTTTTGTGTCACCCGACTGGTGCTACGGAAAGTGAAATCTGTGCCAAGTAAGCGAAATAGTAGCCTACACGGGCATCAATTTCACTGCTTGCCCAGGGTTAACTGAATTGATATAGCTTCGGATTCCTTCACGTTGAAACAAGTTCACTGATTCAGCGAAAGCAGATATGAACTCAGCGTACCGCGCTGGCTCGATCTCAAGAGACAGCTTGGTCAGTTCTATGTTAAATGCAGTGATTTTTGGTGCGGGACCTTCTTCTTTTGTCGCATTCAAATCAAATCCTGACCGCTTGGCGCACTGTTTCACTTCCAACATGGCCTTCTGTAAGTTCGCCTCATCATTAGCAGACAGAATAATGTCGTCTACGTACACGCTGACCAAAAGGTCAGGATACTTTTTTGGCAACTCATGAATGCAGCGTCCGAGAGCGCTTTTTGACAAGCATAGGGAGGCGAGAATCGGTGACTGCACGAAACCGAATGGAAGAATCAGATTCTTCTCTCCAGGGTTGATCACAGTAGATATATTTGCCATAGCCCGCGCATCAGCGTAACTAAACAATCCTTTGAGGCAGCGAGTAACGCGGGTCTTATTGATGCTTCCGAAGAAATTCTGAATGTCCAAGTGGACAAAATTCGAGCTATTCAGATGAGACTCAAGCGCTTTTATATGTCCCCCAGCGCGAAGATGGAAGTAGTTCTTTGGAGGCTTCCAGAACTTGTTAATTGCGAGCTTGATAACCTTGCCATCTTTGATTGATTGTTCAGTAGGTACGAATACCCATGTGCCGGGTTTTAGTTCAAATTTTGATCTCCATATTGGCAGCATAGTCAGTAGGGTAGTTGTAAATCATGCCTAGCAAATCAACGAGCTTTATTGCCAACCAAACAATCTTGGTTGCGAGCACGATGCTTGCTAGGACTAGGGGATGTTTATTTTTCATATTCATCTTCCTCATCAAATCCCAGCTTGCCTAGCGCAGAGCGCATGATTACTCAACCAACAGATACTATGAGGAAGCATACAAGTTACTCAAAGATATCTACAAGTCACAAAGTGACACGATGAGGGATAGACGCCGAAGCGCGATGCGCCTATCGCTGGGATGATTGATCATAGCATCATGTTGCGATAAGTCACCGTCGCATATGCAAAAAATGGACTTTTCCAACTTTTGCATTATCTGTAACAAGAAACACGCATTCTTCACTTAGTCGCTGAAAAGATCGGCGCTTTGCTTACGGCGGAATACCCCGATATCCATCCGACCACGACGCATCTTTGATTCCTACAAGCCAAATATTTTCCGGCGAGCGTCAGTTGCACGGACGTGTCGCTGATCGTAGTTACCACAAAAAATCCCAAATTTCCGCGATATATACACATCAATCAATCGACATATAGCATGTCGATCTATCGTCGTTACCATAGAGGGAAAATAGATTTACAAGGGCATTTTCCGCATATAGGATTCTGGTAGTAACCTAAACAAAATCCAGAAACGATGAGCCCCTTTTCCCATTTCCTGCATGAGCTTCGTCTTCGGCTTGAAATCCGCCAAGCGGACTTGGCGAAGCTTGTCGGCTGCGAACAGAGCTATATTTCGGCGCTTGAAGTAGGAATAAAAGGGCCACCGACCCAAGAATTCATCACGCGCTTGATACAAGTATTGGCACTTTCCCCGGTCGAGCAGCAGCAATTGCATAACGCTATCGCCGGTTCCGAACGAAAACTGATCATTGATGCCGACACACCGGAAGACAGGTACTGGCTGCTGAAGGATTTGCGGGATCAATTTGAATCACTTAGCCCCGTTCAAATCAGAATGATGAGAGATCTGCTGAGTATGAAGGCCGCGATAAAGGAAGAGCTGCCGGACCCTGTACGTCGGCTGAAGCGACGCAGAAAAGAGGAGGCCACAATGTAAAATGGAACAAACCTTGCGGCTTGCTCCGTCTGCCAGGAGGATCTGACGATACCCCGAATTCGCACCTCTAGTATCGTCAAACCTTCTGCCAGCGTCAAGCCCCTATACAACATTCACTCCTATAACACGCTGGTTTATTACCCGGTGCGGGCGTTCTTACGCCCAAAAATAGGACTATTCAACCATCGCAGCCTCGATGGATGGGAATCGCTTTGCGCTTTCATCAGGCGGCATGGAGAAATCATATCCACAAACATGTGGCAGGGACAATGGCAGGGGCGCAGCCCAGCGGGTGATATTCATCAGAGCGTCAGAAATATTACCAGCCCGACAGGCGGGATCGTTCGCGGTAAATTTCCAAGTCGCAAGAACGGTCGAATGGTGCATCACGAAGGCATGCTGGAACTGGATGCCATTTACCTGTTCGAGACTTCGCCGCAGATTATTCGTTACCGCGAGCAGCCGATGACGATCCATTATCCAGATGGGCCGAAGCTCCGGCGCTACACGCCGGACTTCGAGCTATTGCTCATGACCGGCGAAATCGTGTTGATCGAGGTAAAGCCAACCAGATTCCTTGAAAAAGAGGAAATTCGTCACAAGTTCGACCGCATCGAGGAGCACATGGGCCGGTCCAGCACGCCCTTCGTGATTCTCACGGACAAAATCATTCGCCAAGAACCCCGGTTAACCAATTTGCGCTGGGTTTACCACGGCGCTGCACGGGTGCCACCGACCGCCGACGCGTCGCGGATCGCACTGAACAAATACGGCGCCCAATTCCCGGCGCCAATCAGAACCGCAAGAACGTTACTCGCCGAAAGGAGCATCGAACCATTCAGCTTGCTTCTTGCCGGTTGCGCTGTTCGCTCGTCACACCCATTACGTTAGATACCCCGATAAATTATTCCACGGAGGCCGATCATGGCTGGTTTTGGATTGCAAAAGAATATGGTTTTTGATTGGAACGGCACCGAGTTTCTGATCGACCGGTTCCAACCAAATGGTGACGTGCTATTGGAGTGCGTCAAAAATGGAAGCATCTCAATTGTGCCGCGCGAACAACTTCTCGCTGAATATCGTCAGGGAAACGTTTTGGCGAAAGCTCCGGTGCCGGGCGCTGGATCGACAGTGGAAAAAGTTTTCTCAAGGCCGCTCGATGAGCTATCCCAAGATGTCCAGCAAGAGGCGGCGCGGCGGCGGCATTACGGGCCAGGGACCAAGGTGCGCGTGCTATACGACCACGAAGACCTTGGGGATATCCATGTTTGGGGGCCGGACAGTGCCGACCCTGTCAGCGTTCTTGCATTGGACCAAAGCTACGCCCACCGATGTAGGTTTCATCGGCTTCGACGTGTTCCTCGGGCTTACCACCAATTCGATCCTGATCGGGTCGCACCATACCGACGCGCAGCTTGTGAAGAATCTGGAACGCGGTCTCGTAGCACGAGATTCCGAGTTGCCGCTGAAACTGAACAGCCGATATGCCGAGTGTTTGACTGGTGACCAAGTACGCTGCCCAGAACCAAACCGAGAGCGGAGTGTACGTGCGTTCCATGATCGTGCCAGCGGTGAGACTCGTGTCACAGCGACACTTCCGACAACGGAGCACGCCGAGGCGCGTGGAGATACGGTAAGGCTCACCGGATGTGTCACAACGAGGACAGACGAAGCCATTAGCCGATCGCGCGCACTCAAGCTATGCCGCACATGCTGCCTCGTTCGGAAACAGCCGCTGAAACTTCGGCAGCGAGTGCGGAAACGCCAAATCGCCTCGCTCCAGAACATCGATCACCACGGTACTCCAGGTTGATGCAGTTGCTCAATATACTACCGGTAGCACGTGTGTGTGACAACCCGATAAGCACGGGGCTTTATTTTGTGCGCGCAGGTTTTGGGGGTGGGGGATTAAATGACAATTACTCGGAAGCGAACAGCCACCGGTTTCGAAGGTGCGCCGGAAACTCGGAACACCCGCCCATATTGAGCACAAAACAGGGCTGCAAAATCTTTTGACGGTATCAGTGACGGTATTTTTCAATTCAAAAAAATAAAAACTCAATATCCATGTGGGTTGCGTGGCATGTTACGGTTTCAGTCGGGACCAGTTACAGATTTCAAGCAGTTCCAGAACGTCCTGAAAGCCGCACTTCTCACTGTGAGGACGCGGCTTTTTTGCTCCAGTGCGAACCTATCCGAATAGGGATTAATGGCAGTCCGGTACGTTTTGGTCCAGATACACTTCAAAGGCAACGTCACTGGCCCATTTTTTCCTGATCTGGAGCCAGTAACTGTTTTCCGACCACGCGCGCGCAGTTTTCTTCAGGAACGCCAGCATATCGGCGTCACCGGCAGGCGCGATTAGCACTAGCGTGGTGCGCTGTCCGACTTTCAGACGGGCTGAAAATTTCTTCCACTCCGGCAACTTGAGCAGTTCGTTTAACATCGTATCGTCGTGTACGGCGGCGTCGCAAACGCCGCTTCTGAGCGCCAGCAAGGAATCGGCCGGCGCTTTGGTGACTTTTTCAATCGCACCGTAGCTGGCGGCCATGGTGCCGACATAAGCGCCGCCTTCGGATAGGCAAACGGTGCGTCCTTTGAGCTGTTCCGGCTGCTTGATATCGGTATCGGTGCGCAGGATTGCTAGTGGCGCGGCGCTGTAAGCAGTCGGCACCACCGCTGCGTTGCGCAAGAACGGGTCGGTGTCGGAAATCGCTGCCAGCACCACATCCGCCTTGCCGCTAGCCAGCAACTGCATGCGATTGGCAGGTGTTGCGCGCAGTGTGGTCAGCGGCACTTTCAGGCGCGCGGCAAGATCTTTTGCCAAAATGATTTCGATACTTTCCGAGGTGCGGTATTTGGCACCCGCCACATAAGGCGGCACGATGCGGCTCACGCCAACCGCTAACTTGGCACGCTCCGGCAAGCCGGCAGCCCATGCGGTGAAGCTGGCGCATCCCAAGATGGCAGCTATCAATGTACCCAGCAGAAATGATTGCTTGACCGGCATCGCAGACTCCATGACCAGACGTTTATAACTAAACGTATTGATACCGTAACAGGCGGTGCTTGAGTTTTTCCAGGATGAATTGATCGATCAGGACTGCCAAAATCGCAATCGTCAGGATATTCATCATGACGCCGACCATATCGGCAGTTTCGCCCGCATACGCCAGCGAACGTCCCAGGCCTTTGCCGAAACCGATCAGCATTTCGGCCGAAATCAGCGCCCGCCATGCATTGCCGAAAGCCAGTTGCGCGCCAGTGATCAGTTCCGGCATCACGGCCGGCAGATAGACGCGTTTGAGCAGGTCGAGGCGCGTGGCACCCATCACGCGTGCTGCCGATACATGCACTTTTTGCACGCTTTCGGTTGCATTCATGACCGACAGCGCAGCCGGAAAAAATGCCGCAATCGCCACTACGATGATAATCGGCAGGCTACCGAAACCCATCAGGATCAACAGCAACGGCACCCATGCGATCGACGGAATCGATTGCAAAATGATGATGGCCGACTTCAATACTTCGCGGAAGAAAAACAGTACCGCGCCGACCAAGCCGAAACTAATTCCCAGCAACAAGGCAGCGCCATAACCGATGCCTAGCCGCGACAGGCTGCCCCATAAAGCGATGCGGAACTGTTCCGTCTGTACCTCTTCCCACAAGCGCACCAGCACGGTGGGAACATCCGGCATCAGAAAATCCGGCAAGAACCATGCGGCGATTTGCCACATCAGCAAGATGAAGGCAATCGCCAGAATCATGGCGAATTTTTTTTGATAACTGGTAAGGTGAATCTGAGTACTCATGGCAACTTCAAAATGCGAAGGCCGACTTGTGCCGGCCTTCAATAGCTAAAAAGAAAAACAACGCAATTATAGTTTGCGGTCTTTTTGCCAGGACAGGTCAATAATCGTCTTGACGTCGAACGGCTTGCCATCGCGGGTTTTCAAGGCGCCCTGCTGTTGCAGGATGTCGGCTATTTCCTGCATCCGCAATTGTTCCTTGGCGGTCAGTGCGGCACTGAAAGTCTGACTCTTGATGGCATCGCGAATCACATCTTCACGCGGCAAGTCGCCATGCTTGAGGGTTTTCAGGGTGGGCTCGGAAATGAAATAAGATGCAATCAGTTTCGATGCTTCAGCGGGTTTCTTTTGCAGCAAATCGATCGCTTCGCGCTGGGCATCGAGCGATTTCCAGACCTCGGCACGGCGTTTTGCCAGCGTCTCGCCGGAAGTGATGACGACCATGCATGGGAAAGGCCAGACTTCGCCGATTTCGTAAATTTGTTTTACCGGCGCAATCAATTGCGCAATGCTGGCTTGCGGCTCAAACAAGAATGCGGCATCGACCCGCTTGCCCACCAGGGACTGCACCGCCACCTGCGGGCTGACGCCCATGATGTTGACATCGTCCACCTTCAGTCCGGCATTCTTCAGTACCACACCTTTCAAGACGGTGTCGGCGGTGCTGCCTTCCGCTTGCGACGCCAGCGAGTGGCCTTTCAGGCCGGCGACATCCTTGATGCCGCTGTCTTCACGCACCACAATCGCGTGATAGCCATGCTGCGCACCGCCCACCACTTTCAGGTTGGCACCCTTGGATGCCCACGCCACCGCATTGGTAAAGCCCAGCACGCCGGTATCGAGTTGGCCGCCGACGATAGCCTTGATCAGATCGGTGCCGGATTTGAATTCGATCAGCTCGACATCCAAACCCTGCTTCTTGTAGAAACCGCCTTCGTGCGCGGCAATCGCCTGCGCATCGTCCATCACGCGCAAGTAACCAACCTTGAACTTATTGGCAGCCAGAGCCTGGCCACTGAGCACCAATACCGCTGCTGCGAAAAATAATAATCGTGACAGTTTCATACGCCAACCTCTTCAATTGATTTTGCAAAATTGTCTTGCTCTGCATGGATTCCCAGCAGACCCAGAATTTGACGCCGGATCGCTGAAAATTCAGACAGGTCGTGGGTTTTTTCGTGATGTGCCAAATTGAATTCACGCAGCACCGTGGCGGGCCGCGCGCTAAATACCAGAATCCGGTCGGCCAGGAACAGCGCCTCGTCGACGTCGTGCGTGACCAGCAAAACGGTCGGCCGTTCTTCGCGAATCAATTGGCGCAATGCATCCTGCAAAGTCATCCGGGTCAGCGCATCGAGCGCGCCGAACGGCTCGTCCAGCAACAGCACTTGCGGACGCGAAATGAATGCGCGCGCCAGCGCCGCGCGTTGCCGCATGCCGCCTGACACCTGATGCGGATAATAGGCTTCGAAACCTTGCAGGTTGACTTTCGACAGCCAAATATTGGCCTGGACACGTGCTTCCTGTTTGTCGACTTGCTGGAATTCGAGCGCCAGCGCAACGTTTTGCTGCAATGTCAGCCACGGGTAGAGCGCATTTTCCTGAAACATCAGGGTGCGCTGCGGATGCGGACCTATGATCGGCTGGCCATCGGCCAGGATGCTGCCACTGCCTGGCTTTTCCAGTCCGGCAGCAATGTGCAGCAGCGTCGATTTGCCGCAGCCGGATGGGCCGACCAGCGCCACCAACTCACCATCTTCGATGTCGCGGCTAAAGTTATCGATCACATGCAAACCGGAAAAACTTTTTTGTATATTCTCGAAAGACAGCTTCATGAGACCTCGTTTCTGAATCGCACAACGGCAACCGGCGCTGCATCAATGATGCATGTGCGTTATAACGAACGGGAGTTTGATAGATGCTGCGCACTGTACCGAGCCAGCTTATGCAGCACAACGATTTTTACGCGTTATGCTTATTCAAAAATAGCATATAGCAATATGATCCGGTGGCTCATCAGGCCGAATTTAAATCAAAATACTGCCGGCTGGCAATTTATTCGATTTTGAACATTGCAAAGGAATTTTATGTCTGCAGCTCAGTCAACAACATTGTTAATGATGTAATGTGCACATATTGCCGCTCTGTTTTTATTTTAAACTCGGGGTAAGTTTTGGACTCGCCTGCCAGCAACCTTGATCGGACTCTCCATGCAACCACTGACCGCCAGCACATCCTTTTACGCTCTGCAATCCCACTCCGCCAGCGCAAAAAACTGGCGTCTGCCGGATTTATTTGCACAGGATTCGCAGCGCTTTGCAGACATGTCGCTCAAGACCGACGGCCTGCTGTTGGATTATTCCAAAAATCTGATCACTGCCGAAACCCTGCAATTGCTGCTCAATCTGGCGCATGAACGCGGAGTGGAAGAGCAGCGCGAAGCGATGTTTGCCGGTGACAAAATCAACACCACTGAAAACCGCGCAGTGCTGCATACTGCGCTGCGCACACCACGCGACGCCCGACTGTTGCTGGACGGCCAGGATGTAATCGCGGATGTGCACGCGGTGCTGGATCAAATGCGCGCATTCACCCAGCGCGTGCGCAGCGGACAATGGCGGGGCCACACCGGAGCCGCCATTACCGACATCGTCAACATCGGCATTGGCGGCTCCGACCTTGGCCCCAGAACGGTGTGTCAAGCCTTGCGTCCCTTTGCACAACCCGACTTACAGCTACATTTTGTGTCGAACGTTGACGGTTGCGATCTGGATGCGGTTCTATTCAGATGCAATCCAGAAACTACGCTTTTCATCATCGCTTCCAAAACCTTCACCACGCTGGAAACCATGATGAACGCGCACTCAGCCCGCGACTGGCTGCTGCAACATGGCTGCACCGAGGCGGCACTGGCCCGGCATTTTGTGGCGCTCTCAACCAATACCGCAGCGGTCAAAGCGTTCGGCATCAATCCCGAGAATATGTTCCCGTTCTGGGACTGGGTCGGCGGGCGTTACTCAGTCTGGTCGGCAATCGGATTACCGGTTGCGCTGGCGGTCGGGTTCGACCATTTTGCCGAATTTTTGCAGGGCGCGCACACGATGGATCAGCATTTTCGCAGCGCGCCGCTAGAATCGAACATGCCGGTTCTGCTGGCGCTAGTCGGTATATGGAACCGCAATTTCCTGGGCTGCTCGTCGCTGTCGATTGCGCCCTATCTGCAAGACTTGAGACTGCTGCCGGCTTTCTTGCAGCAACTGGATATGGAAAGCAATGGCAAAAGCGTTGCCAGGAATGGCACCGCGCTGGAAACCGCCAGCGGCCCGCTGGTCTGGGGCCAAGCCGGCACCAATGGACAACATGCGTATTTCCAGTTGCTGCATCAGGGCACTGATGTAATCCCGGTCGATTTCATTGCCGCGTTAAAGCCGCAACACAAGTTGCCGGCTCACCACGCGGCGCTACTAGCGAACTGCTTCGCGCAGTCGGAAGCGCTGATGCGCGGCAAGAGCGCAGAAGAAGTACGCTCCGAAATGCAGGCCCAGGGCATTGATCCAGAGCGGACCGCGGCGCTGGCGCCGCACCGCACTTTTGCCGGCAACCGCCCCAGCAACACGATTCTGATGGATGCACTCACTCCTAAAACCCTGGGTGCACTGATCGCGTTGTATGAGCACAAAGTCTTCGTCCAGGGCGTGATATGGGGCGTCAATAGCTTTGATCAATGGGGCGTCGAACTGGGCAAGGTGCTGGCCCAAAAAATCCAATCCGAATTACTGGGCGCGGCGCAACCGCAGCAGCACGACAACTCCACCAATGGCCTCATCGCCATCGCCAAAACTGCGCTTTGATTCCTTTCACCTCGGCTATCCGACATTCTGTGAATTTCGCACATCATGTTTTTTCATTATGGCCGTGCAGTACATCCATTAGTAAGCCGGTAAATAAAGGGGGTAAAGCGTAGACTCTTCGCGCTGTATGCGCTCAACCAACACTTTGCCGACCGCGCTCAGATCGTTGCCAAACGACGCGACCAGATTAGGTTGCACCGCGAGTTGGTGGTACTTTCCCAGAAACTCCAGTACGGCTTTGCCGATACCTTCCATCTCATGCCGGAGCTCGTGAATCAGTGCATGGCTTTCGGCATCCTGTGCTAGCGCGTGTTCCAGGTAGATATACAGGCGCACGCTCTCGGTCAGCAAATGCGACTGAAGAAAAGAAAACGCGTTTTAAATAGTGAAAATCAAGGAACGCGTGGCTCGCTGGGTGGTGAACGCATCATCGATAGCAATGATGGTAATGAGACTGTCTTGGCGATCTTGATTTCTTTTGAAGAAGAAGCCCCAGAATTGAAGTTGCCTGAAAACCACAGGCCGCTTACGCCTGTTCAATAGGGCATTCTCCGAGCAGATAATGCGCGGCTCGGCGCATCAATCGGTTGAAGCGACGCTCTGCATTTTTATACATACTAGATATATGTATTTATAACAAATACATTAAAAACATGCGGTGAATAGCATATTTTTAATGATACCCCCTATTTAAATCTAAATTTTAGGCGGAATAAGTATCTTTTCTTGCCACAAAGCCGGATACAGCAGGTTCTTTTCAGCCAGTCTGGCGCTAATCTGCGACGCCGGCGCAGGACGGCACAACAGATAGCCCTGCAATGCATCGCACCGATGGCGTTTCAGGTAATTGGCCTGGGCTTCGGTCTCGACGCCTTCGGCCACCACCGACAGGCCAAAATTGTGCCCGATCATGATGATGGTGCGGCAAATGTCGGCGTCGGCGGAATCGATATTGATATCGCGCACGAACGACTGATCGATTTTCAGTTCGTCCACCGGCAGGCGCTTGAGGTAACTCAAGCTCGAATAACCGGTGCCGAAATCATCAATCGAAATCCGCACCCCGAGCGCTTTCAGACGCTGCAGTTCGAGGATCAGCAATTCAGGATTTTCCATCACCAATGATTCGGTTATTTCGAGCATCAGAAATTCTGCCTTGAGCCCACTTTGCACCAGTGCGTCAGCCACTATTTGGCTAAAGTCCTTGTGCTTGAACTGCGCAATCGAGACATTCACCGAGATCGGGAAATCCGACCAGCCGGCCTCGATCCAGGCCTGATTCTGGCGACAGGCTTGTTGTAGCACCCATGCGCCAATCGGCACAATAACCCCGCTGTCTTCGGCAACCGGAATAAACTCCATTGGCGACACCAACCCTCGTTGCGGATGATTCCATCGAATCAATGCTTCCATGCCGCACACCCGGCCGCTTGTGGCGCAAATTTTAGGCTGGTAATACAGTTCGAATTCACTCTGATCGAGTGCGCGCCGCAACTGGTTTTCAGTGTTCAGGCGCTGCGCGGTGCGGCGTCCCAATTCGGGTGCATAAAACTGATAATTGCCGCGCCCCATCGCCTTGGCCTGGTACATCGCGATATCGGCGCACTTGATCAAGTCAGAACATGAGTTGCCGTCACTGGGATACAGCGCAATGCCAACACTGGCTCCGACCTGCACATCCTGCTCCTCAATGAAGATCGGCTGTTGCATAGCGACAAACAGACGCTCGACGATATGCACCAGCACTGCGGGGGCGCTCAGATTTGGGCACACCAGCACGAACTCGTCGCCGCCAAAGCGCGCCAGGGTATCGAAGTCGCGGATGCAGGCGCTAAAGCGTTCGGTCAGCGTCTGCAATATCTGGTCGCCGGCGCCGTGACCGATGCTGTCATTGAATACCTTGAAACGATCCAGGTCGATGAACACCACCCCGACCAACAGACTGTTGCGCTGTGACATGCTGATCGCCTGCTGCAGGCGATCCTCTAGCAAATACCGGTTCGGCAAACCGGTCAACTGGTCGTGGCTGGCCTGGAATGCCAGTACCTTCTCATGCTGGATGCGCTCGGTGATATCGCTCTGTACGCCGACAAAGTGCGTTACTGCATCGTTCTCGTCGCGCACCGGAGCGATGCGCAAATCGTTCCAGAACAGAGTTCCGTCCTTGCGATAATTGCGCAGCAGCGCATGGCCTTCGCGCTGTTCCTGTATCGCCATGCGGATTTCCAGCAAACCCTCCTGATCGGAATCGGCTCCGTACAAAAAACGGGAACTCCGGCCAGTTGCCTCTCTGGCCGTATAACCGGTAATCCGCTCGAACGCCGGGTTGACATAGGCTATCGGCATGCCATCCAGACTGGCATCGCAAATCATGATGCCGTTGCTGCTCTGCTCCATCGCCCGCTGTTGGATACGCAGATTCTGTTCAGCCAGTTTGCGCTCGCTTATGTCACGCAGCACACCGGAGTAAATTAACGCATGGCCTGCGGCGTCGAAGTCGACCTGCCCCAGCACTTCAACGTGACAATACGTGCCATCGGTGCGCCGCAGCCGGTACTCCATTTTCAATGCTTGCCCGCCGGCCAACGCTGCTGCGCGAGCTTCATCTACCCACTTGCGGTCTTGCGGATGGATTAAATCGACATAAGAATCCAGACTTAAAGTTTGCACGCTGCGATCGAACAGCAGCATATCCTTGACCAAATCCGAACAGGAATATTCACCAGTTTTGAAATTGAAGCTCCACAAGCCCAACCCGCCCAGATGCTGTGCTTCCAGCAGTTTTTTCTGGGTCGCCATGATGGTGCGAAAACTGCGCTCATGCTCAATTGCAACCGTGGTCAGGCCGGATATGTTTTTGATCAAATCCAGCTCATCGGCTTTCGGCTCGCGTATTTCCCGGTAATAGGTAGCAAAGGTCGCCACCAGCTCGCCGCCTGATGAAAAAAGCGGCATCGACCAGCAAGCCCGCAAGCCATGTTCCAGTGCTGCCTGGCGATAATTCCGCCAGAGCGGATCGGCCGCGATATCGCTGACGATGACCGGTTCCCGGCGGTATGCGGCAGTCCCGCAAGATCCTACCGCCGGGCCGATTTCCACTTTTTCCAGCATACGCCGGAACGATTCCGGCAAGCTCGGCGCAGCGCCGCAATGCAGCCACAATCCATCCTCGCTAACCAGCATCACCGACGCAATCACGCCGGTCACTTGTTGCTCCATCAGGCGGACTATCTGCTCCAGAATGTGCGGCAGCGGCTGACCTTTGGCAACCATCTCCAGGATATGGGCACTCTCCTTGATCAGGCGCTCGCCCTGCATGCGTTGCGTAACGTCGCGAGCCACCACCATGATGGCATTTTCGCCGTAATGCACAAAGCTGGCGGACAGGGTTTCCATCTCGAAATCAGAACCATCAAAACGCTTGCAGCGCAGAACAATAGGTGGATTGATCAGACCATTTTCCACATTGCGTATGCGTTTTTGTATCAGCGGCCAATCGGCCGGATGAAACAATGCCTGATACGGCATTGCCAGTACATCGGCCGGTTCTGCCGCGCCGAACAGGCGGGCGCCGGCTTGATTCATATACACTAGCCGGCCACCCTGATAGATATAGATGCTATCGGGCGAAAGCGAAACCAGGGCCCGGTAGCGCTGCTCGGCTTCGACAATATTCGCCTCGGCCAGTTTGCGGCTTTTTTCCTTGCGTTCAGTATCGAGATAAAAGGAAATATTGTCTGCCAGTTCGGTCAGCAATGCGATCAGATCGGCATCGAAGAAATTTGCCTGGTTGTCGCCGATGGCGAGTACCCCAAGCACCCGCCCATTGCTGCGGATCGGAAACGCCCCCGCGGCATTTATCCCGCTTTGAATTATCGTGTTGCGCCAATCATCAGGAGCAGCATTCAATCGATAATCGTTGCTGTACTGGCTACTGCCGGACAGCACGGCGGAAATGGAAACACTGCGCATCAATGCGATCGGGTCATCCAGATGAAACGGCAACTGGCGCAGCGTACTCAAGCCAAGGCCGGCGCTAGCCACAGGAACCAACTCTCGCTGCGCATTGAGAATACCGATCCAGGCCACATCGCACATGCCGCAGGCAACTGCAATCTCGCTTACCTGGACGAACAGATCCTCGGAGTTTTTGGAATGGATGATCGCATGGTTGACCCTGGCAAACATCTGATAAAACCGCTGGCTGCGGGCCAGCCGTTCCTTGACGCTGCGGCGCGTGGTTAGATCGTCCACCATGGCAGTCCAGATCTGACTCTCAAGGTGCAGATGGAACTCCATGCGCACGATCACCGAATAACAGCTGCCGTCTTTTTTGCTGTGTTGGGTTTCCAGCACATGATAGCCACCCATCGTTATGGCAGACAAACTGTGAAAATGCGCCGGATACTCGGGATTGAGCGCGCTTATATCTATTTGGCACAGTTCCTGCCCACTGTAGCCAAGGCGGGACAACGCCGCCTGATTAGCGTAAACGATCTGCAGGGAAACCGCGTCCGCCAGATAAAACTCCCTTTCACTGCGCCCGACGATGGCCAACAACGATCTGTTTTCAATAAAAGCCCGATGCACTTCGAACAATGCCATCACCACTTGAGCCAGTTTTCTCAGCGCCGATTTTTGATAATCGGTCAACTGTCCCGGCTTGGTATCACTCACATTCAACGTGCCTAGAGCGTGGCCGGCCAGCGTCACAATCGGCATGCCGGCATAGAATTGCAGATCGGCCGCACCGGTGACCAGTGGATTGTCGGCAAAACGTGCGTCTTGTGCGGTATCGGTGACCTCCAGCAAATCCTGTTGCAGAATGGCATGCGCACAAAACGATGCGCCGCGCGCAATCCGATTCGCACCGTTCCAGCCATAAGAAGAGAGTAGAAACTCGGCATCCGCATCGACTATGGAAAGGCATGCAGCGGATGTATTGCAGAAGTGGGCAGCAAGTTTGGTCAGGGATGCGAATATCTGGTGATCACCAATGCCAATCAGACCATAGGCGCGCAATTGCGCCAGACGTGCAATCTCGTTGGCTGGTCGTATGGCTTCTATCATGGCGTCGTCTCATTGGCAAAAAATGATGATAATGACTCTTTTTTTAACCCGATTCTAGCAGTTTCCATTTTGCAACATGCTCAAATAAACTGTGCGGGCCACCGTATTTACGCGATCAGCGCCGCCAGACAAGAAGGATGGAATGCATAAGTCTTCATTGCAAATGGCACTGACCGGGTTGCCGCCGGTGGTTAATCGCACTACCCGGATACTGATATTAGGCAGTTTTCCCGGTACCGCGTCGTTGCAAGCGCAGCAATATTATGCGCACCCGCGCAATCAGTTCTGGGCGCTGCTGTCGGCAGTCTTGCAGACCGATCTGCAAAGCCGAGATTACCCACAACGTCTGGACTGGCTGCTGCAGCACCGGATCGGCTTGTGGGATGTCATCGCCGACTGCCGGCGCGCAGGCAGCCTCGATAGCGCGATTCGCGCAGCCCGGGCCAACCAGTTTGTCTGGCTCAAACAGCAGTGTCCAGACTTGCAGCGAGTGTGCTTCAACGGCAAAACTTCCGGCAAATTTGCGCCGCAATTCGCCTGCGCCGATTATACGACTGTGGTTCTGCCATCCTCGTCACCGGCCAATGCGCAACTCTCATTCGCACAAAAACTTGTATTGTGGCAGGGCGTCACAGGATAATACGGTTCAATATTTCAGGCCATAGACATGCTTATCAAACGTAAATCGATCGAAAAAGAAGAATCCCTGCGGCCGCCGCGCCGCGCTACGGATACACCGAAACCACCGCGCAAAGCAAAATATGCCCCAGTCACCCTGTCGGAGCAGGATGGGGTGCGGTTCCTGCACTTCGGCACCGAGTGGGTGCAAGGCGCGATGCGCATCCGCAAGCCGGATGCGCTCGAACTTGAATACGCGCAACAGATGATGCTGTGGATGTTATTTAACGACCGTCCGGCGCACATCGTCCAACTCGGTCTGGGCACCGCCGCACTGACCAAGTACTGTTATCGCCAGTTCCCGGCAGCGCGGGTAAGCGCGATTGAACTGAATCCGTCGGTAATAACGATTTGCGAAACCATGTTCAAATTGCCGCCGAACGACGATCGGCTCAACGTGATTGAAATGGACGCGATGGATTTCGTCACCGACAGCGCCAACCTCAACAGCGTCGATGTATTCCAAATCGATCTGTACGATGCCACCGCGCGCGGCCCGGTGCTCGACACGCCAGAGTTCTACCAGTCCTGCGCGGCTTGCCTGACGGACGACGGCATGATGACGGTGAACCTGTTCGGCGATCACCCCAGCTATGCCAAAAATCTGAAAGCGATGAAATTTGCCTTCGACGCAGTGGTGTGGCTGCCGGAAGTACATGACGGCAACGTCGTCGTGATCGCTTTCAAGCGCGCGCCGTCGCTAGACTTTTCCATCCTGTATGAGCGCGCCGAAGCGATTCGGGCGGCGACCAAACTGCCGGCCAAATCCTGGGTCGATGGCTTGAAAGTCTGGATGACTGAGGAATAAACTCCCGCCCTACGTGCCGCAGCCGTTGGCCGGGCCCGAGTGTGGGCCTACAAGAACTACTTCGGGTTGGCAGTTTTTTACAAAATACCGAATAGCTTGAATATGCATATTCAACGGGGTATGCCTAAAAACATGCCACTTTACGCATGTATTCATTGCAGTATTATAAAATACAATAAACAGTATTACAATTTTGACAGCGCCGCTAGCACCGTCGGATACCGCAGCCGAAACCCCAGTTCCTGCTTCAAGCGCCGGTTGCTCAAGCGGCGCGATTCCGCCATGAAAGACAGCAGCATCGGCGACACTTGATCTTGCAGTTCAATGCGCGGCAGGCGCGGCGGGCGCGGCAAATCAAAGGCATCGGCGACCGCATCGAAATACGCACCCATCTGCATTTCGCTATCGTCGACCGCGTGATAAATGCGGCACGGCTGGGCTCTGCATAATGCCGCGACGATGATGTGCGCCAGATCGTCGGCGTGGATGTGATTGGTATGCACATCATCCTGTTGCGTGAGCGCCGGCATGCCCTTGCGCAACCGGGCCAAAGGCAGGCGCTCGGCCGCGTAAATCCCCGGCACCCGCAGGATGCACATGCGGCTATTGCTGCGCCGGGCCCAGTCGCGCAGCACTTGTTCGGCGTCCACGCGTCGACAAGCGCGCGGGTTTTGCGGGTTGACACACCGGGTCTCGTCGAACTGCGCGCCGCCGCAATCGCCATATACGCCGCTGGTGCTGATATAAACCAGCCTTGCCTGCTCGGGTAAAATAGCGCTCAGATTGCGGCTGCGCCGGTCTTGCATTCCATTCGATTGCGGCGGCGCCAGATGCACGATGGTTTGCGCCAAACCAGCCAGCCGACGCAGGCTGTGCGGCTGATCCAGATCGGCCACAATCGGCACCGCGCCGGCGGCGCGCAATTCTGCGCAACGCTCCGGCCGACTGGTAACGGCAAAAACGCGAAAACTGTTGCGCACCAGCGGCAGCAAACGCATGCCGACATCGCCGCAACCGACGATCAGCAAACGCGGCCGGCCCAGCTTGTGCGCGCTGGTCCGGGCTATTTTATTGACTGTATTTTTCATCATCGGGATTGTATGACTTTTCAAGTGACGGTTCAGCCGAGCGGCCAGCAATTTAGCTGCGACGAAAACGATACGGTATTGACCGCAGCGATGCAGGCCGGTATCACCCTGCCCTACGGCTGCAAAAATGGCGCCTGCGGTTCCTGTAAAGGAAAGATAGTATCCGGCTCTGCCAAACACGGTGCGCACCAGCAAAAAGCGCTTTCAACGGAAGAAGAAGCGAATGGCCTGGCATTGTTCTGCTGCGCCACCCCGCTGTCGGACCTCGTGATCGAAGCGCACGAAGTGCAAAGCGTGGGCGAATTCCCGGTCAGGAAGATGCCGGCGCGGATTGCCGCGCTAGAAAAAGTGTCCGCCGATGTGATGCTGATCTCGCTGCAACTTCCGGCCAACGAACGGCTGCAGTATCTGGCCGGGCAATACATTGAACTCATGCTGCGCGATGGCAAACGGCGTAGCTACAGCATGGCCAACGCGCCGCATGCCGACGAAAAAATTACGCTGCACGTTCGGCACATGCCGGGAGGCTTGTTCACCGACCAGTTATTCGGCACTCTCAAGGAGCGCGATATCCTGCGCTTTGAAGGTCCGCTCGGTACTTTTTTCCTGCGCGAAGATTCCGACAAGCCGATCATCCTGCTGGCCTCCGGCACCGGCTTTGCGCCGATCAAAGCAATCATTGAACACGCCGCGTTCATCGAATCGAAACGCCCGATGACGCTGTACTGGGGCGGCCGCCGGCCGCAGGATTTGTACATGCACACGCTGTGCGAAGAATGGGCGCGCACTTTGCCCCATTTCAAATACGTGCCGGTGGTGTCGGAAGCGCGAGCGGAAGACGGCTGGCAGGGCCGCAGCGGTTTGGTGCATCGCGCCGTGATCGAGGATATTCCCGACTTGTCGAGCTATCAGGTATATGCCTGCGGCGCGCCGATCATGGTGGATTCAGCCAAACGGGATTTCATCGCGCAGTGCAAGTTGCCGAAAGAAGAATTTCATGCGGATTCATTCACCTCGGAAGCGGATTTACATACCGCATAAACAATTTTCGATTCGCCAGTAGCGTAGGCCTCCGTGCCTGCGCCGGGCCGCAGGCACGGAGGTCTGCGACGGAACAGACGCAGGCACGGAGGCCTACGCTACTAATGCAATCCCACACACTCGGAGCACCCATGGAATTCAGCCAGTACGATGTCAACGCCTTGATGTTTATCACCAATCGCCCGCCGCTCGTCTTCACCGAAGGTAGCGGCATGTGGCTAACCGACCATAACGGCAAACGCTATCTGGATTATCTGCAAGGTTGGGCGGTCAATTGCCTCGGCCACTCGCCGCAATGCATCCAGGATGCGCTGGCCGCGCAGGCCAAAAAACTGATCAATCCATCGCCGGCGTTTTATAACGCACCGTCGATCAAGTTAGCTTCGCTGCTAACCGCCAACTCGTGTTTCGACCGCGTATTCTTTGCCAACAGCGGTGCCGAAGCCAATGAAGGCGCAATCAAACTAGCGCGTAAATGGGGCAAAAAATACAAGGATGGCGCGTTCGAAATCATCAGCTTCAACCACAGTTTCCACGGCCGCACACTAGCCACCATGTCGGCCTCCGGCAAACCCGGCTGGGATACGCTGTACGCACCGCAAGTGTCGGGCTTTCCGAAGGCTGAACTGAACGATATCGCGTCGGTCGAAAAACTGATCAGTGCCAATACCGTGGCCGTGATGCTGGAGCCGGTGCAAGGCGAGGCCGGCGTGATCCCCGCCAGCCGTGGCTTCATGCAGGCGTTGCGCGCGCTGACCAGTCGCCACAACATCCTGCTGATCGTCGATGAAGTGCAAACCGGCATGGGGCGCTGCGGCGCGCTGTTCGCCCATCAATTGTCGGACATTACGCCCGACCTGATGACGTTGGGCAAAGGTATCGGCGGCGGCGTGCCGCTGGCGGCCATGCTCTGCACCGAGGCAGTCGCCTGCTTCGAACCCGGCGACCAGGGCGGCACTTACAACGGCAACCCGCTCATGACCGCCGTGGGCGTAGCGGTGATGGAACAATTGCTGCAACCCGGCTTTCTGCCGGCGGTGCAGGAAAAAGGCGCGTATCTGCGCACGGAGTTGCTGCAACTATGCCAACAGCACGACTTGCAAGGCGAGCGCGGCAAAGGTTTATTGCGGGCGCTGGAACTCGGCCGCCCGATCGGCACGCAATTAGTGGAAGCGGCGCGCGGCCTGCAACCGTTCGGCTTGCTCTTGAACTCGCCGCGCCCCGATTTGTTGCGTTTCATGCCGGCACTCAACGTCACTAGCGCCGAAATCCAGCAAATGACATCGATGCTGTCAGGTTTGTTGCACCAATTAAAATAATTTGCGTGAAAATCCTGGATGCACCTGCTTTCAGGAACATACTGGATATGTGTATTTTTTTAAATGCATAAAAATAATGCGGAAACTGCCGCATTTATGGTGATACTCTCAATATTATCAATATTACCTGCGTGACAGGCAGACTCCTTTAAAACTCCCTCACCCCTCCTCATTAAATATCAAAATAGCACTTGATACTCTGGCGGCGCATCCCAATTGTGTAAATTATATGCACGGTATTGAAAAGCACAACTTGCTCAGTAAACACTTCTAACGCCTGCCAGTAATTGTCTGCGGATAAACATTATTTCGACACAACGCAACAATAGTAGAACAGGGCTAGAATCAAAACGGTAACGCAGTATTAAGAGCCGAAATGAATAGCCAAGAACTGGTAGCTCCCACTCAAAGGACATGAAAATGAAAATCTTTGACAACTACGCAGCGCGGTACGAACGAACCATGGAAGAAGAGTATTCCCTCAAGGAATACTTGGATTTATGCAAGCGCGATCCTATGGCGTATTCCAGTGCCGCCGAGCGCATGCTAGCTGCGATCGGCGAACCGGAATTGGTCGACACCCGCAATGATCCCCATCTGTCGCGCATCTTCGCCAACAAGGTCATTAAAATCTATCCCGCCTTCAAAGAGTTTTATGGGATGGAAGATGCGATCGAGCAAGTGGTATCGTATTTTCGCCATGCAGCGCAAGGGCTGGAAGAGCGCAAACAAGTTCTGTACTTGCTGGGGCCGGTCGGCGGCGGCAAATCGTCAATTGCCGAAAAACTCAAGCACTTGATGGAAAAAGTGCCTTTCTACTGCATCAAGGGCTCACCCATCAATGAGTCGCCGCTGGGCTTGTTCAACCCGGAAGAAGACGGTGCGATTCTGGAAGAGGATTATGGCATCCCGCGCCGCCAGCTAAACGCCATCCCCAGCCCCTGGGCGGTCAAGCGCATGAGCGAATTCAACGGCAACATCAATCAGTTCCGGGTCGTCAAACGGTACCCGTCCATCCTCAGACAGGTAGCCATTTCGAAGACTGAACCCGGCGATGAAAACAACCAGGATATTTCATCGCTGGTGGGCAAAGTGGATATCCGCAAGCTCGAAGACTTTTCCCAGGACGACACCGATGCTTATAGCTATTCGGGCGGCCTGTGTCTGTCGAACCAGGGCTTGATGGAATTCGTCGAAATGTTCAAGGCCCCGATCAAGGTGCTGCATCCACTGCTGACCGCGACTCAGGAAGGCAACTACAAGGGCACCGAAGGTTTTGGTGCGATACCGTTCGATGGCATCATCCTGGCCCACTCCAACGAGTCGGAATGGAAAGCCTTTAAAAACAACAAGAATAACGAAGCATTCCTGGACCGGATTTACATCGTCAAGGTGCCTTATTGCCTGCGGGTGATGGAAGAAACCAGGATTTACGAAAAGCTGTTGCGCAATTCCTCGCTAGCGCAAGCGCCGTGTGCTCCCGGCACGCTGCGGATGATGGCGCAATTTGCGGTACTGACGCGTCTGAAGGAACCGGAAAATTCCAGCATTTTCAGCAAGATGCAAGTCTATGACGGTGAAAACCTGAAAGACATCGACCCGAAAGCCAAGTCGTATCATGAGTACCGCGACTACGCCGGAGTGGATGAAGGCATGAGCGGACTGTCGACCCGCTTCGCTTTCAAGATTTTGTCCAAGGTATTTAACTTCGACACCACCGAAGTGGCGGCCAATCCGGTTCACTTGATGTATGTGCTGGAACAGCAGGTCGAACGTGAACAGTTCCCGCCCGAAACCGAGCAAAAATACCTTGCCTATATCAAGGAATATTTGACCCAGCGCTATGCCGAATTTATCGGCAAGGAAATTCAGACTGCGTATCTGGAAAGTTACTCCGAGTATGGTCAGAATATTTTCGACCGCTACGTGATTTTTGCGGATTTCTGGATTCAGGATCAGGAATACCGCGACCCGGATACCGGCGAAAGCTTTGACCGCAATGCGCTTAGCCTGGAACTGGAAAAAATAGAAAGACCCGCTGGCATTTCGAATCCAAAAGATTTTCGTAATGAAATTGTTAATTTCGTGTTGCGGGCCCGGGCCCAGAATGCCGGTAAGAACCCGGCCTGGACCAGCTACGAAAAACTCAAAATGGTGATCGAGAAAAAAATGTTCTCGAATACCGAAGAGTTGCTGCCGGTGATTTCGTTTAACGCCAAGGCTAGCGCCGATGATGTCAACAAGCATGCAGAGTTCGTCGCCCGCATGGTCGAAAAAGGGTATACGGCCAAACAGGTACGGCTGTTATGCGAGTGGTATTTGCGCGTCAGAAAATCGTCGTGATCGGATGGCTCGCAGGGGCGGGTTCCAAACCTGCCCTCCCGTTGCCAAAATGCCAGGGCGGGTTCGGAGCCGCCCCTACCAGGAAATTGCTGACGTTAAACATAGGAGACGATTTTGGTTCATCTCATAGACCGCCGCCTACAAGGCAAGAACAAGTCCGCAGTCAATCGCGAACGATTTTTACATCGTTACAAGAGTCAGATCAGGGGCGCGGTTGAACGCGCGATAAAAGGCCGTTCCATCACCGACATGGAGAGCGGTGAAAAAGTATCAATTCCTGCCAAGGATGTGAATGAACCGAGTTTCGGTCACGCTCATGGCGGAATTTGGGAGCCGGTGCATCCGGGTAACAAGGAATACCAAAAAGGCGATCGGGTGCAGCGCCCCAAAAGCGGGGCCGGCTCCGGCTCCGGTCAAGCCGGCAACAGCGACCAGATCACGGAAGATGATTTTATCTTCGAACTAACGCGTGAAGAATTCCTGAACTATTTTTTCGAAGACCTGGCATTGCCGAATATGGTGAAGACCCAGCTCACCGCCAGCACCGAATTCAAGCAGCAGCGGGCCGGTTATAAAATGTCCGGTACGCCCACCAATATCCATATCCTGCGCTCGCTGCGCGGCGCGCTGGGGCGGCGCATTGCAGTCGGCAGCAAATCGCGCAGGCGTTTGCTGGACGCGGAATCCGAACTTCAGCAATTGCTCGCGCATGTGCCGCACGAAGATGCGCGCGTCACTGCGCTGCGCCTGGAAATTCATCACTTGCGCAGCAAGCTGCTGGCAATTCCATTCATCGACCCGTTCGATTTGCGCTATAGCAATCGTATCAGGGTACCGAAACCGTCCAGCCGGGCAGTCATGTTTTGCATCATGGACGTGTCCGGCTCGATGGATGAAATCAAGAAAGATACCGCCAAACGCTTTTTCATCCTGTTGTACCTGTTTTTGCAGCGTGCTTACGACAAGATTGAAGTCGTCTTCATCCGCCACCACACAATGGCTGACGAAGTCGATGAAGACGATTTTTTCCACTCGCGCGAATCGGGCGGCACCGTGGTGTCGTCGGCGCTGCATCTGCTGTCCAAGATCATGTATGAGCGGTATTCCAGCAACGACTGGAATATTTACGTGGCGCAAGCTTCCGATGGCGACAATTGGGATAATGATTCCGTGGCCTGCCGCCAGTTGCTGATCAACACCATCATGCCGGCAGTGCAGTATTACGCTTACGTCGAAATCACCGAAGACAAGCCGCAAAACCTGTGGGAAGAATACACACAAGTACTAGACCATCACCCGCACTTTGCGATGCAACTGATCAAATCCCAAGCCGATATTTATCCGGTTTTTCGAGATCTGTTCAAGAAACAGGAAAAATCATGAGCATGCCGAACCAGGTTGCCCCTTCGCAACCGTTGCCTAGACAGTCTGAATGGACTTTCGAGCTGCTGGAACAAGCGCACGAAGAAGTGCGCCGCGTAGCGCAAAATTTTGGTCTTGACACTTACCCGAACCAGCTCGAAATCATCAGTGCAGAACAGATGATGGATGCCTACACCGCAGTTGGTTTGCCGGTGTCGTACCACCACTGGTCGTTCGGCAAACATTTCCTGAATACCGAAAAAAGCTACAAGCGCGGCCAGATGGGCCTGGCATACGAAATTGTTATCAATTCGAATCCTTGCATCGCCTATCTGATGGAAGAAAACAGCCTGATGATGCAAACCCTGGTGATCGCGCACGCAGCCTACGGTCACAATTCTTTTTTCAAGGGCAATTATCTGTTTCGCTCATGGACCGATGCCGAAGAGATTATCGACTACATGGTATTTGCCAAGAAATTCGTTTCTGAATGCGAAGAGCAGCACGGAGTCGAAGCGGTCGAACTATTGCTGGATTCTTGCCATGCGCTGCAAAACCACGGCGTCAATCGCTACAAGCGCCCGGCCAAATTGTCGCTCACAGAAGAAAAGGCACGCCAGAAAGAGCGCGAAGCCTACTTGCAATTGCAGGTCAACGACCTGTGGCGCACCCTGCCTCAGCAAGAAAGAGAAGCGATCGCCAACCGGCCGCCACAGCGGTTCCCGGCGGAACCGCAAGAGAACTTGCTCTATTTTATCGAGAAATACGCGCCGATACTGGAGCCTTGGCAACGCGAAGTAGTGCGCATCACGCGCAAGATTGCACAGTATTTCTACCCGCAGCGCCAGACCCAGGTCATGAACGAAGGCTGGGCCACTTTCTGGCACTACACCATCCTCAATCAACTGTACGCGGAAGGTGTGGTCGATAACGGTTTCATGATGGAATTCCTGCAAAGCCATACCAACGTAATCTACCAACCGCCGCTGGACAGTCCGCACTACAACGGCATCAACCCGTATGCGCTGGGGTTTGCCATGATGAACGACATCCGTCGGATCTGCGAAGCACCGACGGAGGAAGACCGCGTATGGTTTCCGCATATCGCCGGCAGCGACTGGCTAAAATCGCTCGATTTTGCAATGCGCAACTTTAAGGACGAGAGTTTTATTTCCCAGTACCTGTCACCCAAGCTGATCCGCGATTTTCATTTTTTCGCGGTGCTTGACGATGATACCGATGACAAGTTGTCGATTTCCGCAATTCACGATGACAGTGGCTATCAGACCATCCGGCAGAAACTCTCGGAGCAATATAACCTGGGCAATCGAGAGCCAAACATCCAGGTATATTCGGTCAACATGCAGGGCGATCGCTCGATGACCTTAAGACACACCCAGTTTCAGCGCCGCCCGCTGAATCCGCAGGCGCAGGAAGTACTAAAGCATGTGGCTCGCCTATGGGGTTTTGATGTGCGCCTGGAGACTATCGATCCGAATGACAAGATCATCAGCACGCTGGAATGCAAGCGCGAAAAGCGCACACACAGCTAAATTCCGCATGCTGCACTTCTAACGTACTACAGCAGCGCATTTTAAACATACTGAATAAAGTATTTTTAATTACTGCAATAATTACATGCGGCGAAGGCATTGTTTATTGGCATACTCCATACTATGGTGCCATGTGCTTGTAGGTGCGAATTCATTCGCATCAGTGCGGATGGAATAAATAAGAGTGCGAATACATTCGCACCTACATTCGACTGGCAAAACTCCTATCCAGCTACTCAAGCATCAGCTCTCCAATATATATTGCCCAGGAGCGTCGGCCAGCATCCGTTCGGCCGGGATCTCCTGCGCCTTGATTTTTTTTGCGCTGGAATGCAGCGCCAGCCACTTGTGCCAGTGCGGCCACCAGGAACCCTGTTCGAGCGTCGACTCCGACACCCACTCGTCCGGCCCCACCACATGACTGCCCGCTTGCCGCTGGCCGGATCGAAACCGGAAGCTGCGGCCCGCATGGCCCAACTCGGATACCACACCGCTATTGTGACCACCGGAAGCCAGCACGAAATGGACTTCGGAGTCGACCAGAAAATGGATTTTGTAGACCGACTTCCAGGGCGAGACATGGTCAAGCTCGGTGCCCAGCACAAACATCGGAGGCCTGACATTGCCAAGAGCGACCAAATGACCATCGACGCAGTAACGGCCTTCGGCCAGATCGTTGTGCAAGAACAAATGCCGCAAATATTCGCTATGCATCCGATATGGCAGGCGCGTGGTGTCGGCGTTCCACGACATCAGGTCGTTCGGCGCGCGACGCACCCCCAGCAGGTACTCGCGCATCATGCGCGACCAGACCAGATCGCGCGAATTAAGCAGCTCGAAACTGGCTGCCATCTGAGCGCCGTCCAGATAGCCCTGCTCCCACATTAACGCGTCCAGCAAGGCTAACTGGCTATCATCGATGAACAGGCCCAGCTCGCCCGGTTCGGCAAAGTCAGCCTGTCCCGCCAGCAGCGTGATAGTCTGGATCGGCGCCAGCGCCTGCTGCGGATCGCGTCCCAGCGCCGCTGCGCCGATAGACAACAAAGTGCCTCCCAGGCAATAACCGACCGCATGCACCGGAATGTCCGGCATCAGATGTGCGACTTGCTCCAGCGCGACATACAGCCCCTGCGCAATATAATCGTCCATGCCCAAGTTGCGGCCCTCGGCACCGTGGTTCTTCCACGACATCATGAACACGGTATGGCCCTGTTCGACCAGGTAGCGCACCATCGAATTATTCGGCGACAGATCCAGGATGTAGTATTTCATGATCCATGACGGCACAAACAGCAACGGTTCCCGGTATACGGTTTTGGTTTGCGGCGTGTACTGGATCAATTCAAACAGTGCATTGCTAAATATCACTTTTCCGGGAGTAACCGCGACGTCGCGACCGACCTTGTAGGGAGAATCTTCCTTGTGGGTATCGATGCCACGCTTCTTCTGTTTTCTTTTGGCCTGATCTTCCAGCCAGTGGCTCCAGCCGATCAAGCGGTTATGGCCTTTCGATTCGATGGTGGCGCGCAGCACTTCTGGATTGGTAATAGCGTAATTGGACGGAGCAAAAGCATCCAGCACCTGGCGTGCGGTAAAACTGACCACATGCTCATGATGCGGCGTAACGCCGCGAATGCCGGTAGTGGCCTGCTGCCAGAAATCCTGCGTCTGCAAAAAAGATTTAGCAAACACGTTATACGGCCAGTGTGACCATTCCGGCCGGTTAAAACGCGAATCGCTGTCCGTCACGCTGACCTGACCACTGCCGGAGCTCACCGCGCTGGCCATGAAAGGCCCCCATTCTGCCGCTTGCTGCTTCAGCAAAGCCAGCAGTTCGACGCCGCGTCCCGGCGACATGGCGAGTTGCAGCAGCCATTCCTGCATGGCCACCGACAGACTGGTGGGAGAAATGCCACCGGTCAACTTTGCCAGCGCGCTCTGATATATCAAATCCAGGGTATTGGCGCCAGCCTGCTCGCTGCCCAAACCGCACTGTTTTTTGGAGGCCGCATCATCCTGCGACACAGTCGCATCTGCGGCAGGCGACGCCGTTGCATCTGGCGGGTTGCGATCGTGGTTCAAGTTTTTTTCAGTCAGATTCATATCCACCTCTTATTTACATGTTTTTCATTCTTGCAAGAATGTGGGCCCAAACTGATTGACATAAGTCAAACGAAACAGAAATTGTTTCTGTCAAGGCAAAATTATAGTATCCGGTTCTAAGGAAACGCGGATTGAATCGTCTGAGTGTGCCAATCGGTATCAGCCAGACATCGGCGCTGCCACAGGGCAGGAACTGAAATGGAATATTGCCAGGTGCCGCAAGACAAATGAAAAACTAGCACTTAGCCAACTGCCTGAATTATTGAGTTCACTTCTATGCTTCTGCTGTAAAATTTCGCCAGTAAAATTGAAGCCGATAATTGTATAAAACCACCCAAATTATAAGAATGTGGCAAGTCAGGTTTTAAATTGGAATCCATCAACATGCAACCTGGCAATCTTTGTCGCTAAACTTATCCCACTCAACGAAATGGAATGACTTCATGTCTTCAACTCCTATAGAAGGCGGCGAGCCTCCAGTGAATGATCGAACCAGACTTGATGCAATTATCCAAGACATTAAGGCGCGAACAGCCAATTCCTATATCTCTTTGAGTGGGAAGGGTTTGGCGTTGATGGTTATGCTGATCGCCATTGCCTGGGTGCTCTCGGGAATATACAAGGTGCAACCTGACGAACAAGGTGTTGTGCTGCGTTTTGGGAAATGGGTCGAAACCACCGAATCCGGCCTTCACTATCATCTGCCGTATCCTTTCGACACCGTATTGTTTCCAAAAGTCACCCAGATCAACCAGCTGCAGCTGGGCCGTCAGTCCGCTGGAACGCCGTCAAACAGCGGCGCAGCGGTGATTAGCTCTGACTCCCATGAGAAACAAATGTTGACTGGAGACGAAAACATCGTCGAGGCTGATTGCGTAGTATTTTGGCGAATCAAGGACGCTGGCCAATATCTATTTAAAGTTAAAAATCCAGAATTCGCGGTAAAAATAGCAGCAGAAAGTGCGTTGCGGGAAGTCATAGGACGTACCCCCATCCAGGCTGCGATGTCGGATAAACGCCAGCAAATAGCCGATGAAACCAAATCGCTACTGCAACAGTTGCTTGACTCAGAACAGTCTGGAATTTTGGTTACACAGGTTCAGCTACAAAGAGTTGACCCTCCGATCGCCGTCATTGATGCATTTAATGACGTACAACGTGCCCGCGCCGATCAAGAACGTGCCCGAAACGAAGCCGAAGCTTATCATAATGATATTCTCCCCCGGGCTCGCGGGGAAGCCTCACACATTAACCAAGACGCGGAAGCTTACAAAACGCAAGCGGTGAATCTGGCTGATGGTGAGGCCAAAAGTTTTTTATCTGTCTACCAAAGTTATACGCAGGCCAAGGATGTAACAGAATGGAGACTCTACCTTCAGAGTGTAGACGCTGTGCTGAAAAAAGCGACCAAAGTCATTATTGACTCATCTGGAAAGGGTATGTCCGCAGTAGTGCCTTATATGCCCTTATCTGAAAAAGAAAAACCTGCCATTAAAGAGGTTAAGAAATGAATCCTAATAAATTACGAATTGCCATCGTAGTCATCATCCTGATAACGTGCACGATACTGTCATCGACTCTTTACACTTTAGGGGAAGATCAACAAGCTTTAGTTGTTCGCCTGGGTGCGCCGATAGGCGTAGCTGCGGAGCCAGGTCTTAAAGTGAAAGTGCCGATGATTGACACTGTGATCTATTACGATAAGCGTTTGCAAACGCTAGCTCCTCCGTCGGAACAAGTCATTCTTGGCGATCAGAAACGTATCGAGGTCGAAACCTACACCCGCTTCCGTATTATTAACCCCTTGCGTTTTTATCAAACGGTTCGCACTTTCGATCAGGCTGGGGCGCAACTTACCCAGCTTGTTAGTTCTTCCCTGCGTCGCGAACTGGGGCAAGTGATGTTGAAATCACTTTTGTCCAATGAACGTCCTCATATCGTTGATCTCATTCAAAAAGAAGTTGCAGAAAAAGCTAAGCCGCTCGGCATCGAGGTAACGGAGGTACGATTCCATCGCGCAGATCTGCCTTTAGAGACCAGCCAAGCAATCTATGACCGTATGAAGTCGGAACGTGAGCGCGAAGCCAAAGAGCTGCGTGCGCAAGGATTCGAGTGGGCGCAGCAAATTCAGGCAAAAGCTGACCGGGAGCGCGCTATCCTCTTATCTGAGGCACAGCGACAGAGCAATATTACTCGCGGGGAAGCCGATGCCGAAGCCAATCGCATTTTTGCGGCTGCCTTTGATAAAGATCCTCGATTTTATAAATTTTATCGCTCTTTGCAGACCTACCGTCAAGCATTGGCGGACTCCGCACCAACCCTTGTGCTTACACCGGACGCCGAGTTTTTGCGCAATTTCAAAACCGGGCCGCGTGTCGATGTAAAGCGCTGAGCAAACAGTTACGGACTAAACGGCCAGGCGTTTTAAGAAAAATACAGGTTTGCTGATTGCAACAGCTATTTTCCGTCTCGGACCACAACTTTTAATTCAAACTAGGCCAGATGATAGCTTATAGCAATACTCCGACTAAATTATGGCGTATTGCCTTGACTATCGGTCCTGGACTTGTAGTCATGCTTGCTGACACGGAGGCAGGTAGTGTGATTACTGCCGCTCAGAGTGGTGCCCAGTGGGGTTATCGGCTGCTGTTGTTACAGTTTCTTATTATTCCGATATTGTTCATAATACAAGAACTTACTGTAAGGCTTGCCCTTGGCACTGGCAAAGGTTACGGCGAATTGATTCGGCAAAGGTTCGGACATGGGATGGCCTTTTTGTCGATGTCTACGCTGATTATTAGCTGCTTCGGTGCATTATTGACGCAAATGAGTGGCCTTGCCGGTGTCGGGCAATTATTTGGCGTCCCTATTTGGCAAACGATCGTGCTGATTGTCATTCTAATCTTCACAATGATGTGGACCGGCTCTTATCATTCGGTCGAGCGGATCGCGATTTGTTTGGGCCTGTTTGGACTCGCTTTCTTGGTCGTTGCCTGGAAAGCCCACCCCGACAGCAGACAAATGCTCGCCCAGATAAGGCAAATGCCGTTAAGTGACAAGAATTATCTGTATCTTGTCGCCGCCAATTTGGGCACAAGTATTATGCCTTGGACCATGTTTTATCAGCAGTCTGCACTGCTTGACAAAGGGCTGTCACTGGTGCATTTGAAAGTGGCTAGATATGAGACTTTGTTTGGCGCCATTCTTTGCCAAACGGTCCAGGCTGCGGTGCTGGTGGCGGCAGCAGCCTCCATTGGTCAACGTGGAGCCAGTCTGGAGAATGTGCCGCAGATTGCTGAGGCATTTACTGTCGTGCTTGGCGATACGTTCGGACGCATCGTATTTGCCGTCGGGTTAAGTGGTGGCGCCCTAGTCGCCATCATTGTGGTATGCCTCACCGCAGCCTGGTCTGTTGGCGAAGTGATTGGGGCTCGCCATTCACTGGAGCAACATCCGACTGAAGCTCCGTGGTTCTATGCAACATTCGGCGTCATGCTGGTGGTAGCTGGCGCACTGGTATGTTCAGGGGTCAATTTGGTCCGTCTGTCGATTGCCACAGGTGTTATCAATGCCCTGTTATTGCCGATTGTTTTAGTATTTCTCTACGGATTGGCCTGCACCGCACTACCTGAATCTCTACGTCTAAAGGGCAACTACGCAAGTCTGGTTGGCTTGGTTTTTATTTTAACGGCTGGTTTTGGACTTTACGCCGGTGTCGCAGGGATGTTGGGATGATTTTTTAGATCGTATTTTGGCCGCAACTTGGAGTAAAGAATAATGGAATTTGATGGTGTAATGCACGCGCTTGGGATGGTGTTCCAAGTGTTTCTCCTTGATCTGATCCTGAGCGGCGACAATGCGGTCGTGATTGCACTTGCGTGCCGGTCGCTTCCACCGCAGCAAATGCGCAAAGTGATTCTGATTGGTACGGGCACTGCCATTTTTCTACGCGTCATATTAACAACTGTTATTACGTACCTACTCAGCATTCCATCGCTTCGGCTGATAGGCGGATTAATGCTGATCTACATTGCCATCAAGCTCATTATGGAAGAGGAGGCGGAAGCCGAAGAGGAATTAGAACATCAGGTAGCTAACGATGCCATCACAATCAGTGAAGAAAATACAACAACAAATAAAATGTGGTCAACAGTCGGTATCGTGGTCGTAGCCGACTTGGTGATGAGTGTGGACAATGTTGTCGCTTTGGCTGCTGCTGTGCAAGGTAGTGTTTTCTTTCTGGTTCTCGGTCTGCTATTCAGCGTTCCACTATTAATGTATGGCAGCCTTTATGTCACCAAATTACTGAATCGTTACCCGATCTTGGTACCGGCTGTGGGCGCCCTATTGGGTTGGATTGCGGGAGATATCAGCATGTCAGACCCGCTGATTGCTAATTGGATTAATACACAATCGCCAGCACTCGCAATCGTAATGCCATTGCTTTGCGCAGTTTTTGTTCTTTTGCAAAGCAAAATACTGAAAGAAAATCGTCATAATCAAGACATCAAAATTTCGGGCCAGGCCCCGAAAGCACCTCTTTCTTCGCTGATACTGTCCATGAATGAGTCATCATCCGTGGCCATAAAAGCGAAACACGTTTCTTCGAATTTTGTTCCGAAAAGTGCATCAGGACAATCTCAGCCTAACTATGCAGCACAAATAATGGTAGTTGAAAATGGGCTTAATATCCCAGCGAAAAACAGTCCAGTAACAAGCACTATGGTGACTAAAGCTCCTGAATATCCATGGCACAAACAATTACCTTTTTCATTGCCTGGTTTGAAGCGAAGCGCTTTGATTGTTGCTGCGATTTCGATTGTTTTAATCGTCTTCTTTCTATTCAACTATTTTAGTAAAAATTTTATGCCCGTGCCAGGGCAGTTAATTCGTTACGATTGCCCAGGATTTCGCGGGATGTTTTCTCTCTATTACAAACAAGGGGGAGAGGAAATTCAGATTCGTTCCAATGGTAATGTGATTGATGGCGTTATTCATTATGGAAAAATTGACTGGAAAAATTATAACGACGCAAGTGCTGCAGTTGGATTTATGCCACCCCAAGAAATAGTCAGTTATGCTAAATCAGTACAAATAAATGGTGGAAATTTTGTTGAGATAATGTGTCCGCGCATTGAAAATCCTTAAATTTTGCAGATGACTCAACAGAGCATGCCCCCGGAAATATTGGATATGACTGCCGCGTGAATGATGTAATGAGTCCAGCGGCTGAGTTGGGGGATTGCCTTATTTATTGACGGCGCCCGTGGCACTTAATACCGTATGCTTTTGCTTTTACTGCCTCTGTACGGGCGTGGGTACGGGCAGCGTAAACTGGGCGTTCGGCGCAGATTTACTCGCGTCCTGCATTGCGATTCTTTTGGCAGGTAGCAATTGTGAAGCGATGGCAAATCACCACTGCGGCGCACGAAACATAGATTTCTTACTATCAACGATCTTTTCCATCGGAACGGTTCGCTGTGCATGACACCTCACTGGAAAACCGATGTCCGACAATATTGGATCTGCAGCACACCCCTTTCCCCCTCTTATCGGGGTCGCCCCTCTAATGCGACGCGCCTTCCTCAACGAGGATCTTAAGCCGTTGGGAGCGGAGTTGCTGGCACGTGCCCAGGCAAATCCCGCAGATGCCCATGCTTACCTGGATTTTTCAACCGTGCTGCAACTGACCAACAATCGGGAAAGTGCGCTAGCGGTGCAGGCGCAAGCGATTGAACTTCAGGCTCTATACTCGTTGCCGGCACGTCAGTCAGCGCCTGGTCTGCGTCTACTGGTGATTATGGGACTGGGCGATCTGATGTCAAATACGCCTATTGAATTTCTGTTGGAAGACTCGGATGTTTCCTTGGACATGCTGTATCTCACTCTGGAATCGGCGTGGCCGGAAACCGTCCCGGATCATGATGTGATGATGGTGGCGGTGGCTGAATCCGCAGATAACCAGCCTTTGCTCCAGCGTCTTGCCGGATTTGTCGCCAACTGGCCGCGCCCGGTTATCAACCTGCCCGAATACATTGCCGTCCTCTCGCGCGATGGCGTCTGCGCCGCCTTGCAAAATAGTCCCAATCTTGACATGCCGATCACAGTACGCATTGAACGAGCAGCGTTGCAGGCGCTGGGCGCTGGCGCAACGACAGTCGGCGCGCTTCTGCCACAGGACGATTTCCCATTGATCGTGCGACCTATCGGTTCACACGCTGGTCAAAACCTGGAAAAAATGATGCACTGTGACGATGTCGCCGACTATCTGGCGCGGGTTGATGCAGAACAATTCTACGTGTCGCGGTTTGTCGATTATCGCAGCGCCGACGGCTTGTTTCGCAAATATCGGATCGCTCTGATCGAGGGACGATCTTTCGTGTGTCATTTCGCGGTGTCCGCGCACTGGATGATTCACTACCTCAATGCGGGAATGGACGCAAGCGCTGAAAAGCGCGCGGAAGAAGCCGCATGCATGGCCAATTTCGATGCGGAATTCGCCCTGCGTCACGCACCGGCCTTGCACGCCATTTACCAGCGCATGGGGCTTCCCTACCTGGGGATCGATTGTGCTGAAACCAGTGCGGGCGATTTACTCATCTTCGAGATCGATAACGCGATGGTCGTCCACGCCATGGATGACGAACACATGTATCCGTATAAGAAACCGGCCATGCAAAAAGTGTTTACAGCATTTCGCCAGATGCTGGAGAACGCCCGCCATACGACAGTGGTAGGCTGAGTTTGTTAAACGAGCTACCGCCACAGACGCTTCCCATCACGCTGCCCAGTACATCTGCTTTACTGGTCTCGGGTGGCGACACGCGCATCGTGCTCGACCCCATTTCCGGCCTGTCGATGTATGGCTGTCGTCCCTACCCGGACCCAGACCTGGTTGCGCTCGGGTCGTCTACGGCGTCCGTGATTTCGGAAGCCGGGATCGCGGCGTCCAGCGCCCTGCGCCAAACCTGCCTGGATCAATTGCAGCACCAATCCGCGATATCGGTTTACGCAACGCACGTGGAACGGCTGCGCTCGGAATTGCTGCTGCTGTGCGGTTTTTCTTGGGCTGACGGCGTCAATGTTGTATTGGCCGCCTCGGGGACCGATCTGCACTTGCTGACGGCCCAATGGCTAAGACCGCAGCGCACGGTGATGATCATGCCCACAGAAACCGGGAGCGGACTACCGGCGGCAGTGCAAGGCCAACATTTCAATCGCCGCTCCGCTTGCGGCGGTACAGTCCCGATCGGAACCTTGGTGAGCGACTGGCAGGGCGATCTTTTCACACTATCGGCCCGCGCAGCGGATGGCACGTTGCACGACTGCGCCCGGGTTGATGCCGAATGCGTCGCCCGTGTGACCGAAGCGGCCGAAGCAGGCCAGCAAGTGCTGCTGATATTGACCGACGTGAGCAAAACGGGCCTGATGGCGCCGAGTATCGAGACAGTCCTGGCCTTGAAGCGGCGTTGGCAGACGCAAGTAGAGGTGCTGGTGGATGCGTGTCAATTTCGGCTTTCAGCCAAAACGATACAGGCTTATATTTCCCAAAACTGGATGGTGGCGCTAACCGGGTCGAAGTTCATAGCCGGCCCGACTTTCAGCGGCGCCCTGATTATTCCGCCCGCTACCGCGGCCCGTTATCGAGATAATGCGCTGCATCCTGGTGCGCGCGCTTATTCCAGTGCTGCCGATTGGCCTTTGGGCTGGTTGGCGGGTCGGTTCTTGTTGGCAAACCCGAATTTCGGCCTGTTGTTGCGATGGGAAGCGGCAATCACGGAACTCCGAAGCTTTTGTACGGTTCCAGAGCCGTGTATTACGGCGTTTTTGCGCCGCTTTGCGAAAGCAGTGCGCGAGCGTCTGGCGCGCGATGTCTGCTTTGAAGCGTTGCCAGTATCGGTGCTATGTCGCCGCGCACTATTTAACGAAGACGAACAACAACGCTGGGACACCGAACAAACCATTTTTCCTTTTCTACTGCACGTACCTGACGGCCCCACTGGCAGCCGGCTTTTAGATCGTGCAGAAACCGAACGGCTGTATCAAGTGTTATGTATTCCCGGCGCGGACAGTGGGACGCGTCGCTTTCAATTGGGGCAGCCGGTTCCTTGCGGTAATCGTGAAGGGGTGCCGATTAGTGCATTGCGGCTATGTGTGAGCGCGCCCATGATTGTGGCCGCGTGCCGAGATGCAGGTGCTGACGCGGTGATCGCCGATGCGATCGCTGCTTTGGATAAAATCAATCATATTCTCTTGGCAATCTGATGCGCTGCAAACGTATTGTCGGAGCATCATCGGTGGACAATCCAAACCAAGATAGCTTTTCAGGAATTGATATTTTCCCGTCGGGTTCGATTTCCATTTGGATCTCACTGGATTAAGCATCCGGCGCCACCACCAAAATGGTATATCTGCTCAAAAAAGAAAATAGCGCTGCGCCATCGGTAGCACCTGGGCCGGTTCGCACACCAGCAATTCGCCATTGGCGCGGACTTCATAGGTTTCTGGGTCGACTTTCATCTGCGGCGCCAGATCATTGTGAATCATGTCGCTCTTGCGCAAATGCCGCATATTTTTGACCGCAATTAAGGTCTTGTTCAGTTGCAATTGTTCGCCGATACCGAGATCAATGGCTGCTTGCGAGACAAAGGTAAATGACTTTTTCAGGCCGCCGCCAAAGGCGCCGAACATCATCCGGTAATGCACCGGCTGCGGCGTCGGAATCGAGGCATTCGGATCGCCCATTTGGGCAGCGGCGATCATCCCGCCTTTCAGGATCATCGATGGCTTGACGCCGAAGAATGCCGGCTTCCACAACACGATGTCGGCAATCTTGCCCACTTCGAGCGAACCAACTACGTGCGAAATGCCGTGCGTGAGCGCCGGGTTGATAGTGTATTTGGCGATGTATCGCTTGGCGCGAAAGTTGTCGTTGGTGGATTTATCCTGCACCGTAGAATCTGACTCTCTGCCAGCAGGCGGCTTGAGCCAGCCGCGTTGCGTTTTCATCTTGTGCGCGGTTTGCCAGGTGCGCATGATGACTTCGCCGACGCGGCCCATCGCTTGCGAATCGGACGACATCATGCTGATCGCGCCAAGGTCATGCAGGATATCTTCGGCCGCAATGGTCTCGCGCCGGATGCGCGATTCGGCAAAAGCGATATCTTCCGCAATTGCCGGATCGAGGTGATGGCACACCATCAGCATGTCCAGATGTTCATCCAGCGTATTAACGGTGTAAGGCCGGGTCGGGTTGGTCGATGAGGGCAGCACATTGTCTTGCCCCACCGCGGCGATGATGTCGGGCGCATGGCCGCCGCCCGCGCCTTCGGTGTGAAAGGTGTGGATGGTGCGATCCTTGAAGGCTGCCAGCGTGTGTTCCAGAAAACCGCCTTCATTGAGCGTGTCGGAATGAATCGCCACTTGCACATCCATCCGATCCGCCACCGACAGGCAATTGTCGATCGCGGCCGGGGTGCTGCCCCAATCTTCGTGCAGCTTCAGACCAATTGCGCCGGCGTTGACTTGCTCTTCCAGCGGAGTCGGCAGGCTGACATTGCCTTTGCCAAAAAAGCCGAGATTCATTGGAAAAGCGTCAGCGGCCATCAGCATCGAATGCAAATGCCAGGGTCCCGGCGTGCAGGTCGTAGCGGCAGTGCCAACGGCGGGCCCGGTGCCGCCGCCCAGCATGGTCGTCACGCCCGACATCAACGCTTCTTCGATTTGCTGCGGACAGATGAAGTGGATATGCGCATCGATGCCGCCGGCGGTGACGATCAAGCCTTCGCCGGCAATGATTTCGGTCGCGCCGCCAATGGCCATGGTGACGTTGGATTGAATGTCTGGATTGCCTGCTTTGCCGATGGCAGCGATCAAGCCATTTTTCAAGCCGATATCGGCTTTGACGATGCCCCAGTGGTCGAGAATTACCGCATTGGTGATGACCGTATCCATCACGTCGGCATGGTTGCGTTGCGACTGGCCCATGCCGTCGCGAATCACTTTGCCGCCGCCGAATTTGACTTCTTCGCCGTAAGTGGCAAAGTCTTTTTCAATCTCGATAAAGAGTTCGGTATCGGCCAAACGGATACGGTCGCCTGTGGTGGGGCCGAACATTTCTGCATAGGCTTGGCGAGAAATTGTGCTCATTTTAACTTTCCCATTACTTTGCCATTGAAGCCGTAGACCACGCGATCGCCACCCAACGCAACCAGCTCGATGGTACGGTGCTGGCCGGGCTCAAATCGGACTGCCGTGCCGGCCGCGATATTAAGTCGCATGCCGTAAGTTGCGTCGCGCTCAAACTGCAAGGCCGGATTGGCTTCAAAAAAATGGAAATGCGAACCCACCTGGATCGGCCGGTCGCCGCTATTGGCCACCTTCACCGTAGCCGTCCGCATGCCGACATTGAGTTCTATCTCGCCGGGTTCAATCAGCATTTCGCCTGGGATCATGGAAAGCCTTTTATGGAATCGGATTATGGACGGTGACCAGCTTGCTGCCGTCGGGGAAAGTCGCTTCGACTTGTATATCCGGGATCATCTCGGCGATGCCGTCCATCACATCGGCACGGGTAAGAATTTTGCTGCCGTCCGACATCAATTCAGCCACTGTTTTACCATCGCGCGCACCTTCCATGATGGCGGCGGAAATCAGCGCAATGGATTCGGGATAATTGAGTTTCAGGCCACGTGCCTTGCGGCGTTCTGCCAGCAAGCCCGCTGTAAAGATCAGCAACTTATCTTTTTCTCTGGGGGTCAAGTCCATCGTATCTCCATTTTTTTGCAGCTTGGGCTAACGCCTTATCAGCCCAACATTGTGCGCAGAATGTTGGGCTGCGCAAGCGCAGCACCAACCTACGCAAACCGACTCGTCAGGTATTCCAGATGCGCGGAACAACTGCCGCGCAAGCCATACATTCCGGTCGAAGATGCTGCCATACGCACAGCATTACACGGCGTGCAGTCTCGCTGGAATCGCCCAGATAGCGCGCTACCAATACCGCTTTCAACTGGCTGATGCCAAACGCGTTTGGGTTGCCACTGATTACCGCAACTTCTTGCCGAATCGCGTTCAGCAATGATACCGGCAGCGATTTTCCTGCCGCGATCAGGGTCGCACATACGGTCTTGCCGGATAACCCCAGCGAGCTAAACATGGATGCACTGCCGCCCGACAATGCGCCTTGCTCCCACCAGATCAAATGCCCATCGCGCCGGATGCTGGTGCGTTGCGTCACTTTGCCGCTATTGAACGATTCACCCGATGCGGTACGGCCAAAGCACAATATCTCGCACCCAATATAACGGGCGTCCTTGGCGAGCGAGATCGACTGCGTCAACGCAACCTGCGCTGCATCAAAAAAGATAGTCTCTTGCGGCAGCCATTCCAGCTTGGCGCCGGCGCCAAGCTCCAGACTGATATCTTGCCGCGAAATGCGGCCGTTGGCCTTGTACCATTTGGCGGCGCCGGGCGTAGTGAGGAAAGCGTGTGCGGCGTCGCCTGCTTTCGCTACCAGCGTCAAAGCGTCGCCACCCACCACGCCACCGGGCGGATGCACCACAATCGCGTGGCACACCTGCGCACCTTCCGGGTACAGCGGTTTTTGTACCCGCAGCGGGCCGCAGTGAGTCCGTTCGATCAAGCGCGTGGTGCCTGCATCGTCGGCAAAACCCAATACCAGCCGGGCTTGCCAATGAGACGTAGGCGACGCCGCATCGGCATTTGCAAAGTCAGCGGCTTCATTAATTTTCATAATGAAACTATACTGCCAAGTGCCGCTTTACATCCTCACTATTCATCTGATCCTGGGTACCGACTGCGACTACTTCTCCGCGTGAAAGCACCACGAATTTATCGGCCAGCGCGTGTGCAAAATCGAAATATTGTTCACATAGAAGAATGCCGATATCACCGCGCTGACGCAACAAACGGATCACACGATCGATATCCTTGATGATGGAAGGTTGAATCCCTTCGGTCGGTTCGTCGAGAATAATCAGCTGCGGTTCCGCCAGCAAGGCGCGAGCAATCGCCAGTTGTTGCTGTTGACCGCCGGACAAATCGCCGCCCCGACGTTGCAACATTTCTTTCAGTATCGGAAAAAGTTCATATACTTCACCCTTGATGACCGATGCCTTTTTACCGGATTTGGTTGCCATGCCCATTAAGAGATTTTCCTCGACCGTCAGACGGGCAAAAATTTCACGACCCTGCGGTACATACGCAATGCCCAAGGCAGCGCGCGCGTGCGGTGAGAGTTTGGTAATAATCCGTCCATTGAATGTCACGCTGCCTTTGGCAACCGGCAACACGCCCATCAAACATTTGAGCAAGGTCGTTTTGCCGACACCGTTGCGGCCCAGCAGAGCCAGGCATTGGCCTTTTTCGACCGAGAACGAAACACCGCGCAAAGTGTGCGAGGAGCCGTAATATTGGTTTAATTGTTCAATTTGCAGCATCGTTGTTTAGCTTAACGCCCCAGGTAGACTTCGATCACGCGCTCATGCGCTTGCACCTGTTGCATCGTGCCCTGCGCCAGCACCGAGCCTTCATGCAGCACCGTAACCTTGCCCTGTTGCGCGATCTCGGTGACGAAACCCATATCGTGTTCGACCACCATGATTGAATGTTTGCCGCGCAACTCGTTCAGTAGCTCGGCGGTGCGCGCGGTCTCGGCGTCGGACATGCCGGCCACCGGTTCATCGAGCAAAATAAGTTGCGGCTCTTGCATCAGCAACATGCCGATTTCCAGCCATTGCTTTTGCCCGTGAGATAGTAGGCCGGCCGGACGAATTTCTTGCCCGTTGAGGCGAATCAGTTTCAAGATTTCGTCGATCTTGCCTTTTTGTTCCGACGACAGGCTCGAAAATAGTGTCGATTTGACGCGCTTATCCATCTTCATTGCCAGCTCCAGATTTTCAAACACAGTGTGTTGTTCGAAGACTGTCGGACGCTGAAATTTGCGACCGATGCCGGCATCGGCGATGTCGTATTCGGTCATCTTGGACAAGTCCATGGTTTGACCGAAAAACGCGGTGCCGGAACTGGGCCGCGTTTTGCCGGTAATGACATCCATCATGGTGGTTTTACCCGCTCCATTGGGGCCGATGATGCAACGCAGTTCACCAACAGAAATATCCAGGCTCAGATTATTCAACGCTTTAAATCCATCGAATGAAACAGTGACTTCTTCCAAATACAAAATAGCGCCATGGGTGGTATCAAGACCGTCGCCTTTGACGCGGCCATACGATGCGCCTTGGCCGCCTTGATCGCCTTGATCGCCATATTCGTCACGTTGATCGCCCTGGTATCTTTGATCGTGCGCTAATGCTTTGCTCATGACGCATCCTTTCTGGTGTTCCCCATCCTGACGAAAAAACGTTTTACATGCAATTCTTGCACCAGTCCTAAAATGCCTTTTTGCATGAACAAGGTTACCAAAATGAATAAAAATCCCAATGCGAATAGCCATAAGTCCGGGAAGGCTGCGGTGAACCAGCTTTTTAAACCGTTCACGGTAAATGCACCGATGATCGGGCCGATCAAAGTGCCGCGTCCGCCCACTGCGGCCCAGATCACTATTTCGATTGAATTCCCGGTCGACATTTCGGATGGATTAATGATGCCCACTTGCGGCACATACAAAGCGCCGGCAATCCCGCACAACACCGCCGACAGAGTCCAGACAAACAGCTTGAACCAGAGCGGGTTGTAACCGATGAACATCAGACGCGATTCAGAATCGCGTACCGCCTGCAGCACCCGGCCCAGCTTGGATTTTACAATCGCGCGGCACAGCACCAATGCGCCGATCAGCGCTGTCAGGGTAATCAAATACAGCACTGCTTTAGTCGATGGCGCAGTCACGCTATAGCCGAGAATGCGCTTGAAATCGGTAAAGCCGTTATTGCCGCCAAAACCCGTGTCATTACGGAAAAACAGCAGCATGAAAGCAAACGTCATCGCTTGCGTGATGATCGAAAAATACACACCCTTGATGCGCGAACGAAAGGCGAAAAAGCCGAACACGAAGGCCAGCAGTCCCGGCACCAAAACGACTAGCGCCATGCAATACCAGAAATTATCGGTCATTGACCAGTACCACGGGTGCGTCTTCCAATCGAGGAAAACCATGAAGTCGGGCAAATTGCTTTGATACACGCCATCACGGCCAATCGCGCGCATCAAATACATGCCGTGCGCGTAAGCGCCCAGCGCGAAAAATACGCCATGGCCGAGCGATAGAATCCCGGTATAGCCCCACACCAAATCAAGCGCCAGGGCCGCCAATGCATAGCACATGAACTTGCCAACCAGCAAAATTGCGTAACTGGAAATATGCAGAGCATGGCCATCGGGGAAACTCAAGTTGAGAATCGGCAGCAGCGCTGCGATCACCACACATACCACGATGCCGACCCAGGCCGGACGCGAAAACAAGGGAGTTTTCACTGGCGCAAAAGATGATGGATTATGCATTATTCGACGCTCCGGCCCTTCATCGCGAACAGTCCTTGCGGGCGGCGCTGGATGAAGATGATGATAAAAATCAGGATGAATATTTTTGCCAGCACCGCGCCGGCGACCGGTTCAAGAAATTTATTCACTCCACCCAAGCCGATGGCAGCGATCACGGTACCGGCCAGTTGACCGACACCACCCAATACCACCACCATGAATGCGTCGACGATATAACCCTGACCCAGACTCGGGCCAACATTGCCGAGTTGCGACAAGGCAACTCCGCCTAAACCGGCGATGCCGGAGCCGAGGCCGAACGTCAGCATGTCAACCTTGCCGGTCGAGACGCCGACGCAATCCGCCATCCGGCGATTCTGCATCACTGCCCGCACGAATAAGCCGAGCCGGGTTTTGTTGAGGATCAGCCAGAGCGCGACCACTACAAAAAAAGCAAAGAAGATGATGGCAATCCGGTTGTACGATAGCACCAGCGAACCCAATACCGTGATGCCGCCGGACATCCAGGAGGGATTGGCAACCTCGACGTTTTGCGCACCGAAAATCGTGCGTACCGATTGCATCAGCATCAGACTGATGCCCCAAGTAGCCAGTAAAGTTTCCAATGGCCGGCCGTACAACCAGCGAATCACCGTGCGCTCCAATATGACCCCGACTGCGGCGGCGACGATGAAGGCGGCGGGCAGGGCCGCGATCAAATAAGCGTCTACTGCGCTTGGGAAATATGTACTAAAAAATATCTGGCACAGATAGGTGGTGTAGGCGCCAATCATCAGCAATTCACCATGCGCCATATTGATAATGCCCATCAGACCAAAGGTAATCGCCAAACCGAGCGACACCAGCAACAGCACGCTCCCCATCGAAATGCCGTAAAACAGATTGCCGATAATCTCGGTACGTTGCAAACGGTTATTGATTTCATTCAAGGTACCGACCACTGCAATCCGCACTGATGGATTGGGTTCGATATTGCTGCCATCGGGATTTTTGTCGAGCATTTTTTGCAGCAGCGGTTTCAGATTAGCGTTGGTACTTCCGGCCAAATCAAGCACGGCAGCTTTGCGCACCACGGCATCCGGCGATTGCAAATTATCGGTCGATATGAGCAACTGTAAAACTGCTTTAACTTCGGTGTCGGTTTCTTTTTCAAATGCTTTTTTGATCAGTGGCACTTGCGCCGGATCAATTGATTTTTGTAGATCGAGCGCAGCGGCCAGACGCAGATTACGATCTGGCGAAAACAGCTTGAAACCCGACAACGCAGCGTTAACCGCGCCGCGCAATCTGTTATTGACCATGATGCCATCGGCACCATCAGGTACTGCGCCGGTTTTACCCGTGGCCAGATCAAACGCTTTGTCGTCTTCGACAATCAACAGCGTGCCATCCGGGAGCGCGAACAGCGTGTCATCCTTGATAGCACGCAAGACTTTTGCGGCATCGTCATTTGCCAGTGCAGCGATCTTGCCTATCGCTTCGATACGTGCATCCGAATCATCGCCCGTTAACGGTTTCAATATGCGGGTGTCGATTGCGGCATGGGCGACGAATGATTGCGTGCACATGAGGCCGAACCAGCCGACCACAATCAGGTTTTTAATCAGCCGCAAGTTCATAATTTTTTAAGAGACGTAATTAAATGCAGGCGAAAAAATCCGGTGCGCGACAGAAATTCCACAAACACGCACCGGCGATATCAATTCCAGGAAAAAATAAGACACGCTAATCAGAGCAGATACACATGTGCACCCATTACATTTTTTGCTTGCCTTCGTTACCCTTGATAAACGGGCTCCAAGGTTGGGCGCGCACTGGTCCTTTGGTCTTCCAGACCACGCTAAACTGACCGTCGCCCTGGATTTCGCCGATCATGACCGGCTTGTGCAAATGATGGTTGGTCTGATCCATGGTCAAGGTAAATCCAGACGGTGCCTTGAATGTCTGCCCGCTCATTGCAGCGATCACTTTATCGGTATCGGTTGATTTCGCTTTTTCAACCGCCTGTTTCCACATATGGATACCGACATAGGTTGCTTCCATCGGATCGTTGGTCACCACCGTACTGGCGTTAGGCAGCTTCTTGGCAATTGCATAGGCTTTCCATTGTTTGATAAAAGCAGCATTGACAGGATTTTTGACGGATTCGAAGTAATTCCAGGCAGCCAGATGTCCTAGTAATGGCTTGCTATCGACACCGCGCAGCTCTTCCTCGCCGACCGAGAACGCTATGACGGGAACATCCGTCGCTTTCAAGCCGGCATTCCCGAGCTCTTTGTAAAACGGCACGTTGGAATCGCCATTGATGGTCGAGATCACTGCAGTCTTGCCGCCGGCTGAAAACTTCTTGATATCGGCAACAATGGTTTGATAATCGGAGTGGCCAAACGGTGTGTAGACTTCACTGATATCGGCATCTTTCACGCCTTTGCTATGCAGGAAAGCGCGCAGGATCTTGTTGGTAGTGCGTGGATAGACATAGTCGGTACCGAGCAACACAAAACGCTTGGCGCCACCGCCCTCTTTACTCATCAGATATTCGGTCGCTGGAATGGCTTGCTGATTGGGCGCAGCGCCGGTGTAAAACACATTCTTTTCCAGTTCTTCGCCTTCGTATTGCACCGGATAGAACAGTAGGCTGTTGAGCTCTTTAAATACCGGCAAAGTCGACTTTCGCGACACGGAAGTCCAGCAGCCAAACACAACAGAAACCTTGTCCTGCGAAATAAGTTGTCGCGCTTTTTCCGCAAACAGCGGCCAGTTGGAAGCCGGGTCAACGACGACCGCTTCCAATTGTTTGCCCATCACGCCGCCATGTTTGTTGATCTCATCTATCGTCATTAAAGCAACATCTTTCAATGAGGTTTCAGAGATTGCCATCGTGCCCGACAAGGAATGCAGAATGCCGACCTTGATAGTGTCGGCAGCAAATGCCATCGTCACAAACGACGATGTAGCTAAAGTTAAAGCGCCCGCTACGGTCGCTTTCAGAAGAGTACGACGGGACATGTTTGCTCCTGGTGTGCTTGAGATTAAAAGGACGGTAAACTATGCGTGCTGCACGGCATCTTCAGCAAAATGCATGCCAACTGACTTTAGTGCGTCCCTACAGCCTCCAACAGAAGATGACATTTTCATAATGGCCGTTAGAACGCTGCCAGGTAGATGCCGTCTGCTCGGATCAGTTGATTCGGCTATTGATTGGCGGCGCAGCAGACGGTGTAGGTAAATCGGACGCTACCGGATCGGCATGATGCAAAACTCCCTGCACCGAGCAATCATCATGAAATGGTGCACATCATTTGTGCTACGCACCATTTCGGGGCTTTCCCGATCCGAGAATCTACGCATTGCACCCATGCACTCATTGCATTCAGACCGTTCTGGCAAAGTCGGTCTGGCCCGAACTCTGCTCTATAGACATATTATTGTTCAAGATTTTGAGTCATAGCTGCCATGCTTGCATCCACACCCCTGTATCTGTCCACGTCTCTTCCAGTGCCCGAATTCTCTGATGCTGCAAATGTCACTCCAGAGTTGCGGCCCGTACTGGCCCGGACAAGACTTTCCGACCCGTCGGAGCAGGCGGCATCACGCCCGGGCTCCCAATTGGTGTTGTCGGCCGGCACCGCTGCAAGCCGACAACCAACTGGCATTTTGTAACCTGATTCATGGCTTTGTCTTGAGTCGGTCCCTGTCGCTCAATGTGCTGATTGCCTTATACCGCCCACAGTAAGCTCGATGTCGCCGGGAACGTTCTGGTACAGATTGACGACGCCACGCCGACGGCATGCTGGTGACGCAGGTTATCAAGGCCCATCGCGGTCAACTGCCGATTCAGGCAATAGATGTTGCTTATCTATTTGGCAGACTGATGGATAGCGAAAAGCCGGAACCAGCAATTACTGGCTGAGACCTGGAAAAATGGCTGCAAACGCTCCCAGGCGGCCCACCGCACCGCGTCTTATATAAAAATAGCGGGAGTATCATTAAAAAAATCTTGTTTTCCGCATATAAATAAAGCGGTATTGTAAAATACAACCGCCTGTACATTGAGCGCACCGCAGCCTGCAAGGCTGTCCCAGCGGCCACCTTGATAAACCTGCCTGCCATCCCAAAATACTAACGAAGCCAAGCAATTCCGCTGACGCGGGAATGCCGGATTCCCGCTAGAATCTGCGACAGTCATGCACTCATGCGTTTTACTGCAAAACACGCGCCGCACCATTTACGCTTCGCCCAGACAAGAAAAAGGTTTTATATGGTCCCGCACCTCGTCACCGCACTGAATGGCCCTCTGCTTGAACTGGAGAAGAAAATTCTGCAAGCCACTCCGGCCATTGAACGTTGGTTCCGGCTCGAATGGCAAGAGCACACGCCACCGTTTTATTGCTCGGTCGATTTGCGCAATTCCGGCTTCAAGCTGGCGCCGGTAGATACCAACCTGTTTCCGGGCGGCTTCAACAACCTCGCCACTGAAATGCTGCCGCTGGCGGTGCAAGCTGCGATGGCGGCGATCGAGAAATATTGTCCGGACGCGAAAAACCTGCTGCTGATTCCCGAGCGCCATACCCGTAACACCTTTTATCTGCAAAACATCGTGCGGCTGATCCAGATTTTCCACCAGGCCGGTCTGAATGTACGCTTAGGCACCTTTGCCGAAGATGTCACAGAGCCGACCCCAATTACGCTGCCGGACGGCACCGTGTTGATGCTGGAGCCGCTCGAGCGCACCCATAACGGGCGCCGGGTCGGCCTGAAGAATTTCGATCCATGCACGATTTTGCTCAACAACGACCTGTCGGCCGGCCTACCGGCTATCCTGGCCGATTTGCACGAACAGACTCTGCTGCCGCCATTGCACGCCGGCTGGGCGGTGCGGCGCAAGACCAACCACTTCGGCGCCTATAACGATGTTGCCAAGAAGTTCGCCAAGCTAATCGACATCGACCCGTGGATGATCAACCCGTATTTTGCCAAGTGTTCCAACATCAATTTTCATGAGCGCATCGGCGAAGACTGCCTGGCCACTAGCGTCGATGCGATGTTGGTCAAAATCCGCAAAAAATACAAGGAATACGGCATCAAGGACAAACCGTTCGTGATCGTCAAGGCCGATGCCGGTACCTACGGCATGGGCATCATGACCGTTACCGACGCCAGCGAAATCATCGGCCTGAATCGCAAGCAGCGCAACAAGATGTCGGTTGTCAAGGAAGGACTGGAAGTATCCGACGTAATCATCCAGGAAGGCGTGCATTCGTTCGAGAACATTAACGAAGCGGTGGCCGAGCCGGTGGTCTATATGATCGATCGCTATGTGGTCGGCGGCTTTTACCGGGTTCACGCCGAGCGCGGCATCAACGAAAACCTGAATGCGCCGGGCGCGCATTACGTGCCTCTGGCGTTCGAGCAACAACACAGCTTGCCGGACTTTTCGGCCAAACCGGGCACTACGTCGCCGAACCGCTTCTACATGTACGGCGTAGTGGCACGGCTAGCCTTACTGGCGGCCTCGCTCGAGCTGGAACGAACCGACCCTAACCCGGAAATCTACTAAGCCTGAACTCCCATGAAAATCGCCTTCCTCGCAGACCCCCTCTCCAGCTTCAAGACTTACAAGGACACCACTTATTCGATGATGATCGAGGCCGGGCAGCGCGGCCACAGCGTGCATGCATTCGAGCCAGCCGACATGGCGCTCGACGGCGGTAAGGTGGTAGCCAACGTCGCGCCGGTCACGCTGACGGGCGACCCTGACGACTGGTATCGGCTGGAGCTGCGCGCGCCGCAGCAACTGGATACTTATGATGTGATCGTGGTGCGCAAGGATCCGCCATTCGACATGGAATACGTGTACGCGACCTATCTGCTGGAACTGGCGCAACAGACCGGCGCGCGTATCATCAACCAGCCGCAAGCGATTCGCGATCATAACGAAAAGCTGGCGATTGCGCGTTTTCCACAATTCATCGCGCCAACCCTGGTTTCGCGCGACATGGCGCGGCTGCGCGCGTTCCACGCCGCGCATCAGGATGTAATCTTCAAACCGCTGGACGGCATGGGCGGCACCGGCGTGTTTCGCATCGGACCCGACGGCCAGAATCTCGGCACGGTGCTGGAAATGTTGAGCGACAACGGCCGCCGCACCATCATGGCGCAACGCTTCATCCCCGCAATTACGCAGGGCGACAAACGCATCCTGCTGATCGGCGGCAAAGTGGTGCCGTTTTCGCTGGCGCGCATCCCGCAAAACGGCGAAGTGCGCGGCAATCTGGCCGCCGGCGGACTCGGTGTGGCGCAAGCCTTGTCGGCACGCGACCTCGAAATCGCCGAAACACTGGCGCCAATTTTGTTCCAGCGCGGCTTGTTGCTGGTAGGATTGGATGTTATCGGCGATTATCTGACCGAGGTCAACGTTACCAGCCCAACCTGCTTCCAGGAAATCCGGCAGCAGCAAGGCTTTAACGTGGCGGCGATGTTCGTCGATGCGCTGGAACAGGCCGTTTGATGCGATTCCCTGCAATGGTGCTGACGACCTGGAGTATTTTTTAAGACGCCTTATAATCATGCGAGAAACACTATTTTTTTAATCATACTCCCGTATTAAATCACATACATGATTGGAATTCTGCTCTTGACGCATGCACCGCTGGGCCAGGCTTTTATCGAAGCTGCCGCCCACGTATTCCGTGGTCGGCCCGACCGGATCGAGGCAATTGATGTCGTGGCCGATCAAGATCCGCTGGAAATCAATCGCCTGGCCGAGCGTGCTATCGCACGCCTGGACGATGGCTCCGGCGTTTTGGTGATCACCGACGTGATGGGCGGGACGCCTTCCAATTGCTGTAACAAACTCAGTCTGCCGGGGCACATCGATGTGATTGCCGGCATCAGCCTGCCGATGCTGCTGCGCGCACTGACGTACCGCCAGGACACGCTCGATGTCGTGGTTGAGATGGCGCTGGCGGGCGGGCAGAGTGGCGCAGTTCGCGTCGATAATCGTATTCGCCTTTCTCCACAATAAAAATGATCCAGCAAGATATTGAAATCGTTAATAAACTCGGGCTGCACGCGCGGGCCTCGGCCAAGCTGACTCAACTGGCCGGCAAGTTCCAGAGTGAAGTCTGGCTGATCCGCAACGGCCGCCGCGTGAATGGCAAATCGATTATGGGCGTGATGATGCTGGCGGCTGGCAAAGGCGCTAAAGTGACGCTGGAAATCGACGGCGAAGATGAAGACGCATGCCTGCAGGCGATCACGGCCATGATCGCCGATAAATTCGACGAAGGAGGGTAATCAGTACGTATTAAGCTAGTAAGCCAGGACGCGCCAGACAGACCGTCGGCGATTGCGCCGATGACTTGTCGGTGACTTCGCCGGTGGGTTGAGTACCGGCGCAATACATGAATAAAACTACGCAGACCCACTCCAATGGCATCTTTTTCGCTCCACGGCTTTCCGGTTTCCCGCGGCATTGCCGTGGGCCGCGCCCACTTGCTCACGCCCGCTGCGCTGGACGTAAAACATTATCTGGTCGGCCAGACCCAGGTGGAAGCCGAAGTACGGCGTCTGCAAAACGCGTTTGCCGTGGTGCACCAGGAACTGCGCACTATTTGGGAAGAACTGCCGGCGGACGCGCCGGCCGAGCTGGGCGCGTTCATCGATATCCATATTCTGATCCTGTCCGACCCGATGCTGGCGGAAGCACCGCTGGATATCATCCGCAGCCGCCACTACAACGCCGAATGGGCGCTGGTGACCCAAATCGACGAGTTGATCGACCAGTTCAACGAGATTGAAGACCCCTATTTGCGCGACCGCAAAGCCGATATCTGGCAAGTCGCAGAGCGCGTATTGAAAGTATTGACCGGCACCGCCCAGATATTGCCGGCGCCGGGCGATGGCGACGAAGCGCAGGCCCGCCTGATCGTGGTCGCACATGACATTTCGCCGGCCGACATGCTGCAGTTTCGCAATCACGCCTTCAGCGGCATCGTCACCGATGTCGGTGGGCAGAATTCGCATACGGCGCTGGTGGCCCGTAGTCTGGACATTCCGGCCGCAGTCGGCCTGTCGAATGCCTCGCTGCTCATTAGGCAGGATGACTGGCTGATCATCGATGGTACTACCGGCGTGGTCATGGTCAATCCGAGCCAGATGATGCTGGATCAGTACCGCGACACGCAGGCCAAAATCCAGCGCGAACGTAAAAAACTCAGCAAACTCAAGAAAACTCCGACCGTCACTCTCGACGGCACTGTCGTTACGTTATTGGCCAACATCGAACTGCCGGAAGATTGTGCGGGAGCGATGGAGGTCGGCGCCAGCGGCATCGGCCTGTTCCGCTCCGAGTTTTTGTTCATGGGGCATAGCGGCCACGCCAGCACGCTGCCATCGGAAGAACAACAATTCGATGCCTACCGGCGCGCTGTAGGCGCAATGAAGGGCCGGCCGGTAACGATACGCACGCTCGATATCGGAGCTGACAAACGATTGGCCGGCTTCGAGCAGAGCGCGATCAATCCGGCGCTGGGCCTGCGCGCGATTCGCTATTGCATGGCCGAGCCGCAACTGTTCCTGACCCAGTTGCGCGCGATCCTGCGCGCCTCCGCTTTTGGCCCGGTCAAATTGCTCATTCCAATGCTATCGCACAGTTTCGAGGTGACCCAGACCCTGTCCATGATCAACCAGGCCAAAGCGCAACTAATCAAGGCCGGCCAGAAATTCGATGCCGATCTCCAGATCGGCGCCATGATCGAAGTGCCGGCGGCAGCGCTGACGCTGCCGACGTTCATCCGGCACCTGGATTTCCTGTCGATTGGCACCAACGACCTGATCCAGTACACGCTGGCGATCGACCGCTCGGACCACGAGGTGGCTCATCTGTATGACCCGATGCATCCCGCCGTGCTAATGCTGCTGGCAATGACGGTGGCGGCAGCCGCCAAGGCTAACATCCCGGTCTCGATTTGCGGCGGCATGGCGGGCGACGCCAAGCTGACCCTGCTGCTGTTGGGCATGGGTTTTCGTGAATTGTCGATGCCGGCGGCGCAACTGCTGTCGGTCAAGCAGGAAGTGCTGGGCTGCGATCTGGAGCGCGTCACGCCGCTGGTCAGAAAAATTCTGCGCAGCGACGACCCCGCGGCCATCAAGCAGATGATTAGCCAGCTGGCCGATGCGACAGCCGTCGTTTGACGATACCGGCAGAGTTGGTTATTCTTGCTGCCGTTGCGCCGATTTGATGTCAGCTTGCGGGCGCAGGGGAAAACCAGCCGAGCAGACTCTCGGCGCTCACCTCCAAAAACGGCTAAAGCTGCTTGCAGAAATACATAAGCGATGATTTAGCCCGATGAGCGGATTGCTATCGGGTTTTTTTGTATCTGAAATTTTTTTGACCCACGGCGTCAGGCTGCAACACACTGCAAACTGCGCCCTAATATTGCACACCATGTCATCCCTTGGAATCGTTACCCCGCAATCGATGCACTTTGCCGCGCCGCTCGCCTTGCAGAGCGGCGCGGCGATTGCCGAATACACCCTGACCTATGAAACCTACGGCAGCCTGAATGCCGCACGCTCGAATGCGGTGCTGGTCTGCCACGCGCTCAACGCCTCGCACCATGTGGCCGGCGTGTATGCCGACCAGCCAAAAAACGCCGGCTGGTGGGACAACATGGTGGGGCCGGGCAAGGCGCTCGACACCAACCAGTTTTTTGTCATCGGTGTCAACAATCTGGGCTCTTGCTTCGGCTCGACCGGCCCGATGCACACCAATCCGGCCACCGGCAAGCCCTACGGCGCGGTGTTCCCGGTGGTCACGGTGGAAGACTGGGTCAATGCGCAGGCGCTGCTGGCCGACGCGCTCGGCATCAGCCAGTTTGCGGCGGTGATGGGCGGTTCGCTGGGCGGCATGCAGGCGCTGGCCTGGAGCATCATGTATCCGGCCCGGCTGCGGCACTGCATCATTATTGCCTCCACCCCGACACTGTCGGCGCAGAATATCGCGTTCAACGATGTGGCGCGCCAGGCCATTCTGACCGACCCCGATTTCCACGGCGGCGATTATTACGCGCATGGCGTGGTACCCAAAAACGGCCTGTCGGTAGCCCGCATGATCGGCCACATCACCTATCTGTCGGACGACGACATGGCCGAGAAATTCGGCCGCGGCTTGCGCAATGGCGCTTACCAGTTCAGCTTCGGCGTCGATTTCGAGATCGAATCCTATCTGCGCTATCAAGGCTTGAAGTTTTCCGAATACTTCGATGCCAACACCTATCTGTTGATCACCAAGGCGCTCGATTATTTCGACCCGGCGCGTTTGTGCGGCGGCGATTTGACCTGTGCGCTGGCAAACACCCAAGCGCAGTTTCTGTTGGTGTCGTTTTCGACCGACTGGCGCTTTGCACCCGCGCGCAGCCGTGAAATGGTACAGGCGCTGGTCAACAACAAGCGCCGCGTGACCTATGCCGAAATCGATGCGCCGCACGGCCACGACGCTTTTTTGCTGGAAGATCCGCGCTACCACAATCTGGTGCGCGCCTATTACGAGCGCGTCGCCCGGGAGTGCGCATGAATTTCAATCAACTCAGCGTATTGCGCCCCGATCTGGCCTTCATTGCACATTGGATCAAGCCGAGCGCGCACATTCTCGACGTCGGTTGCGGCGATGGCGTGATGCTGGATTATTTGCAGACCGATAAAGAGTGCAGCGGCTACGGCATTGAAATCGCCGACGACAAGATTTTAGCCAGCACCCGGCGCGGCATCAACGTGATCCAGCAAGACATGGAAAACGGCTTGGCGATCTTTGCCGACAAAGCCTTCGATACCGTGTTGTGCCTGTCGTCGCTGCAGATGATGGTCAATGTGGAGGCCATCTTGCGCGACATTGCCCGGGTCGGGCGCGAAGCGATCGTCTCCTTTCCCAATTTCGCCTATTGGCCGCACCGCCTGGCCCTGATCGGCGGGCGCATGCCGGTTTCCAAATTGCTGCCATACGAATGGTATGACACCCCGAATATCCGTTGCGCCACTATTTATGACTTCGAAGCACTGGCCAACCAGGTCGGGCTGCAAGTAATCGAGTGCGTGGCGCTGCACGATGGCAAGCCGGTGACTTTCCTGCCCAACTGGCGCGGCAATCTGGCCGTGTTTCGGCTCCAGAAAAAGTGATTTCATGACAGGCAAATCACCGCCGGCCGCCGTTGGCTGGCATAGCTATCTCAATCGGCGCACGCTGATCTGCGTGTTCCTCGGCTTTAGCTCCGGCTTGCCGCTATTCATCCTACTTAGCCTGATGCAGGCCTGGCTGGCCAAATCGGGGCTGAACATCAAGACGCTCGGCTTGTTCGCGCTGGTGATGTTCCCCTACACATGGAAGTTCCTGTGGTCGCCGCTGATGGATCGCTACAGTTTCGGCTCGCTGGGCCGGCGCCGCAGCTGGATGGCATTCACGCAGACCGCGCTGTTCTTCGGCATCGGTGCGATGGGCATGCTCGACCCGCTGACGCAATTGCCGGCCATTGCCGCTGGCGCCGTGCTGGTGGCGTTCCTGTCGGCCAGCCAAGACATTGTGATCGATGCCTACCGGCGCGAAATTCTACCCGACAACGAGCAGGGATTGGGCAGCGCGGTGTATGTCAATGCCTACAAGGTAGCCGGCATGGTACCGGGCGCACTGTCGCTGATTCTGGCTGATTTGATGGCTTGGCAGCCGGTATTCTGGATCACTGCCGCCTTCATGTTGCCGGGCTTGGTCTGCACGCTGCTGATTCAAGAGCCAGTGGTATATGGCACGCCGCCGAAAAACCTGCGCGAAGCGGTGCTGCTGCCGTTTCGCGAATTCATCCACCGCGACGGCTGGCGCGGCGCACTCTGGATACTCGGCTTCATCTTCCTGTACAAGTTGGGCGACAGCATGGCCACTGCGCTGGCAACCAAATTCTATCTCGACCTCGGCTTTTCGATGACGCAGATTGGCGCAGTCGCTAAAACTACCGGATTTTGGGCCAGCATCGGCGGCGGCATCATCGGCGGCGTATGGATGGTACAACTCGGCATCAACCGTGGTTTGTGGGTTTTCGGTGTCGCGCAGGCAGTTGCGATTCTGGGCTTCGCCTGGCTGGCGCAGGCAGGGGCCAATGTCATCGTGCTGGCGGCCGTGATCGGTTTCGAGGCGTTCGGGGTCGGTCTCGGCACTGCAGCTTTCGTCGCCTACATCGCCAAGACCACCGATCCGCGCTACACCGCGACCCAGTTCGCATTGTTTACCAGTCTAGCCGCCGTGCCGCGTACTTTTATCAACGCCTCGGTCGGCTTCATCGTCAACGAGACCGGCTGGCTTTTGTTCTTCATCCTGTGTTTCGTGCTGGCGCTGCCCGGCATGTTGATGCTGCCGCGCGTGGCGCCGTGGAACGGCGACCAGCCGAACCAGCCGTAATCCGGTCAACCATAAACAACAGGAGTATGTCAAATAACATACTGTCTACCGCACATAATTTGTACATAAGAAAAAATACAACTTGTAGTATGTTTCCCTGTCAGCAAATTCTGAGTCTCCAGACTGGGCGTTTTTGCCGCTCATCCAACATAGAACCGAAAAACTCTGCTGATGCGTAAATACGCCCAGAATCGGCAGACCCATATCTTTCGTGCCATATTGCAATATCTATATTTCCTCCATTAAAATATTGTTATTATGAAAGATATTAAGCCCGCGTAGTGCATGGTCTACCGATATAGCCCAACCAGCGCTGAAACACAAGTTGATATAGAACACACCCAAGACGATGAATACCTTCCAAAAGCGCACCGCTATCCGCATTGCTGCCGTCAGCGTTTTACTGGCAACTTTGGCCAGCCCCGTGGCATGGTTTGTCGCACGCGAAAGCGCGGAAGAAAGCATTGTTTCCCTGGCCATTGAAGAATCAGGCCGATTGCTGCATCACTTCGATGCAATCAATCTGGCCGGGCCGAATGCCGTTGAACATGCCTCCCTTGCGGCGAAAACTATTTCTGGCGGCTTGTTTGATATTGCTGAAATTTACGACCGCAGTGGCAGCAAGCTTGCCGAATCATTGACCAGAGAGGGCCATGCGGTTGAATCGTCGATACCCCGCCATGGCTCACCGAACTACACCGTGGCGTCATATCACAGCATCAAACTTCCTGCGGGGCTGTGGGTCTTGCGGGTTTTTGTACCCTTGCGCGATTCGGCCACAGATATGCGCTTGCCCATTACAGGCTATTTCGAGGGTGTGCGTATTGTGCCAACCTGGCAGCAAGAGCAAATCTTCGCCAGCTCCCTGACCGTGGCGCTAATGGTCTGCCTGGCATCTTTGCTGTGCGGTGCGGCGCTGTATCCGGTCGTGATGCATCTGTCAGCGGACAATGAACGCAAAGCGCGCGAGGTACTCGATTCCCATATTTCCATGATGGAAGCGCTCGGTCGGGCCATCGCCAAGCGTGACTCCGATACTGGTGCCCACAATTATCGAGTCGCATGGATCGCCGCCAGCATTGCCGAGCGCATGGGCCTCAAGGGCAGTGCGATGCAAGCGCTGATTCTAGGCAGCTTTTTGCACGATGTGGGCAAAATCGGGATTCCCGATGCCATTCTGCTTAAGCCCGGCAAGCTCGACGATGCGGAATTCGTCATTATGCGCACCCACGTGGAACAGGGCGAGAGCATTGTTAACGGCATCGGTTGGCTCAGTGGTGCCAGCGCAGTAGTAGCCGGCCATCACGAAAAATGGAACGGCTCCGGCTATCCGCGCAAACTCGCGGGCGAGGCGATACCGCTCGCGGCGCGTATTTTTGCCGTGGCCGATGTCTTTGATGCCCTTTGTTCAAAACGTCCCTACAAAGAGCCCATGGGCTTTGAGGCAACCATGGCAATACTGGAGCAAGACACCGGGAGCCATTTCGATCCCTCGGTGATGGCGGTGTTCCGCACCATGGCGCTGCAGACTTTCAATCGCCTCGCCAATATCAGCGAAAGCGATGCCCGACAACTCCTGGAAGACCGCGTGCGGCAGCACTTTGAACTCTAATTGGCGGTGCGCGTAGCCCAGGCTGCACGCCGCTATGTACAACCAAGGCTTGGTCACGGTCTTTTTTCGACCAAGCTCCCGATCAACTTAAGCTGCTCCTGCTGGATTGCCAATAATTCACTCTACTGGCCTTCTCTGAACTAATTAGCGATTAACTGAGGTTTCCAGGAAAATACGTATTTCCTTGGCGATTTACCGTAATTTTTGCCTTTTTTTGCACAATATTCAGGTTAAGATAGTGCTCAGAAAAACTATTTTTCCGATTCAACCAAGGAGCGAAAATGCAAATAGAACACCATCCGTTGTCTGTAGAATTTCCAGAATTCAAGAATGAGATTCACACATTAAAACTGGGCAACCCGCATTTTGCTAAATTGTTCGTTGAGTACGATGACACCGACAAGGCAATCAACCAGGCCGAGAATGGCGTAGAAAATCTGGCTGGCAATGCACTCGAAAATCTGAAAAAAGTACGCGTTACGCTGAAAGATCAACTGTTCCAATTGCTTCAGACTGAAGCCCAAGTTTAAATTAGGCTTTACGCGAAAACGGACATCTTTTCGCCAATTGGTTAACAAAATCAGTTGAAAATCTAAAAAAACAGAAAACACAAGGGGAACCGAAAACGGTTCCCCTTTATTTTGGGCCCGCTCTCAAATTAGTCTGAGTATAAGGCGGCGAATCATGTGGCGCCTCTGCTGAAATTCACGATGTCCTTGCATTCAAGCGCTCCCGTAGCCAATCCAGGCACCATTGCCGGCGGCTCCTTCTTGCCGGCGTTGGTTAAATCGCTCGGTGCCCAAATATCTTTGTGGCAAACCCACAAAATGGTGTGCAATTTTACGGCTTGCTCGGACTTGCAGGCCGAATAGGTTCGACTTCGATTTGCGGCAGAGGCAATAGGCCGCCCCAACCTGCGGCGACAGACGCGATTGTTGGCGTAGTTTCAACTTGGATTCTTAATCGATTTTATTAACAACTTGCAAAAACCACTGGGCTTTTCCTTTGGCCGTTATTAAAGCCCATTTCTGGACGGATCATTGTAAATAGCGGCTCTATCTGATTTGTATTGTGAAAATTGCGCAATGTTTATACGGATATTCCGCACTGATTTACTCGGCTATTGTTGCTCAATAGAACCAAAACGCATAGTATCAAAATCGAATTTTTCATCATGGCCCTCACCAATGGCAAGGGCGAGAACTGCATTCCGAAAAATCAAACCTTTTTCGGGTTAGAGCCACATAGTCTGGCTTGACGTTTCACAATCAGGAGTACATGCATGAGTAATCAATTGCGGCGCAAGGGGATTCCTGTCGCTTTGGCTTTGTTTGCCGGCGGCTTGCTGCTGTCGTGGTTCACCCACGGTACCGGAGTGGTTCACGATGACCCCAAACGTAACATCAGCATTCCCAAGCAACTGACTGTGCCGTTGCAGGTGCAGGCCGCTTACAACGATACCAACATGTTTTTCCGCTACCGCTGGCCGGCAGAAAAACCCGGCATTTTTCATGATGTAGTGAAGTTCGAAGACGGCAAGTGGATCACCAAGGGTAAGGGGGTTCCTGGCTCGGAACCAGACGGATTGCAGGAAGATCGGGTAGCGATGATGCTGGACGACGGCAGCGTGCCGGAGTTCGCCCGTTATGGCGGTTACTTGGCGATTGGCGCAGGGATTGACACCTTCACCAAGCATGCAAGCAAGGAAGAGGTGGAGGCGCACCCCCATTTGGGCAAAAAACTCAAAGGGGATGTTGTCACCAAATCGCTGCCTGAAACCCGCACCGACATCAATAATTGGGCTAGCGTACAGCCTGAAGAAATCCTCAAGGCACAACGGGAAGCCGGTTATTTCCTCGACCTGTGGCATTGGCGCGCTCACCGTTCCAATCCGATCAATATGTCGGATGATCAGGTGATTGCCGAAGGACGCCTCGGCGACGCTGGCAAGAGTTCAGCCGGCAGCAATTGGGATAGTGAGAAAAAGCAACCGAAGCTAATGTTCAATGCGACTGTTACCGGTTACAAAGCCCTGAAATGGGATGACGTCAAGCAAGGGAAAATTTCTCAGGACTCCACATATTTCCTGCGCGAAGGCGAGGCGGTACCCTTTGATCCGGCTGCCGGCTGGGTTAATGGCGACACGTTGCCAAAGCGCACTCTGCGCACCCCAGAAGGCTCTATGGCCGATATTGCGGTGCAAGGCAAGGGCCGCTGGGCCGACGGCTACTGGGATGTCACGCTGTCACGCAAGCTCAATACCGGCCATCCGCTGGATGACAAAATTCTCAAGGATCAAGGCGCTTATGCTGTCGCATTTGCCATCCATCGCAATGCCACGGGCGGTCGCTGGCACTATGTTTCGTTGCCCGCTTCCCTCGGCCTGGGACGTTCCGGCGATATCGTGGCGCAACGTTTTGCAGGTGATGCTCCGCAATGGAAGGATAAATGGTCAGACGTCGAACTGTTCTACCCAGGTCAAGTCGACTGGCCGCAGCTCAACAGCAAAAAACATGCGGGCGCCGAGTTCATCCGCAAAGGTCAGCCTGTGACTACCCACCACAGCGTCGCCCAACTCAAGCACTACGGCATTGAAGCCGAGTTTGCCGACGAAATCCGCCGCCAGTGGCTGTGGACTCTTTTAGCCGGCATCGCTTTGATCGCCGCCTTCGGCATCGCCCTTAACCAGTTACTCAAACGCAACCCAGGAGTTTGACTATGGCCCCATATCACGTCTTAATGGTGCACTTTCCGATCGCTTTGTGGATGACGGCCACACTGGCAATTTTGTATCGCTCTTTTTCTGACAGCCCATTGGCTAAATCGGTAGACCATGCGCTTGTGCCCCTACTCAGCATCAGCCTGATCTTCGGCATCACCGCGTTTTCCATTGGTCTCATGGTGTGGCCGTGGGAAACCATTTCCGCCTCAGCCCTCGGGCGCAACCACGTGCTGACTGCGAGTTGGACGTTGGCGTACTGGGCAATAATCCTGTTTGTGCGTTGGCGTCGTGGCGAAGCAGTGTGGAACGGCATGACGCGCTGGATCACGGCCGGATTGGCACTGCTGGGCAGCGCGCTGCTAGGCATTACCGGAACGCTCGGCGGTCATTTGGTAGGTATCTATACCGAAGTGTCCGTCGCATTGCGTTTATTGGGTTGGGATGTCTACACCACCTACTACGTGCCGAATATGACCTTGGCAGCCCTCGTCGTCACTGTCGTGCTGTTACTTGCAATTGGATTTTCGAGCCGCAGCAAGCCACAGTAAGTCGCGGTAAGCTGTTGTAAAGAGAAATAAGTGTACCGTTTGGGCGGTTCTGGCGGGATGTTATGCTGCCAGGGTCGCCCCAAATGCGACACTTATTTTTTTATGCTTTTTGGGGATTTGCGCTGGCAATTAAAAAGGAGAATCCATGGAAACCTTGTTGCTGGCGTATGGCGTCGAATGGCTGAACCTGATCGTGCGCTGGCTGCACTTGATTGTCGGCATTGCCTGGATCGGCGCTTCGTTTTATTTCGTCTGGCTCGATAACACAATACGGCCACCCAAGCCGGGTTCCGAGCTGGCCGGCAAGGGTGTATCGGGTGAGTTGTGGGCGGTGCATGGCGGCGGCTTTTACAATCCGCAAAAATATTTGGTCGCGCCCAAGGAACTGCCGCCCGAGTTGCACTGGTTCAAGTGGGAAGCGTATTCGACCTGGTTGTCGGGCTTTGCGCTACTGGTCATCGTGTACTACTGCAATGCGTCGGCGATGATGATCGACAAGTCGGTGGCCGATTTGGCAAACTGGCAGGCGGTCGGTATTGGCCTGTCCACGCTGGTGGTGGGCTGGGTTGTGTATGACTTATTGTGCCGATCAAAGTTGGGCCGGCATGATCTCTGGTTTGGCATCGTGATGTTTGTTTTGATTGTCGCTGCAGCGTATTTTCTGTCCCAGTTTCTGAGTGGACGCGCTGCGTATATCCATGTCGGCGCGATGATCGGCACCATGATGGTGGGCAATGTGCTGCTGCTGATCATCCCCGGCCAGCGCAAGATGGTGGATGCGATGCTGGCCGGCAAGACGCCCGACGCCATCCACGGCCAGAAGGCCAAACAGCGTAGTGTGCACAATAATTATTTCACGCTGCCGGTGCTGTTCATCATGGTCAGCAACCATTACGCGATGACTTACAACCACGCCTACAACTGGCTGGTGCTGGCAGCGATCATGGCGGCCGGCGTGCTGATCCGGCACTTCTTCAATTTGCGCCATAAGGGCCGCATCGAGTGGCGTTATCCGGCGGCGGGCGTCGCAATTCTACTGGCGGTTGCGGTGGCGATTGCACCGAGGCCGGTTGCACCGAGTTCCACCACTGCCGATTTTGGGCGCGTGCAAGCCATCGTTGGCCTGCGTTGCGCCGGTTGTCATGCTACGCAACCGAGCCAGCCGAGTTTTGCCGCCGCACCGGCTGGTGTGCTACTGGATACGCCGGAATCAATCCGCCAAAACGCTGCCAGAATTTATCTGCAAGCGGTGCAACTGAAAGCGATGCCGTTGGGAAATATGACCAACATCACCGACGAGGAGCGCGCTGCGCTGGGTAGCTGGTTCATCGGCGGCGCAAGATAAATAAGTAGTGCAGGCCTCCGTGCCTGCAACCGATGCAGGCACGCAGGCCTGCACTACTAAACCCACATTAACCTGAACACACGCGATGACCGAAACCAATCTACACGCCCAACTTGCCGCCTGGATCGACGCCCATTTCGACGAGGAAGTGGCGTTCCTGCAAGACATGATCCGGGTTCCGACCGATACGCCGCCGGGCAACAATGCGCCGCATGCCGAGATGGTGGCCGGCAAGCTCGCCACGCTTGGCTGGCATGCCGAAAAGTACCCGGTGCCCGAGAAACTGGTCAAGGATTACGGTCTGACCAGCATCACCAATCTGATTGTTCGACGCCAATATGCGCAGCCGGGGCAGACGATTGCCTTGAATGCCCACGGCGATGTGGTGCCGCCGGGCGAAGGCTGGAGCAAGCCGCCCTACGGCGGGGTGATCGAGGATGGCCGCATTTACGGCCGCGCGGCGGCGGTATCCAAATCCGATTTTGCCACTTACGTGTTCGCTGCGCGCGCGCTGGAAGCACTGAGCGTCGCGCTGCATGTTGTGCTGAAAGGTGTGCTGGAATTGCATTTCACTTACGACGAAGAATTCGGCGGATTGCTCGGGCCGGGCTGGTTGCTGGAGCATCAACTGACCAAGCCGGATTACGTGATCGCGGCCGGATTCAGCTACCAGATCGTGACCGCGCACAATGCTTGCCTGCAACTGGAAATCACCGTCCACGGCAAAGCCAGTCACGGCGCGATGCCGGAAACCGGCCATGACGCGCTGCAAGCCGCAACCGCCATTCTGCAAGCGATTTATGCGCAGTTGCCGGCGTTGCAAAACATCCGCTCGGCCATTCCCGGCATCACGCATCCGACCATGCTGGTGGGTCAGATCGAAGGCGGCAGCAACACCAATGTGGTGCCCGGAAAAGTCGTTCTGAAAATGGACCGCCGCATGATTCCTGAAGAGAATCCGGCACAAGTGGAAGCGGCATTGCGCGCCTCGATCGAGAACGCGGTCGTCGGTTTGCCGGGCATCCGGGTTGAGATTCGGCGTTTGCTGCTGTCGCAAGCGCTGCGCCCTTTGCCCGGCCAGGAAAAGCTGGTCGACAGCTTGCGCAAGAATGCACAAGAAGTGCTGGGTGAGAATATCCCCGCAGTCGGCGTGCCGCTGTATGCGGATGCGCGCCTGTATGGCGAACACGGAATCCCAGTGGTTCTATACGGTGCCGGGCCGCGCACGGTGCCTGAATCCAACGCCAAGCAAGCCGATGAAAATTTGCTGTTGGAAGACTTGCGCAGCGCTACCAAAGTGGTGGCGCTGACCTTGCTGGATTTTTTATATTAAGGGGTATTTTTAAAATAGTACTAATTACATGCGTGAAGTATGGTATTTGCGACGATACTCCATCAATACAATTTTCTTGTAGGTGCGAATTTATTCGCATTAATTAATGCACATGAAATAGTGCGGTGTGCGAATAAATTCGCACCTACGGGTTGCAAAAACGGCGTGGGTTTCACCCCCTACGAAGCCCTTTAAAATAGTGACTCTATTTTTGTCTCAAAATCCTTTCCCTTGAAATCTTCCCTACCGATCCGCGACGGCGTCGCTCCTAGTTACCTTTGGTTGCATCCCGGAGTGTGGCCGCACATGCTGGCTTTTTTGACCGAGCACTTCCCGGACGTTGCTCCCGCTATCTGGCTGGCGCGCATGGCGCGCGATGAAGTGGTGGATGAGGCCGGCGTGTGCTTGCGGCCTGACAGCCCTTACCGCCCGGACATCCGTATTTTTTACTACCGCGAAATCGAGGGCGAGACGCCGATTCCGTTAGAAGAGCGCGTGATCTATCAGGACGACCATATTCTGGTGGCCGACAAGCCGCATTTTCTGCCGGTGATACCGAGCGGGCGTTTTTTACATGAAACTTTGCTGGTGCGCCTGAAAAAAAAGCTGCAGTTGCCGGACTTGACGCCGATCCATCGGATCGACCGCGAAACCGCCGGGGTGATCATTTTTTCGCACAATATTGCCAGCCGCGGAGCCTATCAATCGCTGTTTCAAAAGCGCGCAGTGCATAAGGTGTACGAAGCGCTGGCGCCGACTTTGCCCGGCCGTGCTTTCCCATTTACCTATCGCAGCCGCATGGTCGAGGGCACGCCGTTCTTCCGCATGCAGGAAGCGGCAGGCGAGCCCAATTCCGAAACGCATATCGATCTGATTGAACAGCGCGGCGCACTTTCGATGTACCAGTTGCAACCGGTCACCGGCCGCAAGCACCAGTTGCGCGTGCATCTGGCCGCGCTGGGCATGCCGATTGTCAACGATGCTTTTTACCCTGATTTACAGTCTTTTAAGGCGGACGACATGTCGCAGCCGTTGCAGCTGCTGGCACGCGCGATTGCTTTCGATGATCCGATCAGCGGTGCCAGACGGTATTTCGAAAGCACCCGCAAGCTAGCATCAAGCGCCCTCTTTGATCGTAATGTATTAGGTGAGTATAGTAATAAATAGGCATATCTCCGCATTGTATTGGTACATTTCTTAAAATACTCCACCATTAATTTAGCGTATTCAGGATCTGTCGCGCGATCGATGCCAGAATGTGGACAGTTGTTGATATTTGTCGTGTCTGATCTGGTTTTGGCGACCGCACGTGGCTAAAAAACCCCCTATACTAATATTAAATTAACTTATTTAGTTATTCCACTAACGTCGTTATATCGACCGATACTTGATATTTTTTTATGGAAATCAGCGACTTGCTGCGGCACCGGATAATTAAAAGTCGCATGGCGCAGCACACTGAAAAGGCTGAGGAGGTCGCGATTGACTTATGGGCGCAGATGGCGGTGCAAATCATTTCGATCGTCGGTGAAGGTGGTTTCAATTCCCTGTACGCCAGAAGCGTATTCCTTACCCAGTCCGCCTTTCCCTGGCTCGCGGTCGGCGCAGTGTCGGCACAAACCGATCGCCAGTTCCTGGAACTAAAAACAAGTCTTGAGGGACAAACATCGGCAGAAGCCAGCGCAGCAAACTGTCTGTTGCTGATCACTTTCACCGACATCCTGGCTACGTTAATTGGCGAGCAGTTGACCACCAATATTTTACGTTCGGCTTGGGATATTGATGCTGCAGACAGTGCCGGCGAGGAGTTGAGGGATGTATAAAAAGGTAACTATCCGCCGCCTGAAAACAGGCGTACCAGGTCTGGACAACCTGTTGGGCGGAGGTCTGCCGGAATTCTCGTTTAACTTGATTGCGGGTACGCCGGGGAGCGGAAAAACGACGCTCGCACACCAAATCATGTTCTCGCTGGCAAGCCCGAAAAATCGGGCGCTGTTCTTCACGGTATTAGGCGAACCCGTTTTGAAGATGCTGCGTTATCAACAGCAGTTTCCGTTTTTTGACATCAAGAAAGTCAACCAATCGGTGCGCTACGTCAACCTGTCGGCAGACCTGCTGGAAGGGAATTTTGCGCGTGTATTGTCGCGCATTGCCGAAGAAGTGAAAGACTATGCTCCCAGCCTGATATTTGTCGATTCGTTCCGGTCCGTCGTGCAATCAGCGAAACGGGAGGATCAGGGCGCGTCCGAACTGCAACAGTTCGTGCAACAACTGGGCATGCAACTGACGAGTTGGCAAGCGACCACATTTTTAATCGGCGAATATGGAATGCCGGAATCAGAGTCAAGCCCGGTCTTTACCGTGGCCGACGGCATTCTGTGGCTTTCGCAAAATTTGCACTGCAATTCAATGGTGCGCAAGATGCAAGTGGTCAAAATGCGCGGTCAAGCGCAAGCGCCCGGTTTGCATACGTTCCGTATTAGCGATACGGGGATTCAGGTTTTCCCGCGCGCGATTATCCAGCAGGGCACAGCGATGGGGTCTGCAGTCAAGTCATCCACTGGAGAACAACGCGTTTCGATGGGAATATCAGGCCTGGATAAGATGCTGGGCGGCGGTTTGCCAGTAGGATATTCGTTACTCGTGGTGGGGCCTTCCGGCTCTGGAAAAACCATATTGGCGACCGAATTTCTGGCCGAAGGGGTGCGCCGGGGCGAACCCGGTGTAATTGCAGCATTCGAGAAGAGCCCCAGCCAACTGCTGAACAATAAGCTCAACGCGCTGGTCAAGGCGGGACAAGTTGGCGTAATCGACACGCATTCTCTGGATTTATCCATTGATGAAACCTTGTACGATCTGATCGAAATGATGCATCGCATGCAAGCAAAGCGCATCGTGATTGACTCCTTGTCGGGGTTTGAGCTGGCACTGGCGCCGGAATTTAGCGAGGATTTTCGCGGATCGCTATACCGGATGATTGCCGAACTGACAGGCATGGGAGTGACCGTATTAATGATTGCAGAACTGGAAGACCGCTACACCGATTTGCGCTTTAGTCCCTATGGCAGCGCCTTTCTGGCCGACGCCATCATCGTGCAGCGGTATATCGAAATCGTGGGCCAATTCAAACGCGTCCTGTCGGTGGTCAAAGTTCGTGGCAGTGAGCACAGTAAGGACATCCGATTGTTTGACATTACCGACGATGGCATCATTATTGGCGATACGTTATCCGAGTACGCCGGAATCATGACAGGCCGGCCGATGGTCAGCCCGTAGCCAAACAGACTTGTAAATTGTAAGGGAGGGAGGCAATGAGAAAAAAACACCCTAGTGACGTTTTGAGTACCGATGACGCAGGTCAACCGGATGTCTTGAGCCAACACAAAGACAGGTTGTCAACCGTCTTGAAAAAAAATATCACGCGCAGGAAAGACGTTGTCATTAAGGATGCAGCGGCGGTTTTAAAGCGCGAAAAATCGGCCATTGTCCGAGAGCGTGCCACGCATTTTGGCGAAGGGAAAGCCATCACGCGCGGGCAGGAGATTAGTGCGACAGAGACGATACAGATGACGTCCGACGAGCGCATGGTCATGCTGCAGCAAGCGAATGCACATCTGGTCATCGCTATTATCGAAGCACACAAACTGGCTGAACAAATTGAGATAGCTAAAACGCAGCTGGATCATTTGGCCCATCACGATGCTCTTACCGATTTGCCGAATCGCATGCTACTGCAAGATCGGCTGAAACAGGCCATTGAATTGGCCCATCGTCAGGGCAAGCAACTTGCGGTGATGTTTCTGGATCTGGACCGATTTAAACATATCAACGACTCGCTGGGGCATGCCGTTGGCGACCAACTGCTGCAGGGAGTGGCACAACGCTTAATCGGTTGCTTGCGTCACTCGGACACCGTGAGCCGCCAGGGTGGCGATGAATTCGTGTTGCTGCTTTCCAATATCGAGCATGCTGAAGACGCTGCGCTGTCTGCCCAAAAACTGCTGGCGGCGATTGCGCTGCCATACAGCATCGACCGCCACGATCTCCATATCAGCGCCAGCATTGGCATCAGCATCTACCCCGACGATGGACAAAATGCGGAAGCCCTGATCAAGAATGCGGACATCGCGATGTACCATGCCAAGCAAAACGGGCGCAATAATTACAAATTCTTCGAGCCCGACATGAATGCCCGGGCGGTTCAGCGCCAATCGATCGAAATCGGTCTGCGCCACGCTTTGGCCCGAAAAGAATTTGTGTTGCACTACCAGCCGAAAATAAATCTTCATAGCGGCAGAATAGTCGGGGTCGAGGCGCTCATCCGCTGGCAGCATCCGAAACGTGGGCTGCTGCTGCCAGCGCAGTTCGTGCCGATTGCCGAAGACTGTGGACTGATGCTGCCGATTGGCCGCTGGGTGCTGCGCGAAGCCTGTCTTCAGGCTCGCGCCTGGCAGCAGGCTGGTCTGGCGCCGATCACCGTTGCAGTCAACATCTCCGCGCTTGAGTTCCGCGCCAAGGATTTTCTCGAAAATGTACGCACGACGCTTGAGGATACGGGGCTGGAGCCGCGTTTTCTGGAACTGGAACTGACCGAAAACGTCCTCATGCGAGATGTCGAGACTACCGATTCCGTTTTAAATACGCTCGCAGACCTGGGTGTAAAGCTTGCGATTGATGACTTCGGCACCGGCTATTTCAGCCTCAGTTATCTACGGCGATTCCCGATCAATACCCTGAAGATCGACCAGTCGTTCGTGAACCAGATAAGCAACAACCCGGATGATGCCACCGTCGTCAGTGCCTTGATCGGCATGGGTAAAAGCCTCAAGCAACGCGTCCTTGCCGAGGGCGTGGAAACACCAGAGCAGCATGCATTTCTAATGGCCCAGCATTGCGACGAGGGTCAGGGCCACTATTTCAGTCGGCCGGCGGTGCCAACTGCGCTCGCCACCTTACTGCAGACCGGCGTATCATTTGCCCGTCCCAATTGATCGCTCATCATCTGCCGACTGGAGATATCGCATGCGCCATCCTTTCACTTTGCGCCCGATTGTTCGCCTCGCCTTGGCCTACCTGTTAACGCTGAATCTTGTTGCCTGTGGCGAAGTGGCAACATTGCCGGATCAGGCAGATTTCGGCCCCCATCCGACATTGCCGCCGCCGAATCCCACTCTCATACCTACCGTCAATATAGCCCCGGCCAAAGGTTGGCCGGCAGGGGCGACGCCGACGCCTGCCGCTGGTTTGGCGGTGAGCGCCTTTGCGACCGGTCTCGACCACCCGCGCTGGCTGTATGTGCTCCCCAACGGCGATGTATTGGTGGCCGAAACCAATGCTCCGCCCAAGCCAGAAGATGGCAAAGGCATTAAAAACTGGGTCATGAAGCGGGTCATGAAGCGCGCCGGGGCCGGCGTATCGAGCGCGGACCGCATCACCTTGTTGCGCGATACCAATGGCGACGGCGTAGCAAAAACGCGCACGGTCTTCCTGCAGGGCTTGCATTCTCCGTTCGGCATGATGTTGGTCGGCAGCGACCTGTATGTCGCCAATTCCGATGGCTTGGTGCGCTTTCCCTATCGAAGCGGGGCGACCCGGATCACCGAGCCGGGTGTCAAAGTGGTTGATTTGCCGGCCGGCCCGATCAACCATCACTGGACCAAAAATGTGATTGCCAACCGCGCCGGTTCGCGTCTGTATGTAACGGTCGGCTCGAATAGCAATGTTGGCGAAAACGGGGTGGCAAACGAAGTCAACCGCGCCGCCATCTGGGAAATCGATCCGGCAACTGGCAGTGCGCGCATTTTTGCGTCGGGCTTGCGCAATCCGAATGGCCTTGCCTGGCAACCGCACAGCGGTGCACTCTGGACTACCGTCAACGAACGCGATGAAATCGGCAGCGACCTGGTGCCCGACTATATGACATCCGTGAAAGACGGTGCTTTCTACGGCTGGCCTTATAGCTATTACGGCCAGCATGCCGATACCAGAGTGAAGCCGCCGCGGCCTGACCTGGTGGCAAAAGCGATTGCGCCGGATTATGCGCTGGGTGCGCATACCGCTTCACTCGGGCTTGCCTTCTATGAGGGTAATTTATTGCCGAAGCACTTTAACGGCGGTGCATTCATCGGACAGCATGGCTCCTGGAACCGGAACCCTCGCAGCGGTTACAAAGTGATTTTTGTGCCGTTCGTCGATGGAGTCCCAGCCGGCAAACCTGAGAATGTGCTGACCGGATTTGTCAATGCGCAAGGTGATGCGCTGGGCCGTCCGGTTGGCGTGGTAGTCGACCGAACGGGCGCACTACTGGTGGCCGATGACGTCGGCAACGTCGTATGGCGAGTAACTCCGGCTATAACGAAATAAGGTTCTGATAAGCATCCTGAAAACTGCGGCAAAACGCTACCGGCAACAGTCAATTCCGCTTTATTAATGAGAATCACATGCCGGGTGTGCAGGTGGTGCCATAAGCGCCACCTTCGATCAACAACACTCGCTTGCTGTGAATTTTAGCCGCGTGATAGGCGGTCATGCCGGCGCTGCCGGCACCAATGACAGCCACATCCACCTTGAGGATTTTCATTTCTGGCTCCTTGATTCTGCGTGCATAATTTTTGACTTCCGCGTCTCCGTAACCATCTTGCGCGGAGTTCTGCGTGGTGATATTGCGGCCTGTCAATTGCTCCTTAACGGGTTACACTGACCGTATACCATCCGCAGACCATCGACATGCAACCAGCAAGCCGTTGTGGTCTAGTCGAAATTATCCGAATATAAGACGCTTGGCCGCTGCAGCCCGGGATGGTGTTTCTCTTATCACTCAGACGGTATTTCAGGGCAAAACTGAGACCGATTTCAAGGCACCATTTCAGGTAGTAATCAATCACCTCGAAGGAGCATGCGATGCACCACAATCTATTCGACAGTTTCCAATCATTTGACATCACTGACACGGGCAAAGCCGATTTTTACAGCTTGGCGGCGCTGGAAGCCGCCGGCCTGGGGAAGATCAGCCGCCTGCCGATATCGTTGCGCATCGTACTGGAATCGGTGCTGCGCAATTGCGACGGCAACAGCGTGACGGAAGACCACGTACGCCAACTCGCCGCCTGGCAGCCGAATGCGCTGCGCCAGGATGAAATCCCGTTCGTGGTGGCACGCATTGTGTTGCAAGATTTTACCGGCGTACCGCTGCTGTGCGATCTGGCAGCGATGCGTGCCGCAGCGGCGAAACTGGGCAAAGACCCTACCATTATCGAACCGCTAGTACCGGTGCATCTGGTGGTGGATCACTCGGTGCAGGTGGATCACTACAATGCGCCGGACGCGTTCCGGCGGAATATGGAGATCGAGTTCCAGCGCAATCAGGAGCGTTACCAGTTCCTGAAATGGGGCATGCAGGCATTTGATACCTTCAAGGTAGTGCCGCCCGGCATCGGTATCGTGCATCAGGTTAATCTGGAATATCTAGCCCGTGGGGTATGGCAAAAAGATGGCGTGTATTACCCCGATACGCTGGTCGGCACCGACTCGCACACCACCATGATCAACGGCATCGGCGTGGTGGGTTGGGGCGTCGGCGGTATCGAGGCCGAAGCCGCGATGCTCGGCCAGCCGCTGTATATGCTGACTCCAGATGTAGTGGGCGTACACCTGAGCGGAAAACTAGGCCAGGGCGTGACTGCAACCGATCTGGTGCTGACGGTGACCGAGCTGCTGCGCGGCGCCAAAGTAGTCGGCAAGTTTGTCGAATTTTTCGGCGAGGGCGTGGCGTCGCTGTCGGTGCCGGATCGTGCCACCATCAGCAATATGTCGCCGGAGTATGGCGCCACCATCGGTTTCTTTCCGATCGACGACGCCGCCGTCGCTTACCTGACGATGACCGGGCGCACCAAGCAAGAGGTGGATGCATTCCAGAGCTACTTCAAGGCGCAGGGATTGTACGGTGTGCCGCAGGCGGGCGAGATCGATTACAGCGCCACGCTGACGCTGGATTTATCCGGCATCACGCCGTCGGTGGCGGGCCCCAAACGGCCGCAAGATCGCATCGCACTGCCTGCACTGGGCGCAAAATTCGATGCGTTGTGCGTGGCGCCGGTCGAGCAGGGCGGTTTTGGCAAACCGGCCAAGCAGTTGCACGCACGCTATCCGACCAAGTTTGCGCGCCCAAGCGCTGTTAGCGCGGCACTAGGCGGCGGCGACCAGAGTGCGCACCATCCGATGCCCGATAGCGAAGTCGAAATGGTGGACGATCACCCAACCCCGACACCTGCCCCTGCAGAAAAGGGTATCTGCAGCTATGTCGACCTCGGCCACGGCGACATTCTGATTGCTGCCATCACCTCCTGCACCAATACCTCTAACCCCGGCGTGCTGCTGGCGGCCGGCTTGCTGGCCAAAAAAGCAGTGGAGCGCGGCCTGTCGGTCCAGCCCCACATCAAGACTTCGCTCGCGCCCGGTTCGCGCGTGGTGACCGAATATCTGCGCAATGCCGGGTTGTTGACTTATCTGGAACAACTCGGATTCGGGTTAGTGGGTTACGGCTGTACCACTTGCATCGGCAACAGCGGTCCGCTCGACCCGTGCCTGGAAGAAATCGTCATCAATCGCGACCTGATTTGTGCGGCAGTGTTATCCGGTAACCGCAATTTCGAGGCGCGCATCCATGCCAACATCAAGGCCAACTTCTTGATGAGCCCGCCGCTGGTAGTGGCCTTCGCCATCGCCGGACGGGTAAACCTGGATCTGGAGCATGAACCGCTGGGCCAGGGCAAGGGCGGCTTGCCGGTGTATCTGAAAGACATCTGGCCGACCACGGAAGAACTGGCAGCGGTACAGAAATACGCTAGCGACCCCGCCATGTATCGACGCCTGTATGCCGACTTTACCCAGGACAATCCACTCTGGAACAGCATTGCCGCCCCGACCGGCGACATGTACACCTGGGCGAAATCGACGTATATCGCCGAACCGCCGTTTTTCCAGAGTTCTGGCAGTGTTGCCTTCAAGGCCGGGAATATTGCCGGGGCGCGTGCGCTAGGCATCTTTGGCGACTCCGTGACCACCGACCACATCAGTCCGGCCGGTTCGATCAAGTCCACATCGCCCGCTGGCCAGTACCTGCTGGCGCATGGCGTGGCGCAGCCGGACTTTAATAGTTACGGATCGCGCCGCGGCAATCACGAAGTGATGATGCGCGGCACCTTCGCTAATGTGCGGATCAAGAACTTGCTGATCCCGCTCAAAGCCGACGGCACCCGCACCGAAGGCGGCATTACGCTACATCAGCCGGACGGCGCACAGATGCCGATCTACGACGCCGCCATGCAATACGTTGCAGATAACGTGCCGACGATGGTGTTTGCGGGGGAGGAATACGGCAGCGGTTCATCGCGCGACTGGGCGGCAAAGGGTACGCAACTACTCGGCGTCAAGGCGGTGATCGCCCGCAGTTACGAGCGCATTCACCGTTCCAATCTGGTCGGCATGAGCGTGTTGCCGCTGCAGTTCAAAGGGGCCGACAGCATACAATCGCTGGCTATCAATGGCGATGAAACCTTTGATCTGACAGGTCTCGACGGTACATTGGTACCCGGGCAGGATGTGACCTTGGTGATACATCGCAAGGATGGAACCAGGCAGGAATGCCAACTGTTGCTGCGCATCGATACGCCGATTGAAGTGGATTATTACACCCACGGCGGCATCTTGCCGTATGTGCTGCAGCGTCTGGTGGCGTGACCGCGCGGCACACACGATGCCGGTCTGAATTCCCAGACCTTAGCAGACTGAATAGTTGTAATTTATTAATTATTAACTAGAGTATATTTTTAATCGCAATAAATATATGCGGATATTGCCATGAAAATTGACATACCCCTTATTTTTTAAAAAGTTTTATAATCGTTCAGCCTGCTAGAAGAGACGCTCAAATGGAGTCAGGTGACTGGTTCTGCCAGTTCGTCTTGCGCGGCCAAACCCCGGATGATCTCGATGGTATCGGTGTCTGCGGCAAAGTAGGCTGAACGGCGGTACTCGTTGTACATCTCATTGGCGGCATCGGTGGCGGCGTCAAAGCCGTCGTCGTATTCGAAGCGCACCGACAGGGCGCCCGGCTGTGTTTCCTCGATGTGCATGACCAGGCTGGAGGCGGCAATCTCGCCCTGCGCCGGTACCGCGTAGTGCACTTGATGCAAGGCATGAAAAGTGACGCAGTCGCGGATCACCAAGTCCCCGTAATGCAACTCGCGCAACACCGTGTTGTCGGTTGCCTCACCTAAATTACACTGCTCCAGATGCGGCATGAACAGCTTGGGCGCTTTTGCCCGCAATACCAGGCCTGACCATAGCTGCTGGCGCGTCAATGGTGTGATGGACGGATTTTGCGGGTCATTAATGTCAATGCTGTGGCTAAATTTCATGAGAGTTTCTGGTAAAAGTCGGCGAGCCGGTTTGGCCGCAATAGCAGAATGGTAAAGCAGTCCCGGCATTTCAGCTTGAAATGGAACAGTAAGCTGAATCTGATCAAGCAAACGCAGCTACTGTTTTCTGCAGCGGCTGCGCTTGAAACGGGGCAATTCTAATTTAAAATTCTTCCCATTCTTCAGCCGGTAGCGCGCTGCCATTTGCAATCATTTTTTGCTTTTTAGGTGGGGAGATAAGCTTGCGCGGGGCAGGCTGTTTGATTTGCGATACAAAATGATGTATCTGGGCGGTTGGCGCCTGCGCTTGCATGCCGTCGAGCTGGAATACGCTGACCACCTGGGCCAGATGGGCAGCCTGCTCCTGCAGGGCTTCGGACGCTGCTGCCGCTTGTTCCACCAGCGCGGCATTTTGCTGCGTGACTTCATCCATTTGCGCCACCGCCTGGTTGACTTGCTCGATACCCTGGCTTTGTTCCTGGCTGGCAGAGGTGATCTCGGCCATGATGTCGGCCACTTTTTTAACGCTGGAGACAATCTCCTGCATGGTCGCGCCGGCCTGCCCCACCAGCGTGCTGCCGGCATTGACTTTTTGCGCCGAGTCGTCGATCAAGGCCTTGATTTCCTTGGCAGCGGAAGCCGAGCGTTGTGCCAGGCTGCGCACTTCGGTGGCTACCACCGCGAAACCGCGCCCCTGTTCGCCGGCGCGCGCGGCCTCGACTGCCGCATTCAAGGCCAGGATATTGGTCTGAAAAGCGATACCGTCGATGACGCTGATGATGTCGGCGATTTTTCTGGCTGAGGCATTGATGTCATGCATGGTATCAACCACTTGGGCTACCACCGCACCGCCTTTGACTGCTACTTCCGATGCCGATGCCGCCAACTGGTTGGCCTGGCGCGCATTGTCGGCATTTTGCTTGACGGTGCCGGTTAGTTCTTCCATTGAGGCGGCGGTCTGTTCCAGCGTGCTGGCTTGTTCTTCGGTACGCGACGACAGGTCGAAGTTGCCGGCAGCAATCTGGCTGGAGGCAGCCGCTATCGAGTCGGTGCCGCTACGCACCTGCCCGACGGTTTTGACTAAGCTGGTGTTCATGTCTAGCATTGCTTGCATCAGCCGGCCGGTTTCGTTGGTTGATTTGACGTTAATCCGGCTGGTCAGGTTGCCGGCAGCAACCGTCTGGGCAACCTTGAGCGCCTCACTCAGTGGACGTGTGATGCTGCGGGTAGTCAGAATGCCTGCCAACACGCTGATGATGCCGGCGCTTATCGCCAGCAGCATGATCCACAGTTCTGCGTTTTCGGCTTGCTGAATCGATTGCTTGCCGGCCTGTGCCATCAGGCCGTCCTGAAATTGCAGAAATTTTTCAAGTTCCGCAGTGTATTTCGTTTCCATCGGACGCACTTCAGCCAGTAAAAATGCTGCCGCTTCGTCTTTTTTTCCGCTGTTAAGGAGATTAATAAAATTTGCTTTCAATGGCAGGTATTGCTGTCTGAACACGGTCAGTGTTTTTATGAACTCCCGGCTTTTTTCCAATATAACCATCTTGTCGAGATTGTCGAACGCAAGACCTGCTGCCTTACCGCTGTCATTGACGCGGGCGAGCTCTTTGGTCACCTCTGCCGGGTTCGTCATGAGCAATGCATTGCGCATGTAGCGTGCCTGGGCGTTAATCTCACGAATGATCTGATTGGCCAATACCGTCATCGGGTAACGGTCATTGGCGGTCAAGGTTATTTCATTTTTAAGGGTTCCAACCCGGCTAAAGCTGAGTATGGATAACACCAGCAATAACGCAATTACACAGCCAAAAGAAAGAGCCAGCCGTTGGCCGATATTCAAGTTTTTAGTATGCATTTCAGGACTCCAAATTATCTTTTTCATTCATTAAATTAATCAGGCAGCGCGTCTTGGTGTGGCATTAGATTAATCGCGCCGCCTCCTGTGCCGCCACGCGGCCTTCGTCCGTCGGCACTACCCATACCTGCACGCTGCTGCCTGGCTGGTGAATGGTCATCACCGCATCACCTGTGGCCTGCTGATTTAGTGCAGGATCCAACATCACTCCCAGCCAAGCCAGACGCTCGCACACCTGGGCTCGCAGCACGGCGTCATGTTCGCCAATGCCCCCGCTGAAGGCCAACACGTCCAATCCGCCCAGGCAAGCGATCAGCGCACCAGATTCGCGCACCACCCGATGAGTAAACAAATCTATGGCCCGCTGCGCCGCAACGCCGCCATCGATACGCAGTCGGCGCATGTCAGCCGAGATGCCGGATACACCCAGCAAGCCGCTTTGTTTGTACAGCAGGGTTTGCAGCCGATCATGATCCCAACCCTGCTCCAACAGGTACAGCAGTACACCGGCATCCAAAGAACCGCTGCGAGTACCCATCATCAGGCCATCAAGCGCTGAAAAACCCATGGTTGTGGCGCAGCTATACCCTTCCCGGGCCGCGCACAGGCTCGCTCCGTTACCCAAGTGGGCCATGAGGACACGGCCGCCTGCTTGCGTGCTGCACTGCAGCAACACACTCATGATGTACTGATACGACAGGCCATGAAAGCCGTAGCGGCGCACGCCTTGCTGGGCCAGAGACTGCGGCAAGGCAAAGCTGTAATCCACCTCGGGCAGGGTTACATGGAAGGTGGTGTCAAAGCACGCTACCTGCGGCGTGGCGGAAAACGCTTTTTGAAACGCCCGAATGCCCTGCAGGTTGTGCGGCTGGTGTAGCGGCGCCAGTGAATTGAGCCTGGCCAGTCTGGCCAGCACGTCGTCGGTAACCAGCACACTGGTAGAAAAATCCCGTCCTCCATGCACCACGCGGTGGGCAATGGCGTCAATGGCGGGAATGCTGGGTTCTCCCTCTAGCAGATCGCCTAAACTACGCAGGGCTTGATCAAACGGATCGCCAGTGGTGGCGGGCAGTTGGCGGGTTTGCTGCTGTCCTCTAAATGTCCAGTCCAATACCGGCGCACCACCAGGCTCCAGCCCCTGGATACTACCTGCGAGCACACTGGGCTGCACCTGCCCTCCTTGCCGTGGATAAATGGAAAACTTGAGGGTTGAAGAGCCCGCGTTAACGGCAAGAATAGCCATGTCCCACTCCTTATCAGGCTTGATGCAGGTGGTTGCGGCGGGCATCATGGGCCGCTAATTGGGCCAGTAGCGCCGAAGCCACCCGGGCCATGGGGCCGTCGGCACGACTGGTCAGGGCAATCGGCACCCGTGCGCCGAGCACCAAGCCGGAGCCGGTGGCACCCGCCAGATACTCCAGCTGTTTAGCCAGTATATTGCCGGATTCCAGGTCGGGCACAACCAGGATGTCGGCATCCCCCGACACGGCTGATTTGATGTGCTTGACCTGCGCTGCGTGGGCCGAAATGGCGTTGTCAAAAGCCAGCGGGCCATCGAGTATGCCGCCCGTGATCTGGCCCCGCTCGGCCATCTTGCACAGCGCCGCGGCGTCCAGCGTGGACGGGATGTTGGGGTTGACGGTTTCCACTGCCGACAGGATGGCGACTTTGGGAATTTTTACGCCCATGATGCGAGCAAAGTCGATTGCGTTCTGGATAATGTCCACCTTTTCCTGCAGGCTGGGGCGGATGTTGAGCGCGGCGTCGGTGACCAGCAGCGGCTTGCTATATAGCGGCACATCGAAACGGAATACATGCGACATGCGCCGTCCAGTGCGCAGTGCCGGGCGGCCCAGTACCGCGTGAATCAGCTCGTCGGTATGCAGACTGCCTTTCATCAGCACCTCCACTTCACCATTGGCGGCCATATCGGCTGCCTTTTCCGCGGCCGCATGGCTGTGCGGCACCGAGATAATTTCAACGCCCGTCAGGTCGATGCCAGCTTCTTCGGCAATGTGGCGGATGCGTACCTCGGGACCGATCAGCACAGGCACTATCAAGCCGTAGCCGGCTGAATCGATGGCACCGCTAAGCGACTCCACATCGCAGGGGTGTACTACTGCACAACGTACTGCCGACATGCCAGTACTTAGCGCTAGTAGTTCTGTGAAACGGGCTTCAGGATCAAACAACTGGATGTGCGGCGCATGGACGCGCGGCAGGCGCACTTTTTTGGTGGGAGCCAGCACCCGGGCCATGCCGTACAGCACGCGGTCGCCTTTTTGGTTGACTACCTGGCAATCCAGTTCGACATGCTTCTTAGCGTCGTCCTTACTCACCACCGTGGCCGTCACGGTGAGCGTGTCACCAATCCGAACCGGTTTTGTGAAGTGCAACGCCTGCTCCAGATAAATAGTGCCGGGGCCGGGAAACTGCGTACCCAGCAAGGCTGAAATCAACGCGCCGCCCCACATGCCGTGGGCAATCACTTCATGATACAAAGTATTGATGGCGTACTCGGCATTCAAATGGGCAGGGTTGGAGTCGCCCGATACTGCTGCGAAGGCCTGGATGTCGGCCAGAGTTAAGGTACGTAGCAGACGGGCACTCTGGCCCAGCGTGATTTCGTCGTATGTGACGTTTTCAATCAGATCCGTGTTCAGGGTCATGTTCATGGAATTTTCCAGTAGGCAATAGAGTAAGAAATAAGGAAATTGCGGGAAGTCAGGCTACTGCGTGGCAGCCTGCATCGACGTAAATAGTCTGTCCTGTCATGCCCGAAGAGGCATCGGCGCATAGAAAAACACAGAGTCTGGCGATTTCATCAAGTGTGACAAGACGGCCCAGTGGCGCCTTGTGAATGGCATTTTTCATGAGATCGTCGAACTCGGGAATGCCCGAAGCGGCACGCGTCAGGATGGGGCCGGGCGACACGGCATGCACCCGGATGCGCTGGGGGCCCAGCTCCATCGCCATATATCGCACCAACGACTCCAGCGCCGCTTTCACCGGGCCCATCAGTCCGTAGTGGGGGACTGCTTCGTCGGCACCGAGATAACTCATGGTCAGCAGGCTGCCGCCTGCGGACATATGCGGCGCGCAGAATTTGGCCAGTGTGGCAAACGAGTGGCACGACACTTCCACGGCTCGGGCAAAGCCGATGCTGGTGCTATCGGTTACCTTGCAGTGCAAGTCTTCCAGCGGCGCCCAGGCAATCGAGTGCACCACAAAGTCCAGTCGGCCCATCCGGGCCACAGCGTGCTCCACCAGTGCCTGCAGATCACCCGGCTGCTCGACGTTGCAGGACATGAGATCGATGCCGGCCGCCTTGGTCAGCGGTTCGATGAAAGGCCGGGCCTTTTCGCTCAGGCACGAAGCTACCACCTCGGCGCCCTGCTGGCGCGCCATCTGGGCGCAGCCCCAGGCGATGCTGTGTTCATTAGCGAGGCCCAGAATGAGGCCTTTTTTGCCGGCCAGGTTGAAGAAATGGTTGTCGTTGGTCATATGGGTATTTCACAAAAAATATCAGTGGGTATAGCCAAGGTAAGCAATCCGTTTAACAGGAACATACGCATTCCATTTCTACATCAACCGTGCACTTTGTCGGCTTCGCTGGCCGTACCTGCGTACTGTCTGCGTTTTGTCTACACCTGCCTGCACATTCACGATTGATGTAGAAACGCAATCAGGTGGCCTTTGAACGGTCAAGTGTTGCCGTTTTATGCGCAAATCTTAGAACGTATTTTGTGGAAAATTGGACTGATAAAGCGTTAACCAAACCTTCTATACACCGGTGCAATTCGGCTGTCAGGCGGCCGGGCTTAGAATTCTTCCCAATCGCTATCCGAGGCGGCTTTAGGATGCACAATCACGCTTCGTTTGGCTGTTCCGCTTGCCAAACGGGCCGCAATCGGCTGCTTAACGGGCAGCGCGGCAGTGTGTCGAACGCGCCCTATCGGGATAGCGGCCGACATCCCGTTGAGTTTGAAGGCGCTCACTACCTGGGCTAGTTGGGCAGCCTGCTCCTGCAGGGCTTCGGACGCTGCTGCCGCTTGTTCCACCAGCGCGGCATTTTGCTGCGTGACTTCATCCATTTGCGCCACCGCCTGGTTGACTTGCTCGATACCCTGGCTTTGTTCCTGGCTGGCAGAGGTGATCTCGGCCATGATGTCGGCCACTTTTTTAACGCTGGAGACAATCTCCTGCATGGTCGCGCCGGCCTGCCCCACCAGCGTGCTGCCGGCATTGACTTTTTGCGCCGAGTCGTCGATCAAGGCCTTGATTTCCTTGGCAGCGGAAGCCGAGCGTTGTGCCAGGCTGCGCACTTCGGTGGCTACCACCGCGAAACCGCGCCCCTGTTCGCCGGCGCGCGCGGCCTCGACTGCCGCATTCAAGGCCAGGATATTGGTCTGAAAAGCGATACCGTCGATGACGCTGATGATGTCGGCGATTTTTCTGGCTGAGGCATTGATGTCATGCATGGTATCAACCACTTGGGCTACCACCGCACCGCCTTTGACTGCTACTTCCGATGCCGATGCCGCCAACTGGTTGGCCTGGCGCGCATTGTCGGCATTTTGCTTGACGGTGCCGGTTAGTTCTTCCATTGAGGCGGCGGTCTGTTCCAGCGTGCTGGCTTGTTCTTCGGTACGCGACGACAGGTCGAAGTTGCCGGCGGCAATCTGGCTGGAGGCAGCCGCTATCGAGTCGGTGCCGCTACGCACGTTGCCGACGATGGTGGCCAGATGGTCGCGCATGCTCCGCATCGCAAACAATAGGCTGGACTGGTCGCCCGGTTTGAGTTCGATGGTTGCCGCCAGATCGCCGGCAGCGATTTTTTCGACAATTGAAGCGGCATACGCCGGTTCGCCGCCGAGTTGACGCAGCAGACCACGAGTGATGAGGAAATTGATGTAGGCCGCCAGCAGACTAAGCAATAAGATGACGCCGCTGAGCAGATACCTGATAGTGGTCAACTGTGCGACGCGGCCTGCGAGCATGGCTTCCAATTCCACCAGCGCGACTTCATTGAGCTGGTACTGGGTGTCGATGGCAACCGTGAACTGGTTAAAATAGTCGGGGGCAGGAAACTGTAGTTGTTCCGCCTTGACGATTTCGTTTCGTGCCAGTTGGATTACCTGAGTGGCGGTGGCAAGCGCAGCTTGGCTGGGTGCGGCTAATTTTTCTTTGAGTTGCGGGCTATGCGAAACGGCTCTTTCGAGTGAATCGCTTACGCCTGAGTAATGATCATTGGCCTTGTCGAGCAATGCGATTACTTTCATGCGATCTTCCACCGTTGCGCTCTGCGCAGCCAGCAAGCCGGCACCCGTGGCACGCGTCTGGCCAAATATCTCGGCCAGCATTGGCGCTTGCACCAGCACCGCGTCGATCAGGTAGTAGCTCTGCGCTTCAGGGTCAAGACTGAGCAGGAAATATTCCATCAATAGCGATTTGACCCTGAATAACTGGGCAATCATTGCGGTGTGCGCGGCGAAGCTCTCCGGTGCTGAAATCGCGCCTTGCGCTATTTTGCCCTTAAGTACGTTCCAGTCGTTGGTGGTTTGCAGCCAGGCGCTGGCGAGCGCGGGCTGGGTGATGTTTTTGTGCAATTCGGCATCAAGCGCAGCGAAGGCCAGATCGGTTTCTGCCATCTTGCTAACGCGCTTCGGCTGGGCTGCGGTATTGCCGTTCAAAACCATCGCAGACAAGCCACGATGCTGCTGCGCCATTTTCAGTGCCTGGAAAACTAGACGCATCGGAGCCAGGCCACGGGTTTCCAGCCGGGTAGTACTAATGACTTTGCCGGATTCATTGATATACAGAATGAACGGCGCGACCACTAGAATCACGCCGAGTAGAGCCAAAAGGACAAATTTTTGCCATAGTCGGAGTCGGTTTAATAGCGCATTCATTGTGTTAGTGTTCCTTTGGAAAGTGTGCTGATTGCGCATTTTGAACTGCATGCCTGCAAGGAAAATCATGTTGTAACGAAAACATTTCTCCCGGACTATATCCTGTAATCGCGCCCAACAAATTGCTTTATGTTAAGTACTGATATACCGCGCGCTCATAATCGAAAAAACATGATGTGCGACATTCACGCGCTGTCAGGCAGCACGAGCAAGAAGAGGGCGGGTTTGGATAACAGTATCTACGAGAGTATGGTTGGCACTGCACTTGCACAGCCCGATTGCCGTCTCGGCAATTACACCATTTCGTGCCTTTCGTGGGCAAGTGCGGCACCTTACTGATGCACTTGAAACATGCCGATGGCGTATTTCAGTCCAGCCGCGGATAACCGGTAATTTGCTGAATTTTCCGATATAGCGGTTGTAGACGCCGGTACATTTTTTGATACACATGACGATATAGCGCATCATAAATTTGATGATTTTTCGGGATCGGCTCGAAGACTTTGCCAACCCGAGTCATCGCCTTGATCGCGCTAGTGAAATCAGGGTACAAGCCGAGGCCGACCGCCGCATCGATGGCCGCACCAAGGCCGGAAGTTTCGTAAATATGCGGCCGCACGGTCGGCAAGCCGAAGATGTCGGCGGTCAGTTGCATCGCCGCGTCGCTTTGCGAACCGCCGCCCGAAACACGCAGTTCGGTAATCGGCACGCCGCTACGTTTTTCGATGCGCTCCTTGCCCTCGCGCAGCGCATACGCCAAGCCCTCGAGTATCGCTCGGTACATGTGAGCGCGGGTATGCACATCGCCAAAGCCGATGATGGCGCCTTTCGCTTCCGGGCCGGGTATCTTGATGCCAGGCGACCAGTACGGCTGTAGCATCAAACCCATCGAGCCGGGCGGCACCGCATTGACCAGTGCATCGAACAACTCTTCAGCCGCGACGCCTTGCTCCGCCGCCTGGTGTTTTTCATGATGGCCGAATTGTTCCTTGAACCAGTTGACCATCCAGTAACCGCGAAAAATCTGCACTTCGGTACTGTAAGAGCCAGGTATTGCTGCCGGATACGGCGGGATATACGGCGTGACTTCCAGGTATTTCGTGCTGGTGGTATTGATCGTCGCAGTAGTACCGTAGCTGAGGCAGCCGATATGCGGCTGCTGGCAACCGGCGCCTATCACTTCGCAAGCTTTGTCGGCGGCGGCGGCAACCAGCGCCGTACCGATAGGTATCCCGGTGTCGGCGGCAGCGGCGGCGTTAATCTGACCGATGATGGCGCCGGGCGGTACCAGATCCGGTAGCGAACCGGGCTTGATCGCCAGTGCCTGCCATTTCCAATCATTGTGGCCGGCCCATTTGAGCCGTTTGTAATCGAATGGCAGATAACCGACTTGGGAGCCGATCGAATCGACAAAACTGCCGCACAGGCGGTAGTTCAGGTAACCCGACAGCATCAGGTATTTTTCGGTCTTGTCCCAGATATCGGGTTGATTGACCTTGATCCAGTTGGCTTCCGCTTCGCCACGGAAATAATTGATCGTGTTTTCGACGCCAGCCAGTTTGAATGCCATCCGCCACAGCGGATTAATCGGCGGCACTTGGTCGGTACGGCGCTGATCGAGCCAGGTAATGGCCGCACGCAGTGGCTTGCCATGCCGATCCAGGTTGATCATCGTGCCACGCTGGGTGGTTACTGCCACGCCTTTGATTGCAGACGGCGGTATCGGATTTTGGGCCCACAGCCGTTGGCACGCGGTGCATACGGCTTGCCAATAATCTTCGGGATCGTGCTCGGCCCAGCCGGGATGTTCGGAAAAATAGGCTTCCAGATGGACTTGCGCCTTGCCCACGATATTGCCATGCAAATCGAATAGCAACGCGCGCACACTTTGCGTGCCGTTGTCGATCGACAGAATATATTGTCTGTGCATACGCCTCCCCGTAATCTTATTTTTTTGTAGTTGTTCGCTGTTAAGGTAACTACGCTATGGCGCTGTAATCGGCGATTGACGCCAATCTTCGATCTGCTCCTGCGGTGGCAGGCTGTAACACAGCCGCCATAATTCCAGATAAGCCGTTTGCTCGGCCTCCCAGCGCGCATCGCTCCAGCCCAATTCCGGCTGGCAAATGGCCCGGATGCGCGGCAGGATTTCTGCGCCGCCGCCGCGCAACAACAAGCCGAGACGGGTACGACGTAGCAGCAAGTCTTCCAGATGCATTACCGCTTCAGTGCGCGCCGTCCAGCGCAATTCGACCCATAAGGTTTCAGTGCCATCGATGATTTTCAGTTCATTTTTTTGCGCGGCTGCCAGTACTGAGCACGCATGCCGGCCGTAGTGGCCTTGCAGGCGTTGCCGTTGTTGTGTCGTCAGTGCCGCATTTGCAGGCAATGCCTGGGATTGACTGAAAATTGGTGTGATTTGCAAAGTATTTTTCCAGTGCGGCAGCAGCGGCGCGACATGCTTTAACGCATCCAGCGCAATCAGGCGGAATGTCGTCAGTTTGCCGCCCGTCACGGTCAACAAACCTTGCTCCAGCCAGACCGCGTGATCGCGCCCTTCTTTGGATGGATCGCTTTTACCGGTATCGATTACCGGACGCACACCGGCATAGGTCGCGATGATGTCGTCCAGTGTCAGTTGCAATTGCGGGAACTGGTAGTCGAGCGCCGCCATCAGATAGCGGACCTCATCCGGCGTGATTGCCGCTTCCAGCCGCATGTCGGCATTGTGATCGAGGTCGGTGGTGCCGACCAGGGTCACGCCTTCCCAGGGAAAGGCGAATACCGGGCGGCCATCCTTTGGATGCATCAGGCTGATCGCCTGCGCAACCGGCAAGCGCCAGGCCGGCAATACCAGATGGCTACCGCGCAAGGGACGCAGTTTTGGTAGGGAGCCCTGTTGCTGCCGCAAACCGTCGGCCCACGCGCCGGTGGCGTTAATGATCACTTTGGCGTGGACATGATGGACCTCACCGCTGATCGCATCGGCCAGTTCGACACCGCTCGCACGGCCATCGGTGCGCAGCAATTGGCGCACGGCCAGGTAGTTGACCGCAACTCCGCCGGCGCTGATGGCTTCCTGCAATACCCGCAGCACCAATCGCGCATCGTCGGTCTTGGCATCGTTGTAGCACATGCCGCCGTTCAAACCGGCTTGTTCGATGTGAGGCGCCAGCAGCAAAAAATCGTCTGCTGGATAGTAATGGCGGGATCGCTGGCCTGCCATCAAGTCATACATTGCCAGCCCCAGCGAGAATAGCCAACGCCCCGGTTTGCGTCCCCGATAGTTAGCGAATGCAAAGCTTTGCTGGTCAACCAGGCCAGCGGCTTCTTGTAGCAGATTCTGCCGTTCTTGCACTGAATCGCGGGTGACCAGCAATTTGCCTTCCTTGATATAGCGCAGGCCGCCATGCACCAGCTTTGAGGAGCGGCTCGACGTGCCCCACGCAAAATCGCGTTGCTCCACCAGCAAGGCTTTCAGGCCACGGCGCGATGCCTCCAGCAAGATACCGGCGCCGGTGATGCCGCCGCCGACAATCACAATATCCCAATCCTGCGCCAACCGCGCCGCCATTTGTTCACGCCATGATCCAGTCCACATCGCGCGGCGCATCGTATTCATGCTTCTTCCGGCAACAATTTGCCGGGGTTCATCATGCCGGTTGGATCGAAATAGCGGTATAACTGGCGCATTGCTGCCAAGCCGAGTGGGCCTTTTTCCGCCGCCAGGTACGGCGCGTGATCGGTACCGACGCCATGCTGATGGCTGATGGTGCCGCCATTGGCCACGATAGCTTCGCAAGCCGTGGTTTTCAGGCGCAGCCAGCGCGCATGATCCTGCTCAAAATTGCCTGCCAGCCGGTAAACAAAGGTCGTGTAGACACTCGCGCCCTGCGCATATACATGCGACAGATGCGTGTAGGCATGCACGCGCTCGCCACCGCCGGCCAGCGCGTCGGCCGCCGCGTATTCAATCGCTGCCATCATGCGCTTGACCTTCGGCCAATCGCATGCGGTTTCGATGGTATCGATCGCATAACCCTGCTGCCATAAGGAATTGCGCAGATACACGTTGCGGAACCGGTTCTGTTTCCACTTCTGCCCCATAGCCTGACCGACATGAATGCCGTTATGACTGCGGGCGATGTGCAGTGCGCTTTTGATTGCATTCGCGACGGTCGATTTCTGGCCGCTAGCGCCAATCATCAGCAGGCATTTGTCGTCTTTGCAGCCACGCCAGCCAAGGTAACTTTGCAGCAATCCGACCATTTTTTTGTGGCCTGCCAGCGTCAGGGTAGTCAGGGTTTCGGTGGGATTGGACAGACGCAACATTGATAGCGGCAATTTGGCCTGGGCGATCATTCGTACCGTATCTTCGGCTTGATCCCAATTCGGGAAAAATACCGCATGAAACACTTCCTGCTGTGGCAGCTGCGTGATCCGTACCGTCACTTCGGTCAAAATCCCGATCCGACCTTCCGAACCGAGCACCATTTCACGCAGATCGGTACCGGCCGCCGAAGCCGGAAAAGTCGGGATATTCAGTGTACCGACTGGCGTTTCGATGCTTCCGCCGGCGAACAATTGTTCGATCCGGCCATAGCGCAACGATTGCTGGCCGGACGAGCGCGTCACGACCCAGCCACCGAGCGTCGAGTATTCAAATGATTGCGGGAAATGGCCGAGTGTGTAACCACGTGCGCGCAATTGGGCTTCCAGATCGGGGCCTAACACACCGGCACCAAAAGTCGCCAGTTGCGCTTTCTGGTCCAGATCGATGAGTCGCGACAGCCGCGACAAGTTGATGCTCAACACCGGTTGCTCGCCTGGCGGCACCGTCAAATGACCGACTACGCTGGTGCCGCCGCCATACGGAATCACCGCCGCGCCGCAGGCGCTTGCGTACTCAAGCAATGCGCGCACCTGTTCGCTGCTTTCAGGGAACGCAACCCCGTCTGGAAATGTACCGATCTCGCCAAAACGCATCTTCAGCCAATCCGGCAGACTTTGCCCGAGGCTGTTGCGCATCCGGGTTTCGGGGCTGGTATCGATCAAGCGGTGCGGCGCCAAGCGGCTAGGAGGGATGCCGCGGCAGGCCTGTGCTAGCGTCGCATCGATCGATGGCGTCGCTGCACCGATGCGTTGTTGCAGAAATTGCAGTGCATCCGCATTCAGCGCGAATGCTATCGTATCGTCACCCCAGCCGTTCCAGCGTCTCATGTCCAGTTCCTTTTATGCATTACGGGGTTTGCTATGGCTATACTTGCAAGCTTCAATTTTTTCTAGGGCGGAAGCCGTAGACGGCAAGAACATTGCTTTAACACCGAGATTCCAACCGTGCGCCGTGCAGCAGAGTAAACGGACACCCGACTGTCGCAACAAGCATAACCAACCACTTCGATGACGTATTGCGCTTTCATGACAATTGATTTGTTCCATCATGCCAACCTCTGCTGCTGCGGCTAGCCGCTCCAGCGGACGGGTAGCTGGGGCGTATTTGCAGCCGCTGCTCGATGTTGCGGCAGAGCGCGGCGTCACAGTGCGCGCGCTCGCCAACGCCGCCGGACTGGCTGAAAATTGCTTATCACCACTGCCGGAATTGCTGGACGCAGAAAATTATGTACGTTTGCTGGATGTTGGTGCGCGGTTGGCTGACGATCCGCACTTTGGCTTGCACGTCGGGGAAAAAGTGAAGCTGGGAACCTACCACGTCTACGGTTTGATCTTGCTGAGTTGCCGCGACTTCGGGCAGGCATTCCAGCAAACTCTGCGCTATGAAGGGTTGGCCCACGATCTGGGGCGATCGGTACTGCAAGTTGAAAATGGGATTGCTGAATACCAATGGCACAGCAATTTCCCTTCAGCCAGCCGGCATCTGGCTGAAAGTGTTTTTGCCGGTATTCGCGTAATCGGCAACTGGCTGGCCGGGATGCCATTACCTGCGGTACCGATTTTCTTTACCCACCAGGCACCTGGCGATTGCAGTGAACATTTGCGCATTTTCGACAGCGTCGCTACCTTTGGCAGCCCGCTCAATTGCGCGCGTTTCGATGCCGCGCTGTTGAACTGGCCAGTTCCCAATGCCGACGTCGGTTTGTACCCGGTTCTGCAGCAGCATGCCGAACAATTGCTGCAAGAGAAATTACGCGCCGAAGCCGACGGCGGCATCGTCGCACTGGTGCGCGCCGCCATCGTCAAAAACCTGGCGCAAGATCGGGTTCGGCTGCCCATGATCGCCCAAGAGTTAAGCCTGACCCAGCGCACATTGCAAAGAAAGCTCAGTGAAGCCGACACCAGTTTTCAGCAGGTACTGGACTGCACCCGCCACGAGCTGGCCAAGAATTATTTGTGTCTGCGCAATCTGAGCCTGGCGGATATCGCATTTTTATTGGGTTATCAGGAACAAAGCGCATTCAATCATGCGTTCAAGGAGTGGACTGGGATCAGTCCCGGTAGTTATCGCGGCCAATCCGGCACATCACATCACTGAAGTCTACTTTCGATGAGAAGTCGTCGCCCTATCGGGCACCGTATTGCACCACTTGTGTAGGGTATGCGTGTGCGGCACGCTGCTACAATGATCCGCCTTGTTGTTCTTGAGTCTGCCTTGCCATGTCCCACGGTCTGAATACCCCGCAACGCGCTGCTGTCCATTACATGGAAGGCCCCTGTCTGGTGCTGGCCGGTGCCGGCTCCGGCAAGACCCGCGTGATCACGCAAAAAATTGCCTATCTGATTGAACACTGCGGCTATGAAGCCAAAAACGTCGCTGCGCTGACTTTTACCAACAAGGCGGCGCTGGAAATGCAGGAACGCATCGCCAAACTGCTGAAGGAACCACGCCAGGCCAAGCAGTTGACGGTATCTACTTTTCATTCGCTGGGCGTGAAAATTTTGCGCCAGGAAGCCAAGTCGCTCGGGCTGAAAGACCGTTTTTCGATCATGGACAGCGACGACTGCTTTTCGTTAGTGCAGGATTTGGCGATCACCACCGACAAGCAATTGATCCGTCGCATCCAGAGCGCAATGTCGCTGTGGAAAAATAGTCTGATCGATCCCGACGCCGCGCTGAACCAGGCCAGTAATGAAGACGAAGCGCAAGCCGCGCGCATTTACCGCAATTACGTAGCCACATTGTCGGCCTATCAGGCGGTCGATTTCGATGACCTGATCCGCTTGCCGGTTGAGCTGTTTCGCACTGACGACGCGGTGCGCGATAAATGGCAGCGCCGCCTGCGTTACCTGCTAGTGGACGAATACCAGGACACCAATACCTGCCAGTACGAGCTGGTCAAGCTGCTGGTGTCCGGGCCTGGCAAAAAGCCGTTGTTTACCGCGGTGGGCGACGACGATCAGGCGATTTATGCCTGGCGCGGCGCCACGGTAGAAAACCTGAAAACCTTGCAAGTCGATTTCCCCGACCTGAAAATCATCAAGCTGGAACAAAATTACCGCTCCACTACTCGCATTCTGCATGCAGCCAATGCAGTGATTTCCAACAATCCCAAACTGTTTGAGAAAGAACTCTGGTCGGAACACGGCCTGGGGGAGCCGATCAAAGTGCTCGGCATGCAGGATAACGAGCAGGAGGCCGAGCAAATCGCCATCATGCTGTCAGCCCATCGGTTCGAGCGCCGCACCCAGTATTCCGATTACGCGATCCTGTACCGCGGCAATCACCAGGCGCGGGTGATCGAGCAGGCGCTGCGCAAGGAGCGCATCCCGTACACGATTTCGGGCGGTCAGAGTTTTTTCGATAAGGCTGAAATCAAGGATATCGTCAGTTATCTGCGCTTGGTCGCCAATCAGGATGATGACCCGGCCTTCATCCGCGCGGTCACTACGCCCAAGCGCGGCGTCGGCCAATCGACGCTGGAAACCCTCGGCAAGGTCGCCGGCCAGTGGCAATGTTCATTATTTGAAGCAGTTTTCAAAGGCGGCATCGAGGCGCAATTGGCTGACCGTCAACTGCACCCGCTGCGCCAATTTTGCACTTTCATCAACCAGCTCGAAATGCACGCGCACCGGGAAGGGCACGCCGCCGAACTGCTGGACGACATGATGAAAGAAATCAATTACGAAGCCTACCTGTACGATAGCTTCGATGACCGCCAAGCCCAGAGCAAATGGCAAAACACACTCGACTTCACTACTTGGCTGAAAGAAAAAGGTAGCGGCAAGGGTAAAAACGGCGACGGCAACGCTGCCGAAAAAAGTTTGCTCGATCTGACCCAGATGGTGGCGCTGATGACAATGCTGGAAGGCCGTGATGAAGAACCTGATGCGGTGCGCATGTCGACGCTGCACGCAGCCAAGGGGTTGGAGTTTCCGCACGTGTTTCTAGTCGGTGTGGAAGAAGGCATTTTGCCCCACAAGGGCAATGGCGACGATGGCGAAGTGCCGGTAGAAATCCTGAGCGCCCGTATCGAAGAAGAGCGCCGCCTAATGTACGTCGGCATCACGCGTGCCCAGCGCACTTTGCATGTCAGCTGGTGCAAGAAGCGCATGCGCGCGCGCGAAAGCGTGCATTGCGACATCTCCCGCTTCATACAGGAAATGAAGCTAGATGAAGGCGATGCCGTACCGACTGAGGATGAAATCATCACGCCGCAGAACCGGCTGGCGAATTTGAAAGCATTGCTAGCCAGGCCCAAGACCGGATCAGCGGAATAACAGTCCGATTCTCTCTTGTTTTTAACGGAGTATGTGAATAAATATCATATCCTACGCAATGTAACAAGGCTTAAAAATTTATACTATATCCCTGTATATGCCATGCGCTCTATTTTCCAAGTCAATCGTTGGCAGTTGCGCCTTAATCGGAAATTTCCCAGTCGGCGCTATTTTGCAGATGGCTTTCTTTGACATCCTCGATCATCCTGCGATGCGCAATCCGTTTGCGCATCAGCTTGGTGTGTTGCTCTGCAGTCATCGGCGGTGCAGTCATCAATTCCTTCAACTGCGCCGTGCTGGTGTAATTGTTTTTAATGATACGGTCCACAGCAATACCCTCCGTCTTCAACAATAAATCTGAACCTTCAGCATCAATCTGGCGGCCTGTGCCGACGATGCATGTCGTTAGTGCGCGGCAAAAACCATTCTTAATAAACCTATTCCAATCCAGACAAGCTTGCAATTGCGCAAGGAACTAACAATTTGATACTAGCATAGCCAAACCAGGCACGCCGTTTATGCTGTTTGCAACCCTGATCTGTATCAGACTATTTGCGGGACTTAAAAAAGTGGGGACTGGATCGGGATAGGGTGTGCTTCCCACTGTGCCAGATAGCCGGAAAAGGGTAGTGCATGGTGCTGCTGGCACCACGCCTTGAGTTGTTCAAAGGATGCATACCCTTCTGCCAGCGCAAAATCTTCCGCTTCTGCAGCCGACAAGTCGCACCCATCAACTGCCATCAGGTCGCCCCACAGCAATACGGGTCGCACTGCGCAGATACGGCCTTGTGCGATGAGCACCCGATCTTTTTTACCGCTGCCGGAATACAATTGCACCCGACTGCCAATCGGCGGAGGCAGACCGCTGGCGGGTAGCGCCGCGACGACCCGGTTCTTGCGCCCGCTGATGATTTCAGGCACCAGTGCAACAGGAAAATAATAATCAAGCATCAACACTCCAAGGGAAAGTAATGGCATTGCAAACAGCCACAGCCGAATATGCGGTATTTTGGCGCTGGAAGCAATCAACTGTTGCCTCCGGCCAAGTGCACAAAGATGCGTTCGCGCCACGTCTATACTGCTGCGGGCCAGGCGGCAGCAGTACACACCAAGTACGGGCCAAGTACATGTCAGTATAATTGTGCCCATCGATTAATTTATCGCGGGCGGCCACGCCGTTGCGCCCTATTTGCCCATGCTTACCCAACAAAAACAACAAATTCTCGACCTTTTCAATGCGGCGCTGGCACCCTTGCTGGCCGGCACAGAAGTGCAGGCAAATGTCACGCTGGAGCGCCCGCGCGATCCGGCACATGGCGATGTGGCGTGCAATATCGCCATGCAATTGTCCAAGCATTTGAAGAAAAACCCGCGTGAGTTGGCGCAAACGATTATTGCCGCGCTAATGGAACAAGCGGCGCAGGGGAACTTGATCGAAGCAGCCGAGATAGCCGGGCCGGGCTTCATCAATCTGCGTCTGTCGGCTGCGGCGCGGCAGGCGGTAGTCACGACTGTCTTGACGGAAGGCACGGAGTACGGCAAAAGCACGGTCGGCGCCGGCCGGAAGGTGGTGGTCGAATTCGTCTCCGCCAATCCGACCGGCCCCTTGCATGTCGGTCACGGCCGTCAGGGTGCGCTGGGCGATGCGCTGGCAGCGCTGCTAGACGCACAAGGCTACGCTGTTACGCGCGAATTTTATTACAACGATGCCGGGGTCCAGATCGGCAACCTGGCGCTATCGGTGCAAGCCCGGGCCCGGGGCTTGACGCCGCTTGACGACGCCTGGCCGGCATCCGCTTACAACGGCGATTATATTGCTGAGATTGCGCAGGATTTCCTGGCCGGCAAGACCGTTACCGCCAGCGACGGCGCATCGACATCGGCCAGCGGCGCGGTTGACGATATCGACTCGATCCGTCAGTTTGCGGTCGCTTACTTACGGCGCGAGCAAGACCTGGACTTGCTGGCTTTTGGCGTCAAATTCGATCATTACTATCTCGAATCGTCGCTGTACAGCGATGGCAAAGTCGCCGCCACGGTCGAGACGCTGGTCAAAGCTGGCAAGACCTATGAACAAGATGGCGCGCTATGGCTGCGCACCACCGACTACGGCGACGACAAGGATCGCGTGATGCAAAAATCCGATGGCACCTACACCTATTTCGTGCCGGACGTCGCTTATCACATTGCCAAATGGCAGCGCGGCTTTACCAAGGCGATCAACGTCCAAGGCTCCGACCACCACGGTACTATCGCCCGTGTGCGCGCCGGTCTGCAAGCAGTCGATATGGGGGTTCCGAAGGGCTACCCGGATTACGTGCTGCACAAAATGGTGACCGTGATGAAGAACGGCGAAGAGGTGAAAATCTCCAAACGCGCCGGCTCCTATGTGACGGTGCGCGACCTGATCGAATGGTCGGCCGGCGAGCACAATGCCGGCGATCTCACGCGCGGCCGCGATGCGGTGCGATTCTTCCTGATTTCGCGCAAGGCCGATACCGAATTCGTGTTCGATGTCGATGTCGCGCTGGCCCAATCGGACGAAAATCCTGTGTATTATGTCCAATACGCGCATGCACGGATATGCCGCATGCTGGAGCTGTGGGGCGGCGACGCGACCACCTTGATTGGCGTAGACCTGTTACCTTTGACGGCTCTGCGGGAAGCGTCTTTGCTGGCCAAGTTGGCCGAATATCCAGAGGCGCTGGAACATGCACTGGAAGAACTCGGCCCGCATCAAGTGGCGTTTTACCTGCGCGATTTGGCCGGTGAATTGCATAGTTATTACAATGCGGAACGGGTGCTGGTCGATGATGTGCCGCTAAAAATGGCGCGATTGGCGCTGGTATGCGCCACGCGGCAAGTACTGCGAAATGGTTTGGCGCTGATTGGCGTCTCGGCTCCAGAAAAAATGTAATCGATGTGATCGATGTAATTGGAAAAGTATGGCAACCCACCCAAAAAAGAGTAGTACTGTACGCAACTCCGGTCAGCAAGGCGGCACTCTGCTGGGCCTGATTATCGGCCTGATCATCGGGCTGGGGATCGCGCTGGCGGTCGCACTGAGCATCACTAAAACCGGCTTGCCCTTCACCAACAAAGGTGCCCAGCCGAGGGCAGTCGAGGACAGCGGCGGCGCAATTCTGGCTGATCCCAACAAGCCGTTGTACGGCAACAAAGACGCAGCCAAGGAAGCCGCACGCGACTTTGCCAAACCGGCGGCCGAAGACGTGCCGGCGGTACTGCCGGAATCGAAGCAGCCGGCCGCCGTCAAGCCGACCGCCGAATCCAAGGCGCCGCTGGTCGAAAAATCAACGGCTGAAAAGCCCAGCGCCGCCAAACCCGATGCCAGCGAAGAGAAATACATTTATTATCTGCAGGCCGGTGCGTTTCGCGAGCAGGCCGATGCCGACAATGCCAAGGCCAAGCTGGCGTTGCTCGGGTTTGAGGCGCGCGTGACCGAGCGCCTGTCCGATAGCGGCACGCTGTACCGGGTGCGCGTCGGCCCGTTTAGCCAGATCGAAATAATGAACGGTACCCGCGAAAAATTGTCACAGAATGGCATCGATGTTGCTGTCGTACGTAGCCCCAAATAAACCAGAAAAGGAAAGTTGTATGCGTTTATTCCCCAAACTATTTGCCACCCTTGGCCTGAGTCTGCTGGCGTTGTCCGTCAGTGCAACTCCCGACAATCCGAAAAACGGTGTCGATTTCCGCACGCTGGACAAAGTGCAGCAAACCAGTTCCAGCAAGAAAGTTGAAGTTACCGAATTTTTTTGGTATAGCTGCCCGCACTGCAATGCATTCGAACCGTCGTTGGTGGAATGGCTCAAAAAGCAGGGCGACAATATCGTTTTCAAGCGGGTACCGGTCGCCTTCAATGAATCTTTCGTGCCGCAACAGCGCCTGTATTACGCACTTGACGCGCTCGGTCTTGCATCGCAGTTGAACGCAAAAATATTCAGGGCAATCCACGTCGAGCGCCAACCGCTTGACAAGGATGCATCGATTGCCGACTTTATTGCCAAACAGGGCGTGGACAAGAAGAAATTCGTCGACATGTACAATTCCTTCGGGGTGCAAGCCAAAGTGCGCACCGCCACCCAATTGCAGGCAGACTATAAAATCGATGGCGTACCCACTGTTGCCGTCGGCGGCCACTATATTACCTCGCCATCGATCGCCGGTGCCGGCTTGAACGGTAGTCAGCCGGAAGCCGCGTTGCAGGACGCCGCGCTGAAAGTAATGGATTTTTTAGTGGCAAAAACCGCCAGGGAACTGGGTGAAGCAGCCAAGCCAACCATGGCCGCAGCACCCTTGAAGAAGAAATAAAACTTGCCAATCCAAAAAATCCGCCACGCTTGCTAGTGGCGGATTTTTTTGGCTATTCATTGTTGCTATTCAGCCTCATTGCGCACATCGACATCACGAACTGAGCAGTTGCGATTACTTAAAAAGAGCTGGAGTATGCTTAAAATAGAGGATTAGACCGCATGTATTCTATGCGGTAATAAAAATTACAGGGGATTGTATGCATTTTACAACGCAACAAAAAAGCGCCACTGGCGCTTTTTTGCATGCGGTTCAGAAGCTCAAGCCGCCAGCGCTTTCCCCAGCAACTGATGCAGTTCCGCAAAGTCGGGTTCACCGACATAACGCTTGAGGATATTGCCTTCTTTATCGATCACGAAAGTGGTCGGGGTCAACTTGATGTCGCCGAATGCCTTGGCTGCCGCTCCATCGGTATCGAGCGCGACTTTAAACGGCAGGCTGCGGGTTTTGGCGTAGTTCAACACATAATTTGGCGGGTCGTAACTCATCGCGACGGCGATAAATTCCAGCCCCTTGCCCTGGAACTTGTTGTAAGTCTTGACCATGTCAGGCATTTCCTTGATGCAGGTAACGCATGAGGTCGCCCAGAAATTGACCATCACCACCTTGCCGCGCAAACTCTGGGAAGTTATTTTTTCCCCGGAGAGGCTGGTGTAGGTGAGTTGCGGCGCTGCACTACGAGTGGCCAGTGAAAAATAGCCGGCAACCGCGATCGCCAGCACAGCAATAATTACGAACACGCCAAGCCAAGGGCGTTTTTTGTCAGGGGATTCCATGGGATATTTATCCAGTGCTATTGGTAAATTTATAATTGCGCGACGTCATTATAAGGACTCTGCGGCGCAGGTGCGCGCCGCCGTTGTCAACCGGGGCTAATGTTTAATGTGCAGGTTCCTGCTCATTCGATAACGAGCGCAGCTCGTCTTCCGAAATGTAGTCGAATATCTTGACCACTTTTTGTACGCCGGCCACGCCGCTGGCAATACTACCGGCAAGCTCGCCTTCGCGCTGGGTAACGCGTCCCATCAGGTAGACACTGCCGCGCTCGGTCACCACTTTGACCGAATTGGCATACATGTCCTTGGCGTCGACGAAGGACGCCTTGATTTTGCCGGTGATCAGGGTGTCGTTGGCACGGGACGTAAAACTCGATAGACCGGCGATCTCCAGTTCATTGACCACCGCTTTGGCGCCTTCGATCTCTTGTGCTTCGCGTTCGACTGCAGCTTTCATTTGCGCATCGCGCACTTCCCCGGTGAGCAGCACCCGGCGATTAAAGCTGGTCACATTGACGTGCCCCGCATCGCCCACCAGATTCGGAATGCGTAGTTCGCCTTTGACGACGATAGCCTTGTCTTCCGTTTGCGCACCGAGCGTGCGCCGGTCAGTCGCCGCCAGCGTTCCCACCACCGCGCCGCCGACCATCATCCCGACACAGCCCTGCAAGCTGACCAGTACGCTAGTGCATAATACGACTGCGGCCAGCGGACGCCTGACTAGCTGCCAGCGTTGCTGCCAACGCGGTTGCAAATTCTTTTGTTGCTCAATCATTACCATCCCCCCCAAATAATGCGACATCGATACCGTCGCACAAACAATGAATCGTCAACAAATGGACTTCCTGGATCCGCGCGGTGCGCTCGTGCGGCACGCAAATATGCACATCCGCATGGCCGATCTGCCTGCCGATGGCGCCGCCGTCGTTACCGGTCAATGCCACTATGCGCATGTCGCGCTCCATTGCGGCTTCGATTGCGGCTATCACGTTGGCTGAATTGCCCGAGGTGGATATTGCCAGCAGGACATCGCCGGATTGCCCGAAGGCCTGCACTTGCTTGGAGTAGATGTCGCGATAACCATAATCGTTCCCCACCGCAGTCAAAATCGAGCTATCGGTAGTCAGCGCCAGCGCCGGCAAGGGCAAGCGTTCGCGCTCGAAACGGCCCACCAGTTCGGCCGCGAAATGCTGGCAATCGGCAGCCGAGCCGCCATTGCCGCAGGCCAGAATCTTGTTGCCGTTGGACAGCGCCATGAACATCAGCTCGATAGCTTGTGCAATCGGCTCGGCCAACTGGGATGCGGCCTGCATCTTGAGTTCGGCGCTTTCGCGGAAGTGGTCGAGAATGCGTTGGTTTGTCATCATGTTGGAATTATAGAGCAGTGATTGGAATCGGATTAGGTATCGATGGCATTTTTCAGCCATTCTAACTGTTCGCCATCCATTGCAATCACGTCGAAACGGCAGGCTGGCGGCATCCGGTAACGTTGCAAATAGATTTGCGCGGCAATAATAAGGCGCGCCTGTTTGCTGCGGGTCACGCTGGCGGCAGCACCGCCGTGTCGTAGATTGGCGCGCCGGCGCACTTCGACAAAGACCAGCACCTGACCTTCCTGCATGACAAGGTCGATCTCGCCGCCCCTGCAGAGGAAATTGCGCTGCAGCAGCGTTAGTCCCTGTGCCGCCAGATAAGCCAGCGCGGCATCCTCGCCGGCCTGGCCTTTGATTTGCTGCTCGGTCCGACGACGGTTGGCGCCGAGCAGCCGGGGCAGCGCATCAAACAGGCTCATCGTTTAACGTGAAAGTCGCGTAGCGGCTCACTTCGCTCCTCTCTCCCGCTTGCGGAAGAGAGGCTGGGAGAGAGGGCGGCCATGGCGCCTTCCTGAATTGTGGTGGTATTCGCCACGGCCGTTAACGCATGCCTGGCAACAACATCGCCCCGTCCTGATACACCGCCTGTAGCGTAATACGGTCGAAACTAGCCCTGCCAGGGCCGAAAGTTACCGCCAGTCGGCCGGTCACGCCGTCAATCTCGAATTGTTCGCGGGCCGCAGAGATTTCATGAGCCACACGGTAGGCGTCGATCCCCAGCGCATACAAGCGCTCCATATCAGGATTACTTTTCTGGTCGGCGCCCGTAACCAGCCGCGGGTAAGCCATCACTGCCGAGTGGTCAGGTTGCAGTTGCCAAGGCAGATCTACAAAATGCAGTCCTTCAACTAAAGGATCGGCTGACTTGTCCGCGCTATCGGCGCCAATCAATGGGTTGATTTGCGAGGTGCCGTAGACCGGGACTTCGGTGCCGATTGCCTGGCGCAACTGTCTGGTTAGGCCAGCATCCATCGACACGAATAACAGCACCGGCCGTTCGTTCTGCAGCCGGCTACGCAATTGTGCCAGAGCAGTCGCGTTCAAATAGCCGTCAACCAGGCCCAACTCGATCGATTGCGACGATAAGCCCAGACGCCGCCACTCTGCCGTAAAGGCACTGGCGGCACGACGTTGCCAGGCTATATTTGCACCGACTACAAAGGCGCTGGCACCGGGATGATCCAGACTGGCCCAGCGCGCAACCTGGCGCGCTTCATCTTCGAGCGACAAGCCCATCGCCAGCATTTTCGGCGGCAAGGGCGCTGCCGCCTCTTCCCGTGCTCCCAACATCGGCTGGTTTAGCGCGATGGTAGGAATGCGCACCGCACCGCTTTGCGCAATTGCCGATACGCCGCTGCGCGACAGCGGGCCGACAATCACATCCTGGCTGGCTTGCGCATCGAGATAAGCCGACAGGGTTTGCGCCGCCACATCGTCGGTAGCGATCACGGTGACGGTAACGCCTTCCTGCTCGCGCGCATACGCCGCCATGAAACCGGCTCGCACCGCCTCGGCCGCTGTGCCCAGGGTTTCAGAACGTAGCGGCAACAACAGCGCGATGCGCGCCGTAAGCGGTTTTCCCGGCATAAATACTGCCACATCCGCTGCGGCCACGCTGCTGGTTTGTGCCTCAGGCACAAGCTGGAACCCAGTGTCGGGAAGTGGTGTCGCTGTTGCCGCCGGCATGGTTGTATTTGCCGGCACAGGCGCGCACAATGCATTCGCTGCGCCGCAGCGGTCAAATATCGGGGCCAGGCTAACGCTGCTGCAGCCCACCAACGCGCTGCACAACAGCAGAATTTTTATCCATTGGTACGACATTGACCACTCCTCATGAATCCTGATTCGAATAATGCCTCGGGCGCTTTGCCATTGATGGATGAAGTGGCGCGCCAAGTGTATCCCGCGTCCACATTATATGTGCTGGCAACACCGATCGGAAACTTCGCCGACATCACGCTGCGCGCCTTGCACGTGCTGGCGCTGGTGGACGCGGTGGCCTGCGAAGATACCCGCAATACCGGCCACTTGCTAATGCGCTACGGCTTGTCCAAAAAACTGATTGCCGCGCATCAGCATAACGAGCGTGAAATCGCTGAAAAACTGATAGTGCGCCTGCAAGCCGGCGAACGCATCGCGCTGGTGTCGGACGCCGGCACCCCGGCCATTTCAGACCCGGGTGCGCGCATCGTCGATGCGGTGCGTGCGGCGGGCTTACGCGTGATGCCTTTGCCCGGCCCCTCGGCCGCCATCGCCGCCTTGTCTGCCAGCGGTCTGGTCTGCGACCAGTTCCACTTTGTCGGCTTTCTGCCGGCCAAGGCCCGGCAACGGGACGCTGCGCTGCACAGCTTGCGCGACATGGCGGCAACCCTGATATTTTACGAAGCGCCGCACCGCATTAGCGCGGTGGTCGATGCGTTGGCGGCGGTGTTCGAGGGCCAGCGTCAAATCGTGTTCGCCCGGGAATTGACTAAGCTATTCGAGGAAGTCCATCGTTGTCATTTGTCCGACGCCGCCGCTTGGGTGGCGCAGGATGCGCACCATCAAAAAGGTGAGTTCGTGCTGCTGCTGGAAGGTGCACCGCCCGCCGCCGAAGAGGATGGCGCCGAAGCCGAGCGCGTGTTGCGCATCCTGCTGGCAGAATGCACAGTCAAACAGGCCGCAACGCTGGCCGCGCACATCACAGGACACAAGAAAAATGCGCTGTATGAGCGGGCATTAGTCATAAAAGCGGAGTAAGCGTATAGATCGACAATGGATTTGTTGTGTAATTATTGGACTCTATTCGCATTAGGTGTTGCTATAGAGAAAAGCAAAATATCCCGCTTTGCCCAGCATCATTTGCGCCATGATGCGCAATGCAAAAAATCTAATTTTTTGGGGAGTATGAGCCAAAAATAATCACTCCAGCAATACCTGAAAGCACCGTTAGAAATACACAAAAGCAGTATTGTGTATTTTTTTGGAGCGTAGTGCCCGATCAGCCGGCTTGGTACTAAAAGGCCAAAAATGCATCGATGCTATCGGGGCAAAAACAGTACAGAAAGTTTTCTCATAGGAAATCGGAATGAACAATAGTTTGACAAAAGATGAATTTGACGCGCTTGGACAAGTCAGTAAGATGCCCAAGTTTACCAAGGCAAACGCGTGCGTGGCAAGAAACACCAAGCGCCTTGCCGGCCTGAAATATCTTGTGCATGGAAAAGACGGTAGCCTGACACTCACCGAGAAAGGGCAAAAAACATTATTTGCCCAGCGCTGCATCGATGCGCTGCGCGCCGTATCGACAGACCCGCTCGCCAGACTGGAGGCCGATGTTGTTACCTTCCTGAGCAAAAAAGGCTACATCAATCCTGGCTTAGAATCGCGCGCATTCGACATCACGCCAAGAGGGCAGGAATGCCTGGCCGACATTGAAGCCACGGGCGGATAGCAGCTTCGCCCGACTGGACGATGCGCGATGTTTCCACAGCTGCAAAAGCCGTCAAAAAACACCGTGGAAGAATTCAACGTTGCACGATGAACGGCATGGCGGCGCCGGAAGATTGCATCTTTTGCGCCGCCTGCTGCGCCTCAGTGCGATTCATATACGGCCCGCTGTACAGGCGATACAGCGCTCCGGTCTGCACTACTTCGATCGGCTGCAAGGTGCCAGCCCAATTCTGCGCCAACTGGCTACGCATCGAATGCGCGTTATAGGCTTGTCCATAAGCGCCCAACTGCAAATAAAAACCGTTATCCGCTCTATTTACGTCCGGTTCAGCGGCTGCCATCGCTACCGGCATCGGCGGCAGCTGTGTCTTCGCAAGCAGTTGCGGCTCACTGTGTTTCTCGCTCTGGATACGGGCAATATCCGCCGGTAGCAAACGCTCGACTTCTAGTTCGCCGCTGCCCTTGCCCAGATAGCCCAGCTTCAACGCAGCAACATACGACAGGTCTATGATCCGGCTGGAATGGAATGGTCCGCGGTCGTTGATACGCACGATCACCTGGTTGCCATTGACCTGGTTGGTCACGCGCGCGTAAGACGGAATCGGTAGGGTCGGATGCGCAGCCGTCATCTGGTACATGTCGTACAGTTCGCCGGAAGAAGTTTTCTGACCGTGAAACTTCTGGCCGTACCAACTGCCGATGCCGCGCTGGCGCAACGGGACTTCTTCCATAATCGGCGTATAGGTCTGGCCGAACACCACATACGGCCGGTTGGCACGAGTCGAATAAGGTTCTACTTTCGGATCGGCGTCCGGTATCGCAAGCAGATCTTCAGGCGGATTAGCGCCTGGGCCATCGTCCTTGTAATAGCCGCCACGGCCGGAGCCGGCAGCCGGCAGGGCTGGATAGCGCGCAGTGTGCTGCTGCTTGACGGCAGTGCCGGACTGGCCTGAGGTCGGCGTTGCCGTCTTCGGTAGACTACTACAGCCCCACAGCAGCGCGGCCGATAACAGCACCACGCCATATGGGAGGTTTACCAGCCTGGCTGGGGGGTATTTGCCGAACTGCATCATGCACTCCTGATGGCGCTAAATTGAATGACCGGCGCTATTCCACGCGAACTGCATAGAATAGCGCTAGCCGGCTTTGAAGCCGCTCCAGAATATTTATACTGCGCATTGTATTTTCTGATATACATGCAAAAATTGCGGAAAAGAACGTATTTTTAAGTGTACTCCCACTTACTTCAATAAGTAACAAGCGCTGTTCAGATTCGCGCAGGTGCTGCAAAATCCGATTCAAGTTTGTATCAGCTTACGGTGGCGTTGGATGCTCATCAGAATTCCGGCGCCCAAGGCCAGCGTCACCATCGCGGTGCCGCCATAACTCATCAGCGGCAGCGGTACGCCTACCACCGGCAGAATACCACTGACCATGCCCATATTGACAAATGCGTAAGTAAAGAAAATCAGCGTAATCGCTCCCGCCAACAATCGCGTGAACAAGGTCGGCGCATTGGCTGCGATCATCAGGCCCCGGATTACCAGTAGCGCATACAGACTAAGCAGAAAGATATTGCCGATTAAGCCAAATTCTTCGGAAAAGACTGCAAAGATAAAATCGGTAGTGCGCTCGGGAATGAATTCGAGATGCGACTGCGTGCCATGCAGCCAGCCCTTGCCGTAAATGCCGCCGGAGCCGACTGCGATGGTTGACTGGATGATATGAAAGCCCTTGCCCAGCGGATCCAGGGTCGGATCAATCAACATCATCACCCGCGCACGCTGATAATCATGCAACAGAGTCCAGGCCACTGGCAGGCTGGCGGCAACCGCGAGAACTAGGCCTAACAGCACTTTCCAAGACAATCCAGCCAGGAAAATCACATAAAACCCGGCTGCCAGCACCAGTACCGCAGTCCCCAAATCGGGCTGCTTGACGATCAGGCCGACCGGGATTATCAGCAACAGGCCGGCAATCAGGAACTCGCGCCAGTGAACTCTGCCTTCACGTTTCTGGAAGAACCAGGCCAGCATCAGCGGCATCGCAATTTTCATGATTTCAGACGGCTGGATCACCACGCCGAGATCGATCCAGCGCCGCGCACCTTTCTTCACCAGGCCGAATACAGCCACCGCCACCAGCAAGGTAATACCCAATGTATACACCGGCACTGCAATGCGCATCAACGTTTGCGGTGGGATGCTGGCAGCAACCCATAGCACGCCAAACGCAATCAGGATGTTGCGCAAATGATCTTCAATCCGGCCCGGGAAATCAATGCCGGCCGAATACACGGTGACGATTCCAGTCGCCACGATCAGGAACACGATCAGCGCCAGCGGCCCGTCGAATACGTATACGAAGGGCTTGACGACCTGCCACGGGTGGCGCTTCTCAAGCATGACGTGCGGGCAGCAACTGCGGCCGTGTATGAATATCGATCATAAATTCTCTTAATAAATTCACGCGCTTATCGAAGCTAACTTAAGCGGTCAACTGCCGTTTTTAGGATGTTAGTCCTCATAAAGATGGGGATCGCTCGCCACCAGTTTTGCACTAGCGGCGGATGCTGCCGGCAGGTTCGGGTTTGAGCCCGCGCGCTTGCTGCTGGCAGTAACCGGGTTCGAGGGGTCTTGCGGCCGCTTGCCTAGCAGATAGTAATCAAGCGCTTTTTTGACGATGGGAGCCGCAACAGCAGCCCCGAAGCCGCCGTTTTCAACAATCACGGCAATCGCAATGCGCGGCTTGTCAGCCGGCGCAAAAGCCGTGTACAACGAATGGTCAAGCAAACGTTCCGCCCTCGTTTTGGCATTGTATTTCTCATTTTTTTTCATGCCGGTAACCTGCGCGGTGCCGGTCTTGCCGCCCGATTCATAGCCGGCATTGGTAAATACCCGCGAGGACGTACCTTCCTGCGTGACGCCCACCATAGCCCGCTTGATAAAGTCGATATTCTTTTGCGCCAGCTTGATGCGGTAGCTTTCCTTCGGCACTGTAAGTGTGCGCTCGCGGGTGCGCGTATTCTCCACCATCTTGACCAGATGCGGCTTCATTACCACGCCATTGTTGGCCAGGTTGGCTACCGCATGCGCTAATTGCAATGGCGTAAACGCGTTGTAACCTTGACCGATGCCAAGTGAAATCGTTTCACCGCCATACCATTTTTGTTGCGCTGCATCTTTGTAAGCCGTGCGTTTCCACGAGGTAGACGGCAGCAGGCCCGTGCGTTCATGCTCCAGATCGATTCCGGTCAGTTGACCAAAGCCGAACGGCTTCATGAAATCGTGTATGGTATCCACACCCAAGTCATTGGCCAGCATGTAATAGTAAGTATTGCACGACTGGACGATCGATTTATACATATCGACCGTGCCGTGACCACCGGGCTTGTCATCCATAAATGTATGGTTGCCCAGATTAAAATAACCGGGGTCCCGGATCGCCATCTCGGGTGTGCGCTTACCGAGCTCCAGTGCGGCTAGCGCCATGAATGGCTTGTAGGTTGATCCCGGCGGATAGGTGCCTGCCAGTGGGCGATTGAACAACGGTCGATCGATCGAATCGTTCAATGCCTCCCAGCTTTGCTGGTCGATGCCTTCCACAAACAGGTTCGGATCGAACGATGGCCGGGATACGAAAGCCAATACATCGCCTGTATTCGGCTCGATTGCCACCAAGGCGCCGCGCCGGTCGCCGAATGCTTGCTCGACAATTTGCTGCAACTCCATATCGATCGACAGGATCAGATTATTACCGGGCACGGCCGGCGTTCTGGACAAGGTGCGCACCGCTTTGCCGCTGGCTGAGACTTCGACCTTTTCGTAGCCGGTGGTGCCATGTAGCGCTGTCTCATAACTTTTTTCCAGGCCATTCTTGCCGATGTAGTTAGTGCCGTTATAGTTGGCAGCGTCATCCGACTCGTCGATGACATCGGCATCCCTTTGGCTGATGCGGCCGATATAGCCGATTACGTGCGCGGCCGATTCGTTTAACGGATACTGCCGAAACGGCCGGGCCTGGATATCGACGCCAGGAAAGCGGTAACGCTGTACGGTGAAACGGGCCACCTCTTCATCGGTAAGCCGGGTGCGGATCGGCAAACTTCCCAATTTCCTGGATTCATCCAGTAGCTTCCTGAAATGCTTGCGATCCCTGGCGTCAATATTAACTAGTGTTGACAGTTCATCAATCACATCGTCGAGCTTGCGGTCCAGCTTGGAAACCGTTATTTCTAGCGTATAAGCCGAATAATTGTGCGCCAGAATGACGCCATTGCGGTCCATGATGGACCCACGGTTAGGCACCAGCGGGGTGATCGAGATCCGGTTATTTTCAGCCCGTGCTGCATAATCGTCATGCCTGTAGACCTGCAACCACAGGAAGCGTGACAACAGCAAGCCAAAGCAGACCAATACGAAGATACCCGCCACCGTCAGCCGCAGGCGAAAGAAATATAATTCACGCTCGGTATTCTTGAACTCAGTCATGCATTTTCCGCCACCGCATCATATAGCCTCACAGCGGTCGCGTCTCATCCCGGACGATGGACCGCCGCTGCGGCGCCAGCAACAGCCCTGTCACCAGCGGCCACAAGGCAGCTGAGACAAAGCTCTCCAGGAAAAACGCCCAGCCAGGCATCTTGCCGCTGACGAGCAGTTGCACCAGCATCTGCACCAACTGCGTCATGAGCAATAAAGGCAGGATGTACCAAATCTGCGACAGGGTGGGAAACCACAGCACGCGGCGGTGAATAGTGATCGCAAAATAGGATAGCAAGGTGTAAGCCAGTGCGTTTTCACCCAGCAGGGCCGCATCGTGCACATCCATCAGCAAACCCATCAAGAATGCAACGCCGATACCCACCTTGCGCGGCTGGTGGATGCTCCAGAATACCAACACCAGCGCGACAAAATCGGGCATCCCAATCCAGCCGCCCAGCGGTTGTAAATTCAGCAGGAATGCACCGACCAGGCTCAAAAAAATGAACCAGGGGTTGGCCGGCAACAGGATGTAATGGGGGCGGCTCATTGCGCGGATTCCGGGTGTTTAAGCGCAGCACTGGCGGATTTTTTGGGATTATCCGCCGCACGCAGCGGGCCAACCCGTTCTTTGACCTTTTCCTGCTTACTTGTATTTTGCCTGGCCTTGCCTGGCTTATTCGCGTCTTGCTTGTCCTTGCCAACGATTGCTGGAGCATGGATCTGTTGTTTTGCATGCGCCAGCAAAATCAGGAACTGCTTGTTGTTGCCAAGCTCGGCCAGCGGCGCGCTGGTCACGCGTAGAAAAGGATCGTTCAATATATTCTCAACTTGCACCACGCGTGCCACCGACAAGCCGGCCGGATAAATTCCGTCGATACCGGAAGTCGTCAGCACATCCCCCTTCTGGATGTCGGCATTGACTGCAATGAAGCGCAAATCAAGCAGCCCGGATTGGCCATGACCATACGCCACGCTGCGCAAGCCATTGCGCACGGTCATCACGGGAATAGCTTGATCCCGATCCGTCAATAACGTGATTTCCGAGGTAAAGGGAAATACCCGCGTAACTTGGCCCACCACCCCTACATCATCAATGACCGGTTGCCCGGCAGCCACGCCATGCCGGGCGCCACGGTTGACCACAATCTTGCGGCTATAGGCATCACGCGCATCGTACAGAATTTCAGCCAACACCGACTGAACCAACAAGCGCTCGGCCGCCGCCATCAGTTTGCGCAACTGGCCGTTCTCTGCTGTCAGTTGCTGCGATTGCTGGATTACCGGGGCATTCTGGAGTTGCCGCAGTCGCAAGCCGTTGACTTCGTTTTGCAGCGTCGCAACCGATGAAAAATAGTCGCTCACCTGATATGCGGCATCGCGCGGCATCAGCGCCACCATCTGCAGGGGATAGAGCGCAGTGCCAACCGCCTGCCGAATCAGGCCGAGCGAACGCAGGTGGGAATCGACCACTAGCAATACGATTGCGATCAATGCGAAAAATACCACTTTCACCCGTGCCGAAGCACCTTGCTTGAAAAGTGGCGGTGGACTGTATTGCATTCAAGTCAATCTAATCTAACTGATGTTACATACGGTGCATGCAAGACACGAAGTACAGGAAAGAATGCATAACGCCATCCTTTCGACTGCGGCAGAGAAAGTTTTTTCGTGTCTTTCGTGTTTTTCGTGGACTGAATTTTTTGTACATAGCATCAGTTGCAACCTTAATTGCAACCTTAATTGCAACCTTGGCAACTTACCAATATCGCACTGTTTATTCGTGTGAAAAAATCGAACCCAACTTATCCATGCGCTCGAGCGCCATGCCGGAACCGCGCACCACGCAGGTCAGCGGGTCTTCAGCGACGATGACTGGCAGCCCGGTCTCTTCCATCAGCAAACGGTCGAGGTCGCGCAACAAAGCGCCACCACCGGTGAGCATCATGCCTTTATCGGCAATATCGGCACCCAGTTCCGGCGGTGTTTGCTCCAGCGCATTCTTGACTGCAGAGACGATGTTGTTGAGAGGATCCGTCAGCGCTTCCAGGATTTCATTGCTGGAAATAGTGAAAGAGCGCGGGATGCCTTCCGACAGGTTGCGTCCCTTGACTTCCATTTCCTTGACTTCCGAGCCAGGAAAAGCCGAGCCGATAGTTTTCTTGATCATTTCAGCGGTTTGTTCGCCGATCAACATGCCGTAGTTGCGCCGGATGTAATTAACGATGGCTTCGTCGAACTTGTCGCCGCCGACCCGAATCGAGCCTTTGTAGACCATGCCGCCGAGAGAGATGATGCCGACTTCGGTGGTGCCGCCGCCGATATCGACCACCATTGAGCCGGTTGCTTCCGACACTGGCAAACCGGCACCGATGGCGGCCGCCATCGGCTCTTCAATCAAAAATACTTGCGAAGCGCCAGCTCCCAGCGCCGACTCCCGGATCGCGCGGCGCTCGACCTGGGTTGAACCGCAAGGCACGCAAATAATGATGCGCGGCGACGGTTTGAAAAATTTGGTGTCATGCACCATGCGAATGAATTGCTTGAGCATTTGCTCGGTGACTGTGAAATCGGCGATCACGCCGTCTTTCATGGGGCGGATCGCTTCAATGTTGCCGGGCACTTTGCCCAGCATTTGCTTGGCTTCCTTGCCGACTGCCATGATGGTTTTTTTGCCGTTCGGCCCACCCTCCTGGCGAATCGCGACCACCGACGGTTCATCAAGCACAATACCCAAGCTTCGTACGTAAATCAGCGTGTTGGCAGTACCCAGATCGATAGCCAGGTCATTCGAAAAATAATTGCGTAAAAATCCAAACATGAAGTGTCCTGATGCGCAACAATAGTGCGCTTAAGCATTTTGAGGTGGTTGTATGTGCCTGCAGCGATGCACCGCGCGCGCCAGCAAGGCATCAACCGGGCATTCTACCTTATAATTCAGTGGAACTATGGCCGAACACAGGCCAAACTCAGGTCGCAAATTATTGGACATAGCGCAATTTTGACGCGGTTTTGCACCACCAAAATAATTTTCCCATCCTTTCATGCGCACTCAAGCGCCAGCCAGCCATGTCATTAACCATTTCCGACGTCAAACGAATCGCCCATTTGGCGCAACTCGAACTAAGTGAAGCGCAAGCCGCCACATCGCTGCAGCAACTCAATGGCATCTTTGCCTTGGTCGAGCAAATGCGCGCAGTCGATACCACTGGCATCGAACCTTTAAGCCATCCGATCGCCGCCCACATGCCCAACTTGGCGCTGCGGCTGCGGGAAGACCTGGCGACCGAACCCAACCGGCGCGAAGATTATCAAAAAGTCGCCCCCGCCACACAGGATGGCTTGTATCTGGTGCCCAAAGTAATTGAATAAGCCGCCGCCGGCCTGACGCACCGCCACGGCCGCCCTCTCTCCCGCAAGCGGGAGAGAGGAGCGAAGTGAGTTGCAGCGCAACTTTTACGTTGAATGAATACCGACCTCATGCATACCAAAACCATCAAACAACTCTCGGCCCTGCTCCAGGCCAAACAGATTTCCGCCACCGAACTGGCGGCGCTGCATCTGGAGCGCATCCAGCGCAGCGACCTGAATGCCTTTTTGCATGTGGATGCAGCGCTGACCTTGCAACAGGCGGCAGCCGCCGACGCCCGCATTGCCGGCAATCAAGCTACGCCGCTGACCGGGATTCCGATTGCGCACAAGGATATTTTTGTGACGCGCGGCTGGCGTTCGACTGCCGGCTCGAAGATGCTGGAAAATTACACCAGCCCGTTCGATGCCGCCGTGGTGGAACAGTTCAATGCCGCTGGCATGGTGACTTTGGGCAAGCTCAATTGCGACGAATTCGCGATGGGCTCCGCCAATGAAAATTCGTTCTTCGGCCCGGTCAAAAATCCCTGGGACAAGCGCGCTGTACCAGGCGGGTCGAGCGGCGGGTCAGCGGCAGCACTAGCGGCACGTTTGACGCCGGCCGCCACCGGCACCGATACCGGCGGCTCCATTCGCCAACCAGCCGCGCTGTGCGGCATTACCGGCATCAAACCGACCTACGGCCGGGTATCGCGCTTCGGCATGATCGCCTTTGCTTCCTCGCTGGATCAAGCCGGCCCGATGGCCAGGACGGCCGAAGATTGCGCGCTATTGTTAAGTACCATGGCCGGCTTCGATGCGCGCGACTCGACCAGCCTCGAATGCGGCAAAGGCGGCGACATTGAGGACTACAGTCGCGACCTGAATCAACCGCTGCAAGGCTTGCGCATCGGCTTGCCGAAAGAATATTTCAGCATCGGGTTGGCGTCCGACGTCGAACAAGCGATCCGCGCCGCCTTGCAGGAATATGAAAAGCTCGGCGCAACTCTGGTTGATATTTCGCTACCGAATACTGCGCTATCGATTCCGGTGTATTACGTGATCGCACCGGCTGAAGCATCGTCCAACTTGTCCCGTTTTGATGGCGTGCGCTATGGCCATCGCGCCAAGGAATACACGGACTTGTCGGACATGTACAAAAAGACCCGCGCCGAAGGTTTCGGCGAGGAAGTCCAGCGCCGCATTCTGGTTGGCTCCTACGTGCTGTGCCACGGCTATTACGATGCGTATTACCTGCAGGCGCAAAAAATCCGCCGCCTGATTGCGCAAGACTTTCAGCATGCCTTTGCGCAATGCGATGTCATCATGGGGCCGGTAGCGCCCAGCGTAGCGTGGGATCTGGGCGACAAAACCGACGATCCGGTCGCCAATTATTTAGCCGATATTTTCACCCTATCGACCAGCCTGGCCGGCTTGCCGGGGATGTCGATCCCGTGCGGCTTCGGCCAGGGCGAAAAAAATGCGACACGCCCGGTTGGTCTGCAAATCATCGGCAATTATTTTGCCGAAGCCCAGTTGCTCAATGTAGCCCACCAGTTCCAGCTAGCGACCGACTGGCATCAGCGCGCACCAGCCGGAATCTAACTATTTTAAGTAGTGCAGGCCTCCGTGCCTGCATGCAGGCACGGAGGCCTGCACTACTGGAACACAACAGTATTTTGCATAAGCCCTCCAAGAATCGATCCATCACCGACGCTTTATTTAGCGAGCAAGGAAAAATATGCAATGGGAAGTCGTAATCGGCCTTGAGACGCACGCCCAGCTCTCGACCCAATCCAAAATTTTCAGTGCGGCATCGACCCGTTTCGGTGCTGAACCCAACACCCAGGCTTGCCCAGTCGATCTGGCGCTGCCCGGCGTATTGCCGGTGATGAACCGGGGCGCAGTCGAACGCGCAATCCAGTTCGGGCTGGCGATTGGCGCCACCATTGCGCCGCAATCGATTTTTGCGCGCAAGAATTATTTCTACCCCGACCTGCCGAAAGGCTATCAAATCAGCCAGTTCGAGATTCCGGTAGTGCAAGGCGGCCGCGTGCCGTTCATGATGGAGCAGGATGGCAAAACCGAACTGCGTTCGGTGCAACTGACCCGCGCCCATCTGGAAGAAGATGCCGGCAAATCGCTGCATGAGGATTATCGCGGCATGACCGGCATCGACCTGAACCGGGCCGGCACTCCGCTGCTGGAAATCGTCACCGAACCCGACATGCGTAGCGCCGCCGAAGCGGTGGCGTATGCCAAATCCCTGCATGCGCTGATAATGTGGCTCGGGATTTGCGACGGCAACATGCAGGAAGGCTCGTTCCGCTGCGATGCCAACGTTTCGGTGCGTCCACTCGGACAAAAAGAATACGGCACCCGCTGCGAAATCAAGAACTTGAACTCGTTTCGCTTCATGGAAGATGCGATCAACTATGAAGTGCGACGCCAGATCGAACTGATCGGCGACGGCGGCCGGGTAGCGCAAGAAACCCGGCTGTACGACCCGGACAAGAAAGAAACCCGCTCGATGCGCAGCAAGGAAGACGCGCAGGATTACCGCTACTTCCCCGACCCCGATTTGCCGCCACTGGTGATTGCACCCGAGTGGATCGAGCGCGTCAGAACCGCCATGCCGGAGCTGCCGGACGCCATGCGCCAACGGCTGATCCGCGATTACGATTTGTCCGAATACGATGCGGCAGTACTGACGCAATCGAAAGCGATGGCAGTCTACTTCGAGGCAGTCGTGCTCAAGACCGGCCCGGAACAAGCCAAAACCGCCGCCAACTGGCTGATGGGTGATGTTGCGGGGGCGCTGAAGCGCGCCAACATCGACATCGCCGCCAGCCCGGTATCGGCGGCGCAACTGGCGCTGCTGTTGCAACGGATCGCTGATGGCACCATTTCCAACAAAATTGCCAAGGAAGTTTTTGCGGCGATGTGGGAAGCCGGCCCGGAGCACGACGACAGCGCCGACCGGATCATCGAAGCCCGTGGCTTGAAGCAGATTTCAGACAGCGGCGCGCTGGAAAAAATCATCGACATCGTGATGACTGATAACGCCAAACTGGTCGAGGATTTCCGCGCCGGCCGAGAAAAAGCCTTCAATGCACTAATCGGTCAAGCCATGAAAGCCACCAAAGGCAAAGCCAATCCAGCCCAGGTGACGGCCTTGTTAAAACAGAAGCTTACAGAATAAGTCTGGAGTATAAGTAAAAACACATATATTTCCGCATGTATTTAATACATATTTAAAAAATACATGCTGATGTATGCTTAATTCCACGACTGATAAGACTTATTTTGTGCTACCTGCCAATGCAGCCGATACTGCGCGAGCGCACCGCCGATGAACCTGACCACTCCCGCTTTACTGTTCCCGGCAATTTCATTACTGCTGCTGGCCTACACCAACCGCTTCCTGGTACTGGCGCAATTGATACGCCAGCTCCATAGCCAGTACAAAAAAGATGATCAAAAAGCGCTTGTGGTGCGCCAGATTGCCAATCTGCGCCACCGCATCACGCTGATCCGGCGCATGCAGGCGCTCGGCGTGATGAGCTTCATTCTGTGCGCGGTCTCCATGTTTCTGGTGTTCATTCATCTGGAGTTGGCCGCCCAGCTTGCCTTCGGCCTAAGCCTTTTTCTGTTGCTGCTGTCGCTGATTTTTTCTTTTTACGAAATCACCATCAGCACCCGCGCGATTGAAATCGAACTGGAAGATCTGGAGCAAAAGCTCAATCAGCCGATGTAATTCCTTTTCGCCATCACGCCTGAAGGATGCGACTCTCGGCCCTTCTTCCAGCGTTCGAGCGCTTTGACTACGGCGACGACGACCGGCGACCAGCCGCCTCCAGATGGCTGGCGAAAAAGGCGCATGCGCGCTGGATACCACGGCGAATCGGTGCGTTCGGTCAGCCAGCGCCAATCGGTCCGATAATCCGGCAGCAGCACCCAGCAGGGCTTGCCTAGGCTTCCGGCCAAGTGGGCCACGGCGGTATCCACGCTGATCACCAGATCCAGGCTGGCCACAACTGCGGCCGTGTCAGCAAAATCTTGCAGATCCCCGCCTAAGTTCAGAATCGAAAGCCCCGCGGGCGGCCGCTGGGCCTCATCTTCCCCCGGCCCCTTTTGCAGGCTGAAGAAGCGTATTCCGGCCACGGCACCAAGAGGGGCAAGGGTATCCAGGGATGGCAGTGAACGATCCCCATCATTTTCAAAAAGAGGATTGCCTTTCCACGCCAAGCCGACCCGAAATCCTGATGTAGGCAGCAAGGCAGACCACTTCGCCACCCTCACTGGATCTGCCGACAAATAGGGAATCGGCGCCGGAATGCTGTCCAGGCGGGTGTGGCAATAATGGGGCAGGCTCATCGGGAGCGTCCAGAAATCCCAGCCCGAAGCGGGTACATCCTCCTTGAAGGAAAACACCGCATCGACGCCGGATAAGGTGCTAAACAGCGCCTTCAGGCCAGGGTGACAGACTAGGGTAATGTGCGTAGCACCCCTGGTTTTCAGGACTGAGGCGTAACGGCAAAACTGGATCATGTCGCCGTGGCCGGCTTCAAAGCCAACGACCACCGATTTGCCGGTCAGGGCTTCGCCGCACCAACGCGGGCAGGTGAAATAAGTCGTAAAACGTTCGTACCACACCCGCGCCTCCAGGCAGCGCCAACCTTCCTCCAGCCGCCCTTGGCGCAACAATATATAGCTCAAATTAAAGCGCGCTTTGGAATAACTGCTGTCCAGCGCAAGGGCCGTGCGATAGCAATGCTCGGCCTCATCTTCCCTTTTCAGGCAGGCCAGCAACACTCCCAGATTCGACCAGGCGGCCGGCGAATCCGGGGCATATTGCAAGATCTGCCGATTGATCGCCTCCGCTTCGCCAAAGCACTTGCGATTCATCAGCAGTACACCCAGATTCAGGTGAATTTGGACGTTCTCAGGAGAAAGGGCAATAGCTTGACGATAGTAAGTTTCTGCTTCTGCTATCGCACCAGCTTGTTCTCGAAGCCAGCCCAAGTTGGCCATAGCCTCACTAAAATTCGGGGCCAATGACAGAGCTTGCTTAAAGCTTGCTTCCGCTCCTTCGGCATCCTTCGCCTCCATGCGCCGATTGCCCTCGAAAAACAATACTTCAGCTTGGGTGCGATTTGCGTGCATCGGAGATCCGGGAAGAGAGGTTGAAACTTAGGTTGCTACCAGTGCAGGCGTCATTCACCCCGAGAACATTGGCTCAAAAAATACTCCTGTCGTTTTGTGGAACGTACGAAAAGCAAGGGGCGATTCCAGACTTTGATCGCAACACCTTTAATCTCGCCGGTCTGAATCCCAGCCAGGTCACGGCCGCATTGCGGAAAGCGCCATTCAAACGGACATTGTTTCGGCGTCGCTCACAGTGCGGGCTAAAAAATCACACCCCATAGCGCCGCCGGTAAGCTGCCACGGCATCGGTATATTGCGCCAATTGCGAGTTGGCCCCGGCGGCTGAAATATATTCCAGCAAATCGTCCAGGTTGCCAATCGAGATCACCTCCATCCCATAGTTGCGGCTGACTTCCTGCACCGCCGAATGTACGGACAGCGCGTCGTCGCTGCCGCTACGCTCCATCCGGTCGAGCGCGATCAGGACTGCGCAGGGCTGTGCGCCGGCGGCGCGGATCAGTTCGATCGATTCACGCACTGAAGTCCCGGCCGAAATCACATCGTCGATGATCACTACCCGCCCCTGCAATTTAGCGCCGACGATGCTGCCGCCTTCGCCGTGGTCCTTGGCTTCCTTGCGGTTATAGGCGAACGGAACGTTGCGGCCTTTTTTGGCCAGCGCCACGGCAGTCGCCGAGGCCAGCGTGATGCCTTTGTAGGCCGGGCCGTACAGCATGTCGAATTCGACCCCGGAATCGAGCAGCGTCTGGGCATAGAATTCGGCCAGTTGGCCCAGAGTCTGGCCGTAGTTGAACAAGCCGGCGTTAAAGAAATACGGCGAGTTGCGACCCGCCTTGGTGACGAATTGACCGAATTGCAGCACTCCGGCATCAACCGAAAATGCAATGAATTGTTGGCGCAAATTATTCAAAATATCCTTAGCAGCTGTGATCTGACTAAAACGTCAGCGATTAATCCAGGTAATCCGATAAGACGCTATTTTAAAGCCATCGCAGCAAATTCCCAGCCTGCCGCAAAGTTGTCTTGTTTCGGTTATTCTGCGAGCTGACCAAACACGCTTGCCTGCACATTTATGCCTACCATTATTTCCGCCAACCTCAACGGTATTCGTTCCGCCAGCAAAAAAGGTTTTTTCGACTGGATGCAAAAACAGGATGCCGATTTTATCTGCGTCCAGGAACTCAAGGCGCAAGCCGCTGACATGAGCCCCGATATGCTGGCGCCTGCCGGTTATAACGGTCACTTCCATTACGCGCAAAAAAAAGGCTATTCCGGCACCGGAATTTACAGCAAAGCCGAGCCGGATGCGGTGCAGATCGGCTTCGGCAACCCCGAATTCGATGCCGAAGGCCGCTATGTGCGTTGCGACTTCGGTGCTTTAACTGTGATTTCAGTGTATTGCCCGTCGGGGTCATCCTCGCCGGAACGCCAGGAAGCTAAATTCCGCTTCATGCAAGCATTCCAGGCGCACTTGATCGTCTTGAAGGCGGAAGGGCGCGAGTGCGTGATTTGCGGCGACTGGAATATCGCGCATCAGGAAATCGATCTGAAAAACTGGAAAGGCAACCGGAAAAATTCCGGCTTCCTGCCCGAAGAACGAGCCTGGATGACACATTTGTTCGATGCAATCGGCTTTGTCGATGTCCACCGCACCCTCGACCCTAGAACCGAGCAATACACCTGGTGGAGCAATCGCGGCCAGGCTTGGGCAAAAAACGTCGGATGGCGCATCGATTATCACGTCGCCACACCCGGCATTGCCGGTAGTGCCAGCAGCGTGGCAATTTACAAGGAACAGCGCTTTTCCGATCACGCGCCGCTGACCATCAGTTACAACGGCCAAAAATAACATTCAACAATCAACAATCAACAATCGGCATTCAGATCGCCGGTCAACTTTAACAGGCGGTCATACGGCGGTTGGCTCAGGAAAGCGCGCAGCTGCACGATATGGGTTGCTGTGGCTAAACTGATATACAAGCGCTGCGGCCGCTGCCGCAAGATGCGGTTCAGGGTTACTTTCAGCGTCAGGTTGCCGACGCAACACAGGCAGCCGGGGGCGATTCGGGCCGCCTGTATCAGCGCAGGATTGTGCTGCGGATCGAGTGCGGCGGCTTGCTCCGACAGGCCGCTCGGAAATCCTTCCAGAATCAGGGCAACGGCGCCGTTGGGTACGAATCCGGCTTCGTCCGTAGCTGCGGGCTGGATTGCAGCTGCGATTGCGCGCTCGCGCGCGGCAGCGTTTGTGCCAGTCACCAGCGTAACGTAGACATACGCTTGACGCTGCTCAATTGCCGTTTCGAGATTCAATTTTCCGTTTCAGCTATTCGGTTCCGGCGCTGCATCGATTGCCGCGTCGCCCTGCAGCTTGCGGGCGGCTTTTACGGATTCGATACCCAGCTGTTTGAGTTTTCGGTACAAATGGGTGCGCTCCAGCCCGGTTCTATCGGCCACCCGCGTCATGCTGCCGCCCTCGCGTGCAAGATGGTGTTCAAAATACACGCGCTCAAAAGCATCCCGCGCCTCGCGCAGAGGTAATTCAAAGGTCATTGCGAAAAACTGCGGCTCGTTGATTTCCGCCATTGTTGGCAGCGCGGGCGCTGCCAACTCGGCAGCAATTCTAGGCGCCGACGCAGTGGCAGGCGCAATGAATGGCGCCGAACCCGAAGACGGCAGTACTTTTGCGTAAGCGGAAGAGTAAGCGGAAGAAACACGCATCGGGTTAACACTCTTTGACAAGCCTTGCTGAACTGCCTTCAACAGCTTTTGCAGCGCGATCGGCTTTTCCAGGAAATTAATAGCGCCGATGCGGGTGGCCTCCACTGCGGTATCGATCGTTGCGTGGCCGGACATCATGATCACCGGCATCGTCAACAAACCTTCGCGCTGCCATTCCTTGAGCAAGGTTACGCCATCGGTATCCGGCATCCAGATATCCAGCAGCACCAGATCCGGCGCTCCGGCGGCGCGCTGCTGGCGCGCTTGCTCGGCATTTTCTGCAATCTGGACCGCATGACCTTCATCGCTCAAAATTTCTGAAAGCAGTTCACGGATCCCCATTTCATCATCAACGACGAGGATATTTGCCATAACAATTTGTTTCCCTAATAATATTTTCGCAACATTATCTTAGCCTACTGCCGTCAAGGCAGTAATAATGATGTTTTTTCTGCCGACTTATCTACCAACTTCAGCAGTACGATCCGAATCGTCGCACCGCTACTGTCGGCGCGGTTTTGGATGTCGATCCGGCCGCCATGTTCATCCACGATTTTTTTCACCATAGCCAGGCCGAGCCCGGTGCCGCGCGGCTTGGAGGTCACGTAGGGCTCGAATGCAGAAGCCAGTATCCGGGGTGAAAAGCCGCTGCCATTATCGGTGATAGACAAACGAACCGCGGTCCGGGTGCCACCATCGTCACCCGGATAATAGATGGTTTCGGTACGCACATCAATGCGCGGCACCGGGTCGCCTGGGTTGCTCTGGCTTGTGTGTTCATTGACTGCATCCTGGGCATTTTGCAACAGATTATGGACCACTTGGCGCAGCTGTGTCTTGTCTGCCATAAGTTCCGGCACATCGGCACCCAGGGATAAATGGATGGTGTCGCTGGCATCGTTGCTCAGGTATAACTGCAAGGTTTCCCGGATCAGGGCATTTAGATCCAGCGGCGCCAATACCGCCGGCGGCGTTCTGGCGTAATCGCGGAAACTATCGACCATGTGCTTCATCGAAGTGACCTGATTGACAATGGTGGCGGTGCCTTTGTCGAGCAGGGCGGCATCTTCGGCCGAGAGTTTGCCGTGCAGTTTCATTTGCAAACGCTCGGCCGAGAGCTGGATTGGCGTCAGCGGATTCTTGATTTCATGCGCGAGGCGGCGCGCCACCTCGCCCCAAGCTAGCGAGCGCTGCGCCGATATGACGTCTGAAATATCGTCGAACACGACCACATAACCATTACCTTTATCCAGCGGCAAATTCGAACCGCGCGCCAGTAGCGTGATGGCGTGGTCGATCTCAGCGCCGTTTGGCCGACGCGGAATTTCAATCTGCTGCTGCCAGTGCAGTTTGCCTTCCGCCCCGTCGCCGGCCGCCGTTTGCGCACTCTGCTTGGAAAAAGCCTGAATGACTGCGCTTGAAAACGCCGTCAGTCCATCAATCTGCGACAGCGGCTGGCCGAGTGACGCAGTCAGTTGCTGCTGCAGGATGCTCTCCACTGAAGCATTACAGGACAACAGCCTGAATCCGGTGTCGAGCACCATCACGCCGGCCGACATATTCGCCAGCACCGACTCCAGATAAGCTTTCGCGTGTTCCAGCGCTGCACTATTGCGCTCAACCGCATTGCGGGCATCGAACAATTGCCGCGTCATCGCATTAAACGATTGCGTCAGAGTACCCAACTCGTCCGGGGTGGCGACAATCGGACGTGGCGACAAATCGCCCTCTGCCACGGCTCTGGTGCCTTCAGCCAGCAATAGTAAGGGCTTGGCCAGACCGCTGGCGATCAGGAAAGCACTGACGATGGCGGCGAAGATCGCCAATAGCAAGGTCAGCGTCAAGGTCACGATATAGATCTTGCGTAGGCCCGAACGCGCCAGCGAGCGCTGCTGGTATTCGCTGTAGGCCAACCGCAAATCTTCGGCATTGCCAGCCAGCTGGGCCGGCACCGGCTGCAACAGTTGCAGGAATGTGGTTTCATTTTGCAGCGACAGCGAGCTCGCGGAGGCCGGCAGTTGCAATACCACCCGCAGCCGCAAGGCCTGCGCGGCGCCGGCATTTTGGCCGGCAGCCGTTGCAACATTTTTATCAAACTCAGCGCCAGGGTCAGTGCCGCCCTCGATGGCGGCAAAGCCGCGGTTCAGGCGCGCCTTGCGTAGCACTGCGGCAGTCGGCACATCCGGCAATAAGGTGCTCAAGCTACTGCCAGAGGTGGCGATTACGCGCCCGCTGGCGTTCAACACGGTGGCTTCCTGAATCTGGCCCTGCTCGCGCAACCGCGACAGCCGGAACGGCAGTTCACTGTTCGGCACGCTGGCCAGTTCCTGAACCACAATACGGGCTTTCGACTGCAAATCGTTGAGCGATTCATCCAGCGCCGCGCGACCCAGGTTGAGACCGGATTCCAGCGCGGATTCGACCCGGATGTCAAACCACGATTCAATCGAACGCGACACGAACTGCACCGAAACCAAATAGATCAGCGCACCCGGCAAAATACCCATCAGCGCGAACAGCAATACCAGCCGGGCCATCAGTCTGGAACCGAACTTGCCGCGCCGGTAACGCTTGTACAGGCGCGCTAGCAAAGCAATCACCGAACCTAGCAGCACTACCGCAGCCAGCGCATTCAAACCCAACAGCCAAGGGTAATTTTTCTCGAAAAAGCTGGAATTATCGGATGCCGAAGCCAGCAGGAACAGCAGGATGCTCATGATGCCGCCGCCGGCGACCAACGCATACCGCATCGCCCGTGTCACTGGCCTTCCGCCGTGAAACTGAAGCGTTTCCAGTCGGAGGCCATTTGCCAGTCGCTGTTATTGAGCGCATTGACCTGGAACGGCTTGGTCAGCTGCGTCACGTCGAGTCGCATGCGCACTGCGACCTGGTAGGTTACGCCCGCTTTGAGCGCACCTTTTTCCGCTACCAGCCAGCGCCCCGGATGCCGGATCAGCGACAGCGCATCATCGAGCGTGGCAAAACTCTGCTGCAAGCTGTTGCTGACGGCGGCGTGATAGCGGCGCGTCAGCACATTATAGGAAATGCGCACCGTGCGCGAAGCCAGCAGGGCGTTCTCGTCGAACCAATACCAGCGCGGTCGCGTCAGTTCAATCTCGGTGGTAAACGAGAGCGGCACACCGCGCATGATTGCATCTTCCAGGCCGCGATTGAGTTGAAACGAAAAACTGGCCAGGAGTTTATAACCATCCTCGGCTGCTTCCAGATGCGCTTGCACGGTTTCGACCACATCGCTGGCGCGTGCCGACTGCGGTAGATGCACCAGCAAGGCCAGCAGGCAGCAGGTCAAAAAATGGAATAAACGTCTAGTCACGCGTTTGGGGCCCGGTTATCACGTTGCGCAAAGTTATTTAGTCAGCAGCTTTTTGAAACAGTGCATAAAACAAGCCATCGTGATCGTCCAGCAGCTCGGTAGTCGGCAGTAATTGGCCCGGTGCGGGCAAGCGCTGCGCCTGGTTGCGCACTGCAAAAGCGGCTGCCTGCGCCTCCGACTCTTGCGGCCAGATTGAGCAAGTGACAAACAGCAATTTACCACCAGGGCGCAGCATGCGCCAAAGATTGTCGAGTATCTGTGCAGATAACGTTGCCAATTGCGCACTATCGCTCTTGCGGCGCAGCCAGCGGATATCAGGATGGCGACGCACGATGCCGGATGCGGTACAAGGCACATCGGCCAGAATACGGTCAAACAATTGGCCATCCCACCAATAACGCGCTTGCGCATCGCCGGTCTTCAGCGTCGCTTGTAATTGCAAACGCTGCAGGTTTTCTGCAATCCGGGGCAAGCGCCTGGCATCGTTGTCGAGCGCCACCAGCGCGATATTGGCAGACTCTAGCAAATGTCCGGTCTTGCCGCCCGGCGCGGCGCAGGCGTCCAACACCCGCATCCCATCTTGTATGTCCAACAAGGACGCAGCGAGTTGCGCAGCCGCGTCCTGCACCGACACCAGTCCATTCATAAAACCTGGAATTTGGCTCACCGGCAACGGTTTTTCCAGCCGTACCGCGCTCGGGCCGATCTGCGTTGCGGCCATCGCATTGGCTGCCAGCAAGGTCAGATAGTCAGCCATTGTGGTTTGGCGGCGGTTGACGCGCAAGGTTAGCGGTGGCGCGGTATTACCGGCCTGCAGAATCGCTTGCCAGTCTTTCGGATACGCGGTTTGGGCGGCAGCGATCCACCAGGCCGGGTAATTCCAGACTGCCGCCGGCTGCTGCAGCGCTTCCTCCAGCAAGGCGTCGCGTTCGCGCAGAAAGCGCCGCAAAACTGCATTCACCATGCCCTTCGCATGCGCCATGTCGCCATCTGCCGCCGCCGCGGTAACGGCTTGATCGACCACCGTAAAAACTTCATAAGGCAGCGCCTCGGCCGGATCGTCCGGCGAGCTAATGAGCGCCAGCGCGCAGCACAGCAGGCTGTGCAGAATAGCCGGGTCAGGCTGTTTTTTGGCGAGCAGAGTCAGCAGCACTTCACTGCGTCCGAGCCCGCGCATGGCGCGGTAAGCAATATCCTGAATCGCGCCGCGGGCTGGCACCGGGGTATTGTTTTGCGCAATTACCTTAGCCAATGCCAACGGCAACGCGGTGCCGCTACGCACCATCGCGACTGCTTGTGCGGCACGCAGCAGCGAGTAGGCAAGGGAATCTATTTTCAGGGTGGACGGGGTGGACATAGTGACGTGTATTTTTCGTAATTTATAATGCATCCAGCGAGGGCATCAAGCAGGCGCACCCGGCATTAGCCACGAGTACTTACACCAAGCGGACACAGATTATGACGCATTGCGCGGCGCCGCCGGCAGGGCATTCAGCATCGCCACTTACGAATTTTTTACGATATTACGATACTACTTAGATGTATTTTCTTAGTCCGCAATGTTTTAATGCGGCAATGCCTACATTTATCAGCATACTCCCCTATATTTATAGCAGGCAATTTAAGGCAAAACGTCCGACCATCGTTAAACGCCCCACATGATGTCCCGGCCGTCCGTCTGTGCAGCGCGCAGCATTTCCAGCAGCGGATAGACGCGCGATGAAAACGCGACTGTGTCGGTCGGCTCATGCTCATCGTCGTTGCGCACATAGCCGCCGTGCGTAGCGCCGTTTGACGAATCTGGCGAGGCCGACGGCAACCGGCTGGCGGCGATTTTCGCCTCCAGCGTGGCGATCGCTCCGGCGGTTTCGGCGGCAGTGATGACACCGCGTTCGAGATCCTTGTGCAGCAGATCAAGAATAGGTTTTGCATGCTCCTGGTACATGATGACTTCGGATGCGGCTTTGGATTTGAACGTAATCAGCATATCGATGCTCCGTGGGGGGTTAATTCGCTATCTTAATTCGCTATCTTTATAGCACGACTTGTCAATTCAGTTACTGTGCGCGCACCAAGCGTTTTCATCTTTTTGGGATGAGCGCCAACACAGTACCGGTGCCGGCAAACAATATTGGTTGGGACTAAGCGCGCCAAAGATTTTGACAGCAGTACAGGCCACCGATGCACACCGGAAAGCCCGTACTACTCACTGCTTCTACTGCTTATTTCTGCTATTACGCAGCCTGAATCACGCCACGCCGTATCTGATCGCGCTCGATCGATTCAAACAAAGCCTTGAAATTGCCTTCGCCGAAGCCGTCATCGCCCTTGCGCTGAATAAATTCAAAAAACACCGGCCCCAGCTGCGTTTCGGAAAAAATCTGCAGCAGCAAGCGTTTCTCGCCTTGATTGCACACACCATCGAGCAGAATGCCGCGGGTCTGCAACTCGGCGACCGGCTCGCCATGCCCAGGCAGGCGACCTTCCAGCATTTCGTAGTAAGTCGCGGGCGGCGCGCTCATCAGCGGCACGCCGGCCTGGCGCAGCCGGTCGACGCTGGCGATCAAGTCATCCGTGACCAACGCAATGTGCTGGATGCCTTCACCATTGAACTGCATCAGGAATTCTTCGATTTGGCCGCCGCTGCCGGCTTCCTCGTTCAGTGGAATGCGGATTTTGCCATCCGGCGCCGTCATCGCGCGCGAGGTCAGGCCGGTGTACTCGCCCTTGATGTCGAAGTAGCGAATCTCGCGGAAGTTGAAGATGCGCTCGTAGAAACTGGCCCAATAGCTCATGCGGCCGTGGTACACGTTGTGCGTCAGGTGGTCGATCAGTTTGAGGCCGTGCCCAACCGGATGACGCGGGACGCCGTCGATGAATTCGAAGTCGATGTCATAGATAGCCTTCCCTTCCTCAAAGCGATCGATCAAGTACAGCGGCGCGCCGCCGATGCCCTTGATGGCGGGCAGGCGCAATTCCATCGGGCCGGTCTGCAACTCCAGTGCTTGCGCCCCCAACGCGAGTGCGCGGGCATAGGCCTTGGGCGCGTCCTTGACCCGGAACGCCATGCCGCAGGCCGACGGGCCATGCTCGGCCGCGAAGTACGATGCAACGCTGTGCGGCTCGTTATTGATGATGAAGTTGATGTCGCCCTGGCGATACAGCGCCACGTCCTTGGAGCGGTGCAACGCCACCTTGGTAAAGCCCAGCTGCGCGAAGACCGGTTCCAGCACATTCGGGGTAGGCGAGGCAAACTCGACGAACTCAAAACCCATGAGTCCCATTGGATTTTCGAAAAGATCAGCCATTTCAGTGTTCCTTGTTAAATGTAAATCGTTATCCACATGAATGTAGAAGACAGACATAGCACTATCGGAACACGGGTGGCGCACAGGAAATGCCGCGTACGCTACGGGCCAGATGGTCGCCCACAAACAACATGCTGCCCCGGCACGCCGCATTGCTCTTTACGCCCAGGCGCAGATGGCAGAACAGGGGGCGGTGCGGAATGTGCATGATTTTGATGGCAATCACCGGTTATTTGATGTGACGTAATTTGAATATTATGCCCTTACGCGATTCCTGGGCCAAGCGCCGCGGTGCTGCCTGTTTTCGGGCGGCGGCAATGCTCTCGCCTGCCGTGCGCTTTCCGGCGGAATGTCTGACCGAATATCTGGTGGCGCAAGCGCATTCCGTACTATAAAAAAATCTCATCCATAAAAAAACGGCGCTTTTCAGCGCCGCTCTCTGCCAGAAGCTGCAATTACTTCCACATACCGCCGCGGTTGTGCATGCGGCCGTGGCCAAATTCGGCATCGAAGGTTTTTTGCTGCTCTGGTGTGAGCACCGCGTAAAACGTTTTCAATGCAGTTAAGTGACTTTCCATCCGGGTCTGGCCTTGCTTCATCTGCTCAAGCAGCGCTTCCATGCGTTGCGGTGCCGGCATCTTTTGCATCGCAGCGCGGTCTAGGCGCTGGCCGGCAGCGGGCGGCGTCATGCTCGCTGTATAGGTTTGCCAGGCGGGCTCCTGGGTGGCGCTCAGTTTCAGCTTGGCATGCAGTTCCGTCTGGCGCTTGGCCCTGTACTCTTGCATGCGCTCACCGCGTTTTACCTGCTGTCCCTGCTTATTCGCCTGCTGGTCCTGTCTATCCTGCATCATTCCGGTTTTGCCGGTGCCGTCGGTCGGTGGAATTTGTGCCAGCGCGGTGCCGCCCAAACCCAGTACAGTCATGCCGATGATGATGCTCTTGGTAAATGTACGCATGGTATTTCCTCTTTTAAGTAGGTTATGAATATGTGCACTGCACATGCAACGTACTCTGCGCCGCAGATGTATCCGGCAAGTGTCTGCAGTGCAGCTTTTTGTATCATTCTGTAATTTTCGGCTGGATTACAAGAAGATACAAAATGCTGCTTCCCTGCACGCGCAAGCCGCCATAATCTATCGCCTATGGAACCAATTTCTCATATCTTGATCGTCGATGACGATCGCGAAATCCGCTCGCTGCTGGCGGATTACCTCAGCAACAACGGCTACCTGGCGCATACCGCCGAAGACGGCCGCGCCATGTGGAAATCCCTGGAAGACGCGTCCATCGACCTGATCGTGCTGGACCTGAACTTGCCAGGCGAGGACGGCCTGACGTTGTGCCGCACTCTGCGCGCAAAGTCGCAAATGCCGGTCATCATGCTGACCGCGCGCAGCGAACCGCTGGACCGCATTCTGGGGCTGGAAATGGGGGCCGACGATTATTTGCCGAAACCGTTCGAGCCGCGCGAATTGTTGGCGCGCATTCGCAGCGTGCTGCGCCGCAGCCAGGCGCTGCCGCCCAACCATGCCGACCTGAGCGCAGAGCGGCTGCAGTTTTCCGGCTGGACGCTGGACTTGACTGCGCGTCATCTGCTCAGCCCGGAGCAAGTGATCGTCATGTTGTCCGGCGCGGAATTTCGCTTGCTGAAAATTTTCCTGGAGCATCCGAACCGGGTTCTGAACCGCGACCAGTTGCTGAACATGACGCAGGGCCGCGATGCCGACCCGTTTGACCGCTCGATTGATATCCAGATCAGCCGCCTGCGCCAAAAACTGGGCGAAGATGCGCGCTCGCCGCAAATCATCAAGACCGTGCGTAACGGCGGCTATGTGCTGGCCGTCACGGTACAGGCGACAAGTGCGCAATGAAGAACTTTTTCAACTCGATGACAGGACGTGTTTTTCTGGTTCTGCTGTGCGGCATGTTGGGAGCAATCGCGCTGACGTTTTTTCTGTCCGACAGCGAGCGCCAGCGCACCATCAGCCAGTTCCGCGACGTGCATCAGGTGGAGCGGGCCGAACAATTGACGCTGGCGCTGGATGCATTGCCAGGCGCCAGCCGGGAAGCTTTTCTGAAAACCGCAAAGCGAATCGGACTGCGGGTCGAATCGGCGCAGTCCGGCACCCGCGAGCAAGTCGTGCCATCGGATTTTGCACTGGCATTACGCAGGCATCTGGGACCGGATTTTCAGGTCACGTCGCTGCAGCCAAGTGCGGCAGATTGTCAACCGCCGCACCGCATGCGCAGCGCAGACAATGCAAATACCGGACGAAGCCTTAACTGCGAAATCACCCGCATCACGCTGCGCGACGGCAGCTTGCTGCGGATGACGGTACTGCCGCTGCGCAGCGGCGTGCCGCCGTTGCGCGGTGAATTTCTGCTGGCTCTGGCACTGTTCGTGTGCAGCATCGGGGTGCTGGCATATCTGGTGGCGCGCATGACGATGCGCCCGCTCAAGCAGTTGGCACAGGCCGCTTTCGACCTGGGCCGCGATCTGAATCACCCGCCGCTGGCGCTGGCCGGCAGCAGCGAAATCCGCCAGGCCAGCAGTGCCTTTAATGCGATGCAGGGCCGCATCCGCAATCATGTCCAGCAACGCACGCAAATGCTGGCGGCTATCACGCACGATTTGCAAACACCGCTAACGCGGTTGCGGCTGCGCTTGGAAAAGGTGACGGACGACACGTTACGTCAAAAACTGATCGACGACCTGTCGGCAATGCAGGACATGGTGCGCGAAGGGCTGGAGCTGGCGCGCAGCATGGCCTCAGCCGAACCGATGCAGCGCCTTGATCTGGATTCGCTGCTCGACAGCATCTGTAGCGACGCCACCGATGCCGGTCAGCGCGTGAGCCTGTCCGGGCAGCTCGGCAAGTCGGTGCTGGCGCGCCCCAATACGCTGCGGCGCTGCCTGATCAACCTGATTGACAATGCGGTCAAATACGGCCAGTCGGCTGCGGTTAACGTGGCCAGTGAAGCCGCTGGGGTGGTGATTCGCATCCGTGATCACGGCCCCGGCATTGCGCCCGACCAGTTGAAGCGTGTATTCGAGCCGTTTTACCGCATCGAGACTTCCCGTTCGCGCCAGACCGGCGGTACCGGCCTGGGCTTGACCATCGCCCGCAATATCGCCGAACAACACGGCGGCATCCTGACGCTGCGCAATCACCCGGACGGCGGCCTGGAAGTGATGCTGACGCTGCCGCAGAAATAGCATGTACTACGTTGTGTATTTTTATGCTACGCATGTATAACATGCGGAAGATGCCATAAAAAAACCCATACTCCACATAAATTTTGGGAGTAATCTGGGTATTTCTGGCTATTGATCTGCACCGGTTGCACCCGCTCTACCGGCACCCTGCGCCAACGGATCGTTTTGCAGCGCGCTGCGCAACTGGGTGAACACGCCATCGTCCATGCTGCGCAAATGCAGATCCCGCTGTTGGAATGGCATTTCAATATGGGCTTCTGCCAGAGCCTTGCTGATGGCCACGCATAATTCGCTACGAATCGTGAGGGAGCGGTCATATTGTCCGCTCCAGCAGCGCATTTTGAAATTCAGGGAATCGGTGCCAAAGCCCTGGAAATAAGCGTCCGGCGCCGGCTCATCCAACACTTCCGCATGCGCTGCGGCGACCCCAATGAGCAGCGCCAGCACTTGCTCCGGGTCGCTGCCATAGGCAATGCCGAGCGGAATTTCGATCCGGCACTGACGGTCCGACAGAGTCCAGTTGACCACTTCGTTCGAGGTTAAGGCTGCATTCGGTACCACCACTTCAGCACCATCCCAGGTGCGCAAAATACTGGCGCGAATACCGATGCTCTTGATCTGGCCGGAGCGCGTGCCAGTCTCGATAGCGTCACCCACTTTGATCGGACGTTCGAACAGCAGCACCAGGCCGGACATGAAATTATTGACTAAGCCCTGCAAGCCGAAACCGGCGCCGACGCCGAACGCGCTGATCAGTATCGTGAAGCGATCCAGATTGACGCCGGTGGCGACAATGGCCAGAATAAAACCGGCCAGCAGCAACACGTAATTCAACACCATCGAGAGTGCATACGGAATGCCGCGGGCCAGCGCAATGCGTGGAAAAATGTCTTCTTCGAGTACAAAGCGCACCAGCCGCGAGAGCAGGAATGCGGCCCAGATGGTGCCGCCAAACGCCAGCACATCGCCCAGCGACACATGCAGCACACCGATGGCGCTCTTGGTAGTGAGAATACTGCCAACGAAATCGAAAATCGGCTTGCGCAAGGCAAATATGTCGAGTGTCGTGAAGGCCCACCAGCCCAGAATCAGCCAGTGTGCGGCACGGTGCAACTGGCGTTCCAGCAAGGGTTTGTAATGCCGCACCATGGCCAGCGAACGCAGCGGCCAGGTGTACAGCGCCAGAGTAGACAGACTGACCAGTGCGCGCAACGCCGCATACAGGATTACGCCGGAATACAGCGTAGTCAGCATCGCCGCATTCAGGAAGCGCCCGAGCTGCGAATAACCCAGCACATCGGCCGCCAGCGCGATGGCAAACACCAGCGTGGCGGCCCGCGCAATAAACAGCGACCATTTGTAATCGGCATCGCCGGTAACTGCGGCCGGCATCCGGGACAGACGGCGCGGCTGCAGGAACCAGAACAGGAACAGTAGCGTGCCGGCCAGTTGCAGCTCAAACAGCAAGCGCTCCCACAGCACCGCCGCGCCGAACATTTCACGCAGCCGGTTGACCAGGTACAGCACTAGCAGCGCATACAGGAAAGAGGCCAGGTTGTTATGGATCAAGCGCCGCAGGATAACAATCGTCGGCGGCAGCGCCAACGTCAGCAGCAACAGGTTGAATTCACGCGGCGCATACGCCAGCACCGAGGGGCTGACGATGGTAAACAACAGCAGGGCAATCGCACCCGGATGTTCGAACACCCAGGCGGTGCTGGCCAGTTCAGGGTCGGCCTCGGTGCGGCGCCGCACCTGGGTGCGGATACGCCACAATCCGACCAGGAACAACGCCGCCAGCAGCAACAAGAAAATACCGCGCATCTGATTCACCACCAGGTATTGCGTAATCGCTTCCTGATTGGCGCGTATTGCACTCTGAAATTTTTGCAGGCGGTCGATCTGGCCGTCGGTGCTGCTGTCGGCACTCCAGATCGGCACGCTGTCGCGCAATAGCAGACTCTCGAGCGCGGCATCGGTGGCGCGCTTGAGCTGTCCGCGTTGCTCGGCAGCGCGGGTCTCGAAGCGACTGACTTGGGCTTGCAGCGTCAGGATTTCGCCCCTTGCCTTGTCCACCAGTTGCTGCACCCGATTAATCTCGGACAGCACCGTATTCGAACGCTCCTGCACTGCGCCGGGGGCTGCGGTTTCACGCGCAACTTTACCCGTGGTCTGCCAAGTCTCTTGCAAAGCCCCAAGCTGGGTCAGGTTGCCTTCTAGCAGCACGGCGCGGCTAGTGAGTATTTCTTCCCAGCGACCCAGCCGGGCCAGCAGCGAGAGCCAGCGCGTGTCGAGTTCGCGCAACTGTTCCTGCGAATACACCGCACCTAGTGCCAGTCCGGTCTCTTTCCCGGTAGCATCGAAATCGCGCCCGAATGCTCTCAGCTCGCCGCCGATTGCAGTCACCTTCGGCACCGGCGCCAGACCGGCGACGATATCGCGCAGCAGCGCATCGGCAGTTTCTGCAGCGGCTGAGATATTCGGCACCGCGATCGGCTTAACCGCCGGCGGTGCAGCAGGCGCAGCCGGTGCAGCAGCAGGCATGACTGGAAGGATGGCTGCCAACGCAACACCGGCAACGCCGCCGAAAGTGCATAGCAGCAATAAAAACAGTAACGCGCGGCCGGATCGGCGTAACCAGGTAGTCAGATGCAGCATAGGGAGTCTTTAAGTCAGAAAAGTCGCGCAGGCCAATAGTGTAGTGCCTGGCTGGTGAAATCTGGCCAAATCCCGTTAAAGATTCATACTTTGCGCGGGTAGTCCGAACCCCACCGACAGCATGCCGATCGAGCCCAGCTCAATTTGATCGTTAAATAGCGTAATGGTTTCCGACGCTTGTTTGCTGCCGACTACATACAGCAAGGGCAAAAAATGCTCCGTCGTCGGTACCGCCAGCCGGGCGTCCGCGCTCCCTGTCATGGCATTGCACAGTTGCACGCGGTCATCGGCCAGCAAAAAATCGCGCATGCTGCGGTTGAAGCGTTGCGCCCAATCGAAAGCCGGCGTGGTGCCATCCCAGGATATGGCGCGCAGGTTATGCACTATATTGCCACTGCCAATGATTAAAACGCCTTCTTCGCGCAAGGGCGCCAGGCGGCGGCCCAGATCGAGGTGGAACGCTGCATCCTGCATCAAGTCGATGCTAAGTTGGACTACCGGCACGTCCGCCGCTGGGTACATCTTGCACAACACCGACCAGCTGCCGTGATCCAAACCCCAGGATTGATCCATTTGTACCGGTGTCGGCACCAGCAGCGCGCGCACCCGCGCCGCCAGCGCCGGGTCGCCGGCAGCCGGATAATGCATATCGAATAATGCCTGCGGGAAACCGCCAAAATCGTGAATCGTCGTCGGCGTCGTCATCGCTGTTACCGCAGTGCCGGACGTGGTCCAGTGGGCCGATATCGCCAATATCGCTTTCGGGCGCGGGATCTGTTGCCCCAGCCGCTGCCAGCTTTGGGTAAACTGATTATCCTGCAGTGCATTCATCGGGCTGCCGTGGCCGATAAAGAGTGCTGGCATGCGTTGCAGCGGGTTCATGGCGGAATTTCCTGATTGTTGTTATGGTTTAGGCGCTACGTAAATGATGCGGTTCTGTCGAGGCTGATTTATTCGCACTCTGCACTATCCCAAGCGAATTAATGCGAATAAATTCGCACCTACAAACTCAATGCTAAAGCTGCTCCTACAGAAACCGCTTCAGTTTAGAAATCTCTTGTAGCAGTCTGCATAGTACCTGGTGCAGCGAACTTAACTCTTGATGCATTTTACCTGCCACAAATCAGATCATGCCAGTTACGCATTTCCCCACGTTCCTTACTCTTTGCCGCTGCGCCGGTGCCGTGGCGCTGGCGCTGACTGCACAGCCCGGCCTGGCTCAGATCAGCAGTAAAGCCCTGATGCAGGAGTTGTGCGGCAACCCGACGCCGGACGTGACAGCACTGGCGCAGCACCCGGAAATCATCAATTTTTACCTCGAAAACGACCTGGTTTCCGGCTCCGACAGCGATTACACCAATGGCATCAAAGTGTCGTGGGTGTCGGCCAACCTGAAAGACTACATTCACGACCCGTGCCTGCCGGTCTGGGTGCGCACGCTGAACCGGGCATTTGAATCGGTCCATCCGGGCCAATATTCTTCGCGCAACATGGTGGTGACCGCCGGCCAGGCGATGTACACGCCAAGCGACAAAAAGGCCACTGGCATAGTCGCCAATGAACGTCCTTACGCCGGTTGGCTATATCTCGGATTGGGCTACAACGCCCGCAATGCGCGTCAGATGGATACTGTCGAAGTCAACCTCGGCATGGTCGGGCCAGCCTCGCTGGCCGAGCAATCGCAAGACTTCATCCACAACCTGCGCGGCATCGAACGTTTTAACGGCTGGAGCAATCAGTTGCACAATGAACTGGGGCTGCAGATGGTGGCCGAGCGCAAAAACAAAATATGGATTAGCGAAAATAAGTCCGGCCCGAAATTCGATGCAATCAGTCATTACGGCGTTAGCCTTGGCAACGTCGCCACCTACGCCAACGCCGGGCTGGAACTGCGCGCCGGCAGCCGGCTGCCGGACGATTTCGGCACTGCACCGATTCGCCCCGCCAGCGACAGCAATGCGCCCCTAGCCGAAGGCGCAGCATCGCGCCGGCTGGCCGATCACGCGCTGCATGCGTTCGTCGCGCTGGATGCGCGCGCGGTGGTGCGGGACATTTTTCTCGATGGCAATACGTTTGGCGACAGCCATAGCGTGGCTAAGAAAAACCTGGTGGGCGATGCATCGGCCGGGCTGGCTTGGCACTGGCCGGGCGGCAAGCTGACTTATGCGTATTACATGTTGAGCAAGGAATATCAGACCCAAAGCAAGTTACACCGTTACGGCTCGCTCACCTTGAGTCTGGAATACTGAACTCTGCACCCATTAGTCAGACCGGTCTGCGGCCGGCAATAGACACTGTTAGACACTGTTGGAAGGGGCTTGAACCCTGGTCAGTTTTTTGATAAATTGAAATACACGGCAATGTATTTTTATATTACGCATTGAAAACATGCGTAAGAGACCATGTTTTTACTTATACTCCACAATAAACTGCGGCAACTACATGCCTGCCGGGAAGCTATATGAACCCGTTGAAGGGTGAGCGTGCAATCTATCGATTCCGGCACGATGCAATTCTCCCTTGCGTTTGATGCGAAGCGGCTTCCAATTTAATTTCTTTTTGTTAACATGTTGACGTAAAATCGGCTGCTGGTTTTATCGTCCGACGCATGCTTGACATAAAAATGCGCAAACCGAACGCCGGTTTTCAATCTCCGGCGGCACCGGCGGCGAAAGCCAAAATCATCATCCTGTTTGGCGTCCTGAATTGCGCATCCCTAAAACCGCAAATCAGGGCACAAATCCCTTATGTTTTGGAGCGCACAGATGCATCCTGTCATTTTGAAACAGGTCGGAAAAATCTATCGCCTCGATGCGGTGAATGTGCCGGCACTGATTGACATTAACCTTGATATTCGCCCCAACTGCTTTACCGTTATTTCCGGCCCATCCGGCAGCGGCAAGACCACTTTGCTTAATATGATCGGCTGTATTGACCGCCCCGACCAGGGCGAAGTGATCGTGGCGGGCCAGTCGGTGCGCACGATGTCGGATGACGCCTTGTCCGACTTCCGGGCCCGGCATCTGGGTTTCATTTTCCAGAACTTCAACTTGCTGCCAGTGTTGACCGCCTATGAAAATGTCGAATATCCACTGCTGCTGGCGCAGTTGCCCGCCGCGCAGCGCAAGCAGCGCGTGCTGGCGCTGCTGGACGCGGTCGGCTTGGCCGACAAGGCACAGCATCGTCCCGGCCAATTGTCCGGCGGCCAGCGCCAACGCGTGGCGATTGCCCGTGCGTTGGCTCCGGCTCCGCAATTGGTGCTGGCCGATGAGCCGACCGCCAATCTGGACAGCCAGACCGGCGCCGCCATCATTGCGCTGATGCGCAAGATGCAGCGCGAATATCACGTTTCCTTCGTGTTTTCCTCGCATGATCCGCAAGTGCAGGCAGAAGCGGACGATGCAGTGTTCATCCGCGACGGCCGCATTACCGGCATCGAACGACGTACCACCCAACCGGAGGCCAGCCTGTGAATACCTTGTTTCTCGCCTTGCGCAACCTGCTGCGCAACCGCCGCCGCTCGATCACCACCCTGCTGGCGATGATCATCGGACTGGTCGCCATCCTGATATTCGGCGGCTATAGCGCCAATGTCATCTACGGTCTGCAAACGGGAGCAGTGCAACGAAGCGGCCATTTGCAGATCCAGCGCAAGGATTATTTTCTGTACGGCAGCAGTACGCCGGCCGCTTATGGCATCGCCGATTATCAACGCATCATCGATCTGGTGAAACGCGATCCGGTGCTGGCGCCGATGCTGGCCGTGGTCACGCCAACGCTGGAGCTGGGTGGCATTGCCGGCAATTTTGCGGCCGGCGTATCACGCTCCGTGATCGCTACCGGCGTGGTCGCGGAGGAACGCAATCGGATGTTCCAATGGAACGATTATGGCAATACCAGCTATGCCAAGCCGCTGGCGCTGTCCGGCACCGCTCAGGATGCGGTCGTGATCGGCACCGGCGTAGCGCGCGTACTGCAACTGTGCGGCCCGCTGAAAGTGCCCGATTGCCGAGCAGCGCCTGCCAAACCGAAGGTGCAGGGCGGGCAGGTGCCTGACGACATTGCTGCGCTTTCCGCACTGGAAAAATCGGATATTCCAGCCGCTGGCGAGACCCGGATTGAAATGCTGGCGGCGAACGCGCATGGTGCGCCCAATGTAGCCAGCCTGAACGTGGTGAAAGCCGAAAATGTCGGCTACAAGGAGTATGACGATGTCTATCTGGCGATGCATCTGGCCCAGGCGCAACGTCTGATCTTCGGTGCGGAGCCGCCGCAGGTCACCGCGATCATGCTGCAATTGCAGCACACTAGCCAGATGCCTGCAGCCAGCGCGCGTCTGGAGCAACTGCTCGCGACCACGTTCAAGACCGAATCGCTGGAAGTGCAAAAATTTGAGACGCTCAATCCGATCTACGGCCAATCGGTCGCCTTCATGGCATCCGTGTTCACTTTTATAGCGGCTCTGATCGGCGTCATCGTGCTGTTTACCATCGGCAACACCATGAGCATGACGGTGGTGGAACGCACGGTAGAAATCGGCACGCTGCGTGCGATCGGCTTGCGCCGCAGCGGTATCCGCCGCTTGTTTTTATGCGAGGCGCTGCTGCTGGGCGTGATTGGCACCGCAATCGGCGTGTTGGCGGCCTTGCTGATGGCATTCCTGATCAACCACAGCGGATTGACCTGGACCCCGCCCGGCTATGTGTACGCGTATCCGATCAAAATTCGCATCTGGGGCGATCTGCAATTGCTGTTTGGCAGCGCAATCGGCCTGACGCTGGTGACGCTGATCTCTGCCTGGTGGCCGGCCAACCGGGCATCGAAAATGATGATCGTCGATGCGCTGCGCCATGTTTAGGAGCCTACAAATGAAACGTTTAAAGCTGGCCTGTTTGAGCCTGGCTGTCGGCTTTAGCTGCCTGGCGCATGCAGCGCCCACGGCGCAAGAGATACTGGCGGCCAGCGATGCGATCCGCAATCCGGGCAAGCCATTTGGCATGGTGAATAAACTCATCGAATACCGCAATGGCAAGGAGACCGGCGACATGACCCTGGCGATTTATGCCAAGGCGGAAGCCAGCGGCGGCCAATTTCGCAGCCTGATCCGTTTTGTCGCTCCGGCGCGCGATGCCAACAAGCTGATGCTGAAAAACGGCAATGACATGTGGTTTTACGATCCGGCCAGCAAGGCCAGCATCCGCATGTCGCCGCAACAGCGGCTGCTGGGGCAGGCCGCCAATGGCGATGTGGTCTCGGTCAATCTGGCACTGGATTATCAGGCCGCACTGGTGGCCGAAGAAGATATCCAGGACGGCGAGCGGCAAACCCGCCACTGCTACAAGCTGGCGCTGGCGGCGACTGCGCCGGATGTCACGTATCACCATATCGAATTGTGGGTCGAGGCCGGCAGCTATCGCCCGGTCAAGGGCCGCTTTTATACCGAAAGCGGCAAGCTTTTGAAAACCGCTTATTTCAGGCGCTACCAAAAGCAACTGGGCTTGGACCGACCTAGCGAAACCGTGATCATCGACGGGCTGGATCCGAACTGGGTGACCGTGATGCGTTACTCCGACTACGTTTGGCGCGAAGTGCCGGATGCCTGGCTGCAGCGCGATTACCTATCGCGCTTCAAGCCGGAGTGAGCTTCGAGCGTGACCATGCGGAAGCGGATATGGATGCTCTTGCTGCTGGCCACGCAAGCCCCTGGCTCTGCGCTGGCAGACGATGCGGATGCCTTGCTGTTGGCCGATCAAGCGCCATCCAGAACAACAGTCGCCAGCGATTGGCAATGGTTTGCGGAAGGCGCTCTGAGCCAGTTCGCGCTGCGCGATGGCGGCGCAACGGCGTCCAGCCAACGCCTGTCGCTCGATGTGCAGCTCGACAAGTCTGTTGCACCGGGCTGGCGTGCGGTGCTGGCCGATCGGCTCGACCTGAACCGGCAAGGGCAAATCGGCACTTCAGACAGCATCAACACGCTGAGAGAGGCTTACCTCAGCTGGCAGGTGCAAGATAATCGGATCATCGATTTGGGCCGCATCAATGCACGGTATGGCGTCGCCACTGGTTACAACCCGACCGACTATTTTCGTACCGGCGCGCTGCGTTCGGTGGTGTCGGTCGATCCCGCCAGCCTGAAAAAGAACCGGCTCGGCAGCGCGATGCTACGCGGCCAGACCCTATGGAGCGGCGGCTCTCTGACCGGATTGGTGTCCCCCAAATTGGCGCAGCAGCGCAGCGATACAACCTTCAGCCCCGATTTCGGCGCAACCAACAATCAAAACCGCTGGTTGCTGGCCGCCAGCCAGCAACTCTCCGACAGCATCCAGCCGCAATGGCTGATGTACGGCGAACAGGGCCAGTCTCCACAGCTAGGCTTCAACCTGACGGGCTTGCTCAACGACGCCACGGTCGGCTATGTCGAATGGTCCGGCGGACGCAGCCGCTCACAACTATTGCAAGCGTTGAATGGGGCGGACGATACCGGGTTCCGCAACCGCCTGTCGACTGGACTGACCTATACCAGCGCCGACAAAATTTCCCTCACGCTGGAGTATGACTACAACGGCGCAGCACTCGACCAAGCCGGATGGAACGCCTTAAGTAGCGGCTCGCCGGGCAGCTATCGGCAATACCGCATGTGGCTGCAAAACGCGCAAGAGATGCCGACCAGGCAGGCGCTATTTCTGTACGCCAACTGGCAGGATGCAATGATCAACCATCTCGACTTCAGCGCGATGCTGCGTTTCAACGCCGCCGATCATAGCCGCCTGTCATGGCTAGAAGCGCGTTACCACTGGGATCAAGCCGATCTGGCAGTGCAGTGGCAAATCAATCGCGGGAATTCCGGCAGCGAATTCGGCGCCGTGCAGCAGCAGCGAGTGCTTGAATTGCTGTTGCGCTATTTTTTCTAGGACAGATAGATGCATGGGCAGATGCAGCTTTCTGTTTTGCAAAAATACCAAACGCATTCTCATACCCTATACGGTATTTTTGTTTTCCTTATTAATATTGGCGTAAAATCATTGTTTTTTGCATATACTCAACATAAATTAGACTATTCGGTATCTATTCAGCCCACTATGCGGTTGATCTTCAAGTGACAGCTTTATGTCATTGGCGGTGTATTGACGCTGTTTTTGATATTAGGCCGCTGGGGACACAGCCGTTTGTGTGCTGCAGAAAATGGATCAGAAATGAAGGCTGTTTGAGCGAAGCGAGTTCCTTCATTTCCCATTTTTTGCAGCACACAAACGGGTACCCGAAGGGCAAGTCTGCGGTCGCCTTTCTTTTGCTTACTTTTCTTTGGCGAAGCAAAGAAAAGTGAGTAGCTGTCGGGCTACCCCGACAAAGCATCCACGAAGAGTACAGCGATTAATTAAGTCGTCGACTTTGCAATCACCCTCTCCCCAACCCTCTCCCGCAAGCGGGCGAGGGGGTATTTATAGAGCGGGGGAAACAATTACACTACTCTGGATATAAATACTGCGACGCAAAATTTTTGCGCACCCCACCTGCCATCTTGATCCAGCGGAGTGCTCCCAGACATCAGTTTGGAATATTCACTACGTTGTTGGTAAACGTAATTTGGTCCGGCGCATCCGGCACCTTCTTGATCGCCGGTACATTGGCTAACGTGATCGGATTAGCGACTGCGCCATTCAAGCCGCGCGGCACGGTGCGCACCACTTGGCTGGACGGTAACGCTGCGCCGGTTTTCAGGTTAGCGTACATCATGTCCATCGCCTGCACAAAATAGCGGTGTACCGGAATGAACCGGTTGGCGAAACCGGGAAAGCCGAGGAAGGCGTCGAAATGCTGGCCGTTTTCGATTTCGATATACGACAGCTTGCTGGTGTTGCCCTCAACCATGCGGTTGACGCCGAAGTAAGGTCGTGATGAGAAGGCGACCGGAATCAGCGTGTCGGAGCGGCCATGCACGATCAGCGCCGGTTTGCCACGCAGATTGCCGTTGCGCACCGCTTCGCTGATACCCTGCTGCACCCGTTTCGCATTCGCGCTGCTGCCAATCGCCAGTTCGCGCTGACAGAGTGCGCCGTCAAAATTGTAATTCTGGACAGCAACACCGTTGACCAGTGACAGTGAAGCGGCATCCAGCAGCGGCCCGCCGACGCTCAGGTTATTGATGAGGTTGATGCCGACGGTGGGCGGCACACCGTTGCCAGTACCGAAACTGGCTGCCACTGCTGCGGCTGTTGCGGCTGCAGGTGCGTTCGGCGTGGCCGAGGTGGCAGCCGCGGTCGCGCCAAAGCTCAGGCCGCACAGATTATCCTTGACGCTGAAACGGCCGTAGGAATTGCTGTACGTCATCGCAATCGCCGGCGTCGCGAACGAATACATCGAGGCTTGCAGATCTCGGCTTTCCGGCTGCCATCCGGCTGCGATCAAAGCCGCCATCGCATTCGCGGCCAACTCAGCGGTGTTGCTGCCGCTGATCAGGCCATTCGCCTGCAACGCCGTGCAGCGGTTCGCGGCAATTGCCGGATTGACGGTATTGAAGGCGCTGGTGGCAGTAGTGGCCAATGCGGCGCAAGGCTGCAGCAGATTGGCAAGGGTGAAATAGTCGTACAGCGGTTTGCCGGTACCGACCAGCGTGCTACTGCCGCGCGTGACACTGAGCCGATTATCTGCAGCCATTTGCACATGCGGCTCGGCCACCGCCACGCCGCTGATCAATCCCTTGGTATCTTGCTCGGCCGCCGCCAGCGCTGCGCCAGCGCCATTCGAGATGCTGGACGCGATGACGATAGTGTTGCTTGGGTTGAATCTGATCAGGTGCGTGACGCGATCGCTGGCCAAATCGCCGTAAGTCTGGTTCAGCACGAAATAAGCAAACTCAATCGATTGCAAAGTCCACTTGCCCCAGTCTTTTTCGGGATTCTGTTGCGAGTGCGCTTGCTTGACGGCAAACCGGTTTGGCGTTGCAGCATTGAACGCCGCCAGTTCCGCCGGTGTCAGGTTGGCGGTAAAGTTGGAATTCTTGCCGGCCACAGCGGCGTCGGCGCGCACGCCGTTTTGCAGGTTGACGGTATTATTTTGCAGGTCGTGGATGCCATTGCCTGTGCCCTTGTCGGCATAGGCCACCGCACAACCATGCTTTAAGCCCCATTCGCCAGAGGAACCGATAGCGCCATACACACCGCGCGAACCGCTCGAAGTGCCGGTGATGATGCAAGGGCTGGCCGGATTGAACGAGGCGGGCAGCTGCACCATCATGGTCACGTTCTGGTTGCCGCTGCCGTCGTCCGAGTAGGCAATGTATTCGGCGCCGGCAATCTTGCCTTCGCCTAATGTGTTGTTGCCTGCAATGTCGATATTGGGGCCGTACAGGCTGCCGTAGCCGCCGTTGGCGGTGATATCCAGCACCGCCCGGTAATTGTTCCAGATCGCTATTTTGCGCAACTCGGCCGCAGTTGGCTGCAGCGGATTGGCCACCGTCGGCAACGTCCCGCCGAGACCGGTCTTACCCAGACCGGCGGTCAGCAAGTCATCCGTCGTACCGTCATACGTCAGGCTCGATACCGCGCCCAGATATACCGGCTTGGCATTCAAATCCTCGCCCCCGTCGCCGCCGCAGGCTGCCAGCGACACCACTGCCGTCGCGACTGCGAGCGTCATTACCTTGCGCTGCATTGCTAGATTCACCATGTCATCCTCCAAAACTACGTTATTAGTATTGTGATTAAAAATTACTGCATTTCTTGCCACCAAACAGCCGGCACACCGCCACCGGCGCATGGGCGGCATATGCAGCATTCATGCGACATATGTGCGCCGCGTTTAGCATGACTGTGAAATGATAATTAGGCAACACATCAATCAGCATTGCATGCGAAGGCGCATTACAGCATGCATAGAATGGCAGCAGTAAACCCGGCTGCAGGAGTTCATCATTGGCGCCAAAACACCGATATCTTCGACAAGCTACTGGCACGGCAACCTGATGCTGTTTGCGTTTATTTTTATTACTTTGCGCTTACCAAAACAGCTTTTGCCGAATCCGCAGGCGCATCGCCTTCCATGACGATAATGGTGCTCGGGGATGCGTCGTTCGATGACAAGGCATGGGAGACTTCGCGCATCGGTCCGATCGCGGTTCCATTGGCCATGCCGGCGGGATTGGTCTTGAAGCTGGCAACCGGAGTTTTCTGGCCGCTTACATACACGCTATAAGCAGTTTGCGGCTTGAGCTTATAAAGTGACACCTCCAAAGCATCGACCAGACCCAGATTGCGCGCCACGACAAAGCCCTTGGCTTCGCCACTGGCGCTCGCCAGCCGAATATTGATCGGCTCGCTGTTGGAGCGGGGGACAAGGTTAGCTAAACCATCGCCTGCCGGTACCGCATTGGAGACATAGACCAAAGCTTGCGGCGCCTGGCCTACGGATGTGCGAGCGGCCACTGTATTGCTTGCAGTGTCAATCACATCGACCGCATCGCCATTCTCAAGGCCAACATACATGCGGCTGCCGTCATCTGAAGGCCACACACCATGCGGCAATGCCCCGACCGGGATGGTCGCGACCAACTTCGGCGTGTCCTCGGTGGTGAAGACCTTGACCGCATTCTCGCCGCCGATGGAGATATAGGCCAGCGTACCAGCGGCAGTTTTGGCAAAGCCCAGATGATTAGTGATGAAGCCCGTATCGAATACGCTTTTCACCTCCAGTGTTGCAGTGTCGATGCGCGTCACCTTGCCGACATCCTTGTGCGTCATCCATATTTCCCTGGCGTCCGGCGTGAATTGCAGGAAAGGCGAAAACGGGCTCACGACCTTGATCTGCTTGATGACTTTGTGTTTTTTAACGTCGATTACATCGACTACCGGATTGAAGCTCGATACCACAAACGCCAATTTGCCATTAGGTTGAAACAGCACCATGCCGGGGCCTGCCGTGGTCGTGATACGCCGGGTTTCTGTGTAAGTCACCGGATCGATCACCGAGATATAATTTTCACCGCGCACGACCACCCATACTTCCTTGCCATCGGCCGTGAAAAAACCTTCGTGCGGCGAACGACCAATATAGGTAATCGCTTTCACTTTATTGGTTGCGGTATCGATGAAAGCGACCGAGTTGGAGCCGTTGGAGATGGCAAGCAGCGTGCGATGGTCAGGCGAAAATCCGAGCCCATGCACGTTGATCTGGCCCTTGTAAAGCGGCGACAGCACATCGGGGCGAGGGTTGCCCATACGAATCTGCCCAAGCAGCATATTGGTCGCGGGATTAATTACCGAGACCGTATTGCTGTTCTGATCTGCGGTATAGACGCGGTCTTGCGGCTTGGGGTCGGCCCAAGCAAGGGTTGCAACATGCGCACTGACGGCCAGGGCAACCATCAAACGAAACTTCGGCATAATGTATTTCTCCAGATTAGTGTGGTGGCCTGGTCGGGGACGTCTGATTTTTTCCCGCCTCGGCTGCCTGATGGCGCTGTAGCCAGACCTGCATCAGTTGAATCTCATTTTGTTGTTCGGTAATGATGCCTTGCGCCAGATTCTGTAGCTCAGGGTCCCGGGTATATAGCAACAGCGCCTTTGCCATATCGATTGCGCCTTGATGATGCGGAATCATCATCATGACAAAATCATTGTTTGCGGTGCCACGCATCGGCGCATGTTGCATGCCGTAATCCATGACAGCCATTGCGTCGGACATCAGCGCAGAGAACGATTTAGCCGTGCTAGCGACAAAAGGCGCAGGAGCCATTCCGACTTGATCGGCAGAGCGATCGTGCCGATGCAGCGCCTCGACTTCCACCTCCGCTGCGCTGGTTAGCGCACAGATCCCGGCAAGAACCGCCCCACAGATCCTTCGCGCCGCGCCCGGCCAATAGTTCATGCGACGGCTCCCAATTGCATGTACGCGATGACGACCACCCGCACAGACTTCCACATTCCACTGATTCCCTTCACGCTTTTCGCTCCATATCGTCCTGACCAGCATCATTGCCCCAACCGCCACTGCAGCACTTGAAAACAGCCGCAGCAAGGCTACGACGACAAACGGATGAGGTTAAAACTGTTGCACACGCGACTTGCACCGCCGGCTCCCATCATGACTGCAAATAATCAGCATCGCTTGCGAAAACGCATTACAGCACGCGTAAAATGGCCGTTTTACCGAAGACGGCACCCGCAATGACCATCATTCTGTCCACGCTGAACGCCCGTTACGCACATGCCTCGCTGGGTCTACGTTACCTGCTTGCCAACATGGGCGATTTGCAGCAGCAAACCCGGCTGCAGGAATTCATCATCGGTGCCAAGACTACCGATATCGTCGAGAAGTTACTGGCGCAGAATCCGCGCATCATCGGTTTCGGTGTGTACATCTGGAATGTCGAGGAAACCACCAAAGTGGTGGCAATGCTCAAGCAGGTAGCGCCGCAGATCGTGATCGTATTGGGCGGGCCGGAAGTCTCGCATGAGTCGGGCGGGCAAGCGATTGTGCAGGCGGCCGATTATTTGATCACCGGTTGGGGCGACATCAGCTTTGCCAAACTGTGCCGCGAAATTCTGACCGGGCCGAAACCGATCATGAAAATCCATGCTGGGCTGCAGCCGCCGCTAGATGACATCACGCTACCGTATGCACTGTATTCGGAGCAGGACATCAAGCACCGCATCCTGTACGTGGAAGCCTCGCGCGGCTGCCCGTTCAAGTGCGAGTTCTGCCTGTCCTCGCTGGACAAGACCGCGTGGCCATTTAACCTTGACCGATTTTTGGGCGAGCTGGAAGCGCTGCATGCGCGCGGTGCGCGGCTGTTCAAATTCGTCGATCGCACCTTCAACCTGAACATCAAGACCAGTCTGAGGATCATGCAGTTCTTCCTCGACAAGATCGCTGCCGACCCGCTCGACCCGGTGTTCGCCCACTTTGAACTGGTGCCGGATCATTTGCCGGATGCGCTGAAAGCCGGCATCGCGCAATTTCCGCCAGGCGCGCTGCAGTTCGAGATCGGCATCCAGAGCTTCAACCCCGAAGTACAAACGCTGGTCAGCCGACGCCAGGACAACAGACAAGCGGCCGACAACATCCGCTGGCTGGTTGAACATTCGCACGCCCATATGCATGTCGATCTGATCGCCGGCCTGCCGGGCGAAGACATGGCCAGTTTCGCCACCGGGTTCGACCAGTTGTATGCGCTCAGACCGCACGAAATTCAGTTCGGCATCCTCAAGCGCCTTCGCGGCACGCCGATCATCCGCCATACCGAACGCTTCAAATTGGTGTTCGACGCCCAACCGCCCTACACCATCCTGGCCACCGACCAGATCGACTTTGCCACCATGCAACGGCTGGTGCGCTTTGCCCGTTACTGGGATTTGGTCGCCAATTCCGGCCGCTTCGCCCACACGCTGCCGCTGATTCTGGAACAGAGTCCGTTTGCCCGCTTCATGGCGCTCTCGGACTGGATCTACGCCAAGACCGACGCCACGCATCGCATCGCACTGGAACGGTTGGCTGCGCTGGTGTCGCAATGGCTGCAAGCCCAAGGCATCGATGCGGCCGTGGCAGACCAGGTGCTCGCCAGCGACTACGCCGGCCAAGCCAGTCAGTTGCACATTAAATCCAAGGCGACCCGGCAAAAAAAAGTAGACCAGAGTGCTGAACACGTTGCGCCACAAAGACAGGCGCGGCATCTGGCAGCCTGAAACGGCGCGATGACAGTGCAGTAACTGCCGCTACGGATTGGCCGCGAATGACGCGATAGGTGCCGGTAGACTTGACTACACCACATTCGTAAAAATAGGGTGTATCACTATTTTTATGGCATTCTCCGCATATTTTTATTGGCTTTATAAAATATACCCATTAAAAATAGCACTAATTCAAACCGGATTTCAACCCGGTAAGCTGTTTTTGAGAACCCGCATTGCTATTTTTTTCGCATTTTTCGAGGGCCAGGCCGGCTTTTGTGCATGCGCGTAACGTCACCGAGCAATCAAGTTACGCAGTGATTTAGGACAACTTAAGTGTTCACAGAAACTTTCAAGGCGCAGTTTGCATTGATTCTTTGATATTTATCAAAAAAATTCATCGAAGGATGGATAAAAAACCAACTTTGCCAATCCTATACAAACACCATCAGCCATTAAAGAAGGTGAAGATTGAGAAGATTTATCGTCATTGATAATGCTTTCTCAGTCGATTTTGTGTACTACGCAAGACAACCGAACTACATTATTGCGTTCCTGAAAACGTATGTGGCAAGCGCTAAAGGGCTTTTCGTACAGAACAAATCCTTTTAGCGGTTCGGCGGGTTATTTTTTAATTTTTTTCAAAGGAATTAACATGAACTCGAACCAAAAAAGCGGTCAAGACCATAAGCCAAGCAGCAGCTCAGACAAAAAGAGCCCAAGCTCCGGCAGCAGTTCTTCCAAGTCACCGGGCGGCACACACGAGCAGCACGTTGAAGCGGGCCAGCAAAGCCACAAAAAAGATAGCAATAGTTCCGGTGGCAAGCAATCGGGTTCTGGTGGATCTGGCAGCAAGTAGTCCGGCACCGCTGCAACGCAACCACTGAAAGTTGGCTTAAAGTGACGGCATCGGCGCAGATTACTTGCGCCGATGCCGCAGCTTTAACCGTTGGATTGGAAGGCGATAGATCATGGCTCAAAAAACCATGAACCACGCAATCAAAACCGCTGAATCGGTCAAGAACGGCGGTGCAAAGCCGCTACCGCACGAGCGCGACGAAGCGCCTGTTTGATTATTCCGAATAGCGGTCGAATTTTACGAACGAATGTTACCAACGCCATACAGCCCCGTAAGTTGGCGCTGAGGCAGCGAAGCCCAACATTCGCAAGCCGCAGGCAGGCCGCAAATCAGACCGACTCCTGCGCCTTAATCTCCTCCCTTAGCCAGGCCCGGAAACGCTGGACTTTGCCGGTTTGCGCCAGCGCAGGCGGGCAAACCAGGTAATACTCGACCGGGCTCGGTATGCTGAGCGAAAACAGTCGCACCAACGCACCCCGTTGCAAGTCATCGGCCACCATGGTTTGACGCGCCAGCGCAATTCCCTGCCCCTCCTTGGCAGCCTGTAATAGCGAGTGCGAGTCGCTGTAGGTGACCCCGCGCGGCTCCGGCGCATCCAGCCCCGCCGCCACGAACCACGGCATCCATGGCTCTCCGGTCGAATTGAGCAAGTGCAGAGCAGGCAACTCACTATATTTTTCAGGCAGCTTGCCCTGATTGAAAGTGGGCGCGCAAACCGGGAAATAAACATCCCCGAATAAGCGCTCGCACCACAAGTCCGGCCAGTTCCCGTTGCCCATGCGCAAACCGACATCGACCGCTTCGCGCGAAAAATCGACCAGATGACTGGTAGTCTGCACCACCAACTGTATGTCAGGATTTTGCTCGATGAAGCGTCCCAGACGCGGCACTAGCCAGCGCGCCGCAAAGGATGGCACCACACTGATCGTCAATTGGCTGGCATTGGCGCGCCGGCTGATGTCTTGCGCCGCTGCGGCGATATCGAGCCACGCCGCGCGTACCCGCTCGGCCAGCATCCGCCCTTCCGGCGTCAGCTCCAAGCCACGGCCGACGCGGGTAAATAGTTGCACCCCCAGCGACGCTTCCAACGCTCGTACCTGATGGCCGACGGCACCGTGGGTCAAGTGCAATTCCAAGGCAGCGCGGCTGAAACTATTGTGCCGCGCTGCGCTTTCAAACGCCCGTAAGGCTGAAAACGCGGGCATTCTCGGTAAGGCTTCCGCAGCATTCATAGGATAATTTTATTATCAGGTTAGCGAAAAGGTATCACTGGAAATAACCATCATCACGCACTACCATGATGTCATGCCAGTGAGAAATGGCATGACACCCAAGGAGAGATAAGATGGATCACCACGATGACATGATAAGCGGATTATCCATACAACGCCTAGAAATGCATTCCGGCGCAGTCACCAAGCTACAACTTGCGGCGGGAGCTTGCCTCACCAACCGGCAAGGTAAGTTGTGGATCACCCGCAGCAACGATAGCCACGATTACTGGCTGATGCCTGGAGCCGGCTTGTCCTTCCCGCACGCCGGGATGCTGTTGCTGGAAGCCTACGGCGACAGCGCACTGACGATCGAATCGCGCCGGCCGGCCAGATCCGTTATGCGCTGGCTGAGTAAAGTGTTACACGCACTCTCCAAGCTGAGATGCAGGTGGAATTCACGGAACTGCACACCGCATGCACTATGAATTGCGGCATGCGAGTGCGACTGGATCAGTCGGCAGCGCACTTGCAGCAGGACATTCCGCGTTGAACAAATTATGGGACGAGGGGCTGGCGCAAGCCGGCACTTGAGGCAGAAGCAAGAGCGGCCGGCAGCTATTCCCACGATGCGCAGCTTACGGTCTTACATTGGTAGTCAAGCCAGGTTACGCGGTATGAAATTACGACGGGAGCCGACGCGTGTCTCGATCACATCTCCTCAAAAACACAAATAAATCCGATTCGCCAGATCCAGCACGAAGCCGGGTTGCAAGTAAGCAGCAAAAATCAGCGCCAGCAATGCTATCCCGGCGATGCCTAACAAAATACGCTGAAGGCCTTGTTTCATGTGCCGACCCTATCGAATTACATTCAATCAAGCCATTGCGGGCTGCGAGCGCGCAATGGTTTTCTCGTTAATAGGCAAGTTGATCAGTGCCGCGAACAGGCCCAGCGCGATAGTAATCATCCAGACCATATTGTAATTTCCCTGTTTCGTGAACAGGAAACCACCCAGCCAGACGCCCAGAAAACTGCCAATCTGATGCGACAAAAAAACAAAGCCGGACAGCATCGACAGGTAGCGCACGCCGAAGATTCCGGCAATCACGCCGTTGGTCAGCGGTACGGTTGATAGCCACAGAAACCCCATCGAGCCGGCAAATGCATACACGGTCCATTGCGACAGCGGCGCTAGCAGGAACAGGCTGATGACGATTGTGCGAGTGAAATAAATTCCCGACAGTAGGTAGCGCTTGGGGTACTTCCCGCCCAGCTTCCCGGCCGCAAAGGAGCCGAAAATATTGAACAGACCGATCAGGGCCAGCGCGATTACCCCAACATTGGGGTCGAGCATTCCTTTGTCTTTCAGGTAGGCCGGCATGTGGAGTCCAATGAACATGAGCTGAAAACCGCAGACGAAATAACCCGACACCAAGTACAGGAAAGGGCGGTAGCCAAACGCTTCGCGAGTCGCCTCAGAGATGCTTTGCTGGGGTTCGCTGGAGTGAACAAACGCAGGTTCGCGCAAGCGCAGCGCCATCGGAATGATGACCAGCAGCACCAGCGCGGCCAGCAGATAGAACGCATTTTGCCAGCCGGAGATCGAGATCATCCGCTGCTCGACCGGCATCAGCATGAATTGCCCAAGCGAACTGGCGGCACCTGAAATGCCGAATGCCATCGAACGTTTTTCGGCCGGCGCGATGCGCGCGATGATGCCGCTGACTGCACCGAATCCGGTACAAGCAAGCCCGCCCCCAACCAGAACCCCGGAGCCAAGAATGAACAGCGTTGGCTCACTCACCAACGCCATCCATAGCATGCCGGCCGCATACAGCAAGGCGCCGACGATGACCACCCGCATGGTGCCGTAACGATCGGCCGTCATCCCGGCAATCGGCCCGAAAACGCCCCACATCAGGTTTTGCAGCGCCATTGCCAGCGAATAAGTCTCGCGAGTCCAGCCCTGGGCCTGCGAAATCGGCTGCAGCCAAAAACCGAAGCCATGCCGAACCCCCATTGCGATGGACAGGATCAGGCCGGTGGCGATCAGAATGGTTTTTAGTTCGGGGGCGCGGGTAGCGCGGGCATATTGCATGGCGTTAACCGTTCGGCAAAAAAACCAGTGTAGCGCAAAGCGCCGCACAGAGGTGCCGCACACCCACCGTATCTGGAGCCGGGAAACAAATTTATCAGACGCTTTATGCCGATCGAACCGCCAGATCCAGCTTGCTCATCGTATGTAGCCGGCACCCCGTATTCAGAAAACAACCATGGTATTGATCATACTAACGGGATTCAATCAGCGACCGTACATTTCAGAGTTGCCGTTCATGCCATTTGTCGTCATCGAAGATGGCGGCGTCATTGATGATGAAGATGGCATTGATGACGATGGCATCATGGAGCCACAAGCAGTAACAATCCATGCGCACAGCACAACGGCAATCCATTTAGTAATTTTCATAATAATCTCTCATAAGAAGGTTTAGGTTCAAAGCACACTCCATTCATGAATAAGTGAATGCATGTGGCGTTTTGAGCGCTGCATCTGTCAAAGGTTCGGTCAGAAAATCGGCTAGAGCTTTAGCCTTTGATCTACATCAAACAAGCAAGTCCTGCAAACTGCGCGAGCGATTTTTTTCCGTAGACGAACCGCATCGCTTCACCCTGTGCCGCTTGCAAGAGGGCATTGGAATCCATTCGCATCTCAGAATTTAAGGCGGCAGAACGCCGCCAGTAGGATGGGCTAAAATCAGATTACTCTAGGAGTATTAATTTTAAATTCAGTAAAAATATGCGGAGAGTACCGTATTTTTTAGCATACTCCCCGCATATTAATATAAAAGAAAATCCCTGCGTAATGCGTTTCAAGCGGTTTTTTTGGAGGCCGCTTTGCGTACTGCAGGTTTTGCGGCGGCGTTCCTGACTGCCGGTTTTTTGGCCACCGGCTTTGCTGCTGCGTCCGTTTGCACATCCGTTTTTGCGTCTGCTGCTGCAATCTTGCCTTTAGCCGGCGCTTTGGGCTTGCGCTCTTCGAACTCGAAGCTGACCTTGCCATCCTTGCCCTTGACCAGAAAAGCCTTGAATGGGCGGCGGGTGCGCTGCGAAATGAAGCCTGGCAACAAATCGGTTTTGCCTTCAGTCAATAGCTTGACCATTTGTTCAGGCAAGATCTCTTGCTGCAAGATGATGCGCCCACTACGAAAATCGCAGGTTTTCGGCTTGGCGACGGTCTTTTCACAGACGTAACCCAAGCCTAATTCGTACACGCCGCTACCGCATTTTGGGCAAGCGCCGAGTACAGTCTGGCCGGTGAAATCGACGCCTTCGCCATCTTCGGATTCATCGTTCTGACCGAAGTCGAATTCCATCTTTTGATTCTTGTGCTCTTCGTCGGCGACGATGCGCAGGATGGCGGCAAACGGGCGTCCCATCTTGGAGCGGAAACCTTGCAACGGGCCGATGGTGCGATTGGCCAACAACGTTTCCACCTCGGACACCTCGAACTGACGGCTACCGGGGGTTTTGGAGATCGAGAATTCGCATTTGGTGCAGGCAAAACGGCGATAGTTTTCTTTCACCACGCTGCCGCAGTTTGGGCACGGCGTAGTTAGCGTCGCGTAATTTCCGGGTATCGTGTCGTTATCGTATTCCTTGGCGCGCTTGACGATGACTTGCGTCATCTGGGCGATTTCGCGCATGAATTCTTCACGGCTGATGTTGCCCTTTTCGATTTGCGATAGCTTGTATTCCCACTCGCCTGTCAACTCCGGCGAAGTCAGCTCAGACACGCCGAGACCGCGCAACAGCGTCATCAACTGGAACGCCTTGGCGGTCGGGATGATTTCGCGCCCTTCGCGCAGAAAGTATTTTTCGCTCAACAAACCTTCAATGATGGCGGCGCGCGTGGCCGGCGTGCCGAGGCCCTTGCCAGCCATCGCTTCGCGCAAGCCTTCGTCGTCGAGCAACTTGCCGGCGCCTTCCATCGCCGACAGCAGCGTGGCTTCCGTGTAGCGCGCAGGCGGTTTGGTGACCAGGCCGTTAGCCGTGATCTTGTCAGTCAAGACTTTTTCACCTTTGGCTACCGGCACCAGATTGCCGGAATTTTCGCTATCTTTTTCTGCAATTTCCTTGCCGTAAATCGCCAGCCAGCCGGGGTTTGTCATGACCTTGCCTTCGGTCTTGAACTGGTGGCCGGAGACTTCGGTGAAACGGGTCGTGACCTGGAATTCGGCCGCCGGGAAGAATACCGCCATGAAGCGCTTGGTCACCAGGTCGTACAGCTTCTGTTCCGGCTCCGACAGATTCTTCGGCGCTTGCGGGGTCGGGATGATCGCGAAGTGATCCGAAATCTTGCTGTTATCAAAAATCCGCTTGTTCGGCTTGACCCAGCCTTTATTCAGAATCTGCTTGGCAAACTGGTGATAATTGTTATTTTCCGATACGGTTTCCAGCGTTTGCTTGACAGTGTCGAGATAATCTTCCGGCAGATGGCGCGAATCGGTTCGTGGGTACGTCAGCACCTTGTGCTTTTCATACAGCGCTTGTGCTAGCCCCAGCGTGTTCTTGGCTGAAAAACCGAAGCGCGAGTTAGCTTCACGCTGCAGACTGGTCAGGTCGAACAATCCTGGTGCCATTGAGGTAGTCGGCTTCGATTCTTCGCTGACGCTGCCTTGTTTGTTGCGGCAGGCGGCGACGATGGATTCGGCGGCGGCTTTGCTCCACAACCGTTCAGCGCGTTTTTCAGGGTCGGTTTCGTCTTTTTTGTGCCTGGTATCCAGCCAGCGACCTTCGTAAATCCCGGCCGCGCAGACGAATTCGGCGCGCACTTCCCAGAAATCGCGCGGCACGAATTGCTTGATTTTCTCTTCCCGCTCGACCACGATCGACAACGTCGGGGTCTGCACCCGGCCCACGGTGGTCAGGTAGAAGCCGCCCTCCTTCGAGTTGAAGGCGGTCATCGCGCGGGTGCCGTTGATGCCGATCAGCCAGTCGGCTTCGGAGCGGCAACGCGCGGCGTCGGCCAGCGGCAACATTTCGGCGTCGCTGCGCAGATGCGTGAAACCGTCGCGGATTGCGCCCGGCGTCATCGATTGCAGCCACAGGCGCTGGATCGGCTGCTTGGCTTTGGTATGTTGCGCGATCAGGCGGAAAATCAGCTCGCCTTCGCGTCCGGCATCGCAAGCATTAATCAGTGCGGTGACATCCTTGCGTTTGATCAGTTTGCTGAGTACTTTCAGGCGTGATTCGGTTTTGGCGATCGGATTCAGTGCAAAATACGGCGGAATCATCGGCAAATGGGCGAAACTCCATTTGCCTCGCTTGACGTCGTGCTCTTCCGGCACCGCGATTTCAAGCAAGTGGCCGACCGCGGAGGACAACACGTACTGGTCGGATTCGAAGTACTCATCGTGCTTGGTGAAGCCGCCGATCGTCTTCGCGATATCGTTCGCGACCGAGGGCTTTTCGGCGATGATGAGGGTTTTGGTCATAGGTACATTCTCTAATGGGGTACGGATGGGCGCATTTGCACAGGTGCCAAACGACAAAACGCCACTGATATTGCAAATATCGGGATTGTCAAGCGGCCAATGATAAGCGCGTTGCAGCAAACTCTGCAAGCGCCCGAGCTCCGATCACCCGGAAAGTACCATTCTGCTACGCAATGCGGCGTTTAATCTGGATTTAGTGCAACCAGTGCTTTTGCGGCTGGGTATCGTCGGCAAACAGCTCGTCGAAAATCAGCGCATCGGGTTCCTGGCCCTGGCTCCACAGCATCATCAGCACGATGATCTTGAGCTTGTCGAGCGGCATCGGCGATTCATTCACCGCCAGCGCGCGCTCGATCACAATCTCGCGCTGGTTTGCGTCGAGCACTTTGGCCAACTCCAGAAACTGAATGAAACCGATCGCATCCGTCCCCAGCACGTTTGACTCTTGCGCAGGATAGATGCGCAAGCCGAAAGAAAACGCGCTCTGCTGCGGATACGCGTTGGCGAATGCGTCGGTAGACTCCACCAGATGCCCGAGCCAGTCCAGCGCTTCGGAAATTTCTTCATGTTCAAAGCCGACTGCCGATAATTTCTTGGTCAGCGCTGCCGCATCAGGGCAGGCTTCCGGCCGATAATACGTTTCGTAGAGATATACAAGTATGTCAAACATGGCTCTACTCCTGTGTTAGGGTTGCTTCGACACCAGCAAGGACTCTTGCGCCAACACTATGTCACATTATCGTGAAAACCGCGATCAGCTCCTGGCAGTTAGCCGGATTTACAAAGAATCCGCTTAATCCAGCATCACCGAACCGTCTAAGCCCCAGCGCACTTTCGTAATGCCCGGCTCTTCCTCTTCCAGACGCCGCGCTTCCAGTGCTTGCGGTGTCAACACGCCACGTTGCACACGCACCGCATCAGCCAAGCGCCTATCTTCCATTATCTTGTCCCTGCGCTCTAGCGAGAGCCGGACGATTTCTTCCAATTCTGTGGCAGTCCAGGGCTTGGTGATATACCGGAATACCTCAGCCCGGTTCACCGCATTCATGATCGTGCCAAAATCGGCAGAAGCACTGAGCATCAAGCGAGTCGCATCCGGTTGCGCGTCCCGTACCTGTTCCAGAAAATCCACGCCATTCATTTGCGGCATATTAAAATCCGCAATGACTACATCAAAAGCGACTTCCCTTACGCGCTGCAAGGCTTGCTGCGGGTCGGTATGCAGCTCTACCAGAAAGTCTTCATCCCGAATCTTCTGGCGGAGCATGCGCCGCAATGCCTGCAAGATATTTATTTCGTCATCCACCAATAAAAAACGTCGCATTACCCCCCCGATCCAGACGAATGCTGACACTTAAACGTGTGCCGCTTATTTTTTCAAAATCCAGAATCTGCTGGATCAGCCGTTCACCAAGCACATGATCTGCTGAAAGCAACAGAATGCCGTCCTGACTAATCAAATCTTGCGACAGTACCATCCCCGGCAGCAATGTAAGCGGGGCCAGGACAATTTCGCGTGCCACGGTCTCGTCTTCGTTTTTATTTAGTACGCCATTAAATGCATTGACGACTTCAGGGTCATAACGCGTTCCACTACCTTGCGTGATGCTGACTCTGGCTTGCTCGGGCTGAAAACGACGCTGCACCAGGTTGCCGATCTGGAGACTATCGTAATCGCTGGACAGGGCAAGGATACGCGCACCTATCGGTATCGCTTCGGCGCCAAGCGCATCGGGAAAACCGGTACCGTCGAAACATTCCAGTTGCGCGCGCAATATCTTGGCCGCACCGCGCAAATCCTCCAGCGGCATGAGCAATTGCTCTCCCCGTACAGGAAATTTCCGATAGGTTGCCAGATTGTCACCAGCCATAACGCTCACCGGCATCGTCAGCATTTCATCGGAGAAACCAATTTTCCCGATATCGATCATCAAGCCGGCAATAAATATTTCTTGCAGCGCCTGCCCCTCCATCCCCATTTTGATTCCAATTTTTCGTGATAAATCGGCCACACGGCGCGAGTGGCCGGCCAAATGGCCGCCACGCATTTCAATTAAATTGGAAAACACTTTGATCGAGATCAAAAAACTGGTCTTGAGCTTCTCGTTAGCGCCCCGCAAGGCGTCGTTTGCCTGGTTCAGAGCGGCAGTACGCTCACGGACTTTTTCCTCAAGATTGGCGTTCAAAGCTTTCAATTCATTGTTCTGGCGCTGCGTCAATTCTTCCAAACGCAGTTTTTCGTTCTGCAGTACCTTGCGTTCCAGCGCATCGCGCACGACCAGCAACATGTCGTTGTCATCCCACGGCTTCGTGATATAGCGATAAATCTCGCCTCTGTTGATGGCCTCGATAATCGAACTTACATCTGCATAGCCGGTCAATAGGATACGAATCGTGTCCGGCCAGCGGGTGCGCACCAGCTCCAGAAAATGGGCCCCATCCATTTCCGGCATGCGCATATCGGAGATGACCAAATCAACGGCTTCCGTTGCCAGCACTTGCAAACCGGCATGCCCACTTTCGGCAACCAGCACGCGATAGCCTTTTGCCCGGAACAAGCGGCGCAGCGCAGACAGGATGTTCGGCTCATCATCGACGCACAATAAGGTCGATTGATTTGCTTCCGCCTCAGTTGACAAGTACGCGACGTTGGTCATGCTGTTTCACCACCCTCTGTGTTCTTTTTTTCGGTATGATGGATCGGCCACATGATGCGAAATGTGGCACCGACGCCACATTGGCTTTTGACTTCTATGCTGCCATCATGCTTTTGCATGATGCCGTACGAAAGCGACAGGCCAAGCCCGGTTCCCTTGCCTATCGCCTTGGTCGTAAAAAATGGATCAAAAATACGCGTCAGGTTCTCTTCCGAAATCCCGTTCCCATTATCTTCGATCTCAATCCAGACTTTCTCCTCCATTGTTCCACTACGGATAGTGATTTTTCCACGCGCCTTACCCATCGCATTGGCGGCATTCAGCACCAAGTTCATGATCACCTGATTAATCTGCGAGGGCAGGCATTCAACCTCAGGAATATCGCCGTATTCCTTGACGACGTCGGCTTTGTATTTAACTTCGTTACTGACAATATTGAGCGTGGATTCGATACCTTGATGCAGGTTTGCCCATTGCCATTCCTGGTTTTCGTCCACCCTGGAAAAATCTTTCAGGTCCTGCACGATTTTTCTTACGCGCGCAATGCCTTCCTTGGATTCACGCATCAGGGCCGGGATATCTTCTTTCAGGAACGCCAGTTCCACTTGTTCGCGCACACTCTTGATTTTTGCTGCGACTTCAGCGGACACTATCTCCGGCTCGGCTGCCTCATAGGCGGCAAGCATCCGAAACATTCCCTCCAGATATTTCTCAAGCGTACTAAAATTTGAAAAAATATAGCCTATCGGGTTATTAATCTCATGCGCGACACCGGCCGCCAGATGGCCAATTGAAGCCAGTTTTTCGGATTGTAAAAGTTGCTGCTGCGCCATCGACAGCTTGGCATTGAGCGCCGTCAATTGGGTATTGCGACGCTGGGTATCGGCATCTGTTTTTTTACGGATTCGGATATCCTCGGCAAGTTTCAGATTTGCATCCGCCAACTGGCATGTGCGGCATTCCACCACGCGTTCCAGATCAACCTGCGCCCGGCGCAAGGCTTCTTCGGCAATGCGCCGTTCCGAAACATCTTGCAGCGTCTCGATCGCACCGACTACTTGCCCATGAAGATTACGCAATGGCGCCGCTGTAAAATGCAACCACAATCCGTTATTGCCCAGTTGTGGGAAAAAATCCTCAGCCTCGAATGCATCCTGAATCAAGTTGGAACGCTTGAATTTATCCTGGTAATACGTGTCGAGCATCGATTCCAGACTATTGGATACAATCAGGTCCGCCAACACCGGTCGCTGTTCCGTGTAAAACGGCATCCAGTGATTGCTCGTTCCTATCATTTCTGAAGCCGACACTCCGAACAAATACTCGCAGGCACGATTCCAGTGCGTAATGATATGGTCGGCATTAATGACGAAAGTGGCAACCGGATTGCCATCAAAAAATGTCGAGAGCGCGGGCGCCGAAAGCCCTTGTGAAAAATCGGCCACACCCTGCGTCTCAGCAGTATCGTTTTCAGCACTTGCCATGGATAGCCTTGCGTCAATATTATTAGTCTGCATGCCATCAATCCACTTGCGTCGCTAAAATCTGGCACATCTCATTAAACTGCAACTCTGTTTCGCTCAACACCTGCAGCACAGTCTGCTGATCCAGGTTCAGGCTATTCCATGCATGCGACGAGAATGGCGGCACTAACTCATCCTCATCTGCAGAAAGATCCAACGCATGGGCCATCGCATCGGCAACCTGGACCAGGTTGGTCAAGCCGCCACTCCATTGCTGGTCTGGCACATGGTGCCCGGCAATTGCCATCTGAATAGCGGGAGGAAAACGCCAGTGCTCCGCCAGCACTTGGCCGGCGGCAGTATGATCGTATGACAATATCGCGCGCTCGGCCTCCAGCATGGTGCAGTCATGCTTGGTCCGATACTGCATTGCAGCTTGATACTGCTCAGGAAATCCGGTCACCAGCACAAGTCGACCAATATCATGCAACAACCCTGCCATGAACGCAGACTCTGGATTAATGTCAACCCGTTTAGCGATCAGTCTGGCACAAACAGCGGTAGCAATCGAGTGCCGCCAAAATATCTGAAAGTCAAAACCACCATGATCTTTGGTCGGAAAACGATCAATCACGGCCGCAGCCGTAATCAGGGTGCGAAGACTGTTCAAGCCAAGAATCGATAATGCTTGCGGCATTGTCGTGACTTTACGCTGCATCCCGTAAAAGGAGGAGTTAGCCAAATGTAAAGCCTTGGCCGACAGCGCCTGGTCTTTAGAAACCATCGCTGACAATTGATTAATATCGGCATTGCTCTGCCCGATACTGCCCAAAAGCTGCATCACTACCGCCGGCCAGGATGGCAACGCATGAATTTTGCTGAGGATTTCAGTGAAGGCGATATTACGCATGCCGGCCTCCCAATCGATACTGCGTCATATACTGCCACAATAATTTGCCGGCTGGGCCATCACTACATCGCCTGAATAGCTTGGCCAGACGCTGTCGCTGGCACTCCCTCTCAACTTCTCTATCCGCTTCCCGCTCAATATCAGTAGCTTTTTCCAAAACAATATCCAGGGTTTCCATGCCACTGCGCTGCAATGAAAGCAAAATCGTCTCAGTAACAACCGCGCCTTGCCTCAGGATTAATCCGCTGTGGGTAACGAGCACGTCTTTCGACACGATCATCCCAACCCGTACTTCATCCAGGGGCAATAGTCTGGCATCGCTGTTCATGCGATATCCTCGCAAGACGCCAAAGTAATTAGTCTGCCACGTGACTGGGATTGGGCGCCCATCGAGCGACAAGTTACGCTAAACCATGTTCCACCGATTTCAACGACACTGGCAAGATCCTCCGTCATATCGTGGATCGCTTCAGACAGGCTCGGCAATGCATAAGCCAAATCGCAACCCGGCATCAGACCCATCCGTGAAAAAAATGCCGTTGAGGCCGCATTCACAAAAACAACCACAGCCTGATCATCCAGGCCAATGATCGGTAACGGCAGGTATTCCAGGACTTCGCGGACAATATCGAGACTGATTTCATTTCGGGCGATTTTTTGCTGCTTCTGTTTAAGCACCATCCCCAATTGCCTGTTTGCCGCTGCCAGTTCCTGGTTGACAGTCTGCACTTCTATATTGAGTCGCCGGTTCTCATCTTCTACTTCCTTGCGGCGAAACGCTTCCGCTATATGTCCGCGCAGTTGGTTATCTTCCCAGGGCTTGGTGAGGAATTTATAAATAGCCCCTTCGTTGATGGCGTCCGTGACCGATTTCAATTCGGTATAACCAGACAGAACGATACGCACGGTATCGGGATATTTTTCTTTTGCGGCGCGCAGGAAATCAACCCCCATCATGCCCGGCATACGCTGATCGGACACGATGACATCAACCGCCTTATCCTCAAGCAGCGCCAATCCTTCCGCGCCGCTATTGGCAGTCAGAATCTGATAACCATCGCGTCGCAACAGACGCTTTAGCGCAGTCAGGATGTTGGGCTCGTCATCCACCAGCATCAAGGTGCGAGAGGATTGTTTGACGTCGCCGAAAGCATGTTCCGGCAGGCTGAATCCATCGCGTAAAAAAACGCCGATTTCAGCTTTTGGCAAAGGATGACTGATGAGAAAACCCTGCATCTCATCACACCTGTTTCGCCGCAAGAAATTGCACTGCGCTGCGTTTTCCACACCCTCAGCCACCACCTTGATACCGAGGCTGTGCGCCATTGAAATGATGGTTTTTGCTATCGCGGCGCCATCCTGGTTTGCCTCGATATCGCTGATGAATGAACGGTCGATTTTGACGCGATCGAAAGGGAAGCGCTTCAAGTAGCTCAGGGAAGAGTAACCGGTGCCGAAATCATCCAATATCAAATCCACTTCAAGCATTTTCAATTGGCGCAGGATATTTTCACTGGAGGAGCTGTCCTGCATCAAGACTTTTTCCGTGATTTCAAGGGACAGCATATGCGGATCAAGCCGCATTTCAGCCAGCAGGTCTTCAACTTTATCGGCTAATTGGGCATCTCTGAATTGCCTTGGCGAAACGTTTACTGCAACCCGAAAATCCGCCAACCCCTCATCGAGCCAGCTGCGCATATCCTGGCAAGCCCTACGCAAGACCCACTCGCCAATCGCCCCTATCAATCCTGACTCTTCTGCAATCGGAATAAAGCGATCAGGCGCTATCAATCCCAGCTCCGGGTGTTCCCAGCGCACCAATGCCTCCAGGCTGACCAGTTTGCCGGTCTGCAAATCCACCAGCGGTTGATAATGCAACAACAGTTGATTACCGGCTATTGCTAAATGCAGCGTATGTTCCAGTACCGCCCGCTCCAGCATGTTTTCGTTCAACTCGCTGAAAAAAAACTGATAGTTGCTCCGGTCACTATCAGCATATTTAGCCAGTATCCCGGCATCATCTGCCATCTCCAGTTTTTCTACACTTGAATAGGCGGCGGACATGATGCCCATATCAAACAGGATGACTTTCAGAATCGCACTCAATAACGTTTCAAACTCAGTGAAATCGTGATTGCTGATTTCCCATAACAGTGGCATTAATTGCGCCAAATAGTGCCTGTAAGCAGCCACACTGGCCTCCGACGTGAGTCCGAGATGCTGCTGTGCCATACCAATGGCAATCCGGTTGCGCACATACTCTTTGTCATAACGCTCACTATTGCTTGAAGAGCTGCAGATGCAATGCGCGCGCCACAGACGTGCAAGCAATTCAGGGGCAAGCGAAGAATGGCCTGTGGTGGAGGCCGCGTTTGGAAAATCGTGATGTTGTGTACTAAATTGATGATGAAAATCGTCCAGTCTCGCACTCAGCACACCAAGGCGATGGACGTCTGCGTCACCGAATTCAAGCTCGTTCAACCGCAACCAGAGGTGCTGCTCATCTATCCCGAGGGCTGCCAGCAGCCGGCTAATGTCAATCAGCCCGGAATGGTCAAATTCTTTAGACATCATTTCCTTGCAGTAACCCAACGGAGGAAAACAAAGACACGGTACCCATATTCGACGCAACCATGATTCTTAGCCAGGAAAATATGCGATCAGCCGAATCGACCGTTTTCCATCGGAAAGCCTTGCAGAAATTCGGCCGCCGGCAAGCGTTTCCCGCCCGGCTTTTGCAATACGGCCAAACGCAATACGCCCTCGCCGCAAGCCACCAACACGCCATCCTGTGCATTGGCGGCCAACACTTGCCCGGGCAGCCCTAATGGCAAACCGCTAGCGACCGCAGGCAGCGCCTGTGCTTGCCACAGCTTGAGCGTGACACCGTTAAACACGGCAAACGCACCGGGAAACGGATTAAACGCCCGAATCTTGCGCGCGCTTGCTGCGGCCGATTGACTGAAGTCAAGCTGTGCCTCGTGCTTGCTGATTTTGGTCGCGTAAGTGGCGCCCTCTGCCGGCTGCGACATGGCGGCCAAACCGCCTTGCTCCAACTGGCGCAGCGCCTGCACAATCATGTTCGCACCCAACCCGGCCAGCTTGTCATGCAGGCTACCGGTGGTGTCGTCCGGCGCAATTGGCAAGCGCTCGGTTTGCAGCATCGGCCCGGTATCAAGCCCTTCTTCCATCTGCATGATGGTTACGCCGGTTTCAGCGTCGCCGGCCTCGATGGCGCGCTGGATCGGTGCCGCGCCGCGCCAGCGCGGCAATAGTGAGGCGTGGATATTGATGCAGCCCAGGCGCGGAATATCCAGCACGCTGCGCGGCAAGATCAAGCCGTAAGCGGCCACCACCATCACGTCATGGTCGGTAGCGCGCAACAAAGCGTGGACATCTCGTGCCTCTTGCGCAGATTTACCGTCCAGCCGCAACGATGCCGGCTGCGCCACCGCGATGCCGTGCGTCACCGCATATTGTTTCACCGGCGAAGCCTGCAACTGCATGCCGCGCCCGGCCGGCCGGTCGGGCTGGCTCAATACCAGTGCAATTTCAAAACCGGCCTGATGCAAGGATCGGAGCGCCGCAGCGGCGAATTCAGGGGTTCCGGCGAAGAGTATTTTCATGGGCGGTATTGTACGAAGAGGGCTGCAAAATTGCACGTGACTTCCATTTGCAGACCGGTGATCCCTGGCACAAAAATTTAATAGGAATGGTATACGGATCATGCGATGATTGCCACATGGAAATATATTTACCCTGTAGCGCCGCACCTCTTGTCAGGTTTCGATCCTGCCTGCCCATGGCATGGAGTACAGGCAGCAGCTTTGCCGTTCCCGTTTTCTCCACCTGACAACAACCGATCAGAGCGCAGATACGATGCTGGATAATGCCAATATCACCATGGATCAACTACGGGTCGGACTGTATATCCATCTCGATCTGAAGTGGTTTGAACATCCGTTTGCCTTCAACCATTTCAAGATCAAGAACGAGCAACAGATCAAGACTATCCGTAGTCTGGGTCTGAAGGCGGTGCGTTGCAACCCAACCCTGAGCGAAGTCCCTCTGCCACCCCAGCGCCGGCCTCAAGATACGCCGCAGCAAGCAGCACTGATAGCCGAGCCGGAGGATATCTCCCTATCGCCGGCGCTGGCTGCCAAATACGTGATGATGGAGCGCATCCAGCAACAGCGGACGGCGGCGGTGCGGATCGAGAATGCCTTTGTCAATACCGCCAATACCATCTGTGACATCGATAAAAACCTGTTCTCCAAGCCGTCAGAAACCGTGCGCCAGGCAGCCCAGTTGGTGACGCAAATTGCCGATTCGATTATTTCTGAGCCGGAACTCGCGATTCATGTCATGGGCGACAAGATGGGCGGCGAGGAATTGTATTTCCACACTCTGAACGTCACCATACTGTCGATGATGATGGCGCGCGACATCAAACTGCCGCAAGCGGTGGTCGGCGTGTTAGGGATGGGCGCGCTATTCCACGATATCGGATGCAAGGAAATCCCAAACAAGATTCGCCTGAAAATGGAGCCACTAACCCAGTCCGAGCGCCACTTCAATGAGCTGCATGTGCAATACGGAATCGACATCGGCCGACGACTCCAGTTTGCGCCAAGCACCCTGGCCATCATCGGAGAGCATCACGAGTTATTCGATGGCAGCGGCTATCCGGCAAAACGCAAGGGAGAGTCGATCGGGTTACTGTCCCGCATCGTCGTCATTGCCAACCATTACGATGAACTGTGCAATCCGGTCAATATCAACGATGCCATGACACCACACGAAGCGCTGTCACTGATGTTCGCCAAGCTGCGCAACAAATTCGATCCGAAGCTGCTGCAAGTCTTCATCCGTTGCCTTGGGGTTTATCCGCCCGGCACCATCGTGCAGCTTTCCAATGGCGTTATCGGCATGATCACCACCATCAATACAGCCAAACCGATGAAGCCCATGATAATGATTTACGACGCCGATGTCCCTAAGGAGGAAGCGATCCTGGTGGATATGGAGCGCGAAACCGACATCAACATTGCCAAAGCGATCAGGCCGGCGCAAGTGCCACGCGAAATCTACAATTACCTTAGCCCCCGCAAACGGGTCAGTTATTACTTCGATGCAGGCCAACCGGGGCAGGAGGCAGTTGCAAGATGAACAGCCGGGAACGCCTGATGCTAGACCACAGCCCGCACATGATGCTGCTGGTTGAACCAAAATATTTGCGGGTCGTGATTGCCAACCGGGCAGCGCAGCAGATGCTCGGGTATTCCGAACAGGCACTGCTTTCGATGACAATCACCGACATCGAAAGCTCGTTGCAGGACGTTTTTTATTGGAAAGATGTCAGCAACGGCCAATATCTGAACATTGAGGCCCAGGAAGGTCTGTATCAGTGCGCCGATGGCTCCATGCTGACAGTCATGAAATCGATCGGGCTAGTGCATCATGACGGCGCGCCCCTGCTGCTGGTGCAAGCCAGGGATGTTCAGAATGAGCGCCAGGTCGAGGACACTCTGGCGCATGCCCTGTCGCAACTGAGGGCGACGCTAGAGTCGACCGGGAACGGGATTCTGGTGATCGATTTACAGGGCAAGATCGCCAGCATGAACCACCTATTCAGTAAAATGTGGGGAATCCCCGACGATTTGCTGCTGGAGCACGACGACACGGCCATCCTCGAATTCATCGCCGCACACGTACTCGAAACCGACACCTGCCGTACCCGCTTGCAGGAAATCGTCCACGGCAATGAAACCGAGGAGATTTTTCGGCTTAGGGATGGCCGTTTTTTCGAATGCAAATCACGTCCGCAATATCTTGGCGAGCGCATCATCGGTCGCGTTTTCGGCTACAACGATATTACCGAACGCAAGCGCGCTGAAGAGGCACTCCGCGAATCTCGCGACAAGCTGGAGGAGCGGGTACAGACACGCACTACCGACCTGCAGATGGCAAATGCGACGCTGCTGACCGAAAAAGCGCGTCAAGAAGTTTTGATCAAAAAACTCGAAGAGGCCCAGAACCAACTACTGCAATCGGAAAAAATGGCTTCGATTGGCCAACTGGCAGCCGGCGTGGCGCACGAGATCAACAATCCAGTAGGCTTTGTGAATTCCAACCTGGGAGCCTTGCAGCGGTATATGGAAGATATGCTGAAGCTGCTGGCCGCTTACGAACAGATTGAAGGATCGCTGGCGGCGGACGTACTGCAAGATATTAAGCAACTGAAGAAGGAAATCGATGTCGGATTCCTGCGCGAAGACATCGGAAATCTGCTGACAGAGTCGCTGGATGGCTTGCAGCGCGTGAAGCGCATCGTGCAGGATTTGAAAGATTTTTCCCATGTGGACGAATCGGAGCGACAGTGGGCAGATCTGGAGATGGGACTGGAGAGCACGCTCAGAGTGGTCTGGAACGAACTCAAGTACAAGGCCGAAGTTATCAAAGAATATGGCGCTATCCCGCACATCGAATGCTACCCGTCGCAACTCAACCAGGTATTCATGAACCTGCTGGTAAACGCCTCGCATGCGATCGAGGATCACGGCCGGATCACTATCCGTACCGGCCAGGAGGGGGAAAACGTCTGGGTAGAAATCGAAGACAGCGGCAAGGGCATCCAGCCGGAACACCTGGGGCGGATTTTTGAACCGTTCTTTACTACCAAACCAGTCGGTAAAGGCACCGGCTTGGGACTCTCGCTATCCTACGGCATCGTGCAAAAACACGGTGGACGAATCGAGGTCAAAAGCGAACCGGGCAAAGGTTCTATTTTCAAAATAGTGCTGCCACAACACGTAGGGGCGAGCGACAAGATACTGACTTAAAAGGCGCTCTCACCGGGGTCCCCGTTTTGGACAAAAGTCAAGGTTACAGTCTGCGACTGGATCCATGCACGAATAATAATTATTTAAAAAATACCTGATTAGCTACCAACCTAAGAACACCTTGAAAACACTACTGTTTTTGCATACAGCATTAACGGGATGATAATTTTTGAAGGAGAGCGTCATGGCAATGAACAAAGTGCAGTTTCAAAAAGGGCTATCGTTGGATGGATTTCTCAAGAAATATGGGATTGAAGCGCAATGCGAAGAGGCGCTGGCAGCTGCACCATCTTGCAGCGCTTTGATGGGGAAATGCGCCGCTCACTTACTTATGACCAGGGGCGCGAAATGGCACAACATGCGAAACTAACTGAAGAGACCGGCATCAAAGTCTACTTCGCGCATCCGCACAGTCCCTGGGAACGCGGCCGCAACGAAAACACCAATGGCTTGCTGCGTCAGTATCCGCCAAAAGGGTCTGACCTCTCTCCTCACTCACAGCAACAGCTGGACGACATCGCCCGGAAACTCAACACCCGGCCCAGGAAATCACTGGACTGGAAATGCCCAGCCGAACTATTCCTCCCTGTAGACGCTTTTGACTTTAAAGCATACTGGGCCGATAAACTTGGCCTTGTTGCACTTGGACATTGAAACCGCCGTCCCTTTCGTGGCGGCGGTGGAAACCAATAAAAAAGGACATCCGATTTACATCCGGCTAGATAGAGTGGAGTCGTTTAAGGAGAAAGATATCCAGACTTAGGCCAAAGCAGCGCTGGCGACATCGGCCATGGTCATATCCGACGAACTTTGGGCCTTCCAGGGCGTGACCGCCCAGGAAGGCGTTTCCCATAAAGCCCATGTTACTGGCCATGGAAAGAAAGCTGCGATGCATCCTCAGTTTCACTGGGTCAATACCAAGCTGGGTAATTTAAAGACCTCGTTGGCAAGTACTTACCATGCCTTTGATTTTTCCGAATACGCAACCCGGTATCTGGCTGAATTTCAATATCGCTTCAACCGTCGTTTCGATTTGGCTTCAATGCTGCCTCGACTACTCTATGCCGCAGCCGTTACCAAACCTCTACCGCTACGCATTCTGCGCCTCTCTGAGGTTGGTAGCTAATCAGGTTTATTTATGATATGAAGCATGAAGTTGCGTAATTTCAAGTAGTACATGCCTCGGTGCCTGCGGCCCGGCGCAGGCACCGAGGCATGCACTGCTACAGTAATATTTTACGCAAGTCCCAAGCGCTTCAAATCGGTGAGATTTTGATGAAACGTTTTTGCGGCCGCTTTGGCCTGAGACGGGACACTAACCGCACCAGCAGTAGCGCTGCCACGATCAGTCCGAGCAGAATCGGCTGGGCGAAGTCATGTTTGCCCGCCTTCATCCACCAGAAATGCACGATCGCCAGCGGTGCAATCAGGTAAATAAGACGGTGCAGCCATTGCCAGCGCTTACCACCCATGAGGCGCACCATGCGGTTGGTGCTGGTGGCCGCCAACGCAGTCAGCAACAAAAAATTGATGAAGCCGACCGTAATGAAAGGGCGCTTGATGACATCCTTGAACATCTCGGTCAGATCGAAAAAATGGTCGAACCAGATGAAAGTCGTAAAGTGCAGGCTGGCGTAAAAGAAAACGAACAAACCGAACATGCGGCGCAACTTAATTAGCCAGGGCCACTGCAACCATTTGCGCAACGGCGTCACGGCTAGGGTGATGCAGAGAAAATACAGAGTCCAGTCGCCGCTATTGCGGGTGATGAATTCAATCGGATTGGCGCCCAATCGGTCGGTTAGAGCAAACAGCGCCAGACGCAAAAAAGGTAGCACGCAAAGCAGGAAAAGGCTGACCTTGATGCCGCTGAATTGTTTCGGCGTTGGGTGAAATGACAGGCTGCCGGCTAGGGTCATCGCAATATAGCCTTAGAAAAATTTCTTCAGATCCATCCCGGCATACAGGGATGCGACCTCGTTATAGCCGTTGAACATCAGCGTCTTGCGCTTCTTGGTTAAAAAGCCGTCTTCGCCGATGCGCCGTTCGCTACCTTGCGACCAGCGCGGATGATCGACTGTGGGATTGACGTTCGAATAAAAACCATATTCCTGCGTTGCAGCAAGGTTCCAGGCCGTTTTCGGCTGCTCCTGGATAAAGCGAATCTTGACAATCGACTTGGCTGATTTGAAGCCGTATTTCCAAGGCAGAACGACCCGCACCGGCGCGCCGTTCTGGTGCGGCAAGATTTCGCCGTACATGCCGAAAGTCAGCAGCGCCAGCGGATGATTGGCTTCGTCCATGCGCAAGCCTTCGACGTAGGGCCAGTCCAGCACCGAACTGCGCAAGCCGGGCATCTGTTTCGGGTCGGCCAACGTGACGAATTCAATGAATTTTGCTTTGCTGGTCGGCTCGACCTTTTTAATCAGCGCAGACAACGAATAGCCGATCCACGGAATCACCATCGACCAGCCTTCGACGCAGCGCAAACGGTAGATGCGCTCTTCCAGCGGCGCCAGCTTCATCAGACTATCCAAATCCAGCGTCATGGGTTTTTTGACTTCGCCTTCGATGGCGATGCTCCAGGGCCGCGTCTTCAGGCTGCCGGCGTACTTGGCTGGATCCGCCTTGTCGGTGCCGAATTCATAAAAATTATTGTAGGTAGTCGCATCCTTGTAGGCGCTCTGGCGATCCATCACAACATAGGCCAGGTTGGGTTTGCCGACCAGTTTCTGGGGGACATTCTGTGCCAGCGCCTGGCGCGTGGCCATCTCCAGCAACGCGCCGCTGGCGATTGATCCGGCTGCGATCTGCTTGATAAAGTTGCGGCGCGATTCAAAAATATGCCTTGGGGTGATTTCGGAAGAAAAGGGAATCTCGATTCCGTTCGGGCTACGCTTGATCAACATGATGACTCCAGAGCGTGATGTTGGCGGTAAGTTGGTATGTTGGGGGGCGCTAATGCAATTTTATGCAATTATTTGAATTGGCGCTTGCACTATGCGCGCCTGGCCAATCGAGCCCGATAGCCGGAAACCGGATTGCCAGTCAATCCGGCCAAGGCGAGATCGGCTGACGGCTGACGACGATTTATTTAACGATGTGCCAGACGCTGTTGAAGCCGTCGCCGGTCTTGTCGCCGGGCTTGCGGTCCTTGCTCCACAGGTACAGCGGCTTGCCCCGAAAAGCCCATTGTTTCTGGCCGTCATCGCGCATGATGGTACTGTAATCACCCTTTGCCTGATCGGCTTTTTGTGCCGCGAACGGAATCCAGTTGACCGCGCAAGGGCCGTTACAGGCGCTCTTGCCGCTGTTCGCAGCATCTTTGTCGAAAGTGTATAGGGTCATGCCGGCAGCATTTGTCAAAATGCCGTCGGCCGTCTTGGCCGGCATTTGCGCGCCTGCCAAGGAGGCGGCCCCTACCAACAGCGCTGCGACTAAAAGGGAATATGCAGATGGAATGATTTTCATGATGATCCTTATCAAACTGGTTAGTCGGGTGCGCCATGTCTGCAGCACACCCTGTGTTTGACAGTGGAATCTGGGCTTTATTCCATTCCGCCCGAATTATTTATAATTTTTACAATTCGCCGTAAGAATGCAGGCCGGAAAGGAACATGTTCACGCCCAAAAAGGCGAATGTAACGACCACCAAGCCGCCCAGTGCCCACCAGGCCGCCATGCGCCCACGCAGACCCTTCATCAGGCGCATGTGCAGCCACGCTGCATAATTGAGCCAGACGATCAAGGCCCAGGTTTCTTTCGGATCCCACGACCAGTAACCGCCCCAGGCTTCTGCCGCCCATAGCGCGCCTAAAATAGTGGCGATGGTAAAAAAGGCGAAGCCGACTGAAATAGCCTTGTACATCACGTCATCCAGCACTTCCAGCGATGGCAGACGATCGACCAGGATGCCTTTGGATTTGAGCAGGTAGGCAACCGCTACCATGGACGCTAGTGCGAACGTGCCGTAACCGATGAAGTTGGCAGGCACATGGATTTTCATCCACCAGCTTTGCAGCGCCGGCACCAGCGGCTGGATATTAGCGGCGTCGCGCGACACGGTGTACCAGAGCAGGAAACCGACCGCAGCAGAAATCACCAAAAGCACGAACGGCCCCAATTGGCGAGTCGCATATTGCTGTTCGTAATACAGATAAAACAATGCGGTAATCATCGAGAACAGGATGAACACTTCATACAAGTTCGACACGGGTATATGGCCGATGTCAGCGCCGATCAGATATGATTCGTACCAGCGCACCAGCATGCCGGTGAAACCCATTACCACCGCAGCCCAGCACAATACTGAACCGACCGAAGACCCGAAATCCGACCTGGCAATTAAACCGATCCAATAAAAGATGGTCGAAAGCAGAAATAAAGTCGCCATCCACAAGATCGCCGACTGGCTTGACAGCAGGTATTTGAGCAAAAATTTCTGGTTAGCCATCGCGAGCGAACCGCCGTACAGTGCAATGGCATACAGACTCAGAATCGCCAGCAAGGCAAACAGCCATCGCACTGGTTTCCAGTTCCAGCCCAGCCATGCGAAAGTCGGCGCAGCCAGCACCAAGATCGATTTTTCGTAAATATCCATGTGCTGGCCGTACATGCTCAAACCGGTCAGCGAAGCCGCGACCAGTGCCGCCGCATACAACCAGTCAAGCACTGACAGACGCTTGAAGTAGCCGGATTGTGGCGAGTAACTTGCTTGTTGCGTCAATTGCATGATGTTTCTCCGTTGTTGCCGGGGCAACTTGTTCAATAACACATTCATAATTTTAGAAGTGTAGCGCTATCCTGCCATTACTGCACCAGCGGGTCCGGCTGCGTCATTTGCTGCTTGATGGCATGGTAGTCTTTTTCGAAATCGAGCGTTTTGCGCTGCGAACTCATTGCCATCAGGGCGACCGAACCCGTATCGCCATCCTTGAGCCAGACCCACAAGCGGCGCTCGCGGATATAAAACATCGAAAATATGCCCAGCGTCAGCAGCAGGCAACCGAAGTACACCACTTTTTTACCGGGCGAGCGGGTGACCTGGAACACGGAAGCCTTAACTTCTTCGAAACCCTGCAGTTGCAAATACACCGGCGCGCCATAAAAGAATGCATCCGATAGCGCGCTGGTACTCAATTGCAGAAAACGTGCATGTTTTTCGGTCGCATCAATAGGTGTCAAGCCGTCTTTTTCGCGAGCCGCCTGCCACAGATCCCACATGCTGCCGTTCAACACCTTCATAAAAATATTTGCTGCTTTTTCCTGTTCGGCGGGAGGGATATTATCGAGAAATTTCGATACCGCAGCATAACCGCCAGCCGTACTGTCGCCAGCGAACACCGACAAGCTTTTGCTAGCGGACTGTTGCAACTGGAAATTCAACTCACCGCCGCCGTCGGACACACCCAGTAATGCGCGCCGGGTATAACGTTGCGCTGCCTGTTGGCGCAGGCTGGGGTCTCGCAAGGCGGCGCGCAAGCGCATCCATTCCTGTACGGTATTGTTATCGTCGGCTGGAATCCGTAGAAAACGGAATTGTTCCGCTGGCGTATCACGCGTGCCCGCCAGGAATACGTAGGCGCCGTCGAGCAGTATCGGCTGCATGTAATTCTGGAATTCGCGCGCTTGGCCGTTCTTGTCGCGCAATTTGTATTGCACGCTGGGGCCGGCGTTTTTCAGATTCTTATCGTTGGCATTTTTGGCTGCGGAACCGAGATGCTTGTCCAGTGTGCTGGATAATTTCTGGTTAAAAGACTTGTCAACCGATCGCAGATCCTGGCCCTGACCCATGTTTTCAATGTTGAACGGGCGAAATCCAGACCATTCCACCGTGTATTCGCCGCCGCTGCCCGGCTGATCGGCCTTGCTCAATACAGTCGTGTTGCCAACCACGCCGGCCATCGGGAACGTATATGCTTTGCTACCTGTCATCGGATAACCGGCCAGTTCCAGCTTGCTGCCGCCGTCTTCAAAGCTCGATTGATAAATGGCAACGCCCTTGTAAATCAGCGGCTTGTTGACCTCGATGGTAGCCGGGAACGTCTTGCCGCTCTGGTGATCGGTCACGACTACATCGCTGGCAAACAGCTTTGGCATGCCGGTGGAATAGAAGTTGATGGTGAATTTCTTGAGCAGGATTGAGAATGGCAAATCCTGGATCAGCACGCCATTTTGTTGCGGAATAATGGCCGTATTGCTGATGCCACCTTCAGGAATCAGGGTATTGCCGCGAAAAGTCGGATTAGCCAGACCCAGCCGGTGCTGCTCCGGGATATCGGCAATGATGCCGTTGCCGGCAAAGGGCGTTTTGCCCATGAACCATTGTTGAAATCGGATCGGCATGTCCGAATCCAGCAAGCCGCCGACGCAAATAATGACGATTGCGCTATGAGCGAAAATATAACCCCATTTGTTGGCTGCGCCTTGCTTGGCGGCGATCAGTGTTGCCCGCTCTTTTTCGACGACTTTGGTCTTGTATCCGCTGTCGGCTAGCTGTGCGACCAGACGCTGCGTCAGGCTGGCGCGAGATGCGCTGGACGCCCACTCGGCTTTGTGATGAAAATTACGCAAGGACTCTTCCCGTACGTTTTCACGCCAGCTACGCATGTCTTTGAACATCTTCGGCGCATTGCGGAAGATGCACAGCGATGTCGACAGCACCAGAAAAGCCATGATCAGCAAAAACCACCAAGTCGAATAGACGGTATACAAGCCGAATTTTCCGAGTATCTCAAACCAGAACGGACCGACCTGATTGACGTAATTCGTCATCGGCTCATTCTGCTTCAACACCGTGCCGATCACGGAAGCAATCGCAATCAGCGTCAACAGGCTAATGGCGAAGCGCATGGAGGAAAGGAGTTCAACCGCGTCGGCGAGCCAGCGGCGGTTGGTCTTGATCTGTAATCCGGCAGTGCTTGTGCTCATGCTAGGCGATCGTCATCTTTAAAAAAATACCACTTTCAAACAAAAAAAGGGGACCGCTACGGCCACCCTTTCTGTACATTTTGTATTTTTTATTTTTATTCGCCATCCACCGTGAACTCGAAGTGCAAGCGAAACCGGCAACTGTACTGCTGATTCAGAAATGACATTACAATCAGCGTCCCGCTACTTTAGGCCGGCCACATAGTCTGCCACAGCTTTGATTTCATCGTCGGACATGCGTTTGGCGATAGCAATCATTTGCACACTGTTGCTGCGCGTGCCGGCGCGGTAACTGGTTAATTGCGCCACCGTATAATCCTGATGCTGACCGCCAATGCGCGGAAACTGGGCCGGGTTGCCGGCCCCATTTGGGCTGTGGCAACCGGCGCAAGCCGGAATATTTGCTTCGGCAATGCCGGCGCGATAAATTTTCTTGCCAATATCGACGGTATCCTTATTTTTTGCAGCGCCGGGACTTGGCTTTTGCAAACTAAGATACGCAGCGATATTTTTCATGTCGTCATCGTTCAGCGCCTTGGCAAAACCGGTCATGATGGCGTTATTGCGCGTGGGCCCGGTAAAGTCGACTAGCTGCTTATGCAGGTAGGCATCATGCTGCGCAGCCAGTTTCGGATTCTGCGTGATGCTGGAATTGCCGGCGGCGCCATGGCATGAGGCACAGGCAATAATATTGCGGGCGCTGTCGCCATTGGCAAAGAGAGCTTCGCCTTTGGCTGGATCGGCTTTGGTCGCAACCTTTTGCTCAGCAGCACTTGCGCTGGCAACGGTGGATACGGCCAGAGCCACGACAAATAGGGATTTTACAATTGGCAAAAAAATACGGTTCATTCAAGCACCTTGAGACTGAATATTAAAATTTGCCCTAATGGCAGCCATCCTGCTACGTTTGCATAAATTGCAGTCATTGCTGCACACGACTTCGCTTATTTGCGGCGCGATCATACATAACCCCTTATTGTACAATAGCTTCCTGGCGTTTTTGCCCATTTTAGCTGCATTTATTCTTTAAACCTATGTCCATACTTTGGCAAGCCCGCTTCTTTACCACGGTAAATCATCTCCGTAATTTGCCGGATACGCACGTCCCGGAAGTCGCTTTTGCCGGCCGCTCCAACGCCGGCAAATCCACGGCAATCAATCTTTTGTGCAACCAAAAGAAATTAGCGTTTGCTTCCAAAACACCTGGGCGCACCCAGCATATCAATTACTTTTCGATCGGCGGCTCCCGCGTCGGCCAGCATCGCAAGGATGAAACCATCGTCGACGAAATTCGTGCGCTGATGGTCGATCTGCCTGGTTACGGCTATGCAGAAGTTTCCGGCTCAGCCAAGCTGCACTGGCAGGAATTGCTCGGCGACTATGTGCGCAGACGGGAGCAACTGGCAGCGCTGATACTCATCATGGATGCGCGCCGCCCGTTTACCGCGCTCGATACCCAAATGCTGGATTGGTTCGCCACCACCGGAAAACCGGTGCACTGCCTGCTGACCAAAGCAGACAAGCTCAATCGCAACGAATCGGCCAACGCGCTGCGCCTTACGCACTCCATTCTGGCCAGTTACGTGGACAGCGAAGGCAAACCCTTCCCTTATACCGCCCAATTGTTTTCATCTCTGAAGCGCATTGGTATGGAAGAGGCAGACCAGAAAATTATAGAATTGTGTGGACTGACGGCGATGGCAAGTCCTGCGCTTGCCCCCGACACTGCGGATATTGCGCCGCTTCAGGAATAGTGAATTACAAGGAGTATGATAGAAAAAGCATCTATTTCCGCATAGTAAATGCACGACTTAAAATATACCAACACGTGTATACGTACAGTATGAAAAATGGCGAAAAATAAAAAATCCCTGAAGAAAGGGGAATGATCTTCAGGGATAAAAGCCTTTTCGCGCATGGCGCAATATGGCACCCGCTCAGGGAGGAGAAGCGGGAGGCAAGCGAACCTACCTGTCAATAGGATTACGCATCATACAAAAAGTTCATTCAATTTCAACCACTTTTTCGGTCCAAGCCATGAAACTTCTAACCATGCCAAGCCACTTTCCCGCCACCCGCATGCGCCGCATGCGCAAGGATGCTTTTTCCCGCAACATGATGCGGGAAAATTGTATTACGGCGTCCGACCTGATTTATCCGGTCTTCGTGCTCGAAGGCACAAAACAACGTGAAGCAGTAGCGTCGATGCCTGGCGTGGAACGACTCTCAGTCGATCTGCTGCTGGAAGTGGCGGAAGATTGCGTTGCGCTCGGGATTCCTGTGATGGCATTGTTTCCCGTCATCGAAGCGTCGCTGAAAACGCCTGACGGCAGCGAAGCAACTAATCCAAAAGGGCTGATACCACGTGCGGTCACGGAGCTGAAGCGTCGTTTCCCGGAACTGGGCATCCTGACCGATGTCGCCCTCGACCCATATACCAGCCACGGCCAGGACGGTTTGCTGGACGCCAGCGGCTATGTTTTGAATGATGAAACCTGTGCGATGCTGACCAAGCAAGCACTGACCCAGGCCGAGGCCGGAGTGGACATCGTGGCGCCGTCAGACATGATGGACGGCCGCATCGGCAGCATCCGCAGCGCACTGGAAACCTACCGTCATATTCACACCCGCATCATGGCGTATTCGGCCAAATACGCGTCAGCATTTTACGGGCCGTTTCGCGACGCGGTCGGTTCATCCGGCAATCTGGGCAAAAGCAACAAGGCGACCTACCAGATGGACCCTGCCAATAGCGACGAAGCGTTACGTGAAGTCGCACTCGACTTGGCCGAAGGTGCCGACATGGTAATGGTCAAACCGGGCATGCCGTATCTGGACATCGTGCGACGCGTCAAGGATGAATTCAAGGTCCCAACGTTCGCTTATCAAGTTAGCGGCGAATACGCAATGCTGAAAGCGGCAGCCCACAACGGCTGGCTGGAGCATGACAAGATCATGATGGAATCGATGATGGCCTTCAAACGCGCCGGCGCCGACGGCGTGCTGACCTATTTTGCCCGCGACATCGCACGCTTGCTAAAACAGGCCTGACGCGCCGACCGCGCCTTGCAACTCACGCACCTACACTCGGATATCTTTCTGATAGCCGAGTGTCAGGTCACACGCATTAGCACACCACCAGCGGCGCTGCCGCGCTAACTGACACCACAGAAGCGATTGCATACACCAGCCATACAAATAACCTAAAGATATTTCAATATCCTATAGATATGGGGGTATGCCATAAAAACATATACTCCACGCTTATATTTATTGCAGTTATAAAAATACTCTACCACAATAAAGTTTACATTAAAGTATAAGTGCCAAGGAGCTCGCAAATCGATCCGCATTCTGATAACCGATGACCCGTGTGCCCTGAATCTCCGCGCCTTGCGCGGTAAAGAAGATTATGCCGGGCGGGCCGAATAGCTTAAAACGCTTGAGCAGCGCTTTGTCATCCGCATTGTTCGCAGTCACGTCCGCCTGCAACAATAACAACTTGGACATCTGCGCACGCACGCGCAGGTCGGTAAAAGTCAGCTTCTCCATTTCCTTGCAGGAAACGCACCAGTCGGCGTAAAAATCGAGCATCACCGTCTTGTCCTGCGCCGACGCCAGCACCGCATCGAGTTCCGCTACCGAGCGCACGCGGGTAAATTGCAGCGGCTTCTCGGCATTGCCGACCAGATGCGACAGTGGCGCCCAGGCACTCCGGCCGCCACTGGCAACGCCTACCAGTTGCACCAGACCGAATACCGCCAACACGAGACCGAACGTAATCGAAAATCCACCGGTAAGCGGACGCAACAAGAAAATGCCATAACCTAAACCCAGTGTCGCCCAGCCCAGCATCACCAGCCAGCCAGGCAAAACCGGCACCACCATCCACAACGCCAGCGCCAACATCAATACGCCGAAAAAGCGCTTTACCGTTTCCATCCACGCGCCAGCCCGCGGCAACAGGGCACCAGCAGAAACTCCGATCAGCAGCAGCGGCACGCTCATCCCTGCCGCCATGGCAAACAGAGCACTGCCGCCGATCACCACATCGCGAGTCTGGCTGATATACACCAATGCACCGGCCAACGGCGCTGCCACGCAAGGCCCGACAATCAGGGCCGAAATGGCGCCCATTACAAAAACCCCGAACAACTTACCGGCGGACTGGTGCTCGGATACCCGCATCAGGCGCGATTGAATCACCGCTGGCACCTGCAACTGATAGACCCCAAACATCGACAGCGCCAGAGCCACCATTACAAGTGCAAACAGGCCAAGCACCCAAGGGTTTTGCAAGGTGGCGGACAAACCTTCGCCGAGCAAACCGGCGGTCACGCCGAGCGCGGTATACACGATAGCCATGCCGAGCGCGTATGCAACCGAGAGAATAAAGGCGCGCGAACGGGGCACTTGGGCACCCTCTCCCATGATGATCGACGACAGAATCGGCACCATCGGCAAGACGCAGGGGGTGAATGCCAGACCGAGACCGAGCAGGAAAAACAACGGCAGAATGACAAGCAATTTCCGACTTTCCAGCGACAATTCGATACCGTTCATGCCACTACCCAGCCATCCCACAGCAGGAACCGCCAGCCTTGGCGCTGCATTCATCTGGCTAGCCTGGACGCTGCTACTTGCATCGCTCTGTACTAAAGTACCCTGTATCGCCTCCACCGCAGCCAGCAAACCGCCACTGCCCGTCGGTGATATTTTGGCGACCGACTCCATCGGTGCGTAACATAATCCCTGGTCCGTACAACCCTGCGAAATCACGGTGAGCACAAACGGTGCACTGGCCTGAACCGGAAGTGTAATCGTCACCTGCTTGCGATAACTTTCAACATCTTTCTCAAATGTCGTATCGTATTTAATGATCCCACGCGGCAATTCAGGCGTACCCAAAGTAGCGCCCGCAGCCTTGAACTGAAACCGCTCGCGATACATGTAATAGCCATCGGCGATGGCGAAAGTCAGCTTGATCGTTTTCGGGTCCTGCAACTTGGCGGCAAACTTAAAGGCTGCTTCAGGTTCGAGAAAATTTTCTTTAGCGAATGCGCGCGGCGACAGCAAAATGCCCAGCAATGTAATCAGCAATATCCAGGCAAATGTTGACTTGATGGATGATCGATTGGGAAATAAATACTTCAGCATTCAGGCATTCCTTCGTTATCGCATTAGAAAAGACGATTATTTTAGCAAGCGCCGCCGCGTCAGCACCGTCGCCAGATAAAATCCCACAATGCAATATGTTAGCAATAAAGCCAAATCATGCACCGGCGTTGCAGGCCAGGCACCGAGAATCAAGGGCCGTACCAGATTGACCGCAGCGCCGAGCGGCAATACCCACGAAACCCATTGCAACCAGTCCGGTAATTGCGTGATTGGGTAATACACACCCGACAAAAACACCATCGGCGTGAGTACCATCGTAAAGTAATAGGTAAAAAAATCATATCCCTGCGCAAGGGCATTGACCACCAACCCCATCGATGCAAAGGTCATGCCGATGAGAATCAACAAGGGCACCACCAGCACGGTATGTGGGTTCAGGCCGATGCCCAAAAACAGCAACACAGCCAAAATAACCAAGCCTGAGAACAAGGCTTTACTAGCGGCCCAAAGCATCTCGGCCAAAATGATGTCATCCAGCCCCAACGGCGCATTGAGTAAGGCGTCCCAGGTTTTTTGCACGTGCATGCGCGAAAATGCTGAATACAGCGCCTCGAAAGAGGCTGCCATCATGATCGACATGCAGATCGTGCCTGAACCGAGATAATTGATGTAAGGAATGCCTTCTATCTGTTGGAGCAAGCTTCCCAGCCCATAGCCGAAGGCCACCAATGTAATCAATGGATCGGCGATATTACCGAGGACACTGGCGATCGCGAGCTTTTTCCAGACCAGGAAATTCCGTTGCCAGATGGGTCGAAAGCGCAGCGAAAACGTAGGTAATGCATAGGTGGAAGCAAACATTCTAATCCCGTATTTCTCGGCCAGTCAGTTTTAGAAACAAATCTTCCAGATTCGCCCGGCGATGCACAAAGCGAACATCCGTTGTGTCATGCAAACTGGCCAGCAATTGTTGCGCGTCATTGGTGTAGCAAAAAACCGTTTCACCGCTTATCTCGATCCGGGCCGATTGATGGCGCCCCAAACTGTCGCTCCATTGGCGGGCACCTTCACCATACACTTCGACCACTTCAGACTCAATGTGCAGGGCAATCAAATTTCCAGGAGATCCTTCCGCAATCATTTTGCCATGATCAATCACCACCAAACGGTCACACAAACGTTCCGCCTCATCCATGAAATGGGTGGTTAATAAAATAGTTTTGCCCTGGCTCACAAGCGTCTTCAAGCGCGCCCAAATCATGTGCCGCGCCTGCGGGTCCAGCCCTGTAGTCGGTTCATCCATGAAAATCAGGTCAGGATCATTGACAAGTGCGCGGGCCAGCATAAGGCGCCGTCTCATGCCGCCCGACAACTCCGCTATGGCCGCATTTTTTTTCGCAGTCAAGTTGGCGAACTCAAGCAGAGCGGGAATGCGGGCCTGGATAAGCGCGTCGGGAATGCCAAAATAACGCCCAAAAACTAGCAGATTTTCCGCTACCGTAAAGTCGGGGTCAAGATTGTCTGACTGCGGCACTACTCCTACACGCAAACGGGCCTGACGGGCATGCGATGGGATACTTTGTCCTGCCAGAGTAATTCGGCCGCTGTCGGGTGCTGTTAACCCAAGACATAAACGCAACGTGGTTGTCTTGCCAGCGCCATTTGGCCCCAGCAATCCATAGCATTCGCCGCGCCGCAAGGAAAAACACAGCTTATCGACTACGACGCTTTTCAGATTGCCCTTACCATAGGATTTATGCAGGTTCTCCACAGTTAAAATGTCAGACTGCAGCATCCGGTAATTCCTTAACGACATAATTGATAAACGCTATCCTACCGTCATTTTCCACTCAGTCCGATCTGTTCGATCAGGAAGATCAGGATTGCACTGTCACGCACGAACAAAAGCCAGGCTATGCCTGGCTTTTGTTGATTAAGCGCTTTAAAACAGCTATTTATTCCGCATCAGCAATTTCTACCGCTTCAGTTGTATCTGGACGGTCAAGCAATTCGATAAAGGCCATAGGTGCGTTATCGCCGACGCGAAAACCCATTTTCAAGATGCGCAGATAACCACCATTACGATTGGCATAGCGCGGGCCCAGTTCGGCGAACAGCTTCACCACTATTTCGCGGTCACGTAGGCGGTTAAATGCCAGGCGCTTGTTAGCCAATGTATCTGTTTTACCCAAGGTAAGAATTGGCTCAATAACACGGCGTAATTCCTTGGCTTTAGGCAATGTTGTTTTAATCGCCTCATGACGCAGCAGAGATACTGTCATGTTGCGCAGCATAGCCAAGCGGTGGGAAGAAGTGCGATTCAGCTTGCGAAGACCGTGACGATGACGCATGGTAATTCCTTTCTAGTTAAGTTTGATTCCAGCTCTTCTATCGTAACGACATAGATCTGTCTCTACGCGGGCCGGTAAAATTAAGTGCGTAATTATACTAAATTAGTCGTAAATAAATTAAAGATTATTCACGTTGATTATTACTTTTCCAAACCGACAGGCGGCCAGTTTTCAAGTTTCATGCCTAACGTCAAACCACGCGAGGCAAGTACTTCCTTGATTTCATTCAAGGATTTACGACCTAGGTTCGGAGTTTTGAGTAGTTCATTTTCGCTACGCTGGATCAGATCGCCGATATAGTAAATATTTTCGGCTTTGAGGCAGTTCGCGGAACGCACTGTCAACTCCAGGTCATCAACCGGACGCAGCAAAATCGGATCCACTGCTGGCGTACGGGATGGTGTTTCTGCTGCAGCTTCCGTACCCTCCAGTGCAGCAAATACATTCAATTGTTCAACCAGCACTCGCGCGGATTGACGGATCGCTTCCTCAGGTGAAATCACACCATTGGTTTCAATATTGATGACTAATTTATCCAGATCCGTGCGCTGCTCAACGCGTGCCGATTCAACGGAATATGATACACGACGTACCGGCGAGAAAGAGGCATCTAAAATGATCCGGCCGATTGTCTTGTTGGTATCCTCGGCCAAGCGACGAACGTTGCCAGGTACGTAGCCACGACCTTTTTCAACCTTAATCTGCATATCCAGTTTGCCACCAGCAGTAAGATGCGCAATCTCGTGATCTGGATTAATGAGTTCAACATCGTGCGGCAAGTCAATATCCGAAGCCAAGACTGCACCTTCACCCTCTTTTTTAAGAGTCAGAGTGACTTCATCACGGTTATGAACCTTGAATACAACTCCCTTCAAGTTCAATAACAGGTCGACAACGTCTTCTTGCACACCATCAAGAGAAGAATATTCATGCACCACGCCGGCTATAGTAACTTCCGTTGGCGCAAAGCCAACCATAGAAGAGAGCAGTACACGACGCAACGCATTGCCAAGCGTATGCCCGTAACCGCGTTCAAACGGTTCCATCACTACCTTGGCATGACTCGCACCCAAAGTTTCGACATCAATAATACGGGGCTTTAATAAACTGTTTTGCATGAAATGTCCTTTTCAATACCCTCGACTCGTTACGCCGATAAGGCTGATGGCACAATGAAAAATACCTACCGGAAACCGGTAGGTGATAAATACGATCAAATTGCTAATTAACGTGAATACAGCTCGACGATCAAGGATTCATTGACATCTTTAGCGATATCGCTGCGGTCAGGAACCGACTTGAAAATGCCTTCCATCTTTTTGCTATCGACGGAAACCCATAACGGCATGCCGATTTGTTCTGCCAGAGAAAGTGCTTCCAGAATACGCACTTGTTTCTTGGATTTCTCGCGTACAGCGACCACATCACCTGGTTTGACCTGATAAGACGCGATATTGACAACAATGTTATTTACCGTAAAAGCTTTATGACTAACCAACTGGCGCGCTTCGGCGCGAGTAGAGCCAAAACCCATACGATAGGCCACATTATCCAAACGGGACTCGAGCAAAGTCAGCAAACTCTCGCCAGTATTACCTTTACGGCGGTCTGCTTCCGCAAAATAACGACGGAACTGGCGTTCCAGAATACCGTACATGCGTTTTACTTTTTGCTTCTCACGCAACTGATTACCATAGTCGGATGTGCGAGCACCAGACTTGATACCATGCTGACCAGGCTTCACATCCAGCTTGCACTTTGAATCCAACGAGCGGCGAGCGCTCTTCAGGAACAGATCAGTACCTTCACGACGTGAAAGTTTAGCTTTAGGTCCAATATAACGTGCCACGGAATTTCCTTTTAAATATTGACGCTCCAAAAGCATAATTGAACTTCAATTAGCCGAGCGCTAGTATGATTACTTTGCAATCACACAGTGGTCTTAAAAAAATACCGCCAAATTATTTGGCGGGTAATTGCATCTGCTCTAGAAATTAACAGCAGATTAAATGCGACGACGCTTAGGTGGCCGGCACCCATTGTGCGGAACCGGTGTCACATCCTGAATTTGAGTAATCTTAATACCCAAATTGTTCAATGCACGTACTGCTGATTCGCGACCAGGGCCGGGGCCTTTGATACGAACCTCCAAATTTTTAACACCACATTCAACAGCAACTTTACCTGCTGCTTCGGCTGCTACCTGCGCAGCGAAGGGTGTCGATTTACGCGAACCTTTGAAACCGGCACCACCGGACGTAGCCCATGAAAGCGCATTGCCTTGGCGATCTGTAATAGTGATAATAGTGTTATTAAAGGAGGCATGCACATGTGCAATACCTTCAGCAACATTTTTCTTAACTTTTTTGCGCACACGTGCTGCTGCGGCGCTATTCTGAGCTTTTGCCATAATAATTTCCTTGAGTCTGAAGTCTAATCAAGCTGACGCTAGATTATTTTTTCAGCGACTGAGCGGCTTTGCGCGGCCCCTTGCGGGTACGCGCATTGGTACGTGTACGCTGACCACGGCAAGGTAAACCCTTGCGATGGCGCATACCGCGATAACAACCAAGATCCATAAGGCGCTTGATGTTCATCGATATTTCACGACGGAGATCACCTTCAACGATGAATTTACCTATCTCGTCGCGTAGTTTTTCCAATTCATTATCATCCAGATCCTTGACTTTTTTGGTCGTCAAAACACCTGTTTTTTCACAAATTTTTTGTGCCCGCGGGCGGCCCACACCATATATAGCAGTTAAGCCGATGATAGTGTGCTGATGGTTTGGGATATTAACCCCTGCAATACGTGCCATTCGTTATTCCTCGATCAATAACGTTAATTAACCTTGGCGCTGTTTATGGCGCGGTTCGGTGCAAATGACACGAACAACGCCTTTGCGCTTAATAATCTTGCAATTGCGGCAGATCCGCTTGACTGATGCGAGAACTTTCATTTTTGCCCCGTTCTTTCACTTCTAGATTCGATTTGTCTTAAAAACTATTTTGTACGGAAAACAATCCGTGCCCTGCTTAGATCATAGGGCGTCAACTCCACAGTCACCTTATCTCCTGGCAATATACGAATGTAATTCATGCGCATCTTGCCAGAAATATGACCTAAAACCACATGACCATTTTCTAATTTAACTCGAAATGTCGCATTTGGAAGGTTCTCAAGAACTTCTCCCTGCAACTGTATAACATCATCTTTTGCCATTCGGTCTGCTCTTTCTAATGGGCGGTTATCGCTAAGGAATTCAGCCCTTGAAATTCGCTTTACGAAGCAATGATTCATATTGCTGAGACATGACGTAATTCTGTACCTGTGCCATAAAATCCATCGTTACAACAACAATGATCAATAGCGATGTACCGCCAAAATAAAATGGCACCTTCCATCTTGCAATCAGGAATTCTGGCAATAAACACACAAGTGTTATATAGACAGCACCCGCCAGAGTCAATCTCATCAAGATTTTATCAATATAACGAGCAGTTTGGTCACCCGGCCTTATTCCCGGCACAAATGCACCGCTCTTTTTCAAGTTATCAGCTGTTTCTTTACTATTAAAAACCAGAGCAGTGTAAAAGAAACAAAAGAATATAATTGCAGTTGAATATAACAGCGCATGTATCGGCTCGCCTGGCGCCATTGAAGTCGCCAAATCTTTCAAAAATCGAACAAATCCGTTTGATGTATCTCCAGACGTAAACCAACTGGTAATTGTAGCTGGGAATAAAATTATTGAGGATGCAAAAATTGGAGGAATTACACCCGCCATATTAAGCTTCAATGGCAAATGACTACTTTGCCCTCCATAAATCTTATTACCAACCTGCCTTTTTGCATAATTTACCAGGATTTTACGCTGCCCCTGCTCTATGAAGACAACTACAAAAGTAACTCCAATAGCAACCAAGCAAATTAATATTGCAGCTAGAGCATTCATGGAACCGGTACGAACCAACTCAAATAGTCCCGCAACTGCTCCCGGTAATCCAGCCGCTATACCGGCAAAGATAATTATCGAGATGCCATTACCTAAGCCGCGCTCAGTAATTTGTTCGCCCAACCACATTAAAAACATTGTCCCAGTGAGAAGCGTAACTACAGAAGTGAACCTGAATGCCATACCGGGATCAATTACTAAGCCAACTTGCGACTCAAGCGCAACTGCGATTCCCAAGCCCTGGAAAAGGGCCAAAACTAAGGTTCCATAACGCGTATATTGCGTAATCTTGCGCCTTCCTGATTCACCCTCTTTCTTCAGCGCTTCCAACTGTGGCGACACAATCGCCATGAGTTGCATGATAATTGAAGCTGAAATATACGGCATGATACCAAGTGCAAATACAGTAAAACGAGAAAGAGACCCCCCGGAAAACATATTAAACATACCAAGAATACCACCTTGGTTTTGTTTAAATAATTGCGCTAACTGGTTAGGATCGATTCCAGGAACTGGAATGTGAGATCCGACACGGTAAACCACTAAGGCCGAAAGAAGAAACCAAAGACGGCCCCAAGGGAACCCTCCGGATGCTCCTTTAGCTATTGCTGGACTAGTCGCCAATATAATGCTCCGATTACTCCAACAGCTTAAGCTACTGTGCCGCCAAGAGCTTCAATTGCAACTTTTGCACCCTTAGTCACAATTAAACCTTTAGTGGTAATTTTTTTAGTAAGTTCGCCGCAAAAAATTACTCTGACTACTTTTGCTAGCTGCCCAATTACTCCAGCCTGTTTTAACGACAATATGTCAATTTCGGCCAAGGGCAATGCTTCTAAATCAGATAATCGTACTTCCGCCTTAAATGGCGTAGCTGTAGATTTAAAACCGCGTTTTGGCAATCGCCTTTGAAGCGGCATTTGCCCGCCCTCAAAACCGACCTTATGAAATCCACCAGAACGTGATTTTTGACCCTTATGACCACGCCCTGAAGTTTTACCTAGCCCTGAACCAATACCACGACCAACACGACGTTTTGCGTGTTTAGCCCCATCGGCAGGTTGAATTGTATTTAATTCCATTATTTACCCCGTTCATAAGGCTGCGCGCCTTATGCAACAACTTTTACAAGATACGATACTTTATTGATCATGCCACGCACTGATGGCGTGTCCTGCAACTCAGAAATCGAATTAATACGGCGTAAGCCAAGGCCTCGCACTGTGGCACGGTGAGATTCGCGTGTACCAATCAGCCCTTTGATTAATTGTACTTTTAATGTGTTTGTCATCAGAGTCCCCTTAACCCAGGATTTCTTCAATTGATTTGCCGCGCTTGGCAGCAATTTCAGATGGCGTACTCATCTTAGCCAGGCCATTGAGCGTTGCGCGAACCAAATTATATGGATTACTTGAGCCGTTCGACTTTGCCACAACATTAGTTATCCCCATGACTTCGAAGATTGCACGCATCGCACCACCAGCAATTACACCGGTGCCCTCTTTAGCCGGCGCCATAAGCACTTTGGATGCACCGTGCTTACCAGTTATTGTGTGCTGCAATGTGCCGTCCTTAAGACTTACCTTGATCATGTTACGGCGCGCTTCTTCCATCGCTTTTTGAACAGCAACAGGCACTTCTTTCGATTTACCCTTACCCATACCGATACGGCCATCACCGTCACCTACTACAGTCAACGCAGCGAACCCCATGATACGACCACCCTTGACCACTTTAGTCACACGGTTAATCGCAATCATCTTTTCGCGCATGCCATCATCGGGCTTGTCGCTTTGCATTTTTGCCTGCATTTTTGCCATGACAATTCTTCCTTAGAACTTCAGACCAGCTTCACGCGCGGCTTCTGCCAACGCCTTTACACGGCCATGGTAACGGAAACCGGAGCGATCAAACGCAACTTCGGTAATTCCTACTTTAAGTGCCTTTTCGGCCACACGCTTACCAACCAAAGCCGCAGCTGCTGCATTACCACCCCTGCCAGACTGCCCGGCCAGTTCTTGCCTCACTTCCGCTTCCATAGTAGAAGCTGAAGCAAGAATTTTTGCATCTGGGCCAATAAGATTTGCATAGATATGCAGATTGGTACGGTGCACGGATAAACGATTTACTTTTAACTCTGCGATCTTGGCACGAGTTTGACGTCCGCGGCGCAGCCGTGATTCTTTCTTGTCCATCGTCAGCCTCTATTACTTCTTCTTGGTTTCTTTAAGTTTTACCACTTCGTCCGCATAACGGACACCCTTGCCTTTATAAGGCTCAGGACTGCGGTAAGCGCGAATTTCAGCAGCAACCTGTCCCACACGCTGCTTATCGACGCCCTTGATTAGAATTTCAGTTTGGGTTGGCGTTTCACATTTAATGCCATCAGGCATTTGATGCACTACCGGATGCGAGAAACCCAATGAAAGGTTTAACTTATCGCCTTGCGCTTGTGCACGATAACCAACACCCACCAAGCTTAATTTCCGCTCAAATCCTTTAGTCACACCATTAAGCATGTTATTGACCAAAGCGCGCAATGTGCCGGACATCGCATTTGCCTCACGACTATCGTTCGAAACATCAAATTTCAATATTCCGTTGTCGTTCGTCACTTTTACCAAATCTGTCAAAGCTTGAGAAAGCGTTCCTAAAGGGCCTTTTACAACGATTTGATCTGACAAAATGGTGACTTCAGCACCAGCTGTCAGAGCAATTGGCATTTTACCTACACGAGACATCTTGAACTCCTTAGGCCACGTAGCAAATTACTTCGCCACCGACACCGTTTGCGCGTGCTTTGCGGTCTGTCATGACTCCCTTAGGCGTAGAAACAATTGCCACACCCAGGCCATTCATTACACTAGGGATCTCGTCTTTACCTTTATAAACGCGCAACCCTGGACGGGAAACACGCTCCAAACGTTCAATGACGGGACGATTTACATAATATTTCAAACCGATTTTGAGTTCAGCTTTACCCGCAGTTTCGGATATAGCGAAATCCTCAATGTAACCCTCGTCCTTTAGGACACTGGCAATCGCAACTTTAACCTTAGATGACGGCATTGATACCGTAGGCTTACTCACACCTTGTGCGTTGCGAATGCGGGTCAGCATATCGGCGATAGGATCGCTCATACTCATTGCATCTACTCCTATTACCAGCTAGCTTTAGTCATACCGGGAATTTCGCCGCGCATGGCTATTTCACGGAGCTTAATACGGCCCAAACCGAATTTACGGTAGGTGCCACGTGGACGACCTGTTAGCGAGCAGCGATTACGCTGACGCGTCGGATTTGCATTGCGCGGGAGCGCTTGCAACTTGAGGCGCGCCTCATAACGCTCCTCCTCCGACTTCGATTGATCGTCAACTACAGCCTTTAATGCTGCGCGCTTACCAGCAAATTTCTTTACCAAATCAGCACGTTTCTGCTCACGGTTAATCAGTGACAATTTTGCCATGTCGTCCTCAGTTTCTGAACGGAAATTTAAAGGCGACTAGAAGTGCTTTAGCTTCTTCGTCGTTCTTAGCTGTAGTCGTGATACTGATGTTCATACCACGCAATGCGTCAATCTTGTCGTACTCTATTTCGGGAAAAATAATTTGTTCCTTGACGCCAATATTATAGTTTCCACGTCCATCAAATGCGCGACCGGAAATACCCCGGAAGTCACGCACTCGCGGCATTGCGACCGTAATAAAGCGATCCAGAAACTCATACATACGAGCCCCGCGTAAAGTCACCATACAACCAATTGGGTAACCTTCCCGAATTTTGAAGCCCGCAATAGCCTTACGCGCTTTAGTAACAACTGGCTTCTGACCTGAAATTTTAGTCAAATCCCCGACCGCATGCTCGATAATTTTCTTATCAGCCACTGCCTCTGATAAACCCATATTCAGTGTGATTTTAAGAATGCGCGGAACTTCCATCTCGGATTTATACGAAAATTTTTCCGTCAAAACAGCGACAATTTTTTCTTTATAGAATTTTTGGAGTCGAGCCATGATCTCTTAAACCTTAACAACTTCGCCACTGGATTTGAAAATACGGACTTTAACGCCATCCACATCTTTAAAACCAACGCGATCTGCCTTGCCAGTTGCCACGTTAAACAACGCGACATTTGACACGTGAATCGGCATCAGCTTATCAACGATGCCACCTGTTGCACCAGTCATTGGGTTAGGCTTAACTGCTTTTTTAGCTACGTTAATACCATCAACAACCACATGTTCAGCATCCACACGATGCTGAACAACTCCACGCTTGCCTTTATCTTTACCGGCCAAGACGATAACTTCGTCGCTTTTTCGAATCTTATCCATAACGACTCCTTACAGAACCTCAGGCGCTAGCGACACGATTTTCATGAAGCGCTCAGTGCGCAACTCGCGTGTTACCGGCCCAAAAATACGTGTACCGATTGGCTCCAGCTTTGCGTTAAGCAAGACAGCAGCATTGCCATCAAACTTGACCAAAGAACCATCCTGACGACGAACACCTTTAGCAGTACGCACCACCACTGCATTGTATATTTCACCCTTTTTCACGCGACCGCGTGGGGCTGCAACTTTAACTGTCACCTTAATCACGTCGCCAATACCTGCGTAGCGACGTTTTGAGCCGCCTAATACTTTGATGCACAAAACTTCTTTTGCGCCAGTATTATCGGCCACTTCCAGACGGCTTTCTGTTTGAATCATAATATTCTCTTTTCCAACTTGACCCGGTTAAAGCGCTAACGCTTAAACGGTCAGTCTTGGTCCCGTCAGAACACTTATTAGGTGCACTGCTTGGGTGGACGTTATAGAAAAACTGGTTGAATTACTAAACCTGTATTAGGCTTTGCAAAATTCATTCAAATTCATGAATGAAGCCAAGCATTATTACATTTAACCGCTTGGCCTGCAAGAGATAATTATACTAATTGTGCTATTTGTACGACACGGGTAACCGTCCAAGCTTTGGTCTTGGAGATTGGCCGCCCCTCCTGTATTTCTACAGTATCACCTTCTTTAGCCTGGTTTGATTCATCATGCGCATGATACTTATTTGAACGCATAATAATTTTGCCATATAAAGGATGCTTGACGTGGCGCTCAATCTGTACGGTGACAGTTTTATCCATCTTGTCTGACACAACTTTGCCAATCAGGGTACGCTTAAGCGTTTGCTTCACTTGATCGTTCATTACTTGGCGTCCTTCAGATTCATGACAGTCTTCACGCGCGCAACGTCACGACGCACTTTTTTAAGTTGTGAAGTATTGTTTAATTGCTGTGTGGCAGTTTGCATACGCAGGCTAAACTGTGCTTTCAGAAGGTCATTCAGCTCTTTCGTCAGTGCTGCCTGATCTTTGCCACGGAGCTCAGATAAATTCATGTTTCACTCCTATTATTGGCCGACTTGACGCACGACAAACGTAGTCAACAACGGCAATTTAGATGCGGCCAGACGAAATGCTTCTCGCGCCAATGCTTCATCCACACCATCCATCTCATACAGCATTTTTCCTGGCTGGATTTCAGCAACGTAATACTCTGGATTACCTTTTCCGTTACCCATACGAACTTCTGCTGGCTTCTGTGAAATTGGCTTATCTGGAAAAATACGGATCCAAATACGGCCGCCACGTTTGATATGACGAGTCATGGCACGACGTGCAGCTTCAATTTGGCGCGCTGTTATGCGTCCGCGGGCGATTGCCTTTAATCCATATTCACCAAAAGATACAGCTGTACCACGCGAGTGGGAGATTCCTGTATTTCGGCCTTTTTGTTCTTTGCGATATTTCCTGCGCGCTGGTTGCAGCATGATTATTCTCCTGGCTTTTCAGCTGACGCCGCTACTACGCTATCAACGAGGCCCTCTGGCTTCTTGGTATGAACACGCTTAACTACGGAAGAAGGTGCTGTTGTAGCAACTTGTCCATCAACTCTCTTGGCGCGTGGCCGTCCGGCTGGCTTACCGTCATCTCGACGTGGACCACGGCGTTTTTTATCATCATCAAATGGAGTTTCCAGTACCGGCGTTTCTCCATTAGGCAAACGATCACCTTTGTATACCCACACTTTAATGCCAATAATTCCGTAAGTCGTCTGCGCCTCTCCAAAGCCGTAATCAATATCTGCGCGCAATGTATGCAACGGTACACGCCCTTCGCGATACCACTCTTTACGTGCAATTTCAATACCATTCAAGCGGCCAGAGGACATAATCTTGATGCCAAGGGCACCTAAACGCATAGCATTTTGCATTGCACGCTTCATGGCACGCCGGAACATAATGCGTTTTTCCAACTGCTGAGCAATTGAATCTGCGATTAATTGCGCGTCTGTTTCCGGCTTACGAATTTCTTCGATATTCACATGGACCGGAACGCCCATAATCTTAGTTAATTCTGTTTTGAGAACTTCAATGTCCTCGCCCTTTTTACCAATTACGACACCAGGGCGTGAACTGAAAATTGTGAAACGTGCGTTTTTTGCAGGTCGCTCAATCAAAACGCGACTAACGGAAGCGTTCTTCAGTTTCTTTTTCAAATAGGCACGCGCCTTGAGATCTTCACTGAGCATAGCGGCAAAATTGCTATTGCCAGCATACCAACGCGACCCCCAGTTACGGGTTACCGAAAGACGAAAACCGGTAGGGTGAATCTTCTGTCCCATCGTGACTCCTTAGTTGCCGACAGTCACGTATATGTGACAGGATTGCTTGGAAATTCGGTCACCGCGGCCTTTAGCGCGCGCAGTAAAACGTTTTAGAACGGAACCTTTTTCGACGAAGATAGTTTTCACTGTCAACTCGTCAATATCGGCACCATCATTATGCTCAGCATTTGCGATCGCCGATTCAAGTACTTTCTTGATGATTACAGCACCTTTCTTCGGGCTGAAGGTCAAAATATTCAGTGCATTATCAATTTTTTTGCCGCGGATTAGATCAGCAACTAGACGGCCTTTTTGGGCCGACAAGCGCACGCCGCGGAGGGTTGCTTTAGTTTCCATCATGACCTTATCTCTTAGCCTTTCTATCAGCAGCATGACCTTTGAATGTGCGTGTCAATGCAAACTCACCAAGTTTATGGCCAACCATGTTTTCGGAGACATAAACTGGTACATGCTGCCTGCCGTTATGCACCGCAATTGTCAAGCCAATGAAATCCGGCATTATGGTTGATCGGCGAGACCATGTCTTAATGGGTTTTTTGTCTTTGCTAGCTTGCGCTGCCTCGATTTTTTTGATCAAGTGGGCGTCACAAAAAGGCCCTTTTTTCAATGAACGTGTCATGTGCTACCCCTTATTTCTTGCCACGGCGCGAGATGATCATAGAAGTCGTGCGCTTATTGCGGCGCGTCTTCTTACCTTTGGTCTGCTGGCCCCATGGCGACACTGGATGACGTCCGGCTGCAGTTTTACCTTCACCACCACCGTGTGGGTGATCTACAGGATTCATGACAACGCCACGAACGGTAGGACGAACGCCGCGCCAGCGCATAGCGCCTGCCTTACCAATCTTGCGCAGATTATGTTCGCCGTTACCAACCTCTCCGACAGTAGCTCTGCATTCAATATGAACACGACGTACTTCACCAGATCGCAAACGCACTTGAGCATAAGTACCGTCGCGAGCCATCAACACAACACCGGCACCTGCAGTACGTGCCATTTGTGCACCTTTGCCAGGCAGCATCTCAACGCAATGCATGGTTGTACCGACGGGAATATTGCGAATGGGAAGGCAGTTCCCCGATTTAATGGATGCCTGTGGGCCGTTCATCAATTGATCGCCAACGGACAATCCCTTTGGCGCAATGATGTAATGACGCTCGCCATCTGCGTAACATAACAATGCGATATTTGCCGTACGATTAGGGTCGTATTCAATACGTTCTACTTTGCCCACGATTCCGTCTTTATTACGATGGAAATCAATTACGCGGTAATGCTGCTTATGGCCGCCACCGATGTGTCGAGTCGTAATGTGACCATTATTATTTCGGCCCGCACTCTTCGATTTTTTTTCTATAAGCGCTGCAAAAGGCCGACCTTTATATAAATCGGCATTTACAACTTTAACCATGCCACGACGACCAGGCGAGGTTGGCTTTACCTTAACGAGCGCCATTATTTAGCCTCCTCGGAGAAGTTGATTTCTTGACCTGGCTTTAAGCACACGAATGCTCGCTTGGTATGATTGCGACGGCCATTAAATTTACCTGAGCGTTTTTGCTTGCCAATACGATTGGCGACCTGCACAGATTCCACTTGAACCTTGAAAAGAAACTCAACCGCCGCCCTAATTTCTGGCTTAGTAGCATCTGGCATTACGAGAAAAATAACCTGCTCGTTTTTCTCTGCAACGAAAGTAGCTTTTTCAGAAATAACAGGTGCCAACAACACCTTCAATAAACGCTCTTCATTATGTTTTACTGTCGTGTTCATGCCAGCATCTCCTCAATCTTGGCCAATGCCGATTTGGTGATCACAATTTTCTTATAGTGAACCAAAGACACTGGATCAGCGTGACGCGGCTCAACCACCAAAACATGCGGCAGATTGCGCGATGCCAATAATAGATTTTCATCCAGGAAATCAGTAATTACCAATACCGAATCCAGGCCCATAGCCTTCAGCTTTTGAGACAAAAGCTTAGTCTTCGGAGCTTCTAAGGTCAAATTCTCGATGATTGATAAGCGATCTTCACGCGCCAACTGAGACAATATCGAGCAAACACCTGCGCGATACATCTTTTTATTAACCTTGTGAGTAAAGTTTTCATCTGGCGAATTTGGAAAAATACGACCACCACCACGCCACAGTGGCGACGACGACATACCGGCACGCGCGCGGCCGGTACCTTTTTGGCGCCAAGGTTTTTTAGTCGAATGATGGACTTCTTCACGATCTTTTTGCTTGCGATTGCCACTGCGGGCATTCGCTTGATAAGCAACCACGATTTGATGTATCAAGGCTTCATTGTAATCGCGCCCAAATACCGTATCTGGCGCAGCAACATTTGAGCCAGCCTGCCCTTGATCATTCAGGAGCTTAAGTTCCATTGATTACGCCCCCTTCTTAACTTGAGCTTTAATAGCAGGAGTCACTACAACCTGACCATTCTTTGCGCCGGGTATAGCACCCTTAACCAACAGAAGCTGGCGTTCAGCGTCAATACGTGTAATTTCAAGATTTTGCACTGTCCGCGTAGCGTCGCCCAAGTGCCCTGTCATGCGCTTACCTGGAAACACACGGCCAGGGTCCTGTGCCATACCAATTGACCCCGGCACATTATGTGAACGCGAGTTGCCGTGCGTTGCGCGACCTGAAGAGAAATGATAGCGTTTGATAACACCAGCATAACCCTTACCAATAGTCACGCCTTGCACATCCACTTTTTGCCCAACTTCAAACAAGTTAGCAGGCACTATATCGCCAGACTTCAACTCAGAAGCCTTAACAACATCGACACGGAATTCTTTGAGGAAGGAGCCAGCTTCAACACCAGCTTTGGCGTGATGACCAGCGGATGCCTTGTTAACTCGGGAAGCGCGGCGCTGACCGAATGCAACTTGGACTGCAGAATAACCATCTGTAGCAGGCGTTTTAATTTGTGTTACTCGATTGTTTGATACGTCCAGAACGGTCACAGGAACTGAGCTCCCATCATCCGTAAAAATACGCATCATACCAACCTTACGACCAACAAGGCCTAGGCTCATTGTTTTCTCCATTCCCACCTACGATTGGGCAGGGCTGACTGTTTGTACTACTGATAATGTGTGAGTGCGCAAAACTACGCACTCACACTGAAGCCGGTTATATTAACCCAATAACTTTATTTTTACAACGGGTTATGTTATGTCCGTCTTTAATTACTGTAATTTAATTTCTACATCCACACCAGCAGGCAAATCCAGTTTCATCAACGCATCTACAGTCTTGTCTGTTGGATCCACAATATCCATTAATCGCTGATGCGTACGGATTTCAAATTGGTCGCGGGAAGTTTTGTTGACGTGCGGTGAACGTAATACATCAAAACGCTGAATCCGTGTTGGCAATGGCACCGGGCCCTTAACTACCGCGCCAGTACGTTTTGCAGTTTCAACAATTTCTAGCGCAGACTGATCAATCAATTTATAGTCAAACGATTTCAGGCGAATACGGATTTTTTGATTTTGCATAATTATTCCTTAAAAGAACGAGCCGCGAAAGCTACTGCCCCCGCGGCGATATGTTGTGACGATTTCGGTCAAATCTTCAGTACTATTTACTCAAGAATTTTTGCAACGACGCCGGCACCGACGGTACGACCGCCTTCTCGAATAGCGAAGCGCAAGCCTTCTTCCATCGCAATCGGGTTGATCAATTTGACCGTAATGGAAACGTTGTCGCCTGGCATGACCATCTCTTTGTCTTTCGGCAATTCGATCGAACCGGTTACGTCGGTTGTACGGAAATAGAACTGCGGACGGTAGTTGTTGAAGAACGGCGTGTGACGGCCGCCTTCGTCTTTCGACAATACGTAGATTTCACCGGTGAAGTGATTGTGCGGCTTGATCGAACCCGGCTTGGCCAGTACTTGGCCGCGCTCGACGTCTTCACGCTTGGTGCCGCGCAGCAGTACGCCTACGTTGTCGCCTGCTTGACCTTGGTCGAGCAGTTTGTGGAACATTTCAACTCCGGTGCAGGTGCTTTTAACGGTGTCTTTGATGCCGATGATTTCAATTTCTTCGCCTACTTTGACGACGCCGCGTTCGATGCGTCCGGTGACTACGGTGCCGCGACCGGAGATGGAGAATACGTCTTCTACCGGCAGCAGGAAGGCACCGTCAATGGCACGTTCCGGTGTCGGAATGTAGGTGTCAAGGGCATTGGCCAAGGCAAGGATGGCTTCTTCGCCCAGTGGGCCTTTGTCGCCTTCGAGTGCAAGCTTGGCAGAGCCTTTGATGATGGGCAGGTCGTCGCCGGGGAATTCGTATTTGACGAGCAGTTCGCGCACTTCCATTTCGACTAGCTCGAGCAATTCTTCGTCATCTACCATGTCGCATTTGTTCAGGAATACGATGATGTAGGGTACGCCGACTTGGCGCGCCAGCAGGATGTGTTCGCGCGTTTGCGGCATTGGGCCGTCGGCTGCTGAACAAACTAAAATCGCGCCGTCCATTTGGGCGGCACCGGTGATCATGTTTTTAACATAGTCGGCGTGACCAGGGCAGTCTACGTGGGCGTAGTGGCGTGCTGCTGTTTCGTATTCGACGTGCGAGGTGTTGATGGTGATGCCGCGGGCTTTTTCTTCCGGCGCGTTATCAATCTGGTCGTAACCCTTGGCTTCGCCACCAAATTTCTTCGATAGTACGGTCGCAATCGCTGCCGTCAAGGTCGTCTTGCCGTGATCAACGTGTCCAATCGTGCCTACATTCACGTGCGGCTTGGTCCGCTCATATTTGCTTTTTGCCATTTTAAATTTTCCTTCAAAAAGAACGATTTATATATTGTTTATAATCTCACTCCTTGCGGAGCAAGAAATATAACTGAATGTTTATTTGCTTTTGGCAGTAACGATTGCGTCAGCTATATTCTTTGGCGCTTCTGCGTAATGTTTAAATTCCATCGTATAAGTTGCGCGCCCTTGTGTTGCAGATCGCAACGATGTCGAGTAACCAAACATTTCTGAAAGCGGAACTTCTGCGCGTATGACTTTACCGCCACCACCAGCAATTTCATCCATGCCTTGAACCATACCCCTACGGGAAGATAAATCCCCCATCACAGTACCCGCATAATCTTCCGGCGTTTCCACTTCTACAGCCATCATAGGCTCAAGGATCACTGGACTCGCTTTGCGACAGCCATCTTTGAACGCCATAGAGGCCGCCATGCGGAAGGCGTTCTCATTCGAGTCGACATCGTGATACGAACCGAAAAACAACGTCACTTTCACGTCCACGACCGGATAGCCAGCCATGACACCTGAAGTCAATGTTTCCCTGACCCCTTTTTCGACTGCCGGAATGTATTCGCGCGGAACGGTTCCACCCTTGATTGCATCGACAAATTCGAATCCCTTGCCTGGTTCTTGCGGTTCGATTTTCAGAACAACGTGACCGTACTGACCGCGCCCGCCGGACTGCTTGACAAACTTGCCTTCTATTTCCTCACAAGTCTTGCGAATAGTTTCACGGTAAGCAACTTGTGGCTTTCCTACAGTTGCCTCAACGTTAAATTCACGACGCATACGGTCAACAATAATATCCAGATGCAACTCGCCCATGCCTGAAATTATGGTCTGTCCCGATTCCTCATCTGTTTTAACGCGGAAGGATGGATCTTCTTGCGCGAGGCGATTAAGCGCCAAGCCCATTTTTTCCTGATCCTGCTTGGTCTTTGGCTCCACAGCTTGTGAAATCACAGGCTCAGGGAACACCATGCGTTCCAGCGTAATGATGGCGCTTGGATCGCACAACGTTTCGCCAGTAGTAGCTTCTTTCAACCCTACTGCCGCTGCGATATCGCCAGCGTGTACTTCCTTGATTTCTTCACGCTGGTTGGCGTGCATCTGGAGGATGCGACCAAGTCGCTCTTTTTTGTTTTTAACCGGATTGAATACGGTATCGCCCGACTTCACCATACCTGAATACACACGGAAGAAAATCAGCTGGCCAACAAACGGATCCGTCATGATCTTAAATGCAAGCGCTGAAAATTTCTCATCATCCGCAGCTCTACGCGTAGTAGGCTCATCGTCTTCGTCCAATCCGCCAACAGGTGGAATATCCACTGGTGACGGCAGATATTCAATTACACCATCCAGCATGGCTTGCACGCCCTTGTTTTTAAATGCTGTACCGCACATCATGGGCACTATTTCGCTCGCAATAGTACGTTGACGCAGGCCAGCTTTAATATCGGCTTCGGATAAATCACCTTCATCCAGATATTTATTCATCAATTCCTCGGTGGCTTCAGCTGCTGCTTCCACGAGCTTTTCGCGCCATTCTTTTGCTGACTCCAAGAGTTCATCTGGAATTTCGCGATAATCAAATTTCATGCCTTGCGAGGCATCATCCCAATAGATTGCCTTCATTTTAACCAGATCAACCACACCCAAAAAATTCTCTTCCGCACCGATTGGAATTTGCAATGGAATAGGATTGGCCTTCAAGCGGGCACGCATCTGATCGTAGACTTTGAAGAAGTTTGCACCGGTGCGATCCATCTTGTTGACGAAAGCCAAACGCGGTACCTTGTATTTATTGGCCTGACGCCATACCGTCTCAGACTGCGGCTGCACGCCACCTACCGCACAGTACACCATACAGGCACCGTCAAGTACGCGCATCGAACGCTCAACCTCGATAGTGAAATCAACGTGTCCCGGAGTATCAATAATATTGATATGGTGCTCTGGGAAGTTATTGCCCATGCCCTTCCAGAAACAAGTGGTCGCAGCAGAAGTGATGGTAATACCGCGCTCTTGCTCCTGCTCCATCCAGTCCATGGTGGCAGCGCCATCATGCACTTCACCAATTTTGTGATTCACACCGGTATAGAACAAGACGCGTTCAGTCGTAGTTGTTTTGCCAGCATCAATATGAGCTGATATACCGATATTGCGGTAACGCTCTATGGGGGTCTTGCGAGCCATATTCAATCCTAAATTTCTAATGTACAAAACCGAGCGCCATTTTTTGAAAAAATGTGCCCGGCTTTGAATAAATTAAACATGCAGATAGCAGCCTTCACACACCTGAAGGAGCGATCGCTCAATCAGTTAGAAGCGGAAATGCGAGAATGCCTTATTCGCATCTGCCATACGATGAACCTCATCGCGCTTTTTCATTGCACCGCCGCGACCTTCTGCGGCCTCAAGCAACTCACCACCCAGACGTTGCGGCATGGATTTTTCGCTACGCTTATTAGCGGCCTCACGCAGCCAGCGCATAGACAATGCCATCCGGCGAACTGGACGTACTTCCACTGGCACCTGGTAGTTGGCACCACCAACCCGACGGGATTTCACCTCAACCATCGGCTTGCAGTTACCAATTGCAGCAGCGAATACTTCCAACGGGTCTTTCCCAGACTTGCTCTGGATATGCTCAAAAGCACCGTAGATGATATTTTCCGCAACAGATTTTTTGCCCGAAAGCATTAAAACATTTACAAATTTGGCGACATCAACATTACCGAATTTTGGATCCGGCAGGATTTCGCGCTTTGGCACTTCACGACGACGTGGCATTTCGATTCCTTTATATCTTCAGTTGAATGCACTCTAGGCGCATTCGCGAATGGCCATCATAACCACTCACTTACTCGGCCCAATCGGGACCGACAACAACTCCGCAAACAACAAACACTACGGAAACGATTACTTCTTGGCAGCTTTAGCGCGCTTGGTACCGTATTTAGACCGGGACTGCTTACGGTCCTTAACGCCTTGCGTATCCAGTGCGCCGCGTACCATGTGATAACGAACACCCGGCAAATCCTTGACACGACCGCCGCGTAGCAGAACCACACTGTGCTCTTGCAAATTATGACCTTCGCCACCGATGTATGAGATAACCTCGAAACCATTGGTAAGACGTACTTTTGCCACTTTACGCAACGCCGAGTTTGGTTTTTTTGGTGTCGTTGTGTAAACGCGAGTGCATACTCCACGTTTTTGCGGGCTGTTTTCGAGCGCCGGTGATTTGCTCTTGACGCGCGTAGAAACGCGCGGCTGGCGAATCAATTGATTGATGGTTGGCATCGTTATAAATCCAACAAAATTACAACATTAATAACATGACCCCAGAATCTGTAATTAAGGGACGCATACTTGGTACAACAGCGTATGCAATACGCCACTTGATTTCGTAGCCTCAAAAACGCGAGCTTCAGCAAAGACCAAAGACACTCAGCCTAAAATCGAGAACTGCCTAGTTTAAACCAGTGCAAAACGGTAGTCAACAAATGCATTATTTTCGCGCCCTAATTTCCCTCATTGTTTTTAACTTATTTCGCACATGACGCAATCAATTTAAGCAAGTTTGAGTTTAAATTCAACACGGGCACAGGCAAACAGTGAATGACATAAAAAATAAATAGTAGGGAGTACCGTCTAAATAACACAGTTTACCGCACAAATAATATGCAAAAAATATAATACTAGCCTGGAGTTTACCTTATTTTTAATATATCGAATAAACGCAAAACCACTAGCCATTACGGGCTTGCAACCTAGTGAAGTACTCGCCAAAACCTGAAAAATACTGTTAAAAGCAACCTAGATACGATCTGATAATTTCAGATTAATTTGAACTATTAATAAAAACGGCACCAAGAGTCTAACTCTGGTGCCGTCTAGTTATGACGTATACACCCCGCTATGCTTCACCGCCTGTGGTGCCGCTCACTTCTGTAATATCATTTTCAGCTTCACTGATACGCGCAGCCTTTTCAGATTGCAACAGTGCGGTACGCTCTTCCGCCTCCCACGTTTCTTTTAATTTGCGTGCACGGTGAAACGCCAAACCAGTACCTGCAGGAATCAAGCGACCAACGATGACGTTTTCTTTTAATCCGCGCAGACCGTCGCGCTTGCCCATGATCGCAGCTTCAGTCAACACACGTGTTGTTTCCTGGAAAGAGGCAGCCGAAATGAAGGAATCGGTCGACAGCGATGCCTTGGTAATACCGAGCAAGATATTTTCATATGTCGCAGGAATCTTGCCTGCTGCAATTACACGGTCATTCTCATCCAACAATTCGGATCGTTCGACCTGTTCGCCAACTATGTAATTAGCATCGCCTGGATCGACAATTTGCACCCGTCGCAGCATCTGACGAACAATCACTTCAATGTGCTTGTCGTTGATCTTTACGCCTTGCAGCCGGTATACGTCCTGTACTTCGTCGACGATATAACGCGCCAACTCTTCAATTCCCAACAGGCGCAAAATGTCTTGCGGGTCGCGGGGGCCGTCGACAATCATCTCACCCTTGTTCACCACTTGACCATCATGTACCAGCACTTGTTTTTCCTTGACGATCAAGAACTCGTGCTTGTTACCATCCATATCGGTAATTTCAAGACGCTGTTTGCCCTTGGTTTCTTTACCGAACGCAACAGTTCCTGTGACTTCCGCCAACATACCTGCATCTTTCGGTGAACGAGCTTCGAACAACTCCGCCACACGTGGCAAACCACCGGTGATATCGCGTGTTTTCTGCGATTCGGTCGGAATCCGTGCCAACACTTCACCCACTGTCGATTGTTGGCCATCTTTTACCATGATCAACGCGCCAACAGGGAAGCCAATTGTCACTGCATGTTCGGTGCCAGCGATCTTCACTTCTTCGCCCTGCTCATTCAACAGTTTGACTTGCGGACGCAGGGTCTTCGTGACGGAACGCCGCTTCCCGTCAATTGCAACCAGAGTGGAAAGACCTGTCACCTCATCCACTTGCTTGGCTACGGTCACGCCTTCTTCAACATTCTCGAAACGTACAGTACCAGCGTATTCGGTGATGATAGGACGCGTCAGAGGATCCCAAGTCGCCAACAAAACGCCAGCCTTAATGTCCATACCATCCTTGACAGCGAGCGTAGCGCCATACGGGACTTTATGGCGCTCACGTTCGCGGCCATGATCGTCGGTAATCAAAACTTCACCAGAGCGGGAAATGACAATCTGGTCGCCCTTACCATTGGTGACATAACGCATTGTCGCAGTGAAGCGGATGGTGCCACTGGACTTGGCCTCAACACCGGAAGCAACAGCTGCACGGGATGCCGCGCCACCAATATGAAAAGTACGCATGGTCAACTGGGTACCCGGCTCACCAATCGATTGTGCGGCAATCACGCCAACCGCTTCGCCTGCGTTGACTAGCACACCACGACCAAGATCACGGCCATAACACTTTCCGCACAGACCGAAACGGGTATCGCATGTCAGTGGCGTGCGAACCTTGACTTCATCAATACCCAAGCGCTCAATTTCTTCAACCATATCTTCGTCAAGCAAAGTGCCTGATTCATACAGGGTAGCTTGTGTTTCAGGATTCACAATGTCGATTACGGCTACCCGACCCAGAATGCGATCGCGCAATGCTTCAATAACTTCGCCGCCTTCTACTAGCGCCTTTATAACTGCACCATTCGAAGTACCGCAGTCGTCTTCAATAACAACCAAATCCTGCGTCACATCGACTAACCGGCGGGTCAGATAACCGGAGTTCGCTGTCTTCAGAGCAGTATCGGCCAAGCCTTTACGCGCGCCGTGCGTAGAGATGAAGTATTGAAGAACATTCAAGCCTTCGCGGAAGTTGGCAGTAATCGGCGTCTCGATAATCGAGCCATCCGGTTTGGCCATCAGGCCACGCATACCCGCCAACTGCCGGATCTGTGCTGCTGAACCACGCGCACCCGAGTCCGCCATCATGTAAATCGCATTGAACGATTCCTGCGTCGACTTGGTGCCGTCGCGTCTGATGACATCTTCAATTTTGAGCTGGTCCATCATGGCCTTGCCGACTTCGTCGCCGGTCTTGCCCCAAATATCCACAACTTTATTGTAGCGTTCACCGGACGTCACCAAGCCAGACGAATACTGTTGCTCGATTTGCTTGACCTCATGTTCTGCAGCGGCAATCAAGGTCGCTTTTTGTGGTGGCACCAACATGTCATCGATACAAATCGAAATGCCGGCGCGCGTCGCCAAACGGAAACCTGATTGCATTAACTGGTCAGCAAACACGACAGTAGCGCGCAATCCGCACTTACGGAATGAAGTGTTGATCAGCTTCGAAATTTCTTTCTTCTTGAGCGCACGGTTCAGCACTGAGAACGGCAAGCCCTTCGGTAAAATTTCCGACAGAATGGCACGACCAATCGTGGTTTCATAACGTGTTACCGTTTTGACAAATTCACCGGTGATCGCATCTTTCGGATATTCGGTAATACGTACAGTAACGCGAGATGTCAGTTCGACTTCCTTGTTGTCGTAGGCGCGAATCACTTCCGACACATCCGGGAACATCATGCCTTCATTCTTGCCGTTAATCTGTTCGCGGGTCGCGTAATACAGGCCCAGCACGATATCCTGCGACGGCACAATTGACGGCTCGCCATTGGATGGGAACAGGATGTTGTTGGAAGCCAGCATCAATGTGCGCGCCTCCATCTGCGCTTCAATCGACAATGGTACGTGGACTGCCATCTGATCGCCGTCGAAGTCGGCGTTAAATGCGGCACACACCAATGGATGCAACTGAATCGCCTTACCCTCGATCAACACCGGTTCGAACGCCTGAATTCCCAGACGATGCAGTGTCGGTGCCCGGTTCAGCATTACCGGATGCTCCCGGATCACATCTTCCAGGATGTCCCAAACCACGGGTTCTTGAATTTCAACCAGTTTTTTGGCAGCCTTGATCGTGGTCGCCAATCCCATTAGTTCAAGCTTGTTGAAAATGAAGGGTTTGAACAGTTCAAGCGCCATCAGTTTCGGCAAGCCGCACTGATGTAATTTCAACTGCGGCCCTACCACGATAACGGAACGACCAGAGTAATCGACGCGTTTGCCCAGCAAGTTCTGACGGAAGCGTCCGCCCTTGCCCTTGATCATTTCAGCTAGCGATTTCAGCGGTCGCTTATTGGCGCCAGTCATCGCCTTACCGCGACGGCCGTTATCCAGCAAGGAATCCACTGCCTCCTGCAACATTCGCTTTTCATTACGTGTGATAATTTCGGGTGCGCGCAACTCCATCAAACGCTTCAAACGGTTGTTGCGGTTGATGACGCGGCGATACAGGTCGTTCAGGTCGGAAGTCGCAAAGCGACCGCCATCGAGTGGCACCAATGGGCGCAGTTCGGGCGGCAGTACTGGCAATACTTCCATGATCATCCAGTCCGGCTTGATGCCGGAACGCTGGAACGCTTCAAGCACTTTCAGGCGCTTTGCGTATTTCTTGATCTTGGCCTCGGACTTCGATTCTTTCAGTTCGGCGCGCAATGTTTCTGCATCGCGATGAATGTCGATCGAGCGCAGCAGTTCACGAATGCCCTCTGCTCCCATGTAAGCAGTAAAGTCGTCACCATACTCATCGTATTTGGCGGCGTAATCGTCTTCCGACATGATCTGGCACTTTTTCAGCGGCGTCATGCCAGGATCGGTCACGACGTAGGCCTCGAAATACAATACGCGTTCAATATCGCGCAATGTCATATCGAGCACCATTCCCAGGCGCGATGGCAGCGACTTCAGGAACCAGATATGCGCAGTCGGCGAGGCCAGTTCAATGTGCCCCATACGTTCACGGCGCACCTTGGCAAGCGTGACTTCAACTCCGCATTTTTCACAGATGACACCGCGGTGTTTCAGACGCTTGTACTTGCCACACAAACATTCGTAATCCTTGATCGGGCCAAAGATTTTGGCGCAGAACAGACCATCGCGCTCCGGTTTAAAGGTGCGGTAGTTGATGGTTTCGGGTTTTTTGACTTCCCCGTATGACCAAGAGCGAATTTTATCTGGTGACGCGAGGCCGATTTTAATCGCGTCGAATTGTTCATTTTGCTGAACTTGCTTGAATAAATCGAGCAGTGCTTTCATGTATCACTCCAGGTTGGCGTGAAAAAATTCATTATGGAAACTGAGTCTCTAAGGCTCGAATTCGTGCCGGAACCACGACAGCCGATTGAAGGCCATCGCGTCCCTGCCATTCGATTAGTTACGCTCTAAATCAATGTCAATGCCCAGCGAACGAATTTCCTTCACCAACACATTGAACGATTCCGGCATGCCGGCATCAATGACGTGATCACCCTTGACGAGATTTTCGTACACTTTGGTACGGCCATTCACGTCATCGGACTTGACTGTCAACATCTCTTGCAATACATACGAGGCGCCATACGCTTCCAGAGCCCAAACTTCCATCTCGCCGAAACGTTGACCGCCGAATTGCGCTTTACCGCCCAAAGGTTGCTGAGTAACCAGAGAATACGGGCCAGTAGAACGGGCATGCATTTTGTCATCAACCAAATGATGCAGTTTTAGCATGTGCATATAACCCACAGTGACCGAGCGCTCGAACGCTTCACCGGTGCGGCCATCGTACATCGTCACCTGATTTTTTGATGGCGTCATGCCGAGTTGTTTTGCGATCGCATCCGGATAAGCCAAATCAAGCATGCGGCTAATTTCTTCTTCGTTGGCGCCATCAAATACCGGCGTTGCAAAAGGCACGCCGTTTTTGAGGTTATTGGCGAGATCGAGAATTTCCGCATCCGTGAAGCTATCAAGATCTTCACTCTTGCCCGTCTCGTTGTAAATCGTCGCCAGGAATTTGCGTAATTCAGTTACTTTTTCCTGTATTTTCAGCATTTCGCCTATGCGCAGGCCCAATCCTTTAGCCGCCCAGCCCAAGTGAACTTCCAGAACTTGACCAACGTTCATGCGCGATGGCACACCCAACGGATTCAACACAACATCCGCCGGCGTACCGTCAGCCATATAAGGCATGTCTTCAACAGGAATAATCCGGGATACCACACCTTTATTGCCATGGCGACCCGCCATCTTGTCTCCAGACTGCAGGCGGCGTTTAACGGCCAAGTACACCTTGACCATCTTTTGCACGCCAGGTGGTAAATCATCGCCTTGGGTCAATTTGGTGCGTTTCTCTTCAAAATCCAGATCAAACTGATGTCGTTTCTCGGCAATGGATTCCTTTATGGCTTCCAGTGCTGTCGCACTATCATCATCGGAAGGACGGATATCAAACCAGTGGTATTTATCGAGGTCAGCCAAATATTCGTTGGTGACTTTTGCACCTTTGGCCAACTTTTTCGGACCGCCGTTGACAGTTTTTCCAATCAGCATTTTCTCCAGGCGCTGGAACGCATCACCTTCAACGATGCGCATCTGATCATTCAAGTCGAGACGGTAACGCTTTAATTCATCGTCAATAATTTGCTGTGCGCGTTTGTCGCGCTGAATGCCTTCGCGCGTAAATACCTGCACATCAATGACAGTGCCAATCATTCCGGAAGGTACGCGCAATGACGTGTCTTTCACATCGGATGCTTTTTCACCGAAAATCGCACGCAGCAATTTTTCTTCAGGCGTCAATTGCGTCTCGCCTTTAGGCGTTACCTTACCTACCAAGGTATCGCCGGCGCTAACTTCAGCACCGATGTAGACAATACCGGCTTCATCCAGGCGAGCTAACTGGTTTTCGGCCAGATTGGAAATATCGCGCGTAATTTCTTCAGCGCCGAGTTTGGTGTCACGTGCAACAACCGACAGTTCCTCAATATGAATCGAGGTATACCGATCATCTTGCACCACCTTCTCGGAAATCAGGATCGAATCTTCGAAGTTCAAACCATTCCAAGGCATAAATGCGACCAACATATTCTGCCCGAGTGCCAACTCACCAAGATCAGTTGAAGCACCGTCTGCAATGACATCGTTCTTGGCAACACGGTCACCGATTTTAACGATTGGACGCTGGTTGATATTGGTGTTCTGGTTTGAGCGCGTATATTTGATGAGGTTATAGATATCCACACCAACTTCGCCGGCTGTCGCTTCAGCATCATTAACGCGGATCACTACCCGGCCCGCATCGATATAATCCACTAGACCGCCACGCAGAGCCTGTACCGTAGTTCCAGAGTCGATCGCAACGGTACGTTCAATCCCCGTTCCGACAAACGCTTTCTCTGGGCGCAGGCAAGGCACCGCTTGGCGCTGCATATTAGCGCCCATCAATGCACGATTCGCATCATCGTGTTCCAAAAATGGAATGAGTGAGGCTGCTACCGAAACAACTTGACCTGGGGCCACGTCCATGTACTGAATCCGTTCAGGGGACACCAGCAGAGTTTCGCCAGCCTCACGAGCGGAAACCAACTCATCTGACAGTTTGCCGGTGTTATCGATAAACGCATTCGCCTGCGCAATAATGTAGCGACCTTCCTCAATTGCGGACAAATAATCGATCTGGCTGGTTATCTTGCTGCCTTCCACCTTACGATATGGCGTTTCCAAGAAACCGTATTCATTCAGGCGCGCATACAATGCCAACGAGTTAATCAAGCCAATGTTCGGGCCTTCCGGCGTTTCAATCGGGCAGACTCTACCGTAATGGGTTGGGTGCACATCTCGCACTTCAAAACCGGCCCGCTCCCGCGTCAAACCGCCCGGGCCAAGAGCTGAAATACGGCGCTTGTGAGTAATTTCAGACAACGGGTTGGTCTGATCCATAAACTGCGACAATTGCGACGACCCGAAAAATTCACGAATTGCAGCAGAAATCGGTTTAGAGTTGATCAAGTCGTGCGGCATCAAATTATCAGCCTCCGCTTGACCAAGACGCTCCTTGACAGCCCGTTCGACACGCACCAAACCGGCGCGAAACTGATTTTCAGCCAGTTCACCAACGCAGCGAACACGGCGGTTACCAAGATGATCGATATCATCGACTTCACCACGTCCATTACGCAATTCAACCAGAATTTTTATGACCGCAAGCACGTCTTCATCCGACAAGGTCATCGAACCCGTCAGTTCATCGCGTCCAATGCGACGATTAAACTTCATGCGCCCGACTGCCGACAGGTCATAACGGTCTGCGTTATAAAACAAACCGTTGAACAAAGCCTCGACAGAGTCTTCGGTAGGTGGTTCGCCAGGGCGCATCATGCGATATATCGCAACTTTTGCTGCCATTTGATCGGTTGTATCATCCACCCGCAGGGTTTGTGATATGTACGCGCCCTGATCAAGATCGTTGGTATACAACGTTTGTATATCGGAGATATTGGCTTCCCGCAAACGTGCCAGCAACTCTTCTGTCAGTTCATCGTTCGCGCTAGCTACGATTTCGCCCGTATCGACATTCACTATGTTCTTGGCCAGCACGCGCCCGAGCAGATAATCTTCCGGTACTGACAAGTGCTTGATGCCTGCTGCTTCGATTTCACGCACTTGCTTGGCATTGATGCGCTTATCTTTCGTTACCAGTGATTTGCCAGACTTGTTAACCACGTCAAAACGCGCCACTTCACCGCGCAGACGCTCCGCTACAAATTCCATTTCTGCGCCATCCGAACGTAGCATGAAATTATCAAAAACGAAGAAATTGGCAAGAATTTGCTCAGGACTCATCCCGATAGCTTTGAGCAATATCGTCACCGGCATTTTGCGGCGACGATCTACACGAAAAAATAAAATGTCTTTCGGGTCGAATTCATAATCAAGCCACGAACCGCGGTAAGGGATGATGCGCGCTGAGAACAACAACTTGCCGGATGAGTGCGTCTTGCCCCTGTCGTGCTCAAAAAACACGCCTGGAGAACGGTGTAACTGAGAAACGATGACACGTTCTGTTCCATTTATGACGAAAGAACCGGTTGTTGTCATGAGCGGTAACTCGCCCATATACACTTCCTGCTCTTTCATTTCCTTGACTACCGGCTTGGTAGGCGATTCCTTGTCGAGAATCACCAGCCTTACCTTGGCACGCAAGGGCGAGGCATAGGTTAAGCCGCGCTGCTGGCATTCTTTTACGTCAAACGGTGGATCCCCCAGAACGTAAGATAAGAATTCAAGACGAGCGAAACCGTTGTGCGACACAATCGGGAAAATCGACGTGAAAGCAGACTGCAAGCCCTCATTTTTGCGCTGGGAAGGTGTTTTTTCCGTTTGCAAGAAGTCTATGTATGACTCGAGTTGGGTCGCCAGTAAGTACGGGACTGGATAAACGTTAGCACGCTTCGCGAATGATTTACGAATGCGCTTCTTCTCAGTAAATGAGTAATGCATGGACACTCCGTGAGTGACAGAAAGGATAGAGAATTCAGGATTCGTGTGTCGGCAAGCAACACCTATAAAGCTACGAAACCTCAAGTCTCAACCCTTCGAGATCAGCTTGGCTTTGCGGAAACTACATTTTAAGTATTGCGTACAGCTATATAAATAACCAAAACGACAAAGAAGCCAAAGCAGAACCCGCTCTTTTCAGAGAGAATTCTGCATTTTGACTTCGGCGCAGTAATATGCGCTAACAGACTGGAATTACTTGATGTCGGCTTTTGCGCCAGCTTCTTCCAATTTTTTCTTTGCTGCTTCTGCATCCGCTTTCGTTACAGCCTCTTTAACTGGCTTCGGTGCGCCATCAACCAAGTCTTTGGCTTCTTTCAAACCCAGACCGGTAAGTTCGCGAACAGCTTTAATAACGCTGACTTTGTTTGCACCAAAATCAGTCAGAATTACGGTGAACTCCGTTTGCTCTTCAGCAACAGCAGCACCAGCTGCAGGGCCTGCAACCGCCATTGCAGCTGCGGAAACACCAAATTTTTCTTCAAACGCCTTGACCAAATCGTTCAAGTCCATTACGGACATTGCACCTACGGCTTCAAGGATATCGTCTTTGCTAATTGCCATTTGAAACTCCTAAATTAATTCTGTAATTACATTTAATCGATTTTGACAAAAAAATAATGCCGAGAAAACAACGCCAATGTCTGGCAAAATTATGCTGTCTCTGCTTCTTTCTTTGCTGCCAAAGCAGCTAAACCACGTGCGAAACCGGCAACTGGCGCCTGCATCATACCCACTATCTGGGCCAGCAAAACTTCACGGCTAGGAATACTTGCCAACGCAGCAACACCCGCTTTATCAAGCGACTTTCCTGCGTAGTTGCCTGCCTTAACAACCAGTTTGTCATTGCCTTTAGCAAAGTCATAAATAACTTTAGCAGCAGCAACGGCGTCCTCGGAGATCGAATAGATCAGCGGGCCGGTCATCTCGGAGGCGAGGCTTGCAAATACAGTACCCTCCACAGCACGACGTGCCAGTGTATTTTTCAACACTCGCAAGTACACACCCTGGGCACGCGCTTTGGCACGCAATTGTGTCAAATGACTGACCTGGATGCCACGATATTCGGCTACGACGATTGTCTGTGCAGATGTTACTTTTGCAGAGATTTCAGCGACGACAGCCTTTTTGTCATTCAGATTGAGACTCACGGTCAACCTCCATTAATGATGCGCAACATACTGTCCATAAGTGAACAGCCATCTTGCATCGACTCGAACACGGCGTCCGAAGTTAGGAGTTCAGAGCTGACAAACCAGCATAGAGACTACAAAACTTGATCGGGTACACCATCTGCGTTGGGTGCCTACGATTACGCGCAAGCGGTTTAACGCCGCACAAAACTAGCCGTGCGCCGCCCAACGGTCTTTGACTTATGGAGCTATTCCAATGATGCCGGTATAACTCCACCCCAAAGATCTGCCTCTTGCCATGATGGCAGGAGGACTTGATTCTGCCAATTAGGCGACCAAGGTACCCTGGTCTACGCGAACACCAACGCCCATTGTGGACGAAATAGAAACTTTACGCAGGTAGACGCCTTTACTGGACACGGGCTTGGCTTTGCTCAACGCGTCTATCAGTGCCAACAAGTTTGATTTTAGTGCTTCATCGCTGAACGACTTGCGTCCGATAGTTGCGTGAATGATGCCGCCCTTGTCAGTACGATATTGCACCTGTCCAGCTTTTGCATTCTTGACTGCGGTCGCAACATCGGGCGTGACAGTGCCAACCTTAGGGTTAGGCATCATGCCGCGCGGGCCGAGAATCTGGCCCAGCGTACCAACAATACGCATAGTGTCTGGCGAAGCGATAACGATATCAAATGGCATATTGCCAGCCTTGATTTGTTCAGCAAGGTCTTCCATGCCAACAATATCCGCACCTGCGGCTTTTGCCTGTTCAGCCTTTTCACCGGTAGCAAAAACAGCCACTCGCACTGTCTTTCCTGTGCCTGCTGGCAACACTACTGAGCCACGAACAACTTGATCGGATTTTTTTGGATCAACGCCTAACTGGACGGATACATCAATCGATTCGTTGAATTTGGCAGTTGCGCATTCCTTGACGATAGACATCGCGCTGTCAAACGAGTAAGCCTTGGTGCGATCGACTTTTGTCTTGAATATTTTTGCGCGTTTGGATAACTTAGCCATTACAGACCCTCCACCGTGATGCCCATCGAACGTGCCGAACCGGCAATAGTACGCACTGCTGCGTCCATGTCGGCTGCCGTAAGATCCGGTCGTTTTAAAGTTACAATTTCTTCAGCCTGCTGGCGCGTTAGCGTGCCGACTTTATCAGTATGCGGCTTGGCAGAACCCTTCTGAATACCCGCTGCTTTTTTGATCAAAAAAGTTGCTGGCGGGGTTTTCATTACAAAAGTGAAAGACTTGTCAGCAAAAGCAGTAATCACGACTGGGATTGGCATACCCGCTTCCAAGCCTTGGGTCTGCGCATTAAACGCTTTGCAGAATTCCATGATGTTCAAACCGCGCTGGCCGAGTGCTGGGCCAATGGGTGGCGATGGATTTGCCTTACCAGCCGGCACTTGCAGCTTGATAAAACCTGTAATTTTCTTTGCCATGATGGCTCCCGCTAAGATTGAGTATTAGCGCCTGTTCCCCTGCCTGCGGCAGGTTATTAGGGCTCCTCCCTGGATTTTACAAATTTGACTTTGCAGCGCTCCAGGTAAGCGCTTGGTTAATATTTTGACAGCATAATATAGGCCGCTTAGACTTTTTCCACTTGAGCAAACTCAAGCTCTACGGGTGTAGCGCGACCGAAAATGGTCACAGTGACGCGCACCCGCGATTTTTCGTAAAAAACTTCTTCGACATTGCCATTGAAATCAGTGAATGGGCCATCCTTGATGCGCACCAACTCACCTACTTCATACAAAACCTTAGGACGGGGCTTCTCTACACCATCCTGCATTTGCTGCATGATCTTATCAATCTCGCGCGCTGGAACAGGGGTCGGTTTATTGGATTTTCCGCCGATAAAACCAGTAACTTTATTGGTATTTTTGACCAGATGCCAAGTCTCATCGGTCATTTCCATCTCCACCAGCACATAGCCTGGGAAAAAACGTCTTTCTGTAACCGATTTCTGACCGTTCTTAACTTCGACCACTTCTTCCGTGGGTACCAGTATTTGCCCAAACTGATCTTGCATCCCACCTCGCTCGATACGCTCAGTCAATGCACGCTGCACACTTTTTTCCATTCCGGAATAGACGTGCACCACATACCAACGCTGCTTGCTGGCCGGCGGTGCAACTGCGGCAGATTCCTGCGTGCCGTCTTGCATGTTTTCGCTCATTATTTTTTCCAGCCAAGAATGATGTCATATAACAGGAATTCGAGTAATTTGTCGGTTCCCCATAGAAAAATAGCCATCACAAGCACGAATCCAAAAACAATGGCGGTCATTTGCATCGCCTGCTTACGCTTTGGCCATACAACTTTTTTAGTTTCACGCACCGATTCATTGGCGAAACCGATGAATTCACGACCGGAAGTTGATGTCCAGGCAATACCAATAGCGATGAGCATCGCTCCGAACAACACACCGGCGCGCAGCAGCGTTGACTTATCCGACAAAAAATAAAAACCGACTACACCCACAATCACGGCGCCAACCGATAGTGCGATTTTCAGTTTATCGCTCGACGTGGTGACAGTTTGAACGGGATGATTAGACATACAGTTTGACTTTCGATGCCATTGCGGCTAAATCCGTGGCAGGGGCGGAGGGAATCGAACCCCCAACCTTCGGTTTTGGAGACCGACGCTCTGCCAATTGAGCTACACCCCTACATCTAAAACACTGACTTGTATTGGCACTGCGAGGAAGGCTAATTCAACCTCGCAGAACAAGCATTTTTACTCAAGAATTTTTGCAACGACGCCGGCACCGACGGTACGGCCGCCTTCTCGAATAGCGAAGCGCAAGCCTTCTTCCATCGCAATCGGGTTGATCAATTTGACCGTGATGGAAACGTTGTCGCCTGGCATGACCATCTCTTTGTCTTTCGGCAATTCGATCGAACCGGTTACGTCGGTTGTACGGAAATAGAACTGCGGACGGTAGTTGTTGAAGAACGGCGTGTGACGGCCGCCTTCGTCTTTCGACAATACGTAGATTTCACCGGTGAAGTGATTGTGCGGCTTGATCGAACCCGGCTTGGCCAGTACTTGGCCGCGCTCGACGTCTTCACGCTTGGTGCCGCGCAGCAGTACGCCTACGTTGTCGCCTGCTTGACCTTGGTCGAGCAGTTTGTGGAACATTTCAACTCCGGTGCAGGTGCTTTTAACGGTGTCTTTGATGCCGATGATTTCAATTTCTTCGCCTACTTTGACGACGCCGCGTTCGATGCGTCCGGTGACTACGGTGCCGCGACCGGAGATGGAGAATACGTCTTCTACCGGCAGCAGGAAGGCACCGTCAATGGCACGTTCCGGTGTCGGAATGTAGGTGTCAAGGGCATTGGCCAAGGCAAGGATGGCTTCTTCGCCCAGTGGGCCTTTGTCGCCTTCGAGTGCAAGCTTGGCAGAGCCTTTGATGATGGGCAGGTCGTCGCCGGGGAATTCGTATTTGACGAGCAGTTCGCGCACTTCCATTTCGACTAGCTCGAGCAATTCTTCGTCATCTACCATGTCGCATTTGTTCAGGAATACGATGATGTAGGGTACGCCGACTTGGCGCGCCAGCAGGATGTGTTCGCGCGTTTGCGGCATTGGGCCGTCGGCTGCTGAACAAACTAAAATCGCGCCGTCCATTTGGGCGGCACCGGTGATCATGTTTTTAACATAGTCGGCGTGACCAGGGCAGTCTACGTGGGCGTAGTGGCGTGCTGCTGTTTCGTATTCGACGTGCGAGGTGTTGATGGTGATGCCGCGGGCTTTTTCTTCCGGCGCGTTATCAATCTGGTCGTAACCCTTGGCTTCGCCACCAAATTTCTTCGATAGTACGGTCGCAATCGCTGCCGTCAAGGTCGTCTTGCCGTGATCAACGTGTCCAATCGTGCCTACATTCACGTGCGGCTTGGTCCGCTCATATTTGCTTTTTGCCATT
>JABBOY010000017.1 GCA_012927585.1 Glaciimonas sp.
TAATGCCTTGTTCTCGGCCTTGGCTCTTATTTGGTTTGTTCACATCGGCGTAGATAGGATGTTGGGTTACGGCTTAAAGTACCCGGAGGGATTTAAAGTCACCCATCTTGGTACCATTGGGAATATGGGTGGTGAACCAAGCGATAGCTATTTACCTTGTGGAAAATAAAAGTGTATAACCCTGCGCGCAAGCGGGACTGCGTTAAAGCACGCAACTCCTTAACTTTACGTTAGGCCCCTTCTTAACTCAGCAGCCAACCTCGAGAGCCAAATAATGGCGCAGTCCGAAACAATAAACGTTGGCCAACTGGGAATCAACTATCTCGTTGACGGCTCCGCGAGCGGCGGCATGGGCATGTTTGAATTGACCGTGCCACCAAGTTCAAACGTCCCGCCGCCCCATAGCCATTCGAAGAACGATGAGTGCATCTATGTTCTCGAGGGAACGTTACGCTATCGCGTAGACGACACCACGCGCGACCTGGAGCATGGAGACTGGATGTTTTCACCGAGAGGCTCGGTTCATCAGTTCAGCAATCCGCACGGCCAAGTCGCTCGCGTCCTAGTGATTCAGACACCCGATATCGGTGCTCAGTACTTTAGAGACGTAGGTGCGGTGGTCAATGCTGGAGGCCCGCCGGACCGGACGAAGTTGCTAGGCATCATGAGCGAATATGGTCTGGTTCCTGCTGTGCCCGGGGGCTAACCACTCCGTCGAGCGGACGCCGTCCAGCCACTTCGCTGTCTGACTGCCGCCGCTCATGTCGAACGTTATGCCTCATATGGCGCTGTCTACCACCATTAAGAAGGAGTTCTACTTTGTCATCTTCATATAATGTTTTTCTGGCTCTTGGTGCTGCCCTAAGCATAGTGGCAGCGGCGTTGCACTTCGCTTGCCTAATTTGGGGTGCGCCACTATTCCGGTTTCTAGGTGCTGGTGAGCCAATTGCACAAATGGCTGAGAATGGACATTGGTATGCAAGCTTCATTGCCGTTGTAATTGGGGCACTACTTGCTGTGTGGGCCGCTTACGCATTATCGGGCGCGGGGCTGCTCATGCGACTGCCCTTTGCTCGGCTAGTCCTGAGCGCGATCACAGGGATCTACCTTTTGCGTGCGGTGGCTTTTCCATTGTTAAAACCCGCCTTTCCTGAAAACAGCGACACATTCTGGCTAGTTACGTCTGGAATTTGTTTAATCATTGGGCTAGTTCATTTGGCTGGTCTGCGCCAAGTATGGGGTCAATTGTGAGGGGCAACCCAACGCTCAAGCGGGATGGTCACTATCGCACCCGCCCTTTGGCTCCACGTTAGATACCTTGGAAGTTTCCTATGAACTTTGGCGTTCTTGTATTCAATCAGGTCGAAGAACTCGACTTTGTGGGGCCGTGGGAGATGCTGACCATGTGGAGGAAAAATGCCAACGGGCCAGAAAACTGCATCATTGTAGGCCAATCGCTTGAGCCAATCATTTGCGCAAAAGGGTTGTCAATTAACCCACATGCTTCGTTTGCCACGTGCCCTCCACTGTAAGCGTGTCCAGCACCGTCGTTGACATTGGAAATGAAATGGGCAACGTGTGAGTTACGGTGTTTGTGGCTGAAGCTTGTCGGCGATGTTCCATGGCAGGAGTTCAACGATGCGAAGAACCGGATGACATGATGCGGCTACTGATCGGGCGCAGCCGCACCCGCCAGCGCTGCAATGATCGGACAGGGCTGGGACTGGCCGGTCGCTGTACATTCATGGATCAGGTGGCTCAACGCAGCTTCTATCCGTGTCAGGTCGGCTATCTTGGCGCGGATATGCTGCAACTTGTCGGCCGCCAGCTCGCGAATCGCCGTCCGGTCGCTACCGTCTTCCAGTTGCAGCAATGCCTCAATTTCATCTAGCGAAAACCCCAATTCCTGCGAACGTTTGATGAAGCGGATACGATCAACCAACGCCACAGGATAGGTCCGAAACGCACTGTCTTGGGCAACCGGCAGGGGCAACAACTTGCGGCGCTGGTAGTAGCGCACTGTTTCCACCCCGACTCCGGCGGCACGCGCCAAGCGTCCTATCGTAAAATTATTTTTCACTTGCATGCATTTTGTCAAAATTGACTTGACCCTGTTGTTTGGTACGGGGTCTATACTAATGTCAATCGGTTAGCACCACAAGACAAGGAGCAGTAATGAACCAGCGACAAGATCCCACGCAAAACCCCGCAGCACACCAAGATTGCTGTTGCCATTCGCAAGATAAAGAACCGTCAGAACAGCCGGCCCCAATCCAAACTAATCAGCAGCAGTACACCGATCCGGTCTGCGCCATGGTGGTGAGCGCCGATCCGGCTAAAAAGGCAATTCATCAGGGCAAAACCTATTATTTCTGCAGCACTTCCTGCCTCGCCAAATTCAAGGCCGATCCGCTGGCGTATGTGCAACCGGCCAAACTATTGAAGATTTCTGTGACAGGAGCCGTGCCGGCAGGATCGCTCGTGCCGATAACACCTGAGAAAGCCATCGAAAAACCCTACACCGACCCGGTTTGCGGCATGAAAGCCGCTGCCAATCCAGATAAATCGGCGACGTTCAATGGCGTCACCTATTATTTCTGCAGCACTTCCTGCGTCGCCAAATTCAAGGCCGATCCAGAAGGAATTCTGGCCCATCCACCCAAACCGATGACGCCAGCCAAACCCAAGACTGTAGCTGCAGCGGCAGATGCGATCTACACTTGCCCGATGCATCCCGAGGTGCAGCAAGTCGGCCCCGGCACCTGCCCCAAATGCGGCATGGCGCTGGAACCGATGGAAGCCAGCATGGACGAAGACACCAGCGAACTCGACGACATGACGCGCCGCTTGAAAATCAGCACCGCACTATCGCTGCCCTTGCTGCTGATGGCAATGGGCGACATGATTCCCGGCGCAGATATCGGGCACCGAATCGGCATGAACGCTTTCGGCTGGCTGCAGGCCGCGTTAGCCACGCCGGTGGTGCTGTGGGCCGGCTGGCCACTGTTTCAACGCGGGTTTGACTCGTTTCGGAGTTGGAATCTGAACATGTTCAGCCTGATTGCCTTAGGCACTTCGGCCGCGTTCCTGTTCAGCGTGATCGCACTGCTGTTTCCCGGTGCATTACCGGAAGCGTTCAAGATGAACGGCATGGCACCACTGTATTTTGAAGCTTCGGCGGTCATTATTACGCTGGTGCTGCTGGGCCAGGTACTAGAATTGCGCGCCCGGTCGCGCACCAATGGCGCCGTGCGTGCGCTGCTGGCGCTGGCGCCGAATACCGCGTTGCGGATCAAGCCCGATGGCAGCGAAGAAGAAATCCATCTGGATCAGGTACAGGTCGGCGACATTCTGCGCGTCAAGCCGGGCGACAAAGTGCCGGTCGATGGAAAAGTAACCAATGGCCACTCGAATGTCGATGAATCGATGATCACCGGCGAGCCGATGGCAGTCACCAAAACGCTCGGCAGCCAAGCCAGCGCCGGCACGGTCAATCAGACCGGCACCTTCCTGCTGCAAGCGCAAAAAGTCGGCGCCGACACGCTGCTGTCGCAAATTGTGCAAATGGTAAATCAAGCCAGCCGCTCACGCGCACCGATCCAAAAATTGGCCGACCGGGTTTCCGGCTGGTTTGTGCCGGCGGTGATGGCCTCGGCGGTACTCAGCTTTCTACTGTGGACATGGCTCGGACCAGCGCCGGCGATGGCGTATGGGCTGGTCGCTGCGGTATCGGTGCTGATCATTGCCTGCCCTTGCGCACTCGGGCTGGCGACACCGATTTCGATCATGGTCGGGATTGGGCGCGGTGCCGGCGAAGGCATCTTGATCAAGAATGCAGAAGCGCTCGAACGGCTGGAAAAAGTCGATACGCTGGTGGTTGATAAAACCGGCACTCTGACCGAAGGCAAACCGAAAGTCCAAAGCGTGATCGCCGCCGACGGCTTTAGCCAGGCCGAGGTTTTGGCCGCGGCTGGCGCGCTGGAAAAACTCAGCGAGCATCCGTTGGCGCAAGCAATCGTCGATTACGCACAAGAACAGAACGCGTCGCTGCCAGCGGTCGAACAGTTCAATTCCGTCACCGGCAAAGGAGTGCAAGGCCATATCGACAGCGCACTGATTTCGCTCGGCAACCAGCGTCTGATGGAGGATGCTGGAGTGGATACCAGCGCACTGCGCGATAACGCGCAGGCTTTGCGCGAACAAGGTCAAACTGTCATGTTCCTCGCCAGCGAAAAACGGCTCGCCGGCCTGATCAGTGTAGCCGATCCGATCAAGGCTAGCACCGTAGAAGCACTGCATTTGCTACGGGCTTCCGGCTTGCGCATCATCATGCTAACCGGCGACAACGCCGCCACCGCAAAGGCGGTCGGCCGCCAACTCGGGCTGGATGAAGTCAAGGCGGAAGTATTGCCGCAGGATAAATTCAAGCTGATTGAGGAATTGAAGCAGCAGGGCCGCATCGTTGCGATGGCCGGCGACGGCGTCAACGACGCGCCGGCGCTGGCGCTGGCTGATGTCGGCATCGCCATGGGCACCGGTACGGATATTGCAATGAACAGCGCCCATGTAGTGCTGGTCAAGGGCGACTTGCGCGGTATCGCCAAAGCCCGGCTGCTGAGCCAGCACACGATGAAGAACATCCGGCAAAACCTGTTCTTCGCCTTTATCTATAACTTCGTCGGGGTGCCAATTGCCGCCGGTGCGCTATTTCCCTGGTTCGGCATCGTACTCAGCCCGATGATCGCCAGTGCAGCAATGAGTTTCAGCTCGGTATCGGTAATCGCCAACGCACTGCGGCTGCGCAACACGACGCTGTGAGCGGGCCTAGCAAAAACATCCTGGCGAAACAACATACTGCTTCATGTATTTTTAGTTACCGCATACATAGTCCCAGACAGGAGACCGGCAGAATTCTTGTAACGACGGGGGTTTGCAAGTGGTTTGTTGAAACGAAGATTTATAAAAATCTGGAGATATAGAGATCGTTTCGCGAATTTATGGGGCAAGACAGGAATTTTTCTGGAAATATTCGCGCAAATGCGCAAATGATTCTGGGCAAAGCTGGATATTTTGCTTCACTTTATAGCAACACCTAATGCGAATAGAGCCCAAAAACCACCGGCAAAGCCGGTGGTTTTTGCGTAAAGCACGCGGGATCCGGCGTCTTTTCTAACTGCTAACTGCGCCTTAGTTGGACATCAGAACCGGTACTGTCATGTGTCGAAGTATGTAGCGGGTGCCTGCGCCACGACTAACAAACGGCAGCCCAATATGGCCATGAGCACCCATAACCAACAGGTCGGATCCGAAGTCGGCGGCCCGGTTAAGCAACATGTCCATGATGCCAATGTCATTGACCAGCATGATTTCCGATTTGGCCTTGATGTCGTGACAGGCTAGATGGCGAGTTACTTCATTACTGCTGCTGCGGGCCTCTTCGGCGCTGGTGGAGAACGAGATTACTGTGGCGTCATCACAGCCTGCCATTAATGGCAGGGCATCATTAAGCGCGCGGGCAGCCTCGCGGGCATTGCTCCACGCAATCAGCGGACGCTTGGCCACTTCAGGGAAAGTTCCGACGTAAGGCAGGATCAGTACCGGCCGGCCAGAATTGAGAACTACTTCCTCGACCAGATCAGCCGGCGCATATGACTTGGCCGTTTCATCATGCTGGCCCATTACGACCAAGTCGGCATGACGCGCCAGATCGGTGATGTGGCGCAGCACTTCGGCTTCGCTACCACGATTGATGTCATGCCATTCGGCTTGCGGCAGGCCGGCAGTAGCTTTCTCGAATGCAGCCTTGCTGGCCTCGGCAGCTTCCGTGTATGCCGCAGTAGGCCAGGTCGATACCATACCCACTTGTTGCGACGGCGCCAGTTGTCCAAACACGCCTATCAGGCGTGCCTGATGCTGGCGCGCCAGCGATGCCACGAGTTCCAGCCTTGATGCAGTGCGCTTGCTTTGGTCCAGGTGAACCATCAAATTCTTCAGTGACATTTTTTATTCCCCACTTTATCAAAAAACTATTTTTAAATAACCCTAGATGATGATCTTTCATCGGCCGGTATCGAATCTGCATGTTCTTGTTTCGCACAAAGCATCTTGATTCCTCTCCCGGCTTAGATGTATCAAGTATATGCAAGTTCTACGATGCGGTGGAGTTAAGTATGTCCATACAACTAGCTTAAAAATATTTAAAAGCTGAAACCTTGCCCCAGGCATCGAGCTTATGAACCATTGCCAGTGCAGGGATTGCTCAAATTTGGCATGCGCCAGCCCAGTTCCGGCATTTGGGCCAATTGTGATCGGCAGCAACACCCATGAAAGTATGGGACAAAGTATGTGACGTATGCGACTTTAGGTGCGTCTGCCATCGTAAGTCTCTGTTAAATCAATCCAACACCCCGCATCCGGTAAAATAGCGCCTTAATTCTATTTGCAAAGCACATATCATGAGTCTCCAATGCGGCATCGTCGGCCTGCCTAACGTCGGTAAATCCACCCTTTTCAATGCGCTCACGAAAGCCGGCATTCCAGCCGAAAATTACCCGTTTTGCACCATCGAACCCAACGTCGGCGTAGTCGAAGTACCGGACCCACGCCTGGGTGCGCTGTCGGCCATCGTCAAGCCGCAACGGGTGCAAAATGCGATTGTCGAATTCGTCGATATCGCCGGCCTGGTGGCTGGCGCATCCAAGGGCGAAGGCTTGGGTAACCAGTTCCTCGCGCACATCCGCGAGACCGATGCGATTGTCAATGTGGTGCGCTGTTTCGAAGACGACAATGTGATCCATGTCGCCGGCAAAATCAATCCGCTGGACGACATCGAAGTAATCCAGACCGAGCTGGCGCTGGCTGATATGAGCACGGTCGAAAAAGCGATTCATCGCGAACACAAGAAAGCCCGTTCCGGCGACAAGGATGCCGCCAAGCTGGTCGAATTGCTGGAACGCATCATGCCGCATTTGAACGAAGCGCAACCGGTGCGGGCGATGGGGCTGGATGCAGAGGAAATGCTGCTGATCAAGCCGCTGTGCCTGATTACCGCCAAGCCGGCGATGTATGTAGCCAACGTGTCCGACACCGGCTTCACCAACAACCCGTTGCTGGATCAATTGACTGCCTATGCGGTATCGCAAAACGCACCTATCGTCGCGATTTGCGCCTCGATCGAAGCTGAAATTGCCGATCTGGAAGAAGAAGACAAGGCTGCCTTCCTGGGTGATATGGGGTTGGAAGAACCTGGCCTGGACCGGCTGATCCGTGCCGCTTACAAGCTGCTCGGTTTGCAGACTTACTTCACTGCCGGCGTAAAGGAAGTGCGCGCCTGGACCATCCACGCGGGCGATACCGGACCGCAGGCAGCCGGCGTGATCCACACCGATTTCGAGCGCGGCTACATTCGCGCCCAGACCATTGCGTATGAAGACTTCATCACCTACAAGGGCGAAGCGGGTGCCAAGGAGGCGGGCAAGATGCGCGCAGAGGGCAAGGAATATGTGGTCAAGGATGGCGATGTGCTGAATTTCCTGTTCAACGTCTAGTGACAAGCATTTTCCGCAGGTGTTTTGCCTTCGCACAACACCTGTAAAAAACGATGGAAACCCAGTAATTACCGCCTTGAACACATTCAGTGATGGTACAACTGGATTGTCCGGATAAACCGAAGAATACCAACACCATCAACTTTGACTCAGCTATGCCCACTCGCCAATGGTTCGGACACATCGGCTGTATCTCTGGGAAATGCAAAAATCATAAAGCAGGAAATCCATGATCGGAGCCTACTGATCTTGCACCGCTTCAAGCAGCAACATTCCTGAAGCCTGTAGCTTGATCCCGCCTTGCTGTACGACTGCGGTTTTGCCGCTGCTGGCATCCCGTAACCGCTGTCCATCCGCAAACACGCCAGCCACCGGCACAGTTATGTCGCCATTGATCTCCGGTACGACTACCACGCGATCCTGATGCAACGAGTCGATGCGGGCGAATACATAAGGCTGTTGCGCCAGACGGACATGACGGCCACGCGCAAGCGCTACATGCGCGGCACGAAATTGTCCCAGTTTTTGCGCGTGCATCAACAACGCCTGGTCGATATTTGCCCAGTTCATGTCGGAACGGGTGGCCTGCTGGGGATCGCCTTCCGGCGTTGCGCCTGGCAAGCGACCGCTCTCATCGCCGTAAAATAACTGCACGCCGCCCGGCACCAGTAGCAGGGCGCTCAGGCCATGTTGCAAGGTGTCGCGCGGATACAGTACCGTATCGTGCGAAGAAATATATGACAAGGCATCAAACGCCGGCTTTGCGGCCAGTTTGTCGGCGTAGAGCGCATACAACCGGTCCAGCGCGGCCCAGTCGGTCGATGCCTGTGGCTGGAACGCGAAATTGATTATCGAGTCAAAGCCGGCATCGTGCCAGCGGCTACGTTCGAAGCCGTGGCCCCAGACTTCGCCGGTCATCCAGAACGGCGCGTCGTCAATCTTGCCTGTGGGGTTGTTGTGTTTCCATTCGGCCAGCGCGGCACTGCTTGCGCGCTTTAACGCCAGCCAACTTTCCGGCTCCACATGCTTGACGGTATCGCAGCGAAAGCCGTCGACACCGAATTCGCGCACCCAATCCGCCAGCCATTTAACCAGATAGCCGCGCACCGGCGTATCCGGCAGAAAGCGCGCATTGGTATCCGGCTTGTTCCTGAGTACGGGTGGAAGATCTACCGGATTGGGTCTTTCGGTCCTGAAGTCGGGTAGGTAGGCCAATTGCATCGTGGCATCGTCAGTGCCGCCATCGGGATAGCCCGGCAAGCCGGCGCGTACCCAATCGCCGCCCCACCATTGCCCAAAGGCGAAATTATTGTAGTCGATATAGCTGTGGTAATCGCGCAGTTTGGCTGCCTCAAAGCCGGGCCACAACACCGGGATGCGTTGATCGGACAGCGTCTTGATGTCGGCATAGCCAGGATGATTCAGCACCACATCGAACAATACGCGAATGCTCTGCGCATGTGCGGTGGCTATCATCTCGCGCAATTCGTCGCGGCTGCCCATATTGGCATCGAGCTTGGTGTAGTCGAGCGCCCAGTAGCCGTGATAGGCATAATGCCGGAAACTGTTCTGGCCGCCCACCACCCATCCGTGTATCTGCTCGTAAGGGGCGGTAACCCACAGTGCATTGATACCCAGCGTTTTGAAATAGCCAGTCCGCAGTTGTTGTGTCAAGCCGGCGAGATCGCCGCCGTGGAAGGTACCGATTTCGCCAACACCGTCAGCGATGCGTCCGTAGGCGTGATCATTGCCCGGATTGCCGTTCTTGAAGCGGTCGGTGATGACAAAATAAACAATCGGATTGGCGGCAAAATCATTGTTTGTCACCGCTGCACCGACCTGCCGTGGCAAGACCAGCAACAACATTGCCAGCAAACACAATCGTTTCAGCATGGTTCAACCTTTTACGCCGCCGGCAGTGAGACCGGACACCATCCATTTTTGTGCCAGCAGGAAGACTGCCGTGATCGGCAGGCCAGACAGGATAGCAGCCGCTGCAAAGTCACCCCACAGGTATTTTTGCTCATACAAAAACAGTTTTGAGCCAACCGCCAGCGTCAGGTTGTTTTGCTCATGCAATAGCACCGAAGCAATCGGGTATTCGATAATGGCACCGATGAAAGCCAGCAGGAACACCACCATCAGGATCGGCACCGCCATCGGCAGCAGCACATACACAAATGCCTGCCACGGCGTGGCACCATCGACCTTGGCCGCCTCTTCGATTTCGACCGGAATCGTGTCGTAATAACCCTTGATGGTCCAGATATGCATGGCAATCCCACCGGTATAAGCCAGTACCAGACTGCCGTGACTATCGATGCCGAGCCAAGGCACATAAGTGCCGATCAGATCGAAAATGGCATAGATGGCAATCAGTGCCAGCACCGCAGGGAACATCTGCAACAGCAACAGCGCCGACAATGCCTGCGATTTAAAGCGGAATTTCATCCGTGCAAATGCATAGGCGCAGGTGGTCGACAGCAGCAGCGTGATACCGGCGGTCATGGTTGCGACCTTGACCGAGTTCCACAACCAGCGCAACACCGGGAAATCGGGTTCGATCAAGCTGCCGTTTGGCCCCTGATAAGAAAGTCCCAGCGCCAATCGCCAGTGGTCGAGGCTGATTTCCGATGGAATCAGGCTGCCGCTGGCAAAATTCCCTGGGCGCAGGGAAATCGACAAGATCACCAGGAACGGAAACATGACCACCACAATCAGCGCAATGACGGCGACATGCGCCACCACGATGCGCCAGCGGCTTGAGTGATCTACAACAATAGCCATTTCTTACTCCTTGCATGGTGCGACTTAATTGTGGTTGACACGCGTCAAACGCATGTTAAAGATAGATATCGTTGCGACCAGCATGAAGATCAGCGTCGATATGGCTGCAGCCAGGCCGAAATTCTGACCGGAATCCTCGAACGCGATACGGTAGGTGTACGACACCAGCAGATCTGTGGTTCCTGCCGGCAGCTTGGTATCGAGGAAGTCCGGTCGACCACCTGTGAGCAAACTGATCAGCACGAAATTATTGAAATTGAAGGCTAGGCTAGCAACCATCAAAGGCGTCAAAGGCTTGATGATCAGTGGCAACGTGATCTTGAAGAAGTTGGTCAAAGGATCTGCGCCGGCCAGGGCCGATGCTTCATACAGGTCTGCCGGAATCGCTTTGATCAGCCCCATGCACAACACCATCATGTAGGGATAGCCAAGCCAAGTATTGACGATCAGTATCATCGTCTTGGCTAAGGTTGTGTCCGAGAACCAGGCCGGTTTGATGCCGAACAAGGCATTCACAATCAGGTTGATTTCGCCGAAATTATTGTTGAACAAGCCCTTGAATACCAGAATCGAGATGAAGCCCGGCACTGCATACGGCAGGAAAAGCAGGGTTCGGTAGAATCCGCGAAATTTCAGTGCATCCCAGTTGAGTAAAACCGCCAATACCATGCCGAGACCTACCGTGGTCACTACCGTAATTACCGAGAATGCGAGAGTCCAGGCAAATATACGGATAAATGGCTCACGGAATGCCTGATCCGAGAATATCCGGATGAAATTCGCAAAACCGATATTCACCTTGAATCCCGGCTCCAACTGTTCGCCGCTGGCAGTCTCGTAGAAACCGGTCTTGAAATTGGATTTTACGATCTCGCCGGTCTTGTTTTGCTTGAAGCCACCATTGGCCAGCGGTGTATAGACACGTTCGACCGCTGCGAATTCACGCAGTCCGGTCATGCGCAGTGCAGCCTTGTTCGGCAACACCAGGGTAAGCGCTTTCAGACTATCCTGATGTGCGATCACATCTTTCAGACCCAATGCTTCGCCCAGCAACGGTTTTGTTGATTTATCGGCGGCTTGGAGTTCCACTGTTAACGGTTTTGCCGTGCGTAATGCCAGCGCTTCCGTGATGAATGTCTGTTGCGTGCCTGGCTGTTCCAGGCGGATGCGGAATGCCTGACCATCCGCGTGCAGACTCATGACCAGAGCGCTGCCTTCTGCGCGCTGCGTTTCTTCTGTCAGATATTGGGTGACGCGCTCGAAAGTCAGCAGATTTCTCGAACTGAAATTGGTAAAACCGATCGATATAGTATAAATCAGCGGGAACAGCACGAATACTACTGCCGCTGCAATCCCTGGAAACAGGTAGCGATAAGCATAAGCGCTGACAGATGTGTAGACATACACCGCCAGAGTCAATATGCCGAGAAAAATACAAGCTAAAAAGGTCTGGCCCGTGCTGTATAGCAGAAAAACCAGATACAGACCCAGCGCAAGGCTGGCTGCAAGCACCACAGGACCGAAAAACTTACGCACAATGGATCTACCGGTTAATTGAATAAAAGCTGCAATAGTTGTGTGCAGGCCGCATTTCCTGCTACATGGAATTGCGTACTTACGCACCAACTAAACTTACGCAAAGCCGTTGAATTTTCATGTTTTTTACAAAATTAAATATACCCCTGTTTAATTTTATAAAATGGTATGATTCCCGCATATAATTTATGGCAAAAAAATAATACACTACGTTGTATATTATAAGAGCCCATAATGCAGGCAATTCATCGTCGCCGCCATGATGGTGGCTGCAGCGACGCGCATAGCATGGTGCGCCCTGCTTCCAATGCATTTTGCGTAAATTTTAAAATCACCGAAACTTACGCAAAATACCGCTGCTGGTTAACTTAACAAGTGCAGGCCTGTATGCCTAACTGCACTGCTGAGTACTGCACAAGTCAACTATTTAGTTTGCACTGACGATACGCTTGGCCGCAGCATCCAGCCCCTCTTTCACGCCTTGGCGACCCTGGGTGATATTTTCCAGAGCTGATTTCATCGACGACCAGAAGCGCCCCATTTCCGGGTTATTCGGCATCGGATGCCCAGCTTGTGCGCTGTCCATGGTGGCCTGGATATTAATGTCGCTTTTCAATTCGCTGAACAGCGCCTTATTGGCAGGGGTGCCCAGCGGAACGTCGGCATTAATGGTTTTCAGGCCATTGATGGTGAGCATGCTGTTCTCGATGAATTCAGTCGCGAGATCCTTGTTCGGACTGGCCTTGTTGATCATCGCACCCAGTACGCCGATGAACGGAGCAGCAGCTTTTCCTGCAACTGTTGGGATTACGGCGACGCCGAAGTTGATCTTCGACTTGCGTGCATTGTCCCAAGACCATGGACCGTTAATCATCATGGCAACCTTGCCTTGGTTAAAGCCGGCTTCCATCTCGGCATAACCGGCGCCTTTCGCCATCGCCCCTTCATTAATCAACTTCATGACGGCATCCACGCCAGCGACCGCGCCGGTGTTGTTGACGCCGGTCTGGGTCGCGTCGTAATGACCGTCAGTCTTCACGCCGAACGCGAAGCCGCCGCCCGCTGCCATCAAAGGCCAGGTGAAATAGGTATTGGTGTAATCCCACAAAATGGCTTTTTTGCCTTGTCGCGTCAACTTTTTGTCCAGCGCCAACACTTCGTCGAATGTCTTCGGTGGCGTCGGCACCAGATCCTTGTTATAGACTAGTGCAACGGCCTCGATCGACATCGGGTAACCCCAGGTCTTGCCTCCTACGGTAAATGCAGTCCATGACAGAGGCAGTATCCCTGCGCGCACTTCCTTGCTCGGGTTTAGTGGTTGTAGCAAGCCGCTGGTGATCCATTCGCCGATACGGTCGTGCGGCCAGATCCAGATATCCGGCCCCTTGCCGGCAGCCGCGGCTTGCTGAAATTTGGTCGGCGCATCTTCCGGATGCTCGACGATGACCTTGATGCCGGTTTTTTTGGTGAACTCCTCGCCCACTTTGATCAAGCCCTTGTAGCCCTTGTCGCCGTTGATCCAGATCAGCAACTTGCCTGGCTCTGCTGCATACGCGACACTGCCCAATCCGCTCATCGTCGCCAGAATGATACTGGTCGCAATTAATTTTCTTTTGCTTGCTGATACTTGCATTGTCTTCTCCATTCGTAGATGAATACACGAGGCTTGTTTTATTCGGGTTATACAGCGCTCGTATCGCATAACCCGGTTCGGTAAAGGTGTAGCAGGGTTTATCTGCACGATTTTCCATGTTCGTCAAACACGTGCAATCTGGATGGCACGACTTTCAGCTGGATCGCTTGCCCGATGGCACAGTCGGTCTCGGCATCGGCGCGCACTACCAGTGAATCATCGTGGCCAGATACTTTTACATAGATGTAGCTGACATCGCCCAAACGTTCGACCGCGTGGATCAGCGCCGGGATGCCATCCTGGTCGTCGCTCAGGAACAGATGTTCCGGCCGCGCCCCGACCGTGACTGCTGTATCAGGCGGGAGTTGCTGCGATAGTTCGGCAGTAAGGGTGCCGCCGGAGGCGATCAGGATCGAGCATTGGCCGGTGTCGTTGCGGCACACCTTACCAGTGAGGAAGTTCATCCGTGGCGAGCCGAGGAAGCCGGCCACGAACAGATTGTCAGGACGATGGTAGAGTTCCAGAGGCGCACCAACCTGCTCGATGCGGCCGGCATTGAGCACGACGATACGATCAGCCAGCGTCATTGCCTCGACTTGGTCGTGCGTGACATAAATCATGGTGGAGCCGAGTTCGCGGTGCAGATTTGCCAACTCGATGCGCATCTGCACGCGCAGGGAAGCATCCAGATTGGACAGCGGCTCATCGAACAGGAACACATCCGGCTTGCGCACAATGGCGCGACCGATGGCAACGCGCTGACGCTGGCCACCGGAGAGTTCCTTCGGTTTGCGTTCCAGCAAGGGCTCGATGCGCAGCACCTGCGCTGCACGCATCACCGCCTCGCGCGATGCGGTCTTGTCGGCACCGGCAAGCTTCAGCCCGAACGCCATATTGTCGGCTACGCTCATGTGAGGATAGAGCGCGTAACTCTGAAACACCATCGCAATCCCGCGTTGCGCCGGTGGGATGTCATTCATGCGTTTGGTGCCGATCATCAGATCGCCGTCGCTGATTTCCTCAAGGCCGCAAATGACGCGTAATAATGTCGATTTGCCACATCCCGAAGGACCGACAAAGACCACGAATTCGCCGTCCTCGATGGAAAGATCAATGCCATGCAACGTCCGGACATCGCCATAGGACTTCTTGATCCCTGTTAATTTCAGTCCAGCCATCTTATGTCCTTACAAGCTGTTTTTATGTTTCAGTGCGAATTACGTGCGGTATATCTTTTTACTGTGCGTCAGCGGCCAGCGCAAACCATGCGCCATAGGCGGGCAATTCAATTGAAGTGCCGCTAGCACTGCCCGCCAAACCATGCCTTTCGAGCACTTGAGCAGCGGCGGCATCCGGCCATTCAAAGCGGATTGTTTGATTGCCGAGATTGAAAGCAACCAACAGTCCAGAATGCCCTGCCAGATCGCGACGTAATGCCAATACCGGTTCAGGTGCTTCATAGAAAGCAATATTGCCTCTGAGCAGTTGCGGCATCCGCTTGCGCCAGGCCAGCATGTTCTGGGCAAATACAAGAGTAGAGGTGGGCTCGCGCAATTGCACGTCCACCGCGCGGCTGGCATGTTCGGCCGGCACCGGCAGCCACGGTTTGCCAGAGCTGAAGCCGGCTGCGGCACTCGCAGCCTGCCAGGGCATTGGGGTACGGCAACCGTCGCGCCCCTTGAATTCCGGCCAGAAGGTAATGCCGTACGGGTCTTGCAGCGCCTCGAAAGGGATATCGGCTTCAGTCAGCGCCAATTCATCGCCCTGATACAGGCAGGGTGTTCCCTTCAGTGAGAGTTGCATTGCCAGCAGCAATTTAGCCAGTTCCGGCGCTGGGTTCTGCCCACCCCAACGGCTCATCACGCGCACGCTGTCGTGGTTGCCGACTGACCAGGAAGCCCAGCCGCCAGCCACGCGCGCTTCAAATTGTTGCACCTGGGTGCGGATATGTTTCGCAGAAAATTCAGGCGTCAGCAAATTGAAGCTGTAGGCCATTTGCAGCTTGTCGCCATCGGCGGTGTAGTCTGCCATCACCGCCAGCGAATCATCTGCGCCGACTTCGCCGATGGAGACTGCATCATATTCATTGAGCAGTGCGCGCACTCGTCTCAGGAATGCCAAGTTCTCGGGGCGGGTCTTGTCATAAACATGCGATTGCATCCCATACGGGTTGACGTTCGACACGGTGGTGCTGTCGCGATTGGCTGCGGCAGGATTACTGCGCAAGGTCTGATCATGGAAGTGAAAATTGCAGGCATCCAGGCGAAAGCCGTCAACCCCGCGTTCCAGCCAGAAGCGCAAATTATGCAAGTGTGCATCCTGCACGTCAGCGCAATGGAAATTCATGTCCGGTTGACATGCCAGGAAATTATGCAGGTAATACTGGCACCGCCGCGTATCCCATTGCCAAGCCGAGCCGCCGAAGACGGACAGCCAGTTATTCGGCGGAGTGCCATCGACCATAGGATCTGCCCACACATACCAGTTGGACTTGGGATTGTTGCGGCTCTTGCGGCTCGCGTCGAACCAGGGATGGGCATCCGAGGTGTGCGACAACACTTGGTCTATCATGATTTTCAAGCCGAGTGCATGGGCGCGCCGGATCAGCGCATCGAAATCGTCCAGTGAGCCGAATAGCGGGTCGACGTCGCAATAGTCGGCCACGTCATAGCCGAAATCCTTCATTGGTGAGGTGAAGAAGGGGGATATCCAGACGATATCGACCCCAAGAGCGGCGATGTAATCGAGCTTGGCGGTAATGCCAGGCAAGTCACCGATGCCATCGCCGTTGGTGTCCAGGAAACTGCGCGGGTAGATTTGATATATCACGGCTTCGCGCCACCAGTCAGGCGATTTTCCGGATGGTTGGGCTGCGTTCGTGCTGCTACCTGCGCTAAGAACCTGTGACATATTATTTCTCTGAAATAAGGAAATGCTCACCCGCGAACGGGTGAGCATAGACTGGTTACCACCAAGCTTCGACTTGGAAACCGACAGTGCTGCCGTTGGTGCTAGAGCCGAATACACCGGTAGAAGACAACGCGTCGCCTGCCCTTGCGGAAACTTGCGCGGCATCGTTCCATTTTGCGTAGGTGTAATAAGCGCGCAGTACCGGGCGTGACCAGAAACCGTTGCCAGCGGACAATTGCGGTGCAATTGTGAATTTGGTCAGGTGCCGGGTAGCTTGCCCATCAGGCTTCACGCTGTCATAGCCCAGCTCCGTTGCCAGGCTATAGTTGTCGGCGAAATGGTAGATAGGGCGTACACCGATCGATGTCCACTTGGTATGGTTTGACAAGAGCGCATCTTTTTTATCTTCATAGACAAAAGTACCCATGCCTGACCACTTGGTGCCAGCCGGCTGCACCATGATTTGCTCAGTGATGCGGAATACCGAGTCATCCTTATTCGCGCCAAAGTTGATGCCGCCAGTACCTGTGCCGCTGCCCCGTCCATACTGGATTGCAACTTTATTGAAACCGCCGAGCAAATTGCCCTGGGTGTGCATTACCGTCAACAGGCTGCCATTGGCGATCTCGGCCGCGCCGGTGGCGACGCGTTTTTGATTCAACTGAACACCCAGAGTCAACTCGCCGTCCGGATTGACCTTGATGCCGGAAAAGCGGAAATCATGAGCGAGTGCAGTGCGCTTGCTGTCGTTTTCATCTGCATTGCGGATCAACGCATAAGCCAATTTTGTCGCACCCAGATCGATATTTTCGATGCCGGCGCCGGGGCCGCTGTTGTTCCAGAAATAGTAATCGGTGATATGCACATCCTGGCGATCATAATAGCGCTTGCCGACCCAGGCTTTGGCTTTGGAGAATGCGCCGGTACCGATGTTTTCAGCAACCGCATTCATTTCGCGCCAGGACGGACTGAATTGTTCCCAATCCTGGTTTTGGTTGACGACGAATGCCAGACGGGTATTGACGCGAATGCCAAAACCGTCCTGCCCCTTGTAAGCTTGTCCGCCAAGCGCGAGTTCGCCGTAGGTTTCGCATTCATTGCCCAGGCGATATTTGGAACTTGCGCCTGCCAGTCCGAAACAGGCTTCCTTGCCGCCCTGGCTGGCGCTGCCAAAGCCGGAACGGAAATAGCCACCGAAATCGATCGGCGATGGCATCGCGGCCTGTGCTACAGATGCGGCGAATGCCAACGCTACTGCAGCCGGCAAAGTTTTTAATATATGGCTCATTATTTTGTCTCCTGTGTTTTAAGAAAATCGTGCCTAAACAACTCTTTTTTGCCTGTGATCCGTCAGCAGTTCAGAACTTGGACCCAATGCATTACTTCGAGTCAAAGCCGGAGCTACCTCACCTGCTTCCTGCTCCTCCTGCGCCATCGCTTCGGATAAGTGATGCCAATGAAGTCTTCAGGCATTCGTTAGATGCGATACAAAATAATCATTAATTTTGTAGTATCTAACAATTGCATTGCTTCATAAAACTATTATTTTTAATATTTTATTGTAGTTTTACTAGATTATGAAATAATTTTTACACATTATTTTTATTTTTTCTACATAAAAATATAAAATAGCCGTTTTATATTCTTAAAAATAAAATTTTGTTGCTTTATTGTCGATAGTTATCATTAAAATGTACTATTACTACAAGTAGTTTAGATACAATTGATTTATGCTTTAAAATGTTGTTTATATAAATTTTTTACCTGAAATGTCTGGTACAAGTGGCTGAGTGGAGCCGCCAAAGCGCCGTAGGTGCAAGCGTGAAGTGGGGCGGGATTGCACTATCACGGTGGGGGCGATTGTGAATACGCAGCACTGCCAGATGCGATACCTTGAACTACTGTTAGTAAGCCAAGACTGGTGCCGGCAGTACCGCAGCGTTATTCGCAACGTCAATTTGATTAAATTTTGTTTATTTGAAAATAATGGAGAGAACCATGATGCATTTACACCCGGGTAATTCGCCACGTTTGGCATTGCGCCTAGTGCCAGCGTTGTTGTGCGGCATCATGGCATGGACTAATCCGGTTTCGGCAGCAACCCGGCCTACTGAATTTACGACGCGTTATGCGGCATGTACGCCTTGTCTGCCGCAGGATCTGGCGTGGGCGGACGGCGAGTTCGACCAGGTGCATCTGGTAATGGAACCCGCTACAGTGCGCCGCGTGCAGCCCCGAACCTTATCTGCGGAAGCGCTCAAGAAAGCGCTAGCATCATTGCAATATGTAGCCGGGCAGAAAATTAAACCCTTGCTGGATGAGTCGGCGGCAGAGAATCTGGCGCGCGGCATTGCGACTGCGATGGCAAAAGCCAGCCCGGAGCAGGATGCAATTTTCATGATTACCAGCAGGGAGGGGAGTGGTATCTTCGCCCCCATGTTTGGTAACAGCGGACGGGTCTTTATGGATGAACGCGGCTTGAATCTGATTATGGGAGAAGCCCATGTCGATTTCCTTGGCTCCTATCGGGCGACTAGAATGGTGCGCCCATTTGAATTTGGTAGCCGTAACCGATCGTCCAGAGTCGCGTTAAGCGCCAATGATCTGTTGCAAGCGAGAACTGATTGGGTAGTCATACCGCTGCCGGCAGACGATGGCGGGAACCCTGTGCAACACAGTGCCAATACGCAGCCGCCTTCTTCCGAAAAGTCCACAGTGAATGACGTGAGGTCGACGCCGGTGCCATTGGCACATGATCAACCGTACTACGTTGCGCAGGAGGAACGCATGAAGAGCCTCAAGCGCTTGCGCGATCAGGATTTAATTAACGAAGAAGAGTATCAAGCCAAAAGGAAAGAAATTCTGGGTGCATGGTAAGTAATTCCAAGTCACAGTAAATAGAACGCCGCGTTACAAGGCCTTGCCGTGTTATTGATCCGGCCCCAGCTATCATGTTGTGGCTATGTAAAGCACGACCTGCGGCCACGCAGCTTGTTCTCATTTTTAATACAAACTGGAATTAATGGCTTTACTTCCTCCCATTTTTATATAGTCACAATGAATAACGAATCCGAAACCACACCTAAAAATAGCCGAACAGCTTTCGCTGACGGACCGAGATTGCTGGCTGATATCGGTGCCACCCACGCGCGCTTCGCGCTGGAAACTGCCCCGGGCACATTCCAGTCGGTACAGGTTTTGAAATGCGACGATTACACCGGAATCGAGCCTTTGCTGCAGGCTTACCTTGGCAGTCATCCAAACTTGAAGCTGCATCATGCTGCGTTTGCGATCGCTAATCCCATTGATGGCGATCAGGTAAAAATGACCAATCGCGACTGGGCCTTTTCGATCGAGGCAGTCCGGCGCAAGCTCAATTTTCACACGCTGCTGATCGTCAACGACTTTACTGCGCTAGCGATGTCCTTGCCGGGTTTATCGGCAAGTGACCGCATGCAAGTCGGTGGCGGCACACCAGCCAGCAATGCAGTTATCGGTCTGCTTGGCCCCGGCACAGGCTTGGGTGTGTCGGGCCTGATCCCGACGGCGGACGGTTTTCTCACGCTCGGCAGTGAGGGGGGACATGTCAATTTTGCACCCAGTAACGAGCGCGAGATGGCGATTCTGCAATACGCCTGGAAAGAATGGCCGCATGTATCCACTGAAAGGCTGATTTCAGGGCCCGGCCTGGAGTTGATTTATAGGGCTCTGGCGCAGAGAAATCAGGTCGTTGTCGCGGCCCGCAATGCACAGGACATCCTGCACAGTGCATTGGATCAGGGTAATGCACTGAGTATAGAAACCCTGGAGTGCTTTTGTGGCATGCTGGGCGGGATCAGTGCCAACTTGGCCGTGACCCTGGGGGCGTTTGGCGGAATCTTCATCGGTGGTGGGATTGTGCCACGGATGGGTGAGTGGTTTGCCAGCTCGCCTTTTCGATCCAGTTTCGAGGCGAAAGGGCGTTTTTCCAGTTACCTGGCGCGCATTCCGACCTATGTCATCACAACCCCAAACCCGGCTTTTAAAGGTGTTGCCGCTATTTTGTCGGAACATCTGCGTGGCCGTACAGGGGCCAACACGCTGATGGACCGTATTCAGCATCTGCAGGTTGACCTGACTCCAGCCGAGCAAAGGGTTGCTGCATTGGTGTTGGAGCAGCCACGCTCAATGCTCAATGAACCGATTAACGAAATTGCACGTCTGGCCGAAGTCAGCCAGCCAACCGTGATCCGTTTTTGCCGTTCGCTCGGATTTCAGGGTCTGGCCGATTTCAAGCTCAAGTTCGCCAGCAGCCTGACCGGCACCATTCCAGTGCGACACAGCCAAGTACGCATGACCGACAGCACCCATGACCTGAGCGCGAAGGTGATCGACAATACCGTTTCCGCCATCCTGAAATTCCGCGATCAACTGGATGTGCAGTCACTTGATCGTGCCATATTGTTGCTGCGCAAGGCCAAACGGGTTGAGTTTTACGCGATGGGCAACTCACGCGTGGTGGCGCTGGATGGCCAGCATAAGTTTTTCCGGTTTCGTATCCCGACCTCATCTTATGGCGACTCGCATTTATTCACCCTGGCGGCGGAGTTGTTGCAGCCGGGTGATGTCGTGATTGCCATTTCCAACTCCGGGAAACTGCCGGAATTGCTGAATGCAGTCGATGCAGCCCGCGCTGCCGGTGCGGACGTGATTGCGATTACGACCAGTCAATCGCCATTGTCCAAGAAAGCTAACATTTGCCTGGCGGTAGATCACACGGAAGACAGCGCAACATTCTTGTCGATGATTTCCCGCATTTTGCAGTTGCTGGTAATCGATATACTGTCGGTCGGCATTTCAGTCGATGCCCAGAATGCAGAACTGATCGGCGAACATAAGAAAGACGGCTCTGATACGGATAACCGCCGCCTGCTGATCTCGCATCTGGATAGTTAGCTCTATGCAGCAGTTTTATGGAATGGTGGTTTCAATATCCAAGTGTAACAATACCAAGTTTATTGGCCCAGCATGCTGTAAAGTCAAAAGCGTCTACAGGAAGGAACAGTTCGGTTAGGCATTTCCAGTCCAGTGATTTTCCAGGTCTGGGGTTAAGTTTCCAAGTGATGTCGTCAAGCTGTTGTTGTGAGTAATAAGAGAGGTCAGACCCTTTTGGCAGATACTGCCGCAGCAAGCCATTGGTGTTTTCATTGCGACCGCGCTTCTAGGGACTGTGCGGATGCGCGAAGTAGACTTTGATGCCGGTCTCTGCAGTGAGTTTCGCATGTTGTGCCATTTCACGCCCCTGGTCATAGGTAAGTGAGCGGCGTATGTCCAGCGCTGCAAGATGGTGCCGAAGCTCCGGTGGTTGCCTGTGCGGTGCCGTTGTCGAGCTTGACCAGCGCGACGTAGAGGGTGGTGCGCTCGACCAATCAACAGCACTTCCCTGCTACGCAGCGTACAACTGGTGCGCACAGGCGATTTCGGCACGACTGGCGCACCTGGTCATCCTGGCGGTGGGCCTGGCGCTAAAACGCGGACCGGAATTCCGCAAGAAAATGCAGGGAGCGCAAAAGGCCTTGCAGGAATTCGATATCCGGCTCGATACTTTCATGTGCTGAAACCAGTCCGCAGTAAATATCAAGTGAAGGGGATTACGCGCCCTTCCTTACTGCTCAACATCGCACACTCGATAACCTTGATGACCTGCAGCGCCTCCGCGGCTGACACGGGAACCGGTCCGTTACCGCGAATGGCATTATTGATGCCTGCATAGTAGGACTGATACGACCCCGGCAATGATTCCAGCTTGCCGCTGATGTGCAGACCGTTATCGCCATGGGTGATCCGGCCATGGTAGTGCACATCCTCCTTGCCCCAGCCCGCATCGCCGGGGCACCGTCCCTGCTTCAGCGCGTCCTCCTGAGGGTCGATTCCGTATTTGATAAAGCTGCCTTTACTGCCATGCACCAGAAAGCGCGGCCCGGCCTGGCGCACGATCGCGCCGGAATGCAGAATGACCTTCCTTACGCCGTAATCCAATATCAGATGAAAGTAGTCCGGCGAGAATGCGCCTGGCCGCTGCACACCAATGTCGGCAGAAATTTTCCTGGGCAAGCCGAATAGCTGCAATGCCTGATCGATGCTATGTGAACCCAGATCATACAAGCAGCCTGAACCCGGCAGATTCTGCTCGCGCCAACGGTTGCGCACTTCCGGCCGATAACGATCAAAACGAATCTCGCAAGTGTTGATTTCGCCCAGAATGCCTGACGCGATGCAATGCCTGACGGTGAGGAAATCGCTATCCCACCTACGGTTATGGAATACGCTAAGGACCAAATTGCGCTTCTCGGCAAACCGAACCAACTCATCGCCCTCTGCTGCGGTAATCGTAAATGGCTTTTCAAGAACCACATGCTTATTGGCGTTCAGCGCATCCATTGCCAGACTGTGATGCAGGACATTTGGCGTCGCGATCACTACCAGATCGACATCTGCCGCCCGAATCACATCTCCGGCATCGGTCACTACAGCCACCTCAGGGAAAAGCTGGCGCACCCGCTCGGGGTTTGAACTGGCAATCCTGGATAGCTTCAATCCTTTTGCCACTGCTATCAATGGCGCGTGAAAAGTGGTGCCAGAGTAGCCATAGCCTATCAAACCGACACGAATATAATCCATGACTGATACTCCAGTTGTTTGCGACCAGGGACGAGGGTAATTATTTTGCCGATTGGCATCTTGCTCTAGCGCCTGTATTTACACTCGGATGGCATACGAGATGCGCAATCGAGGTAGCTCTATATGATAACAATCTGCTGCCATCTTGACGCACGCTTTTCGCATGCGCATCCAGTGAATGCCCGTAAGACTCGGCTTTGATTCGGTGTACACTGCAGCCCCTTTAAGCAAAAACCAGCCATGGAAACACCTCGCATCCAGATTGCGCCAAACGGCCCTGAATTTTCCCGTGTGGTACTTGGGCTATGGCGCCTCAGTGAATGGCAATTGACGCCCAATGAGCGTCTGACCTTGCTTGAGCAGTACCTGGCGCTGGGCATCACGAGCATTGACCATGCCGATATCTATGGCGATTACGATTGCGAAAACCTGTTCGGTGAAGCACTATCTATGGCACCCTGCCTGCGGGAGCGAATCGAAATCATCAGCAAATGCGGCATCAAGCTGGTGTCAGCGAAGCACCCGGGATATCAGTTAAAGCACTACGACACCAGTCGCGCGCACATCATTGCTTCGGTCGAGCGTTCCCTGTCCAACCTGCGCACCGATTACCTGGACTTATTGCTGATTCATCGGCCTGATCCGCTGCTGGAGGCGGACGAGGTAGCAGAGGCGTTCCGCCTACTGCAACAGGCTGGCAAGGTGCGCCATTTCGGCGTGTCCAACTTCACACCGGCGCAATTCGATTTGCTGGCTTCGCGTTTTCCGCTGGTGACGAATCAGCTTGAATTATCAACAATACATCATGATGCGCTGCAGGATGGCACGCTCGACCAATGCCAGCGCCTGTCGATCGCACCGATGATCTGGTCGGCACTCGCCGGCGGGCGCCTGTTCAGCGAGCACAGCCCCCGCGCGCAACGGGTGCGCGTGGCGCTGGCAGCAATCGCTGCAGAACTCGGCGTATCGGAGGCAGCCATCGCCTATGCCTGGATACTGCGGCATCCTGCCAGGCCGCTGATTCTGACCGGTTCGCACCGCATCGACGCGATGCGTGAAGCGGTCACCGCCACCCGCATCGGGCTGTCGCGTGCGCAGTGGTTCGCCATCTGGAGCGCGGCAACCGGCAGCGAAGTACTCTGAATCAGCGATCTCGCGATTGAAAGCGACTGCCAGTCCGGCGGACTAGTCCGGTAATACAGGAAGACCACGCCCTTGAATCATTGCCGTCATTTCTTGAAGAAGGTTGCACGTCTCGTCCCGAGTAAGATTCGCACCCTCTGACTGGCTCACAGCGCCACCCCGACCCATGTTAGTCATTTGGCAATACTTTTGCGTCAATCAGTCAACCAATTAGTTGGACCGGCCTACGGCCGGTAATAAACACTGTTGGGAGGGGTTTGAATCCCCTTCCAACAAGTCGCTCCTGCGTCGCTCACCACCCTGAAGGACGGGGTTTGAACCCTAGTCAGTTTTTTGATCAAGACAAACGCTCTCCGCTGTCTGGATCGAACAGGGTCGCCTTGGACAGATCGAACAGCAGCGTCATTGACGCACCGGCATGCACCGCTTCACGCGGATGAACCCGGCAGGTGACGGCGGCGTCGTTGAGTCTGGTCGTAATCAGTGTGTCCGGCCCAGTAGGCTCGGTCAACTCGACGCGGCACTGCAGCAGTTGACCTGTTTCGCTGTGCGCGCTGCGGGTGTCGGTGATTTGTTCCGGGCGTATGCCAAAAATCACCTTGCGGCCTATATGTGCTCGCAATTTCTCCAGTGAAAACGGCAGGGGCACTTCAGTCTTCACGCCGGCATTGTCGATCACAGTGCTGACTTTGCCGTCTTGCTCGTTGAGTGTGCAGTGCACGAAGTTCATCGAGGGCGAGCCGATGAAGCCGGCTACGAACAGGTTGGCCGGGTTGTCGTAGATGTCCTGAGGCGCGCCGAATTGCTGCACCACGCCATCTTTCATGACGGCGATGCGGTCGCCCATGGTCATGGCTTCGATCTGGTCATGGGTGACGTAGACGATGGTGGTGCCCATTTTTTGGTGCATCAGCTTAATTTCAGCGCGCATTTCGACCCGCAGCTTAGCATCCAGATTCGACAACGGCTCATCGAACAGGAACAGCGATGGCTTGCGTGCCAGCGCCCGGCCCATGGCGACACGCTGGCGCTGGCCGCCGGACAACTGGCCGGGCTTGCGGTCCAGCAGATGGGTAATCTGCAGGGTTTCCGCCACCCGCCTGACGGTTTCTTTCTGCTCGGCTTTCGGTACCTTCTTCACGCTCAGGCCGAATGCGATGTTTTCGCGCACCGTCATCGACGGATACAGCGCGTAGGACTGGAACACCATGGCGATGTCACGGTCTTTCGGCGCAAGGTCATTGACGACCCGATCGCCGAAGCGAATTTCACCCGAAGTGACGCTTTCCAGCCCGGCAATCATGTTCAAGAGAGTCGATTTTCCAGAGCCTGAGCCGCCGACCAGAATCAGAAACTGACCGTCTTCAACTTCAATGTCAATCCCTTTGAGGACTTCAACGCCATTGTTATAGCTTTTGCGTACATTACGTATGGATAAACTAGACACGCTTAACTCCTTATCCTTTAACTGCGCCAGCGGTTAAGCCACGCACAAAATAACGACCGGCAACCAAATAAACGAACAGGGTCGGCAGCGCGGCGATGATGGCGCCGGCCATGTCAACGTTGTATTCCTTGACGCCGGTGGTCGTATTGACCAGATTGTTCAAACCGACAGTAACCGGTTGCGACTGTCCACCGGCAAATACGACGCCGAACAAGAAATCGTTCCAGATCTGGGTGAATTGCCAGATGATGCAGACCGTGAAGATCGGGCCGGAGATCGGCAGGATGATTTTACGGAAAATCAGAAAGAACCCTGCGCCGTCGATGCGCGCTGCCCGAACCAGCTCTTCCGGCACGCTGATGTAGTAATTCCTGAAAAACAGTGTGGTGAAGGCGGTGCCGTACACCACATGCACCAGGATCAGCCCGGTGGTAGTATTGGCCAAACCAAACTCGCCCAGCAAGCGCGCCATCGGCAGGATCACCACCTGGAACGGGATGAAGCAGCCGACCAGGAGCGCAGTGAACAACACTTCCGAGCCGCGGAAACGCCAGTGCGCGAACACATAGCCGTTGAAAGCACCGAGAAAGGTGGAAATCAGCACCGCTGGGATCACCATCTTCAACGAGTTCAGGAAAAACGGCTGCAAGCCTTCGCAACTGACGCCGGTGCAGGCGGTCGACCAGGCCTTGCTCCAAGAGTCCGTATTGAACGCTTGCGGCCACGACAGCAGGTTGCCGCTGCGGATTTCATCCAGCGTCTTGAACGAAGTCGACAGCATCACGTACAGCGGCGCTACGTAATACAGTGCGAACAGCACCAGCAACACATACAGAACGATACGGCCGGGGTTGCGGTTTTTTCTTGTGTGGTTCATCGCATCGCCTTTGCGCTACGCGCTTCCATATACATCAGCGGCACCAGTACCGCGACAATCGCCATCAGCATCATCATCGCCGAGGCAGAACCCAGGCCCATTTGGCCGCGCGTGAAGGAAAACTGGTACATGAAAATTGCCGGCACCGATGAAGAATTACCGGGGCCACCATTGGTCAGTGCCATCACCAAATCGAAGCTCTTGATCGCGATATGCGACAGAATCAGCAGCACACTGAAAAACACCGGTCGCATCGCAGGAATCACGATGCGGCAATAAATGGTCGGCAAGGAAGCGCCATCAATTTGTGCCGCCTTGATGATTTCATCGTCGATGCCGCGCAAGCCGGCCAGGAACAGCGCCATCACAAAACCCGACGATTGCCAGACGCCGGCGATCGCGACGGTATAAATCGCCATGTCGGGATTGACCAGCCAGTCGAAATGAAAAGCTGCCCAGCCCCAGTCATGCATGACTTTTTCAAGGCCAAGGCCGGGATTGAGTATCCATTTCCAGGCAGTGCCGGTGACGATGAAGGAGAGCGCCATCGGATACAGGTAGATCGCACGCAGCGCACCCTCGGCCCGTATTTTCTGATCCAGCAGAATGGCGATGAACAGACCGATCGCGACGCTGCAAGCGATGAACAGGCCGCCGAAAATACCGAGATTTTTGGCGGAAGTCCACCAGCGATCGTTATCGAACAGCAGTTCGTATTGGGCCAGGCCCGCGAAATCGAAATTCGGCATCAGCCGCGATTCGGTCAGAGACAAATAGCCGGTGATGAAGATGAAGCCATACACGAATACCAGGCTTGCAAAGAGCGTGGGGCTCAACACTATCTGGGGTATTCGGCGCTCGAATTGGGTGCGTAAAGACATTGTGGAGCCGTTTGTGTGCGTTACTGAGGGATGCCGATGATGGCCAAACTACCGGTCATCACATGTCAGGATCAATCAGGTTCAAGACAAGGCGGCAGGCTCGAAGGCCCGTCGCCTCAGCGTATTACCTGGTTTTGGCTGCTTTCGCCAAAGCGGTAACTGCATCTTTCGAACTCATGTCGGAATTCATGAACTTGGCGATCACGTCCACCAGTGCGCCTTGCGTGGAGGACTGGACGGCCATCCCGTGCGCAAACGAAGGTACCAGACCGCCGGTTTTGCTGGCAGCTGCCAAGTCATCCATCGACTTGATGGCGCAATCGTCAAACTTGTCGCGGGAGACCCCGGAACGCACCGGAATCGAGCCTTTGTTCAAGTTGAAAATGGACTGGAATTTCGGACTCATGATGGCATTCGCCAACGCTACCTGGCCTTTTTGCGCCTCGGCATCTTTTTGCTTGAACATCGCAAAGGAATCGATATTGAAAGTGTATGCCTTGGCGGTACCCGGTGCAGCTGCGCACAGATAATCCTTACCTGGCACTTTGCCGGCTGCGGCAAATTCGCCTTTGGCCCAGTCGCCCATGAATTGCATGCCGGCTTTGCCATTGATCACCATAGCAGTTGCCAGATTCCAGTCACGGCCAGCCGCATCCTTGTCGATATAACCCTTTACCTTGCCTAGCGTATCGAACACTTTCACCATGGTCGGGCTGGTCAAGGCAGATTGATCGAGTTTGACAAATGCCTTGTTGTAGAAATCGGCGCCGCCGACACCCAATGCGACCGACTCAAACACGGTCGCATCCTGCCAAGGCTGGCCGCCGTGCGCCACGGCAATCGCACCGGACTTCTTGATTTTGTCAGCCGCAATAAAAAACTCGTCCCAGGTCGTCGGCATTTTGTCCACGCCAGCTTTTTTCAATACTTGCGGATTGGCCCAGATCCAGTTCACACGGTGCACGTTGACCGGCACGGCAACATAATGACCTTTGTATCTCATCACATCGGATACGACTTTAGGCAGGACGCTATCCCACTGCCCGGCTTTGGCGGCTTCATCGATGTTGGCCAAAACGCCTTCCTGACCCCACTCCTGAATCGAAGGCCCTTTGATTTGCGCTGCTGTCGGAGAATTTCCGGAAATCACGCGCGCTTTCAGGGCGGTCATCGCATTTTCGCCACCGCCGCCCGCAACCGCAAAATCTTTCCAGTCATAACCCTCGTCCTTCATGATTTGCTTGAGTGCTGCCGCAGATTTCGCCTCACCGCCAGACGTCCAGTAATGCAGCACTTCAACATCTGCTGCAAAAGCAGATCCGGCAAAAACAAGACTCGTTGCCAATATGATTTGTTTCAATTTCATCTCCGATACTCCTGTTATAACTGCATTTGTAGTTTTAATTTCACAGAACATCTTCCTATACACTGCAGATCAATTTCATTCTCTAAAGGAACAAATTACATAGCTGCAAATACATGGTAGGCAAACTACACGAATAAAGCAATATATTTAAGTAGTATTAATACAAATTAATTCGTGTAACTTATTTCGTTAGTCCGATATGAATCAAGCGAATACACACAATATGAGTCCTACTCCAAATGCCCGCCGAATTTAAGGCTGTTTTTACGGCGCGCATCATCCAGATGCGCATCTGCCATCGGCCCGACACCGGATGATTCGCCTGCATCCCGGCGTGCCAGGCCGACCGACAGGATATCCACCATCATCAACTGCAGCAAACGCACAATCATCGGCACGTAATCGAGATTGCCTTCCGGATGATCCACCGTCAGCAACACATCGGACAACTTGGCCAATGGCGATCCGCTGGCTGTGATTGCCAGGATTTTTGCACTGCGAGCGCGCGCCACCTTGATCGACTCCAGCAATTCCGGCGGACGGCCGGAGCGCGAAATAACCAACACCACGTCCTTCGACCCCAATAAAGCTGTGCTCATATGCTGCGCCTGCGGCTCTGAAAAGTAGCTGGTGACGATACCGAGATTGAGAAATTTTTGCTGCGCATCCTCAACCACCACGCGTGCGCTGCCGACACCCAGCAACTCGACCCGATGCGCATGACGCAATAGCTCGATGGCTGTCGCCAGCGCCTTGACATCCAGTTTGTCGCGCAAAGCCAGCGCGGCCGAAGCGCTATTGGCCAACACCTTGCTGCCAAGGTCGGCCACCGTGTCCGAGGTTTTTACTTGCGAGTGCGCCACCGCAATCGTGCCGCCGGTCAGGCCAGAGGCGAGTTTGAGCTTGAAATCAGCCAGCCCTTGCACCCCGACCGAACGGCAAAAACGCATCACTGTCGGCTGGCTGACGCCGACACGCTGGGCAATTTCAATGATCGGCAAGGTCAGCATCGCGCGCGGCTCTGCAAGCACCCAATCGGCTACCCGGCGTTCGGACGCGCTGATACGCTCCCGTACTTGGCGGATATGGTCCAGCATCGGCGCACCGGCATTGGCGGTTTTGAGTTTCTCGGCCAGAATCGCAGAGACACCCAGGAATGCAGGGTATTCGGCGGTAATGACATAAGTCGGGATTTGCGCCAGATAACTTGAGAAACGTCCTTTTTGCTCAAAGCGATCGCGAAATGGCGATGCCGCGAACAAATGCCCCAGGCGCGGCACGACGCCGCCACCGATATAAATCCCGCCCAGCGCACCCAGGGTAATCGCGGTATTGCCGGCCATAGTACCCAGCATCGCGCAGAAACATTCCACTGTTTCCGCACAAATGGCACAGGAACCATCCAATGCGCGGCGCGTCACCTCGGCTGCCGCCAACGGTTCGACATCGACTTTACCTGCACGACCGGCCAGCGCCCGGTAAATCAGTTCCAGCCCCATGCCGGACAGCAAACGCTCGACAGACACGTGCGGAAATTCACGCCAGGCAAAGCGCAGAACGTCAATCTCTCGTTCGTCGCAGGGGGAGAAGCTGACATGGCCGCCTTCGCTACCGAGCGCAATCCAGCGGTCTTCGGTCGGTATCATGCCGGAGACGCCCAGCCCCGTGCCTGCACCTATCAGCCCGATCACGCTATCCGGGCGCGCCATGCCGCCCCCCACTGATACGCGTTGTTCAGACGACAAATGCGGCAGCGCCATCGCCAGCGCAGTAAAATCATTGACCACCAGAAGCGTGTCGAAACCCAGCGCAGTGCGCAGTGCCTCGATCGAGAAAGTCCAGTGATGGTTAGTCATTTTCACGACATCCCCGCCGACCGGATTGGCGATCGCAATGGCGGCATGGTGCGCATGACCGGCACGTGCAGCTTGCGCCGCAGGACTGGCCAGATAGGTCTTTAACGCATCCTGCAATGATGGAAAATCCTTGCAAGGCAGTATGCAAACCGCTTCAAAATGACCTGACGCGGTCTCCAGCACAAAGCGCGCATTGGTGCCGCCGATATCTGCCAGCAGACGCGGACCATCATTGAATTTATCAATCGGGGAGGCAATGGCTAAACCTGTTGTCATGTTCATTTACCTTAAAAAATTTTCTTTGTCATCTTGATATCACATCTGTTCAGAAACTCACATTCACTTCATGTAGTTTAAATACATTCAATCTTATCTTAGCACATTCATACACCACAAAACATAATTTATTAGTAATATTAATACGTAATATATTTAAATTAAATAGTAGTATAACTACATATACTGATTTAAATGTAAAAAAACAATTATCTCTTTTCGGATTCTCTACCCCATGCATACCACTCACCGCCCCTACCGAATTGGCCTGACTGCAAACCGTATTCATCAAGACGCCGCCGATGCCGCATTGCTATTGCAAGGTTCACAACAAGCGATCGAAGTTCACCTGCAGCCGGAATTGATTGTGGTCGGGAGAACGCTGGATGCGATGCAAAGCCACGGACTGCTGATCGACTATCCGCACATACAGCGTTTTCCCTATGGGCGGGAGGGTGGATTGATGAAACTGGTGGCGCGCCTGGTCGATAGCGATCCATTGCGCAAGCTGGATGCGGTGATTTATCTGATGGATCCGGTTGACCCCTCCTCCGCCTTCCCGGAAGCCGTCGTCCTGAAACGTCAATTGCATCATCCACGGCAAACCGTTTCTCTCGACGCTAGCCAGCGCCCGAGAATGGCTGGAACTGGAAGCATGCGCGTTGGGCGCGCCGCTGGATGCGACCTTCGATCTGGCCAATGAGGGTGTCGCACTGAATGCACATGATGCGATGAAGGAGAAAATGCTGGAACTGGCAGAACGCCATTTCGATCTGCTGAAGGTTTCTCAATGCGCTGCGCAACAGGTACCACAGGCGGCCTGCTGAACCAGCTGGCACAAAGGATCAAGGGCGAGCAAGCCGGCCGGAACTGGGTCAGGCCATTTTTGAGCGATCCGATGGGGAAGCGATGCCCAGATTACCGAGCTGATTCTGGATCGTTAATACCGGCGCGTACTGTTCCTGGAAGACCCGCATGTGGCAAGGCGGCATGAGGCGGACATCCAGTTGCTGGAATGCGCCACCCGCACCGTGACCGATTATGCATCCTGCATCAGCGAGGTGCAGTGCGTGAACCGCTGGCTTGACCTGCTTGGCAAACGCACCAAAATCGAAGCCGGCACCAAGAATAACCCTGATTAGCACTACCAGTATCAGGAAGGACACGTGCTCATCCTTTGCTTCTGTACCAACTATCGGATATTCAGACTATTTTTCTGGAGTATAAGCAAAAATACCGATATTCACGCATGATTTAATAGCGACTTAAAAATTACTACTATCCGGTATAAAAATACCATTACTGGCGCAAGGCACTCGCCGCCACCGCCAACGCGGTGATGCGGGCCCAGTCGCCGGATAACATGGCGTCTTTTGGCGTAAGCCACGAACCGCCGACGCAGGCCACATTTTTGCAGGCGAGAAATTGCGCTGCGGTCGCCATAGTAATACCGCCGGTTGGGCAGAACAGGATGTCCGGCAACGGCCCGGCAATCGCATTCAGCATGCCGATGCCGCCGGCCGGCACTGCGGGAAACAGCTTCAACTGCTTAAAGCCCAGTTCGCGCGCGGCCATCGCCTCGGATGGCGTCATGACGCCGGGCAGCAAAGGCAAGCCGCTTTTCTGCGCGCCTTCGACCAGCGCCGCAGTCAATCCGGGCGAAACGCCGAATACCGCACCGGCGTCGCGGGCCGCAGCAAATTCCGATGCTTGCGTCAACGTGCCCACGCCAACTATCGCTTCCGGAACCTGCTCTGCAATGGCGCGAATCGCAGCCAGCCCGTGCGCGGTGCGCAGCGTTATTTCCAGTACGCGGATGCCGCCGGCGACCAAGGCACGCGCCAGCGGTACCGCATGGGCCAGATCATCGATTGCGATGACCGGGATCACGGCCGAGGTGCGCATGATTTCGAGTAGGGATAGAGACATTTTCATATTGGTTTTTTAATCAGGTGATCTTCATCATTGAACGGTTCGGCGTCCAGCACGTCGGGCTTATGTTCACTGGCAACTTGCAACAACGGCAGCGGCACTGGAATCGGCAAGCCGAAAGTAGTTGCGCCCTCCTCTGCTGCACTCACCGCGGCACGAAACATGCTGAACAACTCGCGCCCCATGCCGACATGATTTGCCGATAAATCTGCGCTGGCTTGGGCCCGCGCCGACCATTGTTCGGTTGGCACCAGCGCCTCCAGCAAGCCGCTTTCGGCATCGATGCGGATGATGTCGCCATTGCGAACGCGACCCAGCGGCCCGTCGGCCAGTACCTCGGGCGAGACGTGGATTACGGCCGGCACTTTGCCCGACGCGCCGGACATGCGGCCATCGGTTACCAGCGCGACATGACGGCCGCCATCCTGCAAATTTGCCAGTGCCGGAGTCAGCGCATGCAGCTCCGGCATGCCATTGGCGCGCGGCCCCTGAAAGCGCAGCACCGCAACAAAATCACGATCCAGTTGGCCCGCCTTGTAGGCATGCATGAACGCTTCCTGCGAATCGAACACGATTGCAGGCGCTTCTAGCGAGCGATGCTGGGGCTTGACTGCGGACACTTTCATCACTGCCCGACCGAGATTGCCCGACATCAGCTTGATGCCGCCATCGCTGGAAAACGGTTGATCAATGGCGCGCAGCACATCCTGGTCACCGCTGACAGCGGCAGCGGGTTTCCACATCACCGTTTGATCCGGCTGCAGGAATGGCTCGCTGCAATGGGCGCGCAAGCCATGACCCAATATCGTCGTCACATCGTCGTGCAACAAGCCAGCATCCAGTAATTCGCGGATCACGAAACCGGTCCCGCCAGCAGCGTGAAAATAGTTAATATCGGCGTCGCCGTTGGGGTAAATGCGGGTCAGCATCGGAATCACGGACGATAACTGATCAAAGTCATTCCAGTCGATCACGATCCCGGCCGCTTTCGCGATGGCCACCAGATGCAGGGTGTGATTGGTCGATCCGCCGGTTGCCAGCAAGCCGACGACTGCATTCACGATAGATTTTTCATTCACCACACGTCCTACCGGCGTGTACTCCTTGCCGTGCTCGGCGATCTCCACTGCACGCTGCCCAGCAGCCTTCGTCAGCGCATCGCGCAAGGGCGTATTCGGCGTGATGAAAGCTGCGCCCGGCAAGTGCAAACCCATCACTTCCATCAAGAGTTGATTGCTGTTGGCGGTGCCGTAAAAAGTACAGGTACCGGCTTCGTGATACGACTGCGACTCGGCTTCCAGCAGCCCCTCGCGGTCAATCTTTCCTTGAGCGTACAGTTGGCGAATACGGGCTTTTTCAGGATTCGACATGCCGGATGTCATCGGCCCGGCCGGGATGAACACCGCCGGCAAATGGCCGAAATGCAATGCGCCGATCAGCAGTCCGGGTACGATTTTGTCGCACACGCCGAGGTACACCACCGCATCGAACATGTTGTGCGACAGCGCAATCGCGGTCGCCATTGCAATCGTATCGCGTGAGAACAAAGAGAGTTCCATGCCAGGTTGACCTTGCGTGACGCCGTCGCACATGGCCGGCGTGCCACCGGCAAATTGCGCCACCCCGCCGGCAGCCCGCACCGCATCCTTGATCAATTGCGGAAAACGCTCGAAAGGCTGATGCGCCGACAGCATGTCGTTATAGGCGGATACGATCGCCACTGAGGGTTTTTTCTGCTGTTTCAACACCAGTTTGTCATTGGCCGGGAACGCGGCAAAGCCATGCGCCAGGTTAGTACACGACAAACTGCTACGCTGGACAGTGTCCAAACGCGCCGCCTCCAGTCGGTCCAGATAGGCAGTACGGTAAGGCGCGCTGCGTGCGATGATGCGCTCGGTAACAGCAGATACAACAGGATGTAGTGGCATGATGTAATCCTTATAAATCTCATTGCGTAATATTACTACAATAAATAGAATTGAACGCGTAGAGATTGGGCACCGGCAATTACCATAAAATAACCTGATACTTATACAAAATATTGCGGTTTCCACGCAGGCGATCCCTTCTGCTCCGGGGGTTTAGCATAGAGGCCTATGCTACTGAATATAATGTAATCTCCAGCGGGAAGATTACCAACAATGCATTAGTTAAATACATAATTTATGTAGTATTTTTACCTGAAATTAATGTATAGTTTAATTTCATAACATTTTATCCATTTCATATTCAGTCAGATATGTTTCCTCAACCACGCATTGCCAGCACCGCGTTTCAGGCACTCCGCTCCGGGCAACTTCTTGTGCAAGACCTGCCGTCATGAATCCTGTTCAGGTCGCATTTGACCAGCCGATGGAAGTCGGCGAATGTCCGCTCTGGCACCCGAATGAGGCGGCACTGTACTGGGTCGACATCGTCGGCCATGCGGTACACCGGCTGAATCCCGCAAATAATGAGCACAGCAGTTGGCAAATGCCGTGCGAACCAGGCTGCATTGCACGCAACGCGGCGGGTGGGTTGATCGTCGCGTTACGCACGGGATTCTTCCATCTGAACACGGATAACGGCACATTACAGACAATTGCACCCGCACCTTATGACACAGCGACGACGCGATTTAACGATGGACGCTGCGATGCTGCCGGGCGCTTTTGGGCCGGCTCCCTGTATGAACCGCGCGACCGGCAATTGGGCACCATGTATTGCCTCGATCAAGGCGTAGTGCGTCAGCATTGGAGCGGCGTCACGGTATCGAACGGCCTGGCATTCAGCCCGGACAACCGCACCCTGTATCACGCCGACACGACTGCACACGTGATACGCCGTTATGCATTCGATCTGGAACACGGTACAGCCAGCTCGCCACAGGTTTTCAGACAGTTCTCCAATGACAAACTGGATAATTATGGCGGCCGCCCGGACGGTGCCGCAGTCGATAGCGAAGGCGCTTATTGGTGCGCAATGTTTGATGGCGGACGCCTGCTACAACTGTCGCCGGAAGGTGAAATTCTGCGCGAAATCCCGCTACCTTTGCGCTGCCCGACCATGATCGCTTTTGGCGGCGAGGATTTACGCACCTTGTATATCACCAGCGCACGGCACAATCGTAGGGCGGCAGAACTGGCAGAATATCCATTGTCCGGCTGTGTATTATCAATGCGCGTGGATGTGCCTGGGCTACCTGAATATGCTTACTTTGCAGGCCGGGCTAGCGGCTGCATCGCGTAACCCGATATGTGCGGGTGAGAATGTCGGGTTACGCTACGCTAACCCGACCTACGATACTTATGAATTCCGAAGAATTGATCCGATTAACTTACGCAAACCACAAAATGATTCTTAACGATTTCGACTTTGTTCTGTTTGGTGGCAGCGGTGATTTGGCAATGCGAAAATTGCTTCCCGCTTTGTTTTCATGCAGCGTTGCCGGCAGCTTTCCAGAAACCGCACGCATTATTTGCATCGGCCGCAATGACTGGGAGCAGGAAGATTTCCACCGTGAAATCGATAAGAAGGCAAAAATTCACCTCAAAAAAAATATTCCAGACACGACCTCCTGGCAGGCATTCCTCAATCGGATTGTCTACGTCCGACTAGACGCCGACGACCTTGGCAGCTATCCAGCGCTGGTGGCAGCGGTGCGCGACGATGCGGCAATCACGCGCGTGTATTATCTGGCCACGCCGCCAGGCCTGTTTTCCAAGATTTGCGGCAACCTTGCCGAATCCAACTTGGTAAACAAGAATTCCCGCGTCGTCCTGGAAAAGCCGCTCGGCCGCGACCTCGCCAGCGCCAAACAGATTAATGCTGAAGTCGGCTGCGTGTTCTCGGAGTCGCAGATATTTCGCATCGATCATTACCTGGGCAAGGAAACAGTACAGAACCTGCTGGCGCTGCGTTTCGGCAACGTATTATTCGAACCATTGTGGCGGCGCGAATGGATTTCCGACGTGCAAATCACTATCGCCGAAGATTTGGGCGTAGGCACTCGCATGGATTATTACGATACCTCCGGCGCATTGCGCGACATGCTGCAAAACCATCTGCTGCAGTTGCTGTGCATCGTCGCCATGGAACCGCCGACATCGATTGCCCCCGATGCGGTACGCGACGCAAAACTACAGGTACTGCACTCCCTGCGCCGCTTTACGCCGACCACACTGGCACAAGATGTGGTGCGCGGCCAATACCGCGCCGGTTACATTGAAGGCGTTGCCGTACCCGGTTATCGGGATGAAGCCGACGCCGATCCGCATTCGCGCACCGAAAGCTTCGTTGCCTTGAAAACGGAAATCGATAGCTGGCGCTGGGCCGGCGTGCCGTTTTATTTAAGAACCGGAAAGCGCATGCCGGATCGCCTGGCTGAAATCGTGGTGCGTTTCAAGCCGATTCCCCATTCTATTTTTGCCCAGGACAGCAACAGTTTTCAGCCAAACTTCCTGGTCATCCGGCTCCAGCCGGATGAAGGACTTACGCTCCATTTGATGGCTAAAACACCCGGCGACAGCATGCGCTTAAAGCCGGTTGAACTGGAGATGGATTTCCTCGAAACCTTCCGCGCACCGCGCATGGAAGCTTATGAGCGTTTGCTGCTGGATGTATTGCGCGGCCAACTCACACTGTTCATGCGCGGCGATGAACTGGAAGCGGCATGGGAATGGATCGAACCGGTCCTGAACTACTGGGAGCAGAACGAAACCGAGCCGCTTCCATATACTGCGGGCACTTGGGGGCCTCCTGCTGCCAGCGCCTTGATCGGCCGCAATAGCTTGCAGTGGCGCGAAGAAGTCTTGCCGCAATCCTGAAAGAACAGCATGCTGCTTGAATCGATACGAACCCAGCTCGATGCACTCTCCAAATCGGAGAAAAAAGTCGCGCTCGCGATACTTGCACACCCTGAAGCCACGGTCGCCGAAAACATTACGGCGTTAGCCAAAAACGCACAAGTATCGGAACCGACAGTAGTACGCTTCTGCCGCTCGCTTGGCTATGAAGGCTGGCATGCGTTCAAACTCAAGCTGGCGCAAAACATTGCGCTGGCAATGCCGGGCACACCCGAATCGCCAGCGCAAGATGACCTTGCGGCCGACCTCGTCAACAAGATCTGTAGCCGCTCGATCCACACTTTGCTCGAATTGAGGAACCATCTGAAGCCGGATGCGATTCAGCGCGCGCTGGATATATTGGTGCAATCCAACAAAATAGAATTTTATGGCCAGGGCAGCTCCGGCATTGTCGCGGCCGATGCCCAGCATAAGTTTTTCCGTTCCGGCGTACCGACCGTCGCCTATGCCGATCCGCACATTCATAGCATCGCGGCCACGCTACTTAAAGAAGGCGATACGGTAGTCGCCATTTCGCAACGCGGCAACAGCACTTCCCTGCTGCGCAGCGTGGAATTAGCGCGCAAAGGCGGCGCCAGCATCATCGCACTGACCCCAAGCGGTACGCCGCTTGCCGCACTGGCAACAGTACTGATTCCGATTGACATCAGCTTCAATATCGATCCCTATACGCCGATTTCCGCACGATTGGCGCACCTGGTTGTGATTGACATCCTGGCGGTGGGACTGGCGCTAAAACGGGGGCCCGAATTCCGCCGGAAAATGCAAGGAGCGCAACAGGCCTTACAGGAATTCGATATCCGGTTTGATTCATTCGTAGACTGAAACCACCCAACAAAAAATCTGACAAAACATGCCGAAGCTAACCGAACTGAATTTTTACCCAATCAAATCCTGCGGCGCGATTGCATTGACCGAGGCGACCTTGACGCCTGCCGGCCTGATGCACGACGGTATCTACGACCGCGAGTGGATGGTAGTGGATACACAAGGCAACTTCATGACCCAGCGCGAATATCCGGCAATGGCGCGAATTAAGCCCAGTATTTATGCCGCCCGGCTGCAACTGCGCGCCGCCGGGATGCCGGATCACGAGATTCCGCTCGACCTACCCGATGCGGAACACGCGCCCACCATGACCGTGCAGGTCTGGGACGATAGCCTGACGGCTTACGATTGCGACGCCGTTACGGCGCGCTGGTTTTCTCAACTATTGGAGGTGCCATGTCGATTGGTGCGCTTTCATCCACACGCCAGCCGCGTCACGAACACCCGCTGGACGTCGCATGCCGATGTGCCGGCGCTGTTCTCGGACGGTTATCCATTCATGCTGATTTCACAAGCATCGCTGGCCGACCTGAACCAAAAATTGGCTGTACAGGATCGCGCACCGCTGCCGATGAACCGCTTCCGCCCGAATCTCGTGATTGATGGCGTGGAAGCGTTTGAAGAAGATTACATGGAAAGCCTGCGTATTGGCGAGGCCACATTAAAACCGGTAAAGCCCTGTGCGCGCTGTCCGATACCGTCGGTCGATCAAGCCACCGGCATTGTCGGCCCAGACCCGCTGGACATTCTGCGCAGTTATCGCGCCAATCCCAAGGTCGATGGCGGCATCACATTCGGCATGAATGTGATTCTGCAGCAGGGGAAGGGCCAGAGCGTACGGTTAGGACAGGAAGTCTATATCACGCTGGCGTTTTGATTCTTTACTTTTGTGATAGCGGCTGGCATAAAAAAAGGAGAGATTGAAAATCTCTCCTTTTTTCACAGCAAGCGCTGGCTTTTAATCCACAAGCGCTTAACTTGTCTTCAATTCCGCCTGTAGCCGCTCATACTTGGCTTGCAACTGCTCTTTGGTCTCGCGCCGATCCGGGTTGAACGGGATACAGCTTACCGGGCACACTTGCTGGCATTGCGGCTCTTTGTAATGGCCGACGCACTCGGTGCATTTGTCAGGGTCGATCTCATAGATCTCCGGCCCCATGTATATCGCTTCGTTCGGACACTCGGGCTCGCACACGTCGCAGTTGATACAGTCATCCGTTATTAGTAATGCCATAAGACACCTCTTTTTTGCCGCTGGAATTCGGCTTGTGCCGCAGCGGTCTGCGGCTCAATCAAACTCAATCAGGCTCTTGCTTTTGTTCCGTCAACTTGGATTGTAGCCATTTCTCGACCGAAGGGAAGACGAACTTGGAAACGTCGCCGCCCAGGGTCGCAATCTCGCGCACGATGGTGCCGGAAATGAACTGGTATTGATCAGACGGCGTCAGGAACATGGTTTCGACATCCGGCAGCAAGTAGCGATTCATGCCGGCCATCTGGAATTCGTATTCAAAGTCCGACACTGCGCGCAAACCACGCACGATGACGCGCGCGTCGTGGCGGCGCACAAAATCCTTCAGCAAGCCGGAAAAACTCTCGACTTGCACGTTTGGATAATGGCCCAGCACTTCGTTGGCAATCGACAACCGCTCATCCAGGGCAAAAAACGGACTTTTGTTTTTGCTGTCGGCGACCCCGACAATCAGCTTACTGAATAAGCTCGAAGCACGGCGCACTAGATCTTCGTGACCGCGCGTGAGCGGATCGAATGTTCCCGGATATACAGCAATAACCATCGACTTTCCCTCGAAATATCAACCAAATTGAACGCGCATTATGCATCATAAAACATGCCAAATTGGTCTGTCTGACGCTTAATTCTTGCGTTGCAGCAAATGATAGAACACCAGTCCCGCCTCCCCTTGCCGAATCACTTGCCACGGCGCCAGCCATTCTGGCGGGCTATCCTGTGTTAGCGCAATCTCGGATTCGGCGTAAATGATACCGTTTTCGGACAATAAGTGTACGCACAGCGGCAATATGCGCGCCAGCCATTCTTGCGCATAGGGCGGGTCGAGGAAAATCAGGTCGAAGCGCTGAGCACCATCCGGCGTGCTGCCGGTCAACTTGTGCGCCACCGAAATTGCATCGCCGCGCAGAATGCTGACTTGCGCGGCTTGCAGCTTGTCTTTGGTAGCCTGAAGCTGTTGCGCCGCCGGGGTGTGCTCTTCCACCATCAAGACGCTGGCCGCGCCGCGACTGGCCGCCTCGAAACCGAGCGCGCCAGTACCGGCGAACAAATCAAGGCAATGCAACTGACTCCACGCACCATCCTGCAAAAAATGCAGCCAGTTGAATACCGTTTCGCGCACCCGGTCCGGGGTCGGGCGCAAACCTGCCGCATCCAGTACTAAAAGAGGTGTGCGTTTCCACTGGCCGCCAATGATGCGCACTTGTTGCGCCGGGCCGCCGCGAGGACGGCCGGGTGCGGTTTGTTTAGTCTTCCCGGAATATTTTTTCTGTGGCAGCATGTATGGTAGGTATTAAGGAGTATATGAATAAATAGTGTCATCTCCGCATTATTTCATTGAAATAAAATAAATACAACATTGAGTATAGCCTTACGGAATACGTTTCGAGCTATTTTTGCTGATCCACGCCGACCACCACCGTGACCAGTTTGTCGCGCGCCACTTTGCGTGCGAATGCGGCCCGAATGTCGGCCGTCGTAACTTTGGCAATGTTGGCCGTCCAGGTATCGAGATAATCCAACGGCAACTGGTAATAGCCGATGGCGGCGATATTATCGAGAATCTTGCGGTTGTTGTCGATGCGCAAGGCAAAACCCCCAATCAGATTATCCTTGGCGGCCTTCAGCTCAGCCTGGCTCGGGCCATCTTGCAGAAAAGTGGTCAACGTGCTGCGCACTACTTTGAGCGCGTCATCGGCCTGCGCCTTGCTGGTTTGCAAGCCGATCTGGAACGGCCCAGGCTGCACCATCGGGCTGAAATAACTATAAATACTGTACGACAAGCCGCGCTTTTCGCGCACTTCGCGGGTCAGGCGCGAGACGAAGCCGCCGCCGCCCAAAATGTAATTACCCACCGTCAGCGTGAAATAATCCGGGTCGTTGCGTTGCAACGCCGGCGCACCGATAAGGATGTGAGCTTGCGAGGCTGGATGCGGGATACGCAATTCTTCTGCGTGGGCTGGCGGCACGTCCGGCATTGCCGGCAGCGCCGCAGCGCTATGTGGCAGACGCCGCGTTAACTGCTGTGCAATTGCATCCGCTTCGGGCCGAGATATGTCGCCGATCAATGCGATTACCGCACGGTCGGCAACGTAATGACTGCGATGAAATTCCAACACATCGGCACGGCTGATGGCCGCGACCGAATCAACGCTAGCTTGCTGCCCGTACGGATGGTTGCCATACAAAGCCTTCCAGAACGCCTTGTCGGCAATCGCTTCCGGCTTGGTCAACTCCTCCTTCAGATTGGCGATAGTGCGCGCCTTGTCGCGCGCCAGGATGTCCTCTGGAAAACTCGGCTGCGCTAGCAAGCGTGCTAGCAGCGCCAGCGAGGCATCGCGCTCGGCCGGGCTGGACAAGGTACGTAAACTTACGCCGGCGCGCTCGCTGCCGGCAGCGCCGCTGCGCTGGGCTGCGGTGTCGGCGAAGGCGTCCGACACCTGCGCTTCGGACAGCGCCGGCTCAGTTGCCACCGCCAGCACGCCGCGCGCCAGCATGCCGTTAGTGAACGCCGCCAAGCCGGCTTTGCCCGTTGGATCACGGCGCGCACCGGCATCGAACTCGACGCTGACATCGAGCATCGGAATTGTGCGGTTTTCGACAAACAGCACGCGCGCTCCATTTTCCAGCGTCCAGTTCTGGATCTGCAGCGCAGCGTAGGCGGGAACAGTACCAGTCACGAAGCAAATGGCGATCCCTATTGTAGATAAAATGCGTGTCATATTTTTCTCAATTTTTTTCGGGTTGGGTCGTGCAAGGCAAGCGGCTTCTCAGTGCCGCAGCCCCTTCATCTCGGTGACTTTTGCCGGTTTTTCCGTTAGCGGCAGCGGTTCTAGCGTGGCTATCGTTAGCGCATCGTCGCCGAAATAGCGTTGCGCGACTGATTGGACCTGTTGCGAAGTGACCGCCCGCAGCTTGTCGATGATGCGGTCGATCTGCTTGTACGACACGCCGGTCATTTCCATCATGCCGATTTCCATCGCCTGACCGAATATTGAATCGCGCTTGTAGACCTGGCCGGCAATCAGTTGCGTCTTGACTCGTTTGAGTTCATCTTCGGGCACGCCTTCGCGGGCGATACGCGCGACTTCGGCGCGCAATCGCGCTTCCAGTTGTACGGTGGTGGTGCCTGCGCTCGGTGTACCTTCCAGAGTAAATAGGACCGGGCCGCGGGCGTTGCTGGAATAACCGGCGCCGACTGTATTGGCGACCTTATCGGCACGTACCAACTGCGCATTCAGCCGCGCATTGTCGTAGCCGTCGAGCACCGCCGACAACACGTCGAGCGCATGCACATCGTCATCTTTTTCCACATCGCGCAAGGTTGGCACCTTGAAGGCCAGCACCACGAAAGGATTTTCGGCGGGCGCCTTAACGGTCACGCGCTTGATGCCACGTTGCAGCGGCTCTTGTTGCGGCTTGCGCACCGGCAATACCTTGGCTGGAATTTTGCCGAAATATTTCTCGGCCAGCTTGACCACTTTGGCAGCATCAACATCGCCAGCGACCACCAGCGTTGCATTATTCGGCGCATACCAGCGGTCATGCCAGGCTTTGACGTCCTGCACTGTCATCTGCTGCAAATCGTCCATCCAGCCGACAATCGGATGGTGATACGGATGTGCAACGAATGCGGCGGCGTCCAGGGCCTCGCCCACCAGCGCCATCGCCTGATCGTCGGTACGCAGGCGGCGCTCCTCCATCACAACCCGGATTTCTTGGGCGAACTCCTTCGGGTCGAACACCAGATTGGCCATGCGGTCGGCCTCCAGCGCCATCACCGTTTCCAGTTTCGATTGCCCGATTTGCTCAAAATACGCAGTGTAATCCTTGCTGGTGAAGGCGTTTTCGCGCCCACCCAGCGCAGCTACCTTGGCGCTGAATTCGCCCGGCTTAAGGGTTTTGGTGCCTTTGAACATCATGTGTTCCAGCGCATGCGCGACACCGGTGGTACCGTTGAATTCATCCATCGCGCCGATTTTGTACCACACCATTTGCGCTGCTGTCGGCGCCCGATGATCTTCCTTAACAATGATTTTCATGCCGTTTTTCAGCATGAATTCCTGCGCCGGCTGCGCCAGTGCGAAAACTGGCGACAGCGCCAGCAGCCCGGCTGAAACGAGAAGTCGAAATTTCATAATTGTCTGCTCTGTTAGAATGCGGTTGATTGTATCTCCTTGCATGCTCCATCGCTACAGACCCCCATTCCCATGTTTAGTTTCTTCAAAAAAAAACCCAAACCCGAGACCGTCGAAATCCAGGACTCGACATTGCCGCCACCTGCGCTAACGCCCATACCAAAGTCGGAACCGGAGCCAGTCTCTAGCGCCAGCTTGTTTGCAACGCCAGAAGCGCAGCCGGAAGCCAAGCGTACTTGGCTAGCCCGCCTAAAAGCCGGCCTGTCGAAAACCTCCAACAACCTGACAATGCTATTCGTCGGCGCAAAAATCAACGACGACTTGTACGAAGAACTGGAAGCGGCGCTGCTAATGGCCGACGCTGGCATGGAAGCGACCATGTTCCTGCTTAACGCGCTGAAAAAGAAAGTCAAAACCGAAAAACTCACTGAGGCAGCGCAGGTCAAAACTGCTTTGCGCGGACTCTTGATCGAGATGTTGACACCGCTACAAAAACCGTTCGAACTTGGCCGGCACCAACCGCTGGTGATCATGATCGCCGGTGTCAACGGGGCTGGCAAGACCACTACTATCGGTAAATTAGCCAAGCATTTACAGGCCAACGGCCAGTCGGTGTTGCTCGCCGCCGGGGACACTTTCCGGGCCGCGGCACGTGAGCAATTGACAGTCTGGGGCGAGCGCAACAATGTCAGCGTGATTTCGCAGGAATCCGGCGACCCAGCCGCAATCGCATTCGATGCGGTGCAATCGGCGCGGGCGCGCGGTATCAATGTAGTGATGGTAGATACCGCTGGGCGGCTGCCGACTCAGTTGCACCTGATGGAAGAACTGAAGAAAATCAAACGCGTGATCGGCAAGGGAAGCGAGGGCGCACCGCACGAAATATTGCTGGTGATCGACGGCAATACCGGCCAAAACGCGCTGACTCAGGTCAAGGCTTTCGACGATGCGCTGGGCCTGACCGGCTTGGTGGTGACCAAACTGGACGGCACCGCCAAAGGCGGCATAATCGCTGCGGTGGCAAGAAACCGCCCAATCCCGATTTATTTCATTGGCGTGGGCGAAAAGATTGAAGACTTGCAACCGTTCGATGCCCACGAATTCGTCGATGCAATCTTCAGTTAAGCATTACCGGAATCAAGACCGAAACAAATCCGAATCGCACCCAAGCAGGCACTGCGCACAATCATGATCGCGTTCCAGCATGTTTCCAAACGCTATGACCACGATGTTACGGCACTCAGCGACATCACCCTGACAATCAGCAAAGGTGAACTGGTGTTTTTGGCCGGCCCGTCCGGCGCCGGCAAATCGACCCTGCTTAAATTGCTTGCGGCTATCGAACGCCCGAGCAGCGGCCAGATCACACTAAACGGCCAGGATATCGGTAAGCTAAAACGTGCCGGCCTGCCTTATCTGCGCCGCAATCTGGGCTTGATCTTCCAGCAACAGCGTCTACTGCAAGACCGCCACGTACTGGCCAACGTGATGCTGCCGCTGATCGTTACCGGCGCATCCTCGGCAGAAGCCGAGAAGCGCGCACTAGCGGCGCTGGACAAGGTCGGCCTGCTGGAGCGCGCCAGATCGGAGCCGCAAGCGCTGTCCGGCGGCGAACAGCAACGGGTGGCGATTGCGCGCGCAATCGTCAACCGGCCGCAGCTGATTCTGGCCGACGAGCCAACCGCCAATCTCGACCGCGACAGTGCCAACCAGGTACTCGAAGCGCTCAAGGCGTTTCACAGCGCCGGCGTAACCTGCCTGATTTCGACTCACGATGAACAATTTCTCGATAGCGCCACGCGTGTAATTTACCTGTGCCAAAGTCAACTAATTGAAACTTGGCGTAAGGAGATAGCATGAAAATCTGGCTCCGGGAACATCGTTTCGCGCTGACTGAAGCGCTGCGCAAACTTGTCAGGTCACCCGGCAGTTTCGCCTTCAATGTGCTGGTGGTGGCAATTGCGCTAGTCCTGCCGATCGCCGGTCTGACCCTGTTCGAAAACATCCAGCCGGTTACGCAACAATTGGCGGTAGAGCCCGAAATCAGCTTGTTCCTGGCGGCCGGCACGCCGGCCGATCAGGCGCGCGCACTGGCATCCGGCATCCGCAACACACTACCGCCGTCCAGCAAAAAATCCCGGATTGAATTCGTCTCGCGGGCACAGGCGCTGGACGCTCTCAAGAAAAAAACCGGGTTGGCCGATGCGCTATCCACACTGGGCCAGAACCCTTTACCCGACGCCTACATCGTCCGGCTATCGAATACCGATGTTGCGGCAGTAGAGGCGCTGGCCGAGCGCCTGAAAGCGTTGCCGGGAGTCGAGACGGTACAAATTGATTCAGACTGGGTCAAGCGGTTGGCTGCGATGCTACGGATTATGCGACTGGCTCTGCTGCTGCTGGCGGTGACGCTGGGCGTGGTAGTAATGGCAGTGGTGTTCAATACGGTGCGCCTGCAAGTGCTGACGCAGCGCGAAGAAATTGCGGTATCGCGTCTGCTCGGCGCCACCGACGCTTTCATCCATAGGCCGTTTTACTATACTGGTGCGCTGCTCGGCCTGTGCGCCGGCGCGGTGGCGCTGGGAGCGGTGGCGCTGGCGCTGCAACCGCTTAACGACGCGATTGCAGAATTTGCCCAGCTCTACACATCGGAGTTCCGTCTTACTGCACTGGACTTATCCACCACGCTAGCACTGCTAGCGATCAGCGCCGCGCTGGGCCTGTTCGGCGCCACTCTGTCGGTACGCAAGCATTTAGCCCAAGCGCCTTAACGCTTTTAAAATATACTGAGCAATGTATTTTTAAAAAGTCATTATATTACAGCGTGAAAATTTATATAAAAACGATATACCCTGCATTTTATGATTTATGTGATTTTTAAAACCATAAATCGAACAAAAGTATTTGATGCAACGCAATTAGTAGAACTAATTCGTCTCTATACTTTCCAACAACGTGATCGCCTACACAATTGACAATAAACATTGACACCCCATGCAACCAAAACGCAATTTAGCACTCTCTTATAGAGAGTGCTAAGATACCAGCAGAACTTGATAGGCATGCCGCCAAGCAATTTCACCATCAGTAATGTGAGGAGAAAAATGAAAGTACCAACCACTCAGTCTCAGTCTGTCGCGCCAGCGTTGTTTGCCAATAACAATAATGCACTCGCGCTGGGATTTTCGGGTAGCTTGGGCAATATTGACGCTTACATCTCGGCAGTCAACCGCTTGCCTATGTTAAGCCACGAAGAGGAAATGTCTCTAGCGCGTCGCTTGCGTGAGCAAAACGATCTGGCTGCAGCGCAGGATATGGTGCTATCGCATTTGCGCTTGGTAGTATCGATTGCGCGCGGCTACCTAGGCTACGGCCTGCCGCATGCGGATCTGATTCAGGAAGGCAATATCGGCCTGATGAAAGCGGTCAAACGCTTCGATCCAGACCAAGGTGTACGCCTGGTGTCGTATGCGATGCACTGGATCAAGGCCGAGATGCATGAGTACATCCTGAAAAACTGGCGCTTGGTCAAAGTTGCAACCACCAAGGCACAGCGCAAGCTGTTCTTCAATCTGCGCAGCCACAAGGAAGGCTTGGGCACGATGACGCCGAAGCAGATCAATGCGCTAGCTGAAACCTTGAATGTCAAACGCGAAGAAGTCATTGAAATGGAAACGCGTCTGACCGGTCGCGACATTGCGCTGGAACCACTAACCGACGATGACGAGGACAAGTTCGCGCCGATTGCCTATCTGTCTTCGGAAACCACTGAACCTACCAAAGTGCTGGAAGCGCAACAGACCGATCGTCTCCAATCTGAAGGGCTGCAAACGGCACTTGGCACACTGGACGCTCGTTCACGCCGCATTGTAGAAGCCCGCTGGCTGGCTAATGACGATGGCTCCGGCGCCACTCTACACACGCTGGCCAACGAATTCGGTGTTTCTGCCGAGCGCATCCGCCAGATTGAAGCTGTCGCACTGAAAAAAATGAAGGGGGCGCTGGTAGCGTACATCTGATTGGCGACCCCAGCTTTAAGTCGCCGGATTTAACATGTAAAAAGCGCTCCTCCGAGCGCTTTTTTTCGTTCCAACATGCCTTATTTCAGTAGCAGTTTCAAGTCGCTGGCAATCGGCGCTGCCCCTTGTCCGTGCCGGATGAACAAACGCATCCGGCCCTGCGGGTCGAACACATAGCTACCGGCGGTGTGATCCATCGTGTAGCTGCCAGGCTCCTTGCCCGGCACTTTTTGATAAAAAATACGAAAGTCCTTGGCTATTTTTTCAGTGGCAGCCTTGTCGCCAACCATGCCCAGGAAGCGTGAATCGAAGGCCGGCACGTATTGCGCCAGCAATGCTTGTGTGTCGCGTTCTGGATCAATCGATACAAACAACACTTGCACCCGGTCTGACAACGGGCCTAACTCTTGCATGACAGTTGCCATTTCTGCCATGGTGGTTGGGCAGACATCGGGGCACTGCGTGTAACCAAAGAAAATCACAACGGCCTTGCCCTTGAAATCGGCCAGAGTCCGAATTTTGCCATGATGATCGGTCAGCGTAAAATCCTTGGCGTAATCAATCCCTGTGATGTCAGTATTTTGAAAGGCAACCTTGTCAGGAGATATCAAGTTTTGCAAACTTTCCGACAGAGATTTGTCGCCGCAAGCGGTCAGTGTAAGAACTGCAGCAACAAGCAGCGCGCGTGATATGAAATATACAGAAAATAGGCGCATGGATTTAAAATGATAAATAGTGATCGACCAACAAGGCCGTGAATAACAGCGACAGGTAAATAATCGAATAGGCAAATGTCTTACGCGCTAACAAGTCGCTGTAATGGCGGTAAATTCGCCACGCGTACCGCAGAAAAATAGTACCCAATATCAGTGCGCTAGACAGATAAATCAAGCCGCTCATGCGAACCGCATACGGCAGAGTAGTGGTGGCAACCAGTACGATTGTATACAACCAAACATGAAAGCCAGTAAATTCCATGCCATGCGTAATCGGTAGCATGGGCAATCCCGACTTTGCATAATCATCGCGCCGGTACATGGCAAGCGCCCAGAAATGCGGCGGCGTCCAGACGAAAATAATCAACACTAGCAGCCAAGCCTGCATCGGCACATCATTAGCTATCGCGGCCCATCCGAGCGCAGGCGGCATCGCACCGGACAGGCCGCCGATGACAATGTTTTGCGGCGTCGCCGGCTTCAGAATGATAGTGTAAATCACTGCATAACCGACGAAAGTGGCGAAAGTCAGCCACATCGTCAGCGGATTGACCAAATTGTATAAAACCAACATACCGATGCCACCCAGAACGCCAGAAAAAACCAGTGTTTGCGGTACCGTAATGGCACCGTTGGCAGTCGGCCGACGCGCGGTGCGGGCCATACGCGAATCGATTTCACGCTCCACCAGGCAGTTGACCGCGAATGCAGCACTTGCCAGCAACCAGATGCCAACAGTCGCAGCAATGACGATTTTCCAGTCCGGCAAATCCGTGGTGGACAGGAACATGCCAATCACTGCGCAAAACACGGCTAGTTGCGTTACGCGCGGCTTGGTCAGCGCTAGATATTGTGCGAGACGGTTTTGAGAAGCGATAAGGGTTGTCATTAGTGTGCGTTTAAAAAGATGATGGCCGTATATGCGAGACGCCCGGCAAGACTTGGGAAGAAAGGGTTGCCTTGTAGTTTAGCATCACCAGCAACAGCACGAGCAGCGCCGCGCCGCCGTTGTGCAGTACTGCAATAGCTAACGGCCAGTTCAGGAATATGGTCGAAAGTCCTGTCGCAAATTGCAAGCCCACAACAATCAGCAGCCAGCGTGCGATTTGGCGTAAAGCTGCAATTTTCAGAGCACGATATCCAACCCAGACAATGCAGCCGATAACGATAAATGCGAAATTGCGATGCACCCAGTGGATCGCGGTCAAAGCCGAAAACGGAAGATAATCGCCGGCGGCAGTCTTGCCAAGATGCCGCCACAGTGTAAACCCATGTTCGAAATCCATTTGCGGTACCAGCGCGCCTTGGCACAGCGGAAAATCGGTACAGGCGAGCGCGGCGTAATTGGTACTAACCCAGCCGCCCAGAGCGATCTGGCAAAACAGCAACGCCAGCGCAAAAGCTGCTGACAGATGCATTGCAGGCAATCGCAACGTCGCCACCTGCGGGTTTGGTACAACTGGCGCGCTTTGGCGCGCTGCCAACCAGGTCAACAAGGCCAATAGCGTCATGCCGAGCAAAAGATGGATGGTCACGATCACCGGCTGCAATTTCAGCGTCACTGTCCAGGCCCCAAACGCACCCTGCAAGCAGACAAAAAATAGCAGCCAGGTCGGCAAGCCAGGCCGAATAGCACTAGCAGACTTACGTCCATATCTATTAATTCGACCCGGAAAGAGTTTTATTTTCCGGGTTGCTGTTCTCACCCTCTCCCTCTGGGAGAGGGCTGGGGAGAGGGTATCCGGCTCCAACTTTATTCGTTCCGTATCTATAAGCCACAAGCGCCAGGCAATCACCATAAGTGCAATGATCAGTACCCCGACACCCATCGCAAGATAGCGATGCACCATCTCGACCCAGGCTTTCAATACGGTTACCGGGCCGCCGGGCATCAAGATCTGGGCCGCATGAATATCGGCATGCGCCAGGAATGGATTAGCTTCGCCATAACAGCCCGGCCAGTCGGGACAACCCAAGCCGGAATCGGTCAGACGGGTAAAGGCGCCGAACATGATCAGGTCGAAAGTCAGGAAAACGCTAACCCAAGCCAGCTTACGATATTTATTCGCGTCTACCGAAACCCAAACCAGCGTCAGTGGCAACAGTGCCACCAGCAGCCCCATGATGCCAAGTTGAATCAACATAGTATTGAGTCAACCAACGGCTGACGCGCTCAACAACTTGATCAGGTCCTTCTTGATCTTGTTCGGGTCGGCGTCTTTTGGATAGCGCATCATCAGATTGCCCAATGGATCAATCAGGTAAATATGATCGGAAACAACGCCACCCTGGTTCACCGGCAACCAGGCTTGCAAGACTTGCGGCGACACGCGCAAATAACGCATGCCGTCGTATTCGCGCAGCAGGATAGTGTCGAGCGGCTTGTTGTCGGTAATGAGCCAGACGCGTTCGATGCGATCCATTTCCTTGCCTTGCGCCAGACGCAACTGGCGCATATCGTTAAGTCTCTTTTGGCAGGAAGGCTGACAATTAGCGTCATTGGCCTGCACCATCAGCCACTTGCCCTGGTAAGCCTGCAAGGAAAGCTGGGAGCCATCCAGCCCGGCACTGTTCAGTACCGGCATCGGGTAATTTCTCGGGTCCAGTAAAGTCCCGTAGTTGGTTCGACTCGATGGCTTAATTACGTAATACGTAAAATAAGAGGCGATCAAAGGTGCAGCACAGATCGCCAGCACCAAGAATAATTTGCCGCGCCCAGTGCGTTGTTGCTGTTGTTGCTTATTTTGTTCCACGTCGAAATCCTGTCACTACAAAAAATATAAATGCCACCGCAGTCAGCGCGAACCATTGAAACGCATAACCCCGATGTTTGTCTATGCCGATTGACGGCAGCGGCCAATCCCGCTTCAAGCCATCCGGTAGCGCGCTAGACTGCTCCAGCAGGAAAGGCTGCATCTGCAAACCGCTGGCTTGCGCAAAACGGGCAACCTCCAGATTTTGCAGGATGGCGCCTGGGCGCAATGCGTCCGGTTGCCCAAGTTGCAATAGCTTGCCTGGATTACGCCGGGCCATACCTTGCACTGTAATCATGCCTGAGGGGGTCGGTATTACCGGCAATTTTTTCCGATCAGCCGGATTGCGCGGCACCCAGCCGCGCGCAACCAATACGTGCATCCTGGACCCATCAATCCTGAACGGCATCAAGACATACAACCCGGCGACGCCCTGGTAAGGACGGTTATCCAAATAGACCGTCCAGTTGGGAATGAATTCTCCCTTGATACTCACCTTGCGGTATTCCACATCGGCTATTTCAAGCGGCCGCGCCTCTATGGCTAAGTGCGGCGCTGTCGCACGCTGCGCCAACTTTACTGCAATCGCGGTCTTTTCTGCAGCACGCCGGGTTTGCCACTGCCCCGCCGTAATCCCGATCGCCATAACCAATAAGGTGGCAACAAATGGAATCAGCCTGAAGCGAAATACACTAGGCATTACAATGTCACCTCCCGGTACGCCGCGTTGTTGGCAATGCGCGTACCGTAATCGAAACACTTTCGCACATGACACCCCATCATGAAAATAATCATCGCAGTCGGATTCATCCTGATTATTGCCAGCCTCGTATCTGCGCTGGTATTTCTGATGAAAGACAAAGGTAAAAGCAACCGTACCGTCACGGCACTGGCGCTACGGGTCGGACTTTCAATCGCGTTATTTGCATTACTGCTGGCGGCGCATTACTTCGGGCTGATACAACCGACCGGACTTCGCTAGAAAACTTACCATAGCAGCAACTGCCATTCTTTTCTCGTAAAAAAACCGCACCGAAGTGCGGCTTTTTTGTTAGTTCTTATTGCGCCAGAAGGTCTTATAACCAGTAGATCACTACATACAGGCCAAGCCAGACCACATCCACAAAGTGCCAATACCAGGCAGCACCTTCAAATGCAAAATGCTGCTGCGGCGTAAAGTGCCCTTTCAGAACGCGATACAGGATAACCGACAGCATGATCGCTCCTACCGTGACGTGAAAGCCGTGAAAGCCAGTGAGCAAAAAGAAGGTCGAGCCATACACGCCTGAAGTCAGTTTCAGGTTCAGTTCGCTGTATGCATGCATGTATTCATAGGCCTGGAAACCCACGAATGTAGCCCCGAGCAATATTGTCGCAAACAACCACATGGCAGTCTTGGCGCGCTCACCTGCACGCATCGCATGGTGCGCAATCGTCAACGTCACGCCGGAGGTCAATAACAAAGCAGTATTGATGGTCGGAATCGGGAACGGCCCCATGGTCTGGAACGGCTCGATCGTCCCGGCAGGGCCGGCATTACCCCAGTGGGCGCTAAAGTCCGGCCATAAAAGCTTGTGATCCAAGTCTCCGAGCCAAGGCATGGTGATGCTGCGCGCATAAAAAAGAGCGCCGAAAAATGCCGCAAAAAACATCACTTCCGAAAAGATGAACCAACTCATGCTCCAACGAAACGAAGTATCAATGCGTTGGCTGTACAAACCACCTTCAGACTCGGCAATGGTGTCGCCAAACCATCGGTACAGGACGGCGATCAGCATCAGTATGCCTGCGATATTGGCATACGACCCCCAAGCCAGATCGTTCACCCAAGCTGCTGCGCCGAACATCGTGATTAATAACGATACGCTTGCAAGCGCAGGCCATTTTGAAGGGCCTGGGATGAAATAGTATGGCGCGCCTGACTGCGCTTTAGCGTGTTGAGAACTCATTTAAATCTCCCGATACAAATATTTGTGTGCTATTTTGCGACAACTATCTTAACGATCATCACCAGCATCGTAATAAAAATCAAGAACCCGATGACAGCGGCGATAACCACGTGCACAGGATTGAGTTGTGCATCTTGTTCGTAACCGCTCTTTTTGCGTATCCCCAAAAACGACCATAAGACCGCTTTCATAGTCGCCAGAAACGATGACTTGCGCAGCTTTTCCTGTTTTAAGTCTTGCATCGACATCCTCTTAGATCGATTTTTGTAGCTGACCACTAACTTCAAAGAAAGTGTAGGACAGAGTAATTGTCTTCACATTTCTGGGCAGCGCTGGATCAATATAAAATACTACCGGCATTTGTTTTGCTTCATTGGGCTTCAGCGTTTGTTGCTGAAAGCAGAAACATTCCACCTTCTTGAAATACGCCTGGGCCTGTTGCGGCGCATAGCTTGGAATTGCCTGTGCATTAATGCTGCGGGCCTGAGTATTGACCACTTCATAAATGACTTGCGTCATTTCACCCGGGTGCACCTGCAAACTGTTTACGGTCGGCCGAAAACGCCAAGGCCCTTGCGCATTGGCATCGAACTCCACCGTAATGATCCTGGTTTTGTCGACTTGCGTATTACCGACCGCCTGCAAACCGGTCTCTTGCGCGGTCAAAATATTGATGCCGGTTATATCGCAAATTTTTTTGTAAAGCGGGATAAGCGCATAACCGAACCCAAACATCAGACCGGCAATCAACAGCAACTTGCCCAGCGTTTGCCTATTCAAGGATTTACCCGATGTCAATTCGGAATCGCCGTTTGTGCGCTTATCCATTTTCAGCTAAACCAGACTTGTTTGATGATTACGCCGAAAAAAAACGCCAGCGCAATTGAGGCAAGTATCAATCCCATTTTGAAATTATTCGGTTTTTTTGGCTCTGGCATTTATTTCGTCTGGCGAGCCTGCTCAACCCGCCATCCTTTTATTTAACGGTTGGTGGCACTTCAAAAGTATGGAACGGCGCCGGGCTTGGCACGGTCCACTCCAGACCTTCGGCGCCATCCCAAGGTTTGTCTGCTGCTTTTTTACCGCCCCTGATGGTTGGAATTACTATTGCCAGCAGAAAGTACACCTGCATCAATCCAAAACCGAGGCCGCCAATTGATGCGACCATATTGAAGTCGGTGAATTGCGCCGGATAGTCTGCGTAACGGCGCGGCATTCCAGCCAGACCCAGAAAGTGCATCGGGAAAAAAGTGACATTAAACAGAATCAACGAACCCCAGAAATGGATTTTTCCACGCAATTCGTTGTACATGAAACCAGTCCATTTCGGGCTCCAATAGTAAAAACCGGCGAACATGGCAAACAGCGAACCGGCCACCAGCACGTAATGAAAATGTGCCACTACATAGTAGGTATCCTGCACCTGAACGTCGATTGGAGCAACTGCCAGAATCAGACCGGTAAAGCCGCCCATTGTGAACACGAAGATGAATCCGACCGCAAACAGCATCGGGGTCTCGAAGCTCATCGAACCGCGCCACATAGTGGCTACCCAATTGAAAACTTTAACCGCAGTCGGTACAGCGACCAACATGGTTGCATACATGAAGAACAACTGGCCAGTGACCGGCATGCCAGTGGTGAACATATGATGCGCCCATACAGTGAACGACAGGATCGCGATCGCCGCGGTCGCGTAGACCATCGACGCATAGCCGAACAGCGGCTTGCGGGCGAAAGCAGGGATGATGTGCGAAATAATCCCAAATGCCGGCAAAATCATGATGTAGACCTCAGGATGGCCGAAGAACCAGAAAATATGCTGAAACATTACCGGATCGCCACCACCGGCCGCATTGAAAAATGAAGTCCCGAAGTGACGATCGGTCAGCGTCATTGTGATCGCGCCAGCCAGCACTGGCATCACTGCGATCAGCAGGTAGGCAGTGATCAACCAGGTCCAGCAAAACATCGGCATTTTCATCAGCGTCATGCCGGGTGCGCGCATATTCAGCACGGTGGTAATAATATTGATCGATCCCATGATGGACGAAGCACCCATCAAATGGACTGCAAAAATTGCCATGTCCATGCCAGGCCCCATTTGCGTGGACAACGGCGCATACATGGTCCAGCCGGCTGCGCTGGCGCCACCCGGCACCAGGAAGGAAGTTACCAGCAGAAGGGCCGCCGGCGGCAGCAACCAGAACGAGAAGTTGTTCATGCGCGCAAAAGCCATGTCGGCGGCGCCGATTTGCAACGGAATCATCCAGTTGGCAAAACCCACGAAGGCCGGCATGATGGCGCCGAAAATCATGATCAGACCATGCATTGTGGTCAATTGGTTAAAGAATTCCGGCTGCATCAATTGCAAGCCTGGCTGAAACAGTTCTGCCCGAATCCCCATCGCCAGTACCCCGCCTACCATCAGCATGGTGAGCGAAAAACACAGGTACAAAGTACCGATATCCTTGTGATTAGTGGCATATAACCAACGACGCCAGCCATGCGGATGGTCGTGCGCGTGGCCGTGAGAATGATCCGGTGCGTGATCTACTACAGTTGTACTCATCTCAATATCCTAACGATTCATGTTACTTGCGCGCAGCAAGGACTTCGGCTGGTTGAACGATGTTTTGCTGGGCCTTGTTGGACCAATTATTGCGGGTGTAAGTGATTGCTGCTGCTATGTCAGTATCAGAAAGCATCTTCCAGGAAGGTATCGCATTTTTGCCATTCAACACCAGCTTGATTTGATCAATTTTAGATCCGGCCACCACCACTGACCCATCTAGCGCAGGAAATGCTCCCGGAACACCTTTGCCGGTTGCCTGATGACAGGTAACGCAGTTGGCAGCATATACCTGGGCCGCGTTGCTTGAGTTCATCCACGGTCCAGGTTCTAGTTCGGATCATTCGTTTTGGCTGCCAGCTCTTTCTTTTTGGCATTAACCCATTGGGTATATTCAGTATCTGTTACGACCTTGACAACGATCGGCATGAACGCATGTTCCTTGCCGCACAATTCAGAACACTGACCGCGGTAGGTACCCGTTTTTTCCACCTTGAACCAGGTGTCGCGCACGAAACCGGGAATAGCATCTTGCTTTACGCCGAATGAAGGCATCGCCCAAGAATGAATCACATCGTTGGCGGTCAGGATAATACGCACCTTCTTGTTGACTGGAACCACGACTTCGTTATCGACTTCCAGAAGGTAATTGTCGCTTTTGATCTTGGTCGGATCGACCACTTGCTCGCGTGGCGTGGACAAGCTGGAGAGGAAAGAAACCCCTTGGCCTTCACCCTTGATGTAATCGTAGCCCCACTTCCATTGCATGCCCGTGGCCTTGATGGTGAGATCCGCATTGGAAGTATCTTTCATCGCCACCACCGTCTTGGTCGCCGGTAATGCCATGCCGATCACAATCAGAAAAGGAACCACTGTCCAGGCGATTTCGACTGTTGTACTTTCGTGGAAGCTGGCTGCTTTATGACCCTTGGATTTGCGATGCTTGATGATGGAATAAAACATCACTGCAAACACCGCGATAAAAATTGCCAAGCAAATATACAACATTAAAGTGTGCAGCGAATAGATCTCGCGCGCGATCTGCGTCACGGGCGTCTGCAAATTCAGTCCAAGCACGGCCGGGCCGCCCGGGCTGTCCACTACAGCCCACGACGGCATTCCTGTTGCCAGAAGCGCAGTACCGACCATCAACGATTGAAGTCGTTTCGCATTTTTCATTTTGTCCCTAACAACCCTACATTAAAATTCAATTCTTGTGATTACCTGCCAGCGCGCGCTCTTGCCTTGATTCTCGCGTAAACGCGCACCCCTTGCTTTCGATCAAAAAAACCACCTTATGCCGTTTTTTATATCAGTAGAAGTATAAGTTGTAATGCGAAGTATTATCAAGTGCTAATACGTTCTGACTGTGCCCGGAATTTATTGGCAAAAAAATTGGCAGCCTAGTCTTGATCGCCGGCGCTGACGACGATACAAAATTGCTGCCTTATTTGCGGTTGGGGTTGGGCTCTATCCTGATAATGGATTCACCGCTGCTAGTTACTTTGGGCGCTGGCCTGAATGCGTGACCGTAAATGATCTCGAATGTCAAGGGGATTTTGCCATCGACCTGGCGCAATTGCTCCAGATGATCGACGATTCTGCACCAATCGCCTTTGCCCAGCAGGCCGCGCCGACGGGTTGATAGCGGGTTGCCGCCAAGTGCGCGCATGTCGGCCATCAATTTTTCCACACTGGCGTAGGTGACCGTGATGTGCTCCATGTCCATCACAGGAGTCGAAAATCCGGCGTCCACCAGCATGTCGCCCAAATCATGCATGTCGACGAACGGCAGTACGTGCGGTGCGGCATCGATAGTGGCAAATGCGCTGCGCAATTCCTTGCCGGTGTCGGGGCCGAAACAGGAAAACATCAGTAAGCCGTCCTGACGCAGCAATCGACGCCATTCGCGAAATACGCAATCCGGTTGCGGGTGCCAGTGCAGGGCTAGATTCGACCAGACCAGATCGACCGCATCACGCGCCAGCGGCAACTGGGCGAAATCGGCACACAACAGGAATGCATCCAGCCCAACACTGGAGCGGCCCTTGCCGGGAAGGTATTTTGCCAGCAGGCGATGCACCGAGGATAGCGCTGCACCCAGCCGGCTCCCGGCTTCCAGCAGCATCGCAGCAGAGGCATCCGCGCCCAGTATCTGCGCTTTGGCATACTGTTTTTTCAGTAGCGCCAAATCGCCGCCCGCACCGCAGCCGGCGTCCAGCAGCCGTTGCGGATCGATTCTTACTAACTCCAGACGCTCGAACATTCTGGCCGACACTTCACGGCGCAAGAATTCGGCATCGGCAACCCGCGGCGCAGAAGAAAACAAATGCCGTACACGAGCCAAGTCTATCGGTGCGCTCAAGCGGGTTTCGGAAGAGGAAGGGGGTGTCGTCACGGCAATATCGCTTCAGCAATGAGATAATCGAGCCTCAGTTTACACGCTTGAGGACAGCACCACCGCATGCAAACCCGAATCCACCATTGGTCTCATCTGTTGCGCAGCCGCATGTTGGCGCTGCTGCCGTCTTCTTGCGCACTGTGCGGCTGTGCGGCGTCAGACGCGATCTGCAATGCTTGTTTGCTCCAGTATGGCCGTCGGCGGCGGCAACGCTGCCGACAGTGCGCTTCGCTACTGAACAACAACGAAGCATCGTCGCCGGTCTGCGGCGCCTGTCTGAAAAACCGCCCGGCATTCGATGCCACGGTGGTTGCAGTGGATTACGCGGCGCCACTGGATCAACTGGTGCTGGCGTTAAAATTCGGCAGCCGACTGGCGCTAGCGCCGCTTTTTTCGGTAATGCTGCGCGACGCGATGCTGGAACAATGCGACTGTGCGCTTCCCACGCTATTGACAGCAGTTCCGCTAAGTCGGCAAAGATTGGCCGAACGCGGCTTCAATCAATCGCTGGAAATCGCCAAGCCGCTATCGCGAGCACTGGGAATCGAATTATTTCCTGCTGCCGCATGCCGCCTGCGCGATACCCAAGCACAAGCCACGCTGCGCCTGCAACAGCGCGCCAAAAATATCCAACATGCATTCAGCGTGCCGGCTGACGCAATCGATCGCATCCGAGGCCAGCACATCGGCATCGTCGATGATGTAATTACTACTGGGGAAACGCTGAACGAACTAGCCGCAACCTTAAAACGCTTTGGTGCGACACGCGTCACCAACCTGGTCTTTGCGCGCACTCCAGCGCATTAAAATCTCTTTCAATAATGGGAGAATATCTTGTTCCATGTCGTACTGGTTGAACCCGAAATCCCGCCCAACACCGGTAACATCATTCGCCTGTGCGCCAACAGCGGCGCCCAATTGCACCTGATCGAGCCGCTCGGGTTTGCGCTCGACGATGCAAAAATGCGCCGCGCAGGACTCGATTATCACGATTATGCAACGATGCAAGTACACCGCGACTGGGCCGCATTCCTTAGCACCGCAAGACCCGACCCAGCCCGCATGTTTGCTCTCACCACGCATGGCTCGACCCCGTTCGGTACGGTTTCTTTCAATCCCGGCGATTTTTTCGTGTTTGGTTCGGAAACCAAAGGACTGGCCCCGCAACTGCGCGCCTCTTTCCCGCTGCCGCAACGCATCCGCCTACCGATGCGCCCGAATAATCGCAGCCTGAATTTATCCAACACGGTTGCGATAGTGATCTATGAAGCGTGGCGGCAGAATGGCTTTGCAGGCGGAAATTGAGCTACTGAAAAAAGAGATTAAATGGAGTATATGCGAATAAAGTATATTTACCGCAATATTTCAGTGCATCTATAAAAATACACTATTCAGTATATAAAATATAAAAAGACCGCACTGGACGGTCTTGTAAAGTGGACCCCGAAATCCGGACAAGAGATTAAGCTGGCCCTGTGATGAAAAGAAGAGGCAGGCAGTGAGCGAAAGCAAACGGAAAGTTTTCACAGGGGCGCAAAAAGCCAAGGTTGCA
>JABBOY010000024.1 GCA_012927585.1 Glaciimonas sp.
AGCGGGTAGCCGACATCATGAGTGAAATCACCGCTGCCAGCCAGGAGCAAAGCGCCGGCATCGAAGAGGTCAACCAAGCCATCGGCCAGATGGATGAAATGACGCAACAGAATGCGGCGCTGGTGGAACAGGCGGCTGCTGCGGCCGAAAGCCTGCAGGATCAGGCTAAGTCGCTGGCGCAGGCGGTGAGCGTGTTCAAGCTGGGCCATGAAACCTCGGCGGCACTGGTGCTGCGTGCGCCTGTGGCAAAAACCCCGGCGCTTGCCAGGGCCGTCTCAAAGCAAAAAGCCATCACGACAGCTACAGCCGCGCCAAAGCCTAAAGGCAAGCCTGCCGGCAGCGACGGTGACGAGTGGGAAGAATTTTAGACAAGAGCACGAGTTTTAGGCAAGAGCACGACAGCTGCCGCATGTGAGAAAAGCAAAGGGAGCCGAAGGCTCCCTTTCTGGTTTCGGCGTTCAAAACACCATCCTGCCCACTGAAAACTAATGGTACAGCATGCTGTATTATTAAATATGCCTTGTTTTATATGCGGCAATATGCCTGTTTATCGGCATACTCCACAATTTATTGATAACCAGGAAGTTACGAATCAGTCATCAGAAATAGGGAGACACTTCAATCCCAAAACGCAATTAATTTCATGGATTTATCGAAACCCATGAAAAATCAATTGCAGCTTAAGGCAATTCCTTATTTGTATTCAGCTTTATTGAAAGCCTCGACACCTGCCATGATCTCCAGCTTGGCTTCTTCCGGGCCGGCCCATCCTTCAATTTTTACCCATTTACCCTTTTCGAGATCCTTGTAATGCTCGAAAAAATGCTGGATTTGATTCAGCAGTAGTTCGTTCATATCTCCCGGTTTTTGCCAGTGGGTGTATATCGACAGTATCTTGTCCACTGGTACCGCCAATACCTTGGCATCGTCACCACCGTCATCCGTCATTTTAAGTACGCCAATTGCACGGCAACGCACAACTACCCCTGGAAAAAGTGGAAATGGCGTAATCACCAGCACATCGACCGGGTCACCATCACCGGCGATAGTGTTTGGGACATAGCCATAGTTACAGGGATAGTGCATGGCAGTACCCATGAAACGATCAACAAAAATCGCGCCAGACTCCTTATCCACCTCGTACTTGATCGGATCGGCATTCATCGGGATTTCGATAATTACGTTGAAATCATTCGGCAAATCGCGGCCGGCAGGGACATTATTCAGGCTCATGGTGCTTTCTCAACAGTTTGGAAATTTGATTTACGAATAATTATAGCGGTTTTCAGTAATCTATTTTGCACTGCAACATAGCAGATTACCATTCCGATTACAGCATGGTGGCCAGCGCGCAAAGACGGTAATGCGTGGCTGCCTGCTCGGTCTGATGCAATGCGTCATGCAGTTGCGCCAACTTCAGATGCGCTTCACGCACTAACGTCGCGGAGGTCGCATCCGACAGGGCCTGCTCCAAATAGCGTTGCGCCTTACCCCATAATTTTTGCTTTAAACACAATGACCCGAGGGTAAGCACAAGCTCGGCATCGGTTGGACGTTTTTTGATCCAGGCTTCGCAATATTCGATCTGGGCCAGCAATGCAGGATCACCGTTAGCAGCGGCAGATTCCCGGTATGCGCGTAGCAGGCGCGCATCCCAATCCGCACTCAATGCTTTCTCCACTACCTTGCGGGCATCGTCATGCAATCCAATGGCATTAAATGCGCTGGCAGCACGCACCGCGACAAACGGTTTTTTCTGATCTTCGTCAGGAATATTCCACAACACACGTCGGATCGAATCCGCATCATGACTGCGATTTGACAATGCATCATCGTAGGCCAACTCGCGCAGACGAGCGGACAACGCGGGATGCAGTACTTTATTCTTATCCAGCAATTGCACCAGACGCAATACTTCAGGCCAATTCTTGGCCTGCTGATTGGCTTTCAGCGCCAAGCGCAGCACATGAATATGCCTGGTGCCGCTGGCATTAAGCTCTTTTACCGCCGCCAGAGCAGCTTCAGATTGATGGTCATCGACCAGCAATTCGATGGTTGTCATGAGGCGGGCGGTATTCAACGACAAATCATTCTGCGTCTTGGATAGCCAACCATCGCGACGTTCAGGTTGTTGCATCCTGTGCGCAGCCCGAGCACCTATCAATGCTGCCAGGCCAGCATTATCCGGTAAGTTTGCAGCCTGTTTAGCTGCTTTCTGAGCTTGTCCAAAACGGCCTTCAAATAGTGACTTCAGCGCATCGCGCAGTGCTTGATTACCTTCATGCTCGCGCCGTGTCTGGCGATAAGCAGCAACACGTCCCGGCATTTTCTGCGTCATGCGAATGGTGCGCAGCAAGAAATACAACAGTAGGAACAGCAACGTAATCAACAGCAGAAAAAAATTCAGCGATAAATCAATCCGGTACGGCGGATAAAACAGCACGACGTTACCAATATTAAAGCGGGCGGCAACAGCAAACCCGACGGCAATGGCCAACAATAAGAGAAGCCTGAGGAACAGTCCCATATGTTACCGCTTCGCTTTGTAGTTACGCACTGCATTAAGACTGTTAGTCAGGGTCGGCATCTCAATTGACAGGTTGCTGCCCTGCACTTGCTTCAGCAACGTTTGCACTGTTTGCGTGCGCTTGGCGCGGGTATCGAAGTATTTGCTTATGGCGTCTTGCGAGGCGATCATGTCGCTGCGAAATGCAGATTCGTTGCGCGACAGTAGCGCCAACCTGGCATTCAGCAAGCGCAGCTTGAGGTTTTCCCTGGCGTAGTATTCCTGCGTCGGCGACAGCAATAGCGCCTCGGGCGACTCGACGCTGCGGATGCGCACCAACTGCTGCAAATCGCCCCACATCTCGGTTGAAATTTTTTGCCATGCATCTTGCAATTTCAGCATCCATTGCGCGCCGATATTTTGATTGCCCGCTGTTGCGCTATCGGTCTTGGCTGCCTTGACATTTTTAAGCGCTGCAGGTCTCGGCTTGGGTACCGAAACCGGCGGCTTTTCATCTGACAGCAATGGCAAAGCGTCGATTTGTGCAATCGCGCTGTCAAGACGCAAAGCAATCCCGGTCAAATCCAGGTTGGGCAGGGATTTCAGCTTTTCCAGGTCGCTCGCAATAGCACGCCGTATCTGAATAAATTGCGGCCTATCCGAATTGGACAAACGGGTATCGGCATTTTGCAAGGCAATCAAGGCGCCAGCCACATTACCAGCCAATTGCAGTTGCTGGCTGGCAGTCGATAGCACCTGTTCGATTTCCGCCAGCGCCCATTCGTCGCGGGTCTTGGAAAAAGCCTGATACAGTTGTTCCAGTGCCAATTGCTGGCTCTGCGCCTCCACCTGCTTGCTTTCCAGCACATTCACCTTGGCTTGTATTTCTTTCAAACTCTCCAGGCTTGTCTTGGCGACTAACCTGGTTTCATTATTGATAGAGTCTGCACTTTGCAGGCGGCGCGCCAACTCTTCGCGCAGACCGCCAACCTCGGTTTTCGCTGTCCACCACTGCGCTGCGATTAAAAGCAGCAATACCAGTAATCCAATCGGCAGCAGCAATCGCATCAATTTATTATTTCCAGCCGCAGCGGCAGGCTTGGCTGACGGATTATTTTCCAGAGGATTCGAGGTCTCATTCATGGCTGGATTGTAACGCGGCTAGCAGTCGTTCGTCGCCTGATCCGGTCAGGGTGACATTGTTGAAACACAAGTTTTTGGCAACTTCCGCAATGCGACTGTGCGGAACGATCAAGTGCTTATGTTGCATTTTTACAACATATTCAGTGCCGGCAATCTGTTTCACCAGGCCCATCAGGATGTGCAAAGCTTCGGAACTGGTGATGATCCAATCGGATTCGACATCCAGCAAGCTCTGTAATTGCTGCAGAACCGCCGGACTCGGCTCTGGAGCAGTACGTCGATATGCCGCAACCTGGGTGACGCTGGCGCCGCTCCGGCGTAACGCATCGGCCAACAATTCACGCCCGCTCTCGCCGCGCACAATCAACACCCTGCTGCCGCGCAAGGCTTCGATATCCAGCACTTCCAGCAAAGTTTGCGAGTCGGTTCGTAGCGGGTCGCGTGGACAATGAATGGTGGCGTTGGCGTCACTCACGCCATGTTCGGCCAGTGCGGCCCGGCTCCCCTCTCCTACCACCGCAATAGCGACTTCGGCCGGCCAATGCGAAAGATAGGCAAACGCAGCATGAATCGCATTCGGGCTCACGAACGCCACCATCGAGAACTGCGTCAGATCGGCCAGCACCGCTTGCAACGCGGTGGAATCCGGCAATGGGTGGATTTCCAGCAAAGGGAATATGACGGCGGCACGCCCCAAGGCCGTCACTTGTTGCGCAAGTGGCCCGGCTTGCGCAAGCGGGCGGGTTATGACCACTGTCTTGCTCATTCGGCGGCGTCAGGAGTGCATGCAGCAAGTATTCCGGCCGCATCTTGCGCAGCCAGTGCTTCAGCCACCTGGCGCCCAAGAGCTTCCGGCGCATCAGCGGGGCCAAATGCTTCTGCTGTTGCCATTCGCCGACCGTCCGGCGTAGCCACCATCGCACGCAGGCGCAGCGTGGCCCCATCCAGCGTAGCAAACGCAGCCAGCGGAATCTGGCAACTGCCGCCAAACACCCGCGATACGGCGCGCTCGGCCAGCACCGCCTGGGTGGTTGCCTGGTGCGCCAGCGGCGCCAGCCAGGCTGTCAGGTCAGCGCGCTCGGACTGGATCTCGATTGCCATCGCACCTTGCCCTGCCGCCGGCAAACTTTGTTCCGGCTCCAGCACGCAACGAATGCGCGCATTCGCACCGAGCCGCATCAAGCCTGCCGCCGCCAGGATAATGGCTGCGTATTCGCCCCGGTCGAGTTTAGCCAGCCGGGTATCGAGATTGCCGCGCAACGGCCGTATCACCAGATGCGAGTAACGCGCGGCGATCAGTGCCTGCCGGCGCAAGCTGCTGGTGCCTACCACGGCGCCATGCGGCAGCGCATCCAACGACGCATAATCATTGGAGACGAAAGCATCGCGCGGATCTTCGCGCTGCATCACCGCTGCCAGACAAAAGCCATCTGGCAGATTCATCGGCACATCTTTAAGAGAGTGCACGGCAAAGTCGGCCCGCCCTTCCTGCATGGCGACTTCCAGTTCCTTAACGAATAAGCCCTTGCCACCCACTTTAGACAACGCACGATCCAGAATTTGATCGCCGCGGGTGGTGATACCGAGAATTTCAATGTGGCACTGCGGATATAATTCGGACAAACGGGAGCGCACATGTTCAGCCTGCCACATGGCAAGACGGCTTTCGCGCGATACGATACGCAATTTGGAGGGAGAAGATTCTTTCAACACAGGCTCTTTCGATAAATTATTTTCTGCGGAGTATTTCTATTTAACCGGGATGGATGCCGCGTCAAATCCATGCCGTTACGCACATGCTTGAGGCCAAATGTTATCACGCGACCATTGCCATTCATGGCTAAAGGCCATTTTCCTCACCAGATCAAAACGGATTGCATTCGTTCACCATGACTAAAAAAAACATCAGTACCCGACACTCCGCCAACCAACCGAGTGTCGACAAGGATGCCCCGCTGAAGGAGGACATACGCTTGTTAGGCCGCCTGCTAGGAGATGTGCTGCGCGATCAGGAGGGCGGTGCTGTTTATGATGTGGTGGAAACCATACGCCAGACGGCGGTGCGCTTTCGCCGCGACGCAGAAACCCAGTCCGGCGTCGACCTGAATAAGTTGCTCAAGAAATTGACCCGCGACGAGACCATTACGGTGGTGCGCGCCTTTTCCTACTTTTCGCATCTGGCCAACATCGCTGAAGACCAGCACCACAACCGCCGTCGCCGCGCGCATCTGCTGGCCGGTTCCGCGCCGCAACAGGGCAGCGTCGCGTTTGCCTTGTCCAGGCTCGACAATGCCGGCGTGACCGGCGACGCGATTCATGATTTTTTCAAGCACGCACTCATTTCCCCTGTATTGACCGCGCATCCAACAGAAGTGCAGCGTAAAAGCATCCTGGATGCAGAACGCGAAATCGCCCGTCTGCTGGCCGAACGCGATCATCCGATGACACCAAAAGAGCTAGCCGGCAACACGGAGCTGCTGCATGCGTGTGTCGTCACATTGTGGCAAACCCGCATGCTGCGCAACTCCAAGCTGAGCGTAGCTGATGAGATCGAGAATGCGCTGTCTTACTATCGCATCACATTTCTGCACGAATTGCCTGGCTTGTATAACGACATCGCAACCGAAATCGCCACCCAGTTCCCGTCCCATGCCAGGCCGTCCGATACTCCGGCCTATCTGCAGATGGGCAGTTGGATCGGCGGCGACCGGGATGGCAATCCGAACGTCAATGCCGACACCATGCAGCATGCGCTGGGACGCCAATCAGCCACCATTATTGAATTTTACCTGGGCGAAATCCATCTACTCGGAGCAGAACTCTCCAGTTCCATTGCACTGGTTCACGTCTCACCGCAACTGCAAGCGCTAGCCGATGCCTCGCCCGACACTTCGGCCCACCGCGCCGATGAGCCTTACCGGCGCGCCCTGGTTGGTATCTATGCACGATTGGCTGCCACCGCACGGTCGCTTGGCGTAACTAACATCCTGCGCCATGAAATCGGCCACGCGGCACCCTACTCGGCAGCTACCGAACTCGGCTTTGACCTTAACCTTGTCGCCGAATCACTCAAATCGCACCATGCCGCCGCCTTGATCAAGCCACGCCTGTCGTCCTTAATGCGGGCCACTGAAATATTCGGTTTCCATTTGGCTACCCTGGATATGCGCCAGACTTCAGACGTGCATGAAATCGTTCTGGCAGAATTATTCGCCCAATCCGGGGTGGAAAAGAATTACACCGCACTACACGAAGAACAAAAGATCGCCTTGCTGCGCCAAGAGTTGAGCCAGCCGCGCCTGATGTATTCGCCCTACATTGCCTACTCGGACCAGACCAATTCCGAACTATCGGTGCTGCGCGCGGCGCGCCAGATTCGGCTGCGTTTCGGGGATCGTGCGATCCGCAATTACATCATCTCGCACACCGAAACCGTGTCCGACCTGCTCGAAGTGCTGCTGCTGCAAAAAGAAACCGGCTTGCTGCGTTCGCAATCGGACCCCGGCGCACTGCCGACAAGCGAAACCAGGCACGACCTGATGGTGATTCCGCTGTTCGAGACCATCCCCGATCTGCGTCGCGCTGCCGCCATCATGCAGGAATTGATGGCGCTACCGGAATTTGCCCGGCAACTGGCGCAACAAGGCCGGCTGCAAGAAGTCATGCTGGGTTATTCGGACTCCAATAAGGATGGCGGCTTTTTGACGTCCAACTGGGAACTGTACAAGGCTGAAAACGCGCTGGTCAAAGTATTCGATCACGCCGGCGTCAAGCTGCGCCTGTTCCACGGCCGCGGCGGCACGGTAGGCCGCGGCGGCGGCTCCAGCTACGAAGCGATCTTGGCGCAACCGCATGGCACCGTCAACGGCCAGATTCGCTTGACCGAGCAAGGCGAAATCATCGCCTCCAAGTTCTCGAATGCTGAAATCGGCCGTCGCAACCTGGAACTGCTGGTGGCTGCAACACTCGAAGCCAGCCTGATGCCACCCATCTCGGACTCGGACGCGCGCCATACCAAAAAGCTGCAGGAATTCGAACACGCGATGGGCGAATTGTCCGAACGCGCTTATTCCGCCTACCGCAATCTGGTATACGAAACGCCAGGTTTTACCGATTATTTTTTTTCTGCCACACCGATTGCCGAGATCGCCGAACTCAACATCGGCTCGCGTCCCGCCTCGCGCAAATCGACCCGCCGCATCGAAGACTTGCGAGCAATTCCGTGGGGCTTTTCCTGGGGCCAATGCCGTTTGCTGCTACCGGGCTGGTATGGCTTCGGCAGCGCCGTATCCGAATGGATGAACGATGGCGACGAAAAAGCGCAAGCTAAAAAAGTCGCCACTCTGCGCGCGATGTTTCGCGAATGGCCGTTTTTTGCCACCCTGCTGTCGAATATGGACATGGTGCTGGCCAAAACCGACCTCGCAGTTGCTTCTCGCTACGCCGGGCTGGTGGCCGACAAAAAACTGCGCACCAGCGTCTTCAAACGGATTGTGGCGGAGCACAAACGCACCACGCAATGTCTGGAAACCATCACTGGCGCCACTGAGCGACTAGCCGGCAATCCGTCACTTGCGCGCTCGATCCAGAGTCGCTTCGCCTATCTCGATCCACTCAATCACTTGCAGGTCGAACTCATCAAGCGGCACCGCGCTGGGGCGACCGACCCCGATAAGATCGACCAGCGCGTCCATCGCGGCATCCACTTGTCGATCAACGGTATTGCGGCAGGGCTGCGCAATACCGGTTAGCCAGTAGCGTAGGTCTGCGTGCCTGCGACCGGGCCGCAGGCACGGAAGCCTACGCTACTTAATTTTTCACACTATCCATCACCGCAAAACGCCCTGTTTTGCACGACACGATTCGACCGTCATGACCTTAATGCACTGGGTAATAATTTGTACTGCAGCGCTGTTTGCCGGCGGCTTGAATGCGATCGCCGGTGGCGGCAGTTTTTTGACCTTCCCAGCACTGGTATTGGTCGGCGTGCCGCCGATTATGGCCAACGCAACCGGCACCGCCGCATTACTGCCGGGCTACGTCACAGGCGCGCTTGCCTTCAAGGACGACCTCGGCAGTCTGCGCTCCATGACTATGAAAAAATTGGTCGTATTCAGTTTAATCGGCGGCCTGATCGGAGCGTCGCTGCTGCTGGCGACCTCGGACGCCGGCTTTCGTCGCATCATTCCGTGGCTATTGCTGGCGGCGACCTGCCTGTTTGCATTTGGCGGAAAACTGGCCAACCGCTATGCCAGCACTGCTGAATCTGCCGGAACTGCCGGTTTTGCGCCGGGCTCGGTCTGGCCGTTGATTGTCGTATTTCTGGTTGCCATCTACGGCGGCTATTTCAACGGCGGGCTCGGGATTCTTTTGCTGGCTGCATTTGCGCTGCTGGGTGAAACCAACATGAACAGCATGAATGGCTTAAAGAATATTGCGTCTGCCGTGTTGACGGCAATCTCGGTGCTGGTCTACGCGCTAGGCGACGCTATCAACTGGCCGCTGGCATTTGCCATGATGGTCTGCTCCACACTCGGCGGGTATTTGGGCGGACGGCTGGCGCGCAAAATGCCGGCCAGGGCGGTGCGTACCGTGGTGATTATTACCGGCGCTGTGATGACGCTGATTTTCTTTCAGAAATAAAATATACAGTCATCTGTATTTATTATTTACGCATGTAATACATGCGGATAATGCGCCATTTTTTAATATACTCCGTGTATTTTAATAGCGGCTTAATCTGCACACCATCAGCGCACCAGCGCTTTGAGCACCGGCCATTGGCGGCGCGAAATGGGCAGGCGCTCGCTTACATCGCGCAGAATCACTTGCCAGTAATCCCCGCCTTTACCCTGATCCTCGCCCTCATGCCCTAGGCCGCTTGCACGTTCTACGCCACAGATGGCGCTGCGCGCTACCAAGGCATTCCGATGCACCCGCACGAAGGTTGCAGCCAACTCGTGCTCCAGCGAGACCAGCGACGCCTCGATCAAGTATTCCCGCGTCCTGGTATGCAGGGTCACGTACTTTAATTCGGCTTTCAGGTACAGCACATCGTCGATCGGCACCAACAAGACCCGAGTACGCTCCTGCACCGAAAAATGCCGACGTCGGCCCGGCTCCTGATCGGCGGCGCTGGGCAGCAGGGACTCGCCGCGGCCCAGTACAGGTAGCGCAGGCATCGGCTTGAAGCGTCTTAACGCGTCCGCCAGACGGGATGCCCGCACCGGCTTCAGCAAGTAATCGAGCGCCTGCACCTCAAAGGCGTCCAACGCGTATGCATCGTGCGCAGTAATAAAAATGATCGCGGGCGTCGGTGCCTGCGCTTCGGCCAACTGTGCTGCCAGCGCTATTCCGCTCATGCCGGGCATGTGCACATCCAGCAACAGAATATCGGGCTTGCTGCGGGCTATGCCGATCAGCGCCTGCGCGGCGTTATCGGCTTCGCCGACAATCAGATTCGGACATTCTACGGCGATATCGCCCAACAGGGCGGTCAGCCTTACGCGGGCCGGAGCTTCGTCATCGGCAATGAACAAACGCAATTTCATGCTAATTTTTTCATACTGAGCTCTTCAAATAAGGAAAACGCAGGTGCACCTTGAATTTTCCCGCCACCACGGAGGTAGTCAATTGCGCCTCAACATCGAATAACAACGCCAGTCGCTCGCGAATATTGATTAACGCCATGTTGTTGCCGGTCTTGCCACCAGCGTTCTGGCCCTGGCCATGATAGGAATTGGTGATGACAATTTGAATGCGGTCGATGGAACGATGCAGGCGCACGGAAATCACGGATGGCGCGCTGACCGGTTCGACGCCGTAATGCACCGCGTTTTCCAGCAGAGGTTGCAGCAACAGCGCCGGCACTTGGGCGCGGCGCAGGGTTGCGTCGCTGACGTTGCCGCGCTCCCAGTGCACCTGCAAACGCTCGCCCAGGCGAATTTTCTCAATTGACAAGTATTGGCGGCACAGCCGGATTTCTTCTTCCAGACTGGTCATGTTGCGCGCATCGCGCATGCATACGCGAAACAGGTCAGCCAAATCCTCCAGCGCGGTTTCGGCCTGGCGCGGCGCGGTGCGGATCAGGGACAATACCGCGTTCAGACTGTTGAACAGGAAATGCGGCCGGATACGCGCCTGCAAGGCTTGCAAACGCGCCTCCACCAAGGCCGGCGAAAAGGCGCGGGTGCGCAACTCGAAGTAATGTTGCAGCGCAATCCCAAACAAGGCCGCCGCCAGCACACCGCCCGGCACCGTCAAATGGGGAAAGCTACTGGCGTAGCCCTCGAAAGAAGACAAGAAACGGATGATCGCCGCCGTCACCAGCGCCGGCACCAGCATGCAAAGGATGCGCTGGGCCCAGCGGCGAGTATGGCGCACGGCCCGGAACTGGCGCAGACCGCACAGAATAAAAAGCGACCACAGGCCGGCCAGTTCGATCACGATCGACGATTCGACAAAATCGATCAAACCCGCCTGCACACTGTCATTGTGCAGAATCACAGCGAGCAAAACTGCCAGATTGACCGCCAGCATCGAGCGAAACATCACGCCAATATTGCAACAGTCGGGAATGACCGTATCCGTTGCTGTACTGCGAGGAATCATGAAGAGCGACATGGGCGAGCGTTAATCCAATTCATAAAATGGAAGAGGCGGCTTCATGAAAAACATACTACGTAATGTATTTTTCAATTGCGCATAATAATAATGCGGAGATATGCTTATTTTTTGGCATACTCCCATTTTTTTAAATAAATTCCAGTGCGCAAGCCAGGCCCGGCCTGCAGGTTGGACTTATTTCCGCCTGTTGTGCACAAGTCCTATTTATAATCGGAGGATTCACTAAGACCCAAACTTGGACCCAATTATGACAGCACAACTCTCCAAAAAAAGCGAAGCGTGGTCGGCGCGTTTCTCCGAACCGGTATCCGATCTGGTCAAACGTTATACCGCGTCCGTTTTTTTCGACCAGCGCCTGGCCCAGTTCGACATCGAAGGTTCGCTCGCGCATGCCGAAATGCTGTGCGCCACCGGCATCATCAACCAGACTGACTATACTGAAATCCAGCGCGGCATGACGCAAATTCGTGCCGAAATCGACGCCGGCCAATTCGAATGGCTGCTCGACCTGGAAGACGTGCACCTGAACATCGAAAAACGCTTGACCGAACTAGTCGGCGACGCTGGCAAGCGCTTGCATACCGGCCGCTCGCGCAACGACCAGGTCGCCACCGACATCCGCTTGTATCTGCGCGCCGCGATTGACGACATCACGGCGCTGTTGCAGGCGTTTCGGCTGGCGTTGCTGGACTTGGCCGAACAACATGCCGACACAATCATGCCGGGCTTTACCCACATGCAGGTAGCGCAACCGATTACTTTCGGCCACCACATGCTGGCCTATGTCGAGATGTTCAGCCGCGACGCCGAGCGCATGGCCGACTGCCGCAAGCGCGTCAACCGCCTGCCGCTGGGCGCGGCTGCGCTGGCCGGAACCACGTTCCCGATCGACCGCGAACGCGTCGCCAAAACGCTCGGCTTCGATGCAGTCTGCCGCAATTCGCTGGACGCAGTATCCGACCGCGACTTCGCCATCGAATTCTGCGCGGCAGCCGCATTGGTGATGACGCACATCTCGCGCATGTCGGAAGAACTGGTGATCTGGATGAGCCCGCGGGTCGGCTTCATCGACATCGCCGACCGCTTCTGCACCGGTTCCTCAATCATGCCGCAAAAGAAAAACCCCGACGTGCCGGAACTGGCACGCGGCAAAACCGGCCGTGTCAACGGTCATCTGATCGCCTTGTTGACCCTGATGAAAGGCCAGCCGCTGGCGTACAACAAGGACAATCAGGAAGACAAGGAGCCGCTGTTCGATACCGTCGATACCTTGACGGATACGCTGCGGATTTTCGCCGACATGGCAACCGGCATCACGGTCAAGGCCGACACCATGCGCGCGGCCGCACTGCAAGGATTCGCCACCGCCACCGATCTGGCCGATTATCTGGTCAAGAAAGGTTTGCCGTTTCGCGATGCGCACGAGGCGGTAGCCCGCGCCGTGCGCACTTGCGTGGATCGCGGCTGCGATCTGACCGACCTGACGCTGGACGAGCTGCGCACTTTCTCCGGCTTGGTCGAGTCAGACATCTTCGCGGTATTAACCCTGGAAGGCTCCGTCGCCGCCCGCGACCATATCGGCGGCACCGCACCGAATCAGGTAAAGGCAGCTATTGCCCATGCCCGGCAGCAGTTGCGCTAAACAGGGTTACCAGAACACTCCTCCAACTTCCCTGCAAATGTTTTTATCACTCTACACAGGCAATACGCGGTATTCTTTAAAACCCAAAATAATTAAATTACACTCAGGAGCACACATGCAATCCAATAACATGATCAAGAAACTTTCTGTTGCGCTGATCGGCGCCGGGCTGGTCGGCAGCGTGCTGGCAGCCGACATCAAGATTGGCGCCGCCGAAGCGCTGACGGGTCCGGCCGGGAAGTACGGGATTGCAATCAAGAACGGCCTCACCCTGGCAAGCGAAGAAATCAACGCCAAAGGCGGCGTCAACGGCAACAAGATCGCGCTGGTGGTGGAAGACGAACAAGGCAAAAAAGAAGAAGCGATCAACGTCTTCAAAAAACTGATTTTTCAGAATAAGGTCTTGGTGGTCTTCGGTCCGACGCTGTCGAATTCGGCATTTGCCGCCGACCCGATTGCCAATGCCGCCAAAACCGTCGTGTTCGGCACCAGCAATACCGCCGAAGGCATCACCAATATGGGCCCCTTCACTTTCCGCAATTCAGTCATGGAAGCCGACGTGTTGCCGGTGACCACTCGCGCTGCGGTCAAACATTTCGGCATCAAGAAAGTGGCCGTGATATATGGCAACGATGACGCTTTCACCAAGAACGGTTACGACGTTTTCAAAACGGTGCTGGAAGCGCAAAAAATCCCGGTCACCCATACCGAAACCTATGCCAAGGGCGATGTCGATTTCAAGGCGCAGCTGACCAAGATCAAGGCCGGCAATCCAGATGCCATCGTCTGCTCCTGTCTGGCAGAAGAAGCCGGTAACATTATCCTGCAAACCCGTGCACTGGGCATGAAGCAGCCGTTCATCGGCGGCAATGGTTTCAATTCGCCGAAGCTGTTTGAAATCGCCAAAAATGCGGCTGAAAACACCGTGATGGGCAGCCCGTGGTCGAGCGAAAACCAGAGCGCCGCCAACCAGAACTTCATGGCTGCCTACCAGGCCAAGTTCGGCGCCGACCCGGATCAATTTGCGGCACAAGCCTACGACGCAATGTATATCGTCGCTGCTGCACTGAAAAAAGTGACGCTGAGCGGCAACCTCGAAAAAGACCGGTTGGCATTGCGTGATGCGCTGCCGAACGTCAAATTCGACGGCGCCACCGGCAACTTTGTTTTCCGCCGTGCCGCAGCAGCAGGCGGCAAAGAAACCGGTTACGACGCACAGCAGGATGCAATCGTCAATATCGCCAAAGGCGGTAAATTCGTTCTGTTGAAGTAATCCTTCGAAAGCTTCTCCGAACGGTCAACCTTACCCAGGGGCCAGTCACTCCGACATTTTAGTCAGAGCGACTGGCCCCAACTTGTCAGACATCATGCTCGAACAACAACTTATCAACGCGCTCTCCCTCGGCAGCGTCTATGCTTTATTTGCGCTGGGATTTACCCTCGTTTTTGGCGTTCTGGGCGTCATCAATCTTTCTCACGGCGCGATTTTCATGCTCGGCAGCTATATCGCGTTGTTTCTGGTCAATCAATTCGCGATGTCGCTCTGGGTCGCGATGCTGGCAGCCATGCTAGTCACCGGCCTGATTGGCCTGATGGTCGATTTTCTGGTGTTGCGACCATTGCGCAAACGCAATGCGCCACATCTGATCCCAATGATCGCTACCATCGGCGTAGCCATCATGCTGACCAATCTGGCGCAAGGCATCTTCGGCGCCGAAAACCAGCGCTTCCCGTTCGGCACTATCCCGGAAGACAGTTTTACACTGGGCAATCTGCACTTGACTGCGGTGCAACTCGCGATCGTGCTGATTTCCTTCCTACTGATGATCGTGCTGCTGGTAGTGATGCGCCGCACCCAACTGGGACGTGCACTGCGCGCCATTGCCGAGTCGCCCAAGGCCGCATACCTGCTGGGCATCAACGTTGAAGGCCTGTTCCTGCTGACCTCGTTTTCGGCGGCTGCGCTGGGCGGTGCAGCCGGCGTACTGGTTGGGCTGTCCTTCAATGCAATTTCCCCTTTCATGGGGCAGCCGATGCTACACAAGGGCATCGCCGTCATTATCCTGGGCGGCATGGGGGACATCCGTGGCGCGATGATCGGCGGCTTGTTCCTGGGCTTTGCCGAAGTGATGAGCGTAGCCTATCTGTCCAGCGATTTCCGTGATGCGATCGCATTCGGATTGCTGTTCCTGATCTTGTTGATCCGGCCTTCCGGCATGTTCGGCAAGGTACTGGAAAGAAAGGCTTAAGATCATGTTCGAATCATGGGGCGGGTTCTGGGCCATATACAGCACTGTCATTTTCAGTATCGGCATCAACGCGATGCTGGCTCTATCCATTTACCTGACGCTTTCCTGCGGCTTGCTATCGCTGGCGAATGCGGCCTTCATGGGGATCGGCGCCTATGCCGCCGCGCTGATCAGCATGCAGACCAGCCTGCCGTTTCCGCTGGCGCTGACGGCAGCAGGCGCTTTGCCGGCGCTGGTGGCGCTGGTTATCGGCATTCCCACCTTGCGCTTGTCCGGGGTCTATCTGGCGATGGCAACGCTGGGCTTTGGCGAAGTAGTACGAGTCATCATACTCAACCTCAATTTCACCGGCGGGCCGATGGGCATCAATGGCATCCCCCTGAAAACCGAGTGGTGGCACATCGTGCTGATCCTGAGCGCGACACTGTATGTGCTGTCGAGATTGCGCCGCTCGAAGGTCGGGCGTGCATTTGAGGCGATCAAAGCCGATGAGATTGCCGCCCGTCTGATGGGCGTCAACGTGGCCGGCCACAAGCTGCTGGCATTTGTACTGGGCGCGGTGATTGCCGGTGTTGCCGGCGGTCTGAACGCGCACTACACCTTCACTATCGGACCTGGCAACTATGCGTTCGAGAATGCGGTGGAAATTTTAACGATGGCCGTCTTCGGCGGCACCAGCAACCTGGTCGGCCCGGTGATCGGCAGTACTATTTTGACACTGCTACCGGAACTGATGCGCTATCTGAAAGAATTCCGACTGGCCGCCAATGGCCTGATTCTGATACTCGTGGTGCTATATCTGCCCAAGGGAATCTGGGATCCGCAACGCATCCGTGCGTTTTGGCAAGCCCGCGCACAGCGACGCCATCCAGGAAAGGCGGCCGGCTAATGCTGCAACTTAACGCCATCAGTAAAAACTTCGGCGGCTTGCAAGTGCTGCAGGAGGTCAGTTTCAGCGTGCCGCAAGGTAGTATTTTCGGCCTGATCGGGCCGAATGGCGCCGGCAAGACCACAATTTTCAATCTAGTCACCGGTTTGCTGCGCCCATCGAGTGGTTCTATCGTATTCAATGGCCAGAATCTGGGGACGGTGCCGGCACACCGCATTACCAAGCTCGGGATCGCCCGCACCTTCCAGAACATCCGAATTTTCAAGGAAATGACACTGCTGGAAAACGTCGTGGTCGGCATGCACGATCATCTGAATTATGGCTTCGCCAGCCTGCTGCTCAATCTCTCAGCGTTTCGCGATACCGAGGCCAAGGCGCGTCTCAGAGCGCTGGAATTGCTGTCGTGGGTCAAGCTCGACCACAAGGCGCAGATGTTAGCCGCCAGCCTGTCCTATGGTGAACAGCGCAAGCTGGAATTTGCCCGCGCATTGGCCACCGAGCCCAAATTACTGCTACTGGATGAACCGGTCGCCGGCATGAATCCGGCAGAAAAAACGGAGCTGATGGCAGAAATCGTCAACATCAAACAGCGCGGCTTCAGCATTTTCATGATCGAACACGATATGCGCTTTGTGATGGAGCTATGCGAACGCATCGCGGTACTGAACTTTGGCAAGATCATCGCTGAAGGCACTCCGGCTGAAATACGCCACAACCCGGAAGTGATCGAGGCCTATCTCGGCAAGGAGGAAGCCGCATGAGTGAGATTCTGCGCATTCAGGATTTAGCGGTCTCGTATGGCCAGATCGAAGCGGTCAAAGGCATCGACCTGGTATTGAACCAAGGTGAAATCACAGCGCTGGTCGGCGCCAATGGCGCCGGCAAAAGCACTGCGCTGCTGGCAATTTCGGGCTTATTGAGGCCGACCCGCGGTCAAGTGATACTGGACGGCAAAGACCTGACCAAGCTCGCGCCGCATGAAATCGTGCGCAGCGGCGTAGTACAGGTTGCCGAAGGCCGCGCTATCCTTGCCACGCTGACAGTACGTGAAAACCTCGACCTGGGTGCATATACCCGAAAGGACAAAGCGCAAGTACCGCAAGACCTGGACTGGGTTTTTGCACTTTTCCCGGTACTGGCAAACCGTGCGGCGGGACTGGCGGGAAACCTTTCCGGCGGCGAGCAGCAGATGCTGGCAATCGCCCGCGCGCTGATGGCCAAACCACGCGTATTGTTGCTGGACGAGCCATCAATGGGATTGGCGCCGTTGATGGTGCAGGGGATTTTCCGGGTATTGAAACAGATTAACCAGACCGGCTTGACTATTCTGCTGGTTGAGCAAAACGTGCGTCAGGCGCTGCGCATCGCACAACGGGGTTATGTGCTGGAAACCGGCAAGATCGTGCTGGCCGACAGCGGCCAAAACCTGCTGCATAACCCGAAAGTGATAGAAGCGTATCTCGGCGCGTAAATTTCAGGCCAGCCAGTTATCCAAACCAGGACGCTGGCGGCCTGCCGGAACTTGCTAAAGTTAGCTACCAGCCACCATCATGTTCTCGATCAGGATGGAACCGGTTTGTTTCGAACCGCGCACCAGAGTATCGGCGCCGACTGCCACGATTTGTTGAAACATATCTTTCATGTTGCCGGCAATGGTGATTTCTTCCACCGGATACGCAATCACACCATTTTCCACCCAGAACCCCGAAGCGCCACGCGAATAATCACCCGTCACATAATTGGTTCCCTGCCCCATCAACTCCGTCACAAGAAGCCCGGTACCCATCTTCTTCAGCATCGCCTTGAAATTATCGATGCGTTTGGTCAGCGTGGATGTCAGCGACAGATTATGCGAGCCGCCGGCGTTGCCGGTAGTCTGCATGCCGAGCTTGCGGGCCGAATAAGTGGACAGAAAATAACCCTGCACCACGCCGTCCTTGACCACATCGCGCCGGTGGGTCTTGACGCCTTCATCGTCGAACGGCGAAGAACCGACGCCGCCGATAACGTATGGGTCTTCCAGAATCTGGATATGCGCCGGGAACACTTGCGTGCCCAGAGAATCGAGCAAAAAAGTGGATTTGCGATACAACGCGCCACCCGACGCCGCTTGCACAAAAGCGCCCAGCAAACCCGCTGCCAGCGGCGCTTCGAACAACACCGGGCACTTGCGGGTATCGAGCTTGCGCGCACTCAGACGCGCCAATGCACGCTCTGCCGCATAACGGCCGATATCCTCCGGCTTGGCCAGTTTTTTGGGATTGCGCATCGATGAATACCAGTCGTCGCGCTGCATGTTGCCGCCCTTGCCGGCGATTGGAGAGACCGAAATGGTATGGCGGGAATATGGATAGCCACCGATAAAACCGCGGCTGTTGGCCGAAATAAAATGCGACTGTTGCACATGCACGCCAGCGCCTTCGCTATTGGTAATGCGCTTGTCGACCGCAAACGCGGCTGCTTCGGTGCGCTGCGCCAGCAAAACGGCTTCCTCCGATGAAATCGTCCACGGATAGCACAGGCGCAAATCGCGCGGCGCCATTTCCAGCATGTCGGCCTCCGGCAAGCCGGCGCAATCGTCTTCGGCAGTAAAGCGGGCAATGTTATAGGCCGCTTCCACAGTGGCGCGCAAGGCGGCTTCCGAAAAATCGGAACTGCTGGCATTGCCGCGCTTTTTGCCGATATACACGGTCACGCCCATGCCTTTATCCTGGTTCTGTTCGATGGTCTCGATCTTGCCCTTGCGTACGGAGACGGACAGACCGCTGCCTTCGCTGAAATCGACCGAGGCATCCGATGCTCCGGTATCAAGGGCGATGCGTAACACATCTCGCGCTAACTGCTTCAATTGGTCTTGGCTGTGAATGAATAGGGAGTCGCTCATGAGCTGTTTTCTTCGGATGGTCGTATAAACAGTTATGATAGCAGTCGTTTACAGAATGGCTCACTGCCCCCTCAATTCATTATGCCAAATCCTAACCGAGGCGCTTGCGGCTTCCAGACCAGCGAGTTCGAACAAGAATACGACCGCCCATCCAAGTCGCAACTCAAGCGTGACATGACCGCCCTGCAAAAGCTGGGCCAGGAACTGATCGACCAGCCACGCGACCGCGTCAAGCGGGTGCCGATGCCGGAAGACGTCAAAGACGCAATTCTTGATTGCCAACTAATCAAGGATCACGAAGGCCGCCGCCGCCAACTGCAATATGTCGGCAAAAAAATGCGCTCGCTAAATGAAGAGGAACTCGCCATCATCCAGCGCGCGATGGACGGCTGGAAAGGTCTGTCCAAAGCCGATACCAGCGCCATGCACGCACTGGAACGTCACCGCGAACGACTGCTCAAAGACGATGCCGCGCTGACGCTGTTGCTGCAGCAACATCCTGAACTCGAAGCGCAACACTTGCGCACCCTAATCCGCAATGCGCGCAAAGAACAGGCGGAAAACAAACCACCCAAAGCGTATCGCGAGATTTTTCAGATACTCAAACAACTGCAGACCCAGGCCAAGACCGCTGAGCCAGACCATCAGGACGAGCAGAATGACGACTACGAAAATAAATAACCCTGATCAGTTGTGCATCGGGTTGGTTTCGATTTCCGACCGCGCCTCCAGCGGCGTTTATGAAGACCAGGGAATTCCGGCGCTGCGTGACTGGTTTTCCGCCGCATTGACCAGTCCTTGGCAAATGGAAACCCGGTTGGTACCGGACGAACAAGCCGCGATTGAAAAAGCCCTGATCGAACTGGTCGATGTATTGCACTGCGATCTGGTACTGACCACCGGCGGCACCGGCCCGGCCAAACGCGACGTCACGCCGGAGGCAACGCTGGCTGTAGCCACAAAGGAAATGCCCGGATTCGGCGAACAGATGCGCCAGATCAGCCTGCGGTTTGTGCCGACTGCAATCCTGTCGCGCCAAGTCACGGTGATCCGTGAAAGCGCTGACCACGCGGCATTGATCATGAATCTGCCCGGCCAGCCAAAATCCATCAAGGAAACGCTGGAAGGCTTGAAAGATGCCGACGGCAAACAACTTGTTGCCGGCATCTTCGCTGCGGTGCCCTACTGCATCGACCTGATGGGCGGGCCGTATATCGAAACCGATGAAAACGTCTGCAAGGCATTTCGCCCGAAATCCGCTATCCGCGCTAAAACGTGAATCGTCTGAAGCCCCACACATACGCGGGAACGATAACTGTCTTTACGCAATCCATCTCATCCATTTGCGACCACGAAGAAGGCTCCAACCATGACACTAGAAACCGTTGAAATCGAAACTGCTCCCAACCCGAGCGTATCCGTCATCTGGCTGCACGGCCTGGGTGCGGACGGCAATGATTTCGTGCCGATCGTGCGTGAACTGGATTTAACTGGCTGCCCTCCGATCCGCTTCGTATTCCCGCATGCCAGCGCGATACCGGTAACCATCAATGGCGGCAATGTGATGCGCGCCTGGTATGACATTCTCGGTGCCGATCTGGCGAAACGCGAAGATGAAGCGGGCCTGCGCAATTCGCAAATATCGGTCGAAAATCTGATCGCCAGAGAAATCGCACGCGGCACGCCGGCCGAGCGCATCATCCTGGCCGGATTTTCCCAGGGCTGCGCGATGGCCCTGCAAACCGGTCTGCGCCACACTAAACCATTAGCTGGTTTGCTGTGCCTGTCGGGCTACGTTCCTTTAAGTGACGTCATAGCAGCAGAACGTCACCCGGCCAACCAGCACACGCCGATCTTCATGGCGCATGGCCGCGCTGATCAGGTGATCCAGATCACGCGTGCAGAGCAATCGCGCGAACTGCTGGCCTCCCTCGGCTATACCGTCGAATGGCATGAGTACATGATGCAGCACGCGGTGTGCGCAGAAGAAATCGATGACATCGGCGCTTGGTTCAAACGCGTTCTAATCTGATTCGAGTGATTAAAAATGCTACCAGGGATTTGCGTGCGCCGAGTGGCATTCGGCAAGTTATAAAGCGCATACTGCACAATGTATTTGTTAAATACTTAATAATAATATGCGGAAATGGCATTGTTATAAGTCATACTCCCATAAAAATCAACGCTGCATCGGAGCTTTCAGAGTCTCCAGATCGATCTGTACCGTCTGATCCCCGCCTGTCATCCAGATCTGTCCATCTTGAATCGTGCATTGCAACTGCATATTGCGTTGCGCCAGCTTTTGCAATGCCTGGCTGGTTGCTGCCGGCACGTTGAATACGGTTAAATTCTTGGCGCGCTCCAGGCGGTTGCCGATCTGATTCCACCAGATGCTGCTATTGCTGGCGTAGCTGTAGACCACCACTTGTTCGGCGCGCCCGCAGGCTTTGAGCAGCCGCTTGTCGTCCGGCTGTCCAACCTCGACCCAAAGCTCGATAGCGCCGGTCAAATCTTTTTGCCATAAATCCGGCTCCTCGGTATCGAACAAGCCCTTGGTAAAAGTCAGTGCCTCGTGTGCATGGCGGGCAAAGGCCAGCACCCTTACCATCATCCGTTCGTCGGTTTCGGACGGATGACGGGCGATGGTCAAAATTTGCGTTTCGTAAAAATTGCGGTCCATGTCTGCAATTTGCAGATCGGCTTTGTAAATGGTTGCTTTGATAGCCATTGTGTCGCTTAAAAATGAGAGGCGAAATACTGTATTCAGGTGCTAACGCTAAACGCACTTTGCCAAAGTTACTTGAAAACCACCGTCTTGTGGCCGTTGATCAAAATGCGATGCTCGACGAACCACTTGACCGCGCGCGCCAGCACCACCGATTCAACATCGCGCCCGACCGCAGTCAGCGCGCCAGTATCCATCGCATGGTCGACCCGCGCCACGTCCTGCTCAATGATCGGGCCTTCATCAAGGTCGCCAGTGACGAAATGGGCGGTGGCGCCGATCAGTTTCACGCCGCGATCATGTGCCTGGTAATACGGTTTGGCGCCCTTGAAACTGGGCAGGAATGAATGGTGGATGTTAATCGCCCGCCCCTTGAGCACTTCGCACAAGGCCGGCGACAAAATCTGCATGTAGCGCGCCAGTACCACCAAATCGATATGATGCGTTTGCATGAGCTCCAGCACACGCGCTTCCTGCGCTTGCTTGGCTTGTTCGGACGCGCCCAGTGCCAGCGGCAGATGATGAAATGGGATGTTGTAGCTAGCCGCGAGCTGGTAAAAATCCATGTGGTTTGACACGATAGCCGGGATTTCGACCGGCAGCAGTCCACTTTTATAACGGAATAGCAGATCGTTGAGACAATGGCCAACCTTCGAAACCATCAGCATCATGCGCGGCTTGACGCCGGCATCAAACAATTGCAAATCCATTTGCCAGACTGCCGCCAGCGCCGCAAAGCCGTGGCGCAGCGTGGCATCGGTAACGCCAACATCTTCGGCTGCGAAATGCACTCGCATGAAAAACAGTTGCGACAGGGCGTCGCCGAATTGTGCGGAATCGATGATGTTACAGCCGTGGTCGGCCAGAAAACCGGAAACGCTCTGGACGATCCCGCGCTGGTCGGGACAAGACAGGGTCAGAATATATTCGGGATGCATGATGGTGATGTGGTTGCGAGCGTAGTTGCAAACTTGGTTGTAAGTTTAGTTACGCGCTAAAGTTACAAGCGAAATCGCGGCGCCTATGCGCCGCGCAATAATCGCCCATTGTCGCATGCCGAACCCGCCAGTAAAACCGCCTCAGCGTCAAGTCCGCTTACTGACGGCAGACAAACACGGATATCACGAAAGTACCAGAAACAATGCGCAGATTTATTCCAAATCCAAATCCAAATCCACAACGTATTCCTTATTCGTTTTTAAGTGCCTGGCTGTACATGCCGGTCAGATTGTCCATAGTTTCCAGCAGACGCTCGCTGGTAGTGGCAACATTCCTGGCTGCGGTATCCGCAGCGCCCCCGCCATTGAGTGCATTTTCCAAGAACAACCACTGGGTTTTTGCCAGGGCAAGCTCGCGCCTAATTGCCTCGGAGGACAAGGGTGCCGCTTCGAGTGTCGCCATCGCGCTCTTGAATTCCTGGATAAATTTGTCCAGATCAGGCTTGGTATTGTTCACCATTGTGCCAAAATACAGCCGAGCCATGCGTTGCGACAGCATCCGCTGACGGCCGGACAGGTTGACAATTCTAGCGGTGGGGATGTTTGCCTGTAGCTGAAAAGCGATGGTCAGTTTATCCGCCGCCGCCACCAGCGCATCGGTAATCTGGTGCGCCGCAGCCACATTATCTCTGGTGGCTGGCTTACCCAGCGCCACGCTATAGCGGCGATACATCTCGGTTATGGTCGCCAACCCAGCCTTCAGTTCTGGCGTGTGTGCCCCCTTGCCCAGAAATTGCAAGGCGTCTTCATAACGTTTTTGCGATTGCGTGATCTGCTCAGAGGATTTCTCAGGTAATATTTTTAGCGCCTGCTGCGCATACGCCTTACCCATGCGCTCGGCCAAATAGCGCAAGCGGCCGGATTCATTGATTAGTGCGCCGGCATTCGGCAACGCAGAGGCCGATTCCACCGTGGCGGCGCGCAACGGCAAGCTTACTGCGGCACATCCAATCGATAACAACAGGCTTGCAAGGGTCAAAAAATTGCGTCGTAACATAATCTCGGAGGCATTAAAAATCAGGCTTTGATCGGTATCGAAACAATTTATTTTTTGCCCGACAGACGGTTTTTATTTAAAAAATGTAATATTTTCTAAAATTTCTTGCGGGCAAATTTTATCGCACCCCACCCTCCGCCACAAGTTGAAATAGTCCGTCAGGCGCTTTAAACGGGGTTTCCATTGCCCTGCACCAACCCAGGTTCAATGTCATTCGCAAAAAAATCGCACAGCCTGAAAACAGACTGTGCGATTTTTAACTCGGATTATGCCGATTAAAACTATACGGCAGCACCTGCTTCCTTGACCGTCGGGATGGCAGATGCAGTGGACGCACTGCCGACCTGTACCTCGCCAATCAGTTGCCCCCCCTCTTCAATCACGATTTTACCGTAACGGATCTTGCCGGTGACCTTGCCGGTGGCATAGATCACGAGTTTCACGCGGGCCGTCAAATCGCCGTTGAATTCGCCTCGGATTTCAGCTATGTCGATTTCCGCTGATCCCTTGAAAGCGCCGTTTTCAGCAATTTGTATCACGCGGGAGTCCATAGTCGCTTCGACCCGGCCTTCGACCACCAAAGTGTCGCAATCGGTGATCTCGACCCCTTTGAGCTTGATATTCGGGCCGACTATCAACTTGCTGCCAACTTCGTTGGTACTGGCGTTTGCAGTGTTCATATTATTAGAATTTGTCGAGGAGGCAGGACTGACTGCATTAGGCGCTCTGGGGATGTTCAGACTGCTGCCGGAGGTAATGCCGCTGGCAGCGCCAAGAGGTGAATTAAGCTTGGTGCTGCCGAGGGGAGAATTGTCGGGGCTAGTGGGATTGCGCTTACCAAAAAGCGATTGGGAGCGAAGCATATCATTTCCTTCAGGGGCTCTGGACGGTTAGCAAGTGTCCTGTCATGTTTGCACAACGCATTCATAAGCCAGGACGCTAGGGAATTATGGCTATCAACTCTGGCGTCGATACGTTGCATTGCGCTGATACTGTGGTGTGCAAAAATTAATTCCACAAACGCAATCAGCACAGCTCTGCACCAGAGTGGCGGCCTATACAAATAGATCAAGCATGCAATTGCACCCCCTTTTGTCTATCATTTGCATCAATAGTTCCTGTGTTTTAATGCATTTTTCAAAATAGAACGACCGTTCAAATTTACGTTATAGTAAACCTACAATTTTGACTGAAAGAGACTAAACATGAATGTTACAGCCTTGCAAAACCAACAATACCGCCTTGCCGCTCGCCCATTCGGCATGCCCAAGCCAAGCGACTGGCAAGTCACCGTCGAAGCGCTGCGCGATATTGCCGATGACGAAATCGTAGTTCAGACGCTGTACCTGTCGCTCGATCCTGCGATGCGCGGCTGGATGAACGAAGGTAAATCCTATATACGCCCAGTCGCGATCGGCGAAGTGATGCGAGCGGGCGGTATCGGCCGCGTGATCGCCTCCAAATCGCCGAAATTTGCGGTTGGCGACAGCGTCTGCGGCGGCATTGGAGTACAAAGCTACTGGGTCGGCGCGGCCGATGACAAGACTGCAGGTTTCTACAAAGTCGATTCCACTATGGCGCCACTGCCAAAATATTTGAACGCGCTCGGCATGCCCGGCATGACCGGCTACTTCGGTCTGCTCGAAGTCGGCCAGCCGAAAGCCGGTGAAACCGTGGTGGTCTCCGGTGCCTCCGGCGCAGTCGGCCAGACCGTCGGCCAAGTCGCCAAGCACAAGGGTTGCCGCGTGGTCGGTATTGCAGGCGGCCGCGAGAAATGCGATTTCGTGGTAAATGAACTCGGATTCGACGCCTGCATCGATTACAAGAACGATGCATTGAAAGACGGTTTGAAACAACATTGCCCGAACGGCGTCGATGTCTATTTCGACAACGTCGGTGGTGAAATTCTCGACACTGTCCTGACCCAGATCAACCTGAAAGCCCGCATCATCATTTGCGGCGCAATCTCGCAATACAACAACACTAGCGCGGTCAAGGGACCAGCCAACTATCTAGCGTTGCTAGTGAATCGCGCCCGCATGGAAGGCATCGTCGTCTTCGACTACGCCGACCGCTACCAAGTCGGGATGAAAGAAATGGCCAAATGGATGAAAGAAGGCAGCTTCAAGACGCGCGAAGATATCGTCTTCGGCCTGGAAAAATTCCCGGAAACGCTACTGATGCTATTCGAAGGAAAGAACTTCGGAAAACTGGTGCTGCAGGTGGCGCAAGAATAAACCGCATCAATGCTGCCAATCAGGACTTGCGAAAGGTAGGGTGCGCCAGGCGCACCAGCCGTCGTCAGCACCATCATATACAGACATTGGTACGCACGGCGCGCCCTACCTACTATAACGCAGCTATTGATGAGTATATTTTAAAGTGTACTAAATAAATGCGGAAATGGCATTATTTATCGCCATACTCCCTATTTTTTTGATAATTTATTAACTTCATTTACGCGCACAAACTCTGTACTGTGACGCAAACTGCCCAACTGCAACGCATATTGGTGCGTAAATTCGGCCCCCAGGAAGAAAATTTGCGCAGAGTAATACACCCATAACAACAGCGCAATCACCGATCCGGCTGCGCCAAAGCTATTGGCCACGCCGCTATTACCGATATACAGGCCGATCGCATATTTCCCCAAAGTAAATAAGCCAGCGGTACCCAGTGCACCTATCGCCACGTCATGCCAGGACAGGCGCGCACGCGGTAGCATTTTGTAAATGACGGCAAACAGCGCTGCAATCACGCCAAAACCGATTAGTTCCGACAGCAATCCCATCAAGAAGACCGCATCTTTCCAGACGCCGCTCCAGTAGTGCTCCAGCACCGCAAGGGCAGCGCTGACCACGAGCGACACCATCATCAGAAATGCCAGCACCAGAACCAGGCCAAATGACAACAGGCGGGTGCGCGCCACATCCCATAGACCGGCTCCAGGTGTATTGGGCACTTGCCATATTTCGTCCAGACTATCTTTCAATTCTGCAAAAACGCTGGTGGCGCCGAACAAGAGCAAGGCGCTAGCTATCAACGTAGCCAGACGTCCCTGTTGCTGATCGCTCGCGCCGGCTAGTATCAACTGGATCGCTTCGGAGCCCTGGCTCCCAACCAATCCTCGCAACTGCGTCAATATCTCTCTCTGGGCCGTTTGGGTGCCGTAAAAAAAGCCTGCAATGGCAATTACCAACAGAAGAATCGGCGCCATCGAAAACAAGGTATAAAAAGCCAGCGCAGCACCTTTACTGGCGGCGCGATGATTGATCCATTCGGTAATGGCGCAATGAATCACGTGGCGTATTTGTCGGGTAAAAGCAAGTATGCGGGCAGGCTTCATGGGCAATTGTGCGCAAAGGTGGTTACGGTGGTTACCGAACAGGCCGTCCCGCATCACATACGAGGTGCGGCGCAATGAGGCGACGATGCCGCGCAAAAAATTCCAGCATCATCTTGCTGGCGTCCGGCCCGGCCGGGGAATTGAACGCCAGGCTGCCGTCGCCGCCACTCCACGCATGCTCCAAGTGGGCAATCCGGGCGACCCTTAACAGCAATTTTTTGCGCAGATAAAAGTCGCCTATTTCATAGGCGCGACCCGGATTGCGGCTGCCAACCCGCCCAGCAGGCTTGGCCACAACTGGCACGGCGCTCTCTGCCGCCAGGCGATTCAATAGCAGAGTTTGCTGCACCAACTGGGTCTGGTTGATCGGACGCACTATTTTATCGCCCTGCCCTTGGATCAGAATGGTCGGCATCGCGGGAAACTCAGGATGTTTGTGAAGAACTTCAGCGATGGCAGTGCCGACACGATTGTTCGCGCCGTGTTGCATGACCCCATAGGCACCGATCAGACTATGCCCGGCGCCAAACATCGGCCCTGAATGCAGTCCGACCGCGGCAATCAGGTGCGGATGATTCAGCGCCACAATGTTGGCCATCGCCGCGCCGGCCGATATGCCGCAAATGTAAATACGTGTTCTGTCAATCGGGTATTTTTCAGCTACTTTTTCTATCATCCCTACAATCATTTTTACGTCGCCATCGCCATCCTGGGTCGCTTTGTCGTACCACTTCCAACACCGATGCCGATGCGAGCGCAAGGATTGTTCCGGGTACAGCACCGCGTAACCTTTTTTTCCGGCGCGCTGATTCATGCGCGTGCCTTGTGAGAATTCCGGCGCCGTTTGTTCGCAACCATGCAGCATCACGATCAGCGGCCAAGTCTTTTTTTCTTGATGATCACGCGCCAACTGCGCCGGAAATCGATCGGGAAGGTACAAGTAATAGCGCATCCGTCGCAGCGGCAGCAGCATTCCGCCGTCGGCTAAGGGTGAATAATAGGAAGCCAGCCATTTGCCAGGCAATTGACTCGATCCAGCGTCCGTTTTGGGATTTGCTGGTGCTTCCGGCACCCGTGTCTTGCTAGCTGCCATGGTGTTAACCAGTGCAGCGCTGGGCCGTTGGATAGTCTTGGATTTGCGCTTGACCTTCGGTTTCGGCTTGATGAGCATGCTCTTGAATAATTTTGCGGCTTGGCTCTGTTGTACTTTCCCCGCGCGTGCCAGACCGCTCAACCAGAGGCGACTCAGGCCCTTTAACATCGCTGGCTCGCAATAGGTCGCCGCGACCTCATTCCATACGCAAATGTTGCGCATCCATATTGAATACTACAAAGAAAAATAGTCATCTGCATTCCTCCATTTGTTATAAAGCATACCAGCGAAGCCTGAAAATTTCAGGTCGCTAAATGCATCGAGCCGCAATCGACGCAAGCCGTTTCCTGGCGACAATGGAACTCGTTTTTTGCTCTATTAACATTTATTAATGACTGAACAAAATAACATCAGACTTCGTTTACTTATGTTCGGAACCGAACAGACCTGGCTCTAATTACAAATCATATTAGGGTTTTAAACAGGAGAAAAATCATGAACAAAAACCAAATTAAAGGCACTGCCAAAGAAAGCGTCGGCAAAGCACAAGAAGCAGCAGGAAAATTAATTGGAAGTGATAAACAGCAAGTCAAAGGACTGGATAAACAAATTATTGGAAAAGTGCAGAAAGCAGTTGGCGATGTGGAAGAAAAAATTAAATCCAAAGGAAAACCTGCCTAAACAGAGGGCGGTTTCAATCTCCAAACACAACAAGGCCAAGCTAATTGGCCCAACATGCTTTAGAGTCAAACGCGTATACAGTAAAGTGGCGGGCATTCTGTCCAGGGTGCCTGTGCCGCTGGTACACTGATAAAACGATACATTGCGCTTTTTTGCCGAACCAGGCGGATTAGCGCGGAATCGGAATTGGGCGCACGCAAACACTCTATCCGAGCCCGAACCAATTGACCGAAGGCTTGCATCTTGAGCGCCCATTTTTCTGTCGTGATTACGCCGCAAGGCTGGGAATTTGACGCTCCCGATACACACTCGTTGCTGGCGTCGGCGCAGTTGGCAGGCGTTCGCTTGCCCAGCTCCTGCCGTAACGGTACCTGTCGCACCTGCATCTGTCGTCTGCTCAGGGGACGCGTCAGCTACCGCATTGAGTGGCCGGGGCTGAGTGCGGAAGAAAAGGCAGACGGGTTTATTCTGCCCTGCGTGGCCTATGCCGAATCAGACCTTGTCATTGATGTACCCAATGCAGTCCGACACACCGATGCTTCGTAATCTGAACCCTATCTTCAACTTTGGCCTCGAGTCTGAAGCAATCCGGCAATGTAAAATAATCAGGGAGTATCGTTAAATGTGGCTACTCTGCCGCATACATTCCTTGAATAATAAATTTTACTGAATACAGTATATAAACCTGAATTCAGCGTAACGACAAATCTCCAGGCGAATTCCCAGCGCCAGCAAATATTTCTTGAATATTCTATAATTTCAGTAATTCCTGAAAATTCAATAATCCAAATCAAGAAACGCGAATAAATTATGGACACACTCAGCCCTCTTACCCAGCGTTTCATCCTCCATTTCGGCGAAATGGGCAGTCGTTGGGGCATCAATCGCACAGTCGGACAGATTTATGCGCTGCTGTACGTGCAGAGCAAGCCGTTGAATGCGGACGAGATTGTGGAATATTTGTCGTTTTCGCGCTCCAATGTCAGCATGGGACTGAAGGAATTGCAATCGTGGCGGCTGGTGAAGCTGTTGCACCAACCGGGCGACCGGCGCGAGTATTTCGAACCGCCGAAAGATATCTGGGACATTTTCAAGGCATTGCTGGAAGAACGCCGCCGACGCGAGGTAGAGCCAACGCTATCGATGCTGCGCGATGCGCTGCTGGAAAATCCAAGTTCCGCGAGCGACAAGATTGCCCAGCAACGCATGCGCGAAATGTATGACCTGATCGAGCTATCGACTTCCTGGTTTGATGATGTGCAAAGGTTGTCGCCGGAAACCCTGGCGTCGCTGATGAAGATGGGCTCAAAAGTAAAAAAGCTGCTCGATGTGCGCGACAAGTTCCGTATTGGCGGCAGCCAGGACAATACTGCCGTGCTGGATGACGGCCGTGAGTAATCTAAGCAATCAAACAACCAGGCCCATTTTATCGTGCTGGCCGCGACTGACCCGCCTGCCGCTGGCGCTGGAAATTACGCTGGCGCTACTGCTCAAGATCGCGATTCTGTTTGCGTTGTGGAATGCTTTTTTTTCCCAACCGCAAGCCAAGAACATGTTATTGCCAACCGCACAGGTGGAACAACACCTGCTGACGAGCGCGCTGGATTCCGACTCTTCCGACCCGAAATCCGTTGCGCCCCCAGTACATTCAAACCCCTCTTCCATACCCCAATCCAAGGCGCAACATGGCTCCCATTGAAGAAGTCGTCAACCTGTCGCGGCTGCAGTTTGCTGCCACTGCGATGTATCACTTTCTGTTCGTTCCGCTCACGCTCGGCCTGGCCTGGATATTGGTCATCATGGAATCGGTCTATGTGATGACCGGACGCGAAATTTATCGCGATATGACCAAATTCTGGGGCAAGCTGTTCGGCATCAATTTTGCGATGGGCATAACCACTGGCATTACGCTGGAATTCCAGTTCGGCACCAACTGGTCGTATTACTCGCACTACGTGGGCGACATTTTCGGCACCCCACTGGCGGTCGAGGGCATGATGGCTTTCTTCCTGGAATCGACCTTCGTCGGACTATTTTTCTTCGGCTGGACGCGCTTGTCCAAGGTGCAGCATCTGGGCGTGACCTTTCTAGTAGCGCTGGGCTCCAGCCTGTCAGCAGTATGGATTCTGATCGCCAACGGTTGGATGAACAATCCGGTCGGAGCCGAATTCAATGTCGAAACCATGCGCATGGAATTGGTCAGCATCACGCAGGTGATCCTCAATCCGGTAGCGCAGGTGAAGTTCGTGCATACGGTAGCGGCCGGTTATGTGGCGGCCTCGCTGTTCGTACTGGGTATTTCATCGTATTACTTGCTAAAAGCGCGCGATACTGCGTTCGCATTACGCTCGTTCGCGATTGCCGCCGCTTTCGGGCTGGCTTCGACGCTCTCGGTAATCGTGCTCGGCGACGAATCAGGCTATACCGCCGGCGAAGTCAACAAGGTGAAGCTGGCCGCAATCGAGGCCGAGTGGGAAACCGCACCGGCTCCGGCTGCCATTACGGTCTTTGGCCTACCTAACGACAAGGGCGAACGCACCGATTATGCGGTCAAAATTCCGTATGTGTTGGGCCTGATCGGAACCCGCTCAACCGACCAGCAGATTACCGGGATCAAGGATCTGAAACTGCAGCATGAGGCACGCATCCGTAACGGCATGCTGGCCTACGCTGCCTTGACACGTCTGAAGTCGGGCGACAAATCGCCGGCAGCGCGCGCCGCCTTCGAGCAACTGAAAGGCGATCTCGGTTTCGGCCTGCTGCTGAAGAAATACACGCCGAACGTGATCGATGCCACACCAGAACAAATCAAGATGGCGGTCAACGATACAATCCCGAAAATCGCGCCGCTGTTCTTCGGTTTTCGCCTGATGGTCGCACTGGGGTTGCTGTTCCTGTTCATCTTCAGCGCCTCGTTCTATTACCTGATCCGCAAGCGGCTGGCGAAGCAGCGCTGGCTGCTGAAACTGGCGCTGTTCAGCATTCCGCTGCCGTGGGTGGCAATCGAGACTGGCTGGGTGGTAGCAGAATACGGCCGCCAGCCTTGGACTATCTCCGGCGTGCTGCCGACCCATCTGTCGGCTTCGACACTGCAAACGTCCGACCTGTATTTCAGCTTGGCCGGCTTCATGGGCTTCTACACGGTGCTACTGGTAATCGAGTTGATACTGATGTTCAAATACGCCCGACAAGGGCCAAGCAGCCTGCACACCGGCAAGTACCATTTTGAGCAATCCGAACAACCCAAACTATCCAAAGCTTAGGAGCCGCCATGTTCGATTATGAAACCTTGAAAGTCATCTGGTGGTGCTTCGTCGGGGTGCTGTTAATCGGCTTCGCGCTGACCGATGGCTTTGATTTCGGGGTTGGCATGCTGCTGCCGTTTCTGGGCAAAAACAATACCGAGCGCCGCATCATCATCAATGCGATCGGCCCGACTTGGGAAGGCAACCAGACCTGGTTCATCACCGCTGGTGGCGCACTTTTTGCGGCTTGGCCGCTGGTGTATGCTGCGGCGTTTTCGGGCTTTTACATTGCGCTGATGCTACTGCTATTCTCGCTATTCCTGCGTCCGGTCGGCTTCGATTACCGTGGCAAAGTAGCTGACCCGCGCTGGCGCAATATGTGGGACTGGGGATTATTTACCGCCGGTTTGGTGCCGCCGCTGATCTTCGGTGTGGCATTCGGCAATCTGTTGCTGGGCGTACCCTTCCATTACGATGACAGCATGCGGCTGGAATACCTCGGTGGCTTCTTTGGCTTGCTCAATCCATTCGGGCTGCTGGCCGGGGCTCTGAGCGTGGCGATGATGGCGATGCATGGCGCGGCTTTCCTGCAGGTCAAGACCGATGGCGTGGTCGCACAGCGGGCGCGCAAGGCCGCTGCCGTCGCGTCGCTCATTACGATTGCCGTTTTCGCGCTGGCAGGAGTCTGGGTCGCTACCGGCATCGACGGCTATCGTATCGTAACGATGCCGGACATCAATACCGCCTTCATGCCGGCAGCCAAAACGGTCGAATTGGCGCGTGGCGCCTGGATGGACAATTATGCCCGCTGGCCTATGATGTGGGCCCTGCCATTGTCAGGCCTTGCGGGGGCCATGATGTGCCTGTTTTTCACTGCATCAAAACGCGCCCTGCCGGCCTTCCTCAGCAGCGGCCTGTCGGTCGCGATGGTGATCCTGACTGCTGGCGCCGCAATGTTTCCGTTCGTGATGCCGTCTTCGCTCGACCCGAACAGCAGTCTGACTGCGTGGGATGCAGTTGCCAGCCACAAGAGTCTGGGGATCATGTTCTGGGTAGTGTTGATCTTTCTACCGATCATCGTTTTGTATACCGGCTGGGTCTATCGCATCATGCGCGGCAAGATCGATGAAAAACATATCAACGACAATGAACACACCGCTTATTAGTAGATTAGGAGATCATCATGTGGTATTTCAACTGGATTTTAGGGATCGGCCTGGCGCTGGCGTTCGGCATCATCAACGTGATGTGGCTGGAAGCGAATTACGCCTTCGGCGAGCGCGACGCGGATCAAACCCAGCACAGCTTCGAGCGCGCAAACGGCGAGCATGAAATGCAAAGCCACCGGGCAATAAAAAAACGTTAATTACTGTTGGAATTTGAATCTTGAACCGCCCAAAAATGCATCCGAAAGAGTATCGAACAACATCACTGGCATTGTTTTGCAAAGTGGTTGATAACTATGGCGACATTGGGATTTGCTGGCGTTTGGCACGGCAACTGGAGCAGGAACATGGCATCGCCGTCACCTTGTGGGTGGACGATTTACAGAGTTTTCAGCGGATTTGTCCAGAAGTCGTTATCGACCGCGAGGAACAACAGATCGGTACTGTGACGGTGCGTCATTGGCGCGACCAAAACGGCGTGTTTGTAGCCAGTGATGTGGCCGATATCGTGATTGAGTTTTTTGCCTGCGACATACCGCCTGCGTATATTGCGGCGATGGCACAGCGCACACCGCATCCGGTGTGGCTGAATCTGGAAGGCTTGAGCGCGGAAGAGTGGGTGGAAGGTTGTCATGCATTGCCATCCCCCCAACCACTGTCTTTGACAAAGTATTTTTTCTTTCCTGGCTTCACCAGCAAAACGGGCGGTCTGCTGCTCGAATCTGGACTGCAACAGCAACGCCAGGCTTTTCGCCATGATCACGCTGCAATGGCAGCTTTTCTCGGGCAATTTGGCGTCACGCCAGCAGAGATGACATCCCTGAAGGTGTCTTTGTTTTGCTATCCGCAGGCACCGGTTTCGGCATTATTTGATGCATGGCAAAAGAGCGAGACAGCGATACTCTGTCTGGTGCCGGAAGGGGTTGCAGTCGATGCAGTTGAAATATTTCTTGGGCAAGCTGCGAAAGCAGGGGCAACTGCGACCCGCGATGCATTAACCGTGCGTGTGCTGCCTTTTATTCCCCAGCCTGATTACGACAAATTGTTATGGGCATGCGACCTCAATTTTGTGCGGGGAGAAGATTCTTTCGTCCGCGCACAATGGGCGGGCCAACCTTTTATCTGGCATATCTATCCACAAGACAAAGATTTGCATCACGTTAAATTGCATGCATTTTTGCAACGCTATACAGCAAAAACAGAGAGCTTGGGTGCATTCTCTTTAGGCTGGAATGCTGCCACGGCTACAACGAAATCCACAGTGGATTGGGCCGAGGCATGGTCACTGCTTGAAACCGATATGCAAAAAATTGCCACCATGTCTACAAGCTGGCAGCGCCAATTATGGGGAAATGGCGACTTGACATCGAATTTACTGCAGTTTGTCAAAACAGTTCGGTAAGAAATGTTCAAAAAATGGGTTAAAATCCACGGCTAAATTTACGCATTCCAAAATTCAATCAAACGTAGGCTTGCTGCGCTTTTTGCCAGTAGGCTACACATGATTTTTATGTAACCACCTTTTTACGTATATTCGCTATGAAACCTGCAAAAGAAATTCGTGTTGGCAACATTATTATGGTTGACACTAAGCCTATGATCGTCTTGCGCTCCGATGTCAACGGCTCCAGCCGCACGGGCTTCACCTACAAGTGGAAGATGAAGAATCTTTTGACAAATAGCCCTCTGGAAAATGTCTTTAGAGGCGATGACAAGTTTGAGGTAGTGGTACTCGACAAAAAAGCGGTGACCTACTCTTATTTCTCGGACCCGCTGTATGTGTTCATGGACGCAGACTATGAACAGTTTGAAATTGAAGGCGAGAACCTGGGTGATGCGCTGCACTACCTGAAAGACGGCATGGAATGCGAAGCTGTTTTTTACGACGGCAAAGCAATTTCGGTCGAACTACCAACGACTATCGTGCGCCAAGTGGTTTATTCGGAACCTGCAGTCAAGGGCAATACGTCAGGCAACGTATTGAAAGGAGCCAAGATTGAAAATGCAATCGAAGCGCATCGCCACACCGTTCCAGTGCCGTTGTTTGTCAGCCAAGATGACATGATTGAAATTGATACGCGCACCAACGAATTCAAAAAAGTAGTACGCAACTAATTTACATCCGACCACTAAAAACGCTGCCGATTTTCCGCAGCGTTTTTTTTCGTTCGTTTGACGGCAAAACACCAGTTCCGGGCCACGGCACCAGATGTCGGAAGCCTGCCACTATCGCAGCTTTGCAGGTTGGATTGACAGCTTCATCGCGTAATCCGACATTTTCGGCTGAGAACGTCGGGTTACGCACTCGCTAACCCAAGCTACGATGTACCGAATTGCAATTACAGTACCTTGGCAATCGACGCGGTGACGTAACTAATATTGCGCGTATTCAGGGCAGCCACGCAGATGCGGCCGGTATCGACTGCGTACACCGAAAACTCCTCGCGCAAGCGGTTAACCTGAGGCTTGGTCAGACCGGAATACGAAAACATGCCGCGCTGCTTGGTGACGAAATCGAAATCCTTGGATGGCGCTGCTCGTTTCAGTTCAGCCACCAGTAATTGGCGCATTTCACGGATACGCACCCGCATCCCGGCCAATTCTTCTTCCCACAGCGTGCGCAATTCCGGTGTTGCCAATACGGTGGCAACCACCTGGCCGCCGTGGATCGGTGGATTCGAGTAATTGGTGCGAATTACGCGCTTAAGTTGCGACAGCACGCGTGCAGCTTCCTCGGTGCTGGCGGCGACAATGCTCAGTGCGCCGACTCGTTCGCCATACAAAGAGAACGACTTGGAAAATGAGTTCGCCACAAACAGCGGACCGCCGGCAGCGGCAAAGCGACGCACCACTTGGCCGTCTTCAGCGATGCCGTCGCCAAAGCCCTGATACGCCATATCCAGAAAAGGCACCAGACCGCGTTGGGCGACCACTGCAATGACTTCATCCCATTGCGCAGTGCTCAGATCGGCGCCGGTTGGGTTGTGGCAGCATGCATGCAGCACCACTATCGCGCCGGCCGGCATTGATTTTAGCGCAGCCAGCATGCCGGCGAAATTAACGCCGCGTGTTGCTGCGTCGTAATACGTGTAGTTATTCACGATAAAACCGGCCGATTCAAACAGCGCGCGATGGTTTTCCCAGCTCGGGTCGCTGATCCAGACTTGTGCGTCCGGTGCAAAGCGTTTCAGGAAATCGGCACCCAGCTTCAGGGCACCGGTGCCGCCGATAGCTTGCGCGGTCACTGCGCGTTTTTCTTGAATAACCGCGCTATCGGCACCAAATACCATTTCCTGCACCGCTTTGTCGTAAGCTGCCAGGCCGTCGATGGGCAAATAAGTGCGTGGCGCGAATTTCTCCATCAGGATCGCTTCGGCCTTGCGCACGCATGCCAGCAGCGGGACTTTGCCGTTGTCATCGGAATACACGCCGACCCCCAGATTGACTTTATTGGGGTTTTGATCAGCATTAAAAGCGTCGGTCACGCCAAGAATTGGATCGCGGGGTGCCAGCTCAATAGCGGCGAATAGGGATGCAGAAAGAGGTGAGTTCATCGTGATAACATCAAAAGTTGGCAGCGAAAGCACCGAAAGAGCTTCTCAGCATTTCTCGCAGCGGGGTTGAATGGTGCAGAGCAAAGCAAAGATGTCTGCCAAGCACCATATAACAATTAACAGTCACTAATTTTACCAAAGGTCGCTATTCATGGCTGAACTATCCGAAGTTTCCCCTCAAATTGATGAATCCAAAATCGTCACTTTTCCGGATTCTCCGTACCGCCTGTTCCAGCCTTTCGCGCCGGCCGGCGATCAACCGCAGGCCATTGACAAGCTTGTCGAAGGCATAGAAGACGGTTTGTCGTTCCAGACCTTGCTCGGCGTGACCGGTTCCGGCAAGACGTACACGATGGCCAATGTCATCGCCCGCATGGGCCGGCCAGCCATTGTATTCGCGCCGAACAAAACGTTGGCGGCCCAGCTATACAGCGAATTCCGCGAGTTTTTCCCGCAGAATGCGGTCGAATACTTCGTCAGTTATTATGATTATTACCAGCCGGAAGCCTACGTGCCGCAGCGCGATTTGTTCATCGAAAAAGATTCGTCGATCAACGAACACATTGAGCAAATGCGCTTGTCCTGCACCAAGTCGTTGATGGAGCGGCGCGACGTGATCATCGTTGCCACCGTTTCCGCCATTTACGGTATCGGCAACCCGAACGAATACCATCAGATGATCCTGACCTTGCGCGCCAAGGACAAGGTCAGCCAGCGCGACGTGATTGCGCGCCTGATCCAGATGCAATACACCCGCAACGAGATTGATTTCGGGCGCGCCACTTTCCGCGTGCGCGGCGACACCATCGACGTGTTTCCAGCCGAACACGCGGAATTGGCGATCCGCATCGAGATGTTCGATGACGAAATCGAAAGTCTGCAATTGTTCGATCCGCTGACCGGCCGCGTGCGCCAGAAAATTCCACGCTTCACCATCTATCCCGGCTCGCATTATGTGACGCCGCGCGCTACCGTGCTGCGCGCGGTCGAAACCATCAAGGAAGAATTGCGCGAGCGGCTGACTTTTTTCCGCAAGGAAAACAAGCTGATTGAAGAACAGCGCATCGAGCAACGGACCCGTTTCGACCTGGAAATGATGGCCGAAATCGGCTTCACCAAGGGGATCGAAAATTATTCGCGTCATTTGAGCGGCGCACAGCCGGGCGAACCGCCACCGACCCTGGTCGATTATTTGCCGCCGGACGCGCTGATGTTCCTGGACGAATCGCATGTGCTGATCGGCCAGTTCAACGGCATGTACAACGGCGACCGGGCGCGCAAAACCAATCTGGTCGATTACGGCTTCCGGCTGCCGTCTGCGCTGGACAACCGGCCGCTGCGTTTCGACGAATTCGAATCGAAAATGCGCCAGACCGTGTTCGTCTCGGCCACTCCGGCCGCATACGAGACGGCACACTCCGACCAAGTAGTGGAGCAAGTGGTGCGCCCGACCGGCCTGATCGATCCGATGATTCTGGTGCGGCCCGCCAGCACCCAGGTCGATGACCTGACCAATGAAATCAGCGAACGCGTCAAGAAGAACGAACGGGTGCTGGTGACCACGCTGACCAAGCGCATGTCCGAGCAATTGACCGAATATTTGAGCGACAACGGCATGAAAGTGCGCTACTTGCACAGCGATATCGACACCGTCGAACGGGTTGAGATCATCCGCGACCTGCGCCTGGGCACGTTTGACGTACTGGTCGGCATCAACCTGCTGCGCGAAGGGCTGGATATTCCAGAAGTGTCATTAGTGGCGATTCTGGACGCCGACAAGGAAGGTTTTCTGCGTTCGGAACGTAGCCTGATCCAGACCATCGGCCGCGCCGCCCGCAACCTCAACGGCATGGCGATACTGTACGGCGACAAGGTGACCGATTCAATGCGGCGCGCAATCGACGAAACCAATCGCCGACGCGAAAAACAAGTCGCGTTCAATCTCGCCAACAACATCACGCCAATCGGCATCAAGAAGCATATTCGCGACATGATTGACGGCGTCTACAGTCCGCAGGAAGCGCGCGAAGAGTTGCAGGTGGCGCAAGAGCACGCCAAATATGAAGCGATGAGCGAGAAACAAGTCAGCCGTGAAATCAAACGCCTGGAAAAACTAATGCACGATCACGCGAAAAATCTGGAATTCGAACAAGCCGCGCAAGTACGGGATCAGCTCAGTGTGCTGAAAGATCAGATTTTCGGCGCGCACGGAACTGACAATGTCGTGTCGATTAGTTGATCTGTAGTGCAGGCCTCCGTGCCTGCATGCAGGCACGGAGGCCTGCACTACTTTCGCATCTTGCACGGACAGCACATAAGTTATAGCTATACTAACTGCTGTATATTTTAATACCGCATTAAATATATGCGGACAATGGCATGTTTTTAAAATAAATCAGGGAGTATATTTATTTCTGCAACAAATGCAGCGGCGCAAACAAAGCTTGCATTTGTGCGTGGGCGATGAAAGACAAGTTGTACGGATGCTCGGACAACACCTGCGGAAAAGCATTAATCACCTGCAACGGTTGCAGGCGCTCGGCGATTTTTCCCCACAACACGAGCGTTGGGGCCGCTACACTTTGCACCTCGGCCCGCGCCGCCAATGCCTGCAAAACCACCTCCAGAAAAGGCAGCCAGGCACGCGCATCTTTGGCCGGCGCTACATCGGCTCGAAACACCAGCGATGCATTCAGTAGCAAAAACCCCTGCGCCAGCAGATTGCGCTGCAAGTCAGGCAGCGTTTGCACCAGCGGCGAACCCATCGCACGCGCCTTCAACGCCACTTGAGCGATGGCTGCGCCCGCAGTATTTTCCACTTGCAACTGGCCGTCTGCCACCAGCAACATCTTGATGAAATTGCGCAGCGAAGTCGCCTTGTTTACCGGCTTCGACAATCCGCCATCCGGCAGCGCCGACCACAAACCCGCTACCGCGCCATCCATGAAGGCCACGCCGGTCGCACTCGCGGCACGCGGATATGGCCCCTCGCCCACCAGCACATAACGTACTGTATCCAGCGCTTGCGCAAAGGCCGCGAACAAGCGCCCTTCCGTGGGCAAATACGCACTGCGCGCAATTGCCGGCAAATATCCGGTATCGGCGCGCGCCACCGCCCGCAAACCGTCACGCAATATCGGCTGCCAGGACGCATGCGCGCCAGTCAGCGCATCCAGTATTGCAATAGGAATCGTCATATATCACCCAGAAATTAAAACGAGTTTGCAATTAAGTAGTGCAGGCACGGAGGCCTGCACTACTAATTTAACCAAACTTACGCTGCGCATCCAGCGCCAGTCCGGCACCGATGCTACCGAAGCGGTCGCCTTCGACCTGTCTGGCATCCGGCACCACGGCAGCGATTCTTTCCCGCAACAAACGCACGCCGCTAGAGCCACCTGTGAAAAATACGGTATCGACCGCAGCGGCCGGGACGCCGGCGTCGCGCAGCAGACAGGCGACGGTGTTTTCAATGTTGCCGACCAGACCGTGAATGGCGGCCTCGAAATCGGCCCGGTGAATCGCCAGCGTTTGGGGCGGCGACATGCGGTCGAGGTCGAGCTGGGTCAGTTCGACGTCCGATAGCGCGATTTTGCCCAATTCCATCTGGCCCGCCAGCCAGTGACCGGCGCGCTGGTCGATCAGCGCATGCAGGCAGTCGAGCCGGTCCCGCGCCATGGCATCGCGATAAATATCCTGCAACTGCGCCCGGGTTTTTTGGGTGTAGGCAAGATTGATGTTGTGCCAGGTGGCGAGATTAAAATAAATGCTGGACGGTATCGTGCCGCCGTTATTAAGCGCACTGCCATAACCGAGCAACGGCATCGCGCACACCAGGCTCAAATATTTATCAAAGTCGGCACCGCCCAGATGGACGCCGCCGGTGGCCAGAATATCGTTTCTGCGGTCGACCTTGCCGGCGCGTTGCGGCGACAAGCGTACCAGCGAAAAATCGGAAGTGCCGCCGCCGATATCAGCAATCAGCACCAGTTCTTCACGTGAAATCTGCGATTCATAGTCGAAGGCGGCGGCAATCGGCTCAAACTGAAAATCAATTTCCTGGAAACCGACCATCTGCGCGACTTCGGCCAGCGTATTCTGCGCCAGCCGGTCGGCGGCAGGATTGCCATCTACAAAGAAGACCGGCCGACCCATTACCGCACGGCTGAATTTGCGCCCAGCCGCAGATTCAGCGCGCCGTTTTAGCTCGCCGATGAACTGTGCCAGCAGCGACTTGAACGCCATCGTATTTCCTAACACTTCGGTCTGACCTTCCATCAGGCTGCTGCCGAGCAAGCTCTTCATCGAGCGCATCAGCCGCCCTTCCGCACCGTTCAAATAACCGGCCAGTGCGGCGCGACCGTATTGCACAGTATCGTCGTCAGCATTGAAGAAAATCGCCGACGGCAAAGTCGACTTGCCATCCTCCAGCGCCAGCAAGGCCGGCTGGCCAGGGCGACTCCAGCCGACGGTGGAATTGGATGTTCCGAAATCAACTCCGCATGCGTCTGTCATGGCGCTCTCATCAATCCAAAGGGCGCACATAATAAGCCATCCACCGGCTGCTGTCTTGACGCATCGCAGCGCTAGCTGCCGAACGAGTAGCCTGCAAGCACTACCAACGCCGCATTAAACGGCGCTTGCGCATCCACGTTCTCGCCATTTACCTCGCCTTTTAGCTCTGCATCAAGCACAATCCCGCTTGGCTTCCGTATTTCACAAGAGCATCATTAGAGGCCAATATTTCTTATTCTAGAAAATTTGAGGTTAACGCACTAAATTGACAGCAGCACTCACGGCAATCGTTGCTTTTTATGCAAAATTCGGACTTATATGAAAATTTGGGTACAACTCTTGGTTACCATCGGGATCTCCCTGATTGTAGTTTGGTCGGGCGTGATCATTTGGCAAAATTATGTCTCTCGCGAAGTCGCCATTGATCAGGCGCGCGGTTTTTCCCTTAGCATGCATGAAGTTACCATGGCAGGACTCACCAGCATGATGGTCACCGGCACGGTAAAAGACCGTGCTATCTTTCTCGACCAAATCAAGCAGCTCAACTCCATACGCGATGTGCGGGTGGTGCGCGGCGATGGTGTCACCAAGATGTTTGGAGCCGGCACAGCCAAGGATATATCCACTCCAGACGCCCTCGAAAAACAGGTACTGGATACCGGCAAAGAAGTCATTCGGGTCGAATCCGATAGCAACGGCGAATACCTGAGGGCGGTGCGCCCCACTCTGGCCCAAAAAAATTACCTCGGCAAGAATTGCATGATGTGCCACCAGGTACCGGAAAATACTGTGCTGGGTGTCGTCAGCATGAAAATCTCGCTCGATGAAGCCAACGCGGCCTTGTCCAGACAGCGCCTCAAATTGATTCTGGCCGCCATTCTCACTTGCATCCCGGTGCTGCTCTTGATTTACCCTTTCATTCGCAAAGTCGTCACGCAGCCGCTGGAAGCTGGGATACGGATCGCCAATGGTATTGCCGCCGGCGATTTGACACAGGAAATCGACGTTAACTCGGCCAATGAAATGGGGAAATTGCTGCAAGCGTTAAAGGACATGAATGGAAGCCTGGTACGGATCGTGGGCCAAGTGCGCCAGGGAACCGATACCATTTTCAGCGCTTCGAGCGAAATCGCCAGCGGCAACGCCGATCTTTCCTCCCGTACCGAATTACAAGCCAGCGCACTGGAAAAAACCGCTTCCTCGATGGAAGAACTGACTTCCACCGTTAAGCAAAATGCCGCTAATGCGCACCAGGCCAACCAACTCGCCATGTCCGCATCGGAAGTCGCGGTCAAAGGCGGCGCTGTCGTCTCGCACGTGGTCGACACCATGGAATCGATCAATACTTCGTCCAAAAAAATTGTCGATATCATCGGCGTGATTGATGGCATCGCGTTTCAGACTAATATTTTGGCGTTGAATGCCGCGGTGGAAGCCGCCCGCGCCGGCGAACAGGGGCGCGGCTTTGCGGTCGTCGCCGCCGAAGTACGCAGCTTGGCGCAACGTTCGGCCGCAGCCGCAAAAGAGATCAAGGCCCTGATCGGAGACTCGGTCGAAAAAGTCGATACCGGCAGCGCGCTGGTGCATCAAGCCGGCGCCACCATGACAGAGATCGTCGACAGCATCCGGCACGTCACCGACATCATGGGCGAAATCAGCACAGCGAGCAACGAACAAACGGCCGGTATCGAGCAAGTCAACGACGCGATTATCGAGATGGACAACGTCACCCAGAAAAATGCCGCACTGGTAGAAAAGGCTACCGCCGCAGCACAATCCTTGCAGGATCAGGCAGGGCATTTGGAGCAAGTCGTCAGTGTCTTCAAATTGGACGTGAAGCATGACGATGTAAATAGTTAAATAGCGGCTTAAATATTTAAAAATACTCCATGAAATTTAAAATAGCTGTAGAAAGCTACGACGTCAGAACGCAACCTATCGGATTAAGGGAAATTAAAAAATTTATGCATAAAAAAACCGCCGCTTGTTGCCAGCGGCGGTTTGTGGATGCTTACAGAGCGTAGGCCAGCTTTCGCTCAATGCTTTTAATCGCTGCTATTGGCAAATCCAAGCAACTGCAGCAGACTGGTGAACAAGTTGAAAATGGTCACAAACAAAGTCACTGTCGCCATCACGTAGTTGGTTTCGCCACCGCGAATAATTTCACTGGTCTGGTACAGAATCAGACCCGACATCAGTAATACAAAGACCGCCGATACCGTCAGCGACAAGGCGGGAACGTGCATGAAGATGCCCACCAGTCCGGCCAGAAACGCTACCAGAATACCGACTGTCAGAAAGCCGCCCATGAAGGAAAAATCACGCTTTGAAACCAGCGCATAAGCTGACAGTCCCATGAAAATGACTGCGGTGCCGCCCATTGCCATCATTACTGTCTGGCCGCCGTTAGGCAACTTCAGATACATGCTGATGATCGGCCCCAGTGTGTAGCCCATGAAACCCGTTAGGGCAAATACCAGGGCGACACCGAGACCGCTATCCCGGTTCTTGGTGACCAGATACAGTAGCCCGAAGTAACCCACCATCGTGATGATGAGACCAGGATGCGGCAACCCCAAGGCGATCGAGAGCCCCGCTGTCAGAGCGCTGAAAGCCAAACACGCCGACAGCAGCATATATGTGTTGCGCAGTACCCGGTGTGCCGAGGCGTCCAACCCCAGGGTGGCTGACGAAGCCGACGCAATATTGGTACGCATGTCATTAAATCGATTGTTCATGTTCATTCCTTTTGATAATTTCCAAAAAAATTCAGGCAAATTCTGACAACATCATGGTGTGTTTCGCGTGGGAAAACGACCTGGCCCGCGACAAAAGCCGTTGCACCGTGTAAGCCGCCCGATGAATCGCGCGGTCAATCGTCGCGCTTATAGTATGCCCTGTTTCTGTAACGACGATATCAGGAAGGCCCGGTACGCTCAACTTAATCAGGCAGCGCTTGTCGACTCCACCCTTCGGGCCATTTTCATCAGTGATATGTACTGTCACTGCACGGATGTTGTGCCAGACCCTGTTTAGTGCAAAATCCAGCCGACGTGCCGCATAATCACGTATTAAACGGCTCGCTTTCAAACCTTTGGCAATAATAACTGGCTTCATTGTGGACTCCTGTCGTTATGTACCAGTTCATGCTATTTGGTTTCTCCATCATGTAAAAGCGAAGATAACATGAATATTACTTCATAAAAACAGAACTATGAAATCGACCGGATTAAATTTTCACCACTTGTACTACTTTTGGGTCGTCGCTAAGGAAGGCGGCGTGACGCGGGCCGCCGAGCGGCTCGGGGTTGCGGTACAGACCATCAGCATGCAACTCAGCCTGCTGGAGCAATCGATTGGGAAATCTCTGCTTACTCAGCAAGGTCGCCGGCTGGTGCTGACCGAGGCTGGCAGAATGGCGCTGGGTTACGCCGACCAGATATTTTTGCTCGGCGAACAAATGCAGGAAGCGCTGGCCGAAAACGATATCGGCCGCACCATTCATTTAACAGTAGGCATTTCCGACGCGCTGCCCAAACTGGTAGCTTATCGCTTGCTGGAAGCAGTGCTGCAGATGCCGGACAAGGTCAGGCTGACCTGCTATGAAGGCAAGTTCGAATCGTTGCTGGCCGATCTCGCGTTGCATAAGCTCGATCTGGTGCTGACCGATCGCCCGGTCAGCCCGGGCACCAGTTTACGGGTATTCAGCCATTTATTGGGCGAATGCGAAATCACGCTGTTCGGCATTCCCGCTCTCGCACAGAAATATAAAGAGGGTTTTCCGGCCAATCTGAACGGAGCACCTTTGCTGATGCCCACCCGCAATAGTGCGGTTCGCGGTCAAGTCGATCAATGGTTTGAACTGAACGATCTACACCCGGAGATCGTCGGCGAATTTGAGGATAGCGCATTACTCAAGACTTTCGGGCGCAGCGGGCTGGGCTTGTTTCCTGCCCCATCGTTGCTGGCCAAGGACATCGAAGTACAATTCGGCGCCGTGCCCATTGGAGACTTGCCGGGTGTGCAGGAACAATTTTACGGCATCCTGACCGAAAGGAAAATCAAGCATCCTGCGGTAGAAGCGATTCTCTCGGCCGCGCATGCGAGCTTTGTCAAACCAGTTTAAGCACGTAAATGTGAGTTGTATGGCCGAATTCGCCTGTGCGCTTACAACTTGTTACAGGGCTTACGCATTGATGCTGGCACTGCCCGGCGATTCGGACTTTAATGGAGTTATATCGGAAGAATACCAAGAGAATAAAGGAAACCAACGTGAAAAAATATCTCATCCTTGCAGCCGGATTACTGACTTGCTCTAGTCTAATATTGAGTAGTACGCCGGCGTTGGCCCGTTCGGATGTCAGTGTTGGCATCAATATTGGCATTCCGGGTTTTTATCCTGGGCCCGTCTATATGGAGCCGCAACCGGTCTATGTTGAGCAGCAGCCTGTGTATGTACAACCGCGCGTGATCTATACGCAACCGCGTCCACTGTATATAGAAAGAGGTCCAGTGTATTACCAAGGGCGGCAATGGGAAGATAGGCAATACCGTGGTCGCCACTGGAAAGACAAAGAGCATCGTGGTCATGACCACGAGGATGATTGACAAGCGCTTTTGATTGAATGCATCAGGATGCATAAAGTTACCCACATTTTTTGTGGATAATTTTGTGTGTAACTGTAATTTAAAGTTCCAAGTTATTGAATACAAACGATTTATATTGATTGCATATAAATCAGGCACTTGCATCAATGATGTCGGGCATTGCGAATAGAAACATTATTTTCGCATGTGCATTTGTCAAGAGGTTCCGTTATGAAAACACCAGCAAAACGTTTGGCACTTGCTTTCATTATGTTGTCCACCCTTGGTGGTTGCGCGGTATATGGGCCAGGCTATCCGTCTGCCTATTACGACACGAGTCCTTATGATCAACCACGGCCAGTGTATTATGCGGCTCCAGTCTATGTCGGAGCACCTGCATTCTTCAATTTTGGATATCGGTCTGACGGCGGTTTTCGTGGACATGATGATCATGGTGATCGTGGTTTTCGTAGGCATGATGGTGGCGATCATGGTGGTGATCGTGGGTTTCGTGGCAATGGCGGCGGTCGCGGCCACAGGTAGGCAACTGTGTTTTGCATTTAATTTAACGTGGATACACCACGCGACTATTCAGATGCATCTGCGGGCGCGGCAACTGGTGCCGATTGCGCGCATTACGCAGTTGCACAAGCCCAATTCTGTTATACGGCGCATAACGTCATTACGGTGTCCGGCCCAAGTCGGGCCAGTGGCTTATTTCGTTGAAGAAGCCGCCAAACTCCTGAATTTTCTTCATGCCGCCGGACTAGCGGTTGCGGCACCACTTCGCGGACGTGGTTGGCATAGCCTTCGAACGGGTAGCCGATATGAACGCCGAACTGATGCCCGGCTCCAAAATACTCTTCGATCTTGTGGTGTAGTTATCTGACGTTAACCATGATTTCGCGCACGCCATGCCGGGCCAGATGCTTGATCAGATAGGCCATGACCAGTTTGCCCAAAATCAGGATTATCGGCTTTGCAGGTCATGGGCCGCACCCGGGTGCCATTGCCTGCAGCCGGAATCATTGCTTCATAATTTCTTTTCAGGATCATCTCTTTGTACGTTGTAGACGCTACGCGTTGATTGTTGCAGGATCGCGGCGACCTCAGTGTCATCCACTGCGGTAAAGTCGCGGTAAAACTGGCTTACCGCATGAAAATCGGCCACTGTCAGCAGGCACACCACCGCATCGGCAAAAGGTGCCACGGCCTTGATGCTCTCGGGAGGAGCGACGGGAGTAACGCAAATAAGTGTGTCTGGATTTTGCAAGCGGACTGCCTTGAGCGCTGCAATCATAGTCGAACCGGTTGCGATGCCGTCATCCAGCAGCAGTACAATGCGGCCCTTCACATTGATGGCGGGCCGCAGCGGCATGTAGGTGCTGCGGCGTTTTCGCATTACTTCCTTCTGGTACTGTTGTTCCACTGTCAAGCTGGTGGCGTCGATGTCGCTCGCGTCCACTTCCATGTTCATAGTGGTATTGCCCGCTTCATCGATCGCACCGATCGCGTATTCCAGATTGCCGGGTGCCCGCAGTTTGCGCACCAGCACGATATCGAGTTCACCGCCCAGGCGTTCAGCGATGATCTTTCCCATCGGTACTGCGCCGCGCGGAATGGCGAGAACGAGCGGATTACATCCCCGATATGCCTGCAGGCAATCAACCAATTGCACTGCAGCATCTGTACGATCCGTGAAGCCTTGATTCGGTGTATGCATGGCGCTCACCCTCCCTCTTACGAAGAATAATAGCAACGATCAACACTATGTTGCGCATTCTCAAACCAGGCGCAAGCAGATGAACAAGCTGCGGGCGAGCCTAAGCAGAATTCCCGCGTACCTCCATCATCGCGCCATTTTTTACCACTTATAGATTAAAACTGATTGCTCAATAAAACAATCCGGCATAAGCCGGATTGTTTATTTTCAATTCAAATCAAATCAAACCGCATCCGGCCCGGTTTCACCGGTGCGGATGCGCACCACTTGCTCGACATTTTGGACAAAAATCTTGCCGTCGCCGATCTTGCCGGTGCGCGCAGCCTTGATCACCGCATCGACCACATTGTCAACCACGCTATCGTCGACCACGATTTCAACCTTTACTTTTGGCAGAAAGTCGACCACGTACTCAGCACCGCGGTACAACTCGGTATGGCCTTTCTGGCGGCCGAAGCCTTTGACTTCAGTTACAGTCAATCCGGCGACGCCGACTTCAGCCAGCGCTTCGCGGACTTCATCCAGTTTGAACGGCTTAATGATGGCAGTAACTTGTTTCATGGGGACTCCTTTAGGGTATTGTAAAAACGATGTATTGGATGATCATTCGAAAAAACGGGATGTAATGGGATAGCGCCAGTCGCGCCCGAACGCCCGGTGCGTAATGCGAATCCCTACCGGCGCCTGGCGCCGCTTGTATTCGTTGATCTTGATCAGGCGCGTGATGCGTTCCACGTCTTCCTGGCGATAGCCTGCAGCGAGAATCTCGGCAATACTCAAATTCTGCTCCATATACATCTGCATGATGGCGTCCAGTATTTCGTAAGGCGGCAATGAATCCTGATCGGTCTGATCGAGCCGCAACTCGGCCGATGGCGCACGAGTCAGAATACGGCTTGGAATGACGTCCGATAAAGTATTGCGATAATCGCACAAACGGTACACCAGCGTCTTCGCGATGTCCTTGATCACCGCGAAACCGCCCGCCATATCGCCGTACAGGGTGCAGTAACCGACCGCCATTTCGCTTTTGTTGCCGGTGGTCAGCACAATCGTACCGTGCTTGTTCGACAGCGCCATCAAAATGGTGCCACGGATGCGGGCTTGAATGTTTTCTTCGGTGGCATCTTCCTTGAGGCCCTTGAATTCCTCGGCCAAGGTGGTGCGAAAGGCGTCAAAGCAATCGTTAATCGGAATTTCATCGTAGCGCACGCCGATCCGGCGAACCATTTCACGCGAATCCAGCCAAGAAATGTCGGCCGTATACTTTGATTGCATCATCACGGTACGCACGCGGTCAGCGCCCAGCGCATCGACTGCAATCGCCAGCGTCAATGCGGAATCGACGCCGCCCGAGAGACCGATGATCACACTGGGAAAGCCATTCTTGCCGACATAATCGCGCACGCCCAGCACCAGCGCCTGGTACACTTGGGCCTCGATTGGCAACGCATTGGCGACATGGCTGCTCTGCGGCACGCCATCGATAAATTCGATCACCTGCAACGCTTCTTTGCAATGCGCCAATTGGGCGCAAACGCCACCGGTGGCATCCATCACGAACGAATTGCCGTCAAAAATCAGTTCATCCTGGCCGCCGACCAGATTCGCATAGACCAGCGCCAAGCCTTGCGCGCTGACGTTCTCGCGCAAGACTTTAAAGCGCACGTCCTGCTTATTCATGTGATAGGGCGAGCCGTTTGGAATCAGCAGCACTTGCGCACCGGCAGCTTTAGCGCGCAATGGCGCATGCGCAGACCAGGCGTCTTCACAGATATTGATGCCGAATGCAACGCCCTTTACCTGGAACACCACCGGCGCGTCGTGCGAGGAAAAATAGCGCCGCTCGTCAAACACGGTGTTGTTCGGCAATGCGAACTTGCAATAGGTCGCCAGCACCGCGCCACCCACCAGCACCGAGGCCGCGTTGTACTGCGCGCCATCGCGCAGTATCGGATGACCGACTACCACATGCAAGTCTTTGAACTGGGCCAAATCGGCTGTCAGCGCGTCGAAAGTTTCAGCGGTTTTTGCGTAGAATGCCTGACGCAGCAACAAGTCTTCCGGCGGATAGCCGACCAGTGATAACTCGGGCGTGAGCACGATATCAGCACCCTGCGCGGCGGCGCGGCGGGAAAAATCGAGGATTTTGGCGCGGTTGCCGGCCAAGTCTCCGACGATGCTGTTAATTTGGGCTATGGCGACTTTAACTGTCATGATAAAAAAATAATGGAATTCGGCGAATGATGCTGCAGCGATTACACAGCGCATGAATTATTAAAACAGGGCTTACACAAAATACTGCTGTTTTACCAGTAGTGCGGGCCTCCGTGCCTGCAACCCGATGCAGGCACGGAGGCCTGCACTACTGAATAAAATCAAGCACTAAAAAAGGCGAACCAACCCATGAATTATCGCACGCGAATCATCTCTTCCCTGTCGGAGGTTGGACAACAAGATTGGGATTCGCTGGTGCAACTGCAAGCCGACGCCAACCCTTTCCTGTCTTTCGCCTTCCTGGATGCGCTGCATGCGACCGGTTGCGCCAGCGCCGAGACCGGCTGGCAGCCGCAATACCTGACACTGTGGCAAGACGATGCGCAGGAAAATGCGCAGCTGGCGGCGGCACTGCCGCTGTATGCGAAATCCCATTCCTACGGCGAATACGTGTTCGACTGGGCCTGGGCCGATGCCTACCAGCGCCACGGTCTGGATTATTATCCAAAACTGCTGACGGCGATCCCATTCACCCCGGTCACCGGGAGCCGCTTGCTGGCACGCGATGATGCGGCCCGCGCGGCCCTGATACAGGTATTGCGCGCATTGCAGGCCGACAGCGCAGTATCGTCCTGCCACATCCTGTACCCGCCGCAAGCCCAAGCCTTGCAATTGGAGCAAGCCGGTTATTTGTTGCGCACCGGCGTGCAATTTCACTGGATCAATGCCGGCTATCGGCATTTCGACGATTTTCTGTCCACACTGGAGCACAAGAAGCGCAAGAACATCCGTGCCGAGCGACGCAAAGTCGCTAAGGCCGGCATCACTTTTCGACATATCGCAGGCAATTGCGCGACCGAATCGGACTGGGTGTTTTTCAACCGCTGCTATGCCAACACGTATACCGAACATCATTCTTCGCCTTATCTGAATCTGGATTTTTTCCTGCGCATCGGCGCTACCATGCCGCACAATATTCTACTGATTGAAGCGCTGCGCGACGGCCGTCCGATTGCCTGTTCGCTATTGATCCACGATCAGAACACCCTGTACGGCCGTTACTGGGGTGCGCTGGAGCATGTGCCGTGCCTGCACTTTGAAACCGCGTATTACCAACCGCTGGAATTTTGCATTGCGCACGGCATCGGCCGCTTTGAAGGCGGTGCACAGGGCGAACACAAGATGGCGCGCGGCTTTTTGCCACAAAAAACCTGGTCGGCACACTGGCTGGCACACCCCGCATTTGCCGATGCAATCGAACGCTTCCTGACGCGCGAAAGTGGCGGCATAGAAGCGTATATGGATGAATTGAACGAACGCAACCCGTTCAAACCGGTACCGGCAGCACATTCGAGAACGTAGGAAAGCGTAGTATTTTGCCTGATAAATTTATAAAAAATACAATATTCAGAACCTCCACTAGACAGAAATACACATGGACCAACAATTTGAAGACGGCTTGCGCATGCGTAAGCAAGTCATGGGCGACACTTTTGTGGAGAAAGCGTTTGCCGGCGTCGATAGTTTCACTGCGCCGCTGCAGGATTTCGTCACGCGCAACGCCTGGGGTACGGTCTGGTGTCGCGACGGGCTGGATCTGAAAACCCGCAGTCTGATGACGCTTTCAATGCTCACGGCACTGGGCCGCGCGCATGAAATACGGGGCCATGTACGGGGTGCGGTCAACAACGGCGCCAGCAACATAGTCTAAAAATGACGATATATTTTATTTTTTTCGCATCTAATTATGCTATAAAGTTTTTTCATGTTTTTCGTGTCTTTCGTGGAAATCCATAACATCAGTTATTTAATCTCACTTGGTTTGCAACTTGAATTTCCATGAGCATTTATAGAAAATTTGAACAGTGGGATTTTATGCGTTGCGCAGATATTGAAATTGTTCGCGCACGTATGGGGCCATGTGGCCTCGGAAAGCATTTCCATGACAAATGGTCAATTGGTCTGATTTTGCAGGGAGTCTGTCAGTTCAATAGTGGCAATCAACACTATCAAGTTACTGAATCGGGGCTCTTCATCATTCCTCCTTACGAGGTACATGAATGCGCAGCTGCCAGTAGCAGTGTGGCTTATCAAGTGATGTACATAGCGGATGCGCTATTGGCAACTGCGGCACCATCCCTGCACCGTTTCTTTTCAGGAAACTCGGTTAGGGTGGAAGAACTTCCAGTACGACTTACCCAATTGCTGCTGCACATCGCAGAAAAACAAGATGATAATTTATTGCTGAATGATTGCTTTCGCCAGCTTGATCTCTTTTTCTACCATTCAGACGCATCCGTCATTCCTAAATCTAGCCATTCATTACAAGATGCGTTGCACCTTGTCTGGAGTGAAGCGGTTGATTTAAAGAAAATAACAGAGGCCACCAAGTACAGCCGCTGGCATGCTATTCATACTTTCAGTCAGCAAATCGGGCTGTCTCCTCGCCTATATCTACGCCAGCTTAGGGTATTGAAGGCACGCCATATGCTGCAGGAAGGCAGACCACTGGCTGAAGTAGCCAATGACCTGCATTTTGCGGATCAGGCACATTTCTGCAGAACATTCAAAAGTGTCTTCGGGGTGTCGCCGGGCAAACTGCAGCGAGTGATGCTAGGAAAATCACCCAGTGAAAACCTATAACCATCACCGATAAAAACCAGTCTAAGGCGGTAATATAAGCCGACAAGGCTAGAAGACAATACTAATAACAGACAATAACAACAACAGCGCCATTATCATATTAAAGCGGTGAATCAGCCTTGGCTGTTTAAGCAAATTTTTTGCCGTGGCCCCTAAGATAGCCCAAGCGGCAATCGAAGGAAAACAGATCGTCATAAACAGCAGCGCCATGATGATCACGCTTATCTGGTATGCCGCGCCAGGGATTGTGTAGGTGGAGACCCCGGCTGCGGCGACTATCCAAGCTTTGGGATTGACCCATTGCGCCAATAATCCGTCCAAAAAAGATGGTGGGGTTTTGAGGCTGACATCCGAGGCGGTATCTTCCGATTTGAACAACTTGTAAGCTAAGTAACAAAGAAACAGACCACCCACCACCTTTAGCGAGGTTAGTAGCCAGGGAGTTGCGCTCAGTATTTCCCCCAGTCCCATGCCTACCGCAAATAGCAATAAAGAGAAGCCCAATGTGGCCCCCATGATTTGCGGCAACGTTCGGCGCACGCCAAAGCTGATGCCAGATGAGACAGCGATAATATTTATCGGCCCAGGCGAAGCCGATGTGACAAAGGCATACAGCATGACCGGCAGCCATAGGTTTTGCAGTGTTTGCAGTTCGACTTGAGAAAATGTCATGATATTTTTTCGCTTTGCTGAGGCGCATTGCTGGTGACTGAACGCCAGTTTATCAGTAGATTTTCTGTGAAATTCACCATTCAGTGACCTCTCCGGCCTGTGCTGTAAATTGATGTTGGCGGGTATCTACAGACCAGTAGCGCTTGGGCTTAATAGTGCCGTCCACCGGATAACCTGCTAAATCTTCCCAATGTCCCAGCCTGGCATTGTCAACAAGTTCAAGGCGTGCGAGTCCCTTGACGTTTTTGTAGTTATATAGGCCAAAATCGATGAAGCGCAAAGGATAGCCTTGCTCCAGAGGTAAAAACTTCCCATCTACTGCGTAGGCAAGAATAGCGTTGCGCTGTAAAGCCCCATTTAAATCAATCCATGATTCATATATTCCTTTATCTGATGTACCTATGCTAATTTGCTTAAGATAGTGGTGTTTTTCAATTTTATGAATGGCACCAATATTTTTGAACAAATCATTGAGGAGAACACCGGTCCATTCACGCTTGATGGTCCAGTTGCATACGCAAACCATGCGTCTCAACTGGGTTGTGCGTGGCAATTTCAGTAGATCTTGATAGTTCAAAACATATTCTTTCCCATCCCCCACATCAATACTTAATTTCCAATCTGCTTCGTTAACTGTGTGCAACCCTTCTTGGTAATAGCGCAGCGATGACGGTTTTTTGTCCAGGTTGGGAGTTTTATAGGAAGGGGCTTCAGTTAGACTGAGTGTAGTCATTCTTAATGGCTCATTTTTCGTTGATAACACATCGGAAGCCCACGATATTGTCTCGGAGCGTTGGTGGATAATAGTCCCTGCTACTGCAGCGCAAATAGTCCTCGTTATGAAGACCAGATCCACCACGGAGGATGTGATCGTCTATTTCTTCTGTCCAGTAACGTGGATCAAGACACGTGAGGTCCCAAATATAGTTGCTGGAGGCATTGTCTTGACACCATTCCCCTACATTGCCTGCAAAGTCCATGCCGCCCTTTGGAGTGGCCCCCAAAGGAAATGCATAAACTAACGCAGAACGGCGATGTAGCTCAGTGGGGTCGCAGTCTATGGCGTAGAGAGCGTGTTGGACCGTGGGCTCGTCACTACCCCATGGGTAGCGACGGCCGTCAGTGCCGCGTGCAGACTTTTCCCATTGGGCTTCTGTCGGGAGTTCTTTGTCGAGATATTTTGCATAGGCAGAAGCTTCCCACCAACTAACACCAGTGACAGGTTGATCGTCAGCATTCCAGTTGTCATCCAGCCAATACAAAGGAAATTGTAGGCTTCTCTTTTGGATGAAGTTCCAACCAGCGGCACTCCAATAGCCTGGTGTGTGGTAGCCGCCATCTTCAATAAAGCGACGGTAAGCCCGGTTAGTGATGGGGTAACGATCGATGTAGAAAGCTACTAGTTCGACGGTGTGGCAGGGCTGCTCATTGGGGGATTCATTACTACCCATGATGAAGGGGCCGCTTTCGATATATACCATGTCTTTTAGTTTGTTCATATCTGATTTCTTATCGCAATAGCGATAGGCTACCTGTGAGCGACTTGATAAGTTGCGTAGCTCCGAACAGGCAAATACCAAAATATTGCAACTGCTCGGAGGATGTTTCTTTCAGCAATCCAACATAATCGCTATAAGTCTTGGTTTGTTGGGCAATGTTAGAAACATCGATGACTTGGAGACCATAATGTGCTTGGCCTTTGGCCTTTTCTCTTATCATGGCAATATCCTCCTTAGTGCTGCCAAGGATGGGCATGACAATGGTGGTGATACCAGGATGCATGTCTCCGTCTTTATCATGTAAGTCATGACCTACTAACTCAGGATGGTTTTTTCCTAGGCTTAGTGCGAGTACTGCACAGGTATTAGCGATAAGGCCGATAGGCAGGGTATTGTCTACAACAAAGATGCATTTGTTCATGGTTTCTCTCTAAATAAACAGTGGGCAACCCTGTGATTGCTACGAACAAAAATGGTCCAGAGCATGTTGATGGTGATGGTTTTGGTGATGAAAGCCAGGCCGTTACGTTGGCGGGCAGTTTCCGTTGTAATACAGGCATCAGCTTGGCCTGTAGTGACAAAATTAGCGGCTTCACTGGTTGATCGTGTATGAATGATATTCGCTGGTTGAGGAAGGTATTGCAGCCAGCGATCAAGCAGATGCAATGGAGCAGGATGACTCGCTAGTCTGATTTGTGCTGGATAATTTGAGCATTGCGACTGGACCGCAATACCGTATGGAGGTGTTTTCATCGGAAACACACCCGCGGCAATTAATTGATCCGATATATAAAAGCGATTGATTGCAGCGTAGGCATTAGCCACTATCAGATAGTCTGCCTGCTGCTGTATTACCGCGGCAGCCGCATCTTCATAAGTGTTATGAAGCGATACTTGTAGTTCACATGACAACGCTTGCGTAAAAAACTGGGCCGCATTGTCGCTGCTGGTGCCAGCTGGTCCGAGCGTGGCTATTTTAACAATCCACTCATCCTTAAGTACTTCTTGAAGCCGTGAAATGCCGAGGATGAGGTGTTCAAGGCAATTAGGTGGTTTTTTGAAGATATTCTTCGATTCAATAGCGCAGAACATGTCGTTATCCCAATGGCTTTACTGTTCTTACTATGTTGCGCGGGAAAGATAAATACTTCTTGAACGCTATTGCTATTTTGATGTGATCTAACCTAAACATTGCATACAAAAACAAAGATCGACGCAGGCTATGAATGCCGCGTGAATAATGTACCACTTGAGCGCACTTAAACCGGCGAGAATGCCGGGTTAAAAGTGTACCAATCCTAGCCTGTAGTCTTATGCCACCCCAGCGGCATGAGAAAGGCGG
>JABBOY010000004.1 GCA_012927585.1 Glaciimonas sp.
CACCCGTTCGCCACTCGCCACCAGAGCAAGCTCCGTGCTGCCGTTCGACTTGCATGTGTAAGGCATGCCGCCAGCGTTCAATCTGAGCCAGGATCAAACTCTTCAGTTTAATCTCTGTTTTTTATGTCATTGCTGACATGGCCCGCTTAAGTTTTACCCCAGCCGGACCGGTCGCTCACGCAAAATACTGACAGGCTTTTCTTGAAGTTCCCTCCAAAAAAATCCTATTTTTCTTCTGTGCGAGCATTTGATATTTTAAGTTTCACAACTAATGCTTGCGCATCCGTTGCGGTGCCTTTATCAAGTGCCCACACTTATCGACTGTTAATTGTTAAAGATCTTGTTGTACCGACCAGCTCTGCTATTCTCATCAGGCCGGCCACTCTGCAAAGCGTTTTGTTTGCAGCACCGAAGAGGGCAGATTATGCAGCGTATTCCTTACTCAGTCAATATTTCTTTTCACTCCACTCCACTCCACTCCACTCTACTCACCGTTCACTTCAACGACCCGCTCCCACACGCCTCGCAACGGCGAGCCGCAATATATCAAACGTTGCCAAAACTGGGCAAGAACTTCCAAAAAATAATTACTTGCACCACCAAATAAGCTAATCATGCCATTCCACTTCTGCCGTCACTGCACCTCGCAGCGCATTGCAAACTACGACGCGCTCGGCTGCACGCAAATCCGCCAATGTCATACGGCGCTCGCTGGCAGCCCATTCTGGTGCGGCCAGTAATACGCTACGCATGACGCCAGGCAAAACCCCGGATTCCAGCGGGGGAGTGTACCAATGCCCTTGTATCTGCAGGAAAATGTTGCTGCGTCCGCCCTCGGTTAATTCGCCCTCGGTATTGGTGAATATTGCATCGAACGCTCCTTTTAGCTCTGCCTCATGCCAAGCAGCATCGTAGACCGCCCTCAACGTCGTCTTGTGACGCAAAAATAAATCTGCAGCATTAGTAGGATGCGCGCTAATCAGCACCTTGACTTGCACCGGTAGCGGTGCCAAAAGCGCACTCTGCACCACGCACTGTCCTGACTGATCCAGTGATAATCTGGCCCGATGCGCCCCATCAAGCGGTAACTTGTTCAGAGCATCCTCCAATGCACGGCGCACCTTGCCTTCTGCATATGCAAAGCCGAAATAGTCTGCGGAAGCACACAGACGCTTCAAGTGCAACGCAAGATGGCGATAACCGTCCGAACGGGTCGCATGCAATGTTTCGAACAAAGTAAATGGATGCTGCAAACCGGTAAGAAATTGGGCTTTCAACTGGCATTCGGCATACTCGTCAGTAACTTTGCTATCGTGCACGATACCTGCGCCCACACCCATTTCGCCGTTACGGATACCGCTTGAAAGCGGAGCTTGCAAGACCAAGGTACGAATCGGAACGGAAAGGCAAAAATCACCGATTTTTTGGATCGCACTGTTCGGATTTGGATCGAACCAGCCGATGCTGCCGGTGTAGATACCGCGCGGGTCAGGTTCCAATTCACGGATAACCTGCATCGCGCGCCGCTTGGGTGCGCCTGTGATAGAGCCGCAAGGGTAAAGCGCGGCGAAGAACTGCTCCAAGGTGACATCTGCGCGCAGTTGGGCGCGAATGGTCGAGGTCATCTGCAGCACACTACTGTAGCGGTTGACCGCGAACAATTCCGCTACAGCCACCGAGCCCAGCGCCGCAATGCGCCCGAGATCATTGCGCAATAAATCAACAATCATGAGGTTTTCCGCCCTGTTCTTGGGGTCGGTTGCAAGCGCTTGCGCGTTTGCCGCATCCTGCTGTGAATCACCGGATGCTGGTGCGGTCCCTTTCATAGGACATGCTGTCAACCGGCCATTTTCGTGCCGCACAAATAGCTCTGGCGAAAACGACAGTACGGCGCGGCCATCGGGCAACGCTATCAAGGCGCCATAGGGTACCGGTTGACGTTGGCGCAAGCGCAGATATAAGGCATACACATTGCCAAAAGCATCAAAGCGCAAACGATAAGTGTAATTGGCCTGATAAATGTCACCCGCCGCAATGTAAGCGCAAATCTGGGCGATGTCTTGTGCAAACTGGTTTTCGCTAATATTGGCTTGGATATTTACAATACCGGCACTGAACGCATCGCCATGTCTGCTGTCCGACTGGCTATTGTTTTGCGCTGCCAACCACGCCTGCACTTGATCGGCGGAAAGCTTCTGGTAGCTTTTGAATAACAGAATTTGCGCTAAAAACTGATCTATTGGGTGCTGCGCCGTTCCCATTAACTCAGGGCCAAGTTCATAGGAAAACAGGGCCACTGCATGCAACCCGCATTGCAACGCTTGCTCCATCCGGCTGAGCAAGGAGGGAAATGCGCGACAGTCGCTGCAACGCAGCGTATCAACATACGCCGTGTATAGCCGGGAGCGCGGATCAATGGCACTGGCGTCACAATCATCAAGCAGGGCAAAAACGTCGCCGTTGGCGGCATTACCAGAAGTTGTATCAGGAAGATGCGGCACAGGAAAACAGACTTTCAAATGAGCAAAGGATTAAAACTAGCAACAACGCCGAGGGACTTATTCTAGGGCCTTTTCCGCAACCTCCGGCTGACGCTACTGTTGCATAGAATGCGGCCCGACTGGCGACCATGAATAGGATTAATAGCGCAAGAATACTGCGTTGCAATAATGTAACAATACGCGTTTAGACTTATCCCCTAATTCACCAAATGAATTACCCTACGGCAATCGGTGTCCAGGGTTTATAGGTGGCATGCCGCAAATGGAGTACATAGTTTGTCTAACCGTAAACATTTTTCTGCATTTATACCTGCACTGCTGACCCTGCTGGCGGGTCTGCTTGTCACGTCGGTATTATTCGTTAGCAGCCGGCATCTGGAGAATGACAAGGTAGAAGCCAGCTTCAAGCAAAATGCGGTAATTTACTTGCAAACCATCCAGAATGAACTGGATAACGCGATCATGGCATTGCGCGCAATCAATCAACTCTTCGTAACGAACCCATCCGTGAGCCGGGAACAATTCCAGGTCTTTACCCGCCCCTTGCTGGAGCGCTATCCGTACGTTCTGAATTTCGACTTCCATCGCATCATTTCCGACCATGAGCGCCCAGCCTTCGAAGCTGGCATACGCAAGCGCTATCCGAATTTCGCAATAATGGAAGCGAATGGTCAGGATCGCATCACTGCCCGCTCCAGGACACGCTATCGGGTGGTGGATTATATTGAACCGATGCAAGGCAATGAAGCGGCGTTCGGATTCAATGCCGATTCTCAGCCCGGACAAGCGGCAGCGATGGAGCGCGCCGTCGACAGCGGACAGCCCGCAGCCACCGGCCTATATCGTCTAGTGCAGGAAAAAGGCGACCAGCGCGGATTCCTGGTATTGATGCCGGTGTATCGGCAAAACGCCAGCCTGCACGATGTGGCGTCGCGACGGCAAGCCTTGATTGGGGACACCGCGGTTGCCTTTCGCGCCAGAGATTTGATCGGGCAGATTCTCGCCAAAACACAGCTAGTGATCCCGGCTGACATCAGTATCAGCGTGTATGCAAAGGCCGCGCCTGACGACGAATATCTTGCTTTTCGCAAGGGCAGCAAGAGCATGCCGGCGCATGACGGCGTAATGCCGCACTGGCTTTTTTATAATCAGCCGGCAACAGTCCCGATGCAAATTGAGGTCGCCGGCAGCCCTTGGCACATGACTGTCTCAGCCGCTCCTGAGCCATTTTACAAAACCAACAATAATGCGCTGTATGCGTTGATCATGAGCGCGCTGCTCAGTGTGCTGGCAGCGGCCTATGTGCATACGTTGTCATCGCGTTCCAAGCGCATCCAGTCGCTGGTCAACCAACGCACCGCTGAATTGCAACTCTCGAACCAACGGCTCAACGAGGATATCGCGGCCCGGGAAAAAACCGAACATCGATTGCAAATACTGGAAAGCGCGGTGCAATCGAGTGCCAATTCCATCCTCATCACCAGCGCAACCGCGCCTGACTATGCGATCGAATATGTCAATCCGGCTTTTGAGCGCATGACCGGCTATACAGCCGCCGAAGTGATCGGGCGGAATTTGCGCTTTCTGTTTCGCGATGACCGGAAGCAGGACGGCATCAAGGATATTCAGGAAGCAGTGCGAAGCCGGCGCGAAGGCCATGCCGTTGTCCGCAATTACCGCAAAGATGGCACGCTGATCTGGGTCGAAATTTACTTTGCGCCAGTTAGGAATGGCACCGACCAGGTACACCACTTCGTGGTTTCCAGCTATGACATTACAGCCAATAAGCGCTATCAGGCTGAACTGGAATTCCAGGCTGGACATGATGTTTTGACTGGCCTGGCCAATCGCAATTTACTCGACGACCGCTTAAACCAGGCGGTTGCCCATGGAGCACGCCATGCGCATCCGGTCTGGGTGGTCTCGGTCGACCTCGATCACTTCAAGTTCGTCAACGACACCCTGGGGCACAAGGCGGGCGACCTGCTGCTCCAGGCAATTGGCAACCGCCTCCAACTGGCCGTGCAGGAATCCGATACCGTGGCCCGCTTAAGCGCTGACCAGTTCGTGCTGGTGCTGCAGGAACGTAACTACGCACACCTGACGTTGGCGACCATTGAACAAATAATGGACACGATCGCGCAGCCACTGTCGATTCATGGGCATAATTTTCAGCAAAAATGCAGCATCGGCATCGCCATTTATCCGGCCGATGGCGACGACCCGGAAATACTGATAAAGCATGCGGATATCGCCATGTACCGCGCCAAGGAAAGCGGCCGCAACAATATCCAGTTGTATGCGGCGAGCATGAATGCGCGAGCGCTGGAAAGACTGCGTCTGGAAGGCGATTTGCATAATGCGTTGGAGCGCAACGAATTCTTGCTGCATTACCAACCGCAAGTGGACTTGGGCAGCGGGCACATCGTCGGCATGGAAGCGCTGATCCGCTGGCAGCACCCGACCCTGGGCATGATTGCGCCTGACCGCTTCATCATGCTGGCCGAGGAAACCGGTCTGATCGTGCCTATCGGCGCCTGGGTGATGCGCACCGCATGCGCCCAGAACCGGGCCTGGCAACTGGCGGGGCTGGGGTACTTGCGGGTCGCAGTCAACCTTTCAGCGATCCAGTTCGCCCAACGGGATATAGTCAAATCGATCGCTGCTGTGCTGCAACAGACTGAACTGGCAGCGCAGTATTTAGAGATCGAGCTCACTGAAAGCCTGGTCATGACCGATGTCGAACATGCAATCGGGATTCTGCGTGAACTCAAGGGGCTCGGGGTGCAACTCTCGATCGATGACTTCGGCACCGGTTACTCCAGCCTATCCTACTTGAAACGGTTCCCGATCGACGTACTGAAGATCGATCAATCCTTCGTGCGCGACATCACTATCGACCCCGACGATGCCGCAATCGTAGTATCGATTATTTCGCTAGCGCACAGCCTAAGGATGAATGTGATCGCCGAAGGGGTCGAAACCGCAGCCCAACTGGCTTATTTACGCCGCAACAATTGCGACCAGATACAAGGCTATTACTTCAGCCGTCCAGTGCCTGCCAACGATTTTGAATTGATCCTGCGGCAGAATAAAAACTTACCAGCCGAGGATGCCTGAACCAGATTAATTATCCTTTTTGTCGCGACGCAAAACACAGCGTTTACCAGTAGTGCAGGCCTCCGTGCCTGCAACCGATGCAGGCACGGAGGCCTGCACACCTTAAATTAATAGCAAGGCGATTTGCCCCTGCAGGCTACCGGACGGCAGTTGCTGGAAACCGGTCTTGGCAAAACGATGCCAACCACCGATGACGAAATTGACAATCAGGCCGGCGCGCGCCGACACTTCCGCTTCCTCTGCATGACCCTGCGTGACGGCGATGCGCAAAGACTGCTTGAGGGCCAGTTCAATGCGCTCAACAAACTGGTTCATGCGCGCTTGCAAGCGCACATCTTCATTGACCAGCGCCTCGCCTATCATCACCCGCGTCATGCCCGGATTGCGCTCGGCAAAATTGCACAGCATCACGGTGATGGCCTGCACCTGTGACAGCCCGTCATCCTGCTGCTCGGTGATCTGATTAATAAGGCCGAATACCGATGACTCGATGAAATCGATCAAGCCCTCGAACATCTGAGCCTTGCTGGCAAAATGCCGGTATAGCGCCGCCTCCGAGACATCCAGTCGGCCGGCCAGTGCGGCGGTGGTAATTTTTGCGCTTTTCGGCTGCTCCAGCATGGCCGCCAGTGCCTGCAGTATTTGGAGCTTACGTTCACCGGGTTTAACTGTTGCCATATTTTTTTGAAAAATGAATGCATTGTTGCCAGGTCAAGATGACCCCGCACTCTTTATGCAAGCGTTGCGATAAACATTATCTATCTGGAGTATGACGAAAAAATAGCTATTCTCCGCATAATTTCAGGCAAATATTAAAAATACTCCATAAATATCATATTCTGCAAAAGTATTGTCATTGTGCATCAAAATCAACGCAAGCGATGCAACTGGCCACGCAATTGCCTGACCGACTTTACCTTAACGTCGATATAAGCCGGACGCGCGCTGCGCTGGGGAGTGCTCAACGCACCCAAATATTGGGTCACCCAAGCGGTGCGCATGCCCAGCCCACGAGCTACTTTGAGCGTTGCCGCCGTATCCTCCACCAGAATGCAGCGACTGGCACAGACGTGCTGCCTGGCCATCAACTGGCGCAGCATCAGGCTGGATGGCTTGGGTCGCAACTTGCCATGCACTCGCATCGATTCAATTGAAACATGCGCGGTAAAATGCCGGTGCAAACCAAGATGATGCAGCACCGCACTGGAATATTGATACGGTGCGTTAGTCAGCAATATCTTGCGTCCGGGCAGCCGTTTGAGTAGTTGCGCCAGGCCGCGCTCGGCGCGGATCATGGCCCTGACATCGTCGAAGCAATGGGCGGCCTGCAAAAAATCCGCTTCCCGCACCGCGTGATGCTTGACCATGCCGAGCAAAGTCGCGCCGTAACGCTGCCAGTAATCGATCCGAACCGCATTAACGAGCTCGGGGTCGGCCGGCCCGGCATCATTGCCCAACACCTGCGCCATGAAGGCGTTCATGTTGGCGTTGATGGCCGGAAAGATCGCATGCGAAGCGTTATGCAACGTATTGTCGAGATCAAACAGCCACAGCGGCCCAGGTCTGTGGCGCAAACCAGCGGCCGAAATCAGTGGCTGCGGATCATGGTGCCGAACGCTTGTTCGGTCAACACTTCCAGCAATAACGAGTGGGCAATCCGGCCATCGACGATATGCACTGTGTTGACGCCCGATTTGGCAGCATCCAGCGCAGATGAAATTTTCGGCAGCATACCGCCGGAAATGGTGCCATCGGCAAACATTTCATCGATTTCGCGGGCCGACAAGTCGGTCACCAGATTGCCCGCCTTATCCTGTACGCCGGCGATATTGGTCATCATGATCAATTTTTCGGCCTTCAGTATTTCGGCGATCTTACCTGCAACCACATCGGCATTAATGTTGTAAGCCTGGCCGTCATCGCCAAAACCGATCGGTGAAATAATCGGAATAAAAGCGTCGTCCTGCAGCGCCTTGACCACTGCCGGATTGATCGCGTCGATTTCGCCGACGAAGCCGAGGTCGAGGAATTGACCCGGATTTTCCTTGTCCGGCATGCGCATCTTGCGGGCCCGGATCAGACCGCCATCCTTGCCGGTCAGGCCGACCGCCTGGCCGCCGTAATGGTTGATCAGCATCACGATGTCTTGCTGCACCTCGCCGCCCAGCACCCACTCCACCACTTCCATAGTTTCTTCATCGGTGATCCGCATGCCTTGCACGAAAGTGCCCTGCTTGCCGATTTTCTTCAGGGCGCTATCGATTTGCGGACCGCCGCCATGTACCACTACCGGGTTCATGCCGACCAGCTTGAGCAAAATCACGTCACGCGCAAAGCCGTGTTTCAAGCGTTCATCGGTCATCGCGTTGCCGCCGTATTTGATGACAATCGTCTTGCCGTGGAATTTGCGGATGTAAGGCAAGGCTTCAGCGAGTATTTCGGCCTTGATTTCCGGCGCGACAGAGTTCAGATCGCCGCTGGAATTGAGTTCAAGATGTGAGAGAGCGGTCATGGCAAGTCCTGAAATATTTTCCGCGATTTTACAGGGAAAATCGTCTTTCCCCGCAGTTGCGTCTTGCATTTCGCATGCCGGGGCACCCGGGGCTGCCGCCAGAGGGCTGAAACGTGTAGCATCGTGCCGGCAGCGCAGTACCTTGCACAATAACGGGACTGCGGCCGCATTAAAAGCCAAGATTAACCATCAATTAAGCATCAAATAATCGCGTTATTTCAAGGACTATCGATGAAAACACGTGACCGGCCGCTGGCATCAGGATCATGAGCCAGTGCATGCGCTGCGGTGCGCCATTCGCCTGCGGCATGGTCGACAAGTACAGCACGGACCTGGGGCCGTGCTGGTGCAGCGCATTGCCGGCCTTGCCCGCCGACGTGATTGGCGCAGCACAGCGCGCCGGCACACCCGCATCCTGCCTCTGCCCCGCCTGCCTGTATGCAGCAGTTGCAGCGCCGCTGCTTTTGCCAACAGCTTCACAGTAAACTATACACATAAGTGTATTTTTCAATGTGCACATAAAAAATGCGGAAAATACATGTTTTATACGCATACTCTTTATATTTTTATAATGTCCAGAGTCTGGTACGCAATTTTTCGGCAGCCGGTTGGGATATTTTTTTACTCAAAAAATACCTAATGGCACTATCATCATAAGCATATCCGCACAATCAGGAGCACAAATGAACGCATTCAGGCGCATCGCATGCATCATCGCCGCACTCACTCTGCTGGGCGCATGCAGCCGCGAAGTAAACGTCAAAATCGGCGTGGTTGCGCCGATGAGCGGGCCGCTGGCGCAATACGGCAAAGACATTGCCCACGGTGCTGAAGTGGCAGTGGATGATCTGAACAAGGATTTTTTCATGATCAACGGCAAGCGCGCCCATTTCGAGTTGGTGATCGAGGATGACAAGGCGTCTCCTGATGAGGGAAAAATTGCCGCCAAACGCTTGATTGATGCAAAGGTTGCGGCAGTCTTCGGCCACTTCAATTCCGGCGTGACGATTGCTGCAGCGCCGCTGTACGCCAGCGCCGGGATTCCGCAATTATCCGTTTCCACTAATCCGAAATACACCCGCATGGGCTTGAAGACTGCATTTCGCATCACCGCAGACGACATTGCGCAAGGTGCCGCCCTGGGCCGTCTAATCCAGAAGAAATTGCATCCCAAATTAGTGTATCTGGTCGATGACGGCACTCTGTTTGGAACCGGTCTTGCCGCAGAAGTGAGCAAGACCCTGATAAACGCCGAGATCGCCACACAGCACGACAGCGTGGACGCAAAGAGCGCCGACTTCGCGCTTTTGGCGCAAAAAATCATCGCCTCCAATGCCAACATCATTTTCTTCGGCGGCGACGAAGCGGCCGGCACACCGCTGCTGAAAGCCTTGCGTCAGGCTGGCTCCAGCGCGAAATACGTGGTGGGCGATGCGATGTGCGATGCCTCCACCGTCAAGCACGCGGAAGGTAGCGCCGATAGCAATTTCTATTGCTCGATTGCGGGTGTGCCGCCGTCCTGGCTATCGGCTGGAATCGCCTTCACCGAACTGTATAAAGCCAGGTTCGGCATGCCGGGAGCCTATTCTGCGCTGGCCTACGACGGCATCCACCTGTTTGCGCAAGCGATGCAGCGCGCCAACTCAAGCAACCCGAAAGTGTATCTGCCTGAAATCAGCAGGGAATCATTCAACGGCAAGATCCAGGGTTCGCTGTCGTTCGACGACAAAGGCAACATCCGCGACGGCACCATCGTAATTTTTGAATCAATTAACGGCAAGCTGACCGAACAGCGCAACAGGCTGTAGACGTACCGACAAGGCGCGCTTACTCACAGTTGCGCAACCGTTGCTCTGGAAAATCTGCAGCAATCCGGTCCAGCGCCGCTTTGCCGGCCGGGTCCAGATCGCGCAACTGAAATACCACGTTTCCGGTAGCCACGCTGCGGGTGCCGATCCGGGCCGACTGCACGCCTTGCTGCTTTAGTCTGTCCAGCAGATTTTTAGCAGCAGATTCAGTCTTGTATACTCCCAACGAGATGCCCCAGCGCAGCTTGGGGTCAGCATTGTCTTGCATGACGAAAAAACTAGTCACGCGGCGCTGGCGCAGTTCCGCCACTTTCTGTTGCGCCCCGGCCTGGCCCCCTTGCGGTGGGATATACACCATGTAACTGCCGACTTCGCGCACATTTTGGCGCGATTGCCGGTCGCCCAACGCCAGCTCCGCGGTTCGCTCCTCAAAACGCTGGACCAACGCCAACGGGAAATTGCCGATTTCGGTGCAGGCAATCAAGACAGGCGGCGCAGGTTCGGCCGGCAGCGCAACAGGTACAGTCGCCGCAACTGCGGCGGCAGTAAGCAAAATAAGCTGCTCTGGATGGATTTGGCGTTGGACACGCTGCGGCTCACGCCCGTTCGACATGAAATCATCGAGTGCGCCCCAGTTAAACGCCAGCAATCCACCGTTGGCCAGCAACAGTATCCAGAAAATGAATTTCAACATGATGTGTCCGAATCCGTGGCCTGCAACGACACCACTTGTAAGCCGATAAGCACCAGATTATCGACAATTTTGTGCGGCACGCGCAACTGCGGCGCGATATATGAGGCTGCGCCGCCAGCCACCACACACAATACGGGGGCATGTTGCTGCGCATGGGCCGCCAGCGCACGCTCGATGGCGCCGGTCTGGGCGGCGATGCAACCGGCCACAATCGCTGCATCGGTATTGTCGGCAAATGCTTCCGAGAGCAATAATCTCTGTGCCACATGCGGCAATTGCGCGGTGCTTTTCGCCAGCGCACTGGCCATCAAACCCAGGCCCGGCAAGATCATCCCACCCACAAAATATCCGTCCGCACTGAGCGCGTCGACCGTGGTGGCGGTGCCGCAAGTGGCGATGATCAGGGCTTGCTGCGGAAGCAGTGCGTGCGCGCCAATCACGGAGGCAAAGCGATCGCAACCGAGCTGGGCCGGGTCGCGATAGCCATTGCGCACCCCAGCCCGTTGCAGCGTTGAGGCGAACCACGTTATCTGTGCCGGTCGCAGCGTGGTAGAGACGGCAGTGGCGGCCAAAGCCGCCGCCAGGCTTTGGCGCAATGCCGCGCCAGCCACGTTGGACAACAACGCCCGTGAAAACCGCAAGTCTTTCCAAGCCTGCGCCAGCTTGCCAACCTCGGCATGGCTGACCGAACCAAAGGCGCGCCAGCAGCCCAATTCCGTGGCAGCATCCACCAGCGCCCATTTGATGCGGGTGTTGCCGGCATCGACCAATAACAGCATGCTTAATCCTTTACGCGCAGCGATACATCGCCCGCCAACACGGCGACCCGACCGGCGGCAGTGTCCAGCAACAGGCGGCCGATGGCATCCACTCCGATTGCCACGCCTTGCTGCGCCACTTGGCCGCGGTCCAGAATCAGGACTGTTTTACCGGCAAATGCATGCAAACCGTTCCAGCGCGCCTCGAAAGCGGCAAATCCGTCCGACTCGAATTGCACCAATGATTCTGTCAACCCATTCAATAATGCGGCCAGCAGCAGGTTGCGATCCAGCCGCGCCAGCCACGGCAGATCGGCTACCGCATGACCGATCTGCGCTTCGAGCCGATCCGGCACGCTCAAATTCAAGCCAATCCCGATCACCGCCCAAGTGCCGCCCTGTTTTGAAGTGGGCATGGCCATTGTCTCGACCAGAATGCCGGCCAATTTATTGCCGTCTTTCAGCACATCGTTCGGCCACTTCAAGCCAACACGAATATCAAACTGCGCCAGCGCTTCGGCCAGCGCCACCCCGACCGCCAGCGGCAAACCCAGCAACGCCTGAATCGGCAGCGCAAAACGCCATGCCAGAGAAAACGTCAAAGCGCAACCCGGCGCCGAATGCCAACTGCGCCCGGCACGGCCACGACCCGCAGTCTGGCTTTCGGCTACCAGCAGCGCCGGCGACGACAAGTGATTTAGACGCGCCAGCAGATCGGCATTAGTCGAACCGGTCTCGGCCACCACCTCGACTGCGACCTGTTGCGCGCTGGCCTGGCGCAAGGCGGCAATCCGCGATTCTGAAAGCAAGGTATCCATGCCGCGCATTGTAGCGGGAGTGGCGCGCTTGGCGCATCAATTCGTAGGATGGGTGCAAGCCATCCTACAATTAATCATCCAGACCGATACTTACATCCGTTCCGCCTCAATCGGATTGATATGCACGTTATCCTTAGGTGCAGCAAAATCTTGGAGATCGCAAATTAGGCACGACCCGCATTTGCACCCGGTCGAATGGCGCTATCTACAACGCCAACTTACCTTGCGACGAGGCATCAGCTAGCGGGCGCAACTTCGCAAATTCCAGCAATTCGCTCAAACGCGCTCCCTTGCCGCGCCATTCATAAAATGCGTCTTCGCCCAACAATACATAATTCCAAGGCAATCCGCTGCGCTCAGTTTCATCCAGATCATTGATCCGGCTGCACCAGGCCGCGGCGGCTTTTAACTTGCGCTGCACATTCGGATGCGTAAGTTGTTGCTGCGCCTTGGTTTCGACCAGATATACCGCCTGTTCGGTACGCACCAAAAAATCCGGTGAGTAAAACGCCGGCATGCCGTCTTCTTTCACATAACGCAACCGTACAAAATCATGCCGTGTCTCACTGATTTTGCAAAATGCCAGTACTTTGCCATCCGCTTGCGACCACGCAATAAAGGCACGTTCCAAGCCGCCATTCCTGGCTGGATAAGGCAACCGTTCATAAATGCATTTACTGACCAGCAAAGAACTGCTCTCGCGCATCGCCAGCTTGGGCACTTCCGACAAGTTACGATGCTTGACTTCGGTCTGACCCAATATTTCCTGATGTTCGGCATCAATCAAAGCCATCGCAAATACTTTGGTAATGTGGTCGACCACCGGTTGCAACAGCAGCAAACGCCAGTTTTCATCTGCCAAAGGATCAAACCCGGCATCGAACAACTGTTCACGGATATACCGCTCCAGCCAGCCCGCCAGCGCTGCCGTATGTACTTGCAAATACGGATTCGCCAGATGATGCGCAATTTTGTTGCCCTTCGGCAGCGGCTGGCTCAGCGCTTGGCCGATCCGTCGCGTCAGGCGCGACAAAAAATCGTTATAGCCGGTGACATTCATCACAGCGCCATCGACGCGGTAATCGCCAAACAAGGTGCTGCTCTGTAAATCCTGTGACACAAAAGTATCGCCCCGACCCAGCAAACCCGCCAAATCATTGCGCGTCATCGCACGGAAAGGCGGCAAATCGGCTATCTCCAGCGCATGATGTTCCAGTTGCTCGTCGGCCTCGCGCAGGATAAATGGAATCGCAAAATCAAATGCTTCAAAACCTTCCCGCAAGCCAACTGCAATCAAATCTCCGGTGCTGCTGATGCTGTCGCTGTCTTCGCTGGTAGTTCCCACCAAGCCCGCTGCCATCAAATCGTCGTAAAACGACTGAAACGCCGGATGCTCGATGATCGACAAAATATCAATCAGGCTATTCGGCTCTTGCCCGTGATTGATGCGCTCGCGGTTCTCGCGCTTGATGTCGGCATAATCGTCATCGCGCCACATCAGCCGCAGGCCGCGCCCGATAGTTTGTTCCAGCAAAATTTGCGCCTGTGACGAACGCAATGGCACGATTACGCAAATATTATTCACGTCAAAACCCTCGCGCAGCATCAACACACTGACAATCACGCGCGGGTTTGCATGTTGATCGAGGTCGAACAGACGTTCGCGCACCGCATCCCACTCAACCGGTTTGAGTTCACTCTTCTTGCCGGAGTCAATCGCCATCACCTCCTCATCGGCCAAGCCTTCGTCATGCAAAAACTGTACGACCAGTGGCGATACTGTGGTGTCTTCACACACCACCAGCATTTTTGGATGACGCGTCGGATCGATGGTGGCAAAGTCCGCTTCCAATTTACGTAATTTTTGCAAACCGGCATGCAGCATTACGCGCTGGCCCTCGCTTAATATGGGGTTGCCGTCTTCATCGCGCTCGGCTTTGAATTCCAACGGCAGCGCACCGATTTCCTTGCGCCGGTCCAGCACCAGCGATTTCACCAGACCAGCCCGCATCGCGCTCTGCAAATCGAAATCGACAATGATGTGTGGAAAATACACTTTCTTCTTGTTCTTGCCGGCGCCGACATCGTTGTACGGTGTCGCCGAAAAATCCATCTGCACGAAACGACGGCCCTTGTTCAGCGCAATACGCGACAGGCTTTTTTGCCATTCGACCTCGGTGGTTTCGCCCTCTCGCTTGAATTCATGAATATGGTGCGCCTCATCATTGAATACCATCAAATCCGGCAATTCCGCCAAAAAATCCAGCACGCCGCCACGCGCATAACGCCGGTCCAGCAGGTCCAGACTATTGCCGCTTGCCTTGCCCGGCGGTAGCGGCAACAAAGCGTCGATCACCTGCTGCGGGTCGATATTTGCACCGGGCGCATCCATTTCCGGCTCCACTTCTTCTTCGTCGGCATCTGACAGCAAATGCCAATTCGTGATGGCTATCATGCCGTTGCCAGTCGCCTTCAAGCCGATATTGCCTTTGTCGCAGACATTGCCGCGCACGAAACCGAACACTTGCTCGCGCTGCTCTTCCGGGATGAACAGCTCTGCGAACTGTGCCACATCGGATGTCGCAAAATCGCGCACGCCGCCGCGCAACTTGCCGCAAAACGCATCGAGCAGGCGGTCGTATACGATCAAGCCGGGAGCGACAATCAGGAATTGCCGTGTGAAACGCGAATCGCCGATACCATTAGCCGCTGCCGCCGATTTATTCAGCATTTGCCAGATCAACAGCGCCTCCAATACCCAGGTCTTGCCGGTGCCGGTTGCCATTTTCAGACAATACTTCGGGTGCGCGTGCTTGGCTTGCGACACCTCGGCCATTCGAGTGCCGCTCAGTAGTGCTTCCAGCGCAGCCTGCCGGTATAAATCCAGCAAAGTAGTCGAACCCATTACCTCATGCGCGACGATAGTGTTCAGAATCGCTTGCCGCTGGCCGGGATGGAAGTTGAAGCGCCTGGTGGCGCAGGCATCCTCGCCAAACCACCAGTGCAATAATTCTGCGGTGGTCGGCGTCACCAGTTCGAGAATATCGGCCACACCATCTTTCAGACCGATGCACAGTTGTCGGGTTTTGGCAGTCAATCCGGCAGCCAGCGCCAGTTGCGCATTCGCATTGGGTTTTGCGTAGACCCAGGTTGTCATGCCGCCACCCGCACAATTTCCGGTTGCGTGTCGGACGTCGCTACGTCTATCGTCACCACTACTTCCGCCTCGAAACCGAACACATCGACCGCCCGCACGCAAACGCGCCGCGCACCCGGCTTGTGCGGCAAGTTCAGCACTGCCTTTGTCACCACCCGCAGTACATCGCCATCATTGGCAGTATTGCCGCGATAATCCTGCCATACCGAGCGGAACACCTGTCCGTCATAATCCGGGTCGACTGCCCAATACTCGATCAAGGCCAGCGGCTCCCTGTTCATCACCGCGTGCAGCTTGCTGCGGTTCGCTTCATCCAGATTGATCGCTTCCGGCGACAGCAGTACGTAATTGTCCAGCGTGACCGTCAGCGTTTCTTCCTGCCCGTAGGGTGCGCCATGCGCACCTTGCTCACTCTCGTCGGCCATCAGTGCATTGGTGCGCATGGCGCACCCTACGCGCTGTACCGGTTTAATCGTCAAATATTGGAGCGATGCAAAGCGCACCTGGCCGCGCAACTTCTCGGCCCCGCCTTTTTTCTTCAGCCGATCCAGTAAATCCGGCGGAATCACCAGCACTTCCAGCCGGTTATCGTTGAGTGCCGCAATGCTTTCGCCAATCGACGGCTCGAAATTCCAGCCCAGCAGCACCACCTTATCCCAGCCGCCCATCAAGCTGTCGCGCTGGACAATCGCTTTTTTCAGCGTTGCCGCGCCGGTCAGCTTGTTGGGCGAATCGGCCAGCACCAGCGTCTTGCTGCCGCCGCTGGTGACGTGGCCCAGATTGCGATTCGGATTGTCTTCCGGCTGCAACGGCAATGCGCCGTACAAGGACAGCACAATCTGCGCCAGGTCGCCGATGCGAAACCCGCGCCCGAACGTAGCCTTGGCCGCTTCGACCTGATAATCGCCAATCGCCTGATACAGGAAGGGTTTTGCATTCTGGTCGATCAAGCGCTTGCGCATGATCATGCAGGCGGGTTTGCCGAGGTCGGTGGTGATCCAGCGGCGGCCGAGTTTTTCGGCGACAGCGACGGCGGTGCCGCTGCCTCCGAAAAAATCCGCAACTAAACCGCTGCTTGAGGTTGCCCCCTTAATGATTCTTTCAAGTAAACTTTCGGGCTTTTGAGTGGCGTAATTTGTTCTTTCATCTGCAGCAGATTGGATTGTTTGCGATGCCCATACATCGTCATAAAATACTCTGTTCCCAAGTGTGCGGTATAGGTTGTTGATTGCGTTTTTTATATCTTTTGTCAGACCTATTTCGTCATTCGTATAGTCCCAAACATCTTCTGGAATTTTCCCCTCATCTAAATAATAACGATAAAGTTTTTTGTTGCCTGTTCCCCATTTCTCTACATACGCACGTCCGTCGTCATCTACCCCCATTCTTCCACCATAATTTTTTCCGCTTTTGTCCTGTTTGTGTGGAGTAAACGGCATACGGATTTCTTTGGGATAGAACTGTGCATTACTAAGGTTTTTTGCGTAGAAAAAAATATTGTCATGCTTTCTTGCATAAAATCGATCACTTTTTCCGCCAACTTGGTAATGACGAATAATTTCATTTGCAAAATTTTGTCGACCAAAGACCTCATCCATCACAATCTTCACGTAATGCCCGACATGCCAATCCAGATGCACGTAAATCGAGCCGGTGTCGCTCAATAGCTCACGCATCAAAATCAGCCGCGGCGTGATCATCGCCAGATACGACGCAGTACCATCGGCCCAGGTATCCGAATAGGCAAACTGCTCGATCACCGTCGGTTTCTGTTCCAGTTCCACGCCCGGCAACACGACCTTGGTGCGGTAATCGGCTTTCGAGTCAAACGGCGGATCGATATAGATCAGATCGATCTTGCCGCGCAGCGACGGCGTTTGTGCATCCCCGGCCAGCAGCGCCGCCATCGCCAGCAGATTGTCGCCGTAGATCAAGCGGTTCGGTTGTGCATGGTCTTGCGTCGTTGCCAGTTGCACTTGCCGCGCATCGGCCCGTATCCAGTCTGTCATCGCGCTGTCTTTCGCCGGCAGCACCCATTCGCGGGTTTGCAACGCAATGCGATGGCGGCTTTCCAGGCTTTCGAGGATGCGTTCGGCTTCTTGCCTCCCTTTGGCGACAATTTCAGGGAGTTGTTCGAGCAGACTTTTTGACATGGGATTGGCGCAGGAAGATAAGGATAACGTGCAACTTTACCTTAAGTTACGTAACTAACGTAACTTTAATGCGCGTAATTACACTGAAAATCACGCTGTGAAATTACCGCTCCATTAACTTTCATGCATGGAAAATGCAAGTAAAAAATTTGCGGATCGGTTACGCACAGCAATGCAAAAGGCGGGTTATGAAGCCAAGCCTTCGGTGCTGGAGCGCGAATTCAATTTGCGCTATTGGGGCAAGCCGATGACTCTGCATGGCGTGCGGCGCTGGTTGCTGGGCGAGACCATGCCCAAGCAGGACAAATTGGAGGCGTTGGCCGAGTGGTTAATGATCACGCCGCACTACCTGCGGTTTGGCGAAGAGATAATCAAACGCATCGAGCAGCGCCAATCCGCTTGGCAAGCAGCCATTGGTTATCAGGAGCGCGAAACTTTCGAGGCGTTTCTTCATCTGCCGGCGCCGCAGCGCAAGGTGGTGCGGGAAGTGATTCTGGCTTTTGCCAAGGCGTATCCTGTCGCGGACGATAAGGCTGCGATTACACCAGATGCATAGCATCAACCCCTTCCAGATGGCCTGACGCGCATCCTTTAAAATATCATTTAAGTGTGTATGATACACATCACGATAAAAAGCGCTGACCTGATAAAACTGTTAAAAAAGAATGGCTTTGAGGTCGTTCGCATCAGCGGCAGCCATCACCAACTCAGGAAAGAAGGCCGTCCAGGGGTTGTGACCGTGCCGCACCCAAAAAAGGATTTGGGCGTCGGCTTAGTCAAGGCGATTTTGAAACAGGCCGGATTAAAGGAATGATGATGCGATACCCGATTGTGATTGAGCCGGGAGATGAAAACACAGCATACGGCGTGGTGGTGCCGGATCTGCCTGGATGTTTTTCGGCCGGCGACACCCTGGATGAAGCTGTGACCAACGCGAAGGAAGCAATCGAGCTGCATATCGAAGCACTGCTTACCGCTGGTGCGCCATTGCCGGCTATTCGCGGATTGGCCGATCATCAAGCCAACGCAGACTATGCGGGATGGGTCTGGGCCTTGGTCGAAATCGACATGAGCCGACTGGAAGACGTGACCGAGCGGGTAAATATCACGTTACCGCGCCGGGTGCTGCATATCATTGATGAGGCTGCCAAGCGGGCCGGCGAGAGCCGTTCCGCATACCTGGCCAGGGTAGGCGTGACCGAAGCGGCGCATTACAGCTCTGCACATGGCTGACGCTTCAGCCTGCGACACCTGTTTGTACGAGCTAGTGCTGCGTGAGCAGGAGCGTGTCTGGACGCAACAGCATGCCGGTTTCATCGCTGCGTATAACCAGACGGTGGAAACTGAAGGCTTGCCGCTCGAACAGGGGCACAGTTTTTGATCTGGGACGTTTCGATGAATTTCAAAATACAACATACCTGCCCCGATTTGGGGCCAGAAAAATATCTCGAAAATCGACTAATACAGAATTATGTATTATTTATTACAGCAATGAATACATGCGGAAAGCACACTGTTTTTAACTATACTCCCGTTATTCTTCTTGCAGAACAAGATGAATAACAGGCGACTGCGCGCATTTGAAGAGGTTCTGGAACAGCCTGCATCAAGCCACAATTGCGGCCCTCAACCAGGGCTCGATGCATCCTTTAAAACTTGTCGCAAAACGGCGACGCCGTGCTTGATCTGCGCTACCGAAATCGCGGCAAAACCCAACAGCAATCCTTGCGATTGACTAAATGCGGGCGCGGCGTTGGCGAGCGTGCTGGCGTAGTGCGACAAGGGCCGTACTTCAATCCCCTTTGCCAGTGCCGCTTGGGCAATCGCAATTTCATCGTGCGGTTTTTTAAAATACACCGCGAAGTCGAGTCCGGCATCGGTCGGGCCGCACACCAACTCGTCCGCGAGTTGCGCGTCGAGCGCTTGCAGCAGCGCCTCGCGCCGCTCTGCATAGGCTTCTCTGGTGCGCTTGATATGGCGCTTGAAATGGCCCTCGGCGATAAAGTCCGCCAACACCATCTGCGGCACGATCGCGGTGTGGCGGTCGATTACGGATTTACCTTGGACGATCGCCTCGATCAAGGGCAACGGCGCAACCAGATAGCCCAGCCGCAAGCCGGGGAACAGCACCTTCGACAGCGTGCCGACATAGATCACGCAATCGGCAGTATCGAGACTTTGCAAGGAAGCCAGCGGCGGACCGGTGTAGCGATATTCACTGTCGTAATCGTCCTCGATCACCCACGCTTTATGGGCGGCGGCCCAGGCCAATAATTCCAGCCGGCGTTGCAGACGCATCGTCACGCCGAGCGGGAGTTGGTGCGAAGGCGTGACGTAGATCAATTTGGCATCCGGGCAATGCCGGGCGCCATAGGCGACGCTGAGTCCGTCGGCGTCGACCGGCACTGGCGTAATGCGAGCCTGGCCCGCATGCAGCGGCGCGCCGGCACCGCGATAACCGGGATTCTCGACCCAGACTGCATCGTCGGGCGCTAGCAGCAAGCTCGACAACAGGAATAGCGCCTGCTGCGAACCGGAGGTAATGACGATCTGCTCCGGCGTGCAATTGACGCCACGCGACGCTCTCAGGTAAACACTTAGCAGTGCGCGCAAAGGCGCATAACCGGCCGGATCGGAATAGCCCATCCGATAGTCGGGACGACGCCAGCAACGGGCTTCAAGCCGGCCCCAGATATCGAATGGAAACAGATCGAGATCCGGCATGCCGAGTCGAAACGCACGCGCCTTGCCTTGGTGAAAACGCATTTCGCCCATCGGATCGACAAAGCGCAGGCCACGGCTGGATAGTGGGCGCAACAACGGACGCAACAGCGTGGCGGCTGGATGTGTGGCAGCGCTGCTGGTGCTAAGGGCGGGCGCCACCCGCTGCAGTTGCGACGCGATCGGCAACCGTTCACTGACGAAGGTACCCTTGCCAACGCTGCCAGTCAGATACCCTTCGGCCATCAGTTGCGCATAAGCGTTCAGTACGGTTTGGCGCGAGATGCCGAGCAAATGGCAAAAATCGCGGGTTGGCGGCAACTGCATCCCGGGGCTGATGGCGCCGCTCAAGATGGCGTGCTTGATCGCTGCATACAATTGGCGAAACAGCGCTGTCGGACCATCACGGTTTAGCGGTAAGGATGCGAGTAATTGGGTGATATGCATAAAATTTTTAATGCGGAAATTGATGACTTTAAAATTACAAACACCGACACACACAAAGACACCCGATACTGTTAATTGGTATTTCAAAAATAGATATTATTGGATATTTTCAAAAGCCAAGTTAGACAATAACATGATGCCTATCTCCTTCCCAACCACCAGGCACACCAGGCACATCATGCAAGCTATCGTTTATGCGCAAAACCGCCGTATCACGCCAGAGCAACTGGCCGCTGTCTTTACGCGCTCCGGCATCAACCGGCCGGTCGATGATTTGGCGCGCATGGAAAAGATGCTCCAGCATGGCAACCTGCTGATCACCGCCTGGGATGGCGCAAACCTGGTCGGGGTGGCCCGTGCGCTAACCGACTTTTCTTTTTGCTGTTATTTATCCGACCTGGCGGTGGATCGCGAATATCAAAAAAATGGCATCGGGCAAGCTTTGATCGAGCAGGTGCGCAGCGCGATTGGCAATGACGCGATGCTCTTGTTGCTGGCGGCTCCGAGCGCGATGTCGTACTACCCGAAAGTCGGATTTGAAGCAGTCGCCAATGGCTGGATCATCCCGCGCCCTTCCGCTGTCGCGGCATAACGCACTAATGCAGTAACCCGCTAACCAACAAGCTCACCATCGATCAGGAATCCTATGTCTGAATATGAAGCCACTATCGCCTGGCAACGCGGCACCCAGAAATTCGTCGATAACCGCTACAGCAGAGCGCATGAATGGGCCTTCGATGGCGGCGCCCGGGTGCCGGCCTCGTCCTCGCCGCTTTCCGTGCCGGCGCCGCTGTCGGTTGCCGCCAATGTCGACCCCGAAGAGGCTGTGGTGGCGGCGGCCTCAAGCTGCCACATGCTGTGGTTTCTGTCGATTGCCGCCAAGCACGGCTTCACGGTCGATCAATACACCGACCGGGCGTTTGGCGTGATGGGCAAAAACAGCGATCACAAAATTGCGTTGACGCGCATTACGCTGCGTCCCCAAACGGTATTTTCCGGCGCGCTGCAACCGACGGCCGAACAACTCCAGGAACTCCATCATCAAGCGCACGAGCAATGCACGATTGCCCATTCGCTCAGAGCGGATGTGGTAGTCGAGATAGCTTGATTTTTATATTACGGACTTACGCAAATCCAGTAGTGCAGGCCTCCGTGCCTGCGCCGGGCTGCAGGCACGGAGGCCTGCACTACGGACAAACCACAATATTTGCGTAAACCCGCATCTTGAAAGCAATCCCATGTACGTACCTTCGCACTTTGCAGAAGATCGGCCTGATGTGCTGCATCAGCTGATACATGACTATCCGTTGGGCACCCTGGTTACGTTGGAGCCGGGCGGACTGAACGCCAACCACATCCCGTTTGAAATCGCACCCGCCGGCGCCGCTGCGCCGCATGGGACACTGCGCGCGCATATCGCCCGCAACAACCCGTTATGGCGCAATGCCTCGGACGCACTGGAGGCGCTGGTGGTATTCCAGGGGCCGCAGGCTTACATCACGCCCGCCTGGTACGAGGAGAAGAAAGTGAGCGGCAGGGTGGTGCCGACCTACAACTATGCGACCGTGCATGCGTATGGCCCGTTGCGCATCATCGATGACGCCGCATGGTTGCATGCGCTGCTCGAACGCCTGACACACCGGCATGAAGCGACTCGCCCCCAACCGTGGCAAGTCAGCGACGCGCCGCCAGAATTTATCGAAAAAACAGTACCCGCCATCATCGGCATCGAAATCCCGTTGAGCCGCGTGATCGGCAGCTGGAAAGTCAGCCAAAACCGTTCCAGCGTGGACCGGAGGACGATTGCCAACGGTCTGCGCGAGATCGGCGATGCCAACGCGATGGCAATGGCGGATTTGGTGGCACGATAAAAGGTCGTAAGCCGCAATGCGTAGGATGGGTGTAACCCATCGCCTATTGAACTTACAAGGAGGGTTGCACCCATCTACGATGCGTCATTCCGGTCGAAACTCACATTCGTCCATCTTGATTGGACAGATAAGATAGCCAGGCTATTAATTAATACAAGTCTATGTATTTTTAAAATATTCAATATATACATGCGGAAACATAGGCATATTTAGCTATACCCCCGCTATTTTATTACGACTCCATATCCCGATATGCGCTGTGAATATGCAGCACGGCATCCCAATCCTTCAAAAAAGCCTGCGCGCAGATAGGGTCGAAATGACTGCCGGCGCCATCGCGAATTAATGCTACTGCACGGTCCAGCTCCCAGGCCTTTTTGTACGGGCGCACCGAAGTCAACGCATCAAATACGTCGGCTACCGCGATGATGCGGCCATGCAGCGGAATCTGCTCCGCTTTCAAACCATTCGGATAACCGCTACCGTCGTATTTTTCGTGGTGGGTCAGCGCGATTGTTGCTGCCGCCTGCAGCAACGGCGATGTGCTGCCCTGGAGAATATCCGCACCAATCTGCGGATGCGTGCGCATGATGGTCATTTCATCTTCAGTAAGCCGACCTGGTTTGAGCAGGATGTTGTCGGCAATCCCAACTTTGCCAATGTCATGCATGGGTGCTGCGTCCCGGATCAAATCCTGTTCCGCTTCGCTCAGGTCCAGGTTGGCCGCGATGAGGCGCGAATAATGTGCCATGCGCAGCAAATGCGCGCCGGTTTCCGGGTCGCGATACTCGGCCGCGCGCGACAAACGGTGAATCACATCCCGCTCGCGCGCCACGACTTCCCTGGTGGCTTTTGCGACTTCTTCGGCCAGCCAGTCGGCACGGCTGGCAAGTTGCAGCTGCGCTTTGCGTAACGCCAGCAGGTTCGTTACCCGTGCGCGCAGTTCAATCGTATTGACCGGCTTGGTGAGGAAATCGTTTGCGCTCATTTGCAGCGCCTGGTGCCGCACTGCAGTTTGCACGTCCGCCGTGACCATGATCACCGGAATTTCCGCCTTGCCGGGCAATGCACGAAAGGCCTGCAGGAATTGCAACCCATCCATCTGCGGCATCATGTAATCGAGCAGAACTAAATCCGGCTCATGAACCTTGCACCAATCCAGCGCCTTGATCGAGCTCGATACCTCGATCGGCGTCACATCCGGGATCGTTTTAAGCATATATGAGAACAAGGAAAGGTTGGTTTGGTCGTCATCGACAATGAGTACATCCATATATTTTCCTGCTCTCTGCGTATCAGTGAAGCACGGTTAAAACGTTTTTTGCAACAACCCCGCAAATCAGAATCCCAAATCAGCGAGCAGATCGTCTACGTTCTCCTGATCCAGAGCGATGCTGCCGGGTGCGCCAGGGCCTGCCGTAACCTCATTCCTGGTCACCGGGATGACCGTGCCCGGCGGCACCGCATCGATCAGGAGCTTCAGCAAGTCGTTCTCGGTGCGCTCCATCAGCGCGACCACTTTCTTGATGAGTTGGCCGGTCAGATCCTGAAAATCCTGGGCCATCATGATGTCCGACAACGCCGCGCGCGTAGCGCCGCAACCCGTTTGTACTTCGGCCAGGAAATTTCGCGTGTTCATGGCAAGCTGTGCGTATTCCGGCGCCGCCGGTGCACTGCCGGCTGCACTATTCCAGGCTTGCTCCAGGCTAGCTGCCTTGCTCGCAAGCTGGTCCAGCAGCGGCGTATTTTCTTCCACCTTGCCAAGCACGGTGTTGGCGGCGTTTTCAGTGAGGTCGGCGATATGCAGCAAGCGCTCGCGGGCTGATGGAAACTCGCTCGCGGCGTCTGCGAGCACGTCCTGCGCACCGATCTCGGACAAGGTGTCATGCAGCGCGCGCACAATCATGCCGAGGCGTTCGAATACTGGGATGGTGCCGCCACCCTCGGCCGGAGACGCCGGACTGCTTACAGCAGGGTGAGTGAAGTCATTCATGCGGATAGTCCTTTTTTGAGCAGAATCTTGTCCAGTTTTGCCTTCAAGGTTGCCGCATTAAACGGTTTGACGATATAACCATCCGCTCCGGCCTCGGCAGCGAGAATGATGTTTTCCCTCTTGGCTTCGGCAGTCACCATCATAACCGGCAGATGGTTCAGGCTGCCGTCTTGCCGAATCGCCTTTAAAAGTTCCAGGCCATCCATGACGGGCATGTTCCAGTCGGTGATGACAAAATCAACAGGTATCCCATCGTGCTGGTTAGAGCGAAGCAAGTGAAGCGCCTTTTCGCCGTCTTCGGCTTCACGGATTTTTACGTAACCAAGCTCCTTGAGCAGGCTGGCGATGATGCGTCGCATGGTTGAAAAATCGTCAACAATGAGAAATTGAATTTCAGTAGACATATCGTTTGTTGTCATGAAGATGATTGCATCCAACGACCCGATCCTACAGGGGGGCGGCCTTGTGCTACCTGACTTCACCCGTCTGCCGGCACCTGTGTTCTGTCACCACAAGTTTCCATGAAGAAATATACAATACGGATTTTAACAAGCATTTCTAAAGTCTGTTTTATTTGCTCAACCAATGTACCGCCCGAAAAATGTAGTCCGCGAAGAGCAGGAAAAACATACCTGTTCAGTCGCCAGGTAACGACTGTTTAAGTTCCCCTCCCCAGCCCTCCCGCGGCTGGAAGAGAGGAAAGTAGAAAGGGCGCGGGACTGTAAGGTCTAATGTACACGGACTATCCAGTACAGCTTGAATACACTGTGTGATGCATTCTTTCGTGTCTTTCGTCGACAATATTTTTTATGTTTTGCATACAGCGGACGATACACCAGTGGTTAAATGCAATTTTTAAAATAGCAATTAACTCGCATAAGCTTTCAGGTCAGGCATTCCCATCCGCATCGCCCTGGGGGACAGGTTTCAACCAAAATCAGAATGTAGATGAAACTGAAAAAATTAAAAAAAATCGATGCACGGGTTCTTTTATGTTTGTTCGCGGCACTGCTGATCACGGGCGTCTGGGCGATCACGCTGGTCCAATTGCACGGAGCAAAACGCACCCAGTTAGACAATGCGCAACGCGATGCCCACAGCCTGGCGCGGTTGTTCGATGCGCACGCGGCCCGCACTATTGAAGCAGCAGATCAGGCCGTGACTTATCTGCGCTACCGCTACAACACGGTTGGCACCTCGCTCAATATCGCACAGGACTTGAAAATGGGAATCAACCCCGGCGACTTCTACAACCTGTTTTCGATCGTCGATGCGCAGGGAGACATCCTGCTTTCCAGCCAGGCCTTCAAACCGATGAATTTACGCGACCGCGAACATATCAAGGTCCATATGGAGGCCGACAGTGGCGCTCTGTTCATCAGCAGGCCGGTACTCGGCCGGGTTTCTAAAAAATGGTCGATCCAGATGACGCGCCGCATCAACTATCCAGACGGCACATTCAAGGGCGTGGTCGTGGTTTCGATGGATCCGCAGTATTTCACGCGGCTTTACCATGACATTGATGTCGGTAAGCATGGCGCGATAGCGCTGACCGGCGCGGATGGCGTAATACGCGTGCGCCGCACCGGCAATAGCGACTCCATGGGACAGGATATCTCCACCAGTGCGTTGTTCAAGGCGATGCAGGCCAACGGCCAGGGGATCATCCAGGCAAAAAGCATGATCGACGGCAGAGAGCGCATCTTTGCGTATGAAAAACTGGAGCGCTATCCCCTGTATGTGTCGGTCGGAGTCGATATCGAAGAACAGCTCGAACCGTATTACGCGACGCGATTGCAGGCTTTTTTGCTGGCGCTGCTCATCACGATCATTATTCTGCTGTTCGCTGCCGGCATCGTCGTGCTGGTGGGCCGACTGATGGCAAGTCGTGAGCAGGCTATTGCGTCGAATCTGGCAAAGTCACGTTTCTTCGCCAACATGTCGCATGAGCTGCGCACACCGCTTAACGGCATTCTCGGTTTCTCGGAATTACTCACGGAGGAACTCGGCGCATCGGAACAAGGAGGCTTCGCCCAATCCATACATCAGTGCGGCATGCGGCTACTTGCACTGATTGAATCGGTGCTTGAACTGAGCATGCTGGAATCCGGCAATACTGCACTGACGATGCAGCACGAAAACCTCAGGGAAATCCTGCATCAGGCCATCAATCGCCACCGGGGCGGCGCCAATGCGAAACAGATTACGCTCGGGTTCGACATCGATCCGAACCTGCCGGAGCAGATCACATGCGACCGGGTCAAGCTGCTGCGGGTACTCGACAGCCTGTTGCGCAACGCCGTTAGCTTTACTGACGCGGGAGAGATACGGCTGAAAGTCACAACCACGCAAGGCAGCCTGCTGTTCCAGTTGACAGACAGCGGACGCGGCGTGCCGGCGGCACACCAGCAACAAATTTTTGATAAATTTTCGCAGGTGGATGACGCGCCGACGCGCACCGAGAATGGCGCCGGCCTTGGCTTGGCCATTGCGGCACAACTGGTCGCCCTGATGGGTGGGCAGATATCGTTGCAGTCCTCACCGGGTGAAGGCTCAACATTTTCCTTTTCGCTGCCACTTGAACAGCCATAGCGAAGATGCGACCCGAATATCGATACGAGAACCGATCACATCGCATGCAATCAACCTCATCACCCGCCACGAAAACGCGCAAACCTCTGAAACAGGGATGGAACCCCATATGCTGGGCAACGGCAAGTGCGATGCGCGTTAAAAATGCCAGAAACGTCACTGCCGTAATCGGCAGTACGGTGATAGTTCTGCTGGCAGCCATGATAATTGCATCAAGCTGGATATTGCATGACCGGGCGATCGAAGACTGGCGCCAGGACCTCGGCAACCTGTCCCTGGTGCTGGCGGAGAACACGGCGCAGACGATGGCCTCGGCCTATCTGGTGCTTGATAGCTTGGCCGACACGGTCCAGAACGCGGATATCGATAATCAGGCAAGACTGTTAAAAAATTTCCGCAACCAGCAAACGCAGCAGATGATGCGCGACAAGATCAGCGGCTTGCCGCAGATCGATGTGGCAACCATCGTTGGCGCGAATGGCGATGTGATTACTTTTACCCGCGCATTCCCGGCGCCCGCCATCAACCTTGCCAATCGCGATTATTTTCAGCATCACCGTAGCAATGTAGACCCCGCCGTATTCCTCAGTCAGCCAGTACGCAATAAGGGCAATAGCAAGTGGACTTTCTATATCAGCCGCCGCCTGAACAACGTCAAGGGCGAATTTCTCGGCGTCGTGCTGGTCGGGATATCGTGCGATTTCTTCAGTAATTTCTTCAAAAACGTCAGCCTGGGCGAGCATGCGTCGGTCTCGCTGTACCGGCGCGATTACACTTTGCTGGCGCGCTGGCCGAACGTGGAAAACATCGTCGGGAAAAAGAACCTCACCGGCTCGACCTATGCGGTCATGGAACAGGGCAAGGAACATGACGTCATCCTGACGCGGAGTCCACGTCCGGCGGCAGAATTCAAGAATGTGTACCGCATGGGTGCGGTACATCTGGTTAGGAACTATCCGCTGATTGTGAATGTGACTGTTACCGATGACATCTTCCTGAACGGCTGGTGGCGCACAGTGCGACTGCTGGGCGCGGTTGCGATGGGAAGTCTGCTCGCGCTAGCCATCGCATTCTTACTCATGGCCCTCATCTTGAAGCGCCGCGAGCAGGACGCCGAAAAAGCGCTGTCACTCAAGGCGCAGGCCGATTCCGCCAACGCAGCCAAATCCCAATTTTTGGCGATCATGAGCCATGAAATCCGCACCCCGATGAATGGCATCATTGGCATGTCGGAGTTAATGCTGGAGACAAAACTCGATAGTACCCAGCACACTTACGCCAGCAATGTGTGCAACGGCGCCAAGAGCCTGATGCGCATCATTAACGAGATTCTCGATTTTTCAAAGGCCGAGTCTGGCCACATGCAAATCGAAAACACACCCTTCGATCCGGTTCAATTAATACAGGATGTCATCGATCTGCACCAATCCAATGCGATTAAAAAACAGCTTGCAATCGATGTGCAGATCGGCCCGCACCCACGGCACTGGGCCAGCGCGGACCCGATGCGCATTCGGCAAGTGCTGGGCAACCTGCTCAACAATGCGATCAAGTTCACGCCTTCGGGCCGGATTACGATCCACTTCAGCGCGCACCTCGATGCAGCAAACCCCGCCGTCATGTACCTGGTGTATTCCGTCACGGATAGCGGCATTGGGATTAGCAAGCAAGCGCAACAGCACCTGTTCGAACCGTTTCGCCAAGCCGACAACACAATTAGCCGCAAGTACGGCGGCACCGGCCTGGGCCTGGCCATCTGCAAGCGTATCGCCGATCTGATGCACGGCCAGATCAGCTACACCAGCGCCACTGGTGCCGGATCGAAATTCACATTCCAGATCCCCTGCCACATCGCCGACCCGGCGACTGCGCCCAGTCCACTTGCAACCGTCCCAGAGCCGTCTCAAGTTGCGGCAGCGGCTGCAGAATTAATACACACCGATGCTGTTCGTGTGCTGGTTGTAGAAGATACGGAAATAAACCGGCAACTAGTGCGCATCCTGCTGACAAAAAAAGGATGCGTCGTGGAAGAAGCTGAAAATGGACAGCAGGCGTTGGAAGCACTCGAACGGTGTCACTTTGATCTGATTCTGATGGATTGCATGATGCCGGTGATGGACGGTTACGAAGCCAGCAGACGCTTGCGAGAAAAGGAAGCCAAAACAGGCGCGGCCCGAACGCCGGTAATCGCATTAACAGCCAGTGCAATTGAAGACGACCAGCAACGTTGTATGGCCGCAGGCATGGATGATTATCTTGCCAAGCCATTCACGGCCAGCGAATTCGTAGCGACGGTTGGCCGCTGGATCAATCTGAAGCCGGTCTGAAGACAGCGCAAAATTCCGTAGCCAAATCGAAAGTCCGTAGGGCGGGTGCAACCCGCGCGCCAACGACAGCATAGGCCCTAATTTGGCGGCACGGGTCGTTCCAACCACCGCATTTATTGACGAGTATTTTTTAAAATACACTAAATATATGCGGAAAACACACAATTTTTAACGATACTCCAGCTTTATTAAAAAAGTAGAGCGACTGCACTCCGCGCTCAATTGGGACAATAACGCGCCGAGTGCAGGCAGGTTTGCACCTGCCCCACCCAATTATCGTGCTGCGGTACTGGTTTCCTGCCAGCCGCCGCCCAAGGCGCGATACAGATCAATCGCATTGGTCAGGCGCAACAATTGAACCTGCACCAGCGTTTGCTCGGCGGCGAACGATTGGCGCTGGGCGTCGAGCACGTCGAGCGAACTGGCGATGCCATTGCGAAAACGCGCTTCGGAGAGTTTCAGACGCTCGGCTTCGGCATTCTTGACTGCGGCCTGGGCCGCAATCTGCAAGTCGAGCAGACTGCGTGCCACCAGTGCATCGGAGACTTCCCGAAAGGCGCTCTGGATGGATTTTTCGTAATCGACAATCGCCAGGTTCTTGCGCACTTCGGCCAAATTCAAGTTACCCCGGTTGCGCCCACCATCGAATATCGGCAACACCAGTTGCGGCGCGAACGACCAGGCGCCGGAGCCGGCATCAAATAATCCCGACAGTGCATTGCTAGCGGTACCGGCGCTGGCGGTAAGCGCAATGCGCGGGAAGAATGCGGCCCGCGCTGCACCGATATTGGCGTTGGCGGCTTGCAGTTTCTGCTCGAACTGGCGAATATCGGGGCGGCTGGCCAAGAGGTCGGAAGGCAGTCCGGGCGGGATCTCGACTACGATGTTTTGGGCTGACAGCGGTTGTGGCGCCGGTAGATCAGCCAACGGCTTGCCGACCAGTAGCACCAGCGCGTTTTCAGCCTGGGCACGCTGGCGCGAGAGTGTGACTAACGCCACTCTGGCCGTCTGTAACAGGGACTCTTCGCCGCGCAGGTCAAGCGCAGAACTAGCGCCGACGTCAAAACGTTTTTGCGCCAGTGCGTAACTGTTACTACGCGCATCGAACGATTGCTGGGCCAGTGCACGTTGTTCGGCAAACCCGCGCTCGGACAAATAAGCTTTGGCGACTTCCGACACCAGGCTGATTTTGACCGACTGGCGCGCTTCTTCGGTGGCTAGATATTGCGCCAAAGCGGCATCATTCAGGCTGCGCACCCGGCCGAAAAAGTCTAGCTCGAATGACGCCAAACTGACCCCGACGTCATAGCGGCCGCCGGTGCTGGGCGTGCCTAGCGTCGTTAGAGTGGCTGGTGTCCTGCTGCGAGCGCCGCTGGCAACGCCGTTCAGGTTGGGCAGCCGGTCAGCCGACTGGATGTTGTACTGGGCCCGCGCCTCTTCGATGCGCAGGGCGGCTGTGCGCAAATCGCGGTTGTTATCCAGCGCGCTGGCGATCAGAGCCTGCAATCGCGCATCCTTAAAGAACTCGCGCCAGCCGATGTCGGTCGCCGCCGGGGTGATGGCTTTGGTCGATGTAGCGTTGGCCGATATAGCGTTGGCCGATTGGTCGCCGTAGCTGGCCGCCACCGGAGCATCCGGGCGCGCATACTGCGGCGTCAGCGAACAGCCCGACAGCACGCCTGTGGTCAGCACAGCCAGCAACATGGCCGGCAATGCCGACACGGCGGGCAAGCTTCGCATCCGTTGCTGCAGGTGCGTCAACAGCTCGGACTTGAACCTCTCTGATTTAAACATTCTCATTCTCCACATCGATTTGCTTATGGCTGGCGTACATCTTGCGTTGCCGCTCGCTGCCCTTGAACAGGGTACGCACCACGACGAAAAATACCGGCACCAGAAACACCGCCAACAGGGTGGCGGCAATCATTCCGAACATGACGCCAGTACCGATTGCGCGTTGCGCAGCAGAGCCTGCGCCGTTAGCCAGCACCAGCGGCAACACGCCGAGGATGAGGGCTAGCGAAGTCATGATGATCGGCCGGAACCGCAAATGCACCGCTTCCAACGTGGCGTCAATCAGGCTCTTGCCTTGCGCCTGCAGATCTTTGGCAAATTCGATGATCAGAATCGCATTCTTGGACGACAGTCCTACCACTGCAATCATTCCGACCTTGAAATATACGTCGTTAGGCATGCCGCGCAAGGTCACGCCCAGCAGCGCACCGAGAATCCCGAGCGGCACCACCAGCATCACCGCCACCGGAATCGAGGTGCTTTCGTACAGCGCAGCCAGTACCAGAAACACCGCTAGCAACGACAGCGCATACAGCAGCGGCGCTTGCGAGCCGGAGGTTTTTTCCTCTAGCGACTGACCGGTCCATTCAAAGCCGAATCCAGGCGGCAGTTTTGCCATCAGTGCTTCCATCTCGGTCATCGCATCGCCGGTACTGAAGCCGGCTGCGGCACCGCCGGAAATCTTCATGGCTGGATAGCCGTTGTAACGAATCAATTGCACCGGGCCGGTGAGCCAGTGCGAGGTGGTGAAGGCCGAGAACGGCACCATCGCACCCTGCGCATTGCGGGCATACAGTTTGCCCAGATCTTCCGGTTGCAAGCGCTGCGGCGCATCGGCTTGCACGATCACACGCTGCTGGCGACCATCATTCGGGAAGTCATTGATATAGCTGGAACCGAGCGACGTCGAGAGCACACTATTGATATCGGCAAACGTAACGCCGAGCGCATTGGCTTTGTCGCGGTCGATATCAAGTTCAAATTGCGGCGCATCTTCCAGACCTTCCGGCCGTACACCTGCCAGCACCTTGCTCTGTGACGCCAGCCCCAGCAGCTGGTTGCGCGCAGCGATTAATGCCAGATGTCCAGCACCAGAACGATCTTGCAAACGGAAGGTAAAGCCGGTGGCGTTACCCAATTCCGCAATCGGAGGCGGGTTGACCGGAAACACGATGGCATCCTTGATTTTCGACAGCGCGCCCATGGCGCGGCGAGCAATCGCATCGGCCGAATCTTCCGGCCCTCGCTCGCTCCAGTTTTTCAGTGGCGTAAATGCCAAGGCGGTATTCTGACCGTTGCCCGCAAAGCTGAAGCCGGTCACCGCAACGATATGGGCAATGCCGGGTTGCTTCAGGTAATAATCTTCCACCTGCTTGACGACTTCCAGCGTGCGACCGGTGCTGGCGCCAGGCGGCAACTGGATATTGGTGACCAGAAAACCTTGATCTTCAGACGGCAAGAACGATGCCGGCAAACGGGCATACAGCAAACCGACACAGACCAGAATCACGCCGTACACCAGCAAATAACGTCCGGTTCGACCCAGTATCTTGGCAATGGAATTTTGATAACCGTTAGCGGTACGGCTGAATCCACGATTAAACCAGCCGAAAAAACCGGTCTTTTCGTGATGATGGCCGGCCTTGACCGGCTTCAGAAGCGTAGCGCACAGCGCCGGCGTCAACGTGAACGCCATCAGTACCGAGAAGAACATCGACGCTACCATCGAGAGCGAGAACTGGCGATAAATCGCACCGACTGCGCCGCCGAAAAAGGCCATCGGGATGAAAACCGCGATCAGCACCAGCGTCATGCCGATCAGTGCGCCGCTAATTTGGCCCATTGCCTTGCGGGTGGCTTCACGCGGCGACAAACCTTCTGTGCTCATGATGCGCTCGACATTCTCCACCACCACAATGGCATCATCGACCAGGATACCAATTGCCAGCACCATGCCGAACATGGTCAGCACATTGATCGAAAAACCAAACAGGAACAAGGTGGCAAAGGTGCCCAGCAATGCCACCGGCACCACGATGGTAGGAATCAGCGTGTAACGAATATTTTGCAGGAACAGGTACATCACCAGAAACACCAGCAGAATCGCTTCGAACAGGGTCTTGACCACTTCTTCAATCGAAATCTGAACAAACTCCGAGGTATCGTAAGGCACTACGAACTGGATGCCGGGCGGGAAGTATTGCGACAACTCCTCCATTTTGGCGTGTACTGCCTTGGCAGTGCCCAGCGCATTGGCGGTGGGCGATAGTTGCACCCCAATCGCGGCAATTGGCTTGCCGTCGATGCGCGCTGAAGTGGCATAACCCTGGCCGCCGATTTCAATTCGCGCCACATCGCGCAGCCGCACCACCGAACCGTCCGCATTGGCGCGCAGCACGATAGCGCCGAACTGCCCGGGCGTGGACAACTGCCCGGAAACCACAATAGTGGCAGAAACCTGCTGCCCAACCGGGCTTGGCAAATCGCCCAGAGTGCCCGATGCAACTTGCGCATTCTGGTTCCTGATTGCGCTGGAGACATCGGCCGGCGTCAGCTTGTAGCCGACCAGCTTGGCAGGGTCGATCCAAACCCGCATCGCACGCTCGGTACCAAACAACTGGGCTTGCCCAACTCCTGGCAAGCGCTTGATTTCATTCAAGATATTGCGGGACGCATAATCACCCAGCGCAATCGGATTGAAACTGCCATCTTTCGATGTCAGCGTAATGAACAACAGGAAGTTGCTGCGCGATTTGGTGACTTGCACGCCCTGCTGCGTGACAGCTTGCGGCAAGCGCGCCTCGACCCGCTTCAGGCGGTTTTGCACATCCACCGCGGCCAGATCGGGATTGGTGCCGGTGGAAAAGGTCACAGTGATCTGTACTTGGCCGTTGGCCTGGCTCTGCGACTCTACATATTGCAAGCCTTCGGCGCCGTTCATTTCCTGTTCGATCAGGCTGGTGACGCTATCGTCCAGAACTTGGGCGGTGGCGCCCGGATAATTTGCCGTAACCACAATGGTAGGCGGGGCGATGCTTGGATATTGCGATACCGGCAACTGCGTGATGGCCAATATGCCGGCCAGCATGATGAAGATCGCCAGCACCCATGCAAATACCGGCCGATCAATGAAAAATTTTCCCATTCGATGACTCCTTATTGCGCTTTTGCGGTTGGAACAATTTCAGGAGTATCTATTTTCTTGTCTTTATTTTGCTGCGCAGAAGGCAGTGCGCCCTTGACAGTATCAACCACTTTCGGTTGCCACGGCACGACTTTGACGACAGCGCCCGGCTTGATTTTTTGCAGGCCTGAGACGACCACCCGGTCGCCGGCTTGCAGCCCCTTGCTAATGAGCCAGTCATTACCCTGCACATTCCCGGTTATAACGGTACGCACAGCCACCTTGTTATCGGCCCCGACTACCATCACCGAAGCGCCATCGGGGCCGCGCGTAAGTGCTTGCTGCGGCACGCTAATGGCTTGTTCCCGAACCCCTTGTTCCAACTTGGCGCGCACATACATGCCAGGCAACAGACGACGTTTCGGGTTAGGAAATTCGGCCCGCAAACTGACCGCGCCAGTGCTTTCATCCACGCTTACGTCGGAAAACAGCAGCTTGCCCGGGAGCGGATACGGCGTGCCATCTTCCATCACCAGCGTGACCGCAGCCTTGCCCTGGCCTACGCTTTGCAGTTCGCCGTTGGCTAGTGCGCGCTGCAGTGCAAGCAGATCGGTGCTGGATTGGGTCAGGTTGACGTATATCGGATCGAGTTGCTGAATGGTTGCCAGTTGGGTGGCTTCGCCTTGGCCGACTAACGCGCCTTCAGTCACCAGGGCACGTCCGATCCGGCCGGAAATCGGTGCCGTCACCCGGGTATAACCGAGATTAAGCTGAGCGATGGCGCGTGTTGCCTTGGCTGAAGCGACATCGGCAGCGGCTTGTTTCTGCGCGGTGCCGGCGTCGTCATATTCCTGCTTGCTGACCGCATTGATTTCCATCAGCGGCTGGTATCGCTGCAATTTCAAGTTGGCCTGCGCCAGGTTGGCTTCGGACTTGGCTAGCGCCGCCTGGGTGCTTTCGTAAGTCGCTTGATAGGAGGCCGGATCGATCTTGAACAATAACTCGCCCGCCTTGACTTCACTGCCCTCGCGGAATTCGCGCTTCTGCACGATACCGGCGGCACGGGCGCGCACTTGCGCTACGCGCGTGGCTTCCAGCCGACCCGGCAATTCATTGGTAATCGTTAGCCGCTGCAACGCCACCGTCATCACCGCCACTTCGGGCACCGGCGCGCCGGCGCCAGGTGCCGCTCCGGCCTTGGGTTTTTCGCTGCAGCCGGCGAAGATGGATAACACGGCGAGTACAGCAGCCAGGCGCGCAAAGCGTTGATGTGATGTCATAGAACTCTCTTACGGTAATGATTGGCAAACCACCTGCCGCACCGCAAGCAGCAGGCAGATGAACAGGTGAAGGGGGAAACAAACAGCGCTACAAAATGGCAACTATGTGCAACTACGCAAATACAAAAGCCCCGGTAAGTCTTCGGGGTTGTCTGCGACAGATTTTATACAGATTCTGCCGATATTACTCTGGTGCTGTTGGTGTAGATGGAACTTGGGCTATTATATATACATTCGCGAATGTATGTTAAGTTGATGGGTAAGCGAAAAATCACCAAGGTTTGCGCAATGGTTTGCACAATATCAAGTAGTGCAGGCTGGTCATGCTTGCACTAATGGCAACAAGGACATTTCATCATGGCAAGATGTACTAAGGAAAAAGCGCTGGAAACCCGCGAGCGCATTCTCGATGCGGCCGAAGACGTATTCGATGCGAAAGGCGTGTCGAGCACTTCGCTGGCCGATGTGGCGGCCGCGGCTGGCGTGACGCGTGGCGCGGTTTACTGGCATTTCACCAACAAGGCCGATCTGTTCGACGCGATGTGCCAGCGCATTCGCCTCCCAATGGAAACCGTCATCGAGGCCGCCGCTGACGTCAGCATCGGCGACCCGCTGGGCCAGTTGCGTGTCGCCTGCCGGTTCCTGTTTCGCGAAACGGTGGAGAACCCGCACCACAACAAGGTGCTCGACATCCTGATACATAAATGCGAATTCGTCGATCCGACGGATCCGATTTTTATCCGGCAACAGGAGTGGATGCGGCAATGCGCGATCAATAACACACTGTTGCTCTCGAATGCGATCGCGAAAGGCCAATTGCCGGCCACACTCGATGTGCGTTTGGCCAGCGTTATGCTGCATTCGATGATCAGCGGCCTGCTGTCCACCTGGTTATTCGCGCCGGATAGCTTTAACCTGATTCAGGACGGCGAGGAAATCATCGATGCATATTTAGAAACCCTGCTCACTACGCGCCCCCTGAACCCAGGCACGAACACTGCGCATACCGTTCTGCCAAGCACACCCGGAATGACGCGCTAGCGCTTATCCCTTACACTGCGCAGATGCCAGACAAACAAGACCCTACGCTCAGCGTTGACCGCATTGACCACGATAGCGGCGTGACGCTGCGCGCGTGCGGCACTTGGCTAGTGCAAAAAATGGCCCAAAAAGAAGTCATGAAGGCATTGCAAAGCAGCGCCCAATCGATACCGCCGAACGGTAATGGCAACGATATCCACTGGGATTTATCGCAGATCGACCGCGTTGACCACATCGGCGCCCAATTTTTCTGGAATTTGTGGGGAAAAACCCGTCCGACCAAGCTGACACTGGCACCCGAGCAGGAGCCTTTTTTTGCGCGCCTGGCAGATGCCGGCGACCTCGCATTACCAGCGCAGCCTGTGCAACGATTGATGCCGCTGGTCACGCTGGGCGACGCGGTGCTGGGGTTTTTCGAACAAATCCAGAGTTTTATCGGACTCATCGGGCAACTGGTGATGGATTTCGGTCAATTCGCGCGTAATCCTGCGCGCGGCCCATGGAAAGAAGTTTCAGCGAATATTTTCCATGTCGGCTTTCAGGCGCTCGGCATCACCGCCTTGGTCGGATTCCTGATCGGCGTGGTGCTGTCGTATCTGTCGGCGCAGCAGTTGCACACCTTCGGCGGCGACATTTATCTAGTCAACATCCTGGGCATGAGCATCATCCGCGAACTGGGCCCGCTGCTGGCGGCGATTCTGGTAGCCGGGCGCTCCGGCTCGGCGATTACCGCCCAACTGGGCGTGATGCGGGTCACCGAAGAACTCGATGCAATGCTGGTGATGGGCTTGCCGCACGGTTTCCGGCTGGTGTTGCCGAAAGTCATTGCGCTGGCAATTGCGATGCCGCTGCTGGTGATCTGGACCGACGCCATTGCGCTGATCGGCGGCATGACGGCGGCCCAACTGCAACTGGACATGTCGCCCAGCTATTTCATCCAGTCGCTGCCGGACGCGGTGTCGCTACCGAATTACTGGATCGGCCTCGGCAAGGGCGTGGTGTTTGGCGCACTGATTGCGCTGGTGTCGTGCCATTTCGGCTTGCGCATCAAACCGAATACCGAAAGCCTCGGGCACGGCACGACTACCTCGGTAGTCATCGCGATCACAGTGGTTATTCTGGCCGATGCAGTGTTTGCGATCGTCTTCAGCGGAGCCGGCTACTAATGACCACCGGCCCGATCATCGAACTGCAGGATGTCTGCATGCGCTTCGAGCGCAACGTCATTCTTGAAAACCTGAACCTGGTCGTGCAGCCGGGCGAAATCTTGTCGCTGGTGGGTGGCTCAGGTTCCGGCAAAACTACCGTGCTGCGCCAAATACTCGGCTTGCAGCGGCCCACCAGCGGCACCGTGCGGGTCTTCGGCGAAGATATTGAGCACACCAGCGCGCAAAAGTTACAGGCGCTGCGCCAGCGCTGGGGCATGTTGTTCCAGCAAGGCGCGTTGTTTTCTTCGCTGTCGGCGTTCGAGAATGTGGCGCTACCGCTGCGCGAATTGCACTATTTACCGCAAGACCTGATCCGGGACACCGTGCTGCTCAAGCTAGGCATGGTCGATCTGGGGCCGGCGGACGCCGCCAAGATGCCGGCCGATTTGTCCGGTGGCATGGTCAAGCGGGTGGCGCTGGCGCGCGCACTGGCGCTGGAGCCGGAACTGCTGTTTCTGGATGAACCGACCGCCGGCCTCGACCCGGATATGTCGGAAACCTTCGTGAACTTGATACGTTCCCTGCACCGGGAACTCAAACTCACGGTGGTGATGGTCACGCACGACCTCGACACATTGCTGGCGCTGTCGAGCAAGATTGCGGTGCTAGCCGACAAGCACGTCATCATCAACGCTGCACCCGCCGAAGTAATCGCCTTCGAACACCCGTTCATCAAGGATTTCTTCCTCGGCGCACGCGGCCGCCGTGCGCTGGAAGCATTGGATACCTCTCATCCCTCCGAGCCGCCCGCAAAGGAAGAGGATGGAAATGGCAACCAGAAAAATAAAATCCTTTCCAAACCGAATCAATAAAATGGAAACCCATCATGGAAAATAAGTCACACGCGCTGTTGACCGGCTTGTTTACCGTTGCGCTGATGATTGCAGCGGTGTTTTTCGCACTCTGGTTCAACCGCGATCGGGTTGATCGGGTGCCTTACGAAATGGCAACCACACTGGCGGTGTCGGGCCTGAATCCGCAGGCGGCGGTGCGTTATCGCGGGCTGGAGGTCGGCCAGGTCGACGCCATCCGTTTCAATCCCCAGAAAACGGGTGAAATCCTGGTCCAGATCAGCGTCGATCCGCATACCCCGATGACGCAGTCGACTTTCGGCACGCTCGGCTATCAGGGCGTGACCGGGATTGCTTATATTGAGCTTGACGACGATGGCAGCAAACCAGCGCATTTGGCCAGCGATAAAAACCGTCCGGCCCGGATCGAAATTCGGCCCAGCATCCTCGACAACATCCAAATTCGCAGCGCAGCGATCCTGCAGCAGTTCGAAGCCTTGACCGTCAATTTCAACACGCTGCTGGCACCGGCCAACCAGCAAAAAATCATCGGTGCAATCGATCACATCGGAGGCGCCGCCGCTGCACTGGAAGCGGTGCCGCGACAATTGGGGCCGACTTTGGCGAAGCTGCCGGGGTTGACCGACCAGGCGCAACAGGCATTGACTTCGATCTCGGCGCTATCCAGAGACGCAAGCGCGCTGGCGGTCGATCTGACTAAGACCAACCAGCAACTGCAGGCCCCGGGCGGGCCGCTGAACAAAATCACCGACACCGCGGACCACTACAACGCGATTGCCGACAGTATCGAGCGCGACGCATTGCCCAGAATCAACGCCCTGACCAACGAAGCGCGCAGCACGATGCAAAGCCTCAACCGCAGCATCGAGAAATTCGCTGAAAACCCGCAAAGCATCCTGCTCGGCGCGCCTGATCTGCCGCCTGGGCCGGGCGAACCGAGCTTTAAGGGCAAGTAGCCTGCAGCACCTTGAACATAAGTAACCACGACATAGGTAACTACGCATCCGGCAAACTAATGGAGAGCAAAATGGTGCGGTTCTGCAGGTGCGCTTCACCAACAACTGTTTCGGCTTACATAGCCCACTGAATAGTTATTTTCAAATAATAAATGTGGCAGTATAGGCAAACAGCACATGTTTTCCGCATTGTTTCAATGGTGCTTGAAAAATACGCTGGTATGTATGCTGGTATATATATGCGCATACGCACTACGCCAGCCAGTAACCCGCAGCGCGCAATAGCGCCAGACCAAGGAGCCGCCATGCATCTGTTTCATAAAATCAGCAATACCCGGTACATCGCACTGCTGTGCGCGCTGGTCTCCGGCTGCGCCACGCACGCCGCCCCGCCCAATCTGTACGACTTCGGCCCGCTGCACGCTAGTGCGGCAAATGCAGACAGCGCCGGCACGATAGCCGGCGCACCGCTGCCATCGATATCGATTGCCAGCGTGGACGCACCCGCCGCGCTGAACAGCCCGCTGATGCTGTACCGACTGAACTATGTGAACGACTTGCAAACCCGCTCCTATGCCGGCAGCCGCTGGAGCATGATGCCGGCGCAACTGCTGGAACAGCGCATCAAGGCGCGCCTGGCACAAGCCGGCACCGTGGTGTTGTCCGGCCGCGAAAGCACCGATACGCTGCCGACGTTGCGCATCGAACTCGATGAAATGATCCAGAACTTCAGCAGCCTGAACCAGAGCCAGGCGCAACTCGCGCTGCGCGCCACGTTGTTCAAGGGTCGCACCCTGCTGGCGCAAAAATCCTTCCGGCAGCAAATAGCCGCTGCCAGCGCCGACGCCGCCGGCGGCGCGCAGGCAATGGCCGGCGCCAGCGATGCATTGATTGGCGAGATGATGGCGTGGCTGGCCGATCAACCTATATCGCAGCAGAAATAATCAATGACCGAAACCACGCTGCAGCCTGCGCCGCAACCTTCGCCGCTGGCACGTATTGCGCTGCTGGCGTACCTGTTCCTGATCGCCTATGCCAGCTGGTTTCCATTCTCGGGCTGGCGCGATGTCGGTCTGGCGCCTTGGGGTTACCTGTGGGAGCCGATGCCGAAATACTGGACCAAATTCGATGCGCTGATTAACATTTTTGGCTACATTCCACTCGGCATGCTGATCGTCTACGCGCTCCATCCAGGGGTCAGGAAAATCGGCGCAGTAATTATTGCAATTCTGGCCGGTGCACTGGTATCGGGCACGATGGAAACGGTGCAGTATTATCTGCCAACCCGGGTTTCCTCTATTCTGGACTTTTATACCAACCTCGGCGGCACCTGCATCGGCGCTCTGCTGGCGGCCTGGAGTGCGCCCGCGCTGCTGGAACGCGGCCGTCTACGCCTGCTGCGCGCGCAATGGTTTCAGCATAAAGCCAGCAGCGGCATGATTCTGCTGGCGCTATGGCCGCTGGCACAAATTTTCCCGCAAGGCTATTTGTTTGGCCACGGCCAGATCCTGCCGATCCTGCTGGACTGGATTTCAGATGCCTTATCGGACTGGACCCCTGAACCGCTATCGGACTGGCTCACCAGTTGGCAAAACAATCTGCTGTCAGTACCGATCCATCTGGATACCTTTCTGAGCGGCAATTCCGAGCCCAGCGCCGGGAGATACTGGCTACTGGAGACGCTCATTACCGCATCTGGGCTGACCGGCGCAGTGCTGCTGCTGGATTGTCTGCTGCGCAAGAGCGCGCCCAAGGTAGCGCTGACATTAGTCTTGGTCGGCACCGCGCTGGCCGTCAAATCGCTCGCCACTGCCTTGCTGTTTGGGCCCGAGAATGCCTTTGTCTGGATTACCACTGGAGCCCAGAGTGGCCTGCTGGTGGCAGCGCTAATGCTGTCCGGGCTGATCTATACCCAGCCCGTGATCCAGCGCCGGCTGGCGGTGCTGATGCTGACAGTGAGCCTGCTAGTGGTCAACAGCGTCCCCGTCAATCCCTACTTCGTGGCGACATTGCAAGCCTGGGTACAGGGGAAATTTCTGAATTTCAACGGCGCCGCGCACTTCCTGTCGCTGTTATGGCCGTTTTTAGCGCTGTGGTTTCTGTTGCATCCGCTGCACCGCGTCAAACACCAGTAGTGGGGCAGCACGATTGCGAAAAATGGTAACTATTCAGCCGGCCATTGAACCCCTTGTATGCTGCTTTTACATGATTTGTTGTTTGGTTTATTCGTAACTGCGATCAGGAAAGAACTCTATTTTTTCGATGGAAATCAAGGGGTCATATCAATCAATGACTTAGATGATTTTTAGGAAAGGACTTTATTATGGTTAAACATATTCTGCGAGAATGAAACAGAAGTGCTTCGCGCGCATTTTTCCAAAACCGCTTGCGTGTTTTTCGTAGATAGCGCTTTTCCCGTGATGGACATGCATAACATCGTTGATCATCGCTTGTTTTTTATCTTGTTGTCCTTAGATGACAAATATGATTCCATTTTCCATCCTTGACCTGTCTCCCATCGCTGAAGGTAGCGATGCGGCTCAATCATTTCGCAACACGCTCGATCTTGCGCAGCATGGCGAGCGTTGGGGCTACAACCGCTATTGGCTGGCGGAACATCATGGCATGCCTGGCATCGCCAGCGCCGCGACCGCGGTCTTGATCGGGCACGTAGCCACTGGCACGTCCACGATTAGGGTGGGTGCCGGCGGCATCATGTTGCCCAATCATTCTCCGCTGGTAATTGCCGAGCAATTCGGGACTTTGGAGTCCTTGTTCCCCGGCCGCATCGACCTGGGGTTGGGGCGCGCACCGGGCTCAGACCAGATCACTGCGCGCGCTTTGCGGCGCAATCTGGCCGCCGATGCAGACGAGTTCCCGCAGGACGTTTTGGAGTTGCTGGATTATTTCTCTTCGGCACCAAAGCAAGCTGTGCGCGCCGTTCCCGGTGCCGGTCTGAACGTTCCGATCTGGATTTTGGGATCGAGTCTGTTTGGCGCGCAATTGGCAGCGGCACTCGGCCGGCCGTATGCTTTCGCGTCGCATTTTGCGCCGGCCCAGATGATGCAGGCGATTGCGTTATATCGCGCCACATTCCAACCTTCTGCGCAACTCGAAAAGCCGTATGTGATGCTCGGCGTTAATGTCTTTGCCGCCGACACCGATGCACAAGCGCAATTTCACGCGACCTCCATGCAGCAATCATTTGTGAACCTGCGCAGCGGCCGCCCATCGCGTCTGCCGCCGCCGATGGCAGATTATTTAAGCCAGATCGGACCGCAGGAGCGCGCATTGCTTGACCAGGTTCTGTCGTGTTCCGCTATCGGTTCGCCCGCAACGGTCTCGCGTGAATTGACGGCGTTTATTGCGCGTACAGATGCGAACGAGCTGATGATCACGTCGCAGATATTCGATCACACCGCGCGTCTACGCTCGTATGAGATTACTGCCGACGTCCACAAAGCGCTAGCTTGAGCGGTATCGCCAACTTCTGCCGCTCGCAAGCAGGCTGCAGTTGACGATGAATCCTGAACACCTGGAGCTTTTAGTCACCCGTGAAATGCCGTATGGGAAGTACAAAGGTCGGCTGATCGCCGACCTGCCTGGCCACTACCTTGGCTGGTTTGCGCGCGAAGGCTTTCCTTCAGGCGAACTCGGCGGTCTGATCGCGCTGATGTACGAGCTGGACCACAATGCTTTGACGCATCTGCTTACGCCGCTTCGAAAGCGCCGACCCGCGCCACTCCCTAAGTTGTACACACCAGAATAGAGTTGATACTGCCATTCGAATCAAGTCCCTTGGCGTGCCGGATCAGCTCATTTCCAATACATTCATAGGTATATTTTATATGCGCAATGAATACATGCGGAAAATACAGTAAAAATTGCCATACTCCTTATTTTTTTTATGAAATATGCGGCATGCTGATTCCGGTTCGTTCTGGTCGCGTCTTGCGTGGACAAGTGCATTCACATCAGATCATGCGTCTGTGCGGGCAACAAAACCTGTCCATCCTGCAAACTTTAAATTAGTTCAGCACAAGCATATGGCCAGACTATTGTTCTAAAAAATACGCTGAAAAACCTTGTATTGGTAGTTCAATTCCGCCCGGGACATTGCGGGTTGGTGCTAAACGCGAGACTAATCCAAAGTAATAGCCAAGTGATAGGCATGGCCCGATTACTTTCAGGCTCTTAACTAATCACGCCCTTCTGTTTCAACATGGCAATTTGCTCCGGGGTGCGACCGATGGCGGTGAGAATTTCAACGGTATGCTGCCCGAGTTCCGGGCCTACCCAACGGGTTTCACCTGGGGTTTCGGAGAGCTTGGGGACTACGCCCGGCAAATCGATTGGCAAACCATCCGGCAAGGTGAATCGCTGGATCATGTCGCGGGCGCGGTAGTGCGGGTCCTGATAAATATCGGCAGCGGTAAATACCCGGCTGCTCGGCACGGCGGCGGCTTCAAGGGTGTTCAATACATGATCGATATCATGCTGCGCGGTCCAGTCCGAAATAGCTTGGTCTATCAGATCATTGTGCTGCACCCGTCCATCGTTGCGCGCCAGGGCCGGATCTGCGGCCAGATCATTACGCCCCATGGCTTGCATCAGGCGCTTGAAAATGCTGTCGCCGTTGCCGGCGATGATCACGTACAAGCCGTCACCGCAAAGATAGGTGCTGGATGGCGAAATGCCCGGCAGGCTAGCGCCGGTGCGCTCGCGCACATGGCCGGATTCGCCGTATTCCGGGATCAGGCTTTCCATCACGCCAAACACCGCCTCGTACAGCGCGATGTCGATAAACTGGCCTTTTCCGCCATTGACTTTCAAATGATGCATGGCCAGCAGCGCGCCAATCACGCCATACAGCGACGCCAGCGTGTCGCCGATGCTGACGCCGACCCGCACCGGCGGACGGTCCGGGAAACCGATCAAATTGCGCAGACCACCCATCGATTCGGCAATCGCGGCAAAACCGGGGCGTTCACTGTAAGGCCCATCCTGACCGTAACCCGAGACCCGCACCATGATTAAATTCGGGTTGATCTTGACCAAGTCGTGCCAGCCCAGCCCCCAGCTTTCGAGCGTGCCAGGGCGAAAATTCTCGATCACGATGTCGGCACTCTTGACCAATTCACGCACAATCTGCTGGCCTTCCTCGGACTTCAGATTGAGCGTCAATGATTTTTTATTGCGGCTCTGCGCATACCACCAGAGCGAAGTGCCGTTATGCAGCTTGCGCCACTTGCGTAGTGGGTCGCCATCGACCGGAGCTTCGATTTTGATGACTTCAGCGCCGAATTGCCCCAGCAAACTGGCGGCATAAGGGCCTGCAATTAAAGTCCCCAACTCGATGACTTTAACGCCCTGTAATGAGGCTTCTTTGCTGGGAGATAAATTATCCATAGTGCCGTTTTCCGAATGTCAATTTAAAGCAAACCTACGATAGCGCGCCCGTGGTCATAGGCACTTTTGTGCGGTTAAAGGTAGCATAGCCTGCCGCAGCGGGCGCAGCGAAAACAGGCAAGGATGCCGACGCAAATTTTTTCACGGATATTTTTATGGATGAAAAAGATTCACCGCAAGCATGAAAATATTTTGCAAGCAGTTGCGTAGTTGAATAATCCTGCAGGAAAGCACATAGCCGAATCGCTCTTACGGAAATGGTTCTATAAAAAATTTTTTGTTAATTGCAGGGTATCACTATAAACAATCTATTTTTCTATTTAAATTAATCAAAAATTTTATATACTATATTCTAGTATGCTTTAATTATTGACATAATTGCCGCATCTGATTCTCGGCCTGCGCTGGTTTATAACAACAATTTGCGGCATGACAAAGATGCTGTTCCGGGTTCTTGACAATTACGCGTGGCAACCATAAGCTGACCTGAGATGGCCTTGTTGGGGTATTGTTCATCAAACCTGCAACGGGTACCGAGAATATAATTATTAAGGAGACAGTATGACTTTCAGAACCAAATCCCTTATTGCGTCTGCATTGCTGGGTTTGTCATTTTCCAGTATCGCCGCTGAACCAATCAAAATCGGCGTGTCCGGTCCGTTTACAGGCGGTTCTGCCCCGATGGGCGTTTCAATGCGCGATGGCGTCAAGCTTGCTGCGACGGAAATCAATGCCAAAGGCGGCGTGCTTGGCCGCCAGATCCAGCTGATTGAGCGGGATGACGAAGCTAAAAACGAGCGCGGCGTGCAGGTGACGCAGGAACTGATCAACAAGGAAAAAGTGGCGGCAACAGTGGGCTACATCAATACCGGGGTTGCGCTTGCTTCGCAGCGTTTTTATCAGGAAGCCAAAATTCCGGTGATGAACAATGTCGCCACCGGCAGCATGATCACCAAGCAGTTTTTGCCGCCGCAATTTCCGCAAAATTATATTTTCCGCAATTCAGCCAATGATCGAATCCAGTCCGCGATGATCGTCCAGGAGGCGATCGGCAAACGCAAGTTCACCAAAGTGGCAATTCTGGCTGACTCCACCAATTACGGCCAGCTCGGCCGTGAAGACCTGGAAGCCGCATTGAGCAAAGTGAACGTCAAGCCAGTCACAGTCGAAAAATTCAACATCAAGGATGTCGACATGACGCCGCAGTTGCTGAAGGCCAAGCAGGCCGGTGCCCAGGCAATTTTGACGTATGCGATTGGACCTGAACTGGCGCAAATTGCGAACGGCATGGAAAAGCTGAACTGGAAAGTGCCGATGATTGGCAGCTGGACGCTGTCGATGGGCAATTTCATCGATAACGCCGGCAAGAACGGGGATGGCGCGATGATGCCGCAAACCTTTATCCAGGACCCGAGTACGCCCAAGCGCAAAGCCTTCATTGAGGCTTACCAGAAAGCTTATAAACCAACTGACGGCCGGATTCCTTCCCCGGTGTCAGCAGCCCAAGGCTACGACTCGATTTATCTGCTCGCCGCGGCAATCAAGCAGGCCGGCAGCACCGATGGCGTCAAAGTGCGCGAAGCACTGGAAAACCTGAAAGAAAAAGTCGATGGCGTGGTGATGACCTATGACAAACCGTTCAGTGCGCTTGACCATGAAGCGATCAAGGTCAATGTGCCTGTCATGGGGCAAGTAAAAGGTGGGGTTGTAGTGCGCGCCAAATAAGCATGATTTCTTGCTGGAGTGATCTATAGCAATGCAAATCAAACGGCCCACAGCATCTGTCGGGCCGTTTTTTATCTCCACACGAACCTGAAACATGAACCATAGGCTGAGAAATGGAAATTCTTCTTCAACTTGTTTTTAGCGGGATCGCGCTAGGCATGATTTACGCCGTCATCGCCTTCGGCTACCAGCTTACCTTCGCCACCTCTGGCACCCTCAATTTTGGCCAGGGCGAAGCACTGATGCTTGGTGCGCTAGTTGGCTTGAGCCTGGTCAGTGACATCCACGGCGGGCCTTACCTCAATTTCTGGCTGATGATTCCGATCGTGATCATGTTCGGCGCGCTGCAAGGTGTCGTGGTCGAATGGATTGCGGTACGCCCTGCGCTCAAGATCAAGTCGGAATTCGGCTGGATCATGTCGACCATTGCGCTGGCGATCATCTTCAAAAACCTGGCTGAAAACATCTGGGGCAAGGATGACATGACGTTCCCAACGCCGCTTACGGCGAAGCCGTTCCAAGTGTTTGGCGCCTATGTGCAACCGATGCAGGTGATGGTGGTACTCGGCGCGCTGGCGATGATGCTGGCGGTCGAATTTTTCAACCGCAAGTCGATTTACGGCAAGGCTGTGGTCGCCACCGCGAATGACCGCGATGCCGCCGGCCTGATGGGGATCAATACCAGCATGGTGATCACGTTTTCGTATGCGCTATCTTCGGCTACCGCCGCGTTTGCCGGTGTGCTGGTGGCGCCGCTGACACTGACCGGCGCGACCATGGGAACTGCGCTGGGCCTGAAGGCGTTTGCAGTCGCGATCATTGGCGGCCTGACTTCCGGCATGGGCGCGATCGTCGGCGGCCTGATCCTCGGCATCGCCGAGACGCTGACTGGCTTTTATATTTCGACGGGTTACAAAGAAGTGCCGGGGTTGTTGTTGCTGCTGCTGGTGTTAGCACTTAAGCCAGCCGGCCTGTTCGGCAAGGCTGCGATCAAGAAAGTTTGAATATGAATAATAGAAACCGCATGCTTGCGGTACTTGGAATCGTTGCACTCGGCCTTTTTCCGGTCATCTTCCCCAACCCGTACTATATCCATCTGGCTGAAACCATCCTGATATACGCGATCCTGCTGTTCGGACTGGATATTGTGGTCGGCTATACCGGTCAAGTCTCGCTCGGCCACGCCGGCCTGTTCGGGATCGGCTCGTACACGACCGGCGTACTGATCTTTAAGCTGGGCGTGCCGTTCCTGATTGCGGCGCCGGCCAGCATTGCCCTGACCGCGCTGTTCGGCGCGATCCTCGCGTTGCCCGCACTGCGCGTGACCGGACCTTATCTGGCGATGGTGACGCTGGCATTCGGGACCATCATTCAGATATTGATTAACGAGATGACTTTCCTAACCGAAGGCCCGCTCGGAATCAAGGTGACGAAACCATCGCTGTTTGGCTTCAAGCTTGATGAGGTCAGCTTTTTTTATCTGGTCGCAGTGCTGATGGTGCTGTCTCTAATTGTCGCGTCCCGGATCCTGAAGTCGCATCTGGGACGCGCTTTCCAGGCTCTGCGCGACAGCCCGGTCGCCTGTGATTGCATGGGCGTGTCGGTGTATCGCTACAAGGTATATGCATTTGTGATCAGCGCCGCTTTTGCCGGACTGGCTGGCAGCCTGTATACGTATTCGCAAGAGTACATCTCGCCCAATACCTACAATTTCGAGCTGACCATCCTGTTCCTGCTGGCGGTAATCATGGGTGGGCGCAAGACCCGCAGCGGCGCCTTGATCGGCGCACTGATCGTGGTGATGCTGCCCAGTCTGCTGTCGGATATCGAACTGTTCCGTAAAATTGCGGTGCTGTTTGCAGTAGTCGCGCTGCTCAGTGCGGCCACTCTGCTGGCCAAACAGCGCAAATCGTTGCGCGAGGTCGCGGTGCCGGTGCTGGCCACGGTCGGGATGGCGGTGTTTTCGTTCAAACTGGAAAATATCACAGACTGGCGGCTGACGATCTTTGGCGTGATGACGCTGTTTGTCGTGTACTACCTGCAGGATGGGATTGTCGGCTTCGCGCGCAATCTAGTGGAGCGGTTGCGCCCCAGCGCGGTGCGACTGCATGATGAATACCACGATCAGGGCAATGAAAATCTGGCGCTGGAAACCTCGGCCGATAGCGCTGATCAGAGTGGCAATCTGCTCCATGCAAAACAGGTATTGATGCAATTCGGCGGCCTCAAGGCGCTCAATCAGGTAGACCTGGATATCGCCAAAGGGACAATCCACGGCCTGATCGGCCCGAACGGCTCCGGCAAGAGCACGATGATGAATGTGCTCACCGGGATTTACCAACCGACCGCCGGCACAGTCGAATTCAATGGCCGCGTGATTTCGGGATCGACACCGTCAGCCATCGCACTGGGCGGCGTCGCCCGCACGTTCCAGAACGTGCAGTTGTTCGGCGAAATGACTTCCACCGAAAACGTGCTAGTCGGGCTGCACCACACGTTCAAGTGCAACTTGCTCGATGTGATGCTCAATACGCCGCGCTATCGCAAGGAAGAGCGCCGGGCACGGGTGCGTGCCGCCAGCATCCTGCTGTTTGCCGGGCTAATCGATCTGGCCAATGAAGAAGCGCGCAATCTGCCGTATGGCAAGCAGCGAGTGCTGGAGATCAGCCGTGCGCTGGGCTTGAATCCGAGCCTGCTGCTGCTCGATGAACCGGCGGCCGGCCTGACCGCGCCCGATATCGTCGAACTGGTGGCAATCATCCGCAAAATTCGCCAGCACGGCATCACCTTGATCCTGATCGAGCATCACATGGATGTCGTGATGACGCTGTGCGATACGGTGACGGTACTGGACTTCGGTCAAAAAATTGCCGAGGGCATGCCGGCTGCTGTGCAGGCCGACCCGAAAGTGATCGAGGCATATCTGGGCGGCACCGCCGGCGAAGAGCCTGTTGGCGGGGCAGTGCCGGCTGTTGCGACTGTATCAAATTAAGCACGCATTAAGGTAACTGTTCAGACTGCCAGCTAACGACTGTTTGGATTTCCTCCCCCGACCTTTCTCCCACTTGCGGGAGAATGCATATAGGGGCGTGGGTTATCCAGTGCAGTCTGAGCAGTAACGAATTAAGCAAAAACTAAAGCGAAAATAAGCGAGGCGACAAGATGCTTTCAATTACCAATCTGCAAGCGGCCTACGGCAAGGTGGAAGTGCTGCACGGTATCTCGATGGAGGTGCCCAAGGGCAAGGTTGTGACCCTGATCGGCTCCAACGGCGCCGGCAAGACCACCACGATGCGGGCCATCTCCGGCATGATCAAGCCCAAAGGCGGCAGCGTGAAGCTGGGCGGCAAGGATGTCACCGGGATGGATTCGCACCTGATTGCGCGCGCCGGGCTAGCCCACTCTCCAGAAGGGCGGCGGGTGTTCTCGACCATGAGTGTGACCGACAACCTACTGCTCGGTGCTTTTCCTCGCTACACTCGGGCGCGACCGCGGGGCGACATCAAGGCCGACCTGGAACGGGCCCTCGAATTATTTCCACGCCTGAAAGAACGGCAGACACAATTGGCAGGCACCTTGTCCGGCGGCGAGCAGCAAATGCTGGCGATGGCGCGCGCGGTGATGCTCAATCCTGAAGTGGTGCTGCTGGATGAACCGTCGATGGGACTGGCGCCGATTCTGGTTGAAGAAGTGTTTCGGATCATCTCACGCCTCAAATCGGAGGGCGTCACGATGCTGCTGGTCGAACAATTCGCCGCCGCCGCGTTGAATGTGGCCGATTACGGCTACGTACTGGAAAATGGCCGCATCTCAGTGCACGGCCCAGCCGACAAGCTGAAGAACGATCCGGCGGTGCAGGCCGCCTATCTGGGCGGTTCACATCAGCATTAAAATTGCTGGCCATGATGATGGTTCAACTACGACTTGGTCACCAAGGGAGCAACTACCTGCGCTAAGGCCCAGGCAGTTGCACAAACTGCTTACGCCAGCGCCGGATAATCGATGTAGCCTTCAGGCGTCGCTTGATAAAAGGTAGCCGGATTCGGTGCATTCAGTGGCGCATTGGTCTTCAGTCGGCGCGGCAGATCCGGGTTGGCGATGAACAACTGGCCGAATGCGACCGCATCGGCATCGCCCGCTGTCAGCAATTGCTCGGCTGTCGCCTTGGTCAATTGTTGATTGGCGATGTAAATACCACCAAATGCTTTCTTGAGTTGTGGGCCAAGCCGGTTTTCACTTTGCGGTTCCCGCGCACAGATAAAGGCGATGCCGCGCTTGCCCAGTTCGCGCGCAATATAGCTGAAAGTCTCGACCGGATTGGAGTCGCCCATGCTGTGGGTATCGCAAGCCGGAGCCAAATGCATGCCAACCCGCCCCGCACCCCATACCGCAATACAGGCATCGGTTACTTCCAGCATCAGACGGGCGCGATTTTCGAGCGATCCGCCGTAGATGTCAGTACGCTTATTGCTGCCGTCCTGTAAAAACTGGTCGAGCAAATACCCATTTGCACCATGCACTTCAACCCCGTCGAAATTTGCCACCTTCGCATTTTCAGCGCCTTTACGGTAAGCCGCGACAATTCCCTGAATTTCTGCCAGATCGAGCGCCCTTGGCGTGACGTAATCACGGGTCGGGCGCACCAGACTGACATGCCCTTGCGCTGCAATCGCACTCGGTGCAACCGGCAACGCACCATCCAGGAAGATCGGGTCTGAAATACGGCCAACATGCCACAATTGCAGCACAATGCGCCCACCGGCAGCGTGTACTGCGTCGGTCACCTGCCGCCATCCGGCAACTTGTTCGTCGGACCAGATGCCGGGCGTATCGGCATAACCCACGCCTTGCGGCGTCACTGCAGTGGCTTCACTAATAATCAGGCCGGCGGATGCGCGCTGCACATAATATTGCGCCATCAGCGCATTTGGCACACGCCCTTCACCGACTGCGCGGGAGCGTGTCAAAGGTGACATGATGATGCGATTTGGGAGATTGAGCGCGCCAATCTTGATTGGGTCAAATAAAGTAATCATGGTAATTTTCACTTTCAATTAAGTTGAGAAAAACTGGAGTTAAGAGTTAAAAGTGCAGGTCTTTTTTACAGGATGCATCAAGGCTCAAAAAACTTCTGTATCGGATTGCACATCCTTTTTTTCGCTGCACAAATCGTCATTGATATAGGCGCGAAATGCGGTAATTGTCGGCTCATTGCGGTTAAAAAAAATCCATTGCCCCACGCGTTTTGAAGTGACGAGTTCTGCCTGCTGCAAAATCGCCAGGTGCGCGGAAACAGTCGATTGGGACAACCCGGTGCGCTGGTTGATTAAACCCGCACAAACGCCCAGATCAAGCGGATATTCCTGATGGGGAAAATAGCGATTGGGTTCTTTAAGCCAACCGAGTATTTGTCGTCGCACCGAGTTGGCCAGCGCCTTGTGAATTGCATCAAAGTCCATAGTCTTGGAGGAGTTGCATATTGTAATTTGGTGAAATTAATATCGTCATATTACGATATTAATCCATATCGTGCAGAGCTCCAATTCGCAGGTCAGGGCTATCGCATCAAAAGTCGTTTACAACCAAGGGCTTACAAATGTTGTTGTAAACGAATGGAAATTGAGGTTTACTGTCCCTCTTGATAAGTGGGGGCGTGAATGGAAGATTCGATTCTGGCGAAGTTACTGGAGAGCTTTGCCGACATGCCTGATCCCAGGGTTGTTGGAAGAACAGACCATCATTTGCTTGATATTTTGGTGTTGACCGTGTGTGCGGTGGTGTGCGGCGCGGATGACTGGGAAGCCGTTGAAATGTGGGGGGAAGCCAAGCTCGAGTGGTTGCGGCAATATATCCCGTTGAAAAACGGCATCCCCTCCCACGACACGATAGGCCGACTCTTTGCTGCCATGAACAGTGCCACATTTCAGGCATGTTTTACCCGGTGGGTGTCGACCGTCTGCGACTCGCTGGTCGGGCAAGTTGTCGCCATCGATGGCAAGACCATGTGCGGGTCCCACGAACGTCGTTTGGGTAAGAAGGCGATTCATATGGTGAGCGCATTTGCCAGTACTCAGGGAATCACATTGGGACAACTCAAGACAGCGGAGAAATCCAATGAAATCACTGCGATCCCAGAGCTCATTGCCATGCTCGATTTGAAGGGTAGCATCGTGACGATCGACTCCATGGGTTGCCAGACGGAGATTGCCAAGGCGATCACTGAGCAAGGTGCGGACTACGTCCTGGCCTTGAAAGGTAACCACGGAAAGTTGCATGAGCAGGTGGGAGAATTCTTCGAAATCGCTGAGCAGTACAAGTACAAGGCGCTTGACGCGAAGCCTGACGACACATGTGAAAAAGATTATGGGCGCATTGAGTCGCGGCGGGTCGTTGCACTCTCGTCAGTGCATCTGGAGCAAGTCGGCGCCTGGGCCGGACTAAAGAGCATGATCATGGTTGAGTCGATCCGGGAAATCGGTGAGAAACGCACCAGCGAACGCCGGTTTTACATCAGTTCCCTCGAACCTGACTCAAAGCAAATCGGCAATGCTATTCGGGCCCACTGGGGCATCGAGAATAAACTGCACTGGTGCCTTGACGTCACGTTTAAAGAAGACGCCTGCCGAATCCGCGCCGGTCACGCCGCTGAAAATTTCAACATCATCAGAAAAATTACCATGAACCTCTTGCGGCAAGACACCTCGATGAAGCGCAGCATTCC
>JABBOY010000006.1 GCA_012927585.1 Glaciimonas sp.
CTACACTTTGCTACAGATATTATCGGTGTCCGTCTTCGAGAAAACCCAGCTACAGCAGGCCTTTGCGGGCAACAGCATCAACTCAAATCAGAACATTTTTTCTAACCAATTGAATTTATTCAGTTTTTAACCGGACACTAGTGATTGCACATATAATTTCTAACTAGCAGTTACTGATCAATTTTCTACTGTGCGGCCCTCATTTTTTAGATAGCTTGACGTGTTATGACATTGGAAGAATTCTTAATGGCGGTTCAATCCGGCAATTCAATCGATCTGGCAGCAGAGTGTTTGCATCGGGATTTCGTCCATGCTATTCCTAACGAGGTTACCTATAAGGCGTTCTTGGAGGAAGTCAGAGCAGATTACCCTTTGTCTGACCGCGTAGCAATTATGGGTTCGGGGAATTGGAAGTTTAGCTTGAATCCTCATAAGAATTTTAGTGAATACCATATTCAATCAGATATTGATATTGCAATTATTTGTCGGTTGACCTTTGAACAAGCTTGGGAAGAACTAAGGACTTATCATCGGAAGAATTTTTATCTTATTTCAAGTGCCAAGAAAATTGAGATCAAGCGACATGGCGAAAATGTCTACTCTGGCTTTATATCTCCGAAATGGATACCTGGAAAATCTAGCTTGAAACTTAAATATTCGTTAAATACCAACAAGTACTCAAATGAGGCTGTGGGATACAGAAGCGTAAATATGATGTATTTCAAAAATACAGATGAGGCTTTGGACTATTACGTGAGAGGCTTTGTGCTTGCTCAAAGAAAGGGATCGAATCATGAATTATGACGTAAGTTTTCAAACCGTTTCTTGGTTCAATGAGAGGAAAAATGATGGAACGCTTGAAATTAGCCCCAAGTTTCAACGCCGGGCAGTTTGGCTAGAAAAGGAACGGTCACTGTTAATTGAGACTTTACTAAACCAACTTCCATTTCCTGAGATTTATGTGCATGTTGAAACTAACGCGGAAACCGGAAAGCAGACATATGCTGTAGTTGACGGGCAACAGAGAGTTACTTCCATATTGAAATTTTTGGATAATGAATTTTCGTTACCTAAAAATGATTTTTGGAATGGAGAGTATTTTCGAGATTTGAATAGTGAAATCAAAGGTCGATTTTGGGATTATAAGGTCGTTGTCAGGTCACTTCGACAAACTAATGATGAAGAAATTAGAAGTCTGTTTACGAAACTCAATACAAATAACATCGCGCTAAACGACCAAGAGCTGCGAAATGCCCGATATGTGGGACGCTTTAAAGATTTAGCTGAGCGCTTGGCTGATAACCCATTTTTTCAATCGATAGGACTTTTTACGCCCCGCGATGTTAGGCGCATGCTCGATATCGAATATGTCAGTGAATTGCTCGTACGCCAAATTGCCGGCATCAACAATAAAAAAGATCTTTTGGACGATCTCTATATTGAGTTTGATGAAGATTTTCCTTTGGAAGCAACCTATGAAGATGAATTTAATGTGGGCATTAATTTGGCTAGGTCGGTAATCACATCTGAAAACCAAGGCATTTTTAAGTCAAAAGGCAACTTTTATTCCTTGTTTGGCGTATGCGTTGATTATTTTAGGACGACCAAAAAAAACCAATTTTCCAGAGTTTTTGATATTGAGAAGCAGATTTCAGATCTTGTGCTAAGAGCCAAAGCGAATGATTTTGATGCTGGTATTCCGGACATAAAATTGTATTCTGACGTATCGACGAGATCGACATCCGACAAATCGCGCAGAGCGGAACGTGAACGAATTTTGCTGTCAATCATTCGCAAAATTGAAGGATTTTGAGTAGTGTTAGTGGGATGGTTTCAGTGTTTTTCACTCAGACAATCAGACCTGTGCGAAACGTCTCGTAGGTCGGCTGATACGACGAAGTATTATTCTTCTGCAGAAGGCGAAGGGCGAGCTTGGCTCAATTACCGTCATCCAATCAGCAGAGCGCTTTTGAATGAACTTACGCCGGCCAGTGCCTCTTGATGATGCCGGCCAGCTTATCGAAGGCAGGCGCGATTTGTTCGTTCGATACGCAGGCATACCCCAGCATCAGGCCGCGTTTGGCGCTGACCGCTTGCATGTAATAGCCGGATAAGGGGAGGGCTATGATGCCGGCAGCGCGGGCTTCGCGGCTGATGGCAAAGTCGTCGCAGCTGGCCGGTAGATGCAATGTCAGATGCAGCCCGGCGTCGGCGTTGGAAAAATCGATAGTGTCGCTAAAATGGCGTGCGATTGCCTGTTGCAGCAAGCGCAGGCGCTCGCCGTACAACACCCGCATGCGCCGGATGTGCGAGGCAAAATAACCTTCCGTCATGAAGTCTGCCAATATCGCCTGCATAAAGACTTGACCGCCGCGATATAGCTCCGAGTGCCCGGTGGCGAAGGCGTCCGACAAGGATTCCGGCACCACCAGAAAGCCGATCCGCAGTCCAGGAAATATGGTCTTGCTGAAAGTGCCCATGTACAGCACGCGCTCGTGCGTATCGAGACCCTGTAGCGAAGCTAGCGGCCGGCTGCCGTAACGGAATTCGCTGTCGTAATCATCTTCCATGATCCACGCTTTATGCGCCGCGGCATATTCCAGCAGCAGGCGTCGGCGTGACAGGCTCATGATGGTGCCGAGCGGATATTGATGCGAAGGCGTCACAAATATAAAGCGCGGTGGATGCGTCGGGTGCAACGCATCGGTCTGGTGCACCTGCATTCCTTCGGCATCCACTTCGATTGGCACCGGCGTAATGCCCAGCGATTTGCACACGCTGCGGGTGCCCCAGTAGCAAGGTTCCTCGACCCAGGCGCGGTCGCCATGCTCGCCCAGCAACTTGGCAGCCAGATCAATTGACTGATGGATTCCAGTGGTAATGATGATTTGGCCGGTGCGGCAATTGACTGAGCGCGCTACCCGCAGGTATTCGGCAATGGCTTCCCGCAGCGGCAAGTAACCGCCGTTCTGGCCGTAGGTCAGCAGCTCGGCGCGTGAACGGCGCCAGTGTTTATTTTGCAGGCGGCTCCATACCTTGCTGGGGAATTGCGTGACATCCGGCACGCCCGGCATGAACGCGCCCCATTGCAAGGCACTCACGCCGGCGCGCTGGATCAGTTGCGCGCCGCGGTTGGACAAGCCGACCTGGCCCAGATGGTCTGTGTCGCTGCGGCTGTTCCGGCAGATATCGACAATCTGGTCCGGCACCGTATCGGCAATAAAAGTGCCGGCACCGGCGCGCGTTTCCAGATAACCCTCGGCGATCAATTGTTCGTAGGCGTGGGTTACGGTATTGCGCGACATCGCCAACTCGCGCGCCAGTTCGCGCGAGGATGGCAGCTGCAATCCGGCCGGTAATTGATGCGATAAGGTAGCTTCGCGCAGCACTTGGTAAATCTGGCGATTGACCGGCTGACCGGTGGCACGATCAATGCGCTGCAATAAAAAATCCGGTAACGAGGCTATACGCAAAGTGGCTCCATCAAATAAATCAAACTGGCTCTAAAGTATAACGCCAGAATCCTATTAATATAGATCCACAGAATCACCAGCGGAGTCGATAAGATGCTGGCCACAAGCCAGTCTCCATAACAAATGCATGGAGTATGCTTAAAAACACCATGCTCGCCGCATTATTAATATGCGCTATTAAAAAATACAGGCGCTAGTGTAGATAAAGTCCACATCGTTTCTACGCGAAAATACGGGCTTCACGGGCTCTACACTAGCTCCGCAGGTTACGCCTTAGTTAAAAATAAAATTACTGGAGAAATCATGGAATTGAGCAACCAAGCCCTGCATCAGCGTAAAGAAGCCGCCACCGTGCGCGGCGTCGGTGTGATGACCCAGATCTATGTCGATCATGCCAAAAATTCCGAATTATGGGATGTCGAAGGCCGCCGCTATATCGACTTCACCGGCGGCATCGGCGTGCTCAATACCGGTCATTGCCATCCGAAAATCATCGCTGCAGTAGAGGCCCAGCTGAAAAAATTCACCCACACTTGCTATCAGATATTCCCCTATCAGGGCTATGTGGAATTAGCCGAAAAGCTCAATCAGCTAACACCCGGCAGCCATGCAAAACGCACCGCGCTGTTTTCGACCGGTGCCGAAGCAGCCGAAAATGCAGTCAAGATTGCCCGTGTTGCCACCGGCCGCAGCGGCATCATCGCTTTTTCCGGCGCGTTTCACGGCCGCACCATGATGGGCATGGCGCTGACCGGCAAAGTGGTACCGTACAAAGTGGGTTTCGGCCCGTTCCCGTCCGACGTTTATCACGTACCGTTTCCAGTGGCGCTACATGGCGTGACGGTGGAGGATTCCTTGCAGGCGCTAGACCGCTTGTTCAAGGCCGACATCGATCCGAAACGGGTCGCCGCGATTATTATCGAACCGGTGCAGGGCGAGGGCGGCTTCTATCCGACGCCGCCGGAATTCATGCGCGAACTGCGCGCAATCTGCGACTTGCATGGCATTTTGCTGGTAATCGATGAAGTGCAAAGCGGTTTCGCTCGTACCGGAAAAATGTTCGCCATCGAGCATTACGACGTAGTGCCGGACATGCTGATGATGGCGAAAAGTCTGGCTGGCGGTTTCCCGTTGTCAGCCCTGACCGGCCGCGCGGAAATCATGGATGTGGCAAATCCGGGCGGCCTGGGCGGCACCTACGCCGGTAATCCGCTGGCAGTGGCGGCGGCGCTGGCGGTGATCGACGTGATCGAGGAAGAAGGCTTGATAACGCGTGCCAACCAGCTCGGTACGCAGTTGCGCAGTACGCTGGAAGGCTTGCGTTCGCAAGTGCCGGAAATCGCCGAAGTGCGCGGTCTGGGTGCAATGATCGCAGTCGAATTCAATTATCCTGAAAGCAAGAAGCCGAACCCGGAATTCACCAAGAAAGTACAAGCCAGGGCGCAGGAGCTTGGCTTGGTATTGCTGACCTGCGGCACTTACTACAATGTAATTCGTTTTTTGATGCCGCTCACGATTCAGCCGGAAGTGTTTGAAGAAGGTTTGCAGAAACTGGCGCTTGCCATGAAAGCATAAGCGGTATCGGCTTTATCGCAACGCAAGGACCAGAGCAATTGCAATTGCCGACCTTGATTTACATGGAAGACTTACGCATGATCAAGAAGTGCGGCTTCGGAAGCTACGCTGCTTAATCGTATTTTGCGTAAGTCTTAACCTATAAGAATGGAGACGAGACACATGTACCACAAACAAATCCCACCACAATCAGCCATCCGCATGGCTGGCCACTTCGTTGTGCCATCTGCCGGGCAGACTGCGCACAATGAAACGCCGCACCCATCGCACTCCTGAGCGCAGCGCCATATCCGGCGCCGGCAGGTTTTAGATGGATGAATAAGTTTTGACAGATTTCTGGCGTCATGGAGAACCCATTTTGAATCAGGCAACTACCGCAATGCATCCTGTGCGCGACACGCTGGTCGCCTTTAAAGGTGTCCAAAAAACCTACGATGGCGAAAATTTGGTCGTCAAACATCTGGATCTGGATATTCAGCGCGGCGAATTCCTGACCTTGCTGGGGCCGTCCGGCTCCGGCAAGACCACTTGCCTTATGATGCTGGCCGGCTTCGAGTTTCCCACCGGCGGCGAAATTCTTCTGGACGGGCAATTACTCAACAAAGTGCCGCCGCACAAGCGCAACATCGGCATGGTGTTCCAGAACTACGCGTTGTTTCCGCACATGACGGTGGGGCAGAATGTGGCTTACCCGCTGCAAGTGCGCGGTATGGCTGCCAGCGCCCGCGCTGAAAAAGTCAAGCAAGCGCTCGACATGGTGCAGATGGGTAATTTCGCCGAACGCTATCCGGCCCAACTATCCGGCGGTCAGCAGCAACGCATTGCACTGGCGCGCGCATTGGTGTTCGACCCGAAGCTGGTGCTGATGGATGAACCGCTCGGCGCACTCGACAAGCAGTTGCGCGAGCACATGCAACTGGAATTGAAAGCGCTGCACAAGCGGCTCGGCGTCACCTTCGTGTATGTCACTCACGATCAAAGCGAAGCGTTGACGATGTCGGATCGGGTCGCGGTATTCGATCAGGGCATCATCCAGCAATTGGCGGTAGTGGATCGACTGTACGAATACCCTGAAAACCAGTTTGTGGCCGGCTTCATTGGCGACAACAACCGCTTTGTCGGCACACTTGAATCGGTGTCCGGCCCGCTGGCTAATGTGCGCCTGCCGGATGGCTCGGTGCTCACCGGCACCAACGCCAATGCTGCGTCGGTCGGACAAGCCGCAGTCGCCTGTATCCGCCCCGAGCGCATCAGCTTGGTAGCGCTGGATGCGGCCGGTTCGGCCACGCCAAATGCGCTGCGGGTGCGTGTCGCTGGGTTGATTTATTTCGGCGACCATGTGCGGGTGCGTTGTGCATTGGCGCATCAGGATGATTGTTTCGTCAAGTTGACTTTGGGCGACCCGGCGCTGTCGGGATTAACCGAGGGAACGCAGGTGGCGCTGGAGCTGAGCCCGGAGCGTTTGCGTATTTTTGTTTAATAGCAGTACGTTGTTGTAGATGAAAGCAATAAGCATTAGTCAATAGGCAGTAAGAAATGGAAAGAGGTAGGGCGCGCCACGCGCACCAATGCAGCCGTCAGCGGTAATGATGCGCATGGTGCACCCTATTTCTGCCCCGTTTGTTTCATCCCAAACCATAAAATAATGAGGAGTTGCAATGAGACTGTTAATCAAACCTATCCTGGCTTCAGCAGCATTGTCCGTTGGTCTGGTCGGCCTGGCCGGCCAGACACAGGCAGCGGAAATCACGGTCGTGAATTTTGGCGGCGCCAATGGCGCCGCACAAAAAACAGCGTACATCGAGCCGTTCGAAAAAATGACAGGCAATAAAGTGGTGGCGGTGGCATACAACAGCGAACTGGCCAAACTCAAGGCCATGGTCGAAACGAAAAACGTCAGCTGGGATGTGCTGGAAATCGAAGCCGGCGTTATTGGCCGTGCCTGCGAAGAAGGCTTGCTGGAAAAAATCGACTTCAGCAAAATCGGCAAGAAAGCGGACTTTCTGCCGGAAGCGATTCAGGAATGCGGGGTTGGTACTTTCGTCTGGTCTACCGTACTGGCATATAACGCGGATAAGCTAAAGACTGCGCCTACCGGCTGGGCCGATTTCTGGAACGTCAAAAAATTCCCTGGCAAGCGCAGCATGCGCAAGGGCGCTCGTTATAACCTGGAATTCGCCTTGATGGCCGATGGGGTACCGACCAAGGATGTCTACAAAGTACTGGCAACCAAGTCCGGGGTGGAGCGCGCATTCAAGAAACTCGATGAACTCAAACCTAATATCCAATGGTGGGAAGCCGGTGCGCAGCCGCCGCAATTCCTGGTGGCCGGCGATGTGGTGATGACCACTGCCTACAATGGCCGGATTGATTCGGCTCAGCGCGAAGGCAAGAACCTGCAAGTCGTCTGGGCCGGCAGCATCTATGACCTCGATTACTGGGCGATCCCGAAGGGTTCGCCAAATAAGGTCGCCGCTGAAAAATTCATCGCCTACGCCAGTTCGCCGGAAGCGCAAAAGAACTATGCCGGCAAAATTGCTTACGGCCCTACCAACAACAATGCGTTGAAGCTGCTGGATGCAAAAACGCTGGCAGGTCTGCCGACTTCGGCAAAAAATGCGAAGGATGCGGTCGGGAATGATTTGAAATTCTGGACCGATCATGGCGAAGATCTGGAGCAGCGTTTCACTGCATGGGCAGTTCAATAAAGAGTCTCCTCGCTCGTCGCGCAATTCCCGCAAGGGTGATGCGTGACGGGTTTCGATGCTGCCCATGGCGGCTTTGTGGGCAGCATTTTTATTACCATTGGCGTCTTGAATTATGACTTTACTGGCATCGGGCATTGCGCCGAACCGTGCGCTAAATGCGACATTAATTGCCCCATCTGTGTCACAGCTCAAACGCGACTTGCGCAAGGAGCAAATGCGCAAGCGCACCATGGCGCTGGCGCTGATTGCGCCGCTGGCGATTTTTTTGATGATCACTTTTGTGGTGCCGATTGGCGTCCTGCTCAAGCGTGCAATCGATAACCCGGAAGTGGCGACCACTTTGCCGCACACGATTGCCGCGCTGTCGCAATGGGACCGTAAAGCGGCACCGGACGACGCCGCTTTTGTTGCGCTGGCACAGGATTTGACGCTAGCCAAGGAACAAAATACCGCCGGTACGCTGGCCCGGCGCATGAATAGCGAACTCCCCGGTGCGCGCTCGATCATCATGAAGACGATGCGTGCAATGCCGCCAGTCGATGCCGATGGCAAGCCAATACCCGCTGCCGGCATTCGGCAAGCCCTGATCGACCTCGACAAACAATGGGCCGAGCCGGAATACTGGCGCGTGATCGCCAAAAACGGTTCGCAATATTCGCCGTATTACCTATTGGCTTCAGTCGATATGCGACAGGACAGCATGGGAAATATTGAGAAAAAACCGGTAGACCAATCCGCCTATCAAGAGATTTTCGGCCGTACTTTCATGATCAGTCTGGTCGCCACTGTATGCTGCCTGTTGATCGGCTATCCACTCGCCTACTGGATCTCGACCATGTCGGAGCGGCGCTCCAATCTGTTCATGATTCTAGTGCTGATCCCGTTCTGGACCTCGATCCTGGTGCGGGTCGCATCCTGGATCGTGCTGCTGCAGTCCGAAGGTTTGGTCAATACGGCGCTGATGGCGCTGGGCGTCACGCATGCGCCGCTGGAGTTGCTGTTCAACCGGCTCGGCGTGTATATCTCGATGACGCACATCTTGCTGCCGTTCATGATTTTGCCGCTGTACAGCGTGATGAAATCGATTCCGCCAACCTATATGCGCGCCGCCATCTCGCTCGGTAGTCATCCGTTTGCTGCGTTTTGGCGCGTGTATGTACCGCAAACTTTTCCCGGTGTCGGCGCCGGCAGTTTGCTGGTCTTCATCATCGCGCTCGGCTACTACATCACGCCGGCCCTGCTGGGCGGCCCGAACGAGCAGATGGTCAGCTATTACGTAGCCTACTTCACCAACGTGACCCTCAACTGGGGCATGGCCTGCGCGCTCGGTGCGCTGCTGTTTGCGGCAACCCTGGTGCTGTACAGCATATATCGACGTTTCGCCAAAATTGAAGTCAGTATGTAATTGGAAAAATTGCCATGAAAACTTCCTTGCCCTTATTTCCGCCCTATGTATCGACCGTAGAACGCATCTGGTTCTTTTTTTTCCGCGGCTTCAACGCGCTGGCACTGCTATTTTTGGTGTTGCCGATTCTGGTAATTATTCCATTATCTTTTTCGGATAGCACTTTCCTGTCGTACCCGATGCCCGGCTATTCGCTGCGCTGGTACGACGATCTGATCCATTCCGAAGCCTGGGTACGCGCTGCCAAGAATAGTTTCATCGTCGCGCCGTTGGCCACTCTGATTGCTACCGTACTCGGTACACTGGCAGCGGTTGGTCTGAACAAGGCTGAGTTTCCCGGCAAAGGTTTACTGATGGCGGTGTTGATTTCACCAATGGTAGTGCCGGCGGTGGTGGTCGGCGTTGGGGTGTATATCTTCTTTGCGGAAATCGGTCTGGCCGACAGTTACACCGGCTTGATCCTGATACATGCGGCGCTCGGCGCACCATTCGTGGTGACCACGGTGTCGGCCACCCTGCAGGGATTTAACCATAATCTGGTGCGGGCCAGCCTGAGCTTGGGCGCCGGTCCGCTGAAGACGTTTTTCCGCATCACGCTGCCGGTGATTGCGCCGGGACTGATTTCCGGCGCACTATTCGCTTTTGCCACCTCGTTTGATGAAGTGGTCATCACCCTGTTCGTGGCCGGCCCTAACCAGACCACCTTGCCGCGCCAGATGTTTACCGGCATCCGCGAAAACATCAGCCCAACCATTGCCGCCCTGGCGACAATATTGATCATCTTTTCCACCTGTTTGCTACTGGTTCTCGAGTGGCTGCGCGGCCGCAATAAAGCTGCTGCCAAAATTTAACCTTACACCTTACATTACGGAGATTTCTGCATGCTGCAATTAAAAGATCCGTCGCTGCTGCGACAACAAGCGTACTTGGATGGCACATGGTGCGATGCCGAAGATGGCAGCACAATCACCGTCACCAATCCGGCCACCGGTGAAGTATTGGGCACGGTGCCGAAGATGGGTGCGGCCGAAACCAAGCGCGCAATCGACGCCGCCAACGCCGCTTGGCCCGCCTGGCGCAAAAAAACTGCCAAGGAGCGTAGCGCCATCTTGCGCAAATGGAACGACCTGATGCTGGCTAATGTCGATGACCTGGGCTTGCTGATGACTGCCGAGCAAGGCAAGCCGTTGACCGAAGCCAAGGGCGAAGTCGCCTACGCCGCCTCTTTCATCGAATGGTTTGCCGAAGAAGGCAAACGCATCGCCGGCGAAACCCTGCAATCGCCGTGGCCGGATCGCCGTCTGGTGGTGATCAAGGAACCGATCGGTGTTTGCGCCGCCATCACGCCGTGGAATTTTCCATCCGCAATGATTACCCGCAAGGCCGGTCCGGCGCTGGCAGCAGGCTGCCCTATGGTAGTCAAACCAGCCGAATCAACTCCGTTTTCGGCGCTGGCGCTGGCAGCGCTGGCTGAACGTGCCGGTATTCCAGCCGGTATTTTTAGCGTCATTACCGGTTCATCGCGCGCCATCGGCGGCGAAATGACCGCCAATCCGATTGTGCGCAAACTGACATTTACCGGTTCCACCGCGGTCGGTCGCCTGTTGATGGAGCAAAGCGCACCGACCATCAAGAAGCTATCGCTGGAACTAGGCGGCAATGCGCCGTTCATCGTGTTCGATGACGCTGATCTGGATGCTGCGGTTGAAGGCGCGATGGTTTCCAAATACCGCAACGCCGGCCAGACCTGCGTCTGCGCCAACCGGATTTACGTGCAGGATGGCGTGTACGATGCGTTTGCCGCCAAATTGGTGGCGGCGGTAGCCAAGCTGACCGTCGGCAACGGTACTGACGCGGGCGTCACGCAAGGGCCTTTGATTGATGTCAAGGCGGTGGAAAAAGTCGAGCAGCATATCGCCGACGCGCTGGCCAAAGGCGGTCGTCTACTCGCCGGCGGCAAGCGCCATGCGCTAGGTCACAGCTTCTTTGAGCCCACTATCATCGCCGATGTCACGTCCGAGATGCAGGTAGCCAAGGAAGAAACCTTCGGCCCGCTGGCGCCGCTATTTCGCTTCAAGACCGACGCAGAAGTCATCGCCCTGGCCAACGATACCGAATTCGGTCTGGCCAGTTATTTTTATTCGCGCGACATCGGTCGCATCTGGCGCGTCGCAGAGGCGCTGGAGTCCGGCATGGTCGGTATCAACACTGGCCTGATCTCGAATGAAGTCGCGCCGTTCGGCGGCGTCAAGCAATCCGGTTTGGGACGCGAAGGTTCAACCTACGGCATGGATGACTATCTGATCATCAAGTATTTGTGCATGGGCGGAATTTAATTTTTACGGCAGCGGGTGCTTTAAGTGCTCGCTGTTTTTTCATTCAGTAGAGCGGTGATGTGGTTGATTGTATTGTCATTACCAAAAAACTGAAATGGCTTCTAAATGTATATGAAGATCAGCATTATTTGGCTTGAAAAAAGTGGTAAAAGGTAGAAATTAACGATAATAAAAATTAAAAATACGGTTGGCGCGTAGTCATCTTGATTTGGATGGTAATGCGCGGCTTAGTGCGGGTAAGGAGACAAAAATGTATCAGCGATACACAACAAACGGCGCGCCAGGACGGCTTCATCACCAATATTGGCAAGAGGTGATCGGCAACACTTATTTCAATTTACGATTGCGATTTCCGCAGGCAGACAGCTTTGAGGGAGTGCTCGAATCTTGGCAGGTAGGTGCCGTATCGATTTCTCGGTTGCAATCGAATGCGCTCTGCTATGAGCGGCTGCGCCCCGATTGCCAGAAAGAGGAAGAACATTTTTTGGTAACTATTCCCGAACAATCCGACATAGAATTTTCGCAATTTACGAGAAGCGTTGTGTGCCAGCCTGGTAGCTTCATTCTCGAGCACAGCAACGAGCCGTACCGGTTTCAATACAGCAAAGCAAATACGATGTGGGTCGTCAAATTGCCCGGCAATATGTTGTGCAACCGAATTCGTAATCCAGACCGGTTTTGCGCGATGCAGTTTGATGCTTCGTCGGGCGTTGGCATGCTGTTTCATGACTACCTGCAACTTGTTATCCGGCATCGGGAACATGCGGCAATGTCCATTGCTCCAGTGATGGGGCAGCAGTTGATGGAGTTGTTGGCGGCAACACTGGAAGCAGATACCCGGGTCTTGCATTCAAATAATTCGGCAGTACGCTGCGCCCATCTGAAGCGGGTGGAAGAGTTTGTGCGGCGTAACTTGTCCGACCCCGATCTTACGCCGGACAGAATTGCCCAATCGTGTGCGATTTCCACTCGTTACCTGCACTTGCTGTTCAAGGAAACCGACCAAACAGTCTCTCAGTGGATACGGGATCTACGCTTGCAGGCGGCGCATGAGCATTTGTGCCGCACTACCGGCAATACCCAGATTGGACAAATTGCCTACCAGTGGGGATTTTCCGACCAAGCCCAATTTTGCAATGCATTCAAGCAGAAATTCGGCTTGAAGCCGAGCGAATTACGCAAACAATACGCACGTTAAATTATTGTGGAAAATTAATTGCCGTGCGGCTCACCCAAGTCCGGGCAGCAATTCCTTGATACCTTTCGCCGGTAACTGCATTGCTATTGAGGTCAGGGTAACACCGGAAATTCGGCTCAGTACAGCTAGGCCGCCAGGTACCAGGAGAACACGGGCCTGGCAAAATATAGAATTAACCTTGCCAAGACAGCAAAAATCACACATACGCAAGAAATTTCGATCAGATCGATAATCGAATGAAATCGCCCGGCAGTTGCGCTAACTAGAGAAACTATCTCGGCGCCAACCGAAAGGGGAAAAACAATTGGAACTGCAACCAATGCACGCCAGTCATTCTAGACCGGACTTGCCGGTCTTATCCAGCTCAATTGATGAGTCTCCCTACCCCAGCATGATGGGCAAGGCAGAAAGCAATAATGCAATGCCTCCTGCCATCGACAATGCGGGTACCGTAATACCGATTACGACCAGCAGAAACTGACCGGCCCAGGCAAACAGGGTCAGTATGGCCGTGATGAAAATACCCATCCCAACTGCGATTTTTTCTGTACCCGGTTTGGAAACGGATAGTTCAATAAAGCGAATGGCCCGATCACCGCGGAAGGGCTGAAAAACGATACCAAGCCAGTTAGCAACAGTACAAGGTCATGAATTTGTATTGTTATCCACATGATTGCAAGACTGGTTTGTAGCGTGCTGATGGTCTTGGAGGCGTTTCTTTGCCCGGTATCATGGGGTTTATCTTGCCAAGTAATTCCGTTTCACTATCAATTATGAACGCGAAGGTGAAGCGCAGACAGTACGCAGGTACCGCTAGTGCAGTCGACAAAGCACTCGATTGATTTAGAAATGGAACAAGAATGGTTTTTTCTTGGCGGGCAGCGTCAGGACGACAGAGCCGGATTATCGGTCTGCCGACGCTGTTTACGGTTTCAATTCGATTTCGACGAAGACGAATTCATAAGGGTTGATGTTGACCACATTGTGCTCGGTGCCGACGCTGCGGGTGTACGACTGGCCGGCGGTGATGTCTACGGTGCGGTTGCCTTCCTTGATTTCCAGCAGCAACTGGCCGCTGGTTTGCGGCACCACCACATAGTCGTAGCCGTGGCAATGCCAGCCGGTTTCTGCGCTGGGCGGAAAGCGCCACTCGGTCACGGTGACGCGCTCATTGTCGATTTGTATGGTCGGTATTGCCGCTATGCGTACTTGCATTGCTGTACCCCTTGGTGTGAATGTAATTGTCCTACCGCTCTTTGATTCGGTTGTATTCGTTCGCTTTGGCATGGGCAGTGCGGCATCAATGCCGTGATGTGTATTGCGTCGCACTGTTTGGCTCGAAAGATAAGCAGTTAGAAAAACTAACAGCCCTGAATCACGAACCACTGTTTCTTGGCGCGTGTCAGCATCAGCGCATAGGTTGCGATCGACACCGCAAAAGTAGCAGGCGCTGAAAACGTTGCCAACCCGCCGCTGGCGTGCATCAGCACCAAGCCCACCGCCGTGCCCAAAAACCATGCGGTAAGCCCGCACGGATTGAAGGCAGGTACCCGTTCATGGTGATATTCGATCCGACCGGAGAACATCTTGTCGTAAGTCGATGACAGAATATGTGTGAGCGCCACGCCGACCCATGCCACCACAAACACACCCTGGTAGGCCAGTGCCTGCAGGATGTAGCTGAATACATTAAACAGCATCATCACATAGACCAATACGCCGACCACGATGGCCCAAATCCACTTGGATAGCCGAATTCCAAAAATATTCTCGAAAAATGCCTCCATGTTGACTGCGGCCAGATAGAAGTTCGCGGTATTAATGCGGGTCTGTGTGATCCAGACGAATACCAGGCCCCAGATTCCCATCAACTTGAGCAGGCCGAGCACAATCGATACTTCGCTCAGGCCGCCTTCAGTCTTGATGGTGGTTGCCAGGAAGATGCCGATTACTCCGTTAATGACGAACGTGAACAGATAGAAAGGCATGCCGAAATTGAAGTTGGCATGGTAGCCGGCATCTTCCTGGCGGCCGAAGCGCGCATAGTCGAAAGTGTACATCATTAGTATCCATACCCCCATGAAGTAGGTGAAGCAATTCCACCAGCCATTGCTGACTTCGCCGCCGCGCGGACCGACATTGAGCCACGCATTGTTATAGCCGTATTCGGAAACGGTCAGAACCACCGCAGCAATCAGGCCGATGATGTAAAACGGCAGCAACACGCCGTTCAGTTTGTCGAGCCAGGTTTGAATGCTGCCGAAAATCAGAACCACGCTATATACGACCACAATCAGATAAGCCATCTTGATGCTGGTTCCAGGGAAGTAATCGTGAATCGCCATCGCGATTACCGAGCCCTCGAACACCGAGAAGTACACTGCGGTGGCAAAGAAGATCAAGGTCGCCAGCGCCGCACCGAAGTTGCCGAACAATACCCTGGAAAACAGGGCTACAGAAAGGCCGGTTCTGATTGCATAGCGACTGATCACGCTATTGATCAAGCCGTATGCAATCACCGAAAGCACCATACCGATAATTGCGTTGCGAGTGCCGAACTGAATCGCCAGTGTTGCAGCCACCACGATGTAAAACATTGCGCTGCATACTCCCCACCATGCCATTGTCAGTGCGCCCTTAGGCATGCGTTCATTAGATGGTACGGGTGTTGCAGTGTAGTCTGAATTGCCTGCCGAGTTTTCAATCTTGCCAGCCATATCGCCTCCAAATTGTATGAGAAAAAATTGCCTGAGTAGTCATGCCGCACTGCGACTGACTACGCTTCCCGGGTCTGGTCGTCGCAACGACTGGTGTTGTGATGGCTGGCTGGCAGATGGGAAGTCCTGGATTGGGTGCTTGTCATGTTGTTGTCTCCTTGTTTTGAATAACCTCGGTCTATGAGTCGAGGCTGTTTTCGTTATCAGATTTCGTTATCACCTCAGGCTGATTTTTTATCGCCCCAGGTAATGACATAGGTGCCACTGGCATCGAGCCGGGCATGCCAACCCGGGTTGATCACGATGGTAGTAGTGACTTCCTCGATCACCGCCGGGCCGTGCAAGGTATCGCCGGTGCCCAGCAGTTCGCCGTCGTATACCGGGACATTGACCGCCATGCCATCGCTGGAAAAAATCATGTCGCGATGGGTCTTGATGGCATTTTTCGCCTGCCTGCCCGGCGCGATAGCAGGCGGCGCCAGAGGTGGGTTGCGACCGTATACGGTGCTTTCGATATTGACGATCTCTACCATGCTTTGCGGCTCGCTATAGGTAAACAACTGTTCATGTAGCGTGTCGAACGCGGTTCGGATCGCGGCAATGGTGCTGTTATTGACTGGCAGTTCGCCGATATCGACCGCACATTCATGCACCTGCCCGACATAGCGCATATCCATGCTGCGCCGCATGGCGATGCGCTCGCGCGGGATGCCGTCCTGTTCCAACGCGCTCACAGCATTTTTCTCCAGTTCGGCAAAGCGTTGTTCCACCCGAGCCAGATCGACACGTTCGTCCAGGCGCATCGGGCATGCCGCCATATAGTTGTACTTGATGTCGGACAGGATTTGACCGAAAGCGCACAAGCCCGAAGCCAGCTTCGGCACTAGCACTGTTGTGATGCCGATTTCTCCGGCGAGCGCGGTGATGTGTAGGCCGGTTGCCCCGCCGGCGCCGATCAGGGCGAAATCGCGCGGATCGTAGCCGCGCTCGATCGATACGCGGCGAATGCCGTTGACCATATTGTTATTGACGATGCTGTAGATGCCGTAAGCGGCTTTTTCGACTGAAATCCCGAGCGGTTTGGCGATGCGTTCGAGGATGGCCAGGCGTGCGCTGGCGCTATCGACTTGCAGACGGCCGCCCAGCAAGGAAACCGGGTTCAGGTAGCCCAGCGCCACATTGGCATCTGTCACAGTGGGTTCGGTGCCGCCGCGCATGTAGCACACCGGGCCGGGGCTGGCGCCTGCGCTTTGCGGACCAACATTGAGCAGACCCATAGAATCGATCCAGGCGATCGAGCCGCCGCCCGCGCCCAGCGTCTCGACTTGGATCATCGGGGTACCGATTCGGTAACGTAGGAAATCGATGTCTTTGCTGACATTTGTGACGCCGTTTTTGGTCAGCGTCATGTCGAACGAAGTCCCGCCCATGTCAACCGTGATGATGTTGTCGAAGCCGAGCGGACGGCTGACGTACAGGCCGGCTTGCGGCGCTGAGGCCGGGCCGGAATTGATCGCGTTGACCGCGCGCGACACCATCGCGTCGCGCGACGCCATGCCGCCGTTCGATTGGTAATAGCGCACTGGCGTCTTGGTGCCGTGGTCCTTGAAAAATTGGTCGATTTTGGTGACGTAGCGCGCCAGCACCGGGCCCAGATAGGCGTTTGTCACCGCAGTCGAAGTGCGGGTGTATTCGCGCATTTGTGGATAGACTTCCAGCCCGACCGAGACGTAGACATCCGGCAGCATTTCACGCACGATCTCGGCTGCGCGCCGTTCATGCTGCTCGTTGGCAACTGACCACAAGAAGGAAATTGCGACTGCTTCCACGCCCTCGGCCTTGAAGAAAGTGCAGGCCGCACGCACATCTTCCTCGTTCAGCGGAGTCTTAATGCTGCCGTCGCCCAGTACCCGCTCCCGCACTGGCCGGCGCAAATAACGTTCCACTAGCATTTTGGCCGGTGGATACTGGGCGTCGTAGCGATGGCCTTCTTCCTTGTGGCCGAGACGAATCTCGATCGAATCCTCATGGCCTGCAGTGCAGATCAGGCCGGTTCTTACGCCCTTGTGCTGAATCAGCGCGTTCAGCCCGACGGTGGTGCCGTGCACGCACAGTTCGGTATTGGCGAGAATCTGTGCGATTGGCGTATCCAGTGCGGCGGTGATTTGCTGCAGACCGTCGGCAATTGCCTTGGTACCATCCTCCGGAGTCGAGGTGGCCTTGAATAAACGGACATTGCCGTCCTGGTCGGCCAGCACGAAATCTGTGAAGGTGCCGCCCGCATCTATCCCTAATCGATATTGTTTCATTTGTCTCTTCCTTTGGTTATGTCGCGGAATATTGTTTGCGTATCAGCCATGTGCCGTGCGGTGCTTGCGTGTCGCCTCTTGCTGTACAGCGAAGTTGTCAGGGTCAATTTCCACCCCATACTCGTCGCGCGCCGCTTGCAGGGAGACGAAGCCATTGCGCACATCGGCTGCGACTTGTTGCGGATCGCGTTCAAAGGCTTTGCCCCAGCCGCCGCCCCCCGGGTTAGAGGTCGCTACCCGCTTGCCATCCTGAATGGTCAGGATGGCGTTTTTTTTCAGCACTTCCAGAACCTGGTCACCGTCTTTAAGCGTAATGCTGCCGACCTTCATCTCGGGGCGGACGCTTTCGGCGCCATTCGCACCCAACGCCGGGTAATGGCGGCCTTCACCGAAACTGATCACCGTCATTTCGTGGCCGAGCGGTTCCACTTCCCATATCGTGCCGCAACCGCCGCGGTATTTGCCGGCACCGCCGCTATCCGGAACCAGGCTGTAGCGGTGTATCTGAATCGGATACGAATATTCCAGCGTTTCGATATCGCCGGAGAACAATGCGCCGAAACAGCATTGCGGTCCGACCGAGTGCCAGCCGTCCATGTAGGCGGTGGCACCTGCGCCGGAGATCAGCGAAGCCAGCACCATCGTCACGTATGCTTCATTGTTGCGATGGTCGAAGCCGGCGATGTTCACGCCGCTCGAATGACCCCAGGAGCCAACCGCGCGTTCCGGCGCGAATTGTTCCAGCGACAGCCGTACCGCATCTGCCAGTGTCTCCATTGGCGTGGTGGTGCAATTGACATGCGGCGCTGGTTCCAGTGCGTTGCACAGCGTGCCTTTGGGGCCGAGATCGACTGAGATGCAGCGGTACAGGCCTTCGTTATACGGCGGATCGATTTGCGCAAACATCATCAGGCCAAGATACACGCCTGAGATTGAATTGCCTTCATACGAGTTAATGAAATACGGAATTTGCGGCGGACTAGAAATCGTGATCCGGCATTCGTCGCCAGTCACAGTGACTTCGGCACCGATAGTGATTTCACCAAAACCGTGACCTGCATCTTCCAATTTGGCCGTGGCAGAAAAAGTGCCGTCAGGTAATCTGCGGATCAAATCGCGCATGTGGCGGTCTGCCATGTCGAGCAAGGCATCGACGCAGCTTTGCACGGTTTCGATGCTGTATTTGTCGAGCAAAGCAATCAGGTTGCGCGCACCGACGTTGACCGCACCCAGTTGGGCGCGCAAATCGCCTTCCTGATCGCGCCGCGAACGCATATTGGTCAGCATGAAATTGATCACATCGTTACGCGCCACCCCCCTGTCCCAGAGCTTGATCGGTGGAATGCGCAAGCCTTCGGCATAAATTTCCTTGGCGTCAGGGTTATAGCCGGCTGGTACCGGGCCCCCGATGTCGGTCACATGGCCCTTGCAGACGGTCCAGAACACCAGTTCGCCCTTGTAGAACACTGGCTTGTACATGCAGCAATCGACGATATGGCTACCCATGTAAGCTGGATCGTTGTGATAAATGATATCGCCGTCGTGGATGTCGTCGCCGAAATATGCGGCCACACATTTCATGGCCGGAATCAGGCCACCCAGATGAATCGGGATGTCTTGTCCTTGCAGGATCATTTCCGGGCGATGGTTGAAGATGGCGTTGCTGTAGTCGTGAGCGACGTTGAAGACGCTTGAACGGGCCGTCTTTTCCAATGTCATTGTCATTTCGCGCTGCGTGGTTTCGAGCACTCCGCGCACTACAGCGAGCGTGATTGGATCGATTTTGTGGTTCATTTGCAGTCTCCGTCTCTACTTTGGTTGGTTTGATGTTGTCTGTATACAGCCGGCGCTTGCGGCGCTCGTTGCATGTAGGGGTATTGTTTTTTTACTAGGCTAGGCTAATTGAGCCACCAAAAATTGCGCTTTAGAGAACAATGTTTTGTACCAGAGCGCACAGTCTAAAAATATTTTTTCTATGTAGAAATATTATGGAAATGGAAATGGTTTTCGGAAGTGTTCACGCAATTTGAGAAAGTCTGAGGACACGGTCTGGTCGCCGGCATCCAGCCTCCCTGAATGCGCATTCAGGGAGGTGCTTATCAATCCATCGTTTCGGTGGGAGACTTAAAACGTATGGTTCATTCCTACCGCGAAACCATTTTTGTTATCCAGCGTTTTTTCGCGATAGATGTCCGCATACAGGTTGGTGCGTTTGGATAAGGGGTGGAGGTAGCCGAAGCTGATTTTGTGGTTTCCGCTTTCCTGGGTGCGGCCGTATCCGGCGCGCAGGGTATCGGAGCCGAGTGAGTAGGTGGCTGCCAGTACCCAGTTTTGCTCACGCCGGCGGTCGCCGGCGGCGTTCAACACCTTGCCTTGTGCATACGACCCCATCACGGTTACAGCACCTAATTTATAGGATCCGGCTAGGAAATAGATGGTGTCCGCCGCGGCGTTTTTCTGGTACGCCAGCATCGCTGCCAGTGGGCCGTTGCCGTAATTGATCGATAGGCCGGCTGCACGGTCGCTCGCACCGATGATTTTTTCCACCTGCGTCGCAGCATGAACCTGGAAGCCAGAAAAATCAGGCGTGTCATAAAATACGCCATTGTCAATCCGGGCAAAGTTGGCGCCACCCAGCGCAAGAGTCGGGTCGCTGTAGAAGGTGCCGCTTTGGTATGGGAAGGATACCGAGCCGAAGGTGCCGCTGTCGTACCATGGATCGAATGCCCATTTCGTTTGCCACAGCGGCGACATGGCGCGACCCAGTCGCAGGCTGCCGATAGTGGTGCTGCGCAGGCCGAGTGTCGATTCACCTTGCCAGAACACGCCGGTTTCCTGAGCACCGGTATCGGGTGCAAAGCGTGTTTGCAGATCGAATGTGGCAGAAAGTCCGCCGCCCAGATCCTCCATACCCCTGAAACCGAGCCAGTTGTTATAGCCGCGATCCATTTTTGTCGGATTGCCGGATTCTTTTACCAGACCGATATCCAGGTTGCCATAGATGGCGAGGTTCGATTGCGCTTGCACCGATGTTGCCATCGCTGCCGCCATGATGGTCGGTAGGATGCAGAGCTGTTTGATGCTGATGTTTTTTATCATGTTTGTCTCCATTGATGTGAATCCTCAAAGGGGAAATTTCCCCTGCCGTGCAATGGCGCTCTGGTAACGCCGTCTGCGGTACCCGACAGGCAAATCCCGTATCGTGCGTCCGGGGTATCAAGAAAATTTTTGACATGGCCTGGCTCTGGATGGGCCTGTACTGAGTGTTTTGGAGACTAAAAGAATCGGGATGGATTTGATTTGTCGTGAGAGAACAAAGTGTTGTGTGTGGGCGCATGGAGTGCGTCAAACGTGTCGATATGCCATATGCATTGATTGCAGTCGCATGTAATTTCGTGGGGCTATTCGTACAATACCGCCCATGAAAATACTCTTTTTCGGAACTCCCGAATTTGCTACATTGGTGCTCAAATCCCTGCGTGAGCTCGGTTTTGATATTGCGCTGGCATTGAACTAGTCCGACCGCCTAGCCTGATCTCGAACGAAGCCGCGCCGTTCGGCGGCGTCAAGCAATCCGGTTTGGGACGCGAAGGTTCAACCTACGGCATGGATGACTATCTGATCATCAAGTATTTGTGCATGGGCGGAATTTAATTTTTACGGCAGCGGGTGCTTTAAGTGCTCGCTGTTTTTACCTATACTGAAATAAGTATTTTTTTATACCCTTTAAACACATGCGGAAAAGCATGTTTTTTTCTTGATACTCCTGTTTTTCATTTTTCCTGAAAATACTGAGGAGATTCTCGATCAAACTTATATTTCCGCCTCGCTTGGATAATTTTGCTCGCTGTCGCCGCTTAATTTTTCAAGCCTAGCCACCAGTTTCGGTATTGAAGTCCCATAGTTTGTTTTTTGGTAGCCCAAGTGTGCGCCATTCTCCGCCACGCCAGTTCTGGCGGTTTTTTGCAGCGTTTTGTCAAATAATACGATGGCGCAAATCACGTCGTAGGATCTTCTGGAAAAATCCGTGCTCAATAATTTATCCAGTCGATCGGTGAGCGCATCGTAGGCATGATCCGGCTGACCAAATGCGTCGAAGCGCTCTGCCCCCAGCAATTCCACCGCGACGATTAATGGTTCCATTTTCGTGCGCAGTTCGACGGGTGGAGAACGCAAATCCTGCCACCAACGGAGCGCGTCGCTGGCATCCCTTGCACCAACGAATTGCGAAAGTGTGGCGAGATACGATGCAGCATGGTCAATCGACCGTCCCAGGATAATCAAATCGTTGCAGGCGTTTCGCATCGAAGGCAGATGCAGCACCAGCGGCGATTGAGTTGACGCTTGCAGTGCCTGTATTAGCGCGGCGTCAGGCGGCACGCAGATCTTGTGCGCGCCATCTCCGGCCACCCGCTGCAAAGTTTCATGAATGGATTCCAGAGTTTTGTTCTCATCCATGTCGATCAGGGTGCCCTGATCGAGGTTAATCCACAATACGCGCTGGCGACGCAGGATGGTCAGCAGACGAATCTCCAGCGCCAATGGTGCGGGCGGCCGGGGTGGAATTTTGAATTGACTTGCTGCGGCATCGAACGTGTCATTGAAAATATTTCGGATGGTTTTTTCATCCAATCCAAACGTTTTCGATAGCGTGGTGAATGGCTGGCGCAAGGCCATTTTCCAAACGTTTTGCACCAATCGCGTGGTTGCGCGGTGCTGTGCGGAAATCTGCGATACCGGTTCATTGAATGTCACCAGGCAATCGCGGCAACGCAGACGTCGCCGCTTTATTTCCAGGAACACGGCTTTTTTCTTGATCGGCAGATCGCGGATGCGCCAGTTCATTTTGCCATATCCGACCACTGCGGCAGAGCCGCAGCAAGGACAGATAACCGCTTTTTTCTCGGTTTCGAGCCCAATCAAAATCTCAGCATCGGTTTCGTGCATATAGAGTAATCGCACGCCTTTTAAAGGCATGCTCCACGTTGCTGCTTGTGCCGACATAGCGTCACCCCTGAGCTAAAGTTGTTAAAAAAATTACGGATTATATTATGTAAATTATTAGGCTTGAATCATCTCATGAAAACACCGTTTATGCGATTTATAAAGGGCTATTTCGGTAAAATTCAGCGCATAAAGAAATCAATCAATTTTTAAAACTATAAGTTAATCCGTAATATTTTGAAGCGCCCTTATTTTCAAAAAATAATTAGATGTGATACTCTCGACTGGAATTCAGAAATTCATTGGTTCCAAAAATAACGTGCAACATCGTTTTTTCATACTTTATATCGATCGTTAGAAAGCCAGCATGCAGCATTTCAGGATGTCATTTTTAGTTACGATTGTTCTGCTCGGCCTCGCGGCATGGTGGGGTTACAGCATCGGTGGTGCGGCTGGCGCAGTACAGGCTTTCTTTCTTGCGAGCATCCTGGCTATCATGGAAGTTTCCCTCTCTTTCGATAACGCGGTCGTGAATGCGTCGGTGTTACGCGATTGGGATCCATTCTGGCAAAAACTGTTCTTGACGCTCGGCATTATTATCGCGGTGTTCGGAATGCGCTTGGTATTCCCTATTCTGATCGTGTCCATTGCGACCGGCTTGGGGCTGATTGATGTAATGAGCATGGCCTTGAACACACCCGAAGAATATTCGCGGCATTTGACGGAAAATCACGCGCAGGTCGCTGCGTTCGGTGGCTCCTTCCTGCTGCTGGTATTTTTGAATTTCCTGTTTGACCAGGATAAGGAGTTGCATTGGTTGGGCTGGGTTGAAGAAAAATTAGGTAAGCACGGCAATGAGGGTTTGTCGACCTTGTTGACTTTGCTGGCAGTGTTCGGTTGTGTGGCACTGGTTTCTGCGGAACATAAGCTATCGGTTTTGATGGCCGGTATCGGTGGTGTTGCAGTGTATCTGGCAGTGAGTTTTCTCAGCGATATGCTGGGCAAGGAAGTAGGCGACCCGGCTCTTGGCACTGTGGTCAAACGCGGCAGCATTGGCGGCTTCCTGTATCTGGAAGTATTGGATGCCTCGTTCAGTTTCGATGGCGTGATTGGCGCTTTTGCCATTACTAGCGACGTGGTCATCATCATGTTAGGCTTGGCAATCGGCGCCATGTTCGTGCGTTCGATGACAGTCTTCCTGGTGCATCAAGGCACCCTGGAAGAGTTCGTATTCCTGGAGCACGGCGCGCATTACGCGATTGGCATCCTGGCGTTCATCATGCTGGCAAGTGTGAAGTTTCATATCTCCGAATGGTTCACCGGCTTGTCGGGCGTTGCCTTCATCGGCTTGTCTTTGTGGTCTTCTGTTCGCTACAAGCGCAATCGAAACGCGGATGCGGGTGCATTGAAATCATCTCAATAGCTTTATGCACCGAAATGGATAATCAGGCATGGCAATCAGTTTACAAAAAGGTGGCAACGTAAATCTCTCCAAAACAGACCCGAATCTGAAGCAGGTTCTGCTGGGTCTTGGATGGGATGCGCGTTTTGCCGATGGCGCCGACTTCGATCTCGACGCGAGTGTGTTCATGGTCACCGAAAACGGTCGCGTCCGGGCCGATAGCGACTTTATATTCTATGGTCAACTGCGCTCCTCGTGCGGCTCGATAGAACACACTGGCGACAACCGTACTGGCGCCGGAGATGGCGACGACGAAGCGCTTAAAATCAAACTGGAGCAGGTACCTCTGGCTATTACCCGATTAGTGGTAGCGGTCACCATTCACGAAGCGCAACAACGCAAGCAAAACTTCGGTATGGTGCAGGGCGCTTTCATCCGTCTGGTAAATCTTGAAACGGATGTCGAAATTACCCGATTCGATCTCTCGGAAGATTATTCAACCGAAACGGCAATGGTCTTCGGCGAGGTGTATCGCTATGGCGCTGAATGGAAATTCAAGGCAGTAGGGCAAGGCTATGCGGGCGGTCTGCGCGCGCTGGCAATTCATCATGGCGTAGATGTACAGTAGGATATACAGTAATAAATTCACCACAGTAGTTAACTTTCTCAAGGAGCATATTTCATGGCAATTAGTCTGCAAAAAGGCGGCAACGTCAATCTGAGCAAAGAAGCACCTTCCCTTACTAAGATGGTGATCGGCCTCGGCTGGGACCCACGTGCATCGGATGGCACGGAGTTCGATCTTGACGGCAGCGCGTTCTTGCTGAAAGCGGATGGCAAGGCGCGTTCCGACGCCGACTTCATTTTTTACAACAACCTGAAATCCACTGATGGCTCGGTCACTCACGCCGGTGACAATAGAAGCGGTGAAGGTGCAGGCGACGACGAAAAAATCATGATCGACTTGTCGAAAGTTCCGGCTGACGTGGATAAAATCTCCATCGGCGTCACTATCCACGAAGCTGAAACACGCAAGCAAAACTTCGGCATGGTTGCCAAGGCTTACATCCGCTGCCTCGACGCCAATGGCGACAAGGAAATTGCGCGCTACGACCTGTCGGAAGATAGTTCAACTGAAACAGCGATGATCTTCGGTGAAATCTATCGGGCCGGCGCTGAGTGGAAATTCAAGGCAGTCGGACAGGGTTTTAAAGGTGGCCTCGGCCCTCTGGCACGTTCTTTCGGCATTAGCGCTTAATCTTTCAAGCCGGACAAGCCGGATAACTTTTTTCGTGCTTTTCGTGTCTTTCGCGGACCACGCTTTTTGAAATAAGCTGCGTGGTCCTCCAAATATTTCCATAGTAGGGAATTTTCGACATGACAGTGTTTACTTCAACCGGCGAGGTTGATCCGTTTCTGCACGTTGCGCTAACAAAGGGCGACAAGATCTATTGCGAGTCTGATGCGATGGTGATGATGGAAACCGCGCTGGATCTCAAGGGTCGCATGACCGGCGGCATCGGCAGCGCCATCATGCGTCGGTTGGCTAATGGCGAGTCTTTTTTTCAACAACATATCGAAGCAGTGCACGGCGATGGCGATTGCCTGCTGTCTCCGGTGTTGCCCGGTGCGCTGGAAATACTCGAGGTCGGTAAACGTCAGTATTTATTAAACGATGGTGCATTCCTGGCTGCCACATCGGGCACGGAAATGAAGGTGCGCACGCAAAATATCGGGAATGCCTTATTTGCACAGTCGGGCGGTTTTTTCGTGATGGAAACATCCGGTAGCGGTCAAGTTGTGGTGTCGGGTTTCGGTTCGATATTTGAACTCGAAGTCGCCCCCGGCAAGGATGTGATCATCGATAACGCTCACGTCGTGTGTTGGGACAGTACTTTGCACTATGCGCTTTCCGTGACTACCGGCACTGCCAGCGGTGGCGGTATTAGTGGGATGTTGGGCAACCTCGTCAACAGCACCACCAGCGGCGAAGGCATCGTGCTGCGCTTCAGTGGTTCGGGCAAGGTTTTTGTGTGCTCGCGCAACCGCAAGGCTTTTGCCGGCTTGATGCAGAAATAGACATCCGGCAGCAGAACCAAGTAATTAAGTAGCGCAGGCCTCCGTGCCTGCGGCCCGGTGCAGGCACAGAGGCCTGCACTACTCATGCAACCACAACAGAGTGTGCCGATTCCCGGCAATCCACAACGCAATCATTCAAGGAGAGCCACATGGCTATCAATTTGCAAAAAGGTCAAAAAATATCCCTCGACAAAGAGGCCGGCGTCAAATTAACTAAAATCATCATGGGGCTTGGCTGGGATGCAATGAAGACCAAAGGTTTCCTGGGCTTTGGCGGCAAGGCGCAGGAAATCGATCTTGATGCATCCTGCATCATGTTCGACGGGCAGGGCAAGCAAACCGATGCAGCATGGTTTCGACAATTGAAGTCGAAGGATGGCTCGGTCGTTCACACCGGCGACAACCGCACCGGCGACGGAGATGGCGATGACGAGCAAATCATTGTCGACTTGACGACAGTGCCTGCCAACGTCAAGAGCCTGGTGTTTACGGTCAACAGCTTCACCGGCCAAAATTTCTCGCAAATCGAAAACGCAACTTGCCGCATCGTTAATGCAAACGATAGCAAGGAAATTGCGCGCTTCAATTTGTCCACACTCGGAGCCCATAACGCGCAGATCATGGCTAAGATTTATCGCCATGACACTGAATGGAAAATGCATGCCATCGGCGAAATCGGCAATGGCCGCACCTTCGAAGAATTGATGCCGCAGATCACTCCACATCTGTAAGGAAACCATGCAGCGCGTCTGGTTTAACAAAACCTTTTCATCGGTTGCGGCAGCAATCCGCCTCATTCGTGCGGTGGATTTTGCTAGTGATTATCACATCGTGTGCAGCAGTACCAATCCGCATGCTCTGGGGTTTCTCGCCGCGCATGAATCAGCCATTGAACCCGGTGCACTGAAAGGTGAAGCCTACCTGGACTGGTGTCTGCATTTTTGCCGTCAGAAAAACATCGGTATTTTTGTGCCCGGCAAGGAGGCCAGTCTGGTCAGCGCCGCACGCGAACAGTTTGCTGCGCTTGGCACCCGCGTGTTGTGTGCCGGGACGCAGCAAGTGCTGCATCTACTGCATGACAAGGCGCGTTTTTATCAAACAGTGGATGTGAAGCTGGCACCGCCTGCTGCGTTTCGTGTGGTGGAAAATGCCGAACAGTTCGACGCTGCCTATCGCGAATTAAGACAATCGCATGCGAAGCTATGCGTCAAGCCTTCGGTCTCTGTGTATGGGTTAGGTTTCAGCGTGGTTGATGAAGAGCGCACTAGCGCGCAACTGTTGCTCGAAGGCGTTCAATATCATATCGGGCTGGACGATCTGCGGCGTGGATTTGCCGCAATGGAGGGATTTCGTACCATGCTGGTGATGGAGTATCTGGATGGACATGAATACAGTGTCGATTGCGTCGGCGACAACGGGCGGCTGGTGTGTGCGATTCCACGCAAAAAAGCGCTGGTCGCCGGTCAGGGACAAATAATCGATATGCGTGAGGATATTCTGGAAAGCACCAGACAGCTCACCGCCGCCTATGGATTGAACGGCGTATTCAATGTGCAATTCCGCGAAGGCCAAAACGGACTCGGCTTGCTGGAAATTAATCCGCGCATGTCAGGCGGTATTGCAATGGCCTGCCTTGCCGGCCCCAACTTGCCATATCTGGCATTGCGCGGATTTGATCGCGGTTTTGACGGTCTGGAAATACCGGAGATTCGTAACGGCATCCGTGTTGTGGAGCTAGCGTGCGCGACGCAACTGCAGTGAGAGCAATCATGCAGGAACCGCACAAGATTCCGGTAGAAGTGCGCAGCGTCGTGCTGCCGACCGGTCTGATGGAGCTCAAGATCGACCCCGGTGCGTTCCGGCTGGATGATTTGATCGGGTTTGCTGCGCGTGCCAATGCCAAACGCGGCTTCCTGTTCTTGAGCAAGGTGTTGGGCAAGCATTGGCCGGCGACGCCGCAAACGATGCGCGAGATTCATGTCGCGCTAGCGACTCAGGTGCCGGAAAATTTACCGGGCCCGGTGGTATTTATTGCCATGGCTGAAACAGCTATTGGATTGGGGCAGGGTGTTTTTGAAGCGTATCGGGACGCCCATCCCAATCGAGCGGCGCTGTTCCTGCATACCTCGCGTTATCACGTAGGCGATACGCCGATCATCGAGTTTGAAGAAGCGCATAGTCACGCGCCGCGGCAGTTTTTGCATATACCCACGGATGGGCGTTTGCGCGATCTTTTGCTGCGCGCGCGCTCGCTGGTGCTGATTGATGATGAAGCCAGTACCGGTAATACATTCCTGAATTTAACCGCAGCCTGCCGTGCGCTCAATCCGGCAATTGATCGTGTGCATTTATCCACGATTACCAACTTCATGGGGCAGTCTGCCAATGATTCCTTGTCGCAGCGCTTCGGCATTGCGGTCACGATTGGCGCGGCACTCAGCGGCGAATATACATTCACCGCCGGTCAATTGCAGCGGGCAACCGACGCCGCCCAGTTATTCGAGGCGCACGCTGATCGCGGTGCCAGCGCTGCATTCGGCCGGTTGGGCATGGATCGCACACTCACCGTGCCGGACGATTTGGCACACTGTTTGCGCGCTGCGATCAGCAGTGGCGAGCGCACTCTGGTGCTCGGTACCGGCGAATTCATGCATATGGCTTTTTTGCTGGGACGGGCACTGGAGCAACGTGGCATCGATGTGGTGGTGCAATCGACCACCCGCTCTCCCATTTTGGAATGGGGCGCGGTCGGCCACGCGTTGACCTTTCCCGATAACTACGGCGAAGGCGTGGCTAATTTTATCTATAACGTCGCGCCCGGACAGTACGATCACATTTTTATTTGCCACGAAACACCGCCTGACGCAGCGCTGCATCAGCTTGCGAAAGCTGTTGGCGGCCGTCTGTTTCATTTTTTGTCCGAGAAAAACATTGAAGAAATTTCTGTTTATTGACCTGGATGACACCCTGTTCCAAACGCCGGGCAAATGCGGAAAAGAAGAAGATCTGCGTCCCGCTGCGTATTTGAAAGACGGGGCAGCCTGTTCTTTCACGACGGCGCGCCAGCGTGCTTTCTTTGCGCTGGTGCAGCGCGACATGACGTTGATTCCCACTACCGCACGTAATCGCGACGCCTTGAGTCGGGTAGATTTGCCGTTCTCCAGTTATTCCATCATCGATTACGGCGGTGTCGTACTGGAACCGGATGGCGCTGTCGATCCGGTTTGGCTGGCGTTGATGCAAGCGGACATGGCGCAGGCGATTGTCGGCTTGCGGGAAGTGATGCGGATTATTGACGATTACTCTGCAAGCGTCGGTCTGAAAGGACGTGCGCGCCTGATAGAGGATTGTTCGACGCCTTTTTATGTCGTGGTCAAAGACCCGGAAAAAATAGCCGAGCGTCTGGAACAAGTAGAACGCGAAGCCGTCGCACCCTGGATTGCGACTGCCGGCAAAAATTTTTTAATTCATCGCAATGGCAATAATCTGGCGGTGCTGCCAAAGGCGCTGAACAAGGCGCGCGCGGTTGCGTATTTGCGCCAGCGCCTGGAAACCGAGCATGGCGACATCATGACCTTCGGCATGGGCGACAGTAAATCGGATGCGCGCTTTATGGCCGCATGCGATTACGCGATTATTCCGAACGGCACCCAACTCGCGGCCTTGACGGTGGCCGCATTATGACAAGCTTAAATACAACGCATTTTTGCGGAAGCTATCGACCTGACGATGTCGAATTTCTGCTCAAGCGCCTGACGCAGCAACCGTTTATCGAGATCGCGCACAAGGAACAACTGATCCAGTCAGGCACGCGCCACTACAGCGAAATGCTGTCGCCGGAAGCACTGCCGTCAGCGCGCTACCTGCAAGTATTCCAGGATGCCTTTGTCGCCAATCGGCAACAAATGGCACGGGATTGTTTGTTGCTGGCGGCGCTGATTGCAGCGCAGCGCAGCAGTGCAATTACCCTGGTGTCGCTGGTGCGCGCAGGCACGCCGGTGGGCGTTATTCTCAAGCATGTATTGCACCAAGTGATGGGGCGTCAGGTGGCACATTATTCGGTCTCTATCATCCGCGATCGCGGCATCGACCAAGTGGCGCTGCAGCATATTCTGGATCAGGGCCATGCGCCGCAGTCCATCGTGTTCATAGATGGCTGGACCGGTAAAGGCGTGATCTCGCGCGTGCTTGCGCAGGCAGTGGATGATTTCAATCAACGCAATGATGTAGCGATCGACAGTGGTTTGTACGTCTTGTCGGATCTGGCCGGCACCGCTGCGTGCGCGGCTTCGTCTGCCGACTACCTGATTCCGTCCAGCATTCTGAATGCCACCGTATCAGGCTTGGTCAGCCGTTCAGTACTGAACGAATCGATTGGCCCTGGCGATTTTCACGGTTGCGTGTATTACGACGCCTTCGAACCGCACGATCAGTCGCGTGCGTTTGCAGACGGATTAATTGCTGATGGCGTGGCGTTGGCGCAGCGCGATGGCATACCAAAAGCGACGCCGATTGACCGCGCACAAGCTGCGACAATCTCGGCCGAATTTCTGCATGCAACGATGGCGCAGTATGGCATCGATGACGTAAATTTGGTGAAGCCAGGCATCGGCGAAGCGACCCGCGTACTGTTGCGCCGGGTGCCGCGTCTGTTGATCTTGCGCGACCCTGATGCGCCCGATGTCGCGCACTTGAAAGTGCTTGCTACAGAAAAATCTGTTCGTCTGATCGTCGATGCAGATTTGCCTTACCAAGCCGTATCTCTCATAAGGAGTGCAATCGATGGCTAATATAAAAACGCTCGGCGCTACGTTGTATGTGCCGGCAACGCATAAGGATTTACAGCAAATCGCCGATGGCGAATTGCTGGGTGAACTGCGCTCGGTTATTTTTTGTACCGAAGATGCGGTAGCCGATAGCGAACTGAGTTACTCACTGTTCAATTTATCGCTCGTGCTGCAACAGATGATTGACCGGCCCAGTACCGAACGCTTTGTGCGCGTGCGCAACCCGGACGTGATGCAGCGCGTGCTGGAAATGCCCGGCGCGGAAAAATTGACCGGCTTCGTGTTGCCGAAAACCACGCGGCACAACTTCGACGCCTATTTTCGGCAAGTGCGCAAAACGCACTACATGCTGATGCCGACGCTGGAGACAGCCGAGGTATTTGACGAAGCGGAGATGAAGATGTTCCGCCAATGTCTGGAGCAGCCGGGCGTGCGTGAGCATATTCTTGCGCTACGCATCGGCGGCAATGATCTGCTGGCGCTGTTGGGAATGCGGCGGCCGCGTAATGTGACGATTTACAAGACACCGCTCGGAGTAGTCATTTCAAAACTGGTGACGACCTTTCGCCCTTACGGTTTTATGCTGACTGCGCCGGTGTTCGAATACTTGGATAATCCGGCTCTGCTGGCGCAGGAAATAGAAGAAGACCTGGCGCACGGGATGGCCGGAAAAACTGCGATTCATCCGAGTCAGGTTGCTTTAATTGAACGCCATTACCGGGTGCCGCGCAACGATGTTGAAGTGGCGCTGCGGATCATCGATGCAGCCAGCCCGGCAGTATTCAAAATGCATGATTCCATGTGCGAAGTCGCCACCCACAGGGCGTGGGCGCATGGCGTCGTCGAGCAGGCACGGGTCTTTGGCATTCATCATGCCGGTGAGGATATCGATAATGTCGATGCTATTGCCGCCCTTAATTTACAGCACAATCAACCTATATAAGGATTGAACACAATGACCGATTTCACACGAGGACAAAAGGGAAAATTAGCCGACATGGGATGTGCCGGCGTATTCCCGATCGTATTGAACGTTGCGGCGCAGGGCATGGATGTCGATATTGCCTGCTTCGGCCTGGACGCCAACGACAAGTTATCCGATGACCGCTACATGGTTTTTTTCAACCAAAAATCCTGCCCGGGCGATGGCATAACGCTGGAAATTGGTAATCGAGAATCGGCCTTTACAACCGCGACCTTCACAATCGATGTGGCACGCTTGCCGGATTCGATTCACAAGCTGGTTTTTGCCGCGACCATCGGCGGCGAAGGAACCATGCGCAAACTCGATGCCAGTTCGATGCATCTTGGCAGCACTGCATTCCAGTTTTCGGGTGCCGATTTCCAGGATGAAAAAGCGGTGATCGTGGGCGAAGTCTACCAACGCGATGGTCAGTGGCGCTTCGGTGCGGTAGGGCAGGGGTTCAATGGCGGCATGTCCGCGTTGCTGAAACACTTTGGCGGCACCGAAACGGATAGTTCACCGATACCAACACCGGCACCAGCGCCGGCACCAAAGAAAATATCGCTTTCCAAGATCACACTGGAGAAACGCGGCGACAAAGTCTCGCTGGAAAAAACCGGCAGTCGCGGCTTTGGGCGCATCCGCGTCAACCTGAACTGGAATCAGGCAGCGTTGCCGGCCGCTGTACCCCAAAAACAGGGCTTCCTGAATAAAATTCTGGGTAATGCGCAGTCCAAATTAAGCGGCGGCATTGACCTGGATTTGGGTTGCATGTTTCAAATGTTGAGTGGCAACCCGGGTTGCGTGCAGGCGCTCGGTAACAGTTGGGGAAATTTCGATAAAGCGCCTTTCGTCCATCTCGAAGGCGATGATCGTTCCGGCACCAACACCGAAGGAGAAAATCTATTTATCAACGGCGACCAGTTCAATCAGATCAAGCGTATTTTAATTTTCACTTTCATTTATGAAGGTGCGCCCAACTGGGCCGCGACCAACGGCGTGGTCACCATCGAAGCGCCGGGCCAGGCACCGGTGGAAGTTCGGCTCGACAACGGAACCGATGCATCGATGTGCGCCATTGCGATGATTGAAAATAACGGCGGCAATTTGCAAATAACCAAGCTGGTCGAGTATTTCAAACAGAGCGCAGGCAAGAGCGCCCACGAATTGCTAAACGATCGATTCGAATTCGGGCTAAGATTCAAGGCCGGTTCGAAAGATTAAATTACGGTGGGAATTAGTCCCGAATAATTAATATACAATATGGTGTATTTTTTAAAAATACACCATATATGCGGTATATTTGGCATATAATCACATACTCCATATTTTTCCTGATTAGCTACCAACCTCAGAGAGGCGCAGAATGCGTAGCGGTAGTTTGGTCGTTTCCATGACCGTGCCTGCGATTGCAGAACATTGGTAACCACAATCCAGACATTCCCAAAGCCGTCTGCCATTATGGGTCATCGCCACCCGTTTACATGCACAGCGAGGGCATTGATATCCTTGAGGCCAGCGTGCAACTGCCAGCGCCTCTTCGCATTGCGCTTCAATCCCATATTTCTTGAGAAACCCATCCAGCGATAGCCCTTTTTGAAACTGCACTTTGTTCATTGTCATGACGCTCTCCTTCAAAAACCATCATCCCGTTAATACTGTATGCAAAAACAGTAGTGTTTTCAAGGTGTTCTGAGGTTGGTAGCTAATCAGGTAAATAAATTGGAGTATGCCAAAAAACACTGTATCTCCGCATAATTTATATGCGGTACATAAAAATACATGATGCAGTAACTATAAGTGTGAGATGCAGTCAGGCAATCAGGGTTTCCAGCGCAAACAGGTCTGTGACTGTTTCGCGCTTGCGGATCAGGTGGACTTGGTCGCCATCAACCATCACTTCGGCGGCGCGCGGGCGGGTATTGTAATTCGACGCCATCGCCATGCCATAGGCACCGGCTGACATGATGGCCAGCAGGTCGCCAGGCTGCAGCGCCAGTGCCCGGCTGCGCGCCAGCCAATCGCCTGATTCGCAAATCGGGCCGACTACATCGTAGGTTTGGGTTTGCTGTTCGCGTGGCGCTACCGCTTGCACTCCGTGCCAGGCTTGATACATGGCCGGGCGCATCAAATCGTTCATGGCGGCATCGACCACTGCAAAATTCTTGCTTCCGCCATGTTTCAAATACAGCGTTTGGGTTAACAGGACGCCGGCGTTGCCGACAATCGAGCGGCCCGGTTCGAACAAAACTTTGATCGGTGCGCCGCCATGCTTTTCTGCGCGCCAGCCATCGATTCTGGCGAACAGGCGCGCCAGGTATGCGCTAATCGGCACCGGCTGCTCGTCGTCATAGGTGATGCCGATGCCGCCGCCGATGTCGAGATGATGGATATGAATTCCTTCATCAGCCAGCGTATCGATCAATTCCAGCAGCTTGTCGAGCGCTTCCAGCAGCGGCGCATCGTCCAGCAATTGCGAGCCGATATGACAGTCGATGCCGAGCACCGCCAGATGCGGCAATGCGGCTGCAGCGCGATAGGCTGCCAGCGCATCGTCGAAGGCGACACCGAATTTATTGTCCTTCAGCCCGGTCGAGATATACGGATGCGTATTGGCGTCGACATTCGGATTGATGCGCAGGCTGACCGGCGCAATTTTGTTCATTTCACTGGCGACTTCGTTCAACAGGTGCAATTCTGGAATCGATTCGACGTTGAAGCACAGGATGCCGTGCCCGAGTGCCAGGCGCATTTCGGCGCGCATCTTGCCAACGCCGGAGAACAGGCATTTGCCGGTGTCGCCGCCGGCGGCGATCACGCGCTGCAGTTCGCCGCCGGACACCAGATCGAAGCCTGCGCCCTGTTGGGCCAGCAGATTCAGGATGGCGAGATTGGAATTGGCTTTGACCGAATAGCACACCAGCGCATCGCGGCCGCTGCAGGCGTCGGCGTAAGCGGCGAAATTCTGGCTCAGGGCGGCCTTGGAATAGACATAGGTCGGCGTCCCGAACTGCTCGGCAATGCTGTTTAAGGACGTACTTTCGGCGCACAGAACGCCATTCTGATAAGAAAAATGCGACATGATAAATAAAATTTGTGAGATTTGTGAGATTTATTGGTCTGCTGGAAACGCTGTGTTGGCGGGTTTGCTGGCCGGTGCGGCTTCAGTTGCTGCCGCTGGAATTGCGGCAGAAGTTGCTGCAGAAGCGGGCGCCGGCTGGGTCTGCAGATACAGCGGCCCTTTTTGGCCGCAGGCGTTCAGCAGACTAATCAAGATGGCAAAAGCGGCAATGGCGCCAAAGCGTGACAAACTGAAAGGGGAGTTCACGATTAGAATCACGGTTACATAAACACATGGGAGTGTAGCATGACCGAATCAGAATTTTTGGTGCGAGCCGAGTCGATATTGGGCGCAATCGAAGCCGCGCTGGAACGCGCCGTCGAGTCCAGCGATCTGGATGTCGAGTGCAGTCGTAGCGGCAATGTTCTGGAAATTGAGTTTATCGATAATGGCTCCAAAATCATCGTCAATAGCCAGGCACCGATGCAGCAGATGTGGGTGGCGGCCAAATCAGGCGGATTTCATTACAAATTTCAGGACGCGCACTGGATCAATACCCGCGATGGCTCGGAACTGCGCGCCGCTCTGTCACGCATGGTGAGCGATCAGAGCGGCGTCGGTGTGGCGCTGGATGGCTTCTAAGGGGGAAGCAAACTTGCTGGCTTAGAACAGTTCGTTCTTGACTTCGTTGCCGGTCTTATTGGGCGCGCCGGCCTCGTCCAGGCCCAGGCTTTGGACACCAGTGCCGGGCGGATTTTCAGCATAGTAGTAGTCGCCGTTAGCGGCGATGATGCCGTTCGGTATCGGGCGCTCTTCAATCGGCAAGGTGTTGACGATTTTTTGCATGTAGTCGATCCAGATCGGTAGCGCCAGACCGCCGCCGGTTTCCCGGTTACCCATATTCCTGGGTTTATCGAAGCCCATCCAGGCAATGCCGACCAGTTTCGGCTGGTAACCGGCGAACCAGGCATCGATCGAATCGTTGGTGGTGCCAGTCTTGCCGGCCAGATCGGGGCGTTTCAGCACTAGCGCTTTGGTGGCGGTACCATGATTGACCACATCCTTGAGCATGCTGTCCATCAGGAACGCATTACGTTCGTCAATCACCCGATTGCTTTCGTCGCCCGCCTTGTCAGGCGCGACCTGCGACAAAAGATTACCGTCGGCATCGGTGATTTTCGAGATGATATAAGGACTGACCTTGTAGCCGCCGTTGGCAAATACCGAGTAGGCACCGGCCATTTGCAGCGGAGTGACCGCGCCGGCACCCAGGGCGAGCGTCAGGTAAGGTGGATTCTTGTCGGCATCGAAGCCGAATCGGGTCGCATATTCTTGTCCATATTTGGCGCCGATCTTGTTCAGTATCCGTACTGAAACCAAGTTTTTCGATTTGGTCAAACCCCGGCGCATCGTCATCGGGCCTTCGTATTTGCCGTCATAATTTTTCGGCTCCCACGGTTGCCCTCCGGTCAGGCCGCTGCCGAAAGTGATTGGCGCATCGTTGATGATGGTGGCCGGCGACATACCTTTTTCCAGCGATGCGGAATAAATGAAAGGCTTGAAAGAAGAGCCGGGTTGGCGCCAGGCCTGGGTGACATGATTGAACTTGTTGCGGTTGAAGTCGAAGCCGCCAACCAGTGAGCGGATTGCGCCATCTTCGGTGCCGACCGAGACGAAAGCCGCAGACACTTCAGGCATGTGGGTGATGCTCCAGCCCTTGCCGCCATGGGTCACACGAATCACCGCGCCGCGTGTAATGCGGTGATTCGGTGCTGCTTTGCTGGAGAGCCAGCTATTGGCAAAACTCAGGCCGCTGTCGGCAATCTCGATTTCCTCACCGGAAGACAGTACCGCATGGATTTTTTGCGGCATTGCGTCGAGTACGATCGCGGCTACCAGATCATCGCTGTCGGAATAGTCAGCCAGAGTTTTTTCGATCGCATCGTCAGCCTCGGCCTTGTTCGATGGGAGTTCCATGAAGCCTTCCGGCCCGCGATAGCCATGGCGTCTCTCGTAATCCATCACGCCACGACGCAGCGACAAATAGGCCGCGTCCTGATCGGCCTTGCGGATCGTCGTGTATACATTCAGGCCGCGGGTATAAGTATCTTCCTTGTATTGCTCATAGACCAGTTGCCGGGTCATTTCAGCCACATATTCCGCATGCATGCCGAATTCATTGCTAAAGCTCTTGATGCGCAGGGTTTCATTCTTTGCCTGTTCGAATTGCGCGTCGTTGATGTAGCCGAGCTGGTGCATTCTGCTCAGGATGTATTGCTGGCGGGTTTTGGCACGCTTGGGATTGACCACCGGATTGTTTGACGACGGCGCTTTCGGCAGCCCGGCCAGCATTGCTGCTTCGGCGGTAGTGACATCCTGCAGTTTTTTGCCAAAATAAATCTGGGCGGCCGCGGCAAAGCCGTAGGCGCGCTGTCCCAGATAAATCTGGTTCATGTACACCTCAAGAATCTGGTCTTTCGACAGGCTTTTCTCGATTTTCCAGGCCAGCAGGGCTTCATATATCTTGCGCTTCAAGGTCTGTTCGCTGGATAGAAAAAAGTTGCGCGCCACTTGCTGGGTGATGGTGGAAGCACCCTGTCTGGCGCCACCGCTCAGGTTGTGAATCGCAGCCCGGATGATGCCCTGATAATCAACGCCGCCATGCTCATAAAAACGATCATCCTCAATGGCAAGCACCGCTTTTTTCATCACATCGGGAATATCCTTGATGCGCACCATGCTGCGCCGTTCTTCGCCAAATTCGCCAATCAACACATTATCGGCAGAAAAGATGCGCAACGGCATCTTTGGCCGGTACACTGTGAGCGCATCCAGCGCCGGCAAATTCGGGTATGCCAGCGCGATCGCAATGCCGAGCACCAGCACGCCAATGAGTACCAGGCCCATTGCCAGCCCTGTGGCACCGATCAGGATCCGGGCAATCCATCCGGGCGAGCTTTTGGGCGATTTTTTTGTGGATTTTGCAGCGTTGTCGGATGTCATGCGCGGTGTCTGGTAGAAGTCGTTATCGGCGACATTATAGCGGCAGCTGTAAACCATCCCTTGCGAATGCAAGGGTGGCACGGCGTGCCGGGCCAATTGTGTATGACCGGGGTTGCAGGTATATCGGATTTTGGCAACGCATATTATTGTGTCTTTGTGGAAATTTCTTTACACATTCGGGCCCTTGTTGCTACGATTTAAAGCAATTGAAAAAAGTTTGATCTAAATCACCACTTTAAAAGCAAATAAATTTGCATTTTCAAACCGCTCCGCATATTGGACAGCCATTTGGATGTTGCGTTCACGCTATGGCTCACGTCAAGCCACGGTGCGTCACGTTAATTCATGTTAAAGGAGATTGTCGTTGGCTATTGAAATCAGATCGTTATTCAGCATCAGAAATCGGCCATTGATAGGACTGGATATCAGTACTTCAGGGGTGAAGTTAGTTGAGCTGTCCGAGTTGAGCAAGGGCGAATTGCGACTGGAGCGTGCCGCATTCGAAGCATTACCGCGCGGTGCCATTGTGGATGGCAATATTGTAAATATCGAGCAGGTTGCCGAGGCGGTGCGTCGCATCTGGAAGAAAAGCGGCACCCGCGCAAAAAATGTCGCATTAGGAATGCCGCCTGCCTCGGTCATAACCAAGAAGATTGTCTTGCCGGCAGGAATGTCGGAGCTGGAACTGGAGTTGCATGTCGAGTCGGAAGCCAGCCAGTACATTCCGTTTGCACTGGACGAAGTCAGCCTTGATTTCGATGTGATCGGCCCTTCGGACAATTCCCCCGACGATATTGATGTCTTGCTCGCAGCCTCGCGCAAAGAAAAAGTGGAGGACCGGGTGGCGGTTGCCGAGTCGGCTGGCTTGAAACCGCTAGTCATGGATATCGAATCGTATGCGGCCAGGTCCGCGCTACTGCGCATCAATCCTGCGCAGCCCAAGGGGGGCAACGGGCAAATCATCGCATTGTTCCAGATTGGTGCGCAGTTGACGCATCTCTCGGTGATGCTGGATGGCCAGGTAATTTATGAGCGTGAGCAACCATTTGGCGGCAATCAGCTGACCCAGGATATCGTGCGCACCTATGGTTTGGCCTTTGAAGAGGCCGAGATCAAGAAGAAGGGAGGCAATTTGCCCGACAACTATGCGGCTGAACTGCTTATGCCCTTTCTGGAAAGTGCGGCGCAGGAGATTACCCGCGCGATACAGTTTTTTTTCACTTCGACGCCGCACGCCCGCATCGACCGGCTGTTTCTGGCCGGGGGGTGCGCCACTATCCCCGACCTGATTGGTATCGTTGCCAGCAGGACAAAGATTAACAGCACGGTCGCCAATCCTTTTGCCGGCATGAAACTGGGTGAGGGAATACGTGAAAAACAATTGCGCATCGATGCGCCCGCTTACCTGGTCGCTTGCGGCCTGGCGCTGCGGAGGTTCGATCTATGATCAGAATTAACCTGCTTCCGCACCGGGAAGAAAAGCGTAAAAAACGCCAAAGTGAATTTTACGCAATGCTGGGTTTGGGCGGCACTGTGGCGGCACTGATTGTGATTCTGGTTGGCTTTGGCATTGGAAATAAAATTTCTGCACAAGAGCAGCGAAATAACTTCATCAAGGTCGAAAATGCCAAGCTGGATATCCAGATCAAGGAAATCTCCATGCTGAAACAGGAAATCGACGCATTAAAAGCACGCCAGCAAGCGGTAGAGGATTTGCAGGGAGACCGCAACCAGCCAGTCTACCTGATGGATGAATTGGTCAAGCAAACTCCCGAGGGCATCTATTTGCGCGCCTTCAAGCAGGATGGACAGCGAGTAGTCATGAATGGCTACGCGCAGTCGAATGAGCGGGTTTCGGAATTTTTGCGCAATCTCAGTAACAACTCTTCCTGGCTTAACTTGCCTGAACTGATTGAAATTCGCTCCACTAACCTCGGACAAGGCAAAGACGCCAAAAAAGTCTTTGAATTCACCATCAATGTGGGTATTAAGCGGCCGCGTGACAAAGAGTCCGATTCGCCCGCAAATGCCGGTGCTTCCCCCGCGCAACCCTGACAACCAAGCAAGAGAGACGCTTCATGGCAGACGTAAAACAACTGATCGATTCACTCGCCGCACAATTCCAGAACCTCAATGGACGACAGCCAGGACAGTGGCCGCTTGCGCCGCGCTTGCTGTGTGCATTCGGGGTTCTGTTTGCAGTCCTGGCGCTGGGTTGGTATTTTTACTGGAGTGACCAGATTGCAGCGCTGGACGCCGGGGTACAGCAGGAGCAAAAGCTTAGGGATGACTACCGCAGCAAGATCGCGCAAGCCATGAATCTTGACGGTCTGCGCCAACAAAAAGAGCAGGTGGGTCAATATGTCGCCACTCTGGAAAAGCAATTGCCGAGCAAGGCCGAGATGGATGCGCTGCTATCCGATATTAACCAGGCCGGCATTGGACGGGGTCTGCAATTCGAACTGTTCAAGCCGGGCCAGGTGGCAGTCAAAGATTACTATGCGGAGCTGCCGATCAATATCAAGGTGGTCGGCAGTTATCACGATGTCGGTGCGTTCACCAGCGATATCGCCCATTTGCCGCGCATTGTCACACTCAACAGCATGAACTTGGTCGCAGGCAAAGATGGCGTATTAAGCCTGGAAGCGGTCGCCAAGACATTTCGCTACCTGGATCTGGAAGAAGTCGCGGCCCAGCGCAAGCTGGCTACCGACAAGAAAGGTGGCAAAAAATGATGTTTTTCCGATGGGAAAAAAGTTTGCCGCTGTTGCTGTTGCTGACCAGCTTGGGTGGGTGCGGCAACAGTGAGCAACCGGAAGTCACGCAATGGATGAAAGATGTCAAGCGTGAAACAAAAATTGTTATTCGAAAAATTGACGAGCCCAAGCAATTCATGCCTTTCGCCTACGCTGCCGCCGATGCGGTTGATCCTTTCAACCCGATCAAGCTTTCGGTGGCGCTGGCGAGAATGCAGGCCAAATCGAATGGCGCGCTCAAGCCTAATCTCGATCGACGCCGGGAAGTACTGGAAGATTACCCACTGGATACGCTGAAAATGGTTGGCACCTTGCAAAAGCCCGGTCTGAGCTTTGCGCTATTGCAGGTCGATAAGGCCGTGTACCAGATCAAGGTCGGTAATTATGTCGGTCAGAACTTCGGCATGGTGACTAAAGTGACCGAAACTGAAGTAGAAATCAAGGAAATCGTTCAAGATGCGTCCGGGAAATGGACCGAGCGTCAAGCCAAGTTAGAGTTGCAGGAGAGTAAAAAATGAACGCATTAAAAAAACAATATAAAAGCCTGGATGCGCGGGCGTCCAGAGCCGTGGCCGGATTCGCCAGGGAGGCGGTGCAGAAGTTGGGTCTGCTTTGCCTGTCGCTGGTAAGTGGCTTCGTGCTGGCGCAGACCCCTGCCGATAATGCGATTGAATCGGTAGTAGCCAATCAGCAGGGGGCTAACGTGATCGTCAAGGTGACGCTCAAAAAGCCGCTGGCCAAAGCGCCGCTCGGTTTTGCGATCACCAGTCCGGCCCGTATTGCGCTGGATTTCGCCGGTGTTAGCAATGCCACCGGCAAGTCAGTGCAAGACATCAACCTGGGCGATGTCACCAATGTCAACCTGGTACAGGCAGCGATGCGTTCGCGTCTGGTGTTCAATCTGAAGCGGCCCTTGAATTACGCCACTGTGGTTGAAGGCAATGTGGTTATTGTGACGATTGACGGTTCCGGCGGCATTGCTACTCCGGTCGGATCATCCGGCCTGCCGGTGTTAACTGCAACACCGACTGTAGCCGGCAAGCAAGAGCTCCGCGACATTGATTTTCGCCGTGGAGTAGGCGGAGAAGGGCGCGTTATCGTCGATTTGCCGAACAGCCAGATTGGCGTCGATGTGCGCCAGCAAGGGCAAACGATAGTGGTCGACTTTCTCAAAGCCAGCTTACCGGAGGTATTGCGGCGGCGCATGGATGTGGCCGATTTCGGTTCGCCTGTGCAAACTATCACGACGCTGCAGCAGGGCAGTAATGTGCGCATGACCATCGAGCCCAAGGGATTGTGGGAGCACAGCGCTTACCAGAGCGAATCCCAGTTGGTGATCGAAGTCAGGCCGATCAAGGAAGACCCCAACAAGCTTACGCAGGGAACCCAAGGCTACCGGGGTGAAAAACTGTCGCTGAATTTTCAGAATGTAGAGGTGCGCGCGGTGTTGCAAGTCATTGCCGACTTCACCGGGCTTAATATCATCACCAGCGATAGCGTCAATGGCAATCTGACCCTCAGATTGAAGGACGTGCCGTGGGATCAGGCGCTCGATATCGTGATGCAAGCCAAGGGCCTGGATATGCGCAAGAATGGCACTGTAATGTGGATTGCACCCAAGGATGAATTGTTAACCAAGGAAAAACTGGAGCTGGAGCAAAAAGCGCAAATAGCGGAGTTGGAACCATTGCGCTCGGAATCTTTTCAGTTGAATTACCAAAAAGCGGAAGCATTCAAACTGGTTTTCGGCCTGGATGGCGCGGTCGATAACAAAAACCGCATCCTGTCGAAACGCGGCAGCGCCGTCATCGACCAGCGCACCAATCAGTTGTTTGTGACCGATATTGCCTCTAAGCTGGATGACATCCGCAAACTGATCCAGAAAATTGACATTGCTTCGCGTCAAGTCCTGATTGAGGCGCGCATCGTCGAGGCTAGCGACAGCTTCAGCAAAAATCTGGGCGTAAAGCTGGGCTTCGCGGATATGCGCACTATTCGTGGCGGGGATAGCGGTTACCAGATTAGCGGCAGCAATCGCGCAGCTATTACCGGTACTTATTTAGGTGTCGGCGAACAGACTGGCCAAGCCGCGGTGACTCCGGGTAGTTATATTCCCAATTCCCAATTCATCAATTTGCCGGCGGCAGGCATCAACACATTTAACGCCAGCAGTCTCGCGGTTAGCCTGTTCTCTGCTGCCGCCAACCGCTTCCTGAACTTGGAGTTGTCAGCACTGGAAGCGGACGGCAAGGGCAAGATTATCTCCAGCCCACGTGTCGTCACCTCCGACCAGCAGCAGGCACTGATCGAACAGGGCGAGGAAATCCCTTACCAGGAGGCGACCAGCAGCGGCGCGACCGCGATTCAGTTTAAAAAAGCGAACCTGATGTTGGAAGTGACGCCGCAGATCACGCCGGATGGCAACATCATCCTCAATGTCGATGTCACCAAGAACAGCCGTGGCGCTGCGGTGGGCGGCAACTTTGCGATCAATAACAAGCATGTCAAAACGCAGGTGCAAGTTGAAAATGGCGGTACCGTGGTGCTCGGCGGCATCTACACCCAGCAGGAACTCGAGACAGTGACCCAAGTTCCGTTGCTGGGCGATATCCCTGTCCTGGGCAATCTATTCAAGAACAAGAGTCGCACAAATGACAAGACGGAATTGCTGATCTTTATCACGCCGAAAATCGTGGCAGATCGTTTGACGACGCGCTGATTAAAAGTTTCAAAACAGTAAGGCAACAACAAGGGGAAAATAATGCAATTTGGCATAAAAAATGGTTCGAAGAATATGCTTCGGAATTTAAGCGCAGGCGTTTTGGCTGCAATCATGATGACTGCTTGCGGCGGTGGAGGGGGGTCTCCAGGTACGAACCCAAATCAGCCGCCACCTGTTTCAACCGGCCCTACCGTTGCGACCATCTTGCTATCCTCAACTAGCGGCATTATTCAATCGGCCGGTGTTGAAGGTTCAGAGGTAACGATCAAAGCTGTCGTCAAAGATACCAACAACAACGTGGTTCCTGGCGCAACAGTAACTTTTAGTACCGACTCGGGCGATATCACCGGGATTAATCCGATTTCTGACGCAACTGGGCTCGTGACTGCGAAATTAAGCATTGGCGGCGACCCTACGACACGGTTGATTACAGTAACTGCCAAAGCCGCTGGCGCCATCTCAAAAACAACAACTGTGAATGTTGTTGGAACCAAGCTTGTGATCAACGCAAGTGCTGGCGTCAATATCAATACGGTCTCTGATATCTCTGTGACTTTGAAGGATTCGGCCGGCTCTCCTCTCAAAGGCAAGCCAGTCACTTTCAGTGCCATTACTAATACACTGACAGTCAAGAGTGGTGGCGCGGCCATCACCGATTCCAGTGGTCAGCTTATTTTGTCTTTTGCCGCAAATAGCGGCACCTCGGATACGGTATCCGTCACTGCATTAGGTGAAAAAGCATCTGCGCCAATCAAAATAAACACCTCGAATTTTAACGTGAAAGTAGTAAGTGGCAGTACAGTGCTAACCGAGTCAAATACTAATACTTGTCAGACAGTCAGCATCCATCATGACGACGCTGGCGTGCCGCAGTCCGGTGCAGTAAGTTTGAACAGTTCACTTGGCAGTGTATTTAGCGATGCAGGATGCGCCACATCATTGAGTACCCCCATTGCTTTGGATGGCAGCGGAAACGCAACTGCTTATATACAAGCGAGTACTCCAGGGCTGGCGACACTGAACGCTATACTGAGTTCTACAGGAACGATAGCACAAGGAACGATTGAATTTATCGCGCCCTTAACGTCCATTGCGACCATCAGTCTGCAGCCGGATTTTGCTATTATCGGCACCAATACCAGTAGCAGCACAGCCCAGCAAAGTACGTTTCGCGCAGTAGTGCGCGATGGCACCGGGCAAAATAATTTGGTAAAAAATGCGCGGGTAAATTTCTCTATTGTGTCAGACCCAAGTGGCGGCCGTTTGCAGCAACCTTCCGTTGCAACGACCGGCAGCGATGGTTCCGCGTCTGTGGTGTACATCGCTGGCGCCACTTCTACCGCAGTGAATGGCGTTCAAATTCAGGCGCAAATCCAGGGTGCATCGACTGCAGCAACTATCGCTACACTGACGGTTTCCAAGCAGTCACTGTTTATCAGTGCAGGAACCGGCAATACAGTAGCGACACCGACTTCGGCAACTTATCAAGTGGACTATGCGGTATTTGTGACGGATGCTTCCGGTAACGCTGTTTCAGGGGCGAATGTGGTAGCGGCAGTCTGGCCGAGTTTTTATTCCAAGGGGTATTGGGCAGTTGTTAATTATCCTGGCTCTCTTTTGAAGCATTGGGTGCAAATGTCTCTCTATACTTGTCCAAATGAAGATGTGAACAGAAATGGGATACTTGACGCAGGGGAAGATTTCAATGGCAATGGCCGGCTTGATCCAGGTATCCCTGTGACGGTAACGTCTACCGGCAAAACGGATGCAACCGGGTCGGCGACTATCTCATTGGTTTATCCGCGCGACCGCGCAGCTTGGTTGTATGTGGATATGACGATAACGGGCTCAGTGGCGGGAACCGAAGCGCGCTATATCGCTTCATTTACTTTGCCAGGGCTTGGATCAGACTACAACAACACTGATATATCGCCACCTGGCCAGGTAAGCCCATACGGTGTAAAACAATGCTCGTCCCCGGGTTAAAAGAAAACATTTTCCTGATTGGCCTGATGGGCGCCGGCAAAACCACTGTCGGACGCGCACTGGCCAAGAAGCTGAACAAACGTTTCGTTGATTCCGACCATGAGATCGAGGCGCGCACTGGCGCCTCGATCCCGTGGATTTTTGAAATCGAGGGGGAGGGCAGTTTTCGCCGTCGGGAAGCGGAAGTGATTCGCGACTTGACGGCAGAGCAGGGCATTGTGCTGGCTACCGGCGGCGGTGCGATTCTCGATGCGGAGAATAGGGCTTACTTACATGCGCGCGGCACAGTCGTGTATTTGCGCACCAGCGTGCAAAATATTTTGCAGCGCACCGGGCATGACAAGAACCGGCCGTTGTTGCAGACTGCCGATCCGCGCAAACTTCTGGAAGAACTCAGCCGCCAGCGCGACCCACTGTATCGCGAAATTGCCCATGTCGTCATCGATACCGGGCGGCCAAATGTACAATACATGGTGCACTCCATATTGCACCACTTAGGGTTGTCGGTGCAGACTGAGCATCCTTGTGTGCTTGGCGAACCCCAGAATAAACGGCAACAGATGAATACTTCACAGCCCCCTTCCATGCAATTGAAAGTCGATCTGGGCAACCGCAGCTATCCGATCATCATCGGCCAGTCGCTGCTGACCGACTCCATTCTGGTCGGCCGACATATTCAGGGCACGCGGGTGGCGGTGGTGACCAACGCCACTGTGGCGCCTTTGTATCTGGAGCAGTTTGTGCAGGTGCTGCAGGCGGCCGGCAAGCACGTGTTGACCATTATCCTGCCCGATGGCGAGGAATATAAAAACTGGGCCAGTCTGATGCAGATTTTCGATGCATTGCTGGGTGCAAAATGTGACCGCAAAACTACCCTGATTGCGCTGGGTGGCGGCGTCATCGGCGACCTGACCGGGTTTGCGGCTGCCAGCTATATGCGCGGTATTCCCTTCGTTCAAGTTCCAACCACGCTGCTGTCGCAAGTCGATTCTGCCGTCGGCGGCAAGACCGGCATCAACCATCCGCTGGGCAAAAACATGATTGGTGCGTTTTACCAGCCGCAGGCCGTGATCAGCGACACCAGTACGCTGACCACCTTGCCGGCACGCGAACTAGCCGCCGGTCTGGCCGAAATCATTAAGATGGCGGCCATCATCGATGCGCCATTCTTTGATTGGATCGAGAACAATATTGCCAAATTGGTGGCGCGGGATACTGCCGCCATTACCGCAGCAATCCACCGTTCCTGCGAAATCAAGGCCGACGTGGTGCGCCAGGATGAGCGCGAGGGCGGTTTGCGCGCCATTCTCAACTTCGGCCATACTTTCGGTCATGCCATCGAATCGGGACTCGGTTACGGCAAGTGGCTGCACGGCGAAGCGGTCGGCTGCGGCATGGTGATGGCGGCCGATCTGTCGTATCGGCTGGGGTTTATCGATTACGTGACCAAGATTCGCCTCACTGCTCTGGTGCAGGCGGCAGGTTTGCCTACGGTCGCGCCGGATCTGGGCCAGGCGCGCTGGCTGGAGTTGATGGAAGTCGACAAGAAAAACGAAGCTGGCCAGATCAAGTTCATCCTCCTCAAGCCGCTTGGAAAACCCGCTATCATGAGTGTGCCGCCGGACGTTCTGCTGGCAACGCTGCACGCTGCAATTCATTAGATTAAAATTAAATTAAATTAAATTTAGCCCTTGGCCCATGACCCTCAACGCCGATCTTGCTCCCTATGCAGCCCAGCCGGCCACATCGCAGGGCCGGCGTTTTGCGGAGCCACCGCCTTCCTCCCGCACCGAGTTCCAGCGCGACCGTGATCGCATCATTCACTCTGCCGCCTTCCGCCGGCTGGAATACAAGACGCAAGTTTTCGTTAATTACGAGGGCGACCTGTTCCGCACCCGTTTGACGCATAGCCTTGAAGTGGCGCAAATAGCCCGCTCGGTGGCGCGTAATTTGCGCCTGAATGAAGATCTGATCGAAGCCATTGCGCTGGCGCACGATCTGGGGCACACGCCGTTCGGCCATGCCGGGCAGGATGCGCTGAATGCCTGCATGCAGGGCTATGGTGGTTTTGAACATAATCTGCAAAGCTTGCGCGTGGTCGATGCACTGGAAGAACGGTATGGCGCTTTCGATGGTTTGAACCTGACTTTCGAGACTCGTGAAGGGATTCTCAAACATTGCTCTTTGGAAAACGCAGCCAAACTCGGTGCCATCGGCCAACGTTTCATCGACCGCAAGCAGCCGTCGCTGGAGGCGCAACTGGTCGATCTGGCCGACACGATCGCTTATAACAATCACGATATCGACGACGGCTTGCGCTCCGGCTTGCTGACGGTCGAGCAATTGGCACAAGTCGATTTGTTCGCGCGCCACCGGCACGAAGTCGAAGCGGTATTTCCCGGCATCGGCGAGCGGCGTGCGATCTATGAAACGGTGCGCCGCATGATCAATGCCTTGATCGTCGATTTAATCCAGACTTCCCAGGCCCGTATTGCACAGGCGCAACCGGCATCGATCGACGCTGTGCGCAGCGCCGGCACGCTGATCGCGTTTTCTGGCCGGATGTGGCAGGACGCGGCCCTGATGAAGCGTTTCCTGCATGAGAATTTGTACCGGCACTATCTGGTCAATCGGATGACGACCAAGGCGCGTCGCATCATTACCGCACTATTTGACGCCTTCATGGAAGAGCCGAACCTGCTGCCGCCGGATTACCGCCTGCCGCCCGGGCAGAACGACTTGCAGGCGCAGGCGCGCAAAATTGCCGACTATATTGCCGGCATGACCGACCGTTATGCAACGCGCGAACATCGGCGTTTATTCATGGTGGAAGAACTCTGATAATCGAATTATTAAAAAATACACTGCCTGGTATTTTTTAGTTACGCATATATTATATGCGTAAAGTATGATATTTTTAGTGATACTCCAACTATTTAAAGTAGGTCGGGTTAGCGGCTTTATCGCGTAACCCGACATTTGCAGCTGAGAATGTCGGGTTACGCTACGCTAACCCGACCTACATTTCCGGTTATTCGAGGCTTCGCAGCGGATGCGCGTGCGGCGGCCAGACGGGCGCGAAGAAGGCGGCGATCATGTCCGGCGTTACCGCCGCCAGCGTGGCCGGGCTCCACTGCGGCGCGTTATCCTTATCCACCACCAGTGCTCGCACACCTTCGATGACTTCTCCCTGCTCGAAGCAATGCCGCATCATGGTGCGCTCCATGCGCAGGCAGTCGGCTACGCTCAGTGCGGCGCTGCGCTGGATCTGCTCCAGCGTCACGCACATCATCAGCGGTGAACGTTTTTGCATGAGGGCCAGAGTCTTTTGCGCGAACGGCGCATCGTCCTGCGCCAGCGATTTGATGATGTCCGGCACCGTACTCTGCGCAAAATGGCGATCGATCGCGTCCCGATGAACCGCCAGCATGCCGGCCTCGGGCGCAATGGCGTTGTCGAAGCCGGCTGCGAAGTCGCATATGGCCGTCCGTACCTCGATATCGTCGCCGGATTCGAGCATTTCTGTTAAGACCGGCAATTGCGGCGACGGCAGGAAAAAATCGGCCAGACCCGCATACAAGGCGTCTGCGGCCGTGATGATGTCGCCGGTAACGCCCAGATAGGCGCCGATTTGCCCCGGACACTGGGACAAAAAATAGCCGCTGCCGACGTCCGGGAACATGCCGATATTGACTTCCGGCATCGCCATCTTGGTGCGCTCGGTCACAATGCGCAGTCGAGAGGCCGGGCCGGCTTGCGCCACGCCCATGCCGCCGCCCATCACTACGCCATCCATCAGCGCAATATACGGTTTTGGATAGTGATGGATTAAATGGTTGAGGGTGTACTCCTCGGTGAAAAAATCTTCCAGCAAAGCGCTGCCGCCACGCGGCGTTGCAGTGCCAATATCGTAAAAGAAACGAATATCGCCGCCGGCGCAGAAAGCTTTTGCGCTGCTGCTGCGGATCAGCACAGCGCGGATGGTGCCGTCGGCGCGCCACTCCAGCAGCGCTTCCGTGATAGCCCGGATCATTTCCAACGCTAAGGAATTGAGCGCTTTGGGGCGATCCAGCGTAATGCAGCCGATATGGTTTTTGATCGAAATGTGAACGTGTTCTGTCATGGTTGCAGGTGCGCCGGCTGGAAGTGTGAATGGAGTTGACATTGGGTAACGGTAGCAGTAGCAGATTGAACCAATGCATCAGGTACTAAAAAGGGCGCAAAGTGCTGCGCCCTTGATTGTTGCGAGTCGAATTGTTCGACCCTGCGTATCTCCAATCAGGAAATCGCGGATGCTTCCGGCAGCTCGGGTTCTCCGTCGAGGTGCTTGATGGCATCGTGTGGGTGGTCCTGTACCTTGCCTTTGTGCTTGATAATTTGGCGGTCGAGCTTGTCGATCGTCGTATCGATGGCTGCGTACAGGTTTTGCTCCGAGCTTTCTGCATGTAGCGCTTTCCCGCTAAGATTCAGATTAATTTCAGCGCGTTGCCGTTTTTCTTTTTCGGGGAGCTTATCAATGCTCAGGATGAGCGCGATATCAATGACATGATCGAAGTGGCGCGTAAGGCGCTCGACTTTGGATTGTACATATTCACGAATGGCGGGGGTTACTTCGAGGTGATGTCCACTGATGGTGAGATTCATAAAACACTCCTATGGAAATTATCGCTACCTGCCTCGGGCCTGATAGGTCGGCCAGAGTCGAAAATGCAGCAACAGTAACTGCATTGCAAGGACTTCAGACGACTGGACTACAAAGACTTTCGCAAATTGACAGGCGGGATTTTGAGCGCTTCGCGGTATTTTGCGACGGTACGACGGGCGATGACCATACCTTGCTCGCCCAACATGTCGGCGATCTTACTATCGGAAAGTGGCGTTTTCTGGTTTTCAGCTCCTATCAGTTGTTTGATGAGTGCGCGGATTGCCGTAGAAGAAGCTTCTCCTCCGGTTTCGGTGGCGACATGGCTGCCGAAGAAATATTTCAACTCAAACATGCCATGCGGCGTGAGCATGTATTTTTGGGTGGTGACGCGAGAGATTGTGCTCTCGTGCAGATTAAGTGTATCAGCAATCTCACGCAAAACAAGAGGCCGCATGGCCACTGCGCCGTGGCTGAAAAAATTCCGTTGCCGCTCGACTATGGCTTGTGCAACGCGCAAAATAGTATCGAAACGCTGCCGCATATTCTTGATCAGCCACTTCGCTTCCTGCAGTTGCGACGTCATCGAACCACCCCCCTTGTCTTGCTTGAGGATGTTGGCATACAGTGCATTAACCCGCAGTCGCGGCATGACGTCATGATTCAAACTGACCTGCCAGCCATTCTTGCCGAGACTGACTATGACATCAGGCATTACATAGTCGGCACTTCCGCTGCCGAATATGGCGCCCGGATGCGGGTTGCATTGCCTGATCAGCACTTGCGCTTCACGTAAATCTTCATCATCGCAATTGAGCAATTTTCTGAGTTTACCAAAGTCGCGCTGTGCAAACAAAACCAAGTGCTGTTCGACGATGGCAAGCGCCAGGCGGCGCGTCACAAACGGCGCTTTGGGCAGACGGCGGATCTGCAGCGCCAGACATTCCGACGGGTTGCGCGCGCCAACCCCGGCCGGTTCGAAACTTTGCAGCAGCGCCAGCGCGAACGATAGATCTTCCGGTTCGACACCGAGTTCTGGCGGCAAGCGAGCGTGAATGGCGTCAAGAGATTCTTCCAGGTAGCCATTGTCATCAAGCGCATCGATCAGCAATTCCAGCAAAGCGCGGTCGCGCTGTTGGCGCAAGCTTACATTGGCTTGCTCCAGCAGGTGCTCGCGCAGAGTGGATTCGTGCGCGCCGAGCTGGGCACGACCGTCGTCGTCTTCCGGCGCCTTGCTGGTGCGCGCTACGTCATCAAAACTCCAGTCCGATGCGGCGCTCTGTGCATCGGGCGTATCGAATCCGGTATCTGCTTCGGCTGTGGCACCGTTCTGCGCGCTGGCCGGGTCGACTTCGGCGCCAGTAGGGCCAGTGCTAATTGCGCCATCGGCCAGCAAGCGCACCGAATGGTCGAGCGGGTCGTCCAGCCGCTCCAGCAGCGGGTTGTCGGACAAAATCTGTTCCAGCTCCTGACGCAACTCCAGCGTTGACAACTGCAGTAGCCGGATCGATTGCTGCAACTGCGGCGTCAGCGCAAGATGTTGCGAAGTGCGTAGCTGGAGTGATTGCTTCATACCGAAAGAATTTGTCGCATGAGGTGATTTATCTTTACATGCGGAAATGTTCGCCCAGGTACACCCGCCGTACCGAAGCATCTTCAATGATGTCATCGGGCTGGCCGCTGGCCAGTACGGCACCCTGGTTAATGATGTAGGCGCGGTCGCAGATGCCGAGGGTTTCGCGCACATTGTGGTCGGTGATCAGCACGCCGATGCCGCGCTCCTTGAGGAAGCGCACGATGCGCTGAATCTCGATGACTGCAATCGGATCGATCCCGGCAAACGGCTCATCGAGCAGGATGAAGCGCGGATTGGTACCCAGCGCCCGGGCGATTTCGACCCGCCGGCGCTCGCCGCCAGACAATGATAGCGCCTGATTTTCACGCAGCTTTTCAATTTGCAAGTCGGCCAGCAACTTATTCAAGCGTTCTTCAATGGCAGCTTTCGAGAGTGCTTTGCCATTTTCTTTCTGCAACTCCAGTACTGCGCGGATATTGTCCTCCACCGTCAGCTTACGGAAAACCGAAGCTTCCTGCGGCAGGTAAGACAGGCCGAGTAAGGCGCGGCGATGGATCGGCAGGCGCGAAATGTCGACGCCATCGAGATCGATGGTGCCGGCGTCCGATGGCACCAGACCTACGATCATGTAAAACGAGGTGGTTTTGCCGGCGCCGTTGGGGCCTAGCAAGCCGACCACTTCGCCGCTTTTTACTTCCAGTGAAATGTCGCGCACGACCAAGCGTTTGCTGTAACTTTTTTGCAGGCCGCGGACACTAAGGGTACTGCTTTGAAGGCTGGTCTGAGGCATCTTATTGGCCCTTTACCGTGCGCGGCTGGATAGTCACCTTGATGCGCCCATTGCCCGGCGTGCTGGTGCCGCTGGCGCTGTTGGTAACGTTGAAGAATTCGCTGCCGCTGTTGTAAGAAATAAATTCGCCTTCGACTTCGTCGGTAGTCTTGCTGCCATCGAGTCGCTTCAGCTTCGCGTGCGAAAACAATTTGGCGATTTCTGTCTTGGTGTCGTATTCGATCCGCTCTGCCTGCCCTTCCATCCACAGATTGGGGCCGCCATCGCGTTTCTGGCGAAAAGTCGCTACTGCACCCGGCGCACCGTACAAGGTGGCGAACTGATAGCCGGACGGGTCGGTCGTGACGACCACTTTGTCCGCTTTCATCAGCAGCGTACCGCGCGTCAGAACCACATTGCCGATGAAGGTATTGATCTGTTTAAGATCATCGTAAGACATTTGGTTGGCTTCGACATTGGTTGGCTTGTCTGTATCGGCTTTTTCGGCCAGTGCGCCGGCCGAAAAAAACATCCCGATCAGCGTCAGAAACAACAGAAAAAACCGTTTCATAAAACTATTCCTATCAAGGAGGTTGGGTGCGACAAATTTGGCGCAGTAAGCATCAATGCGAAACCGATGGCGGGAAGCTGCCATGCACATTGCCCGATACCCGCAATTCTCGGGTGGCGTTGTTGGCAAACAGGCCATTGCCCGAGAGTGTGGACTGACCCAGGAGCAATTTCACCGGCTGGTCCGACTGCATTACATCTTCGTCAGGCAACAGCAGCAAGTATTCGGTTTCCAGGTGCAGGGCTTGGCTCTGACCGGAAGCGGGACGATCAATGCGCACATTCTTGCGCAGGTGCACTTTGCTATTATCGTCTTCTATCATTGCGCTTTCGGCGCGCATCGTCATCGGTGCGCGTGCCATGCCAGGGCTGATGATAATCGGTTGCGCGATTTGGTAAGAGTCATGCAGCGGCTCGTGGGTGAGCCTGTCGCCGGACATCTTGTAGTGCAGCTGCCCGTCTTTAGCGAGCTGAATGAATTTAAAATTATCGACATAAAAATCGGGCTCGCTGCGGACAATATCCGGTGCGTTATCAATACTAATTTTGCGCATTAATTCCAACACCCAGAAACTGCCCAGCGCCATAACCAGGCCCAGCGCAATCACTACGATCAGGCGTAAGCGGTAGCTCGAATCAGCGCTTTTCATGTCAGGTACGGTGCCAGCGCCGCCTCGTAATTGCCTTGCGCGCGCAGGATGAAGTCGCAAATCTCGCGCACCGCGCCGCGCCCGCCGCCCGCTTGCGTCACATAATGGACCCGACACTGCACTTCGGGGTGTGCATTCGGCACGCTTGCGGCAAAACCCACCCGCGTCAAGATCGGCAGATCGATCACATCGTCGCCGATAAACCCGCAAGACTGCATGGGAATTCCGGTCTGCGCCAGTAGCTGTTCGAAAGCGTGCCGTTTGTCGTGAATCCCCTGCTGCACATGCACAATGCCCAGATCGGTTGCGCGGCGCGTCACGATAGCCGACTGCCGCGCGCTGATGATGGCGGTGGCTACGCCCGATTGCTGCAACAGCCTGATGCCGTGGCCATCGAGTGCGTTGAAGCTCTTGATGACTTCGCCTTCGGGGCCGAAGTGCAGACAGCCGTCGGTCAAGATGCCGTCAACGTCGAAAATCATCAGTTTGACCTGGGCTGCGTGCTGCCGGGCGCGTTCGATACGGTGCTTGTCTTGCGGCATCAGATTACCTTGGCGCGGGTCAGATCGTGGATATGCAACGCCCCGACCAGAACCCCGTCCGTGTCGGCGACCAGCAACTGGTTGATGCGGAATTGTTCCATCACGCCAACCGCTTCCACCGCCAGCTGGTCGGGGCCGATGGTGCGTGGTTTGGCATGCATCACGTCAGCGATCATCAGTTTGCTGAAATCCTGGACATGTTCAATCAGGCGCCGCAAATCGCCGTCGGTGAACACGCCGATGGCGTGAAACCCATCATCGACTATGGCGGTCATGCCGATTCCTTTGCGGGAGACTTCCAGCAACGCGGCGCTCAATGTGGCGTCGACCGTAATGGCCGGAATTGCGTCACCGCTGCGCATCACGTCGCTAACACGGGTCAGCAGGCGGCGGCCGAGCGCGCCGCCCGGGTGCGAACGAGCAAAATCTTCGGCCCGGAAGCCGCGCGCGTCCAGCAGCGCCACGGCCAGCGCATCGCCCAGCGCCAGAGTGGCCGTGGTGCTGGCGGTCGGCGCCAGATTCAGCGGACAGGCTTCCCGGTCGACCCGCACGTTCAAGTGCACATCGGACAGCAGCGCCAGACTGGAGGCATCATTGCCTGTCAGGGCGATGTGTTTGGCGCCCATGCGCTTGATGATAGGCACGATAGCCACCAGTTCAGCCGCTTCGCCCGAGTTTGAAATCGACAGGAAGACATCTTGTGCAGTCACCATGCCGAGATCGCCGTGTGCAGCTTCCCCCGGATGCAGGAATAAAGCCGGGGTGCCGGTTGAGGCCAGGGTCGAGGCGATTTTGCGGCCGATGTGGCCGGATTTACCCATTCCCGACACCACCACACGACCGCGGCAAGCGAACAAAATAGCGACTGCCTGGCCAACGCGGTTGTCATCTGCGCACAGCCGGTCTTTTAGCGCCAGAATCGCGTCAGCTTCGATTTGCAACGTTTCACGCGCCAAGTCAAGCGCCCGCAGCGCTTGGGCGGCGCCGAACATTGCCGGCAAGTTTTTTGCAGTAGGTTGATTCATACTGAAAGTATAATCGAATTAGCAAAGCAAAAAACCTGCCAGTGGCAACAAAACTGCCTACCCTGCTCCAACTTATTAAAAAATCATGTTCTCAGCTCTGGAAATTACTCTCATTTTGTTAGGCGCCGCGGTGTTGGGCGTGGTCGCCTTTCGCATGCTGCAATTGCCGCCGATGCTGGGGTACTTGGTAGTCGGCATGCTGATCGGACCACACGCACTCGGTCTGGTAGAAGATAGCAAGAATACCCATCAATTGGCCGAATTTGGTGTGGTTTTCCTGATGTTTTCGATCGGCCTGGAATTTTCGCTGCCGAAGCTTTTCGCCATGCGTAAAACCGTGTTTGGGCTCGGCATGGCGCAGGTGCTGTTTACGATTGCCGCCGCCATGGCATTGGGCTGGATGATGGCGATGTTGTTGCCGCAGTTGATGTCGATCAGTTGGCAAGCCTCGTTTGCTTTGGGCGGCGCGCTGGCGATGTCGTCAACTGCGATTGTGTCGAAAATGCTGACCGAACGCATGGAACTGGAAAGCGAACATGGACGGCGCATTATCGCTATTTTGCTATTTCAGGATTTGGCGCTGGTGCCGTTGCTCATTATGGTGCCGGCGCTGGCCGGAGATCAGAGCCATTTGCTCGAAACGCTGGCCTGGGCCGGCTTCAAAGCGGTAATCGTGCTGGTCTTGCTATTGTTCATCGGCCAGAAATTGATGCGCTGGTGGTTTCAGGTGGTGGTCAAGCGGCGCTCGCAAGAGCTGTTCATGCTCAATCTGTTGCTAATCGTGCTAGGCGCGGCCTGGATTACCGAAATGGCCGGCTTGTCGCTGGCGCTAGGCTCATTCGTTGTCGGCATGCTGATTTCCGAGACCGAATACAAGCACCAGGTGGAAGAAGACATCAAGCCGTTTCGCGATGTCTTGCTCGGTCTATTCTTCATTACCATCGGCATGTTGCTCAACGTTATGCTGGTGTTGCAGAACTGGTGGCTGGTGCTGCTATTGCTGCTGGTGCCGGTGCTGTTCAAATTTGTGCTGATTGCCGGCTTGGCCAAAATTTTTGGCGCTTCTGCGGGAATTGCCTTGCGTACCGGGTTGGGATTGGCGCAGGCGGGGGAATTCGGTTTCGTTTTGCTGAATCAGGCTGGCGCTCTACAGCTAGTCGATCCGTTCATCATTCAACTGATTTTGGCCGCGATGGTGTTGTCGATGCTGTTGACGCCGTTCATTCTGGCCCAATCGGACGCCATCGTACTGAAATTGTCGGCCAATGAATGGATGACACAATCGTTGGCGCTAACCCAGATTGCCTCGCGCACGATGTCGAACCAAAAGCATGTGATCATTGCCGGCTTCGGGCGTGGCGGGCAAAGCCTGGCCAAGTTGCTCGAAGAGGAGGGACGGGCTTATCACGCGCTGGATCTCGACCCGGAACTGGTGCGCGATGCACAGGCGTCAGGCTCGCATGTCTCGTATGGCGATGCGGCGCGTCGGGAAAGCCTGGTCGCGGCCGGTATCCATCGTGCCGCGGTGCTGGTGGTCACCTATGCCAGTACGCCGTCGGCGCTCAAGCTGCTGCATTGCGTACATGAGTTGGCGCCGAACCTGCCTGTAATTGTGCGCAGTTACGATGATGCCGATCTCGAAAAATTGCGCGCTGCGGGTGCAACGGAAGTAGTGCCGGAAGCGATTGAAGGCAGCATGATGCTGGCTTCGCATGCGTTGGTGCTGCTGGGTGTACCCTTGCGCCGCGTGGTAAACCGGATCAAGGCCGCGCGCAGCGAGCGCTATGCATCGTTTCGCGGTTATTTTCACGGAATGGAGGTGGATGCCAATGATCCCAATCACTTGCAGACACGCTTGCGTAGCGTGACGTTGAGCGATAAAGCCCGAGCAATCGGCAAGCCGTTGGCGGCGCTGGAACTTGGCACCTTAGAGGTCGACATCATGGCTGTGCGGCGCGATTTGCGCAATCTTGCATTGTCCGACAACCTGATTCTGGCATTGGGCGACATCGTTGTGCTGCGCGGCGCCATCAAGCCTTTAGCGCTGGCGGAAGCGCGTTTGTTGAAGTGAGGTAGTGCAGGCACAGAGGCCTGCACTACTGGCAAACATTGTGTCAACTCAACTAAATAGCATCAGGAAACCAGATGGAAGTATTTGGACGCATCCTCGGCATTATCTTGCCGGTTTTTTTCATCATCGCGATTGGCTTTGGGTTTGCCCGCGTGCGCGGCGCAGCGGCAAAAGCCGATATGGCTGCTGTAAACCGGGTCAGCATGGATGTACTGTGCCCTTTGCTGGTATTTACCGCGCTGGCGGCGAAAGATTTCAACCTGGCCCAAAACGGCACTCTGATTCTAGCCGGAGTGCTGATTTCGCTCGGCTCCGGCCTGCTGGCTTGGCCGGTGGCCCGCTTGTTGGGTTTTGACGCACGCAGCTTTGTGCCGCCGATGATGTACAACAACTGCGGCAATATGGGGCTGCCGTTGGCGGTGCTGGCGTTTGGCGAAGCCGGCCTGTCGGCAGCGGTAGCGCTGTTCATGGCGGGCAACCTGATTTACTTTACCGTCGGCGTCAAGATTCTTGAATCCGGCCGCCCCAAAAGCGGCGCATCCCACTGGGCTTTTCTGAAAAGTCCGATGATGCTATCGATGGTCATCGGCGTGGTTTTTTCGGTGGTAAAAATCCCAGTCCCGGCAGCGCTGTTCCAAGGCATGAAAATGCTGGGAGAGGCGTGCATTCCGATCATGCTGTTCGCGCTTGGCGTGCGCATGCTCGACATCACCTTCAAGAACTGGCATATCGGCCTGGTCGGTGCCGTCGTCTGCCCGCTTGCCGGGCTGATCGTCGCTTTCGGGCTGGATCAAGTCCTGAGCATGGGCCCGGCCCAACGCGGTCAAATGTACCTGTTCGCAGCGCTGCCGCCGGCCGTGTTCTGCTTCATGATGGCGGAAAAATACCAGCAAGAGCCGGACAAGGTGGCCTCGATTGTATTGCTGGGAAACTTGGCCGCGCTAGCCTTTGTGCCGCTCGGTTTATGGATGGGTTTGCGTTGAGCCCTGCTATGGGGATTTGTTATCTATATTACTACCGCAGAGTATAGCAAAAAACAACTTGTTACCCGCATTTATTCAGTGTTCTATTTAAAATACTCCATTTTAAATAGAATTTCGTGCGCCACGCCGTCGCTTTACAATAAACGAAGTAGGGCGGGTGCAACCCGCGCAATGCCGCCGCAGCTTAACCGTCGTAAGGTAAAACCAAAGCAGAACAGATCCTGCCGCCCCAATCAGCGGCATAAACCTGATGCGCCACATGTCGATGAAAAGACGACCATGGCCAATCGCTAACGCTGTCCACCAGACCATGTTTGACGGGATTGAAATGCAGGTAATCCATATGTGCGGCGTAATCCGCGTCGTTACGAATCCAATGTTCCCAAAAACGGTGCTGCCAAAGCGTTCCACATTGTTTTTTCACGCGTCTTACGCTTAACAATTCCGGTTTCAAATAATCCATGCCGCAAGTGACGCTGACTTCGCGTTTGATCAAACGCCAACGGGTAGAGAAATCTGCATCACTTTCCGGCAATGTCCAGATGCAATGCAGATGATCTGGCAATAGCACCCATCCATCGATGATGAAGGGATGCATTAGCCTGACCTTGGCAATCGCAGCCCGTAGCGCAGCTCTGATGTCGGGGTTGGTTAATATTTTTTGACGACCTGCGGTGACAACGGTGAAAAAATAGGTGCCGCCGGGAACTTGAGCACGCCGGTAATAAGACATCGTCACCTCGATAAGTAGGGCGGGTGCAACCCGCATATTTTTGACTCAAATGCAAATTTCAGCGTGGTTCCACAGCGCGGGTTGCACCCGCCCTACTTGGCTGCACTTGCGCACCGGCCGGCCCATGCTTGGCCCAGGCGATGATGTGCGTGAGTGCCTGCGTTTCGCCGGCAACGCTGGCTTCGACCGAGCCGTCGAGGCGGTTGCGCACCCAGCCGGAGAGGACCTACACGCTATTTCTTTTGCAATAACGGCGCCAGATATTGCCCGGTCACGCTGGCCGGATTGGCCGCTACTTGTTCCGGGGTGCCGGTTGCAATAATCTGGCCGCCGCCGGCGCCGCCTTCCGGGCCCAGATCGATCAGCCAATCGGCGGTTTTGATCACGTCCAGATTGTGCTCGATGACGACGATGGTGTTGCCCTGGTCGCGTAGTCTGTGGATTACTTTCAGCAACAAGTCGATGTCGTGGAAGTGCAAGCCGGTGGTCGGCTCGTCCAGGATATACAGCGTGCGGCCGGTGTCGCGTTTCGACAATTCAAGCGACAGTTTGACTCGTTGCGCCTCGCCGCCGGAGAGCGTAGTGGCGCTTTGGCCGAGCTGGATATAACCCAGGCCGACGTCAAGCAGCGTGTGCAGCTTGCGGGCGATGAGCGGCACCGGCTTGAAAAATTCATGCGCGGTTTCCACCGTCATGTCCAGTACCTCGGTGATGTTCTTGCCCTTGTATTGCACTTCCAGCGTTTCGCGGTTGTAACGTTTGCCGTGGCAGACGTCGCACGGCACGTAGACATCGGGCAAAAAGTGCATCTCGACTTTGATCACGCCGTCGCCCTGGCAGGCTTCGCAGCGCCCGCCCTTGACGTTGAACGAAAACCGTCCGGCCGAATAGCCGCGTTCCTTGGCCATATTCACGGTTGAGAACAGGTCGCGAATTGGCGTAAACAGGCCGGTGTAAGTGGCCGGATTGGAGCGTGGCGTGCGCCCGATCGGGGCTTGATCGACCGAGATTACCTTGTCGAAATGCTCCAGCCCCGCAATCGATTCGTGCGCGGCCGGTTCCGCGTGCGAACCGTACAAATGCCGTGCCGCGGCCAGATACAGGGTGTCGTTGACCAGCGTCGATTTACCCGAGCCGGAGACGCCGGTAACGCAGGTCAACAGGCCCACCGGCAGATGTAGCGTGACGTTTTTGAGGTTGTTGCCGGATGCGCCCGAGATGATAAATTGTTTGTCGGGTTTGACGGCGGTACGCTTGCTTGGAACCGCGATTTCCAAGGTGCCGTTCAGGTATTTTGCGGTCAGCGATGTTGTGCTTTTCAGGATGTCTGCCAGCGTGCCTTGGGCGATTACTTCGCCGCCATGTACGCCGGCACCGATGCCCATATCGACCACCCAATCGGCAGTACGAATCGCGTCTTCGTCGTGCTCGACCACTAGCACGCTGTTGCCGATGTCGCGCAGGTGACGCAGAGTATCGATCAATCGGTCGTTATCACGCTGGTGCAGGCCGATGGAGGGTTCATCCAGCACGTACATGACGCCGGTCAAGCCGGAGCCGATTTGCGAAGCCAGCCGGATGCGCTGCGCTTCGCCGCCGGACAAGGTATCGGCGCTGCGGTCGAGCGACAAATAATCGAGTCCGACGTTGTTGAGAAAAGTCAGGCGCGAGATAATTTCCTTGACCACCCGGTCGGCAATTTCTTTCTTCGCACCGTGCAGTTCGAGTTGCTCGAAAAATGCCAGCGTGGCGCGCAACGGCATGCCGGCAATTTCATAGATCGCCCGTTCTTGCGCGCCGCTGCCGACTTTCACGAAGCGCGCTTCAACCCGCAGCCGCGCACCGTGGCAGGACGGGCATTGCTTCTCGTTGATGAATTTGGACAGTTCTTCCTTGACTGCCATCGAATCGGTTTCCCGGTAGCGCCGTTGCAGATTGGTGACCACGCCTTCAAAAGTGTGATCGCGGATCACGCTTTTGCCGCGCTCATTCAGATAGGCGAACGGAATCTTGTCCTTGCCGGAGCCGTACAGCACCATCTGCTGTGCTTCGTGCGTCAACTGTTCGAACGGCGTATCGAGGTCGAAGCCGTAAAAATCGGCCAGGCTGGTCAGCATCTGGAAGTAAAACTGATTGCGCCGGTCCCAGCCCTTGACCGCGCCGGAAGCCAGCGACAGATTGGGGAAGGCGACAATCCGTTTGGGATCGAAAAATTCGATATGACCGAGGCCGTCGCACTCCGGGCAAGCGCCCATCGGGTTGTTGAACGAGAACAGGCGCGGTTCCAGCTCTTGCAGCGAATAGCCGCAATACTGGCAGGCGAATTTGCTGGAAAATACTTGCTCGACAGCGCTGTCCATTTCCATCGCGATGGCGCGGCCGTTGGCCAGGCGCAGCGAAGTCTCGAACGATTCCGCCAGCCGCTGTTTGATGTCGTCTTTTACCTTAACGCGGTCGATCACCACATCGATCGTATGCTTTTCAGTTTTTTTCAGCTTCGGCAAATCGTCGATTTCATAGATTTTGGCTGCGCCGGTACCGCTTTGCACCCGGAAACGCACAAAACCCTGGGCTTGCATTTGCTCGAACAAGTCCAGATGCTCGCCCTTGCGGTTGGCTACCACCGGCGCCAGGATCATCAGCTTAGTGTCTTCCGGCATCGCCAGCACCGCATCGACCATTTGCGACACCGATTGTGCGGCCAGCGCAGTTTCCGGGTGATCCGGGCAGTAGGGCGTGCCGACGCGGGCGTACAACAGCCGTAGATAATCGTGGATTTCGGTGACGGTGCCGACAGTGGAGCGCGGATTGTGCGAAGTGGCCTTCTGCTCAATGGAAATCGCCGGCGACAAGCCTTCGATCAAATCCACATCGGGCTTTTCCATCAATTGCAGGAATTGGCGCGCGTAGGACGACAGCGATTCGACATAGCGCCGTTGTCCTTCCGCATACAGCGTGTCGAACGCCAGCGACGATTTGCCGGAGCCGGACAGTCCGGTAATGACGACCAATTTGTTGCGCGGCAAGTCCAGATTGATGTTTTTGAGGTTGTGCGTGCGCGCACCTCGAATGCGAATTTGTTCCATGTACAACTTTCTGCAGTGATTTTTTGGTTCTTGGGCTTATGGCGAAGGATAAAACGAGACGGATTCAACCGCGAAATGCAACCGGCCCCAGTTTTTGCAGGGCCATCTGCGGCTGAAGTTTTATTGGTGCCTGATATGCACTATCCACGAAAAACACGAACCGATTTCATAACTCAACGGATTTCATAAAAATAAGGAGTATCACGATTTTAAGTGCACTTTCCGCATATATTAATTGCGTAAATTAAATATACTCTGGTTTGCAGCAAGGCTTGTGAAGGCTGCGCAGGGTGACCGCGCCAAAAGCGCGGTTTGCACCTGCCCCACCTTTCTACCAGCCAGTCCAGCCAATCAACCTGATACTATAGCTTCTTTTAAAACCCGCTGTAAAACCCGCTTCGTCTTCCATATCGCCACTATTGCCCATGTCTGCCAATACACATAACGCCTTGCCTGCGGCCATGACCCGCGCTGAAATCAAGTCCACCACTGCGCTGGCTTCGATTTTTGCCTTGCGCATGTTGGGCCTGTTCCTGATTTTGCCGGTTTTTGCAATTCATGCCAAAACTCTGCCTGGCGGAGACAGCGCCTTCCTGATCGGTCTGGCAATGGGAATTTACGGCCTGACCCAATCGTTTGGACAAATTCCGTTCGGCGCTGCGTCCGACAAATACGGCCGCAAGCCCGTCATTATCATCGGCCTGGTTCTGTTTGCGATCGGCTCCCTTGTGGCCGCTGGCGCCGACAACATGCTGTGGATGATTATTGGCAGGGCAATACAAGGCGCAGGCGCAATTTCAGCCGCCGTGACCGCTTTCATCGCCGACTCGACCCGCGAAGAGCATCGCACCAAGGCAATGGCGATGGTTGGCGGCTCTATCGGCTTGACCTTTGCCTTTTCGCTGGTGGCTGCGCCGCTGTTGTACCAAGTCGTCGGCATGAGCGGGATTTTTGCGTTGACCGGCATCTTGTCGGTGTTGGGAATTCTGGTGGTGTTGTATCTGGTGCCCGCCGCGCCGCCACTGCCGGCTGTGCGCGTGCCGTTTACGGCGGTGTTGCGCAACAGTGAACTGATGCGGCTCAATTACGGCGTATTTGCGTTGCATCTGATGCAGATGGCGATGTTCGTCGTGGTGCCGCCGGCGTTGGTGAAATATGCCGGTCTGCCGGTAGCCGAACACTGGAAAATCTATTTGCCGGTAGTGCTGGCATCTTTTGTCGTGATGCTGCCGCCGATCTTCATCGGTGAAAAAAAGGGCAAGATGAAGCACGTGTTTGTCGGCGCGATTGCGCTCCTGCTGTGCGTGCAACTCGGGATGTGGCAATTTCTGACCGAGCCGATGGCATTGATCGGATTGTTGTTCGCCTTCTTTGTCGCTTTCAACATCATGGAAGCCAGCCTGCCGTCGCTGGTGTCGCGCATCGCGCCGCCGGCGGCCAAAGGCGCGGCGCTGGGTGTGTATAACACCTTGCAGGCGCTCGGGCTATTTTGCGGCGGCGCGGTTGGCGGTTGGCTGAAACAGGTTGCGGGACCGAATTCGGTCTTTCTTCTGGGTGCAGTGTTGACGGTTGGCTGGCTTATAATCGCAGTCAATATGCAGAATTTACCGCGCCGCAGTAAACCCCAGGTTGCGGCCGTCTAGTACTCAACATCCAGTACCAAACACCACAGAAAATCAGGAGAATCATATGGCATCAGTTAATAAAGTCATCATCGTCGGCAATCTCGGACGTGATCCTGAAATGCGCTACATGCCCAGCGGTGACGCCATCGCTACCATTGCCGTGGCCACCACCGATAGCTGGAAAGACAAAGCCACTGGCGAAAAGAAAGAAGCCACCGAATGGCATCGGATCACTGCTTTTGGCAAGCTGGCTGAAATCATGGGGCAATACCTGAAAAAGGGATCACAAGTGTATATTGAAGGCAGCCTGAAAACGCGAAAATATACCGATAAGGATGGCGTTGAAAAATACGCGACCGACATCCGCGCCGACACCATGCAAATGCTGGGCAGTCGCCAAGGCGGTGGCGGCGCCGGCATGGATGATGGCGGCTACGGCAGCGCGCCAGCCCCGCAGCAACGTCAAAATAACCCGCAGCAACAGCAGCGACCGCAGGCTCCAGCCGCGCGGCCGGCATCGAATTTTTCCGATATGGATGACGATATTCCATTTTGAGGCATCTGTTTTTAAAATATAAATAACGCTAGCGTAGCCCCCGAAAAGGCTACGTTTTTAATGCCTGAGCGGGCTGATGCCTGCACTACTTTCTACTCTGGATCAGAGCGCACTTTCGCTTAAAATGGTGCGCCGCGCTAAAGCGGCGCATTGGGATCAAGGAGCATTCCATGATATTAGTTACTGGCGGCGCCGGCTTTATTGGCGCAAATTTCGTACTCGACTGGCTGGCGCAAAGCGACGAGCCGGTCATCAATCTTGATAAACTGACCTACGCCGGCAACCTGAACAACCTTGCCAGTTTGCGCGATGATCCGCGCCATGTGTTTGTCAAAGGCGACATCGGCGATACCGCATTGGTGGCCAGCCTGCTTGCCACCCACCAGCCGCGCGCGCTGCTGCACTTTGCGGCCGAAAGCCATGTCGACCGCTCCATCCTCGGCCCGGCTGCCTTTATCGAAACCAACGTCAACGGCACGTTCGCCCTGCTGGAAGCGGTGCGCGCTTACTGGGGCGGCTTGCCGGAAGCGGACAAATCTGCGTTTCGCTTCCTGCACGTTTCCACCGACGAGGTGTACGGCACGCTCGGCCCGGACGATGCGCCGTTTACCGAAACCACCGCTTACGCGCCCAACAGCCCGTATTCCGCCTCCAAGGCCGCATCCGACCATCTGGTGCGCGCCTATCACCATACCTACGGCTTGCCGACGCTGACCACTAATTGTTCCAATAATTACGGCCCCTATCATTTCCCGGAAAAATTGATCCCGCTGATCATCACCAACGCCCGCGCCGGCAAAGCGCTGCCGATTTATGGCGACGGCCAGCAAGTGCGCGACTGGCTCTATGTGAGCGACCACTGCGCCGCGATCCGACGGGTGCTGGCAGCAGGCCGGCTGGGCGAAACCTACAATATCGGCGGCTGGAATGAAATGGCTAACCTCGATGTAGTGCACACCCTGTGCGACATCCTCGATGTGCTTGATCCTAAAGAACGCTCCCCTTTAAGGGAGGCGGTTGGGAGGGGGATGGATGCTTCCTACCGCGACCAAATCACTACCGTCACGGATCGTCCCGGCCACGACCGCCGCTACGCCATCGATGCCGGCAAGATCGAGCGCGAACTAGGCTGGAAGCCGGCCGAAACCTTCGAGACCGGCATCCGCAAAACCGTGCAGTGGTATCTGGACCATCAGGAATGGGTGCGCGACGTGCATTCCGGCGATTACTTGAAATGGGTAGAAAAGCAATACGGACGGTAATCTGTGAGAAACATCCGCATTTATTCCCACTGGGATGCCATGTGCTGGTAGGTGCGAATTCATTCGCACAAGCTCGCATGGAATCGTTAAGCGTGCGAATAAATTCGCACCTACGGCACTGCTGCCTCACGTAAAAAAGGCTTAATTTTGAACATACTCTCTACTATGACTTTACAACGCAAAGGCATCATCCTGGCAGGCGGCTCCGGCACTCGTTTGTATCCAGTCACGATGTCGGTTTCCAAGCAATTGCTGCCGGTGTACGACAAGCCGATGATTTATTACCCGCTGACCACGCTGATGCTGGCAGGCATGCGCGAGATTCTGATCATTTCCACCCCGCAAGACACGCCGCGTTTTCAAGAGTTGCTGGGCACCAGTGGGGCGTCAATCTTAATTACGCGGTGCAACCGATGCCGGACGGTCTGGCCCAAGCCTTCATCATCGGGCGGGAATTCGTCGGCGACAATCCTTCGGCGCTGATTCTGGGCGACAACATTTATTACGGCCATGAGCTTGATGCGAAACTGAGCGCAGCCTCCGAGCAAACGGCTGGCGCAACGGTCTTTGCCTACCATGTGCAAGACCCGGAACGTTATGGCGTGGTTGAATTCGATGCTAACCGCCGCGCCGTCAGTATTGAAGAAAAACCTGCCCAGCCGAAATCGCATTACGCGGTGACCGGCCTGTATTTTTACGACAATCAAGTCTGCGACATCGCCGCCAACATCCAGCCATCCGCCCGTGGCGAGCTGGAAATCACTGACGTCAACCGCGTCTATCTGGAGCGCAACCAGCTCAATGTCGAGTTGATGGGGCGCGGCATGGCATGGCTCGACACCGGTACCCATGAATCCTTGCTGGAAGCAGGTCAATTCATCGCCACCATCGAAAACCGCCAGGGATTAAAAGTCGCCTGCCCGGAAGAAATCGCCTACCGCAAAGGCTATATCGACGCCGCGCAACTCGAAAGTCTGGCGCAACCACTCAAAAAGAATGGCTACGGCCAATACCTGCTGCGCCTGTTGAACGACAAGATATTTTGAGTATCAGGATGATGTGCATAAACACGGGAGTATCATATTAAAATGACACTTCTACGCATATAAATAAAGCGGTATAAAAAAACATATTGCTGTATGTGGAAATATATACAAAACCGCAGCTTGCTCACAAAAATACCCACTGAATAAATACCATGCAAATCCAGACCACTGCCATCCCGGACCTGCTCATCATCGAACCCAAAGTTTTCGGCGACGACCGCGGCTTTTTTTATGAAAGCTTTAATGACCGCCGCTTCACTGAATTGACTGGCGTCAAGACCAATTTCGTGCAGGACAACCACTCCAAATCGGCCAAAAATGTACTGCGTGGCCTGCATTACCAGATCCAGCAGCCGCAAGGCAAACTGGTGCGTGTAATTGCCGGTGCAGTATTCGATGTCGCTGTGGATATCCGTAAAAGCTCGCCCACCTTCGGCCAATGGGTCGGCCTGACACTTTCCGCCGACAACCAGCGCCAGTTATGGATACCGGAAGGCTTCGCCCACGGCTTCGTCGTCACCAGCGCAGCGGCGGAATTCCTGTACAAAACCACCGATTACTGGGCCCCGGAATTTGAGCGCTGCATCCTGTGGAATGACCCCGCCATCGGCATTCAGTGGCCGATAGATGTGGAACCGTTACTGTCTGGCAAGGACAAGGTAGGTAGATCGTTTGCAGAGGCTGATGTTTTCGCATGAGAAGCTAGCGCACCGCCAAAATGCCCCCATACCCGGTAGGAGTGCACCCGGGCACGAAAGCAGTCGCCAGACTGCCGCCGTCGGTCAAGGAAAAATGGGACGCTCCCCCTTTTCCTTTTCTTAAATATAAAAAGAGTACCGCCCCTTTCTTCCTTTATTGCTTTCTTCACACAAGTTGCATTCCAGCAGCTTTTGCTGCCCCTCCATCGAAAGTAACGGTGTATTCGCAACCTGCCTTGTGCGCGGATCGCTCAATGAGACAATCCGCAAAATCCGCTTTTGATCCTGCAAAAACATGCAGCGCCCTGATCGCAGTTTCAGCGTTTTCCACTACCAACTCTTGGGTTCTGAGTAACATTTCAAGAATTGCGACGATCTCCGGCTTGGACGCGTTGTAGCAGCTTTGCATTACCCACACCAATTCGACAAGCGACACCAGAGTAATGAACCCCGGAGCTTCGTTGGACAGCCCGTTGATTAGGATTGTAGCCCGTAGTGACTGTTTCAAGTCGTCCTGGGCGATATACCGCACCAGGACATTGGTATCAAGACCTATCATCGCGCCTTGGCTCCCTGCGCGGCAATTGCCTAGTTCATTCCCTCAATCGACACAGGCTTATCAGGCTGGCGCAGCAGCATGCCCTTCAGCGCCAGCACGGGACTGGTGACCGCAACGATGGTGTACTTGCCTTTTTCAGTTTCAACAAACTCAACCCTGCTACCGGCGTCGAGACCAAGTGCGGCCCGAACGGATGCCGGGATCGTGATTTGACCTTTTGAAGTTACTGTTGCTGTTGGCATCATAATCCTTTCAATTGTATTTTATCCTTACTTTAATGTAAGGATAATTGCTTGTCAAGAATCAGGATTGACCAAAAAATGCAGATTTCAAGCACTTGCATTTTCCGGTAAAAAAACCATCGTGCCGATGAAGCCACAGCCATGCAGGATGTGGCGAAGCTCGCACGCCGGGTCAGAAAACGCCTTGGTCTGAGCCAGACGGCGTTCTCACACCACATTGATGTATCGCTCGACTCCATCTGCAATGGGCAGCAAGGCAAACGTGTTGTCAAGGCCTTCTTAAAGTGCCGGACAAAACGCCCGCGGCAGCCCTGGCGGAACTCGATTAAGTAAAGCTGCTGGTGCCATGGCGAGAGAGTCGAATTGAAACTTCGCCTTGCAAAATATGGATGAAATCACACCCCAAACCACTCGCCCGACTGCAGCCGTTGATAAGAATATAATGACGGGCAACACGGATACAAAGGAGATCAATCATGCTGACATTAAACATTAACTATAAGGTTTTGCCGGACAGACTTATCACCATTAAATTGCCGGAAACGGTCCGTCTTGGGCGACATGAGTTGGTGATAGTGCTGGAAGAAAATGATGCCGATACAAATATCGCCGATACAAATGCCGAAATGTTGATGTAGTTCGCAGGGTCTGTCGCCGCTTTTAATGGAGTTGATGGTGTTGAATATCAGAAAAATATACGCTCGGAGTGGAATTGATCAGGCGCTATTAGCTGGACACCAAAGTTGTCATTTATCCGATTGGTGGGGTGCCTTGCCTTTCCTCTGCCGATGGGCGGTACAGTGTTTCAATTATCGCTGAAATTGAACTCCTATCGTTTCCTGGCATATCTGCCCAGGAAGAGCAAAAAAATACGTGACCTATTGCTTTTGCTTGACCGAGTTCATATAACAGACGCGGTGCGAGATGAAACAATTAGGCTGCGCCGCAAAAAATCGATTAAAACTTCCTGATGCCATTATTGCTGCTAGTGCGCTGACGCATAATCCGGTCTTGTTGACAAACGATCAGGCCTTCTCATCGATAGATGGGTTAGTTTTTGAATCGTTGCAACTTTCAAAATAGGACGCTGCACAGGCAGCCGGAGCAAGTGATGCCACAAATCCGGCCGGATGCAGTCTGAACCTATTTAGTCACCTGCATCACCACCCAAACCCACCCCGCAAAAAAACCACCATCCATTTAGGAGCGACTTCAGTCGCGAAGCAGTCGCCAGACTGCAGCCCTTGATCGCACCCAACGTAAGAGCGCACCCGGGCGCGAAAGCTTAACTGTCCTTAAAGACGGACTACACCCCCCAAACCCCAATAAAAAATCACCACCAAAATCCCACCACCACGTAGGAGCGCACCCGGGCGCGAAAGCAGTCGCCAGACTGCAGTCCTTGATCGTGCCCAAGCACGCTCCAAAAAACGTGCCATTTCGACAGTGTTGGCATAAATCGCTTAGTTCGTGCAGGTATAATTATCTCCTCCGCATGCCTCGCCACACAACTAAAATACACCCCATGACCCGCATCCTACTAACAGGCAAAACCGGCCATGTCGGCTACGAACTGGAGCGCAGCCTGCAAGGCCTGGGCGAAATCATCGCCCTCGACCGCAGCCAGATGGACCTCGCCAACTTGGCCCAGGTGCGTAACGTCATCCGCCAAATCAAGCCCAACCTGATCATCAACCCAGCCGCCTACACCGCAGTAGACAAGGCCGAAAGTGAGCCTGGCTTAGCCATGCGCATCAACGGCGAAGCACCCGGGGTAATGGCGGAAGAAGCCAAAAAGCTCGGCGCAGCAATGATCCACTACAGCACCGACTACGTCTTCGACGGCACCAAAACCACGCCTTATCTGGAAACCGATCCAACCTGCCCCATCAACGTCTATGGCGCCACCAAACTGGCAGGCGAGCAAGCGATCCAGGCCGCCGGCATCCCGCACCTGATCCTGCGCACCAGTTGGGTATACGGCATGCGCGGCAACAACTTCTTGCACACTATTCTGCGGCTAGCCCAAGAGCGCGAAGAACTGCGCATCGTCGCCGACCAGCACGGCGCACCTACATGGTGCCGCACCATCGCAGACATTACTGCCCACATCGTAGCCCTTGCCAAAGGTGCGCAAGATGCTCGGGAATGGTGGCAACAACGGTCAGGCATTTATAATCTGACCGCGCAAGGGCAAACCACGTGGTTTGGATTCACCCAGGCCATTCTTACGCATCCATCTATTGCAAAAAAACCTACCGTTACACCAATCAAAGCGGAAGATTATCCCTTGCCTGCCCATCGTCCTAAAAATTCTTTATTAAGTGGCAATTTGCTAGCGCAAAAATTCAACATAATTCTAAATGGTTGGGAGCAAGCGCTTAATGAATGTTTTTGATTATCTAATCAAGAAAAGTTGATGTAGTTTTTAATAACTGGTATAGATAAATAAAGTGTTTCATGTTGGCTATATTTTTTGATAAGCAATGTGGAGTGTTATTGAGAAAAGTAGTTAATAGAGAGTGACGAAACTATTACTGCTTTATTTGGAATTAAGAATGCAACGTACTTTCTTTTCGCTATTTGTTGTTCTTTGTGTAGCCGGCTTTCTACTGGGATGTAGCAATCGAAGTGGAGTAATAACTTTGCCAACAGATATTGAAGCAGATAGACTGGCATTAAAAATTCTGAAGAAAATGACATTGGATGAAAAAATTCAATTGGTACATGGTGTTGGTGCCGGAGCATCTCCACTGAATGGAGCAGGCTTTATTCCTGGTATTAAACGACTCGGTATCCCTGATTTAAACATGGCAGACTCATCTACTAGTGTGAGAGTTGCAAATGTTGGTGCGACCATATTACCTTCTCCGCTTGCATTAGCAGCAAGTTGGGATACAGATCTAGCTCGCGAATACGGTGAATTAATTGGTAAAGAACTGCGGATATTGGGTTTTGTTGTGGGACTAGGAGGTGGTGTTAATCTTACTAGAGAGCCACGAAATGGTCGTACGTTTGAGTATATGGGTGAAGACCCAGTGCTCGCGGGAAGTTTATTGGCACGGCGTACGATTGGAATGCAACAACAAAAAATTATAGCAACAATAAAACATTTTGCATTAAATAATCAGGAAACTAATCGTTTTAAATCGAACTCAATTGTTGATGAGAGGACAATGAGAGAGCTGTATTTATTGGGATTCGAAATTGCAATAAAGGATGGGAACCCAGGAAATGTAATGTGTGCCTATAACCTTGTTAATGGAATAAAATCTTGTGAAAATTCTTATCTTCTTAAAACAATTTTAAAAGAAGAATGGGGTTTTAACGGTTATGTACAGGCAGATTGGGCATTTGCTATTAGTGATACGGTACGAGCTGCAAATGCTGGATTAGATGAAGAAGAGCCGGGCTCTAATGATGATAATGTTGTCATTGGAGGGGTTCCAACATATTTTAATCAGAAATTGAAGGCTGCAATACATAGTAACAAAGTTGCTATCGCAAGATTGGACAACATGGTCATGCGGAAACTGCGTACATTGTTTAAGCTCGGTATCATGGATGCTCCACCCAAGAGTGGTGGTGCGATTGATCGGATCAGAGGTGCGGCAGTCGCAAAGAAAATTGCAGTGGGTTCTATCGTCTTATTAAAAAATGATGCACCTCTTGAAACAGCAACTGCAGTTTTGCCCTTTGATGCAAATGCGATTAAAACGATTGTTGTCATTGGAGGGCATGCTGACCTTGGCGTGATGTCCGGCGGCGGTTCTGGTGGCCCTTTTGCGGTAGTTGATAATCCAGTTACTTGTTTGCTGCCAGAAAAAATGTACACCGAGTGTGCACCTTATTCAAAATCTTCTCCTCTGAAAGCTATAAGGGCAAAGGCTCCGAAGGCGAGAGTCACTTATTTTGACGGGAAAAACACATCGTCTGCCGTAAATGCAGCGGCCAATGCCGACGTCGCAATTATTTTTGCGACGCAGTTTACTGGTGAAGATAGGGACCTAATATCCCTTAGCTTACCTAATCAGGATACTGACCCTGCTAATCAATCCTTTGACCAAAATGCCTTAATCGAAGCAGTGGCAAAAGAAAATACGCGTACGGTGGTTGTTCTGGAACATGGCACAGCAGTGACAATGCCATGGCTATCTGGCGTACCAGGGGTTATCGCAGCTTGGTATCCTGGCGATAAAGGTGGTGAGGTGATTGCAGATGTTTTGTTTGGAGATGTTAATCCATCTGGAAAGTTGCCGTTAACATTCCCAAAATCCGAAAGTGACTTGCCTCAACGTGCTATTTCCAATACAGATCTAGATGTTAACTATATCGAGGGTTTAATGATGGGCTATCGTTGGTATGATGCCAAAAGAATTTCGCCATTGTTTGCGTTTGGACATGGCCTGTCGTACTCGAATTTCATTTACTCTGGTATGCGAACCACGGCCGATTCTACCGGAAATTTAAGAATTCATTTCAATATAAAAAATGTAAGCAATCGTGCGGGAGCGGAAGTAATGCAGGTTTATACCGCATTACCTATTCTTGCAAGAGAGCCGCCGCAGCGGCTTGTTGGTTGGGAGAAAATACAACTTTCCGCCGGAGAGAGTAAGCAGATTGTAATTAATGTTAAAGAAAAACGTTTGCAAATTTGGAGTATAGAGCAGCACAAATGGTTGGTTCCGCGTGGCAAATATGATTTCTATGTTGGGAATTCGTCAAGAGATGTTAATTCATTACATAGTGTTATTGAATTTTGAGTAGATATCAATGATCAGTCGCTTAATCAATATAACCAAAAACGATATTTTTATATTATTTGATAGTAAGAATCAGATATTAATGGAAATTTTTTTCTGTTTGGAAATCGCATGATTTCCAAACAGAAATTAAATATGATATTTTTGGCCGTAAATCAAGGTGTCAATTACTTGATGCCACTGTTAATTTTTCCATTTTTAGTACGAGTTTTGGGACCAGAAAAATTTGGACTTCTTAGTTTTTCTTTTGCAACCATGCAGTTTATGGTGTTATTGACAGATTATGGGTTTAATTACAGTGCAACGAGGAGCATATCTATAGCTCGTCAAGATAAAAAATTGATATCGGAAATTTATTGGCGAACAATTTATTCGAAAGCTATTTTATGCATACTGTCTTTTATTATTTTATTTCTTCTTATTGAATTATTTGATATTTTTTCTAATATAAGAATTATTCTGTACATAAATTTTCTCTTGATTATTGGAGCCGTTATTTATCCAGTCTGGCTATTTCAAGGACTTGAGAAAATGGGAGCGATTACTATTTTTACTGTCGGTTCAAGGGTTATTGTTTTGGTATTGTTTTATTTTTTTGTGAAAAATGGATCAGACCTTAATAGGGCGGTTTTTTTATTGGCGATTCCAAATTTTATTGCAGGAATTTTTGCATTAATTTTTATATATTTTTATAGAATTATTTTTTCTGTCAAGTTTTCATTTTATGAAATAAGAAAATCTTTAATGGAAGGATTGCAATTATTTTTATCTACTTTGCTAACTAGTATGTATACTTTAATGACTCCAATTTTGCTAGGAATTGTAGGCGGGCCTGTTTCAGTCGGTTATTTAAATGTGGCGAATACTGTTAAACAGGCAGTATGTGGGATTTTTTCACCAGTCATACAGTCTTATTTCCCTAGAGTTAACGCGTTATATATTGATGATAAAGCTCTAGCTGTAGCGATTGCAAAAAAAATACTGTTATATATTGTTATCATTTTAATGATTATTTCAGTAGGTCTATTTTTTATGGCTGAATTTATTATCAATAAAGCTTTTGGCGTTAAGTATATAGATGCAGTGCCAGTTTTAAAAGTGTTGGCTATTGCACCTATTTTTATAGTAGCCAATACAATCTTGGGATTACTTATGATGGTGCCTCGTGGAGATATGAAAGGATATATAAGCTCCATTGCGACGGGTGCTGTGGCAAGTTTATTAATTGTTATTCCTGCAACTTATTATTTAAAAGAAACTGGTGGTGCGATTACTTTGCTTTTTGCAGAAATAGTTGTTGCTGCAGTTATGATTTTTAAAATTCGACGTTATAAAAATTAATAGATTAATACTAGAAATATGAATATATCAATAATTATTCCTTATTGGAAGAGGGAAAAGCAGATCGACCTTATTTTCAGTAGCTTGGCGAAGCAAGTGCCAAAAAATATTGAGGTCGAAGTACTTATTTGTGATAGCAACAGTGGTGGTGATATCGATAAAATCATTTATCGCGCACAATGTCGTTATAAAAATCTCTCTATTAAGCATATTCAATGTGAAAACATTGTTTCGCAGAAAAGGAATATCGGCATACGAAATGCAGCGGGTGATCTACTAATATTTTTGGACGACGACTGTGTTCCTAATGCTAATTATTTTGATAATATTTTTTCGGATTTGAAGTTTGTCAATGGTGGAGTCCTCTGTGGCGAGGTTAGGTTCCCAGAATATTTAGTTAATGCAAGCAATTATTACCGTTATCGAGACTCTAAGCACCCTACATTCATATCTTATCCATATAAAAGTCTTGATCAGTGGAGTTTTGTTTCCATGAATATGGTGGTTAAGAGAGATGATTTCGTGAATTCACAACTTTTTTACGATGAGCGATTTATCGGCTATGGTTGCGAGGATCACGAGTTTCCATGGCGATTATTAAAGAGTAATTTAAAAATTCATATGGGTAGTTTTTGCATTGAACATCATGAATATGATGGTGATATAACTAAATATAAGAGGAAAATATTTTGTACGGCACGGGATGGTATGTACGTGCTTGCTAACATCGCACCTGATATCATTAAGTCGCACAATAATTTGGAATTCATTGAATCGATTTATTCTAATAAAAAATTATTTCCAACTTTAATGCGCACTATTTCAATTTTTCTATTTAACGATTATATCTCCAATGTGATTGAGATTTTCCTGAAAAAAACAGATAAAAATCCAAAAATGTATTTCCCAAAGATGTATAAATATGTTCTTTTATGCTCTTACCTTTCGGGGGTCAGGTCTAGAGATGAGAAATTTAAAAAAATAGATTTAGGACAAGGTTGGTATGGCTAAATCATATAATTTATTAATTTCTTTATTGATTTGGTCGATATTTTTGCATTTATTTAGAAATTTAAGTGTTGCATATATTGCACTTCAAGTAATTATTATTATTCTTGCTGTTATATTTTATTATTTTAATTTCAATATTTTAAAAAATGATGCAATTTCACTGATTTTCCTCATTAGTTTATGTTCTTATGTAATTCTTCTTTCAATAATTTATGATGATGAATTTGGTGATGTCGCTATCGGGCTCTTTAGGTTTTCAAGTCTGATTTTGACCTTTCTAGTAGCACTAATTGTTTTGAAAAGTGAAAAAATAGATAAATTTTGGATTATTTTTAGCCAATTTTCTGCGCTTTGCGCTTTGTCACTTTACTATCAATTTATTTTTGGCCCTATTGAGTGGTTCGCCGAATCTAGTGAACGAGCAGGATTTGCGAGGTATGCATCTTTAGCGGGAAGTCTAACTGTATATGGAGTACTTTGCGGGATGGCTGTTATTTCGAGCTTCTTTTACTTTCGTGGTTGGAGGCGAGTACTCTTAATTATCATAATTGTTTCGGGTGGATTCATTTCGTTACAAAAGGCTGCTATTGCGAATATTTTTCTTGCTGCCATCGGTATCGCAATAGTAGAGCGGGTGTCAGTGAAAAAATTGCTTAAAAATTCATTACTAGTTATTTCTGTCGGTACAATTGCACTTTGGGCTACAGGGCTATATGATATCGCGTCAGTTGGATTCAAAAGCTCGCTTGGTGTCGCTAATGATGATATTCAAACAGATGTTTCTTTATGGCAAAGTGCTTTGGATAGGTTGGTTGAACTACCTAGTATTGTATTTAATTTTTATGGTTTTAACAGGCTTTTTTGGGGTGTTGGTGTTTTTGGTGGGTCTGGATCTTTAGGATACCCAGATTTGCCAATGATGCATAATGCGTTTGGTGACATTATTGCTATTGCAGGTATCCCAGTATTTATTGCGGTTCTGTTTTATTTTTTATTTTTATTGTTTAAGGCATGTCGATATTTTAAATTTATAACATATTCCAATTCGCAGATGAAAGTATCTGTTCTTTTATTTTTTATGTCATTTTTAAATATGTTATTTGCGAGTGGAAATTTTTTTCAGCCGGTGATTGCCACTATTTTGTGGATTACAGTTATGTATGTTTCGCGCATGTGCACATGATTAATAAGTATTTAATTTACGGCTATGGAAAATTATGTTTAAAAACAAAATATTATTAATTACAGGTGGAACAGGCTCATTTGGTAATGCTGTGTTAAAGCGTTTTTTAAATACCGATATCAGTGAAATCCGCATTTTCAGTCGTGACGAAAAAAAGCAGGACGACATGCGCAAGAAGTACAGCAACCCTAAGCTGAAGTTTTATATTGGGGACGTGCGTGACTATTCGAGTATTCTGAATGCGGCGCGTGGAGTGGATTTTATATTCCATGCGGCAGCCTTGAAGCAAGTTCCATCTTGTGAATTTCACCCGATGGAGGCGGTTAAGACAAACATTATCGGTACGGATAACATGCTTGAGGCGGCTATCCAGAATGGCGTGCGCCGGGTGGTCTGCCTCAGTACCGATAAAGCGGCGTATCCGATCAATGCCATGGGCATCTCCAAGGCGATGATGGAAAAGGTCATGGTCGCCAAATCGCGTAATGTGGATGATGCGAAAACGGTGATTTGCGGTACCAGATATGGCAACGTGATGGCATCGCGTGGTTCAGTTATTCCTTTATTTGTAGATCAGGTGCGGGCAGGCATACCTTTGACCATTACCGACCCTGCAATGACGCGTTTCATGATGACGCTGGAAGATGCTGTGGACTTGGTGCTGTATGCGTTTGAGCATGGTACGAACGGTGACATCTTCGTGCAAAAAGCGCCTGCAGCAACAGTAGAAACATTGGTCCAGGCCTTGTTGGCAATACTAGGGAAGCCCGATCATGCAGTGAATGTTATTGGCACTCGGCATGGAGAGAAACTGTATGAGACCTTGTTGAGCCGCGAAGAAATGGCTGCGGCAGAGGATAGGGGCGATTATTTCCGTGTGCCGCCTGATTTGCGCGATCTTAATTATGGCAAATTTGTGGAGCAAGGCGAGCAGAAAATATCGGTGTGCGATGACTATAACTCACACAACACCATGCGCCTTGATGTCGCAGGCATGCAAGCGTTGTTAATGAAGCTTGATTTCATTCGTGCCATCACCCGCGGCGAAAACGCCGAAGCGGAAGGGTAATGTGATGAAGGTACTGGTGACAGGCGCCAACGGTTTCATTGGAAAGAATCTGATGATCCATCTGCGTGAGCGCGCCGGGACAGAAGTTTTTACCTTTCTTAAAGGTGATTCGTTTCAATCTCTGGTTAAAAAAGTGGCTGCAGCAGATTTTATTTTCCATCTGGCGGGGATTAATCGGCCGCAAACTGAGGTGGAATTTACCGAGGGTAACGCTAACTTAACCCATAGTCTGTGCGAGGCAGTCAAGGCTTCCGGTCGCCTCATCCCGATTGTTTATACCTCGTCCTCTCAAGCTGAGCGGGATAATGCCTACGGCGTCAGCAAGCGCCAGGCAGAGGATGCGTTACGCGCCTTGACTGGAACGACTGGCGGGCCAACGTATATTTACCGTTTGCCTAACGTCTTTGGTAAATGGTGCCGGCCTAATTATAATTCTGCGGTGGCGACGTTTTGCCACAATATAGTGCATGACCTGCCAATCCAGATCAATGATCCTGCAGCTTTAATCCAATTGGTTTATGTAGACGATGTAGTCGCTGATTTTTTGCGCGTTTTAGACAAGCTACCGGACGATGGCGATCAGGTGGTTGCGCCTGTGTACAGTATTTCAGTCGGGGATTTGGCGCAGCAGTTGCGTGCGTTTAAAGCGAGCCGAACATCCATGGTGACGGAGGCTGTTGGTGTCGGTTTGACACGTGCGCTGTACTCAACCTATATCACGTACTTTACCCCCGAGCAATTCGCATATCCGCTGGTTAAGCATGAAGATCCGCGTGGCGTGTTTGTCGAGATGTTGAAGACCAAGGATTCTGGCCAATTCTCCTATTTCACGGCGCATCCTGGGATTATACGCGGCGGTCACTATCACCATACCAAGACAGAAAAATTTTTGGTAATCAAAGGTGAGGCGCGTTTTGGTTTTCGCCATATCGATACCGATGAAACCTACACAATAAGTACCAGCGGCAAAGCGCCGCAAGTTGTTGAAACTATTCCTGGTTGGTCACATGACATTACCAATATTGGCAATGAAGAAATGATTGTGATGTTATGGGCGAATGAGATATTCGACCGCGAACATCCAGACACAATTACGTACAAGGTTTAATGATGAAAAAACTGAAGGTAATGACGGTTGTCGGTACGCGTCCGGAGATTATTCGCTTGTCACGTGTGATGTCAAAACTTGATGCGTATTGTGACCATGTGATTGCGCATACGGGGCAAAACTACGATTACGAATTGAATGAGATATTTTTTCAGGATTTGGAAGTCCGTAGGCCGGATCATTTCTTGAACTCTGCTGGTGCGAATGCTGCAGAAACTATCGGCAAAATAATTATTGCGGTGGATGCAGTGTTAGAACAAGAGCAACCGGATGCAGTATTAATCTTGGGCGATACCAATAGCTGCTTGGCTGCTATTCCTGCAAAACGCCGAAAAATTCCAATTTTCCACATGGAAGCAGGTAATCGCTGTTTTGATCAGCGCGTGCCGGAAGAGACCAATCGTAAAATCGTGGACCACACCGCTGATATCAACATGACTTACAGCGATATTGCCCGTGAATATCTTTTGCGCGAGGGATTGCTGCCGGATCGTATTATCAAGACGGGCAGCCCGATGTATGAAGTGCTCCATCACTATAAAGCGGGAATTGACGCATCCGATGCAGTCGCTCGCCTGGGGTTGGTGGAAGGAAAATATTTTGTGGTCAGCGCCCATCGTGAAGAGAATATCGATTCGGAAGTCAATTTTGCTAAGTTGATCAATGCGCTTAATTCTGTGGCTGAGACCTACAACGAGCCGGTGATTATATCGACGCATCCGCGTACACAGAAAAAAGTAGATGCCAAAGACGTGAAATTTCATCCCCAGGTGCGTTTATTAAAGCCGCTCGGATTTAAAGATTATGTGAAGTTGCAGGCGTGTTCGCGTGCGGTGTTATCTGATAGTGGCACTATTACAGAAGAATCATCGATTTTGAATTTTCCTGCCTTGAATATACGGGAAGCGCACGAGCGTCCTGAGGGCATGGAAGAGGCCGCGGTGATGATGACGGGTTTGGAGTCTGACCGGATTCTGCAAGGTTTGGCAATCCTTGCCGATCAATCGCGTGGCGCTGATCGTAGTTTGCGATTGATAGCGGATTACAGTATGCCGAATGTGTCCGATAAAGTGCTGCGTATCATTCACAGTTATACAGATTATGTAAATCGTGTGGTTTGGAGAAAATGACTATGTGGGACGACATCCAATTCGAGCTGAAAAATTAGCAAATGAAAATTCTGATTGTTTCGCAATATTTTTGGCCTGAGAGCTTCAGGATCAACGATCTTGTATCGAATTTTTCAAAGCGTGGGCATGAAGTAACGGTACTAACGGGCTTGCCTAATTACCCTGAAGGTATTTTGTTTCCTGCTTACAGGTCAACACCTGAGGCGTTCGATCATTATGAGGACGTTGCGGTCGTCCGGGTTCCTCATGTGCTCAGAGGTAAAGGAAAAATCGGGCTGGTGCTAAATTACCTAACCTTTTTTTTAAACGCATCATTAACTGGCGCGTGGAAGTTAAGGAAATCGCAATTTGATGTTGTCTTTGTTTACGCTGTTTCGCCGATTACAGCTGCCATTCCAGCGATTGTGCAAGGTCGCTTAAAGAACGCGAAAGTATTTCTATGGGTACTCGACCTTTGGCCGGAAACATTGTCTGCCGTAGGTGTGGTCCGTTCCCCAAGGTTACTTAGTATTATTGGGGTTATGGTTGCATGGATTTACAAAAGGTGCGATTACATTTTGATACAGTCGCGTGCATTTTTGGATTCGGTGAATCGGCATTGCCCGAATAACGGTACATCCAATAAAATCTTATATTTTCCAAGTTGGGCTGAGGATGTATTCAGTCAGGGTATAGGTGCAAAACAAGATGTTGTAGTACGTGATGATCGATTGTTTACAGTCATGTTTGCAGGGAATATCGGCGAGGCGCAGGATTTTCCAGCCATTCTGGATGCAATAGAAATACTAAAGATGAAGCATCAAATTCGATGGGTAATAATCGGTGATGGAAGATTGCGCGAATGGGTGGCCGAGCAAATTAGAAGTCGTGGTCTTGAACAATCAATTTATTTGGTTGGGCGCTTTCCCGTTGAATCTATGCCATCATTTTTCGCTTGTGCGGATGCCTTGTTAGTTACGCTAAAGACCAACGAGATTTTTGCCCGCACTATTCCGGGAAAAGTGCAAGCATATCTGGCTTCTGGTCGCCCAATCATTGGAATGATCGATGGAGAAGCGCGAGCGGTAATCGAGGAGTCCGGTGGAGGAATGGCTTGTGCATCAGGTGCATCTACCGATCTAGCCAAAATAGTTGATGAAATGGCTGGAATGTCGCACGAACAGCTACAACAAATGGGCTTAAAAGGCCGCCATTTCTACGAGAAATATTTTGATCGGGATACACTCTTTACGAAGCTGGAAAATTACTTTTATTTGGACATAGCTGGAATGCCGCTATCGGAGCATGCGCTTAGTGAAGATGAAATATCTGAAAAGTCTCGAAGTGAATAACTGATACGTAGACCAAATCTATATTGCGATGGGAGTCTGTTGTCACACTGCAAGAGTCGCTTGATAAAACCGTTGCACATTTTCTTGCACATCGTTGATCGGCCTGGGTATGAAAAGATTATTTGACTTTGGTTTGGCTCTATTCGCATTGCTGATTTTATTGATACCACTTTGTGTGGTGGCGGTCCTGGTTAAATTGACATCTGCTGGTCCTGTCGTCTATTGGTCCGATCGCGTCGGACGGCGGAAGAAAAATTCGATGTACATAAGATTAATGCAGAAATTTTGACTGCAATGGGGATTTAAAACAGCCATATTCTTGTTGCCCATACAAACCAGATCAGTCTCGCATTCAGGGGAATTATCGGGAGTATCATGAAAAACATGACGATTTTCGCAATGATTTATTGGCACATATAAATTAAATATCTACGTATATATTTAATCCTATATCTAATCTAGACCATGATGATTTCCAAATGAATAAAAAATTAATTCTTCTGACTGGCGCGACTGGCTATATCGGCTCTCACACATGGTGTGCTTTGCTGGCTGCCGGTTATGATGTAATTGGCTTGGATAATCTGTGTAATAGCTCAGTGAAGGTGCTTGATCGCATTGCGAAGATTACGCTGCAGACGCCTAACTTTGTTGAGGGCGATGTGCGGGATGCGGCTTTGCTTGATGTTCTTTTCTTGCAAAACAATATCAGTGCGGTAATTCACTTTGCTGCATTAAAGGCTGTTGGTGAATCAGTACAAAATCCGCTTGATTATTATGATAATAATTTAAACGGCTTGATGACTTTGAATAGGGCAATGCAGCAACATAGCGTGAAGACATTTATATTTAGTTCTTCCGCAACAGTCTATGGCGATCCGCATGCGGTGCCGATAATCGAAAACTTTCCCTTGTCAGCGACTAATCCATACGGTCAGACCAAGCTTATGAGTGAACAAATTCTGCGCGATCTGGAGAAATCGGATAATAGCTGGCGCATTGGATATTTGCGTTATTTCAATCCGGTTGGTGCGCATGAAAGCGGTTTGATTGGAGAGGACCCCGGTGGCGTGCCGAATAATCTGATGCCGTATGTAGCGCAGGTGGCGATTGGCAAGCTCGATAAGTTGCGTGTCTATGGCGGCGATTATCCAACGCCAGATGGGACAGGTGTGCGCGATTACATTCATGTGATGGATTTGGCACAGGGACATGTCGCTGCTCTTTTGCACCTGTTTAATAAGGGCGATTCGTTCACAGTTAATCTCGGTACTGGGCGAGGTTATAGCGTATTGGAAGTGATAGCAGCTTATGCAAAGGCAAGTGGCAAATTCATTCCGTATGACATTGGTACAAGACGCGCGGGTGATATTGCCGCCTGTTATGCGCAGCCATTGTTGGCGGCAGAGTTACTAGGCTGGCGTGCGACTAGGGGATTGGATGATATGTGTACAGATTCCTGGCGCTGGCAGAGCTTGAATCCGAATGGATTTAACGATGCCTAAAATACTGGTAACGGGTTCCAACGGCTTTGTCGGCAGAGCGCTTTGTGAGACGTTATTAAAGAAAGAAATTGATGTTATTGCGACAGTGCGCACAAAGTCTCGTAATAATGAATTCTCAATAGGCAATTTGTCGGCATCTACAGATTGGTTGCCTGCTCTTGTCGGATGCAGTGCAGTCCTTCATTTGGCGGCACGTGTCCATGTAATGAATGACAAGAATGCCGACCCACTGGCAGCTTTTCGCGCTGTTAATGTGGATGCAACAATGAATTTGGCACGGCAAGCAGTAATAGCTGACGTCAAGCGTTTTGTATTTGTCAGTAGCGTCAAGGTCAATGGCGAGGAAACGACTGAGAAGCCTTTTACCGCTTTTGATGCGCCTGCACCGCTTGACCCTTATGGGCAATCGAAGCTTGAAGCGGAAATTGCACTTATGGAGTTATCGCGTATTACTGGTCTTGAGGTCGTTATCATTCGCCCGCCATTGGTGTATGGCCCAGGCGTGCGTGCAAACTTTCTGAAGTTAATGCAGTTAGTAAAAATGGGTGTGCCGCTGCCCTTGGGTGCTATCCATAATCGTAGAAGTATGGTGGCCTTGGATAATCTGGTTGATTTGCTGATTACCTGCACGCATCATCCTGCCGCAGCCGGCCAGACGTTTATGGTGTCGGACGATAATGATGTGAGCATTTCAGAATTGCTCCAGATGCTTGCGGATACCATGAGAAAGCGTTCTTTATTATTGCCTGTTCCTGCCAGGATAATTGCAGTCGCCGCAGCATTGTTAGGTAAATCCGCAGTGGCAAACCGGTTATTAGGTTCGTTGCAAGTGGACACTAACCATACCAAGTCAACATTGGGGTGGCAGCCTGTCGTCACACTGCAAGAATCTCTTGATAAAACCATTGCATATTTTCTTGCGCATCATTGATCGGTTCGGAATGAAAAGAGTATTTGATTTTGGTTTGGCTTTATGCGCGACGCTGATTTTATTGATACCACTTGGTTTGGTGGCGGTATTGGTTAAATTGACCTCTGTTGGTTCTATCGTCTATTGGTCCGATCGCGTCGGGCGACATAACAAAATTTTCAAAATGCCGAAATTTCGGACCATGCGGGTTGATACTCCAGCTGTGGCCACGCATCTTTTATCGAACCCAAAGCAGTTTTTGACGCCTGTGGGTTCTTTTTTGCGTAAATCGAGTCTGGATGAATTGCCGCAGCTTTGGAGTATCTTCAAAGGCGATATGAGTTTTGTTGGCCCGCGTCCGGCTTTGTTTAATCAGGATGATTTGGTGGCGTTGCGCACGCAATATGGTGTTGATAAAGTGTTGCCGGGGTTGACCGGCTGGGCGCAGATCAATGGCCGGGATGAATTGCCTATTGCGGATAAGGTCAAACTGGATGCCGATTATGTGGTTCAGCAAACATTTTGGCTGGATGTGAAGATACTATTTTTGACATTTTTGAAGGTGGTGCGGCGGGATGGGGTGACGCATTGAGGTCGTTGATTTTGGCGGAACTGCGCGCTATTAGGTGCTGGACGGAGCGGAGTGTGATCGCGCCCGGGTGCGCTCGACCGAGGGGTTAATGTTCGTGGCTTTTAAAGGCTCTCATGCGTTTGTCGAAAGGGCGTTTTTACGGTGTGCGTTTTATTAGGATTGGTCATCAATGTTGAAGTCACTATTGGATATTTCCCGTTTTCACAAACAGCTCATCGCTGCGTTGATGGATCTGTTTTGTTTGCCATTGACATTTGGCGTCGCGGTCTGGTTGCGTTATGACAGTTTTAATATTGCAATTTTACAGCAGTACGTTTGGCTAATTCTTGCAGTTCCTCTAATTTCGATTCCGATTTTTATCAAGTTAGGTTTGTATCGCGCGGTTATTCGGTTTATCGATCACAAGATTGTGTATGTGGCGGTGATTGGGGTAACGTTGTCGGTTGTGGCGCTGCTCTCTTTAGCGGCATTTGCCACGCACATGATTGGGCTGTCGCGCGGGGTGTTCGGTATTTACTGGGTGAGCGCGATCCTGTATGTCGCTGCCAGCCGGCTTGTGGCGCGTAGTTATTTTGTCCACGCCACCGGTACTGCCGGTGGCACGCTGGTGGCAATCTATGGCGCAGGCAGTGCCGGCAATCAACTGGCCAATGCCTTGAAGCATACAGGCGATTTTCGGCCCGTGGCTTTTATCGATGACAACCAAGAGCTGCGGGGCGCAATGGTAGCCGGCATCAAAGTGCATGCGTTCGATGCCTTGCCCCAGTTGATTATGGAGCGGAAAATAAAGGAGGTTCTGCTGGCGATGCCGTCACTAACCAAAGTGCAGCAGAAGCGTATTCTGGAACGGCTGGCACCGCTCAAAGTGAAGATCAAGGTGACTCCGCCGCTTAAGGATATGGTCAACGGCATGGGCACATTGCGGCTCCAGGATGTGCGCGAGATCGAGATCGAAGATTTGCTCGGGCGTGACCAGGTGGAGCCGGATCCTAGGCTGATTGCCGCGTGCATCACTGGCAAATCGGTGATGGTGAGCGGCGCCGGTGGCTCAATCGGCTCGGAATTGTGCCGGCAGATACTGCGCCACCAGCCCGCCAGGCTGATTTTGCTGGAGTTGTCGGAGTTTGCGCTGTATTCCATCGAGCAAGAGTTGCGTTTGTTGCAAAAGGTGCTGGGCAGCACAGCAGAACTGATGCCTTTTCTCGGCTCGGTGCTGGAGAGTGAAAAGTGCCAGCGCATCATGCGCACTTTTGCGGTGGAGACGGTTTATCATGCGGCCGCTTACAAGCATGTACCGCTGGTCGAACATAATCCGATCGAAGGAATTCGCAATAACGTCTTTGGTACGCTCAGTATTGCGCAGGCGGCGATGATCGTCGGGGTGAAGAATTTTGTGCTGATTTCGACCGATAAGGCCGTGCGCCCGACCAATGTGATGGGTGCCACCAAACGTTTATCGGAGCTGGTTTTGCAGGCATTTTCCCGGCAGCAATACGCGAAGTTGCACCATGCACAACCGCATACGCGCTTTTGCATGGTGCGCTTTGGCAATGTGTTGGGTTCGTCGGGCTCGGTGGTGCCGCTGTTTCGTAAGCAGATCATGGCGGGGGGGCCGATTACGCTGACTCACCCGGAGATCACACGTTATTTCATGACCATCCCGGAAGCGGCGCAATTAGTGTTGCAGGCCGGTTCGATGGGTGAAGGCGGGGATGTCTTTGTGCTGGATATGGGGGAGCCGGTCAAGATCATCGACCTGGCCAAGCAGATGGTGCGTTTAAGCGGGCTAGAGGTCAAAAGTGAAGCGACCCCGGAAGGTACGATTGAGCTGGTTCACGTCGGTCTGCGCCCGGGCGAAAAATTGTATGAAGAATTGCTGATCGGCGATAACGTCGAAGGCACCGATCATCCATTGATCATGCGCGCGCAAGAAGCAGAAATCCCGTGGCTAGAGTTGCAAGGACTGTTGCAGGAATTGGGACATGCCTGCGAACGATTTGATTTTGAAGAGGTTCGAGCCGTTTTGCAACGCGCAGTGGCTGAATATGCGCCGCAGTGCGGTATCGAAGATTTGTTGTGGCGCGAAAAGAATAAGTCAGCGACAGTGCCTGTAGCTGTGATGTTGCATTAAGACAAGTTTGCGGTTTGGTAAGAAGTCGGCGTGGTTTTTTTATAAGGGTGTGGTTGATTACAGTGTTGGTCAAGCTTGGATAATGCAGTTAATAACGTCATAAATACCACCATCACTTCCGTGCACTCGGAAATCCTGAGGCGGGTTGTTTCACGATATGCTCATGCAGATAGCACACGCAAGATTTTCTGTTGAATCAATTTTATCCCCCATGCACAAATAAATGATAAGTAAATATAGTTATAATTATTTGGTCCGCAGCGAAAGAATTTAGGAATGATACAAAAAATCTTCTTGCTCAAAAAATGATTTAATCAGGAGGAGAAGTGTTTTTAAATATACAATCCAGACATGGCCGAAAGAAATGTAGTTCACAATTCAATTGGCTATAATTTTATTTGGTATCCGCAAATTACGATTCAAGTGTGATTAAAATTTATCTGTCAGGTTTGTGGACGACTGTTTGTCCCACTCTGGCTGATTGTGATGGCTGCTGGGTTGGCGAACATTTTCGGAATAACGGAGCGGGCAGTTTGTATGTGGCAAGATATATGAGATCCGGTTTATTTCAAATTGACTTAGAAATCACTCTGCCGAGCCATTAGCGATTTTCTGCATCCATAACAGGAGAATGGTTTGCGAAATATATGCAAGGTAGAAAAATGGATTCATCTGATGGCATTAATGATTTGTGCAGCGCCTTCGTTTTGCGTCCAAAGATTGTAAAATCGGCTTGTCTATTTACTAAAGAATCCGGATGATGAGATCGTAAAGAAATGTGCAATACGATCACGATGAACAACCAAAACGGGATTAACGGGTACTTTGAAAAATGCCGTTTTATTGCCTGTCAGGTCTTATTCGCCGGATCATCCGCGCGTGCAACACTGGTATTGGTTGGCAGCCTGATGTTTGGATTATTTTTATCGATGGTATTGCCGTTCGGCAGCAATTGTTGGCGCGAGAATCAAAACAAAGTATACGGCTGAGCATTGCTCATAGAAAATTAATTGCCCATATCGTCTGAACCCGGATGAATTGGCTATAGGAACACAGTTGTGAATGTGGTTGCAGTATTTTTCAAGGAGACATAATGGATTTATCAAAGCTGTCAATTGCTGAATTGCATGCGCTGCAAGACCAGATCGTAAGAGCGTTGAAAGAACGCGGGCAGGTCGAACGAGCCAAGGCGCGTGAACAGATTATGGCGATTGCACAAGGCGTGGGCATTCCGCTCAACGAATTAATGGGCGCTCAGGTGCGCGTAGCCAAGACTGCTCCAATGACGAAGGTTGCGGTTCGTTATCGGCACCCTGCCGATGCTTCCCTGCAATGGACCGGTCGGGGGCGCCAGCCGAAGTGGGTGCATGAGTGGCTTGCATCGGGTCAATCGTTGGATGCGTTGAAGGTATAAGGATCAGGTGAATATGCTTCCACTCTCAAAAACCATTTTCAAAGCCTACGACATTCGTGGCATTATTGACAAGACGCTGGATGCCGGCATTGCACGCCAGATCGGCCACGCTTTCGGTTCCGCGGCGCGGGCCAAGGGTGAGCGCACGGTAGTCATCGGTCGTGATGGCCGGTTGTCAGGGCCGGAACTGGCAGCCGCACTGGCCGTCGGCCTGCAGGCTTCCGGCGTGGATGTGATTGACCTCGGCGTGGTTGCCACGCCCATGCTGTATTTCGGCACCCATGTGCTGGGTGCGCAATCCGGCGTGATGGTCACCGGCAGCCATAATCCGCCCGATTACAACGGCTTCAAGATGGTGCTGGCTGGCGAGGCGATTTACGGCGAAGCGATTTTGGCGCTGCATCAAGCCATTGTGGATGACAATTTCACGCATGGAACGGGTGGCTACAGCACCCACAATATCCGGGATGCGTATTTACAGCGCATTGTCGGCGACGTGAAACCGGCACGGCCGATCAAGATTGCGATTGATTGCGGCAATGGCGTGGCCGGTGCATTCGCCGGGGATTTATATCGCGCCATGGGTTGCGATGTGGTCGAACTGTTTTGCGAAGTCGATGGCAATTTCCCGAACCATCATCCCGATCCGGCGCATCCTGAAAATCTACAGGACTTGATTAAATGCTTAAAAGAAACCGATGCCGAAATCGGCCTGGCTTTCGATGGCGACGGCGACCGTCTGGGGGTGGTAACCAAGGATGGCCAAATCATTTATCCCGATCGTCAATTGATGCTGTTTGCCGCCGATGTGCTGAAGCGCAACCCAGGGCGCGAGATTCTGTACGACGTTAAATGCACCCGCCATATTGCACCGTGGGTCAAGGCGCATGGCGGCATTGCGCTGATGTGGAAGACCGGGCATTCGCTGGTCAAGGCCAAGATGCGCGAGACCGGCGCACCGCTGGGCGGCGAAATGAGCGGCCATTTATTCTTCAAGGATCGCTGGTACGGTTTTGACGATGGCATGTACGCCGGTGCGCGCATGTTGGAATTGCTCACGCGGGTGATGGACCCTTCTGCAGTGCTGAACGCCTTGCCGCAATCGATCAGTACGCCGGAGTTGCAACTGGAACTGGCAGAAGGCGAGAATTTCAGCCTGATCGACAGCTTGCAGCGCGATGCACGCTTCCCGGATGCAGAACAGATCATTACGATTGACGGCTTGCGGGTTGAATATGCGGACGGTTTTGGCCTGGCGCGCGCATCGAACACCACGCCGGTAGTGGTGATGCGCTTCGAAGCGGAGACGCAAGCCGCGCTGGAGCGGATTCAGGCCGATTTCCAGCGTGTGATTCTGGTCGCGAAAGCGGATGCGGTGTTGCCGTTTTAATGGGCAGCATAGGTCAGTGACCGGTGATGTTTCGCCCGGGCCGGTAGATGTCGGACCTGAGTGCCACTCCTGTGGTGGTGTCGTTGATATGTAGTCACGACGCGACTACAATCTAACTTCAAAAACTGTTTATAGGAAAATTGCCATGAGTACCGCTGACACCTATGTTCGCGCTCGCATTGATACCGAAACCAAGGAACGCGCCGCCGAGGCGCTGGCGGCAATGGGCTTATCCATCTCGGATGCCATTCGCTTGCTGATGCTGCGTATAGCGGATGAGCGCCGTTTGCCCTTCGATGTAAAAGTGCCAAACGTCACCACTTGCAAGGCCATTGCTGAACTTGAGGCAGGCAAAGGCAAGAGCTTCAACAGCGTCGATGCGCTGATGGCGGACTTGAATGCGGACGATTGAACGCGCATCAGCATTTAATCGTGATTACAAACGCGTAAAGGCAATGCCGCGTCACAGCAAGGACGTAGATTCACTTGTTTCTGCAATCGTGGCGTTGCTGCCGGCTGATCAGCCCTTGCCGGAAAGTAACCGCGATCACACATTGAACGGCGATTTGGCTGGCTACCGCGAGTGCCACATCAAGCCCGACCTGCTGCTGATTTACCGAAAGCCAGACGAAGAAACCTTGCGACTAGCGCGGCTTGGTTCCCACAGTGCGTTATTTCGTTAAGCCGACGACATTCCGTCGGCTTAACGGATTTTATGCTCCGTTTTCTGCTGCGATTTCCCCTGCCGGGCTTTTGATTAAATTGGATTTGCGTTGAATATTCTGATAGTCCGGGTCTCTTCCCTGGGGGATGTAGTGCATAACATGCCGATGGTGGCAGATATCTTGCGTCATTCGCCCAATGCGAAAATCGATTGGGTGGTCGAAGAAGGGTACGCCAGCTTGGTGCGCCTGAATCGTGGCGTGCGCAATGTGATCCCTTTTGCATTGCGGCGCTGGCGCAAGAGCTTGTTTGCGGCGCAGACGCGGGCTGAAATTGCTGCTTTTTATCGCACCTTGCGCCGCGCATCGTATGATTTCGTGTTTGATACCCAAGGCTTGCTCAAGACCGGGGTGGTGATGCGCATGGCGCGCCTGAATTCTGGCGGTAAACGCTTCGGTCTGGCCAATGGAACCGAGGGCTCCGGCTACGAAGGTCTTTCCCGCATATTTCATACCGATAGCGTGGCGGTCGGTCGTTTCACGCATGCGGTGACGCGCTCGCGGCTGGTGACTGCGGCGGCGTTCGGCGCCTCGGTGGATAGTCCGGCAGATTTTGACTTGCAGGCACCGCAATTGCAGTCGCAGCCAATCTGGCTGCCGCCAATTCCGTATGCAGTTTTTTTCCATGCGACTGCACGCGCGGCCAAGCAGTGGGCCCCGGCGAACTGGATACAACTGGCCCACAGCCTGGATCAGCGCGGCTTGCCGATCCTGTTGCCCTGGGGCAGTGCCGACGAGAAGCGCGCCGCCGATGCTCTGGCTGAAAACCTCCCGAATGCGCAGGTATTACCTAAGCTACCGATGATGGAGGCGGTGGTATTGGCGCAACGGGCGGCGCTGGTGGTGGGCGTCGATACCGGGCTGACCCATATCGCTGCCGCGTTCGAGCGCCCGACTATCGAGTTGTACTGCGATTCGCCGCGCTGGAAGACCGAGGGCAACTGGTCGCCGAATATCATCAATCTGGGCGACCGCGGCGCTCCGCCAGCAGTGGCCGAGGTCGAAGCAGCCGTGACGCAATTGCTGGGCGCATGAGGTCGAATCTGTGGCGCCGGATATATTCGCTGGCGTGGTGGCTGGCCATGCCTGTAGTGCTGGCGCGGCTATGGTGGCGCGGCCGCAAGGAAGCCGGTTATCGGTTGCATCTGGCTGAACGTTTCGGCTGGTATGCCAGTGCGGCGTTAAACGTAAGTGATCGTAAAATTTTGTGGCTGCATGCAGTGTCGGTCGGCGAGACACGTGCCGCCGAGCCGCTGATCGAAGCATTGCTGGCAGCCTATCCCGAACACACGATTTTGCTCACCCACATGACGCCCACCGGGCGCGCTACCGGCAAGCTGCTGTTTGCCAAACACGGGCTACGCGTGCTGCAGAGTTACCTACCCTACGATACCGGCTGGATGGCAGCGCGTTTTCTGCGCCATTTTTCGCCGCAGATTTGCCTGTTAATGGAGACCGAAGTCTGGCCGAATTTGATTGCAGCATGTGTGGCGCAGCGGATCCCGGTGGCGCTGCTGAATGCTCGGTTGTCGGCGCGTTCATTGCGTCGGGCCCAGTGTTTTTCCGGCTTGATGCGCGAGGCGGCGCAGGGTTTGTCGTGCGTGGCGGCACAAACGCCGGCTGATGCGGCGCGCCTGCAGCACATTGGCGCACGCAATGTGCAGGTTACCGGCAGCATCAAGTTCGATGTGTTGCCGCCGGCGGCGGCGCTGGCACTGGGGCAAGCTTTGCGCGACCGGATCGGCACACGCCCGGTGCTGCTGTGCGCCAGCACGCGTGAAGGCGAAGAAGCATTGATTCTCGACGCGCTGCAGAATACGGGTGAAACTTGCGGCGAAATATTGCTGCTGCTGGTGCCGCGTCACCCGCAGCGCTTCGATGCAGTGGCGCAGTTGGTCAAAGCGCACGGCTTAGTCATGCAGCGCCGTTCGTCGCTGGGTGCGGCGATGGCGGGAGCGCCGATAGCATCGACTGTGCAGGTGCTGCTGGGCGATTCGATGGGAGAAATGTTTGCCTATTACGCGGCTTGCGATATTGCTTTTATTGGTGGCAGCCTGCTGCCGCTGGGCGGGCAAAATCTGATCGAAGCCTGTGCGCTGGGCAAGCCGGTGCTGACCGGGCCGCATACTTTTAATTTTGCCGCAGTGACCGAAGAAGCGATTGCCGCCGGTGCTGCGCGGCGCATCGCGGATGCAACAGAATTGCTGCGCGAAGCAGCGGTTTTATTGTCCGAAACTGGGCTGCGAGAGTCTGCCGGGCACGCTGCGCACGCTTTTGCACAGCATCACCGTGGCGCCACCAAGCGCACCTTGGCTTTGCTACAAGCGCTGATTCCAGATTGATACCGCAGGACAAATCGCAGTCAGCATCGCAGGTCGGGTTACGCGATGAAGCCGCTAACCCGACCTACGCACCCTCATCAAAATATCAATTTTGCGCTTAAAACGGCAAAATTTGCGCCGCTGTTCGGGTGCTTGATCCCGCCATTGGAGAAATGCTGGATTTTCAGGCCGAGATCAATTTTGTTGGCAAATACATAGCCTATTCCGATGTGATCTCCGAACTGGAAAGCGGTCGAGAAAGCGCGGCCGTTGTTGTCATATACCTGGGATAACAGGTGGGCGCCAATACCTGCTTCTGCATAAGGCCCGATTTTGCTGTCGCGCTGGAAGCGAAAAACGGGTGTAATCCCGATGTCGGTAATATTCTGAATGGTATCCGGCTGATTGCGATATTGCGTGCCGCGCCATTGTCCCAGTGTCAGATCCCAATAACCGCCAATATGAGTGTTGTTGGATTGCCACCATTTGTCGGCCCAATTCCACTGGGCACCGAGACGAACCATCTGCGTCTTGTTGCCGGTGGCCGCTTCGACGGAGACAGAATCGGCCGCCTGGCTGCTGGTCTGCATACCAAGAATGGCGATGCTTGCGCAAAGAGCTTTGATGGCGATTTGCTTAAGGGGTAAAGTCATGGCAACTTTCAGTTATCGGAAAAAATGATTGATTCGGTGCAAGATTGTGCCACCGTTATTGGGTTATGGGTCTGTGATCGTGGTTTTGTAGCGGACCCGGCCGCGATTAGCCGTCTTGTTATTCCATCGCGTTGCTATCAAGTTTTTCAGAGCCGTTAATGGCTGGGTTCGTTTTCATATGCTGCCTCATTAAAATTAATTAATTAGTGGAGTATATCGATTTTATGACGTATCTCCGCATGCCTAACAAGGCTGCATGAAAAATACCGTGGTTAGTATAACTTATGCCTCCAAATCTTGCCGGGCCAGCAGTGCTTGCGCCAGCCTGGCCCAGTACGTGGCTCCAATCGGCAGCAGCGCATCGTTGAAGTCGTAGCTTGGGTTGTGCAAATTGCACGGTCCAAGCCCGTGCCCGCTGCTGCGATGATCGCCGTCGCCATTGCCGATGAACACATAGCAACCCGGCTTTTCCTGCAGCATGAAGGCGAAATCTTCGGCGCCCATGGTCGGCTCAACCTGTGCATTGACCCGCTGCGCCCCAACGATGGATTGCATCACGGCCACTGCCTCAGCGGTTTGCTGCGGATGGTTGATCAGCGGCGGGTAATTACGATTAAACGCGAATTGCACCTCGGCGTCGAAAGCGCTGGCCGTGTGCTGCGCAATCTCGCGCATGCGTTGTTCGATCAGATCCAGAACTTCGAGACTGAAGGTGCGCACGGTGCCGATCAAGGTAGCGTGATCTGGAATTACGTTGGTGGCGCTGCCGGCGTGGATTTGCGTAATCGACAGCACCGCCGCATCGTTCGGATTTTTGTTGCGGCTGATGATGGTTTGCCAGCTTTGCGCAATCTGCACCGCTACCATGATTGGATCGATGCCTTTGTGCGGTTGCGCCGCATGGCCGCCTTTGCCGCTGACGATCACTTCGAACTCGTTGCTGGACGCCATCATCGGCCCTGGCGTGACGCCGAAACTACCGAATTCCATACCGGGCCAGTTATGCATGCCGTACACCGCATCCATCGGACATTGCGCGAACAGGCCGTCTTCCATCATCTTGCGCGCGCCGCCGCCGCCTTCCTCGGCCGGCTGAAAAATCAGGTAAACGGTGCCGTCGAAATCCCGCTGTTTTGACAAATAATAGGCGGCCCCAAGCAGCATCGCGGTATGGCCGTCATGGCCGCAGGCGTGCATCTTGCCGTCATGGCGGGAAGTGTGCGCGAAAGTATTGATTTCCTGCATCGGCAACGCATCCATGTCGGCCCGCAAGCCGATTGCGCGCTTGCTATTGCCTTTCTTGATGATGCCGACCACGCCGGTGCCGCCCATGCCGCGCAGGATCGGGATGCCCCATTCGGTGAGTTTGGCCGCCACCACATCGGCGGTGCGCTGCTCTTCGTAGCAGAGTTCGGGATGGGCGTGGATGTCGCGTCGGATTTTCTGCAGTTCAGCCTGAAACTGCATGATCGGATCAAGTAATTGCATGGTGTTCTCCAAATTCCTCTGTTGCCGGCAAAACTGGCAATGCGCATAGTCATGGTAACTCCAACGGTAATGCGCGTGTGGAGGCGGCGCGTCTATTGAGGGCGGTGTCGGATGAAGCGCAATTTCGGCTAATTTGGTTTAAAGTGAGTCGAGACTGCCAGTCTGATCCCGGTATGGGCGACGATCCGATTTTTTCAGCCTGCATTTTTCGATGCAGGGGCAGGGAAAAGTGTAGAAACGATTGTGAAAACGGGTATGAAAATACGCATGAAAAGGCCTTGGCGCATGGCCGCTTTGGCCGGCCTGAGCGGGTTGCTGTGCGGCTGTGCCGAATTGGGTTATATGGTGCAAGCCGCACACGGGCAATCTGCGCTGTTGTCTGCGGCCCGGCCGATCGACGATTGGCTGGCTGATCCGCAAGTCAAACTGAGTTTGAAGAGCAAACTCGCCACCACCCAGACCATCCGAGCTTTTGCCGTGCGCGAACTGGCGCTGCCCGATAACGCTAGTTACACCACGTATGCTGTGCTGCGGCAGCCTTTCGTGTTGTGGAACGTAATCGCCACACCTGCTTTGTCGTTGAAGCCGAAACAATGGTGTTTTCCAGTGGCTGGCTGCGTCAGTTATCGCGGCTATTACCAACAGGAACAAGCCGAGGCCGAGGCGCTGGAATTACGCGCCGAGGGCTATGACGTGCAGGTTGCAGGCGTGCCGGCCTACTCTACGCTGGGCTGGTTCAAAGACCCCGTGATTTCCACTTTCATCCACTATCCTGATGCCGAACTGGCGCGGTTGATTTTCCACGAACTGGCGCATCAGGTAGTGTATGCGCCGGGCGATTCGGCGTTCAATGAATCATTTGCGACCACGGTGGAGCAGGCTGGTTTGCTGCGCTGGCTGGATGTGTACGGCGACGCGCAGATGCGCCAATCGTATCTGGTGTATGCGGGGCGCAAGCGGGATTTTTTGGCACTGCTGTTGCGGCATCGACGGCAGTTGGAAGCCAACTATGCCAGCAGAATCCTCGATGCGGAAAAATTGTCGCAAAAAGCTGAAATCTTCCAGGCTTTGCAGCAGGAATACCAGACCCTGAAACAATCGTGGGGCGGTTATGCCGGCTACGACCGCTGGTTTGCCGAGCCGTTGTCGAACGCCCATCTGGCTGCGCTGGCGACCTATCATGATTTGGTGCCGGGGTTCCGCGCTTTGTTGCAAAAAGACCAGCGATTCGAACGTTTTTATGCGGACGTCAAGGCCTTGGCCCATCTCGACCGGCAGGAGCGCCGCCGGCGCTTGCTGGAATTCGCCCAGGCCCGGAGCGTGGCCTGTGTTGGCGATCCATTGTTGTCAGGAAGTAATGTCCAGTCGGATCTGTCGCCAGCGTGTTGAGGGCCGGTGCGTAGCGGCGATTTTTAACTCTGCCTGTTGCATTGCAACGCATTCTACGGGTAGAGAAGTTACTCACTAATCGTGCAAAGGGCTTGCGCTGGCACGTCGCGACCGATAGGATTGCACAATAAAAAGAAACAACCGTGCGTTTTTTTGCGGATTCTTACAACTACCATCGAGACAAGGGATTTATCGTGGATAAAATCTGGCTGCAAAACTATCCGGCAGGCGTACCTAGCGAAATCGATTTCACGCAATATCGATCGCTAGCGCATTTATTCGACGAGGCATTTCATAAATATGCGGCGCGCAATGCTTTTGTCTGCATGGATAAATTTCTCACTTACGGCGAAGTGGATGCTCTTTCCAGAAGATTCGGCGCCTGGTTGCAAGGCCTCGGCCTGGCAAAAGGCGCTCGGGTTGCCATCATGATGCCGAATGTGCTGCAGTATCCGGTTGCGGTTGCAGCCATCCTGCGTGCCGGCTATACGGTGGTCAACGTCAACCCGCTATACACCCCGCGTGAACTGGAACATCAGCTCAAGGACAGCGGAGCCGAAGCCATCATCATCCTGGAAAATTTCGCCACCACGCTAGAACAAGTGATCGCCAAAACCAGCATCAAGCATGTGGTGGTAGCCAGCATGGGCGATCTTTTGGGCGGCATGAAAGGCGCCATCGTCAATTTCGTGGTGCGCAATGTAAAAAAAATGGTGCCGGCGTACAGCTTGCCGAACGCGATCCGCTTCAACCGGATGTTGTCGGACGCCGCCAGTCTGAGCTTGCGCCCGGTCGAGCTTAATCACGACGATATCGCATTCCTGCAATATACCGGCGGCACCACCGGCCTATCCAAAGGTGCGATGCTGTCGCATCGCAACGTGATCGCCAACGTGCTGCAAAACGAGGCATGGCTGCAGCCGGCTCTAATAAAAGAGCCGCGTGTTGATCAATTGACGATGGTGTGCGCGCTGCCGCTGTACCACATCTTTGCGTTAACGATTTGCGGCCTGCTCGGCACCCGCATAGGCGCACTCAATATTTTGGTGCCGAATCCGCGTGACTTTGCCGGTTTCGTTAAAGAACTGTCGAAATACAAGTTCAATATTTTCCCAGCCGTCAATACGCTGTTCAATGCCCTGATAAACACCCCTGGATTTGATAAGCTCGATTTTTCCGGTCTGAAGATATCCAACGGCGGCGGCATGGCGGTGCAAAAAGTTGTCGCCGATAAATGGTTCCAGATAACCGGCTGCCCGATTACCGAAGGTTACGGTCTATCCGAGACCTCGCCGGTAGCCACCGCCAACCCGGCCGACAGCACCGAATTTTCCGGCACTATTGGAGTGCCTATTCCGTCCACTGAAATCGCCATTCTTGATGACGACGGCCAGCCGGTGCCATTGGGCCAGAGCGGAGAGATCGCGATCCGGGGCCCGCAAGTGATGGTCGGCTATTGGCAGAGTCCCGACGAAACGGCGCGCGCGATGACGCCGGACGGATTCTTCAAGTCGGGCGATATTGGCGTCATGGACGAGCGCGGTTATACCCGTATTGTCGATCGTAAAAAAGACATGATCCTGGTGTCCGGCTTTAATGTTTATCCGACCGAGATTGAAGGCGTGGTGGCCGAACACCCAGGCGTGATGGAGTGTGCCTGCATCGGGGTGCCGGATGAACATTCGGGCGAAGCGGTGAAACTGTTTGTGGTGCGCAAAGACCCGGCGCTGACGGTCGAAGAGTTGCAGCACTTCTGCAAGGAACAGTTGACTGGCTACAAGCGGCCGAAATATATCGAGTTCCGCACCGAACTACCCAAGACTAATGTCGGCAAAATCCTGCGTCGCCAGTTGCGCGACGAGAAAAAAGCTGCCTGAGCCACGACGCACTTGAGTACTTAAGTAGCGCAGGCCTCCGTGCCTGCACCGGGCCGCAGGCACGGAGGCCTGCGCTACTGGTAATTCGGTTTATTTCGGTCTTGGTCGATCCAAATCAGCGTCCGGCGTCGAGAGAGTTCCTGCTCTTATTTCGGCCACCGCATTCACCACAGCACTGGCAACATTGCGCACTTCCTGCTGCATCGCCAAGTCGCGATCCAGGGCTTCGTGGCTTTCTGCATAGGATTCGTAATAGCCGACAAACCGATCCAGTCGCGATAATGCGCCGGCGTCAATCAAGCCCATCCAGTCCAGCCAATCCGACAATCCCCGGCGTACACCTTCTATGCCGGCGACATCGCCATGTACTACCAAGCCATAGGCGCGGCCAGCCAGATGCTTGGGATACGGCCAGCCCTTGAGTTCCAATTCCTTGGCTTTTTTTGCATTCTTGCCTGAGGTAGTGGTCGGGTCGGGATTGCCGCCGTCGGCACACACCAGCCGGTCTATCATCTGTTTCAAGACTGCCGGTGTCTGGTACCAGTAGACCGGCGTCATGATGATGACCGCGTGAGCCGAAACCCATTTTTCATAAATTTCGGCCATCCAGTCATTGGTCTGGCGTTGGCCGTGATTGGGGTAGCAACTGCAAGGCCAGTGACAGAGCGGCATCGCAGTGGAGACACAGCCTTTGCAAGGGTAAATATGCTTGTCGTAGGATGAAATGAGCTGGCTGAGGTCCAGCAGATCGACTTCTACATCGCTGGCTTCCAGCGTTTCCGCGGCGAATTTAATCATGCGGAAGGTTTTGGAAATTTCACCGGGGCAACTGCCGTCATTGCGTGCCGAGCCGCAAATCAACAAGACCCTGGATTTGGTGACAGGATCTTTTTGCCGGGCTTCTGCCTCAATCAAAGTGTCGCGGGTAGCCTTCCATTCCACCGACATATCATAATCAGGGTCGGCAAATTCCGGTCCCGCCTTTGCAGTGATGGGTGTTTTGTTACCGTTGATGTAATTTTCCCAGGCCACCTGCTCAATTTTAGCGATTTCCGACTGCACCGCATCAAACGTGGGATCCACAAAAGAGCGTCGGAATTCGAGGTGAAATTCATCTCTTTTAAGCACTGCCGGGGCTTGGCCTTTACGCGGTTCGGTCACGTTAATCTCCTATTTTAATGTAGGGAGCGGCTGTTTCTGATTACCCAAAAACTTTGATTTCTTCGGTGCAGAGTGTGCGGCCGCTCAAGACCCGACCGGCGCGCCGCCGACTGCGCCGGGTTTGCCGGTTGGCTCCGCCATTGATGCGCCGATGATCTGTTGCGCGTAAGACGTTTCTTCCTCGGTAGCGGTATGGGCGACCAGGACTACATGGCTGTTCGCCAACGCATCCTTGACCAAATCGGCAACGTCGCCCTTGCTCCTTTTCGCACCAACTGTCGCGCCGACGGTGCCGCCGAGGGCCGCTCCCCAGCCTAGCATCGACAGCGCGCCGACCACCGGGCTCGCCATGAACAGGCTGACGTTCGCAGCCGCCATCGCGATGGTGCCGGCCGCGCCGGCGAGCGTGCCGACTGCGGTTCCAATCGCGCCTTCCCGCAGCATTTCTTTCAACACGTCGTCGCTGTCGGCTTTGGCATCATCGCCGCCGCTGGAGCTGCCGGGTTCCAGTATCTTCACATTTTCCGCCGACATGCCGCGTTCAATGAGTCGGGCGGATGCGGATTCGGCCGCCGTCCGTGTGGCGTAGATGCCCAATACTCTATGTAGGTAGTTTTCCATTGCGTTGCTCCTGTTCGCCTGACGGCGCCATTAACAAGCTGCTTTTTTGAGGGGGAAATTAAATCTATATCGGGTAAAAAATGTTAATGTTTACACATGATATGCGGACAGTTATAGCGCATTGACATACTGTAGTCAATCTTTGACTTTTAGTATCTATTCAGATTGCTGCACGAGGCTTTCAAGCAGAAACTGTTGCAGGAGCGGGCCTGGCTGCGACCAACGGTTGCAGTCTGGCGACTGCTTTCGCGCCCGGGTGCGCTCCTACAAAATCCTGCCACTGCATTTTTGATTGATATGGATCTGAATAAATACGTGACAACGTAATATTGTCTGGGTATAGCAAAAAAACCATTCTTTACCGCATGTATTTAAGCCGACTTCAAAAATACAATATCAAGTATGCTTTTAATACGCGGTATCTGCGGCTGGCGTCGTGAGTGATTCTAGTGGTGGAATCTGGCGCGGTTTGCGGTCTTCGCTGGTGGCGACGTAGGTCAGGGTGGCTTCGGTGACTTTGACCGTTTCAGCTTCCAGTCGGTTGCGCTCTGCATATACTTCGACGTTGACGGTGATCGAGGTGTGGCCGACCCGAACCACCTCGGCATAGAACGACAGCAAATCGCCGACGAATACCGGATGCTTGAACAGGAACGAATTCACTGCGATGGTTGCGATCCGGCCATTGGCGCGCCGGGCGGCGGGAATTGCGCCGGCGATATCGACTTGGGCCATGATCCAGCCGCCGAAAACGTCGCCGTGGATATTCGCATCCGACGGCATCGGCATCACGCGCAACGTTGGCATAAGGCCTGGAGGCAAGCCTTGGTAGATGGCGGTTGTGGTTTTGTTTGCTGGTGTCGACATCATGGATTTTCTCGGAAGGGCTACAATTCAGGGTTGTTGTTTTTTATAGAATTTTTGCGCAATAGTCGCGCAACATCATCCCTGATTGAATCATAAAAGAGCCATTCGTGCCATGCGTCGTCACTCCAGTTCACCGCTACCTCCCGCCTCGCAAGGCCATCGCAACGATTGGGCCACGCTAAAAACCCTGTTTCCCTATTTGTGGGTATACAAATGGCGGGTGATTTTTGCGCTATTGTTTCTGGTCGGCGCCAAACTGGCTAATGTCGGCGTGCCGCTGGTGCTGAAGGCTTTGGTCGACCGCCTGACGCTCAGTCCAACTAATCCGCAAGCAATGCTGGTGTTGCCGCTCGGAATTCTGGTGGCGTACGGCGTGCTGCGGATGTCGACCACGCTGTTTACGGAATTACGCGAATTTATTTTTGCCAAGGTTACGCAACGGGCAGTGCGCACTATCGCGTTGCGGGTGTTCCGGCATTTGCATGCGTTGTCGCTGCGTTTTCATTTGAATCGGCAGACCGGCGGCATGACGCGCGATATCGAACGCGGCACGCGCGGCATTTCTACGCTGGTGTCGTTTACGCTGTTCAATATCCTGCCGACCTTGATCGAGATCACACTGGTGCTCGGTTATCTGGCGCTGCATTACGACATCTGGTTTTCGGTCATTACGGTTGTGGCGCTGGCTTCCTATATCGGTTTTACCGTGCTGGTGACCGAGTGGCGCACGCATTTTCGCCGCACCATGAACGATCTGGAGTCGAAAGCCAGCACCAAGGCCATCGATTCGCTGATCAATTACGAGACGGTCAAGTATTTCGGCAACGAAGATTACGAAGCCAAGCGCTATGACGATGGCTTGCAGGGTTACGAGGCTGCTGCGGTGAAGTCGCAGACCTCGTTATCGCTGCTTAACACCGGTCAGTCGATCATCATCGCCACTGCTGTTACGCTGATTCTGTGGCGTGCAACCCAGGGCGTGATCGACGGTACGATGACGCTGGGCGATCTGGTGCTGGTCAATGCTTTCATGATCCAGTTGTATATTCCACTGAATTTTCTGGGTGTGATTTATCGCGAAATCAAGCAAAGCCTGGCCGACATGGAACGGCTATTCGCGCTGCTCGACCAGAACCGCGAAGTGGCCGACAGTGCCGACGCCAAGCCGCTGCAGGTCAAGGGCGCCGAGCTGCATTTTTCGCATATCGATTTCAGTTATGAATCGAACCGGCAGATTTTATTCGATGTCGATTTCACGATTCCCGCCGGCACCACGACGGCAGTGGTCGGCCATAGCGGATCGGGAAAATCGACGCTATCGCGGTTGCTGTTCCGTTTTTATGATCTGGACGCCGGCAGCATTACGATTGATGGGCACGATTTGCGTGACGTCACGCAAGGCTCCTTGCGCGCTGCGATTGGCATCGTGCCGCAGGATACCGTGCTGTTCAATGACACCATTGAATACAACATCGCCTACGGCAAGCCGGGCGCCGGCAAGGAAGAAATCATCAGCGCTGCCAGAGCGGCGTATATCCACGATTTCATAGAAAGCTTGCCGGACGGTTATGCCACTAAGGTGGGCGAGCGCGGACTAAAATTATCCGGCGGCGAAAAGCAGCGGGTCGCGATTGCCCGCACGGTGCTGAAAGATCCGGCGATTCTGGTCTTCGATGAAGCCACCTCGGCACTGGATTCCAGATCCGAGCAAGCGATTCAGGCGCAACTCAAAGAGATCGCTAAAAACCGCACCACGCTGGTGATTGCGCATCGCCTATCCACCATCGCGGACGCGCAGCAGATTTTGGTGCTTGACCACGGCCGCATCATCGAGCGCGGCACCCACACAGCCTTGCTGGCGGCGGATGGCGCTTATGCGCAAATGTGGCAGCGCCAGCAGGCGCGCCAGGATGCATTGCTGGACTCGCCTCCAGACCGTGCGCAGATGGCAGTCATCTAGGAATCTATGGATACCAAATGGCTTGAAGACTTCATTTCTTTGGCGGAAACCGGCAGTTTTAGCCGTTCCGCTGCGCTGCGCCATGTCACGCAGCCGGCATTTTCGCGCCGCATTCAGTCGCTCGAATCGTGGCTTGGCACCGATCTGATCGACCGTACTTCATACCCGACCCGGCTGACGCCCGCCGGTGACGTGTTTTACGAGCAATCGCTGGAAGTGTTGGGACAGATCAACAATGCACGGGCATTGTTGCGCGGCAAGCATAAGGCGGCTCTGACCACAATCGATTTCGCGGTGCCGCATACCTTGTCGCTGACCTATATGCCGAAGTGGATGACCACACTGGAATCCGGCTTCGGCCACATCAGCACGCGCCTGATTGCACTCAATGTGCATGATGCAGTGATGACATTAGTCGAAGGCGGCTGCGATTTGCTGCTCTGCTATCACCATCCGCTGCAGCCGCTGCAACTCGACGCCAGCCGCTACGACATGCTCACGCTGGGGCGCGAGTCGCTGCGCGCGTATTCTCGCTGCGATAAAACGACAGCGCGCACAGCAGTGCCGAAATTTCTGCTGCCGGGCAGCAGTGCTGCACCGTTGCCCTTTCTTTCGTATACCAACAATGCTTATTTCGGCCGCATGGTGGAATTGATTCTGGCCAATACTAAAACCGTTTTGCATCTGGACAAATGCTATGAAACCGACATGGCCGAAGGCTTGAAAATGATGGCGCTGGAAGGGCGCGGCGTGGCATTTCTGCCGGAATCCGCAGTGACGCGCGAGTTGAAGGACAAGCGCCTGGCGCGCGCCGACGGCGGCAGCGGCAGCGACAGTAGCGCTTGGGAGGTCGTAATGGAGATCCGTTTGTATCGCGAGCGACCTTCCGTGCTGCACCCGGGCAAACCGCTAGTCGCGCGCCTGTGGGAATATTTGATGCGGCGCAGTCAGACGGAAATGCCGCTAAAATTGCCACGTAAGTAAGCTGAATTTCGGTTTAATTCTTGGCTGGATCAGACATTGCCACGGGCATATGGCGGCGGTGAACTAATATACCTATATTTTTTATTTGAAACTATGTGCATATTGCATAGTTACATGCATACAAAGCATTTGCCTTGGCAGGGAGCACACCTTTACGATGCTGTGTCGACTTGGCTGCAGCAAGTCGTTTGCTTAAAAATCGGCGTATAAAATTCCGCCATATAAACTTTCCAGGAGCGATTCCCACTATGTCCAGCAAGCACATTATCCCCTCGTATCTTGATCCTGACAATTTAGGCCCATGGGGGGTGTATCTCGAGCAAATCGATCGCGTCACGCCTTATCTCGGTTCTCTGGCGCGTTGGGTGGAAACGCTCAAGCGTCCCAAGCGCATCCTGATCGTCGATGTGCCGATCGAGCGGGATGACGGTACCGTTGCACATTTTGAGGGATACCGGGTGCAGCACAATCTGTCTCGCGGTCCCGGCAAAGGCGGGGTGCGTTTCCATCAGGATGTGACCCTATCCGAAGTGATGGCCTTGTCGGCCTGGATGACGGTCAAGAATGCTGCGGTGAACGTGCCTTACGGTGGCGCCAAAGGCGCCATTCGGGTTGATCCTAGAACGCTTTCCAAGGGCGAGTTGCAGCGTATGACGCGCCGCTATACCAGCGAAATCGGTTTTATTATCGGCCCCACCAAAGATATCCCGGCACCCGACGTTAACACCAACGAGCAAACCATGGCGTGGATGATGGACACCTACTCGATGAACGTGGGCGGCACCGCAACCGGGGTTGTTACCGGTAAACCGATTTCCCTGGGCGGCAGTCTGGGACGGCGCGAAGCGACTGGGCGCGGCGTGTATGTGGTCGGTTGCGAGGCGGCAGCCAAGCGCGGCATGGAAATCAAGGGCGCACGCGTTGCCGTGCAGGGCTTTGGCAACGTCGGCGGGATTGCGGCACGGTTATTCGCCGAAGCGGGCGCCAAAGTGGTGGCGGTGCAAGACCATGTCACCACCGTCTACGACGAGCGCGGCCTGGATGTGCCGGCGTTGCTGGCGCATGTGGCCGAGAACGGTAGCGTCGAAGGTTTTGCTGCTGAAGCGGTGCTAAAGAGCGAACAGTTCTGGGGCGTCGATTGCGACATCCTGATCCCTGCAGCACTGGAACAGCAGATCAATGCTTCGAATGCGCACCTGATTCGTGCAAAAATCATCCTGGAAGGCGCTAATGGCCCGACTACCCCGGAAGCCGACGATATTCTGCACGATAAAGGCGTGCTGATCGTGCCGGACGTGATTGCTAACGCGGGCGGCGTAACCGTCAGTTACTTTGAGTGGGTGCAGGATTTTTCCAGCTTCTTCTGGAGCGAGGATGAAATCAACCAGCGGCTGACTCGCATCATGCGCGAAGCGTTTACTTCAATATGGGAAGTGGCGGAACAACACAAGACCTCGTTTCGCACCGCAGCCTTCATCGTCGCTTGTACGCGCGTGCTGCAGGCGCGGGAAGTGCGCGGTTTGTATCCGTAAGCAGGGAATGAACGACTGCATGACTCCGGGTCTGTTTGGGAAAATACTCCCGCGTTGTACGCGGGAGTATTTTTATACGTAATAACCCTTATATACAGCGTTTTTGATTCGGAATAAGTTACTCTTGTGCATTGATGGCATGAAAAATGCATGTTGCACAGGCTGCGTATGTTGCATATGTTGCGCCAAACATCTATCGTGCCACTGGCGTTATTCAATAAAGAACCATCAGCGCGCAGATGCTGAAAAATCAGATGCCATCCATATTACTGAAATATTTTCCAGGAGTTAGATTTATGCAAATTCATACAATGTCAAAATGTGTCGTTGCTCTGATCGGTGCCGGTTTGTTCGCCGGTGCGGTTCAAGCTGCAGAGCTGACCGGTACGCTTAAAAAAATCAAGGATAGCGGGACCATCACGTTGGGTGTGCGCGACTCTTCGATTCCATTCTCTTACCTCGACGACAAGCAGTCCTACCAGGGCTACTCGATTGACCTGTGTATGAAAGCAGCCACCACGATCCAGAAGCAGCTTGGAATGACCGCGCTCAATGTCAAGATGGTTCCAGTCACTTCGGCCACCCGGATTCCTTTGATCTCGAATGGCACTATTGATCTTTCCTGCGGCTCTGCTACCAATAATGCTGAACGCCAGAGAGTCGTTGCTTTCGCTCCGACCATGTTCATTACCGCCAATCGCCTGCTATCCAAAAAATCAGCCAACATCAAAACGCTGGCCGACATGAAGGGCAAGACCATCGTCTCAACTTCCGGCACTTCGAACCTGAAGCAAATCACAGCGCTGAATGGCGAACGTAATCTGGGCATGAATATCCTGGCCGCGAAAGATCACGCCGAGGCATTCCTGATGGTGGAAACCGGCCGCGCAGTGGCATTTGCGATGGATGACATCCTGTTGTTTTCGCTGGCCGCCAGTTCCAAGGCTCCAGTCGATTACGCGATCACCACTGAAGCATTGTCGGTCGAACCATACGGAATTATCGAGCGTCGTGGCGATCCAGAGTTCAAGAAGGCGGTCGATACAGCATTGTCGAACGTCTACAAATCGGGCGAAATCAACGCCATCTACAAAAAATGGTTCCAGTCTCCAATTCCACCGAAAGGCATCAATTTGAATGTGCCGATGAGTGCGGAATTGAAGGCGGCATTTGCCAAGCCGACCGATTCTCCTGAGCCTTCTGCATACGCTGTCGTACCTGAAGCGCAAAAAGGTTCTTCCAAGAAAAAATAAACTCAGTATTGCAATCAGTAAAATAGGGGGGCGCAAGCCTCCCATTTTTGTTTTAATGGAGCACATAGATTGGTACCTGTGCCCCTGAAGATACCGCAATAATTCTGGCCCACTCCCATCAAAGAGGAGATACAAAATGCATTATCCCTGGAACTGGAATATTTACTGGCAAGAGTCTCCTGACGGCGTACATACCTATATGGATACGTTGTTAGCCGGTCTGCAATGGACACTTGCTACTGCTGTCAGCGCCTGGATCATGGCGCTCGTCATCGGTACCGTGATTGGCACCATGCGCACCATGCCCAACAAGTGGCTGGTACGCTTGTCGAACGCCTATATCGAATTATTTCGTAATATCCCGCTGATCGTGCAAATGTTCCTGTGGTATTTCGTGATGCCGGAACTGGTGCCGGCAAGCCTGGGCAATTGGCTCAAAGCGTTGCCGAACGCATCTTTCATCACAGCCTTTCTGGCGCTGGGCTTCTTTACCTCGGCGCGGGTCGCGATCCAGGTTTCAACCGGAATCGAGGCCTTGCCGCGGGGCCAGAGAATGGCGGGAACCGCGCTCGGATTAACGATGCCGCAAACCTATCGCTATGTATTGTTGCCAATGTCGTTTCGCATCATCATTCCGGCACTGACCAATGAATTCGCGGCGATCATCAAGAACAGTTCGGTAGCGCTGACCATCGGCCTGGTGGAACTGACTGCCGCTGCCTATTCAATGCGCGAATTCACGTTCCAGACTTTCGAATCGCTCACGGCAGCAACTATTATTTACATCATTGTGTCGGCGTTTGCACTATTTTTGGCGCATTGGCTGGAACGCAAAACAGCGGTTCCTGGATTTATTGTCGCCAGCAGTAGCAGCACGGGAGGGCACTAATCATGTTTGCAAATTTCGATTTTGACGTTATTCAGCGTTCCTGGCTGTATTTGTTTACTACCGGCATGAAGTTCACGCTGACGCTGACCTTCTTTGCGATGCTGGGCGGCATCGTGTTCGGCACGCTGCTTGCAATGATGCGCTTGTCCCACAACAAAGCGATTGGATTTGTCGCCAGCAGTTACGTTAATCTGATTCGGTCGATTCCATTGATCCTGGTGATCTTCTGGTTTTACTTTCTGGTGCCGTATATTGGCGCCTGGATCACGGGCGCTTCCCAACCGATTCCGGTCGGCGCATTTTCATCGGCGCTGATTACTTTTGTATTGTTTGAAGCCGCCTATTATTGCGAGATCATGCGCTCAGGAATTCAGTCGATTCCGCGCGGCCAAGTTGCAGCGGGCTACGCGATTGGCATGAATTATTGGCAAATGATGGGCCACGTGGTTTTGCCGCAGGCGTTCCGCAACATGATTCCGATTCTGCTCACCCAAACCATCATCCTGTTCCAGGACGTATCGCTGGTGTATGTATTGGGCTCGGTGCCGGATTTTGTCAGTGTCGCGTCGAAAATAGCGCAGCGCGACGGCCGTTTGGTGGAGATGTATTTGTTTGTCGCTGTGGTGTACTTCGTGATGAGTTTCGGGTTGTCCCTGCTGGTCAAAAAACTACAGACAAAAGTCGCGATCATTCGCTGACACGTCGATACGCGAGTGTGCGACCGATCCAGATACGTGAAACCGCATTCAGAAATTAGGAGAAACAAGATGATTGAACTTAAGAACGTTAGCAAGTGGTATGGCACTTTCCAGGTCTTGGCCGATTGCACAACCCAGGTTGCGAAAGGCGATGTAGTGGTGGTGTGCGGCCCATCCGGCTCGGGTAAATCGACCCTGATCAAGACAGTTAATGGACTGGAGCCGTTTCAGAAAGGCGAAATTATCGTCAACGGCGTCTCGGTTGGAGAACCCAAGACCAACTTGTCCAAACTGCGTTCGCAGATCGGCATGGTATTCCAGAGTTTCGAATTGTTTCCACATATGTCGATTACCGAAAATCTGACCATCGGTCAGATCAAGGTGCTCGGGCGCAGCGTGGAGGAAGCGCGCGAGCGCGGCTTCAAATATCTTGAACGGGTCGGCCTGATTTCGCAAAAGGATAAATTCCCCGGACAACTCTCGGGCGGTCAGCAGCAGCGCGTGGCGATTGCGCGTGCGCTATCGATGGATCCGATAGCGATGTTGTTCGACGAACCGACTTCGGCGCTCGACCCCGAGATGATCAACGAAGTGCTGGACGTAATGGTCGGCCTGGCGGAGGAAGGCATGACCATGATGGTCGTCACGCACGAGATGGGGTTTGCCAAAAAAGTCGCGAACCGCGTCATCTTCATGGATCAGGGCCGCATCGTTGAAGACTGCACCAAGGAAGAGTTTTTCCACACCGAGCGTTCCGAGCGCGCACAAGATTTTCTGTCAAAAATCATTCATTGAGTGCAAGCGTCGCTGGGAGCGTCGAGCCTCTGCTCGGTGCTTCCAGCGACGCTACCGCTCCTATTGCCAAAGCTCTCATCGTTCATCGGTTTATCCTGCCGCGGGTGGGTGACTTGACGCGGGGGTTTTGTACCTAAGAGCCGGAGCACCGCGCGCCTGCTCAGAAAAAATTTATTAAAATTTATTATGCAGCCCTGTTCGCACACAGGAGAACTGCGCGGCCTCAATATTGCGCCGTCCCGAGTCAAATCAGCACTTCGCTTGACCTAAATCAATTTAATTGTATGGCGCAGCCAAACGATCGAATCTTTTTTTGGTCGTATTCAGTATATTTGCCTAGCTGAAGCCGCTTTCATATTTGCAGCATCTTCCCTGCGGTCATTCTCAGCAACGCGATATGAAAATCTCATTTCCACTTGCAAATTTACTAATGATTGGATCATGTCATGCATAGATACTTGAGCAGAAAGGCCCTGGCAGTCGCCATCGGCGCAATCAGTGGGGTAAGCTGTTTTCCGGCAGGTGCTTCGAGCCATCGCGAAGCGCCGTTCATCAGCGGCATGTCGCGCGTGGACGGCACTGATTTTTATATGTTTCGAAGCTATGCACCGGGCCGACAGGATTATGTGACCCTGATCGCGAATTACATTCCGTTCCAGGACCCTCAGGGTGGGCCGAATTTTTACCAGTTCGATCCCAATGCGCTGTACGAAATCCATGTCGTCAATGACGGCGGCAGCAAAGAAAATATCAGCTTTCGGTTCCGTTTCAAGAGCACCTCCAAACGTACCGCTCTCACTGTAGGTGGTAAGCCAACCCTGATTCCGCTGATTAATTCGGGTGTGATAAGCGGCGTAAATCCGGCCACCTTGAATGTGCGCGAAACCTACACCGTCGATATTGTGCGCGGCGACCGCCGGGTCGGCAAAGTGGATTCCGTTACTACGGCGGCGGGTGCCAAAGAGTTTGACAAGCCGGTCGACAACATCGGCGACAAATCCTTTGGCAGCGCGACCGGGTATGAAGCCTACGCAAACCAGCATGTCTATGACGTGAAAATTCCAGGCTGCGGCGACGGTCGGGTCTTCGTTGGCCAGCGCAAGGAGTCGTTCTTTATCGCCGTCGGCCAGATATTCGACTTGTTCAATCTCAATCCGTTGGGGCCGGAAACCGGCAACAAAAATGATCTTGAAAACAAGAACGTCAGTTCCATTGCGCTTGAAGTTCCTACTGCCTGCCTCACCAATGGCACTGAAAAAGTTATTGGCGGCTTTACGACCGCCAGTGTTCGTCAGGGTCGCTTAATCAACCCGTCGCCAGTATCGGGCAACAACGACGCAGTAAAAGAAGGTGGTCCTTGGGCCCAGGTTTCGCGGCTGGGCATGCCGCTGGTCAATGAAGTCGTGATCGGCATGGACGACAAAGACCGTTTCAACGCATCGCGGCCGCGTGACGATACGCAGTTTCTCAATTACGTCACCAATCCTTCGCTGCCGGCGCTGGTTGAGTCGCTGTTCCCGTCCGCCAAGGCGCCTACCAACTTCCCGCGTACTGACCTGGTGGCAGCATTCCTGACCGGTATCAAAGGGGTCAATCAACCGGCAAACGTTAAACCTAGCGAAATGTTGCGCCTGGATACCACTACCGTGCCGACTGTGCAAGCTGCGCAAAATTCGCTTGGCGTGGCAGCCGGCGACATGGCTGGGTTCCCGAATGGCCGTCGTCCTGGCGATGATGTGGTCGATCTGACGCTACGCGTAGCGATGGGTGCGTTATGCGTATTGACCGGGCCGACCGATACCTTCGCTGTGGGCTGCAAACCCGGCGATGCACCAGCCGGCGGTTTGGCGCTGACGGACGGGGTGCGCAGGGATGCGACAACCTTCAAAGCAGTGTTTCCGTATCTGAACACGCCGCTGCCCGGCAACAACTAAGGAGTCCGCCATGATCATTAAAAAATCCATGCTGGGTCTCGGCTCAGCACTCGTTTTGGCGATGTTGGTATCCGGTTGCGGTGGCAACGGCGACGATAATCGATTCGACCGGAGCGGGAGCAACAATACTGGCGAACCGGTCGCTGCACAGGACGCCTTCATGGATGCCGTGAAAGGGGTGGTTGCGACAACGTCCGATACGACCGAAACTGGGCCGATCGACTCGATCACGCCAACCGGTCGCAACGATACTGCTCCGGTTCAGATTATTTAAGAGCTTACGTAATATGGTAGTACAGCGATGGGTGCTCCGAGCAAACGCTCGGGGCACCCGGCTGGGGTTGGGTACGCAATACACAATTGCTTTTAATGATGTGTTGGCACCTCTGTTTTGTCGCCGCTGTTTTGCGGTCAACATGACGATGCTGCCATCCGGCAGCATCCCTTTCTTGCAACGTGAGCATCCATGACATTCTACAAAGCTTTGGCCATTGGTTTGCTATTTTCCGGCGTTGCGCCTGCAATCTGGAGCGCACCGCGCATCCCGATCAGCGACACTGAAGTGATCGAACATTTGCCGCGAGGCACCGATCCGGCCCAGCAGGAATTCAGGGCTTTGCGCAGCCGCCTGGCAGCGTCGCCCAATGACATGCTGCTGGCGCTGACGCTGGCCCGACGCTATATCAGTCAGTCGCGCGTCGAAGGCGATCCGCGCTATCTAGGGTATGCGCAAGCTGCGCTGGCACCCTGGTATGACAAGTCCGACCCGCCGGCGGAAGTGCGCGTGATGCGCGCCACGCTGCTGCAAAGCACGCATCAGTTTCCGGCCTCGCTGCGCGATCTGGATGCGGTCGTGAAAGCCGACCCGCACAATGCGCAAGCGTGGCTGACCAAAGCCACCGTACTGCAAGTCATGGGCGAATATAGACCGGCTGCGCAAAGTTGCAATGCACTGCGCTCGCTGGCCCCGGTGCTGATTACGATTACATGTCTGTCGAACGTAGCCAGTCTGAATGGACAAGCGCACCAGAGTTATGCGCACTTGAAATCGGCCCTTGCGATGGCCCCGGGTGCCGATCCCGGCATCCGCATCTGGGTCACCACTTTGCTGGCCGAAATGGCACAACGATTGGGCCAATTTCCGGCGGCAGAGGAACACTTCAAAACAGCGCTGGCACTTGACGATGCCGACAGTTATCTGTTGGGCGCTTACGCAGATTTTTTACTCGATCAGAAGCGCCCGGGGGAAGTGATCCGGCTACTAAAAGACAAGACGCGAGTCGATGCGCTGTTGTTGCGCTATGCCCTCGCTCTCACCTCGCAGCCGGCCGACAACCGCGCTGCCGCCGATCAGATCGCCTTGCTGAATTCCCGTTTCGCCGCCGCCATGTTGCGTGGCGACACTGTGCATCAGCGCGAACAGGCGCGCTTTGAATTGCAGTTGATGCATCGCGCACCGTTCGCATTGCAGTTGGCGCAGCGCAACTGGGCAGTGCAAAAAGAGCCGGCAGACGCGCGCATATTTCTCGAAGCAGCGCTCGTCGCAAACGACAAGGCCGCAGCCGCGCCGGTGCTGGATTGGCTAAAAAAGACCCGCCTGGAAGATCATGCGATCAACGCGCTGGCATTGAAATTTGCAGTAGGAGCTTGAGATGAAGCGCTGCTTGACACTCCTGATACTGGCAGCGGCCGTATTGCTGGGCGCTACCGCCCATGCCCACAAGCCGAGCGACAGTTACCTGACACTGAAGGTCAGCGACCGGACGGTCGTAGGGCAATGGGACATTGCACTACGCGATCTCGACTTTGCCATCGGCCTGGACCAGGACGGCAACGGTGAATTAAGCTGGGGCGAAATTCGCGCGCGGCATCGCGACATCGCCGCCTATGCATTCGGTCGTTTGGCTCTTTCCAACGCCGGCGCAAGCTGTCCGATCACGGCCGGCCAACAGCTGGTCGACAATCACAGCGATGGCGCTTATTCGGTGCTGCGTTTTAGCGCCGCCTGCAGTGCGCCGATCGAAAAACTCGATGTCGATTATCGTTTATTGTTCGACATCGACCCGCAGCACAAGGGTCTGCTAAACCTGCAGTCCGGCACGCAGGCATCGACTGCGATATTTTCACCGGATACCGCGCACCAGACTCTGGTATTGCGCGAGGCCAGCAAACTGGCGCAGTTTGGCGACTACGTTGTCACAGGTATCTGGCACATCTGGAAGGGCTTCGATCACATCCTGTTTTTATTGTCGCTGCTGTTGCCGGCCGTGCTCAAAATAGTCGACCGGCAGCATCGCCCCTCCGACAGTTTCAAGACGTCGTTCGTCGACGTGATGAAGATCGTCACTGCGTTTACACTCGCGCATTCGATCACGCTCACCTTGGCGACTTTTCAGGTAGTAACGCTGCCCTCGCGCTGGGTTGAATCCGCAATCGCCGCCTCGGTCGTATTGGCCGCGTTGAACAACTTGCTCCCGCTATTTCAGAATAAGCGCTGGATGGTGGCGTTTGCTTTCGGTCTGATTCACGGCTTCGGCTTTGCCAGCGTCCTGACCGATTTGGGATTGCCGCAATCTGCATTATTGCTGGCCTTGGTCGGCTTTAATGTGGGAGTGGAGGTCGGGCAGCTTGCAATCGTATCGGTCTTTTTACCGCTTGCTTATGCGATTCGCAGAACTACCTTTTATCGCAACGCCATTTTTACCGGCGGCTCCGGCTTGATCGTTCTGGTCGCGACGGTATGGCTGCTGGAGCGTTTATTCGATCTGACGATTTTTTCGGTATTTGTGTAGTCGATGCAGGATCGTTATCGGTTTTGCTCGACCGTCAGTTGCGGCGCGTACCAGGGCCGTCACGGATTCGCTGTGGGCGGGGTATTGCTGGCAAAATGGCTGTTTTCCTCTTCGAGTGAATCCAAGCCATGAACCCGCGCCAACTCCTGATTGATAGTTTCCACGCCGCAGTTGCTGCCGCCGATCCACGCCGCGTTGTTGCACAATTTTTGCCATCCCCACCTCCTTCCCCCGGCCGTACTTTGGTGGTCGGCGCCGGCAAGGCTGCTGCCAGTATGGCGCGTGCGGTCGAGTTGGCGTGGCCGGCCGAAGCGCCGCTGGAAGGCGTGGTTGTCACGCGCTATGGGCACGGCATGCCAACTGAGCGCATTCGCGTGATCGAGGCTGGCCATCCGGTGCCGGATGCGGCCGGGGAAGGCGCTGCAGTAGAGATTTTGGCGCAGGTGCGTGCGCTGACGCCTATTGATCATTTGATCGTGTTGGTGTCCGGCGGCGGTTCCAGCCTGTTATCGCTGCCGGTCGCCGCAGTGCCGATGGCGGATTTGAAAACGGTGACCAAGGCGTTGCTGCACTCCGGCGCGCCGATTACCGAAATGAACGTGGTGCGCAAGCATCTGTCGCAGATTCAGGGTGGGCGACTGGCCGCCGCGTGCCAGGCACCGATCACCGCTTTGATCGTTAGCGACGTGACCGGCGACGATCCGAGCGCGATTGCCTCCGGCCCGACTTGCGCTGACGCCAGCACCTATCAAGATGCGCTCGACATTCTCAGCCGTTATGCAGTCAGCGCACCGGCCAGCGTGCTGGCGCATTTGCAGGCCGGGGTGCGCGGCACGATCGATGAAACGCCCAAGCCGGGCAGCGTCGCATTGGCGCAGGTGCGCAATACCGTGATCGCCAGCGCGCATCAAAGCTTGCAAGCGGCGGCTGATTTTTTTCGGCAGCGCGGCATTACGCCGGTAGTGCTGGGCGACACCGTCACCGGCGAAGCCGCGGAAGTCGCCAAAGTGTATGCGGCGCTGGTGCGCGAAATTCGCGTCCATCAGCAGCCGTTCCGCGCGCCGGTGGCCTTGATTTCCGGTGGCGAATGTACGGTCACCGTGCGCGCCGGTGACGAGCCCGGCCGCGGCGGACGCTGTGCCGAATTTCTATTGTCGCTGACGCTGGAACTCGGCGGCATGCCCGATGTGTACGCGTTGGCGGCCGATACCGACGGCATCGACGGTACCGAGGACAATGCCGGCGCGGTGCTGATGCCGGATACGCCGGCGCGCGCCGCAACGTTGGGAATCAACGCTGCCGCGATGCTGGGCGCGCATGACAGTTACAGCTATTTTTCCGCGCTGGGCGACTTGCTGGTCACCGGGCCGACGTGCACCAATGTCAACGATTATCGGGTGATCCTGATTCTGTAACGTGAAGGCTCCCTCTCCCGCGTGCGGGAGAGGGTTGGGGAGAGGGCAGTCATGGCCGCGAGGCAGGTAAAATGGCGGCAATCCATAGAAAGTGCCGCCATGATCATGACCACCGCCACACCGCTCAATACACTCACCATCACCCGCCCCGACGACTGGCATTTGCACTTGCGTGACGGCGCGGCGCTGGCGTCCGTGTTGCCGCATAGCGCCCGCCAGTTCGGCCGCGCAATCGTGATGCCGAACCTGAAATCGCCGGTCACCACCACTGCGCAAGCGGCAGAATACCGCGAGCGCATTCTGGCCGCTTTGCCCGACGGCATGGCTTTCGAACCTTTGATGACGCTGTATCTGACCGATAACACGCCGCCGGATGAAATCCTGCGGGCAAAAGACAGCGGCTTCATCCATGCGGTCAAACTGTATCCGGCCGGTGCCACCACCAATTCAGACGCCGGCGTGACCGATCTGATCAAGTGTACTAAAACGCTGGAAACGATGCAGGAAATCGGCATGCCATTCTTGCTGCATGGCGAGGTGACCGCTCCTGAGATCGACATTTTCGACCGTGAAGCGGTCTTCATCGAGCGCGTGCTGCAACCGCTGCGCCTGGCGATGCCAGCGCTGAAAATCGTGTTCGAGCACATCACCACCAAGGACGCCGCGCAATACGTGAGCGAGGCCGACGGCCCGATTGCCGCCACCATCACCGCCCATCATTTGTTGTACAACCGCAATGCCATTTTCAAAGGCGGGATTCGCCCGCATTATTTTTGCCTGCCGGTACTTAAGCGCGAAGAGCACCGCCAAGCGCTGGTGACAGTGGCCACCAGCGGCGATGAACGGTTTTTTCTCGGCACCGATTCGGCTCCGCATCCCAAAGGATTGAAGGAAACTGCCTGCGGTTGCGCCGGTTGCTACACCGCTTTGCACGCGATGGAACTGTACGCGCACGCTTTCGACCAGGCCGGCGCACTGGATAAGCTCGAAGCGTTTGCCAGCTTTAACGGCCCGGCGTTTTACGATTTGCCGCGCAATCCCGGAACGGTCACTTTACAGCGCCAAAATTGGACAGTACCGACTGAATTGCCGCTGGGCGACGCCACCATCATGCCTTTGAACGGCGGTGAAACGATTCCCTGGAAATTGTTGTAGGCAACTTGTTTTATTCTTTGAAAAATTTGATACAGAGTGCTGTATTTTTATATTCCGCACAATTAATATGCGGACATACTACTGTTTTTATCTATACTCCCACTTATTTTAAATATAGCAGATATGGATGAACGGGATTCCTGTGGCCGCGACGCTTGAACCTGCACTCGCAGCGGTGCATGCGCCGATAGATTGGGCGCGGCCCTGGTTGGCTGGCGTGCTAGCGGCCGCGCAGCGCGTGACGGGCGCTGCCGACTGGCGGCAGGCGCTCAATGCGTGCGCCGCCGCCGACGGTTTGCGTAACTATGCCGGCTTGGCGCTCTCTTTCGTGCCGCAGGCTGCGTTGCCGGCGGACACCGCTTATGAAGCTTTCATCAGCGCCACCGGTTGCGTACCGACCCGCGCCAATCTGCACGATTTTTTCAATGCGCTGGTCTGGCTCAGTTTTCCGCGCATCAAGCGCCAACTCAATGCCTTGCAAGCGGCGCAGATTGCGCAGTCCGGCGTTGGCAAGGCGCGCGGTCCGGCCCGCGACGCGGCCACAATTTTCGACGAAAATGCGGCGCTGCTGGTGGTGCGCAATGCGCCGCCAGGCCGCTCTCTGGTGGACGCGCTACGTAATCACCAATGGCAAGATGCGTTCATTGGACAGCGTGCCGATTACGGCAGCGCGGTCGAAGTCTGGTTGTTCGGCCATGCGTTGATGGAAAAACTGGTGTCGCCTTACCGGGCGATTACCGCCCACAGCCGCGTGGTGATGGTGGATGGCGCTTATTTTGCTCTATGCCCTGCCGCGCGCCGCGCCTGGGTAGACCGCCAGGTCGCGCAGGAATTAACGGATCAAGGTTTGACCACCGCCGACTTCACGCCATTGCCGGTGCTCGGCGTGCCGGGATGGTGGCCGGGGCAGGATGCTGCGTTTTACGCCGACGCCGGCGTATTTCGGCCTAAAAAACAACGCTGAATGGTCTGATACGCAAAATAGTGTGGGTTTTAGTAGTGCAGGTCTCCGTGCCTGCGGCCCGGCGCAGGCACGCAGGCCCACGCTACTGATATTACGCAAGTTCGATGTATAAAAATCTCAAATACAAATGAGAAGTATTCTTATCTACGTGTTAGAATCCTTGCATTCAATAACCGCAATGAAGGCAAGTACACAGTGAAAAAATCTCTCAGCACAGTATTGTTCTCGAGTTTGGCATTAATTATCAGCAGCGCCGCCCACGCGGCTGAAACGCCGATCGGCAAGCACCAGATTTTGCACGGAATGGAAATCGGCGCAGTGTATTTGCAACCGATCAAGATGGATCCTGAAGGCATGATGGGCAAAGTTGAGACTTCCGACATTCACCTGGAGGCCGATGTCCACGCGGTCAAGGACAATCCGAACGCGTTTGCCGAAGGCGACTGGATTCCGTATCTGGCGGTGAAATATGAACTGAGCAAGGTCGGCAGTAACTTCAAGGCGGCCGGTGAAATGATGCCAATGCAAGCCAGCGATGGCCCGCATTATGGCGATAACGTGAAGTTATCCGGCCCCGGCAAGTACCAATTGAAGCTCACCGTGCTGCCGCCGTCGGCCAACTCCCACTTCGGCCGCCATATCGACAAGGAAACCGGCGTTGCAAAGTGGTTCAAGCCGTTTGACGTGAATTACGATTTCACCTTTGCCGGCACCGGTAAAAGGGGTGGATATTAATTGATCGATTCATCAATTTATGCATGCCGGGTCGATGATCCGGCCCAGGTTCGGGAGATGAGATGTTGAAAAAATTCAGTGTATTTTGCGCCACACTATTGCTGGCAGGGGCTGCTTCGGCGGGGGAGGATTTGCTGAGCTTCGGGCTGAATTGCAATAACGGCGTTTTCACGCCGAAGGTGTTGCAGGTGCCGGCCGGCAAGAAATTCAAACTGGAAATTCATAATGTCGGCACGGAAGCAATCGAGTTCGAGAGTAAACAATTGCGCAAGGAAAAGGCGCTGAGTCCCGGCGGCACATCATTTGTCGTGATTTACCCATTGCAACCCGGCGAGTACAAGTATTTCGATGATTTTCATATCAGCGTGGGTCAGGGCAGCATCGTCGCACAATAAATTTTCCGGTATTTATTCCATCATTCAATCATGCAAAATTTCACTCAAATCCTGTTCGTAATGTGGCGCGAAACCGTCGAAGCGATGTTGGTGGTCGGCATTCTGTATGCCTGGTTATCGCACAATCCGGCCGGCGCGAGCGGCCTTAAATATCTGTGGGGCGGTGTATTGGCGGGCCTGGCGGGGGCTTTCCTGCTCGGGCTGGGAATCGGGGCGATGAACGATCTGTTGTCGGAGCAAGGGCATGCGTACTTCATGGCCGGGATGCTGCTAGTGGCGGCAGTCCTGATTGTCCAAATGGTGTTCTGGATGCGCCGCAATGGACGGCGCTTGAAGCGGGACATGGAGCAGGCGTTAAGCGCCAGCACGCAAGCCGAAAATTGGTGGGGAGTGTTTTCACTGGCTGCAATTGCGGTAGCACGCGAGGGCAGCGAAACGGTGGTGTTTTTATCCAGTCTGGCAATGGGCAGCAATGGGTTCGCCTCGACACCATTTTGGTTGGCGCTGGGCCTGGGGGTAATACTTGCGGGCGGCACATTTGTGCTGCTGCAACTAGGCGGTAAGCTGATTTCATGGCGCGTATTTTTTCGTGTCACAGAAATTCTGTTGCTGCTACTGGCGTGTTCGCTGCTCCTGAGCGGAGTGGAGAAATTGATCGACGTGCAACTACTGCCGGTGATCGTGGCACAGGTATGGGATACCACCCGGCTGCTCGATGACGGTTCCGTACTCGGTAGCTTGGTGTCTTCTTTCACCGGCTATCGGGCCCGCCCCGATCTGCTGACCCTGCTGGTTTTCTTCGCATATTGGCTGGTAATCCGCTGGATGATGCGCTCGGGTCGCCCAGCAACAGCATGAATGCGCTGACGCTGGCCCCGCTGGGAAACTGGCTCCAAGGCAATGGTCGCCTGATCCGGCGCGTGCAATGGGTAGTGGTGCTGTTTTACGTAACGTTGCTGGTGGTGCCGGCGGTCTTGCCGCTGCCGGACGAGAGCGCGCACATTGTGAATAATCTGACCATTTTTGCCCAATTCGTATTCTGGGGCATCTGGTGGCCATTCGTGCTACTTAGCATGCTGCTGGTAGGGCGGGCCTGGTGCGGTGTGCTCTGCCCGGAAGGCTCTTTGACGGAATGGGCTAGCAGCAAGGGGCGCAACCGCGCCATTCCACGCTGGATGCGCTGTGGCGGCTGGCCCTTTGTGGCGTTCAGCATGACTACGCTGTACGGTCAGCTGGTCAGCGTGTATCAGTATCCCAAAGCGGTATTGCTGGTGCTGGGCGGCTCCACTGCGGCCGCCATCATGGTCGGTTATCTGTACGGACGCGAAAAGCGGGTTTGGTGCAAATATCTGTGCCCGGTCAATGGCGTATTCGAGGTACTCAGCAAGCTGGCGCCGATGCACAACAAGGTCGATGTTGACGCCTGGCGCAAGTCCTACCATAGCGTGATCCCGATTCAGCCGATCAATTGCGCGCCGCTGGTGGCGATGCGCCAGATGCAAGGCGCCAGCGATTGCCATATGTGCGGACGCTGCAGCGGCCATCGCGACGCCATTGCACTGAGCGCCCGGGCGCCGAATCACGAAGTGGTCAAGCTGGGCGCGCAGTTAGCTACCGGCTGGCAAAGCGTGCTGATCCTGTTCGGTCTGCTCGGCATCGCGCTTGGGGCTTTTCAGTGGAGCGTCAATCCGCACTTCATTGAGGTCAAGCAATTGGCTGCCGAATGGCTGATCGAGCGCGACATCCTGTGGCCGTTCGCCGAGAACGCGCCGTGGTGGCTGTTGACCAATTATCCGATGCAGCGCGATGTTTTTTCCTGGCTTGATGGTGGTTTGGTGGCGAGCTACATTCTGGGCATGGGCGTGTTAATGGGTTGCGCGCTTTCTGCCATCATCGGGCTGGCCAGTTGCTTGCTGGGGCCGTGGCAGCGCCAGCGTTGTTATCACTTGTGTCAGGCGCTGATTCCGCTGGCTGGTTGCGGCGTGTTTCTGGGCCTGTCGGCGCTGACCGTCAACTTGCTCAAAAATGATGGCGTACCGGTGTTCTGGATCAGTGATCTGCGGCTGATACTGCTGATTGGCGCCAGTCTCTGGTCGCTCAAGCTGGCAGTGGGTATTGCCCACCAGTACGCTACGACTAGATTGCAACGGATAGCGGCGCTGGGTGTGTTCGCACTGGCGCTGGCACTAGTCGATGTCAATTGGGTGCTGATGTTCTGGATCTGGTAGTACTGGACGCCGTATTTTATTTTTATTAATGAAATAATGTGGAAAACATCGTATTTTTAAGCATACCCGTCCTTATTTTAATAATTGATAAAGCGGCAAACAGTCGTAATCAGGTGCGATTGCGGCGCGACATGGCGTCAAGGGCGGCTTTCAGCGCTGCGTTGCGGGGTGAATTTTCCAACGTATCGGCCAGCACCGCCAGCGCCGAACGGGCTGGCTCCGACAGTGTCGCTTGCTTGACCGGGATGGCTTTTTCCAGGCTTTTGACAACTTGCACTTTGAGGCGGATTGCGCTAACCTGCCATCCGCGCTTCAGCAATAAATCCTGCAGTTTCGGCAACTGTTGCTTGAGTTTGGCAGCCAGTGCAGCATTCGGCGTCGATAGCACCAACTGGCCGGATTCGAATTGCAGGATGGTGCAGGCTTCGAACATTGCGGGTAGCGCCGTCGCACAATCCGTTTGCAGCGCCGCCATTCTGGTGGCGGTTGGCATCAGCGCAGCCATCTTGTCGTGTCCGCGCAAAAAGTCCATTGCGTCTTGTGGCGCGCGCGCTGCCTGCACCGGACTAGCGCTACGGTGGTAAGGAGTATAGGAAGAGGAGGATGACCGCATCCACCGAACCTTATCATATCCGGTGCACCATAGAGGATCGATATGCAAGTCATTCTGCTGCATCCACGCCTGGCACAGGCCAAATCCATTACCCTGACCAAAAAGCATCTGCTACTGGCAATGCTGGTCTTTTTGACTGCAGTCGCAGTTGGCGCGGTTTTGCTGCAGGCCCTGACGCTGCGTTTTGCGACCGGTATTACTTCGCCCTTTTTACTGGGATTGATCGCGCAATCGGAGACCGATCAGGCCAGCCGGCAAGACAAGTTTTTGAAGCAAAACCTGGCTTTCATGGCGGTGCGGCTGGGCCAGATGCAGGCCCAGTTAGTGCGGCTAGATGCACTCGGCGAACGGGTGCAGGGCCTGGCCGGCGTCAAGCCGGAAGATTTTAACTTCAAGGCATTGCCCGGTCGTGGCGGTGCGGCGCCGTCCAGTCTGGAGCGGCAGGCCGGACCGGATTTGAGCCTGACAGACTTTCAGAAATTGCTCGATGCCATGACAACCGATGTCGAGCATCGGGCCGATTACATGAATGTGCTGGAGTCGACTCTGATGGCCGACAAGATCCAGTCGAAACTGCTGCCCACCAATCAGCCGGTCAAGGTGAATTATGTCGCGTCCGGCTTTGGGGTGCGCTTCGATCCGTTTACTGGACACAGCACCTTTCATGCGGGGATCGATTTCCCGGCCCCAACCGGCACCCCGATCGTGGCCGCGGCAGGCGGAGTGGTCATCGCGTCCGAGTTCCATAACGATTACGGCAACATGCTGGAGATTGACCACGGCAACGATATCGTCACCCGTTATGCGCATGCGTCGCGCCTGCTGGTGCACATCGGCGACATCGTCAAGCGCGGCCAGCATGTGGCCGATATTGGCTCGACTGGCCGTTCTACCGGAGCGCATCTGCATTTCGAAGTGCGCGTCAAGGGCGTAGCCCAAGATCCGAACAAGTTTCTCGCAGCCGGAGCCGATCTGGCGAAAGTTGTGGCGCTACGGTAAAAATACGTTTTTAATGCTGATTTTTCTTTTGGGTAAAGTTTGAGTAATGGCAATTGAGCATTGCTTCCGCCCAGGTAAGCCCAACATGCAAAAAGTCGCATGCTAAAATCCGATGTTAAACATAGTCCGGCCCGATGCTGGCAGTTATGCAGTGCAGATGCCCAATGCAGTTGCATCGAGTCATTTTTCCGGCGCTTTTTTAGAATCCAAGTATGTCATTACTGACCCAGATTTTCGGTAGTCGCAACCAGCGGCTACTCAAGCAATATAAAAAAACCGTCCGCGAGATCAATGCGCTAGAAGCGGATATGGAAAAACTCTCGGATGCGCAGTTGCAAGCCAAGACACCGGCTTTCAAAGAACGCATTGCCAACGGCGAAAAAATCGACGACCTGCTGCCGGAAGCATTTGCGGTGTGCCGCGAAGCTAGCAAACGGGTGCTCAAAATGCGCCATTTCGACGTCCAGTTGATCGGCGGCATGGTGATACACCAGGGCAAAATTGCAGAAATGGGCACCGGCGAGGGCAAAACCCTGATGTCGACTCTGGCGTCTTATCTCAACGGTTTGGACGGCAAAGGCGTGCACATCGTCACCGTCAATGACTATCTGGCACAGCGTGACGCCGATAGTATGGGTCTGCTGTATGGCTGGCTCGGTCTCACGACCGGCGTGAACCTGTCGCAGATGGATCACGACAGCAAGCAGCTCGCCTATGCCGCGGATATTACTTACGGCACTAATAATGAGTTCGGTTTCGATTACCTGCGTGACAACATGGTGTTCGATGTGGCGGACCGGGTTCAGCGCGGCCTGCACTTCGCCATCGTCGATGAAGTCGATTCGATCCTGATCGATGAAGCGCGCACCCCGCTGATCATCTCGGGCCAGGCAGAAAACCACACCGAGCTGTATTACAAGCTCAATGAGATGCCCAAACGTCTGATCTTGCAGATCGGCGAAGAAACGCCGGACGGCAAAGGCAAAGTGGATGTGCCGGGCGATTACACCAAGGACGAAAAGGCGCACCAGGTGCTGCTGACCGAAGCCGGCCACGAAAAGGTCGAGCAGATTCTGACCGAGATGGGATTGCTGGCCGAAGGCGGTTCGCTCTACGATGCGACCCACATCGCGCTGGTGCACCATCTGTATGCGGCGCTGCGCGCCCATGCGCTGTATTTCAAGGACCAGCATTACGTGGTGCAGGACGGTGAAGTCGTCATAGTCGATGAATTCACCGGACGTATGATGACCGGCCGGCGCTGGTCCGATGGCCTGCATCAGGCAGTCGAAGCCAAGGAAGGCGTCAAAATCCAGAACGAAAATCAGACCCTGGCGTCGATCACGTTTCAGAATTACTTCCGCATGTACGGGAAACTGGCCGGCATGACCGGTACCGCCGACACTGAAGCTTACGAGTTCCAGTCGATTTACTCCCTTGAAACGGTGGTGATTCCACAAAACAAGCCGAATCAGCGCAAGGATCGGCAGGATCAGGTCTACAAGACCAATGAAGAAAAATATCAGGCGATGCTGAAAGACATTCAGGATTGTTATGAGCGCGGTCAGCCGGCGCTAGTCGGCACCACCTCGATAGAAAATTCCGAATTGCTGTCCGGTATTTTGGACAAGGCCAAGTTGCCGCACAATGTGCTGAATGCAAAACAGCATGCGCGCGAAGCCGAAATCATCGCCCAGGCCGGCAGCCCCAAAGCGATCACGATAGCGACCAATATGGCGGGCCGGGGTACCGATATCGTGCTGGGCGGCAGCGTCGAAAACACGATCCATACTATTGAAGCCGATGCTGGAATATCCGAGGCTGACCAGCAGGCGCAGGCATTGGCCTTGCGTAGCGGCTGGCAGGCATTGCACGACCAGGTAGTGGCAGCCGGCGGCTTGCATATTGTCGGCACCGAGCGCCACGAATCGCGGCGGGTCGACAATCAGTTACGCGGCCGTTCCGGCCGTCAGGGCGACCCCGGTTCTTCGCGGTTTTACCTGTCGCTGGATGATGCGCTGCTGCGTATTTTTGCCGGTGACCGGGTGCGCGCCATCATGGATCGACTGAAAATGCCCGAAGGCGAGCCGATCGAGGCCGGCATCGTGTCGCGTTCGATCGAATCCGCGCAGCGCAAGGTCGAGGCGCGTAACTTCGACATCCGCAAGCAATTGCTGGAATACGATGATGTCTCCAACGATCAGCGCAAGGTGATTTACACCCAGCGCAACGGACTGCTGGAGTCGGACAATGTGTCCGAACTGATCGCTTCGCTACGCAACGGCGTGTTTACCGACCTGTTTCGTGCTTTTGTGCCGGCCGAGTCGATGGAAGAACAGTGGGACATCAAGGCGCTGGAAACAGTGCTGGCCGATGATTGGCAGCTTGAACTGCCGCTGGCGCAGATGCTGGAAACCGAGCCGAATCTGACTGACGTAGAACTGCTGCAGCGCACTCTGCAGGCTGCCACTGCAGCCTACGACGCCAAGATCGCTATCGTCGGACGCGAATCGTTCGGCGGTTTCGAACGCAGTGTGATGCTGCAAAGCGTCGACTCGCACTGGCGCGAACATCTGGCCGCGCTGGATCACCTGCGCCAGGGCATCCACTTGCGCGGCTATGCGCAAAAGAATCCAAAGCAGGAATACAAGCGCGAAGCCTTCGATTTGTTCGGCCAGATGCTCGATCTGATCAAGAACGATGTGACCAAAGTGGTCATGACGGTGCACATCCAGTCGCGCGAAGAGATCGAAACGGCAGAGCAGGAACTGGCGCAATCGCATGTCGAGAACGTGCATTATCAGCATGCGGATTTCGATGCCGAGGCGGAACCGGAAGATTTGCTGGCACCGACCGCCCGCTCTGAGACAGATGCCCAGCGGCTGAATCCGAACGCGGTGGCAAAGGTCGGTCGCAACGACCTTTGCCCTTGCGGCAGCGGCAAGAAGTACAAGCAGTGCCACGGCAAGCTGGCATAAGCAGTTCGGATATTGCGCACCAAAAAAGACGGGCGTGCCCGTCTTTTTTATGGGATCAGCATTAGCCGGCCTTGCCGCTGGGCAGTATCCCGCTGTGCGGCATTGCACATCGGCATTGGCGACATAACGATTACAATACGTTTTCGTCCACTGCTAGAGCACGCACAACATGGCTGTCAATTCCCCTCTCCCGCTCGCCGCCGATCTCACACCGGTGGCGGGCATCTTGCTCGGCCATGCCGAAGCAGGCATCAAAAACCCCAACCGCAAGGATTTGCTGGTACTGCAGCTGGCCGAGAGCGCCACGGTGGCGGGCGTGTTCACCACCAACCGTTTTTGCGCCGCGCCGGTGCAAGTAGCGAAAGCCCATTTGGAAGCGGTCGCGCAATCCGGCCGCCGCATCCGCGCGCTCCTGATCAATACCGGCAACGCCAATGCCGGCACCGGTGCGCCGGGTTTGGCTGATGCCCATGCCAGCTGTGCAGCGCTGGCCGGTTTGCTGGATTGCGATCCGACCCAAATCCTGCCATTTTCGACCGGCGTGATTCTGGAGCCGCTGCCGCTCGATCGCATCAAAGCCGGCTTGCCGCAAGCGATCAAGAATCTGACGCAGGACAATTGGTTCAATGCCGCCGAAGCCATCATGACCACCGACACCCAGCCCAAGGCGGCGTCGCGTAGCGTTGTGATCAACGGCGTCACGGTCACCCTGACCGGCATCAGTAAAGGCGCCGGCATGATCAAGCCGAACATGGCGACCATGCTGGGCTTTCTGGCGTGCGATGCAAAGGTGGCGCAACCGGTGCTGGATCATTTGGTCAAGCAGGCTGCCGATACCTCGTTCAATTGCATCACCATCGATGGCGACACCTCGACCAACGATTCCTTCATGCTGATCGCCACCGGTACAGCCGCGCTCGAAATCAACGATATCGGGTCGAGCGAATATGCCGCGCTGGCGCAGGCGGTGACCGGTATTTCGCAACAGTTGGCGCAGATGATTATTCGCGATGGCGAAGGTGCGACAAAATTCATCACCATCACAGTCGAGCAAGGCAGAAACGCCGAGGAATGCCGCAAGATTGCCTACTCGATCGCCCATTCGCCGCTGGTGAAAACCGCTTTCTTCGCGTCCGACCCGAACCTCGGCCGGATTCTGTGCGCAATCGGTTATGCCGGCGTCGATGATCTCGATGTCAGCCAGTTGAATCTGTATCTGGACGATGTCTGGGTCGCCAAAAATGGCGGGCGCAATTCGGATTATCAGGAACAGGACGGCCAACGCGTAATGCAGCAAAGCGAAATCACGGTGCGCGTCACACTAGCGCGCGGCAGCGCCAGTGCCACGGTCTGGACTTGCGACCTGTCGCACGAATATGTGACCATCAATGCGGATTACCGCTCTTAATAATCGACACTCACAAGCCTTTCATTCATGACACAACTCGATCAATTTCTGGTGCGCGCTGAAAGCTTGCTGGCGCGCCTGGAATCCATTCTGCCGCCGCCGGCACACGCTACCGACTGGGCGCGCGCCACCGCATTTCGCTGGCGCAAGCGGCCCGGCCAAGGCATCGGATTCCTGCAGCCGGTGGCGCATATCGCCAATATCAATTTGAGCGATCTGCACAATATCGGGCCGCAAAAGCAGCAGATCGAACAGAATACGCAGCAATTTGTGCAAGGTCGTCCGGCCAACAATGTGCTGCTGACCGGCGCACGCGGTACTGGCAAATCGTCGTTGATCAAGGCGTGCCTGAATTGCTATGCGGCGCAGGGTTTGCGCCTGATCGAAGTCGACAAGGCCGATCTGGCGGATTTGCCGGATATCGTCGATTTGGTGGCCGAGCGGCCTGAGCGTTTCATCATTTTTTGCGATGATCTGAGCTTCGAGGAAGGCGAGGGCGGTTACAAGGCGCTGAAAGTGGCGCTGGACGGCAGCATCGCCGCGCAATCCGACAACGTGCTGATTTACGCTACTTCCAACCGGCGCCACCTGCTGCCGGAACGCATGGCTGACAACGAAACTTACAAGCGCAGCGACGACGGCGATCTGCATCCAGGCGAGACGGTCGAAGAAAAAATTTCCCTGTCCGAGCGTTTCGGCCTGTGGGTATCGTTTTATCCGTTCAAGCAGGACGATTACCTCGATATCGTAGCGCACTGGCTGGGCTCATTCGGCTGCGATGCCAGCCAGATTGAAGCAGCCCGAGCCGATGCGTTGCGCTGGGCCTTGCAGCGCGGCTCGCGCTCCGGCCGCGTGGCTTGGCAATTTGCCCGCGATCATGCAGGAAAAATGTAATATGATGGAGTATGCTTTTAAATGGCATGTTTTCCGCATATATTCATTGCGAAGTAATTAAATACAATAAGTAGTATATTTACTTCAAGGCTATTTGATGACGAAATCCAGTCAAGTTCCGATTGCGGTTGCAGTCGGGATTCTCATGCAGCCGAACGGCGATGTTTTGTTGGCGCAGCGCCCGAGTGGCAAGCTTTACGCCGGCTATTGGGAATTTCCGGGCGGCAAGGTGGAGCTGGGCGAATCGATTCTGGATGCATTAAAACGCGAATTCGTCGAAGAACTGGGGATCGAGATATTGACCGCCGAGCCCTGGTGCGGCGTCGAGCACATTTATCCGCATGCCCACGTGCGGCTGCACTTTTACCTCTGTCGCGCCTGGCGCGGTGAACCGCAGAGCCTGGAAAGACAAGCGTTCGCCTGGCAGGGCAAGGTTGACGTTGCGCCGCTCTTGCCGGCCACTATTCCGCTACTTGAATGGCTGGACCGCTTGCGCTACCCGCTTAGATTAAATAAGGGATGATCGCTTTGGTTTTCTGGCGGTAGGCGGCGTAGTCAGAAAAACGCGCCAGCAGGAAGCGCTCTTCGCGCCTGATCTTGATGATCAGCACGACCGTCAACAGCGCCAGCAAGCTCCATTTTCCCGCCGATCCATACGCCAGGCAGGCGGCCAGGCCGCACAGTAGTACCGCCAGATACATCGGGTGCCGGATAAAGCGGTAGATGCCGCGCGTGACCAGTTCGCCGCCGCTTCTGGGTTCCGGTAGCGCGCTGAGGGTGCGTGCCGGCATTACGGCCAGTGCAGCGCCAATGGCGATTAAGCCGAGGATGAATAACGCAATGCTGGTTGCGGTGAGTTCAGGAGCATGGCGAGAAATTGGGTTGGGAATCGCGATCAGGGCAATCAGCAGTAATTGCGCAAAAACTAGCAGGCGTGACATCGCGGCTGCCGCTTAGGGCTGTAATTGGCTGTCGTCGTCGATATCCTCGGCAGGATTGACGGCGGGAATTGTGTATTTTTCCTCGGCCCAGGCGCCCAGATCGATTTGCTTGCAACGTTCCGAGCAAAAAGGACGGAAGCGGTTTTTTTCGGTCCATTCGACCTTGCTCTTGCAAGTGGGGCAATGCACAAAAGTAATCATTGTTTGCTTGTTATTTATACAGTCAAAAATTGCACAGGGTTAGCTCGAACGGCACGTCGCCCTCGAACCCTTTTGGTTTCATATTGCCGTCCTGGCAAGTGAAGCGCACCCATAACATGTATTTATTGGCGGAAATTTCTGGGATGCAGCCGAGTTCTTCATCAATGTCCAGGCGCAGCATCTGGTATACCTTGCCTTGCAACATTTGCTGGTAAGTGCCTGATTGCGCGATGATCTTGCTGGTGCTGCCCGATTCGCGCAACAGCCGCAGCACCATGCTCAATGCCTCGAATAGCGGCAACAAAGTTGAAAACCATCCCGATATATCGTCAAAACGCTGCTGTGCCGGGCGCTGTTGCCAAGCGTAATACGCAGGCAAATCGAATTCGCAGGCGCCGCCCGGGATGATGGTGCGGCCGCGGATGCTCATCAGCCATTCATTATCGCGCACGTTTTGCCCGGTCTTGCCTTGCGTCGCCATCAGTGCCGTGCTGATGCGATCCAGATCGAGCAGGATTTCTTCGAGCCGATCAGGCTCCACATTGGGATTGCTTTTAAAGCCGAGCAAGGTGTGCTTCTGGCGTTCCAGTTCTTGCAGCAGATCCGATTTCAGATCGGCGCGGCCGGCTACTTCGAGCATTTCAAAGATGGTGCAAAGGGCGACATGGTGTTGCAGCGCATGTTCCTGATGCAGGAAAAAAATAAATTTTTCATACAGGTCTTCCAGTCGCAACAACGTGCGAATACGCTCGTTGAAAGGGTATTCGTAAACAATCAAAGCGGATCCCGGTAATGGTTGTAAGTTTTGTAATTCTGAACGATACCGGCACAAATTACAATTGTTGCGACAATTTGTTATGACGATTGTGCCGCCAACGACAGATACAACGCATGCAGGCGGTCGACTTGCGAAGCCAATGCGCTGGCGTCGGCATCATTGACAATTACGTCATCCGCAGCGGCCAGCCGTGTCGCGCGTGAAACCTGGTGCGCCATGATCGCGCGCACCTGCGCTTCGCTCAAACCGTTGCGCTGCATGACGCGCTGGATTTGCAGCGCTTCCGGGCAATCGATGACCAGTACCCGCGCCACGCGTCGGGCCCAGTTGCCGGACTCTACCAGCAGCGGCACCACCAGCATCAGATAGACGCCTTCGGCCTGTTGCGCAGCGCGTTCGGTTTCGGCCCGTATCAGTGGGTGCAGGATCGCTTCGAGCCGTTGTTTGGCGAGGCGGTCGGAAAATACCTTGTCACGCATCGCGGCTCGGTCCATTGCCCCATCGGCGCCGATGAATGCAGCGCCGAACTGGGTTCGAATGGCGGCGATGGCTGCGCCATCCGGCGCGCACAGGCGGTGCGCGATCAAATCGGTATCGATGATCGTTGCGCCGCAGGCAGCGAACAGGTCGGCCACCGTGCTTTTTCCGCTGCCGACACCGCCGGTTACGCCGACTGAAAAACGATTTCTCATTGATTGCTCAATAGTTGCAAATGCTGGCTACAGCAGAAAGTCGAGCGTATGGGCGGCGATGGACTTGCCAAAGAGTAAGGCAATCATTCCGGCAGCGGCCAGATAAGGGCCGAATGGTATCGGGTTGTCACGGCCGCGTTTGGTGAAAATCATCAGGGAAATGCCAACGGTAGCGCCCACTACCGACGATAGCAGGATAATCACCGGCAACATGCCCCAGCCCAGCCATGCTCCCAATGCAGCCAGCAGCTTGAAGTCGCCGTAACCCATGCCTTCCTTGCCGGTGGCGAGTTTGAACAGCCAATAGATTGCCCACAGGATCAGATAGCCGGCTGCGGCGCCCAGCACTGCGTCTGGCAGTGTTGTGAAAGTACCATTCAGGTTGACCAGCAGGCCAGCCCACAGCAGCGCCAGCGTCAGGTCGTCGGGCAATAGCTGGGTATCGGCATCAATGAAGGTCATCGCAATCAGCAGATACGCGAACAGCAGTGTCGCCAGACCCGCCACGCCGGCGCCGAAGCGCCATATCAAGAGTGCCGACAGGGCTGCAGTCAGCAGTTCAACGGCTGGATAACGGGCCGAAATCGGCGCCTTGCAAGACGCGCATTTGCCTCCAAGCGCCAGATAGCTGATGACCGGAATGTTTTCCAGCGCGCTAATCGTGTGCCCGCAGTGGGGGCAGGCCGAACGCGGCAGCATTAGATCGAAACGATCGGTATGCGGCAGGTTCAGGCCGCTTTCGTGCGCCACGTAATTGTCCGATTCGCGCTGCATCATCTTTGGCACGCGATAAATCACTACATTTAGAAAACTGCCGATCAGCAGGCCGAACAGGCCGGCCAGCGCGGCACCCAGCAGATTGCCGGGTGCTGCAAAGAAAGAAAATTCCAGCATCAGACCACCGATCCCAGTTTGAAGATAGGCAGGTACATGGCAATCACCAGACCGCCGATCAGCACGCCCAGAATCACCATGATCAGCGGTTCCATCAGGCTGGAAAGCGAAGCTACCGCATCGTCGACTTCATCCTCGTAGAAATCGGCGACCTTGCCCAGCATCATGTCGAGCGAACCGGATTCTTCACCGATTGAAACCATTTGCGTGACCATGTTCGGAAACACATCGGAATTTTGCATCGCAGCGGTCAGGCTGGTGCCGGTACTGACTTCGGTTTGGATTTTTTTGGTTGCATCCAGATACACCGCGTTGCCGCAGGCGCCACCGACCGAATCGAGCGACTCGACCAACGGCACGCCGGCGGCAAACATGGTGGCCAGGGTGCGTGTCCAGCGCGCGATGGTAGCCTTGCGGATCACTGCGCCGAAAATCGGCGCCTTTAGTAACAGCCTATCCATGAACTGCTGCACTTTCAGCGAACGTTTCCATGATTGAAAAAATAGATACAGGCCGCCGAAGATCAAGCCGAAGATCAGATACCACCATTGTACGAAAAAATCTGAAATCGCCATCACGAACAGGGTCGGCGCCGGCAGGTCGGCGCCGAAACTCTTGAATACCTCCTTGAAAGCCGGCACTACCCAGATCATGATCACTGCCGTCACCACAAAAGCGACCACCAGGATCGATACCGGATAAAACATGGCCGACTTGATCTTGCCCTTGATGGCAATGGTTTTTTCTTTGTATATCGCCAGCCGGGTCAGCAAGTCTTCCAGAATCCCAGCCTGTTCACCGGCCCCCACCAGATTGCAGAACAGTGGGTCGAAATACAGCGGGAATTTACGGAAGGCCTGATTCAGGCTCGAACCGGTTTCGACGTCGGCGCGGATATCCTGCACCAGCTTGGATACCGATGGATTGGCGTTGCCTTTGGCGACGATGTCGAACGATTGCAACAGCGGTACGCCGGCCTTCATCATGGTTGCCAGTTGGCGGGTGAACAGCGTGATGTCCTTGTCGGTAATCCGCTTGCCGCTGCGGAAGTTTTTTTTCTTGATTTTTGTGACCAGAATGCCCTGGCGTCGCAACGTGGCGCTGACCACAGCTTCACCGCCGGCACGGAGTTCGCCGCGCATCGATTTGCCGGATTTGTCCTTGCCTTCCCAAGCAAAGATCGCATCCTTGTTTGGACGGGCGCTTGCGCTATTGCGGGATGCGGTTGCCATTTACGGTCTCCTGTTATTCATTGGTGCAACCGAGAACTTCTTCCAGGCTGGTCAAACCTTGCCTGACTTTGACCAGCCCCGATTGGCGCAGGGATTTAACCCCTTCCAGCGCGGCCTGACGTCCTATGTCAGGGGCTGAACCTTGCGCCAGGATGATACGTTCTATTTCTTGTGAAATTGGCATGATCTGATAGATCCCGACCCGGCCCTTGTAGCCGCTGCCGTTGCAGCGTTCACAGCCAACCGGCTTGAAAGGTTGCCAGCTACCATCGAGTTCTTGCGCCTTGTAGCCGGCCTGCAACAGCACTTCATCCAGGATAACGGCTGGTTGCTTGCAGCCGCACAGACGGCGCGCCAGCCGCTGGGCAGTAATCAGAATCACTGAAGAGGCAATATTAAAGGGCGCTACACCCATATTCATCAGCCGCGTCAGGGTCGATGGAGCATCGTTGGTGTGCAGCGTGGAAAACACCATGTGACCGGTTTGCGCCGCCTTGATGGCGATGTCTGCGGTTTCCAGGTCGCGGATCTCGCCTACCATGATGACGTCTGGATCCTGGCGCAGGAAGGACTTCAGGGCCACGGCAAAGCTCAGACCCGCCTTTTCGTTGACGTTGACCTGATTGACTCCGGGCAGATTGATTTCGGCCGGGTCTTCTGCGGTCGAGATATTAATGCCAGGCTGGTTGATCACGTTCAGGCAGGTATACAGGGACACCGTTTTGCCGGAGCCGGTAGGTCCCGTCATCAGCACCATCCCGTAAGGACGCTGGATCGCATTGAGCAGAGTTTCCTTCTGATCCGCATCGTAGCCAAGCGCGTCGATCCCCAGTTGGGCCTGGCTCCCATCCAGGATGCGCATGACGATTTTTTCGCCGAACAGGGTCGGTAGCGTGCTGACCCGAAAATCGATGGCGCGCGTTGGGGAGATCGCCAACTTCATGCGGCCGTCTTGCGGCACGCGTTTTTCTGAAATGTCGAGCTTGGAAATGACCTTGATACGCGAGGCCAGCTTTTCTTTGATCGCCAGAGGCGGTTGGGCGACTTCGCGCAAAATGCCATCTACACGAAAACGGATGCGGTAAAACTTTTCAAATGGTTCAAAGTGGATATCGGATGCACCCAAATTAATTCCATCCAGCAATATTTTTTGCAGAAACTTGACAATCGGGGCGTCGTCTATGTCGGTATCGATTGCGGAACCTGCCGCGACTGCCGTTTCGTCTTCGATGAAATTGATATCGAGATCGTCGCTGATCAACTCATTGAGATTCTGCTCGTCATTCCGTCCGCATTGCTCCAGTAGTTGCAGCAGCGTATCGTGTTGCACGATTACCGGTTCGACGATCAAGCCGGTCTGGAACTTGATCTGATCGAGTGCCTGCGTGTTGCTGGGGTCCGAGATTGCGACTGTGATCTTGTTGCCGCGTTTTGCCAGTACGATTACGCGTTGCCCCTGCATTAGCTTGGCATCGATGATTTTTTCCGGCCGCGCCGCGATATTAAACGCCGTCAGATCAAGTGCCGGATAACCGAAGGTTTCGGAACAGAACAGGGCTAGTACGCGTTTTTCGATATGGCCACTTTGCAGCAGTGTATCGATGAAAAAAGATTTTTCGGTCAAGGCTTTTTTATTCAAGGCCTCGACTTGCGATGTCGATAAATGTCCGGCCTGCACCAATGCCCTGGCCAATCCTGACATGGGGAGGGGAGCTATGCTATTAGGAGACGCTGCTGCCATAAATAATTCAGTCGGAAGATAACGCAAAAAATATCGGAAAGGCGTTAGATGATGCCTCCAAGCATCTGCCTTGTAAAGGCATTGCCACGGTAGCGCGATTTTTTAACGCCCTCATTTGACTATGCTGCCAAAGATCATGCTTTGTCGGCAGCGCGGTTTTTAGGCACGCGGCGTATCAGTTTGACTACTTTGATTGCCTGATTCTGGGCTTGAATGATTTCGACGATGCACTTTGGAAACTTGATGCTGACATTTGCTTCTGGAATATCCTGCAATAATTCCAGCAGTAAGCCGTTGAGCGTCTTCGGCCCATCCAATGGCAGGTCCAGCCCGAGTCGTTTATTAATATCGCGCAGCGCAGTAGTGCCTTCCAGCAGGCATTCGCCCTGTTCATTCCACCTGAAATTATCGGCGCGGGTGGCGCCCGGTGTGGAAGTCGTGAATTCACCGATCATTTCTTCAATGATGTCTTCCAGCGTCACCAGACCCTGTACTTCACCGTACTCGTCGACGATGATGCCAAGGCGTTCGTGATTTTCCTGAAAATACTGCAACTGGGTAAATACGCCGGTATCTTGCGGGATGAAATAAGGTTCGGTCAGCAGGGCGCGGAAATGATCCACAGTCAACTCCTGCTCCTGACTTAGCAAAGCTACCGCCTTGCGCATGTGCAAGATGCCTGCAATTTTGTTGATTTCGCCTTCGTAGACCGGCAGTTTGTTGTGATAGCAAGTCACCAATTGATGTTTGATCTCTTCCACCGGGACCGACAGATTCAGAGCTTCGATCTGGGCTCGCGGCGTCATCACGTCTTCGACTGAAATAGTTTCCAGATCGAACAGGTTGAGCAGGATGCTCTTGTGTTTCTGCGGGATGAAATTGCCTCCTTCCAGTACGATAGAACGCAACTCTTCCGGCGACAGTCGCTGCACTTCCGCGCTGGCGCCGGTCTTGATGCGAAGCAGCTTGAATAGCCCTGAGACTAGCAAGTTGACCAACCAAACCACCGGCCTGCCTATTGTGAGCAAGATTTTGAGGGCAAAGCTGGCCGGCATGATGATGCGCTCGGGATAGGTTGCACCTATCGCTTTAGGGATGAATTCGACGAAGATGATGAGCAGGAAAGCCACCACGCCGGCGGCAATGATGATGACTTTATGCTCGTTGCCAAAGGCGCTAATAGCCATCGAAGTCACCAGGGCGCTCGCCAGCGCATTGATCACAGTATTGCAGATTAGAATGAGTGAAAGCACCTTATCGAGGTGCCCCAGCAGCCATAACGTGGTGCCGGCAAGCTTGCTGCCGCGTTTTGCCAGATGACGCAACCGATGACGATTGGCGGCCATCAGAGAGGTTTCGGAAATAGAAAAAAAACCCGAACAAAGTATCAGGAAAGCAAGCGCAAGCAACTGCACCCATAAAGGAACGGAATTCAATGGTTTGCCGTTAAAAAGGATTAAACAAGAAAGTTACCCCATAACCTGCTAGGGATGAGAACATTTTCACCCTCTCCCTCCTTGTCTGGAATGGCTGCTAATTGATTGCTGTAGCCGCTCACTAAAGGCATGATTTTACTTGCAATCAAGCACTGTGCGTAACCGTAGGGACAATCTGGAGTCAGTGCATCCCATAATTTGACGTAGATTACCGCAGACTTTCATGTTCATATGCAGGCGTTCCTGCCGCGCCATATTTTCGGAAAATTCCGTAAGGGCCAAAGAAAGCCCAGCTGCGCCGTGCACTTATGAGCGCCTCCTGTTGCGCCGTTTGGACAATATCCGCAATCGCCAAACCAGGGTGATCAGCCCGTAGGTCACCAGCCCCATTAGCGTGGAAGTGATGGCTAAACCTACCAGTAGCGGCTTGCCCAGAGCAGTAATGCGCTGCCACAGGCTTTCACCATTGATTTTTCTTGTGATGGCGCTACCGATAGCATTCGCCGGCATGGCGTCACCGGTCACCCAGGCGCCGATTCGGTAAGCGCCGTAGTAGATCGGGCCGAAGGTGATCGGATTGGTGATGAGGGTGCTGGCGACGGCGGCTGGGACGTTGGCGCGCAGTATCACGGCGGCAGTGACTGAGAGTGGAATTTGTGCGACGGGGACGAGCAGACCGGAGAACATGCCCAACGCTACGCCCAGTGCGATTCCGCGCCGCGACCAGTGCCAGAGCTTGGGCTGGTGCAGCCACGGGCCGAGCCAGGCGAGCCGGCGGTTGCCCTGAATCTGTTCCCGATTCGGCATATGGCGCCGCACAAGCTCTCTTAAACCCATTCACATCCTCTGCATAGGTAAGCGCTGCCGCAGATTCCTCTGCTTCGATTGCTAGAATCTGGTCAGCCCGATTGTGCGGGGCATCGTCCAGCACGTAGTACGCACCCGCGCTCTGTGACAATTGCTGCATGGAGGCGCGCAGGTAAGCTGGAGTGGGAAGTCAATCAGCAGTGTTGGCGTGCTGCGTGCGCTAATACAAGTGTTATCGAAACATCGTAACGGATCGGCTGTATTCGTGTTTTTTAGGATATACGGGATAGTGTATTATTTAAACTAACCGAATTGCATGCGGAGAATGTGCTTTTTTATAAAATATCATGGGAGTATATGCGCTCTTGCAGAGTTTCTGAGAATCATTAAAACGATTAGTCAAGAAAATCCTAATCGCATTACATTGCGTTGCGCTGCGCTAAATGTGACGCCGAAGGTATTTCGTAACAGTTCCGCCCAAACTCCGACAATCCTCTAGGCCAAACATCTGTTGTGGATGTATTCCAATAACTGTAATGGTGTATTTATGATCAAGTCGGCGCCCCATGCGTGGGGGGCAAGTTCGCCACAATAACCCCACGCCGCAGCGACGGTATGCATGCCGGCAGCATGCCCTGCCTGAATATCGCGAAGGTCGTCGCCTACGTACCAACAATCTTGTGGGGATATGCCAAGACGCCTGGCGGCTTCGAATAGCGGCCCCGGATGCGGTTTTGCCTGCGGCATCGTATCGCCGGACACCACGCAACCTGCCCCATGCAAGCCAATCTGGCGTACTAAAGGATCTGTGAAACGCGCTGCCTTGTTGGTAACGATTCCCCAGGCCAGGTCGTGCTCGCTTAACCCCTTGATCAGATCGATTACTCCATCGAATAGTCGGGATTTCACTGCCAGCGCTGCAGCGTAGTTGTTCAGGAAAACGATCCGCAAGTTTTCATAGCCGTCATCTTCTGGTTGGAGCCCGAATGCCGCGCCGATCAATCCTCTCGCGCCTGATGATGCCGCGGGGCGGAGTGATTCGTACGGTGCCGGCATTAGTCCTTGCGCTGTTCGCAGCAGGTTGACTGCCGCCGCCAGATCTGGCGCTGTGTCGGCTAAGGTGCCATCGAGATCGAACAGGATGGCGCGGGGGATAGAAAGCGTATTGGTAGTCAAGGCTAGTTTATGTGCGATTTCGCATATTGGTGTGGCCGTTATCGATTAGTAAAATTGGGCTAGACACTGCGCGTGCAGGCCATCATGTAATTGACGCTGGTGTCGTGATTGAGCGAATACAATTGGGTCACAGGGTTGTATGTCAGCCCTTTCATTACATCGACGCTCATGTTCGTATTGCGAATGTATTGCGACAACTCAGCCGGAGTAATGAACTTTGCATATTCATGGGTACCTTTTGGCAGCAGGCGCAGCAGGTATTCGGCTCCGACAATGGCAAACAGGTAGGATTTCAGATTGCGATTCAGTGTGGAAAAAAATACGCGGCCGCCGGGTTTTACCAAAGTGGCACAGGCGCGCACGATAGAAGCCGGATCCGGCACATGTTCCAGCATTTCCATGCATGTCACTATGTCGTATTTGCCAGGTTCTCTTGCCGCCAGGTCTTCTGCGGCAATCAATTCGTAATGGACCTTGGCGCCGGACTCCAGACTATGCAGGTCGGCAACTTTAAGGGCCTTTTCGGATAAATCGATTCCCATTACATTCGCGCCCTTATTTGCCATTGATTCCGACAGGATGCCGCCGCCACAGCCTATATCGACAATGGTTTTTCCTGCTAATGGCACACAGCCGTTAATCCATTCCAGACGGAGTGGATTAATGGCATGCAAGGGACGAAATTCCGAACTCGGATCCCACCAACGGTGAGCGAGATCACTGAATTTTTGTAGTTCAAGAGGATCAGCATTCATAGGCGACATGATAGCTGTAAATGTGCCGATGCGCAGGCCTTGTAGAATAAATCAGATGATTCTGAGCAAAACAATTTACCTGATTGTTTAGACCAAAAAAACCCCGCGCAAGCGGGGTTTTACTGGAGCAAGATCGATTACTGGTTACGTGTACCGACAACTTCGATTTCTACACGGCGGTTTTTAGCGCGACCTGCAGCATTTTTATTGCTGGCAACAGGTTGCTTCTCGCCTTTACCTTCAGTGTATACGCGATTGGTTTCGATGCCTTTGGAAACCAAGTAAGCTTTAACTGCTTCAGCGCGGCGAATCGACAGTTTCTGGTTGTAAGCATCGGTTCCGATGGAGTCTGTGTGACCAACAGCAATGATAACTTCCAGGTTGACGCCGCCCAGTTTCGAGGCTAGATCGTCCAATTTCGCTTTGCCGTCGGCTTTCAGTACGGACTTGTCAAAATCAAAGAATGCATCCGCTGCAAAAGTGACTTTTTCTGATGTTGGTGCAACTGCGACTACAGGAGCCGCAGCGGGGGCAGATTCAGCAGCAGGTGCCGGCGCGGCGGCAGCTTTGACGATTTCGCCATCGCAACCACCGACTGAGTCGGCAGGAGTCCAGTAACCGGCATGCCAGCACAAGCCGAATGGGCTGCGTGCAATCACACCACGGCTGTCTTGAACGTATGCGCTATTAGGTGTTTTGGCCTGGATATCTTGTGTGCCTTGTGCAGATGCCGAAATAGACAGGACTGCGGACGCAGCGAAGACGAGTTTTGCTAATTTTTTCATATTTTTTCCTCTCGGGTGAGATATCCGCAGATAAACTGCGCTACAAATTTACAACATCTAGAATTGAATTACTACTTGCAACAGGTTATCACAATTATAAATTAGCCCTATGCAATAGTCCGGTTTTCATTTTGCCATAGGCTTTGACTTGCTGCTTTGTTTGTTAAATTGATTGCGGTGTAATTTTGGTCATTCGTTGCGATTTCACAACGATAAAATAGGTGGCTTTCATTTGGGAAATTATGTAACCCTCCTATCAAAATGGATCGCTAAATTTGATGCATTGTTATTTAACTGACCGTCCTTCAACTTCAATAATGAGTCGGCGGTTGGGCGCCAGACACTGAATAAGTTTTTTGCGGGGCAAATTTTTGCTGCAGGTTTTTACCGGCTGTGTTGCGCCTACACCCAATGTGTTGATACTGAAAACGATATTTTTGCTTTTCAGGTAAACAGCCAGGTTCCCTGCGCGGTTTTCGGATAACAGCTGATTATATTTTTGTGATCCGAGTAAATCGGTATGGCCGGTTATGCGTATGGATTCAATATTGGTGCAATTTGCAAGTCTCGGGAGCACTTCATCATCAACCCGTTTTTTGGCGGCTTTAGTAAGGATGGCGCTATTAAATGGAAAAGTCTGGTCGTTTTCCAGTATTGCCATGAAATCACACCGTTTAGGTTCTGGCGTGACGACAGGTATAACTGCTTGCGCGAGCGGTGCTGCAACAGCGGGAGCAGTGGGGTTCGCAATAGGGGGAGTCAGTTCGCCGTCGCATCCTAGAATTGCATCTGCAGCGAGCCAATTGCCGGTGCGCCAGCAGAGGCCGTAGGCGCTGCGCACTACTGCTTGATTGTTGTCTTGCAAGTATGCGCTGTCCGGCGTTTTTGCTTTAATGGCGGATGTCTGTGCGTGCGCGCTAATGGCTGTTGCGCCAATCGCAAAGCTCATGGCCAGTTTAATAAGCATGCTGCTTCCTTTTTTTGCGATTTTTAAGTACAAATGGTTGGAATATCCGGCAGTATTTAAACATATTTTATAGACGGGATCGCATTTTCTGGAAAATATCGTATCGGCATTCTCGGTTTCTTAAAAGCCATGAGGAAACCGCCGCATGATAAGATTATCTGTTTACAAGTTTCATCCCGTTGTTGTAACAATGCCTTAAAGATGGGCATCGTATGTTAACCCAGTCAAAGATTAGCCGAACAGCCAATGGATCAATTCGCCAAAGAAACAATCCCGATTTCCCTTGAAGAAGAGATGCGTAAAAGTTATCTCGATTACGCCATGAGCGTAATCGTTGGGCGTGCCTTGCCCGATGTGCGCGACGGCTTGAAGCCGGTACATCGGCGGGTACTGTTTGCCATGCACGAAATGAACAATGTCTGGAACCGGCCGTATGTAAAATGCGCGCGCGTGGTCGGCGAAACCATGGGTAAATATCACCCGCACGGCGACGCTTCGATTTACGACACGCTGGTGCGAATGGCGCAGAGTTTTTCGCTACGTTACATGCTGGTTGACGGACAGGGCAATTTCGGCTCGGTCGATGGCGATAGCGCTGCGGCGATGCGTTACACCGAGTGTCGCCTGGGGAAGATAGCCAATGAACTCCTGGCTGATATCGACAAAGATACCGTTGATTTTGTGCCTAACTACGACGGTAAGGAAAAAGAGCCATCGGTACTGCCGACCAAGATTCCGAATCTGCTGATTAACGGCTCTTCAGGGATCGCGGTTGGGATGGCAACCAATATCCCACCGCACAATATTACAGAAGTTATCAAAGGCGCCTTGTATTTGCTGCGCAATGTCGATTGCACCATTGATGAACTGATCGAGATTATCCCAGCACCGGATTTTCCGACCGCCGGCATTATTTATGGCGTGTCTGGCGTTCGTGATGGCTACCGCACCGGGCGCGGTCGGGTTGTGATGCGCGCCAAGACGCACTTTGAAGAGTTCGGCAGGGAAGGGCGGACCGCGCTCATCATCGATGAGCTGCCGTATCAGGTCAATAAAAAAACTTTGCTGGAGCGTATCGCCGAGCATGTGCGCGACAAAAAGCTTGACGGTATTTCCGATATCCGCGACGAGTCCGACAAATCCGGCATGCGCGTAGTGATCGAATTGAAGCGCGGCGAAGTGCCTGAGGTTGTGTTGAACAATCTTTACAAGCAGACGCAATTGCAGGACACCTTCGGCATGAACATGGTGGCGCTGGTGGATGGCCAGCCTAAGCTACTGAACTTGAAAGAGATGCTGCAGTGTTTCTTGTCGCATCGGCGCGAAGTTATAACGCGCCGTACCGTGTTCGAGTTGCGCCGTGCGCGCGAACGCGGGCATGTACTGGAAGGCTTGGCGGTTGCGCTAGCCAACATTGACGATTTCATTGCCATCATCAAGGCCGCTCCGACGCCGCCCATCGCAAAACTGGAATTGATGTCGCGTGCCTGGGATTCCTCGGTAGTGCGCGAGATGCTGGTGCGCACCGGGGCCGAAAATACCGGTGGCATCGAGGCATTCCGCCCGGAAAATTTGCCGAAGCATTACGGTATTCAAAAAGACGGTTTGTACAAGTTGTCGGATGACCAGGCTCAGGAAATTCTGCAGATGCGTCTGCAGCGTCTGACGGGTCTGGAGCAGGACAAGATCGTCAATGAATACAAGGATGTGATGGCGCAGATCGCGGACTTGCTGGATATTCTGTCCAAACCGGAACGTGTAACCGTCATCATTACCGATGAACTGAACCTGGCCATAAACGAATACGGCGAAGGCAACAAGGATGTGCGCCGTTCGCAGATTGAACTCAATGCAACAGATCTAGGTACCGAAGACTTGATCACGCCGCAGGACATGGTAGTGACGTTATCGCATACCGGTTACATGAAGTCGCAGCCGATGTCGGAATACCATGCACAGAAGCGCGGCGGTCGCGGCAAGCAGGCAATGGCAACCAAGGAAGACGACTGGATCGATCAGCTTTTCATCGCCAATACCCACGATTACATCTTGTGTTTCTCCAATCGCGGTCGCTTGTATTGGCTCAAGGTATGGGAAGTGCCGCAAGGTTCGCGCAATTCGCGCGGCAAGCCGATCGTCAATATGTTCCCGCTGCAGGAAGGCGAGAAGGTCACCGTGGTGTTGTCGGTGTCGGGCGAAAATCGGACTTTCCCGGAAGACCGTTATATCTTCATGGCGACCAGCCTTGGCACCGTCAAGAAGACCCCTTTGCAAGATTTTAAAAACCCGCGCAAAGCCGGCATCATTGCGGTCGATCTGGACGAGGGTGATTTTTTGATCGGTGCGGCGCTAACCGACGGCAAGCATGATGTGATGCTGTTTTCGGATTCAGGCAAGGCAGTGCGCTTCGACGAGAATGACGTACGGCCGATGGGCCGCAACGCGCGCGGTGTGCGCGGCATGAATATGGAAGAAGGCCAGCAGGTTATTTCCTTGCTGGTGGCCGAAAACGACCAACAGAGCGTTTTGACTGCTACCGAAAACGGCTTCGGCAAGCGGACTCCGATTCATGAATACACCCGTCATGGCCGGGGCACCAAAGGCATGATCGCGATCCAGACCAGCGAGCGTAACGGCCGAGTCGTGGCTGCCACACTGGTCGAGTCCGGCGATGAAATCATGCTCATCACTACCGGCGGCGTTTTGATCCGTACCCGCGTCTCCGAAATCCGTGAAATGGGCCGTGCAACCCAGGGCGTAACACTGATCGCAGTCGAAGACGGCACCAAGCTCAGCGGCTTGCAACGCATAGTGGAACCCGATGTCGAGAGCGATGTTGAAAGTGATGTCAATGGCGAGGAGCCGAGCGAAGCATGACGCGTATCTATAATTTTTCCGCCGGGCCGGCAATGCTGCCCCAAGAAGTGTTGCAGCAGGCGGCTGCTGAAATGCTCGATTGGCATGGCAGCGGCATGTCAGTGATGGAAATGAGCCATCGCGGCAAGGAGTTCATGTCCATCATCGCAGCGGCCGAACGCGACTTACGGGTATTGCTGGCGGTGCCGGATAATTACCGGATTCTTTTCATGCAGGGCGGAGCGATTGCCGAAAACGCGATTATTCCGATGAATCTGGTCGGCCGCAAGCCGCAGCCGGCGACTGCGGATTACATCAACAGCGGTTCCTGGTCGACCAAATCCATCAAGGAAGCGAAGAAGTACTGCAACGTCAATGTCGCGGCTTCCTCCGAAGCGTCCCATTTTGCGGCGATTCCTGCGCGCGCGGCCTGGCGTTTGTCGGAACATGCCGCGTATGTGCATATTTGCACCAATGAAACCATTGATGGCGTTGAATACCAGTTTGTGCCGGAGGTTGCAGCCGCCACCAACGATGCGCCACTGGTGGCCGACATGTCGTCCCACATTCTGTCGCGCGTGATCGACGTGTCGAAATATGGCGTCATCTACGGCGGCGCGCAAAAAAATGTCGGCCCGGCCGGCTTGACCATTGTCATCGTGCGCGATGACCTGATTGGACATGCTGTGCCGTTTTGCCCTTCCGCGTTTGACTGGAAACTGGTGGCGGACAACCACTCGATGTACAACACGCCGCCGACGTATGCGATCTACATCGCCGGTCTGGTGTTCCAGTGGCTGCTGCGCCAAGGCGGTGTGGCGGCGCTGGAGCAGCGCAATATCGCCAAGGCTACCTTGTTGTATGACACCATCGATGCCAGCAGTTTTTACAGCAACAAAATTGCTCCCGATTGCCGTTCCAGGATGAATGTCCCGTTCTCGCTACGCGACGATATGCATAATGCAGCGTTTTTGGCTGGTGCCGAAGCGTGCGGCTTGTTGCAACTCAAGGGACATAAATCGGTCGGCGGCATGCGGGCTTCAATCTATAACGCGATGCCGATCGAAGGTGTGCAGGCACTTGTGAACTACATGAAACAATTCGAGCGCCAGCACGCTTAGTCGCTTGTCGGATGATTGATAGCGGCCCGGATAACACAGAAAATATGAGTCAAGATAAACTCCAGCCATTGCGTGTCCAAATCGATGCAATCGATCAGCAAATCCTGGAATTGCTGAATCAGCGAGCTCGCCTGGCACAGCAAGTCGGCCATCTGAAAGCTGAAACCAATGCGCCGGTATTTCGCCCCGAACGCGAGGCGCAAGTTCTGCGCCGAGTCGCCGAACGCAATCCCGGCCCCTTGTTTGGCCCCGACGTACAAACCATCTTCCGTGAAATCATGTCGTCTTGCCGGGCGCTGGAGAACCGGGTCACAGTCGCTTTTCTCGGTCCGGTCGGGACCTTTACCGAACAAGCGGTATACCAGCAGTTTGGTCGCGCGGTCGAAGGCATGCCGTGCCCATCGATCGATGAAGTATTTCGCGCGGTGGAAGCCGGTACCGCCGATTTCGGCGTGGTACCGGTGGAAAATTCATCCGAGGGCGCGATCAACCGAACCCTCGATTTGCTGCTGCAAACTACGCTTTTGATCAGCGGCGAGGTGTCGATTCCGGTGCATCACAGCCTGATGTCCTTAAATGGGACGATGGACGGCGTGTTGCGGATTTGCGCCCATTCGCAGGCGCTGGCGCAGTGCCAAGCCTGGTTGAACCAGAATTATCCGAACATCGAGCGCCACGCAGTCGCTTCCAACGGCGAAGCGGCACGGTTGGCGTCAGAACAACCCAGCACGGCCGCCATCGCCAGCGAGATTGCTGGACAACAATATGGTTTGCAAGTCATCAACGCGCATATCCAGGACGATCCGCATAATCGCACCCGGTTTGCGGTGATCGGCCGCCTGCAGACCAGCCCCAGCGGATGCGATCAGACTTCGCTGGTCTTGTCGGTGCCGAACAAGGCAGGCGCTGTCTATAATCTGCTGGCGCCGCTGGCCAAACACGGCGTATCGATGACGCGCTTTGAATCGCGCCCGGCCCGCATGGGTACCTGGGAATATTATTTCTACGTCGATATCGAGGGCCATCTGCAAGACGACAAGGTGGCCCGCGCCTTGGCCGAACTCAAACAGAACGCCGCTTTTTTCAAGGTGCTCGGCTCCTATCCTTTTTGTGCTTAATTTCATTTAACTCTGGAGTCGAAGATGTCCATACAGTACGGTCCTGATTATGTGCGTGCGATTGCTCCTTACCAGAGCGGCAAGCCGATTGCCGAAGTCGCGCGCGAATTCGGTCTGGACCAGGCCACGATTGTCAAGCTTGCTTCCAATGAAAATCCGCGTGGCATGCCGGAGTCTGCCCGCCAGGCAATGCTCGATGCGGTAGCCGGTATCGGCCGCTATCCTGATGCCAACGGGTTTGAACTGAAAGCGGCGATCACCGCAAAATACCGCGTACCGCAAGAGTGGATTACGCTCGGCAACGGCAGTAACGACATTCTGGAACTGGCAGCGCACGCCTTCGTGCAACCGGGCCAGGCAATAATGTATGCGCAGTATGCGTTTCTGGTCTACGCGCTGGCGACCCAAGCGGTAGGCGCGCGCGCCATCATGGTACCGGCTCAGGATTATGGCCACGATCTTACTGCAATGGCACGCGCGATTACGCCCGACACCAAGCTGATCTATATCGCCAACCCGAATAATCCGACCGGTACCTTCCTGCCTGCCGCAGCCATCGAAGCGTTTCTGAAAGATGTGCCGCCGGAAATTGTGGTGGTGCTGGACGAAGCCTATAACGAATACCTGGCGCCGGAGTTGCAATACGAATCGACCGAGTGGGTCAGAACTTATCCGAATCTACTGGTGTCGCGCACACTCTCGAAGGCATATGGACTGGCCGGCTTGCGGGTCGGATTCGGGATTGCGCAGCCGGCCGTTACCGATTTGTTGAATCGCATCCGGCAACCGTTCAATGTCAATTCGCTGGCGCAGGCGGCAGCTGTTGCGGCCCTGGGCGATACGCAATTTCTACAAAAAAGCGCGGCCTTGAATGCCGCCGGTTATGTGCAGCTGACAGAGTTTTTCGATGCAATCGATTTGCAATATGTGCCATCCTTCGGCAACTTTGTGTTGGTCAAGGTCGGCATTGACGACCATGCCGGCGCCCGCATTAATCTGGCATTGCTGAAGCGGGGCGTGATCGTGCGCCCGGTCGCCAATTACGGCTTGTCGCAATGGTTGCGCATCTCAATCGGCTTGCCGGAAGAAAACGCGATCTTTATCGATACGCTGCGCACAGTGCTGAAAATCAAAGAGGAAGTGAACGCGGCTTAAGCGCGCTTTGCTGTTTTTTGCTTAAAATGCAACGTGAACTTAGATTGAATTAAGTAGTGCAGGCCTCTGTGCCTGCACCGGGCCGCAGGCCCGGAGGACTCACTGCTGCAAAACAGTAGAATTTTCATAATATCGAGTACTGTTTAGTGTATTTTTAAATACGTAATAAATATATGCGGAAAGTATAGTTTTTTTAGCCATACTCCCGCTTTTTATAATTTTAAAGATGCGGAAAAAAGCGGCCGGGGCTAATGCAGTTGCGCCTGCATTGGCATAACTCCACCATTAGAGTCATTCCCTTGTTCAAAAAAATCGTTATTTTCGGTGTCGGCTTAATCGGTGGCTCCTTTGCACTGGCGTTCAAAAAGGCGGCTACGGCGACGCAGATTGTCGGCGTCGGCCGTACTGCTGCGCCGCTGGCGCGCGCGATTGAACTCGGCATCATCGATAGCGCCGGCAGCTCTGATTCCGACGGGTTGGCAATCTGCCTGAGGGATGCCGATCTGGTATTGATTGCAGCGCCGGTAGCGCAGACCGAGGCGATTCTGGACTCTATCGCACCGCATTTGCAAGTGGGAACCATCGTCACCGACGCCGGCAGCACCAAGACCGATGTGGTAGCCGCAGCCCGGCGCGCGCTGGGTGCCAAGATTGCGCAGTTCGTGCCGGGCCATCCGATTGCCGGTCGCGAGCTGAACGGGCCGGAAGCGGCATTGGCCGATTTGTATGTCGGCAAGAAAGTGGTGCTGACGCCGTTGCCAGAAAATGCAATGGACGACGTGGCTCGGGTGGCTGCTGCCTGGCAGCAATGCGGCGCCATCATCCACCGACTTACGCCGGAGCAGCACGACCGCGTGTTTGCCTCGGTCAGCCACTTGCCGCATCTGCTGGCGTATGCGCTGGTCGATGATATTGCGCGCAAGCCGCATGCCGACCTGTTGTTCCAGTATGCGGCTAGCGGCTTTCGGGATTTCACCCGGATTGCCGGTTCTTCGCCGGAAATGTGGCGCGATATTGCATTGGCCAATCAAACCGCGCTGCTGAACGAACTGGATGCGTATATGCTGCAGTTGGCACACTTGCGCAGCGCCTTGGCAAGCGGCGACGGTGGCGCGCTGGAAGCGATCTTTGCCAATGCACAGCAAGCCCGGCAACGTTGGGAAATATCGATTGAAGCGGCAGAAAAACAATATCAGGAAGGCGGCGATTAATTGCCCACACCATTGAGTCACACCATGAAACCGACCAGCATCCAAACCCAGGCCCAGCATCCGAAACATTATCCCGATCATCTTGATCTGGCGCCCGTGATGCGTGCGCAGGGCACGGTGCGCCTGCCCGGCTCAAAAAGTATTTCGAACCGCACCCTGCTGCTGGCCGCGCTGGCCGGCGGCACCAGCCGAATATTGGATTTGCTGGCGTCGGACGATACTTTCGTGATGCTGAACGCACTGCGACTGCTGGGCGTGCGTTGGGAGCAGCAAGACACGACGCAGAATTACACTGTGTTTGGCGTCGACGGCAAGCCTCCGGTGCATCAGGCCGATTTGTTCATGGGCAATGCCGGCACCGCGATTCGCCCGCTGACCGCGGCGCTGGCCGTGATCGGCGGCGACTACACGCTGCACGGTGTAGCGCGCATGCATGAGCGTCCGATCGGCGATCTGGTCGATGCGCTGAACGCGATCGGGGCCCGGATCGCATACACCGGCGTTGCAGGCTTCCCGCCGTTGCACATCCAGCGCGGCCACATCGATGCCCAGCACATGCGCGTGCGCGGCAACGTTTCGAGCCAGTTCCTGACCGCATTGCTGATGGCGTCGCCGTTTATTGCGCGTGAGCATGCGCTCACTATCGACGTCGTCGGCGAACTGATTTCCAGGCCGTATATCGAGATCACTTTGAACCTGATGCGGCGCTTTGGCGTGCTGGTTGAGCGCGACGGCTGGCAATCGTTTGTGATCGCGGCCGGGCAACATTACCAAAGTCCCGGCATCATTCAGGTCGAAGGCGATGCCTCGTCGGCTTCGTATTTTTTGGCGGCGGGCGCGATTGCCGGCGGCCCGGTGCGGGTCGACGGCGTCGGCAGCGCCAGCATCCAGGGCGATGTGCGCTTGGTCGAAGCGCTGCAGCAAATGGGCGCGACTATCACGATGGGCGAAAACTGGATCGAAGCGCAATCGAATGGCGTCTTGAAGGCAATCGACGCTGATTTCAACCACATACCGGACGCCGCGATGACCATTGCAGTTGCTGCACTGTATGCCGACGGTCCCAGCATGCTGCGCAATATCGCTAGCTGGCGGGTCAAGGAAACCGATCGCATTAGCGCGATGGCGACTGAGTTGCGCAAAGTCGGCGCGCTGGTGGAGGAGGGCGCGGATTATTTGCGGGTGACGCCGCCGGCGCAGATTTGCGCCGCGACTATTGATACCTACGACGACCATCGGATGGCGATGTGCTTTTCGCTGGCGACGCTGGGCGGCGCTGGCCGCAATGGTGCGGCGATACGCATCAACAATCCCCAATGTGTGGCTAAAACTTTTCCCGATTACTTTGAAGTATTCGCCAGCATCGCCCGTAACGAATTGTTTTGATGCGGCGGATGTTCGAATGATCTATATATAAAAGCCAGTATAAATAATAGCGAACTATTTATATGCGGTAATGCCAGTATTTTTGCATATACTCCAATATTGTCAGGAATTGTAATGGATCGGATCTGTGTTCCCGTGATTGCCATTGACGGCCCCACTGCCTCGGGGAAAGGTACCGTAGCGCAGCGCGTTGCGCAGCAGCTTGGATGGCATTATCTGGATTCCGGCGCGTTGTACCGACTTGCCGCGCTGTCTGCGCTACGCAGCAATACGCCGCTGTCGGATCAGAAGCGCATAGCCGCGCTGGCAGCGGCGCTGCCATGCAATTTCAACGGCGCTGCCGTGCAACTGTCCGATGTCGACGTCACTGAGGCGATCCGAGCCGAAGAAATCGGCAATGCGGCGTCAAAAATTGCCGCCCTACCTGCAGTGCGGCAGGCGCTGATCGGCCTGCAACTGGGCTTTCGGCAGGCTCCCGGGCTGGTGGCCGATGGGCGCGACATGGGTACCGTCATTTTTCCGAACGCATCATTAAAGATATTCCTGACCGCCAGCGTTGAGGTGCGTGCGCAAAGACGGTATAAGCAATTGATTGACAAGGGATTTTCTGCTAGTATTACCGACCTCTTGCGGGATTTGAATGAGCGTGACGCGCGTGATGCGCAGCGTACTACCGCCCCGTTAAAGTCCGCCGAGGATGCCTGTTTGCTCGATACTTCCGATCTGAGCGTAGATCAGGCGGTGTCGCAAGTGCTGCGCTGGTATGCGCAGATATCGGATTGATGTGCATTTGATGTATATTTTTTCTGTAATTTTGTAGTGCCGTTGCTGCCGTACAGGCCCGTAACACATGGTCCGGTGCGGCGTTGATAAACCTAACCCAGTTTAAGTCGCCTGTCGCGTCCCCTGCTGGATAACCTGTAAAAAACCTATGACTACTGCTACAACCTCCACCGAATCCACCGGAATGGAAAGTTTCGCCGCCCTGTTCGAAGAATCGTTGTCCCGTCAGGACATGCGTTCCGGCGAAGTGATTTCTGCTGAAGTCGTGCGCCTTGACCATAATTTCGTCATCGTCAACGCCGGCCTGAAATCCGAAGCCTTTATCCCTGTTGAAGAATTCAAAAACGATCAAGGCGAACTCGAAGTCAAGATTGGCGACTTCGTTTCAGTTGCGATCGAATCGCTCGAAAACGGCTTTGGCGACACCATCCTGTCGCGCGACAAGGCAAAACGTCTGGCCTCGTGGCTGGCGCTTGAAAAAGCAATGGAATCCGGCGAAATCGTCATCGGTACAGTCAATGGCAAGGTTAAGGGCGGCCTGACCGTTCTGACCAACGGTATCCGTGCCTTCCTGCCTGGTTCGCTGGTGGATACCCGTCCAGTCAAGGACACTACCCCGTTTGAAGGCAAAACGCTCGAATTCAAGGTTATCAAGCTTGATCGCAAGCGCAACAACGTGGTGCTGTCACGCCGCGCGGTAATCGAAGCGTCGATGGGCGAAGAGCGCCAGAAACTGATGGAAACCCTGCAAGAAGGCTCCATCGTCAACGGCGTGGTCAAGAACATCACCGACTATGGCGCATTCGTGGATCTGGGCGGCATCGATGGCTTGCTGCACATCACAGACTTGGCATGGCGTCGTGTGCGTCATCCATCGGAAGTACTGACTGTCGGTCAGGAAATTACTGCCAAAATTCTGAAATACGACAAAGAGAAGAACCGTGTCTCACTGGGCGTCAAGCAATTGGGCGACGATCCATGGACTGGCCTGTCACGTCGCTACCCGCAAAGTACCCGTCTGTTCGGTAAAGTTACCAATCTGACCGACTACGGTGCATTCGTTGAAGTCGAGCAAGGCATCGAAGGTTTGGTGCATGTATCCGAAATGGATTGGACCAACAAGAACGTGGCGCCAAACAAAGTCGTCCAATTGGGCGATGAAGTTGAAGTCATGGTGCTGGAAATCGACGAAGAGCGTCGCCGCATTAGCCTCGGCATGAAGCAATGCAAGTCCAATCCTTGGGATGATTTCGCAATCACCCACAAGAAGGGCGATAAAGTCCGTGGCGCTATCAAATCGATCACCGACTTCGGCGTATTCATCGGCTTGGCCGGCAACATCGACGGTCTGGTGCATTTGTCCGACTTGTCCTGGACTGAAACCGGCGAAGAAGCAGTCCGCCGTTTCAAGAAAGGCGACGAACTGGAAGCTATCGTGTTGGCGATCGACGTTGAGCGCGAGCGCGTTTCCCTGGGCGTTAAACAACTCGAAGGCGATCCATTCAACAACTTCGCTGCCATGAACGACAAGGGCGCCCTGGTAACAGGTACCGTCAAATCGGTCGAGCCTAAAGGCGCAGTGATTCAGTTGTCCGAAGAAGTCGAAGGCTATCTGCGTGCTTCCGAAATCTCGCGTGATCGCGTCGAAGATGCCGGTACCCACTTGAAAGTTGGCGACACTGTTGAAGCCATGGTATTGAATATCGACCGCAAAGCGCGTGGCATTCAATTGTCGATCAAGGCAAAAGATAATGTCGAAACACAAGAAGCGATGCAAAAAATGACAGCAACCGACAATAATGCTGCATCGGGCACCACTAGCCTGGGCGCGCTGTTGAAGGCCAAGTTCGATAACAAGAACTGATTGTCAGTCGGTAAATGACTAAGTCGGAGTTGATTGCCCGTTTGGCCGAGCGTTATTCGCAACTGGTCGCCAAGGATGCGGATTACGCGGTCAAAACCATTCTGGATGCAATGATCGATGCCTTGGCAACAGGGCAGCGGATTGAGATCCGGGGCTTTGGCAGCTTTGCGCTGAACAGTCGGCCGCCGCGCATCGGGCGCAATCCGAAGTCTGGCGACAAGGTGATGGTGCCCGAAAAACGGGTGCCGCACTTCAAGCCGGGCAAGCAATTGCGCGAACGCGTGGATGCGATGGTGGGACAGCCGATCAGGGAAGACTGAGCTATTTACAGATAAATCGAAACGGCATCTACGGATGCCGTTTTTTTTCACGTACAATTTCGCATGGCATGGCATTGCTGGCTGCGCGATTCCCGTACAGCCAGCATGTATTGGAATGCATTGGAGAACCGCGCGATGAAGCTCATTTCCCGAATAATTGCAGGTCTGCTGTTTATTGTTTTTTTTGGATTCGCCCTCAAGAATACGCAGGAAGTCGCATTAGAATTCTTTTTGGGTCATGAAATACGGGCGCCCTTGGTATTGATGTTATTGGTTTTTTTTGTCAGCGGCGTCATTTTCGGCGTACTGGCAATGATGTCCACTGTATTGCGCCAGCGCCGCGATTTGAATCGGCAAAGAAAAATTATTGTCGGTATGGAAAAAGAGGGTGCAGCGCGCGAGCGGTTGCGCAGCCAGCCCCCGCAACCGGATGGTGTGCTCGACAGGTGATTCCAGTTCCTCGCGCACTTCGCTCTTTGTCGGCTTCGCTTGTCGTATCCGCGTATTTGTCTGTGTTACGCCTTCGCGTTCACAATTGATGTGAAAACGTAATAAATCATGACAAGATTGAACCTAGATGGAATTTGAAATTTGGTGGTTGCTCGGGATACCGATTTTTTTCGGATTGGGCTGGATCGCAGCGCGCGTTGATATCAAACAATTGCTGTCGGAATCGCGCAGTTTGCCCAGTGGCTATTTCAAGGGTTTGAATTTTCTACTCAATGAGCAACCGGACAAGGCGATCGATGCATTCATTGAAATCGTCAAGCTCGATCCAGAAACTGTTGAGCTGCATTTTGCGCTTGGCAACCTGTTTCGTCGCCGCGGTGAAACGGAAAGAGCGATTCGGGTGCACCAAAATTTGCTGGCGCGTCCGGATCTGTTGCAGGAGCATCGCTTGCAGGCATTGTTTGAACTGGGCCAGGATCACCTTAAAGCGGGTTTACTGGATCGGGCCGAAGAAACCTTCAATCAACTGCTGACAACCGCCTACGGCGCGCAAGCGCAGCGCGCCTTGCTGGAAATTTTTCAGCGCGAGAAGGAATGGCCGCGAGCGATTCAAGCGGCGCAGGGATTGCAGCAGTCCGGCGCCGGCGGACTGCAAAAGGAAATCGCCCAGTTCTATTGTGAAATGGCGCAGGATGAGTTGGTGCATACGCACCCAGATGCGGCGCTGGCCTTGCTGGAAAAAGCCTTGGCCTCTGATCGTAAAAGCGTGCGCGCTACTTTGTTGATCGGCGATGTGGCGCAGGCTAAGGGCGACCTCGAAGGCGCATTGCTGGCCTGGCGCCGGGTCGAGCAGCAGAGCGTGCCGCATGTGGCACTGGCGGCGCAGCGCCTGATGGATGGTTATCGCAGTGTCGGGCGAGCCGAGGAAGGCATAAACTTATTGAAATTCTATCTCGCCGAAACACCGTCTATCGATTTGCTGGAAGTGGTTTTCAAGACGGTATTCGAACTTCATGGGGTGGACGCCGCCAAGCAACTGGCCAGCGATGAATTGCGTCGCACACCCACTTTGCTGGGTCTGGACAAGTTGCTCGATGCCCGCTTAATGGATGCCCGGCCGGAGATCCAGCCCGAACTATCCATGGTCAAGCACCTGGTTCACAGCTATGCGCAAAAATTGGCGCGTTATCAATGCAGTCATTGCGGTTTCAAAGCGCGCCAATTCTATTGGCAGTGCCCCGGCTGCAATCTTTGGGAAACGTATCCGCCGCGCCGCACCGAAGAACTCAACGTGATGAATTAAGCTGCTGCGTAACTGACTGGCGCTGATGTTTATTATGGAAGAATTTCTCAGGCCGTCATAGTTTATTATTGCAGAGTATATTGAAACATGCCCTAGTTTACGCATTATTTAATTGGCTTCGATGTAATACATATAGCAGTATATTTTTTTGAAAATCAAAAAAATGGCGACGGTGAAAAATAGGTTCGACAAAAAACCTGCCGTCGCATTTCTGGCTGACACCATCAATCATGCTATTGAATCCTATTAATTAAGTTTATGAAAATACCCATTATTGCCACCAGTTATGTCGGCATGGTCGCCGGTGCCGGTCCGGCCGGGCTCGGTAGTAATTTTTTTGCCGGATATCGTGGCCGACAAGGCTGCCATCCTGAACAGCTACAGGGTTTCTATCCACGAACCGGCACCGGCGCAAATTGTCACGAGGTTTTGACCGGCACAGGAAATACGCTATGAAACTACCGGCGCTGAATACGACACGGATTTTGGTGGCGGGCGATGTGATGCTGGACCGTTACTGGTTTGGCGATGTCAACCGGATATCGCCGGAAGCGCCGGTGCCGGTGGTGCATGTGGCGAAGAGCGAAGAGCGTCTGGGCGGGGCGGCCAATGTAGCCCGAAATGTATCTGCTTTGGGCGCGCACGCCGGTTTGTTGGGCGTGGTGGGGCAGGACGAAGCAGGCGATGTGATCGCACGCCTGTTGGATGAATCCACAATTCACAACTACCTGCAACGCGATGTCGCGACTGCGACCATCATCAAATTACGCGTAATAGGCCGCCAGCAGCAATTGCTACGCATCGATTTCGAGCAGGCGCCGGCCGATGGCGCATTGCGCGACAAACTGGCTCGGTTCGATACTTTACTGTGCGACTACGATGTGGTTGTGCTGTCCGATTATGCCAAGGGCGGCTTGGTCAATGTGGCCGCCATGATTCAGTTGGCACGGCAGGCAGGCAAGATGGTTCTGGTCGACCCGAAGGGAGAAGACTTCACCTGTTATGCAGGGGCTTCGATATTGACGCCCAACAAGACGGAGTTTCGTGCCATCGTTGGCGCCTGGCACAGCGAGGCCGAGCTGACTGCCAAGGCCCAGCAACTGCGTACAAGTCTGCAACTGGAGGCGCTGTTGCTGACCCGTTCCGAAGAAGGCATGACACTGTATTCGGCACAAGGCGTGTCGCATGTGCCAGCGGTAACGCGCGAAGTGTATGACGTCTCGGGTGCCGGAGACACCGTAATCGCCACGCTGGCCGTGATGCTGGGCGCTGGGCTGCCGCTGGAGCAGGCGGTGTCCTACGCCAATCGTGCCGGCGGCATCGTGGTGGGAAAACTGGGTACGGCCACCGTCTCCCTGGATGAATTGCAAGATTAAAATCCACGGCTGGTGTGATTCATTTGCTATTTCTTAATCGACTTGTTGTATAGTCTACGAAGCCGCTTGCGATTGCGTTTCGCCAGTGCTACTGCGATTTTTAAAAAATAATTGGTCTACTAAAAGGAATGAAATGTTCAAAAAATTATTGCTGGGCGTAGTCGGTTTAATCGTAACGATGGGTTTTGCATTCGCACAAGTCGACGTCAACAAGGCAGATCAGGCGGCATTAGACGGCATTAAAGGCATTGGCCCCGCCACCTCCAAGACCATTTTGGACGAGCGCAAGAAAGGCGGCGATTTCAAGGACTGGGTGGATTTCGAAAAACGGGTCAAGGGTATTGGCGACAAAAATTCTGCCAAACTGTCGGATGCGGGTCTCACCATCAATGGCAAGAACAAACCGAATACGCCAGCCAAAACGCCGGCAGCTGCCAAGGCAGACAAGAAGATGAAAGCAAGCACACCGGAAAAAGCGATGCCGAACACACCGGCTCCGGCCAGCATGGATAAGAAAGCCAAGCCGGAAGTCGCCCCGTCTAAATAAGCCATAAAATTTCACCAAAACCCCGCATGCGCAAGTTGCGGGGTTTTTTTATTACCGCGCGATTTGACGGACAGCCAGCGCGTACTGGCGTGACTCAGACTAAAATACAGTTTTGTTGATGCGATAGACCGGACACCATGCGTTATCAGACCATAGAAAACACGATAGGCAATACCCCTTTAGTTGAGATGAAGCAGATCGGTGGCACTGATACTGCCGGCAGGAATAACGTTATCCTCGGCAAAATGGAAGGCAATAATCCGGCCGGCTCAGTCAAGGATCGGGCCGCTTTGTCGATGATAAAGCGTGCCGAAGAGCGCGCAGAGATCAAGCCTGGCGACACCTTGATTGAAGCCACCAGCGGCAATACTGGAATTGCGCTTGCGATGGTGGCTGCCATCCGTGGCTACAAGATGATTTTACTGATGCCGGAAAACCTTAGCATGGAACGCCGTCAAAGCATGTCTGCTTATGGCGCGCAATTGGTGCTTACGCCGAAGATCGGCGGCATGGAATATGCCAGGGATCTGGCACTGCAGATGCAGAAAGACGGCAAGGGCATTATCCTCGACCAGTTCTCCAATCCAGATAACCCACGCGCGCATTATGAGACTACCGGGCCGGAAATATGGCGCGATACCAAAGGACGCGTGACGCATTTTGTGAGTGCGATGGGTACTACCGGCACCATCATGGGCGTGTCGCAGTATTTGAAGGAACAAAAAGGCGCAGTGCGAATTATTGGCGCACAGCCGGAAGAAGGCTCGCAGATCCCTGGCATCCGTAAATGGCCGGAAGCCTACCTGCCAAAGATCTATAACAAATCCAGAGTCGACCAGATTGAATCGGTAAGTCAAGCCGCATCGGAGCACATGGCAAGACGACTCGCGGTCGAAGAGGGTATTTTCTGCGGTATCTCCGCTGCCGGTGCTTGCGAAGTTGCTCTACGGATTTCTCAAACGGTAGAAAACGCCACGATCGTCTTTATAGTATGCGATCGCGGTGATCGTTACCTTTCGACCGGCATTTTTCCCGCCTGAGCTTTCCGGTCGCAGGGCTGACTGGATGTCTCAGCCCTGCGATCAAATGCATCCTTACTGCGCAGCTGTGGATTATGCTGCCGTCGCTTCTTTGGGCTTGAACTGCTTGTCGCTGATCCTGAACTTGTTGCGACGATCTCCCATCAAATAGCGTAGATCGCGGATGCTCAAATCACTTACTTCGTGCATTCGGATCAGTAGAGACGCGCCGACCGGCAATCTGCGATGACGAATTTTGCTGATGACAGGCGGTGCAACTTCCAGCGCCCTGGAAAGTGCGGCGTCGTTTTTCAAATGCAATTTTTCGATCAGCGTATCCAGGAGACGGTTTGGATTGTATTCGAATTGATCCATAAGTGCGGTGCTGCCGGTGTTATTGTCTGTTTGAGTGCTCATGGTCTTGGTCTTTCATTTTTTAAGTTTTATGGGAATGGAAGCGCAACAAAGAATCTGCTTATTCATACATCGCGGTGTAGTGATACCGTGAGACCGGGTAATACCGTAAGCAAATTTACATTTAAAAACAAATTTTCAGATCCAGGTGGGTAGACTGCATCAGTTGCTTTTCATGCTCTTATAGTTGCTTCTACAGTAATATAAATATCACGCATAACGATGCGATGCTTTGAAATGGCTGGAAAATTTATTGCTATAAAAAATTAGCAATAAAATCCAAATCACAATTACTTTGATGCACGAAAAATTAATGCCTTATAGCAATAATGCACGTGATTAAATCTCACTTTGCGTAAAATATCTATAAAAACAAGTGTCGGACTATCAAAATACATAAAAAATTCCCTTCACTTAAGAAATATTTTGTCAGATCAATAATGTTTCGACTTGATTGTTGTCAATGTTGCATTAAATATGCGTATATCTGAACTGATGCCGGCGAAGCAGTACGCAGTTATCGATTGCGCATGGCGCTGATTGTGCGGCCAAGTTCGATTACCGACATCGCGTAAAAGAAGCTACGGTTATATAGGGTTATGGCGAAAAAATTGTCGGTACCCAACCAGTATTCAGTCGCTTCGGTACCGTTTTGTAAATCGACCAGGCCGTATAGTAAATCAGTTGGTGCCTGCGGACTTGGCACTACACCTGCGCTTGCTAATCCATCGATCGTGTATTTTGCTTCCAATCCCTGGCCGATGAATGCTGCCCAGAGCTTGTCATTGTCGTTCGATAGTGGGATGGTAGCAGGGAAAACGATGGGATAGCCGCGTCTCCATCCGTGCATGGCCAGGAAGCGAGCCACACTGCCAATTGCATCTGTTGGAGAATTGCGTAAATCGATCTTGCCATCCTGGTTGAAATCAACCGCATAGGCGCGAATACTGCTGGGCATAAATTGCGGCCAGCCGATTGCTCCTGCGTACGATCCGGTTAGGGACCATGGGTCGATGCCGGATTCGCGCGCGTATAACAGGGCGCTTTCAAGTTCGTCGCGAAAAAAATCCATTCTTGCCATGCGCGTTGGGGTATTCGGGTAGTCGAAGGCGAGGGTGGTAAGCGCATCGAGCACGCGAAAATTTCCCATATTGCGGCCATATACGGTTTCCACGCCGATGATGCCGACGATGATTTCCGCCGGAACGCCGTATTGTATTTCGGCACGTTTCAGATCGCTGGCGTAGTCGTTCCAGAATTGCACTCCTGCGTTGACGCGTATCGGTTCCACGAAGCGTGCGCGGTAGGCTTGCCAGTTCTTTGGACGGCCTGGCGGTGCCGGTTTCATCAATTGGATTGCGGTTTCAGAGTATTTCACTTGGGCCAGGATTGCTTGCAGTTCGGCCTTGTCAAAATGATGTTTTTCGACCATTTTATCAATGAAGCTTGCAACTTCTTTCCATTGTCCAAAATTGACGAACTCTCCCTGGTTTTCTTCCATAAAAGCGAGCTTACGCGCCGCACTGGGTTGGTCTGCCTGCGCTGTACTGTGCGGCCCCAATCCCATTGCGAGCAATAAAGGCAGGATGGTAAGAGAAGTCAGGCGTTGCAGTGTTTTAGGAAATTTTATCGACATTGTGCAAAAGCGAATTGTGGGTCAAAGATGACGGCTGCAACAGAGCCGTCGAACGATTGTCTGGAGCCGGTGCAACTTGCGGTCCGGTTTGAAAGCGTAAGATGGTGAGTGTAAACGGTGTGAAGGGTTTGCGTTAGTGTCTATCGCGTTGGAAGCTTCCTGCCGTTTGTGTGCCCATGATTTCAACCCGATTTAATTCAAGAAGGTTATGCCCGCAACAGCGGGCAATTTTGCATCCATGACGACAGCTTTTTATACCCATCCCGATTGCATGCGCCACGAAATGGGCGACTGGCATCCAGAGTCACCAGCCCGGCTGCAGGCGATTGAAGATCAGTTGATTTCCAGCCGGATTGGCGCTTATCTGGAGTATCGTCAAGCACCGGCTGCCGATGTGGCTGACATCGCCCGCATTCATACCCCGACGGCCATCGCACTGGTGCGCGACAACGTGCCGCAGGCACTCAGCGGCCAGTCCAGCTACTATCCGCTGGATGGCGATACTTCGCTCAATGCCTTCAGTTGGAAAGCGGCGCTGGCCGCTGCCGGCGCTGCTGTGGCAGCCACCGATGCTGTCATCAAAGGTGAAATTGAAAATGCCTTCTGCTCCATCCGACCGCCCGGCCACCATGCGCGGCCGACTGAGTCGATGGGTTTTTGCCTGTTTAATAATGTCGCCATTGCGGTGCGCCACGCGCTGGAAGTGCATGGCTTGCAGCGTGTAGCCATCGTCGATTTCGATGTCCATCATGGCAACGGCACCGAAGAAGCATTCGCCAATGAGCCAAGAGTGTTGATGGCGAGTTTTTTCCAGCATCCGCTGTATCCCTACAGCGGGACCGACCGCAGCGTCACGAATGCAATCAACATCCCGCTGCCGGCCTATACCGGAGGCGTAGTGGTGCGTCAGCAGATTGCCGAAAAATGGCTGCCGGCGCTGCACGCGTACCGGCCGCAAATGATCTTCATTTCGGCCGGTTTTGACGCCCATCGGGAAGACGATATCGGCCAGATGGATCTGGTCGAAGCCGATTACGCATGGATTACCCGACAGATCATGGATGTCGCGAGACTGCATTCCGGCGGGCGCATCGTCAGTTGCCTGGAAGGCGGCTACAACCTGTCTGCACTGGGGCGCAGCGTGGTCGCGCATTTGAAGGTGCTGGCCGGGCTGGATGAATTTTAGATAGCGAACGCCGCAACTCCGTACAATAGCGTTTTATCCCGCAAGAATTGATTCCGCATGTCGATACAATGGTTCCCCGGCCACATGAACGCCGCCCGCAAGAAAGCGGCGGAAACCATGGAAGCGACCGATCTGGTCATCGAAGTGCTCGATGCTCGCATACCCCAAGCCAGTTGCAACCCGATGGTCGAAGAGTTGCGCCTGTTCCGGCAACGCCCTTGTTTGAAAATCCTGAACAAGAGCGATCTGGCCGACCCGCTGGCGACCCAAGCTTGGCTGGCTTTTTACAATAGCCAGAAAAACGTGCGCGCGGTCGCGCTATCCTGCAAAAAACCATCGGATGTCTTGAAAATTCCAGCCTTGTGCCTGCAGCAGGCACCGCATCGCGGCGTGCCGACCAAGGCGCTGCGGATGATGATCATGGGCATTCCGAACGTCGGCAAATCGACGCTGATGAACGCCTTGCTCAAAAGACGCGTGGCCAAGGTCGGCGACGAACCGGCAGTAACCAAGGTGCAGCAGCGCTTGTACTTGAACAAGAACATGATCCTGATCGATACGCCCGGCTTGTTGTGGCCGAAAATCGCCCATCCGACCGACGGCCTGATGCTGGCCGCCAGCCACGCGATCGGCGTCAACGCTTTGATCGAGGAAGAAATTGCCACTTTCCTGGCCGAGATTCTGTTGCAGCGCTACCCGCAATTGCTGGCAACACGTTACAACATGAAAACCGAGGGCATGGATGCGGTCAGCGTAGTTGAAGGCGTCGCGCAGCGGCGCGGCTACCGCCTGAAAGGCGGCGACTGGGATTTCGAAAAAGCTGCCAACACCCTGTTGCAGGATTACCGTACCGGTGCACTGGGCCGCATCAGCCTGGAGACCCCCGACAGCCGCGCCGCGCTGCTTGCGAGCTATGTGCCGCCGGTGTTGCTGGGCTTGTCGCAGCAGATAATGCCGCCTTCGGATCTTGAGGAAGAATCGGAGTAATTAAAAATAATTGGGAGTATAGTTAAAAGTAATATATTTTACGCATGTATTCATTGCAGCATTGAATAATACGCTGCATAGTATATGAATACATCAACACCATGAAGATGGAGACAAAATGAACCAGTCAGCAATAGATCAATCGGTTCCGATGGTATTGCACCGCCGTAGCGGCGGCATCGTTACCCTGACCTTGAACCGTGCAGCGCAGTTCAATGCGCTGTCGGAACAAATGATGGACGCATTGCAGGCTGCGCTGGAGGCGGTTGCCCAAGACGCCACCGTGCGAGTGGTGGTGTTGGCAGCCGAAGGCCGCGCGTTCTGCGCCGGACACGACCTCAAGCAGATGCGCGCCACCTCTGAACTGGGCTATTACCAGACCCTGTTTACGCAATGCAGCAAGCTGATGCTGACCATTCAGCAATTGCCGCAACCGGTGATAGCGCGGGTGCAGGGCATTGCCACTGCTGCCGGCTGCCAACTGGTCGCCATGTGCGATCTGGCGGTAGCATCCAGTGCGGCCCGGTTTGCGGTATCGGGCATCAATTTAGGCTTGTTCTGCGCCACGCCCTCGGTTGCTCTGTCGCGCAACGTATCGCGCAAGCAGGCCTTGGAAATGCTGCTGACCGGCGACTTCATCGACGCCCAGACGGCAATGGCACGCGGCCTGATCAATCGGGTGGTCGCGCCGGAACAACTTGATGCTGAAATCGCCCGCTTGACTGCCGGCATTCTGACCAAGCCCGCAGTCGCGGTCGCAATGGGCAAGCAACTGTTTTACCAACAATTGGAAATGGGGATTGATGCCGCCTATCAGTTGGCCGGCCAAACTATGGCGTGCAACATGATGGACCCAGCGGCGCAAGAAGGGGTGCAAGCGTTTATTGAGAAACGCGCGCCGTTGTGGTGAAAAATTAGCGGCAATAAAAAACGGGAGAGATAGCGCATCTCTCCCGTTTTTTATCGCCGCCAGAAGTAGGGTGCGTCATGCGCGCCAAAGCCACAGACGGTCATGGTGCCCCCTATTTCCCGTTTTGCACGCTTACTAGTCCTGGTTTACCAGGCCGCGATGACCGAGTTCTTGTACTGTTTCAGCACGAACTGTTTGACTTCCGGGCTGTGGTACGCCTTCAGCAGCTTCGCCACCCAAGGCTTGGCCTTGTCTTGATCGCGCACGGCGATCACGTTGGCGTATGGGCCTTTCGGGCTTTCGATGGCGATGGCATCGGTGATCGGATTCAAGCCGGCCGATTCGGCGTAATTGCCGTTGATGACAGCAGCGTCGAGGTCAGCCAGCGAGCGCGGTAATTGCGCCGCATCGAGTTCGATAATCTTGATTTTTTTCGGATTATCGGCAATATCAAGCGGTGTCGCTTTCAGGCCGGCATTGGCTTTTAGCTTGAATAGTCCCTGCGCTTGCAGCAGCAACAGCGCGCGGCCGCCATTGGTTGGATCGTTCGGAATGCCGACCCGGGCGCCCGCTTTCAGGCTGTCCAGCGATTTCACGCTTTTCGAGTACGCGCCCATCGGGAAGGTGATGGTGGCGCCGACATTGGCGAATTTATAGCCGCGATCCTTGATTTGCGCTTCCAGGTAAGGCAGATGCTGGTAGCTGTTGGCATCGAGGTCGCCGGAGGCCAGCGCGGCGTTCGGTTGAATGTAATCGCTGAACTCGACGACTTGTATGTTCAAGCCATCCTTGGCCGCGATTTTCTTCACGACTTCCATGATTTCCGCGTGCGGGCCGGCGGTCACGCCGATCTTGATCGGTTTGTCCTGCGCTTGTGCCGGGGCGATGGCGAGGCTGGAAAGTAGACTCAGTGCGCTAAAAAATTTTAATGTATGACGCAAAATAGGGCGACGTTGCATGATGTTCCTTTTGGATATTGAAAACGGTATTGAAAAAGTAAAAAGCGAAAGTAAGAAATTAACGATGACTCAGCCGGCGCACCAGCAGGTCACCGAGCGATTGCACAATTTGCACGAACACGATCAAAATCAGCACCACCGCCAGCATGACCTCCGGCAGGAAGCGTTGATAGCCGTAGCGAATCCCAAGGTCGCCCAAGCCGCCGCCGCCAATCGCCCCGGCCATCGCTGAATACCCGACCAGACTGATGAAGGTGATGGTCAGGCCGGCCACGATGCCGGAAAACGCTTCCGGCACCAGCACCTTGAAGACAGTTTGGGCGGTGGTAGCGCCCATCGCTTGCGCTGCCTCGATCAGGCCGGGATCGACTTCGCGCAGCGCTGTTTCCACCAGGCGGGCGACAAAAGGTGCGGCCGCCAGTGTCAGCGGCACAATCGCCGCTGCAGTGCCGATCGAAGAGCCGACGAAAAAGCGCGTCATTGGAATCACCGCCACCAGCAAAATGATGAATGGCGTCGAGCGCACCGCATTGACCAGCAACCCGGCCACCCGATTGAAAATCGGACTGGGCAATATGCCCTTGCGGTCGGTCAGGTGCAGGGCGATGCCGAGCGGCACGCCGAGCAGCGCGCCCAGAACGCCGGAAACCGCGACCATCAATAGCGTTTCGCCAAAGGAAGCAATGAATAAATTGAATAATTCAGATGACATGATTTAATTCCTCAACGACTACACCTTGGGCGCGCAGGTAGGCTATTGCTGCAGTAATATCGTCTGCTGCACCGCTGGCCAGTACTGCAAGCGAGCCGAATGCCTGGCCCTGGATTTCATCGATCTGGCCGTGCAGGATGGTGAAATCCATGCCGTAGCGGCGAATCGCTTCCGATAGCAGCGGCTGGTCTACGCTGGCGCCGGAAAATGCAAACCGGAACAAATGATCCCGGCCGCTGCCGGCCTGAGTTTGCGCCAGCTTGGCGCGCACCCGTTGCAGTACGCCTTGCGGTAATTCCTGGGCAATTACGTCGCCAATCAAAGCTTTGGTGACGTCATGTTTGGGTTGGCGGAAAACATCGATGACTTCGCCTTGTTCGATAATTTGTCCGGCCTCCATCACGGCGACGCGGTCGCAGATGACTTTGATGACGTCCATCTGGTGCGTGATCAGCACAATCGTCAGGCCAAGCTCGCGGTTGATGCGGCGCAGCAATTCAAGGATGGCACGGGTGGTTTCCGGGTCCAGCGCGGAGGTGGCTTCGTCCGACAATAATATTTTCGGGTCATTCGCCAATGCGCGCGCAATCCCGACGCGCTGCTTCTGGCCGCCGCTGATATGGGCCGGATAGCGTTTTTTTAATTCGGTCAGGCCCACCAGTTCCAATAGCGGCATGACCTTTTTGTGAATATCGGCTTTTGACAGGCCGGCTAGTTCCAGCGGCAGGGCGACGTTGTCATACACGGTGCGCGACGTCAGCAAATTGAAGTGCTGGAAAATCATGCCGATGTCATGCCGCGCTGTGCGCAGTTCTTTTGCGCCCAAGCCGGTCAGGTCGCGGCCATCAACCAGCACCCTGCCCGAGGTCGGACGGTTCAACAGGTTGATGGTGCGCACCAGCGAGCTTTTGCCGGCGCCGCTACGGCCGATGATGCCGAAAATCTCGCCTTTGCGAATCGACAAGGTGACGTCGCGCACCGCATCGACGTCGCCGCTGGCCCCTTTGAAGCGCTGGTGGATTGCTTGTAGTTCTATCATTTGAATCGTATTTTTCTACAAATAAAAAAGCGACAGACTGTATCGTGATCGACACTCTGTCGCTGTATTTCTTCTCAAGGAAGTTATTCTACGGGAGCCGCTTTATAAGCGAAACGATTTGTATTGTATGCCGATATTACTTTTGGATATGCGCCAATGGCGTGCACCTTCCTAAACTCCATGAAAAAACCCGCTCGGGGCAAACCGAGCGGGTTTTTCGTTAGCAGCAGTGTAGCTTGCTTGTATGTAATAACCGAAAACGGTTATTACATCATGCCGCCCATGCCGCCCATACCACCCATGCCACCCATGTCAGGCATGCCACCGGCTGCTTTGTCGTCAGCCGACTCAGCGATCATGCAGTCTGTAGTCAACATCAGGGAAGCAATCGAGGCTGCGTTTTGCAGAGCTGAACGGGTTACTTTTGCTGGATCCAGCACACCCATTTCAACCATGTCGCCATAAGTGCCGTTGGCAGCGTTGTAACCGAAGTTACCAGTGCCAGCCAATACTTTGGCAACCACAACCGAAGCTTCTTCGCCGGCGTTTTGCACGATCATGCGCAGCGGTTCTTCCATTGCGCGCATAACGATCTTGATGCCAGCTTCTTGATCAGGATTGTCGCCAGTGACCTTGATGTTGGCGCGAGCGCGCAACAGTGCAACACCGCCGCCAGGAACAATGCCTTCTTCGACTGCAGCACGGGTTGCGTGCAAGGCATCTTCAACGCGGGCTTTTTTCTCTTTCATTTCAACTTCGGTAGCAGCGCCAACCTTGATCACAGCAACACCGCCTGCCAATTTGGCAACGCGTTCTTGCAGTTTTTCACGGTCGTAGTCGGAAGTCGCTTCTTCGATTTGTACGCGTACTTGCTTGACGCGTGCTTCGATTGCAGTATGTTGGCCGGCACCGTCGATAACGATGGTGTTTTCCTTGCCGATTTCTACCCGTTTGGCTTGACCCAATTCTTCCAGCGTGACTTTTTCCAGTGTCATGCCAACTTCTTCAGCAACAACTTGACCACCGGTCAGGATTGCGATGTCTTCCAACATTGCTTTGCGACGGTCGCCGAAGCCTGGCGCTTTAACTGCGCAGGTTTTCAGGATGCCACGAATGTTGTTGACTACCAGAGTTGCCAGCGCTTCGCCTTCGACGTCTTCTGCGATGATCAGCAGTGGACGACCGGCCTTGGCGACTTGTTCCAGAATCGGCAGCAGGTCACGGATGTTGGAGATTTTCTTGTCGCACAGCAGGATGAACGGATCTTCCAGCAATACAACTTGTTTTTCCGGGTTGTTGATGAAGTACGGTGACAGATAGCCACGGTCGAACTGCATACCTTCAACGATATCGAGTTCGTCGTTCAAAGATTTGCCGTCTTCAACAGTGATTACGCCTTCTTTGCCGACTTTGTCCATCGCTTCAGCGATACGCTCGCCGATCGATGCATCGCTGTTGGCAGAGATCGAGCCGACTTGGGCGATTTCTTTGGTGGTGGTGCATGGCTTGGCGATTTTTGCCAGTTCAGCGATAGTTGCTGCAACTGCCTTGTCGATACCGCGCTTCAAGTCCATTGGGTTCATGCCGGCAGCAACGTATTTCATGCCTTCGCGCACGATTGCCTGGGTCAATACGGTTGCAGTCGTGGTACCGTCGCCAGCGTTGTCGCTGGTGCGGGAGGCAACTTCTTTCACCATCTGCGCGCCCATGTTCATGAGCTTGTCTTTGAGTTCGATTTCCTTGGCAACCGATACACCATCTTTAGTGATGGTTGGCGCGCCGTATGAGCGTTCGATTACGACGTTGCGGCCTTTAGGGCCCAAAGTAACTTTAACTGCGTTGGCGAGAATGTTGACGCCTTCGACCATCTTGGAACGGGCTGAATCGCCAAATACTACGTCTTTAGCTGCCATGTGAATCTCCTAAACTGATTTTCGGGGCCGGCAATGCTTGAAAAGTTTGCCAGCCTGAGAATGTGATACGACTAATTATTGATGCCTGACGGATGGTGTGTTGATTACTTCTCAACTACGGCCATGATGTCTTCTTCGCGCATGACCAGCAATTCATCACCGTCAACCTTGACCGTTTGGCCAGAGTATTTGCCGAACAAAACGCGGTCGCCGACTTTTACTGCCAACACACGGACCGAGCCGTCTTCCAGAATCTTGCCATTACCTATTGCCAGAACTTCACCTTGATCCGGCTTTTCAGCTGCTGCTTCAGGCAGAACGATGCCGGATGCGGTTTTTGTTTCCTGATCCAGACGCTTTACGATAACGCGGTCATGCAAAGGACGAAGATTCATAAAAACTCCTTAGTATTCAATAGGTTGAGGTTTTATTGCAGCATATCTGCTACAAAGCATTCTTACTGCGCAGCCTTGTATTGGAAACGGGCTTTGCCGCAAAATTTTTAAGGTTAAAAGAAATTGTTAGCACTCTCCCTTAACGAGTGCTAATTATATGGGGGCTTATCGGCTTTTTCAAGGCGTCAAAAATAACAGTTGTGAATTATCTTTCCGATTCCGTTTTTCCTCTTGTTCGCCCTTCCTCATATCTGATTTTCCAGTGCAGGTAAAGTGCTGCAAGCAGCCCTTTCGCCATACAGGCGTCCTTGATGAGTTGAATATTTTGTAGCTATTCAGCCGATTTTCGCACGGGCCCACGAACATGCCGTGTGACGCGGATTTGCTGCAGAGTTTTAGACGACTGATTTTTTAAAGAAGAAGCATTGCGCTAGATTTTTGCTGATAGGGCGAATCCTGGTCGGGGTGAGAGGATTCGAACCTCCGGCCTCTACGTCCCGAACGTAGCGCTCTACCAGACTAAGCTACACCCCGACTGCGATACCGACCCAATCTGCGTTAATTCAGTGATTACGCTTGACTGCAAAGCTGCATAATTCCAGCAAGGAGTCCTTGAAACGATTGTCCGGCAAGTGCGTCAGCGCCGTTACCGCTTTACCAGCGGCCTGTTGGGCTTTGCCGGTAGTGTATTCGAGCGCGCCGGAGGTGGTGATGTCAGCCAGTATTTGCTCAAAATGTTGTTCATCGCCGTGTACGATGCAGGCGCGCACCAGTTCGCGTTGTGTCGGCGTGCCATGTTGCATCAGGTAAATCAAGGGTAGTGTCGGCTTGCCTTCGCGCAAGTCGTCACCGACATTCTTGCCGATTTCGGCAGCGTTGCCGGAGTAGTCCAGCACATCGTCGATCAACTGAAAGGCGGTACCGAGGCAGCGGCCGTACTCAGCAGCGGCTTCAATCGCGTCGTCTGAAGCGCCGGCGACGCGTGCTCCGAGTTGCGCTGCCGCCTCGAATAATTTGGCAGTCTTGGAGCGAATGACCTGCAAATAGCGCTCTTCTGTCAGGTCTGAATCATGCATATTAAGCAATTGCAGTACTTCGCCCTCAGCCAGCACGTTGGTCGCATCGGCCAAAATGCGCATGACCTGAATGTCGTCGATTGCAACCATCATCTGGAAAGCGCGCGAATGCAGGAAGTCGCCCACTAATACAGAGGCCGCATTGCCGAATAGTGCATTGGCGGTTTTTCGTCCGCGCCGCAGGGAGGATTCATCGACCACGTCGTCGTGCAGCAAAGTGGCGGTGTGGATCAGTTCGACTACGGCTGCGAGTTCGTGGTGGTGCGTGCCGGTATAGCTATGGGCATTTGCGACCAGCAAGACCAGTTGCGGGCGGATGCGCTTGCCACCGGCGCCGATAATGTATTGCGCAATCTGGCTGATGAGCGGTACATCGGAATGCAGACGCGTGCGGATTATGCGGTTGACGTCGTCCATGTCGGCGCTAATGGATGGTATTGAGTTGTTGCTGGCGGTGAGATCGGTTGCGGTAGACAAGGTGGCGCCTGTGGGGAATCATCAATTGCGGGAATTATACGATGACAATATCGTTGCGATGAGATCGGATTTGCTTATCCATCCGGTTCAATATTATTGCCCTGTGTTCGCTGCGGTTTTCGGTTGCCGTTGGTAGATGGAATTAATATCAGGGGTATCGGTCATTTATCAGTGTCTACGCATGTGATGTGTGCAAGTGTAAAAATACTTGCACAGGTATCTCGCTTGACCGAGGTTATGGAGAGGATAAATTGTGGGTGGGCAGGACGCACGCGCCGGATTTTTGCGGCAATCGGCCCATGCAAATTTTGACCCGCCACGCAAGTCCATGTATAATTTGCGGTTTTCCGTATTAGGCAAGTGTTTTTTGCAAGATTGGGAAAAGAAAGTTTATTCAATTATTTGATGAGGTTCCACATGTATGCGGTCATAAAAACCGGTGGCAAACAATATAAAGTTGTTGCTGGTGAAAAATTTAAAGTAGAACAGATACTTGCAGACATTGGCTCCGAAATCACCCTAGATCAAGTGCTCGCAGTGGGCTCCGGCGACACCATTAAATTTGGTGCGCCACTGGTTGAAGGTGCAACGGTGCTGGTTACGGTAGTGGCGCAAGGGCGTCACGATAAGGTCAAGATTTTCAAGATGCGCCGTCGTAAGCATTACCAGAAACATCAAGGCCATCGTCAAAATTACACCGAACTGCAAATCGTCTCCATCAACGCTTAATAAAACAGCGTTGTTCGAGCTAACCAGATACCAAGGGGTTTCAAATGGCACATAAAAAAGGCGGCGGCACCACGCGCAACGGCCGTGATTCCGAGTCAAAACGGCTAGGCGTGAAAGTTTACGGCGGCCAGGCAATCAATGCCGGCGGCATCATCATTCGCCAACGTGGCACAAAAGTTCATCCGGGCGAAAATGTCGGCATGGGCAAGGATCACACCTTGTTCGCACTGATCCAGGGCAAGGTGCAGTTTGTTATCAAAGGCGCGCTGAGCCGCCAGTTCGTAACAGTAGTACCTGCAACTGTAGTACCTGCGTAAGCATCGTTTGTAACGATTGTGCAGTGTAAGGCGAAAGCCTTCAATCGAAAGGCTCTGCCCCAGGTAGGGCCTTTTTAGCTTTTGGGCGGCAAAAAATATGAAATTTATCGACGAGGCAAAAATTGAAGTTATTGCTGGTGACGGCGGCAACGGCGTCGCGTCATTTTGTCGTGAAAAATTCAGACCTTTCGGCGGCCCGGACGGCGGCGATGGCGGTAAGGGCGGCAGCATCTATGCGGTAGCCGACCGCAATATCAACACGCTGGTGGATTTTCGTTTCTCTAAACTGCACAAGGCGCGCGACGGTGAAAACGGTCGCGGTGCGGATTGTTACGGCAAGGGCGCCGATGACATCATGCTGCGCATGCCGGTGGGAACATTGGTGGCCGATTACAACACCGGAGAAGGCATTGCCGATCTGACCGAGCACGGTCAGCAAGTCCTGCTGGCCAAGGGCGGCGAGGGTGGTTGGGGCAACATCCATTTCAAATCCTCGACCAACCGGGCACCACGCCAGAAAGGCGACGGCAAGGAAGGCGAGCGGCGCGAACTGCGGCTGGAATTGAAGGTGCTGGCCGACGTCGGTTTGCTGGGCATGCCGAACGCCGGTAAATCTACTTTCATCACGGCAGTCTCGAATGCACGACCGAAGATTGCCGATTACCCTTTTACGACATTGCACCCGAATCTGGGCGTGGTGCGCGTCAGTCATGAAAAAAGTTTTGTGATTGCCGATGTGCCCGGGTTGATCGAGGGCGCAGCCGAAGGCGCCGGTTTGGGACACCGCTTCCTGCGCCATTTGCAGCGCACCGGTTTGCTGCTGCATATCGTCGATCTGGCCCCGTTCGACGATATGGTCGATCCGGTCAAGGAAGCCAAGGCGCTGGTCAAGGAATTGAAGAAATACGATGTATCGCTGGTCGACAAGCCGCGCTGGCTGGTATTGAATAAGCTGGACGTGATACCGGAAGACGAACGCAAGCAACGCGTCAAGGATTTCATCAAGCGTTTTGCCTGGAAAGGGCCGGTATTCGAAATTTCCGCACTCAACCGTAATGGTTGTGCCGAACTGGTGACGGCGATTTATCGACATCTGGAACAAAAACGCAATGCCGAGTACCGCGCTGAAGAGGTTCAAATGACGGAAGAAGCACGCGGCATCGCATCGATAGATCCCGACGATCCACGTTTCAAGATAATCGATTAAGCTGTTTTTACACGTATCCAGGCACGGTGGACGGCAGTTGCCGGCGTCGCCGTTTTTCGATGCAGCGTCAAATGTACGTGCGGCGCATGCGCTTTTGACGCTGGACTGATTTTTCTCCGGCAGTTACCGAAAATATGCATTCTGTTATTCAAAACGCCAAACGATTGGTGATTAAAGTAGGTTCCTCACTGGTGACCAACGATGGGCACGGCCTGGATCATGCCGCCATCGCAAATTGGGCCGATCAAATTGCCCGCCTGCGACAAACGGGCAAGGAAGTGGTGCTGGTGAGTTCGGGCGCGATTGCCGAAGGCATGCTGCGGCTCGGCTTCTTGCAGCGCCCGACCGGTATCGACAAATTGCAGGCCTGCGCAGCCGTGGGGCAAATGGGATTGGCCCAAATTTACGAAACCAGTTTTCAAGTGCATGGCTTGCGCACCGCACAAGTATTGCTGACACACGCCGACCTGGCGCACCGCGAGCGTTATCTGAATGCACGCTCGACCTTGCTTACCTTGTTGCGCCTGGGCGTGGTGCCAATTATTAATGAAAATGACACGGTGGTAACCGACGAAATCAAGTTCGGCGATAACGATACCCTCGGTGCCTTGGTGGCGAATCTGATCGAGGGCGATGCATTGATCATCCTGACCGACCAGAAAGGTTTGTACACTGCCGATCCGCGCAAGAACCCGGATGCCGTATTCGTGCAGCGGGCAAATGCGGGCGATTTGGCGCTGGAAGCGATGGCCGGCGGCGCCGGTAGCAGTCTTGGGCGCGGCGGCATGCTGACCAAGATACTGGCTGCGAAACGGGCTGCCAGTTCAGGTGCGCATACCGTCATTGCCTGGGGCCGCGAGGAAGAAGTCTTGATCCGACTGGCGAGCGGGGAATTGATAGGCACGCAGTTGAGCGCCCAAACCGGGCAACTGACCGCGCGCAAACAATGGATGTCCGATCATTTGCAGACTGCCGGCCGTGTCGTGCTGGACGCGGGCGCGGTGCAAAAAATAAGCGAAGAAGGCAAATCCCTGCTGCCGATTGGCGTCACCCAAGTGCATGGCCAGTTCGGCCGCGGCGAAGTCATTACCTGTACCGACGAAGACGGCCGCGCAATCGCGCGCGGCCTGACCAATTATTCGAGTTCGGATGCGCGCCGCATCATCCGGCATGCTTCAGGCGACATCGAATCGATTCTGGGATTTATTGAAGAACCCGAACTAATTCATCGTGATAATTTGGTATTGCTGTGACCTTGTGTTGTTTCAATCACCGGAAATCGGTAATGGGTGCCGGCTGCGCAACCTATCGATGATTTTGGCTGCGTTACCCGCAACTTGTCCGTCACGACAGAAATAATCCTGAGCTAATGTCACATGTTGCCGATTTGCAGCATTCTTGAAAATCGGCTGCCATTCATCCCGCTTCGCGCGTGCCCAACTGCCGTCGGCGCGGCCGAACGCGTACAGCTTCTTTTCGAATGATTGGCAGCGGATACCTTCATAACTGATGCTGCTGGCCCCGGCGCTGCTTTGCGCCACCAATGTATAGCGCACTACGCCATCGGTTCCCACCGTCAGGGCTTTGGGATCGATATGGAAGCTTTGGGACGTATTGGGAGTGATGGTAAATGGCAGCAAAGCACCGGTGTCGGGAGCGGCAGGTAGTTGCAATACCACTTCTTGCCACAGATCAACCTGCTTGCTTTCTTCGTCGTCCTGATGCGACTTAATTTGGCTCATTGCTGAACCCGCTAGCAGGATTGTCGCCAGAAAAATTGCAGGTTTACTGCAGGCAGTGGTAAATCCGTTGTTTTTTTGCATGAAAAATTTATTCATCATTGGGTTCTGTTTCAGGCAAGCGGGGCGCATGCGGTTGGCGCAAATAACGTGATGTATGCCGCTGTGGCGGCGGCGTGTCAGTCACTGGGCGCGACAGGAAGCGCGACAGTTCCTGCAGCGCCTTTTGGTAAACATCGCGTTTGAATTCGATGACGATTTCCATCGGCACCCAGTAATCGTGCCAGCGCCAGGCATCGAATTCGGGATGCTCATTGATGCGCAGGTTGACGTCGCAGTCGCGACCAACCATGCGCAGCAGGAACCAGATTTGTTTCTGGCCGCGATAGTGACCGCGGATTTCACGCTTGATGAAATGATCCGGCACCTCATAGCGCAGCCAGTCGCGAGTGCGGCCGACTACCCGTACATGTTCCGGGCGCAAGCCAACCTCCTCTTCCAGTTCGCGGAACATTGCTTGTTCCGGCGACTCTCCGTATTTGATGCCGCCTTGCGGAAATTGCCACGAGTGCTCGCGCACCCGTTTACCCCACCACACTTCGTTTTGCGTGTTGAGTAGGATAATGCCGACGTTGGGACGAAACCCTTCACGATCCAGCATATTGCACCTCGATACTTTCTGCGACTAGCTGCACCTCATCCTGGACTCGGCCCTTAATTTGGCGCCTGATTTGGTGCCAACGTGCTCTGCGCTCAAGCTGCCAGCCAGTGGCGTAGCGCGCGGTCTTGAACCAATTGTACGAAGATGTGATGCATCAGCCTGCGAATACTTTAAAATTGAGTTGATTATAACTCTCTCTTTTTAAAAGAAACCATCGCATGCGCGCTTCCCGTTTTTTCATTTCCACCCTTAAAGAAGCACCTTCAGATGCTGAAGTTGTCAGTCACAAGCTCATGGTACGCGCCGGCATGGTCAAGCGCGTCGGCTCTGGTATTTATACGTATATGCCGATGGGTTTGCGTGTCATCCGCAAGGTGGAGGCCATCGTGCGCGAAGAAATGGTGCGCGCGGGTGCCATTGAGATGCTGATGCCGGTAGTGCAGCCAGCCGAGTTGTGGCAGGAAACCGGCCGCTGGGACAAGATGGGCCCGGAGCTGATGCGGGTCAAAGACCGCCACGGCCGCGACTATGCAATTCAGCCTACTTCGGAAGAAGTGATCACCGATGTGGTGCGCTCTGAAATCAAGTCGTACCGCCAGTTGCCGCTCAATTTTTACCATATCCAGACCAAGTTTCGCGATGAGCGCCGGCCCCGTTTCGGCTTGATGCGCGGGCGTGAATTCACCATGAAAGATGCTTACTCGTTCGATCGCGATGTGGCTGGCCTGAAACAGTCGTATCAACTGATGTACGACGCTTATGTGCGCATTTTCAATCGTTTCGGCTTGCAATTCCGTGCGGTGGCAGCCGACAACGGCGCCATCGGCGGTTCCGGTTCGCATGAATTCCATGTGATCACCGATACCGGCGAAGACGCCATCGTGTATTGCCCAAGCTCCGATTACGCCGCCAACATGGAGGCGGCAGAAGCTTTGCCGCTGACCGCGCAGCGTCTGGATGCGAGCGCAGCGCTGGTCAAGACTGCTACGCCGGGCCAGTCAAAATGTGAACAAGTGGCTGAATATCTGAAGATTCCGCTGGAAAAAACCGTTAAATCCATCGTGCTGACGGTCGAAAAGCCGGAAGGCAAGGAGGTCTGGCTGCTGCTGTTGCGCGGCGACCATAGCTTGAATGAAGTCAAGGCGAACAAGATTGACGGCATCGCCGGCTATCGCTTTTCCACTGAAGATGAAATCATGGAATGGTTCGGCGCCAAGCCCGGTTATCTGGGACCGATCAACACTGTCAAACCGGTCCGGCTGGTGGCCGACCGCACGGTCGCCAACATGAGCGATTTCGTGTGCGGCGCGAATGCCGAGGATTATCACTTCACCGGCGTCAACTGGGGCCGCGATTTACCGGAACCGATAGTCGCCGATATACGTGAAGTGGTAGCGGGCGATCCCTCGCCGGACGGCAAGGGCGTGCTGGCGATTCAGCGCGGCATTGAGGTCGGGCATGTGTTTCAGCTTGGCACCAGCTATTCCGAATCGATGAAGGCAACCTTCCTGGATGAGAACGGCAAGCCGCAACTGCTGCAAATGGGCTGTTACGGGATTGGCATAACGCGCATTCTGGGGGCGGCAATCGAACAGAACTTCGACGACAAAGGCATCATCTGGCCGGCAGCGCTGGCGCCGTTTGAAGTGGTGCTGTGCCCGATGGGCTACGACCGCAGCGAAGCGGTCAGAATCGAAACCGACCGTTTGTATGCGGCGCTGCAGGAGGCCGGGGTCGATGTAATCCTGGACGATCGTGGCGAGCGCCCTGGCGCGATGTTTGCCGACTGGGAATTGATAGGGGTGCCGCATCGGGTCGTGATCGGCGAGCGCGGCCTGAAAGAAGGCAAGCTGGAATATCAAGGACGGCGCGATAGTGCAGCAACCGTGGTGCCGGCAGCAGAAATGTCGGATTTTGTTTGTGGCCGCCTGGCGGCTTTGTAAGCCTTAGGACTTACGCAATACTCAGTAGTGCAGGCCTCCGTGCCTGCGGCCCGGCGCAGGCACGGAGGCCTGCACTACTTAAAAGGCCGTATTTTGCGTAAGCCCTAATCCTGATATTTTAACGAGGGTATTTATGAAGTCGCCTTGTTACCTTGCGGTGATAACATGATTTTATGCCATACTATGGGTATGTATCATATCTTTCTGCGACTTGCTCTGGTAGCTTTTCTTGGCGCCTGCTTGTCGGCGCAGGCTGGCAATCAACAGGAAATCGCATTGGCCGACTCGGTGCGACTCGCCTTGGCGCATGCGGTGGCGGACGGTCGACCACCCAAGCCGCAGATCGAAGATGCGAATGAGCGCAACCAATACCTGCACTGGCTCAGTGAGATGTCGCAGCGCTTACAAAAGAGAGTTCCCGATGTGCTGATGCGCCAGGAATTTCTGGAATCCGTTTGGTATGAAGCGACCCGGGCCGGACTCGATCCGGCTATGGTGCTGGGCCTGATCCAGGTCGAATCGGCATTTCGCAAATACGCGATGTCGATCGTTGGCGCCCGCGGCTATATGCAGGTGATGCCGTTCTGGACCCGCGTCATCGGCGACAATGACCGCAGCAAGCTGTTCCAGATGCAAGCGAATCTGCGTTACGGCTGTGCCATCCTGCGCATGTATATCGATATGGAAAATGGCAATCTGTACCTGGCCCTGGGGCGTTATAACGGCAGCCGCGGCCGCCCGGATTATCCGAATGCAGTGCTGTCGGCATGGAACAAGTGGAAACTGCAAGGTTAGACACAGTAGTGCGGGCCTTCGTGCCTGCACCGGGCCGCAGGCACGCAAGCCTGCACTACTGAAAAGCAGCAGCACTGCGTAAGTCCTATCTTGATCCAACAATAAAAATGTTAAAACAAAGAACCATCAAACAAACTGTCAAAACCGTCGGCGTCGGTCTGCATTCCGGCACCAAGGTTGAACTGACCTTGCGCCCCTGCGGCCCGGATAGCGGAATTACTTTCCGCCGCGTCGATCTGGATCCGATCGTTAGTTTTCCGGCCGCTGCAATGGGCATCGGCGACACGCGCATGGCTTCGACCCTGGTCAACCAGGGCGCCCGGGTATCGACTGTCGAGCATGTAATGTCGGCCTGCGCCGGGTTAGGGATCGATAATCTGGTGATTGACGTGAGCGCTGAAGAGATTCCGATCATGGATGGCTCGGCCTCGTCTTTCGTATTTTTGCTGCAGCAGGCCGGCATGCAAGAGCAGGGAGCGGCCAAGAAATTCATTCGGGTGCTCAAGCCGGTAGAAATCCGCGAAGGGCAGGGCGCTACCGAAAAATGGGCGCGGCTGGAACCTTTCAATGGTTTTAAGCTGGATTTTTTCATTGAGTTCAACCATCCGGCGGTCGATGGCACTAGCCAGCAGGCCGAAGTCGATTTCGACCGGGTGTCATATGTGCGCGATGTCGCGCGGGCCCGCACCTTTGGTTTCATGCAGGACGTGGAAACCCTGCGCGGCCTAGGTCTGGCGCAGGGCGGCTCAATGGAAAACGCGATCGTGATGGATGAATACCGAATACTGAACAGGGATGGCTTGCGCTACGACGATGAATTTGTGCGCCACAAAATTCTCGACGCGATCGGCGACTTATACCTGGTTGGCCATCCGTTGCTGGCCAGTTATATCGCCCACAAATCCGGTCATGGCTTGAATAACCAGTTGCTGCGCGCACTGCTGGCGCAGCCGGATGCCTACGAAATCGTCAGCTTCGAGCGCACCGATGCAGCGCCGCCGGTCTACGCCAACCAGGCCAGCATGGAATGGGCGCTGGTGTGAGTGATTTGAGCGCGGCCGGCACATGATCAAAGTTCGCAAACCGCTGGATGGCTTCGGCGTACTGGTGATGCTGGTGTTGTGCCTGTGCTTCGGCTTGCAGCAGGTGGCTGTCGTGGTTGCAGCGAAAAGTATCCATCCGGTGATGCAGATGGCGCTGCGTTGCGGCTTCGCAGCCCTGCTGGTGAGTGCGCTGATATGGTGGCGTGGCGGTAGTTTTTTGGTGCGCGATGGCACCCTCTGGCCGGGTCTTGCCGCCGGCGTATTGTTTGCGATCGAATTTCTCTGTGTGTCGGTAGGCCTGAGCTACACCACGGCGTCACATATGGTGGTGTTTCTATACACGGCGCCGATTTTCACCGTGCTGGGCTTGCATTATTTCGTGCTGGCAGAGCGCATTGGACGCATCCAGTGGCTGGGTGTGCTGCTGGCCTTTGGCGGCATTGCGTATGCGTTTTCGGATAGTCTTGGGGGCGACGGAACCGCCACTATCGAGATGTTGCAAGGCGATGTGCTGGCAGTGCTGGCCGGCTTGTCCTGGGCCGCAACCACCATCGTGGTGCGCACTACTGTGCTGTCGGAGGCGGCGCCGACCCGCACCCTGCTGTATCAACTGGTGGTGGCCTGCGTGCTGTTGCTGGGCATCGCGGGCGGCCTGCACCAGTCCTCGATTGCGGCCATCAGCGGCATCGCCTGGGCCAGCCTGCTCTTTCAGAGCGTAATCGTGGCTTTCGCCTGCTTTCTGGCGTGGTTCTGGATGTTGCGCCACTATCTGGCGTCACGGGTTTCGGTGTTTTCCTTCCTGACGCCGCTGTTCGGGGTCGCGTTCGGCGTAGTGCTGCTCAACGATCCGCTCAGTCTGCGCTTCGCCGCCGGCGCGGTACTGGTGCTGGTTGGGGTTGTGATGGTGAATCTGCGCCGCGCTTAAGCTGTCTCTGGATTTTCCGGCATTCCGCAAAAGCCGAATTATACTGTATATAAAAACAGTATAATTCAGCTTTTACACTAATGCAGGAAAGGGCTGGCGATGACTTTGCGCGCGCTGTATGTGGATTCCAATTCGTATTTCGCCAGCGTCGAGCAGCAATTGCGGCCGGAGTTGCGCGGCCGGCCGGTCGGCGTGCTGGCGGTGCTGACCGACACCACTTGCTGCATTGCCGCCAGCACCGAGGCTAAGCGCTTCGGCATCAAGACGGGCACTTCGGTGCGCGACGCGCGCAAGTTGTGTCGCGAGATCGTGTTCGTTGAGTCGCGTCCGGTCGTGTATATCCAGATGCACCATAAGCTGGTTGCGGCAGTCGAGTCTTGCATCCATGTCGAACAGGTGCGCTCGATTGATGAAATGTGGTGCCGCTTGCGTGGGCGCGATGTGCAGCGCGAGGGCGCTGTGCAACTGGCGCAGGAAATCAAACAGGCAATTTACCAGGCTGGCGGCAGCGTCATGCATTGCTCGATCGGCATCGGGCCGAATCGCTTTCTGGCCAAGACTGCCTCCAACATGCAAAAACCGAATGGCCTGGTGGTCATCGAGCAGGCCGACTTGCCGCAGGCGCTCTTCACGCTGGAATTGCGTGCGCTGACCGGTATCGGCAGCTCGATGGCGGCACGCCTGGAGGCCTGCGGCATTACTAGCGTGCAGCAATTGTGCAACGCGTCAGCGGCGACCTTGCGCAAGGCTTGGTGCGGCGTGGCGGGTGCGCGCTTTCATGCGATGTTGCACGGCGACGATATTGCGGAGACACCGACCCAGCGCAGCACGGTCGGCCATTCGCATGTTCTGGCGCCGGAGTTGCGCCATCGGGATGCGGCGTATGCGGTGCTGCACCGTTTGTTGCAGAAGGCGGCAATGCGTTTGCGCAGCCTCGACTGCATCAGCGCCCGCCTGTGCGTGAAGGTGACGCTGAAAAACCGCCACCACAAAGTCGTCTGCTGGGACGATGACGTTGCGCTCGACCCGACCAGCGACACCCGCGACTTGCTGGCCGCATTTGATGTGCTCTGGCAGCGCTATCCGCCGCAAGCCGGCGCCCGCGGATGGGAGCCGATGGCAGTCGGTGTCACGCTGGTCAATTTGTCTGAGGCGCGCAATCAAAGCCTTTCCTTGTTTTCCAGTAGCCAAACGCAACATCAGCTGGATGCCGCAATCGATGCGCTGAACCTGCGTTACGGCAAGAATGCGCTGTATTTCGGCGGTGCGGCAACGGCCCTGCAAGCCGCGCCGATGCGTATTGCATTTACCCATGTGCCGGATCTGGCGCTGGAGTCTGATCGTGAAAACATGCGCCCGGATTTAGTGCAAAAATAATACTATTGACTGTATTTTTTCAAGAATAAAATATCGTATGCGGATACCTACATGGTTTTAAGCATACTCCCAATAATTTAATTTATGTGCAGGAAACTTCCAACTGCGCCTGGCCTGCCTGAAAAAAGTCGCCGGCCACTTGCACAGGCGCTTCCGTCATAATGTTGGCAGACGACATGGACGCATTGGAAAAATGCGAGATGCCCGGATTAATGCAGTGCTGCAGTGCAACTATCAAAGGTTATCAATATGCATCAATTGGATACATTCATCATCGGTCTGGATAAAGCTTTGCGCGTGGTGTCGGGCGTAGCGGTTGCGTCGCGGCCTTGCCCGGCAGGCTTGGCTGAAGAGGGCGAAATGGACGATAAGGAGCGCCGCCATAGCGCCGGCCTGATGCGTATCAACCATGTCGGCGAAGTGTGCGCGCAGGCGCTGTATGACGCCCAGGGGCAGTTTTCTAAAAATGCCGAAGTGCAGCAGCAGTTCGCGCAAGCCGGGCGCGAGGAAGAGGATCATCTGGCCTGGAGCGCGCAGCGTCTGCAGGAATTGGGCTCTCACACCAGCCTGCTCAATCCCTTGTGGTACGCCGGCGCTTATGCGCTGGGCACCATCGCCGCCAAGCTGGGCGACGCGCGCAGCCTGGGTTTCGTAGTCGAGACCGAGCGCCAGGTTGAGGCGCATCTGAATCGCCATCTCAGCATTTTGCCGCCGCAGGATATGCGTTCGCGGGCAATTGTCGACCGGATGCGCATTGACGAAATTGCGCACGGCGCAGCGGCTCAGTCGCTCGGTGCGGCAGACACGCCAGCGCCGGTGCGCATGGTGATGCAAGCGATGGCCAAGCTGATGACGATCACCGCCTACCGGATTTAATCAGCTTCTCAGTTGGAGGGATTCGCGGTAATCAGGTCGTCGATGATCTCGAACGAGTGCGTAATCCGGGCCGATTTTTCCAGCATGATGGAAGCCGAGCAATATTTCTCGTGCGACAGTTTGATGGCCCGCTCCACCAGATTCGGTTTCAGGTTGCGTCCGCGCACGGTGAAGTGGAAGTGGATGGCGGTAAATATCTTAGGATCTTCTGTGGCGCGCTCTGCCTTCAGGGTGACATCGCAGCCGCTAATGTCCTGCCTGCTTTTGCGCAGGATAAGCACCACGTCGTAGGCGGTGCAGCCGCCGGTGCCGGCCAGCACCAGTTCCATCGGCCGCGGTGCCAGATTGCGCCCGCCACCATCTGGTGCGCCATCCATCATCGCAATATGGCCGGAACCGGTTTCCGCTAAAAAAGTCATCCCGGACAATCCTGTCCAGCGTACTGTGCATTCCATGCTGTTCTCGCAGTAAAAAAAACAGCGTTAATTGTAACTGGAGTAACTGAATGTAATTGGGGTAACTGAACTGCCAATCCCCGATTACGCTATATGAATCTCGACAAGACATATATTGCGTTGCAGCACTAATTGTAAGACAAAAAATACATTCATGATGTGAAAATTAAAATTAACTAATTGATTAATATAGGTTTACTATTTTTTATTTAATTATTTTAGGCACTGTTTAAAATTATTTTCAAAAATATCTTGCGATGCACAATAGCGTCGCTATAATTAAATTATCGATTGACGCAGCGAAATTTCACAGATTCCGATTTTACGTGTCTCCTCCACCCTCCTAATGGTGTGGATTTAAACCCAGAACCTACGCGCTTCGGGTTTTTTTTTGCCTGTAGCATTCGGGATCAAGCGCGGTGGGCTGCAGCCGTTTTCATCGGATTTGACGCCCCGTCCTGGAAAGGACTATAATTCGCGGCTTTCCGTTTGCTCAGGAAATCTGAATAAGGGCGAGTCCGCACTGTCAGCAATGATGTATTTGTGCGGAACCACCAATTTGAGCGAGTTAATCTAGTTAGAAAGTCATCATGAAAACTTTTTCCGCTAAAGCCCATGAGGTCAAGCGCGAGTGGTTGGTGATTGACGCGACGGACAAAATCCTCGGGCGTGTTGCCAGCGAAGTGGCACTCCGATTGCGCGGCAAGCACAAACCTGAATTTACTCCGCACGTCGATACCGGCGACTTCATTGTCGTTATCAATGCAGGTAAACTGCGTGTCACAGGCACCAAGGCAACGTCAAAAACATACTATCGTCATACTGGTTATCCAGGCGGTATCTATGAAACCAACTTCAAGAAAATGCAAGAGCGTTTTCCAGGTCGCGCGCTTGAGAAAGCGGTCAAGGGCATGTTGCCTAAAGGCCCGCTCGGCTACGCAATGATCAAGAAGCTGAAAGTGTACGCGGAAGGTTCCCATCCGCATGCTGCGCAGCAACCTAAAGCACTTGAACTCTAAGGAATAGACATGATCGGTAACTACAATTACGGAACCGGCCGTCGCAAGAGTGCTGTGGCTCGCGTCTTCATCAAGGTCGGCTCAGGCCAGATCATCGTGAATGGCAAACCCGCCAACGAATACTTCTCGCGCGAAACCGGTCTGATGGTGATTCGTCAACCGCTGGAATTGACCAGCAACCTCGAACGTTTCGACATCATGGTTAATGTCAACGGTGGCGGCGAGTCCGGCCAAGCTGGTGCAGTGCGCCACGGCATTACCCGCGCTTTGATTGACTACGATGAAACGCTGAAACCAGAACTGAAAAAAGCCGGTTACGTGACACGCGATGCGCGTGAAGTTGAGCGTAAAAAAGTTGGTCTGCGCAAGGCACGTCGCGCAAAGCAATTCTCCAAGCGTTAATATTTTCGGTGCTGCCGGCACAGCGCTGCATACTTTGCAGTGCTGTGTTTCAGCAACAGTCGCGGAAATTGCATTTTATTTCTGCCAAAATGCTCCATAAGTTTAACGACTTACGGAGCATTTTTTATTGTAGTAATACGGCGTAATACGCTACACCAGACACAATTTACGCTGCTATCCAATCCCCGGATTTGCCGCCGTGCTTCTCCAGCACCCGAACATCCGTCATCACCATGCCGCGATCGACTGCCTTGCACATGTCGTAGATCGTCAGCAGGCCGACCTGGACTGCGGTCAGAGCTTCCATTTCCACTCCGGTTTTGCCGAAATTTTCCACTTGCGCACGGCAAATGATGCTGGCGGCTGGGCTGTCGATGGTGAATTCGACCGTGACGCGGGTCAGCGCCAGCGGGTGGCACAGTGGGATCAGGTCGCTGGTGCGTTTGGCGGCCATGATGGCGGCGATGCGGGCAATGCCGAGTACGTCGCCTTTTTTTGCGCTGCCGTTCTGGATGATGTCGAGTGTGGCCGGTTGCATGCGGATGGTGCCGGCGGCAATGGCGATGCGGTGGGTTTCGTTTTTGGCGCCGACATCGACCATGTGGGCTTGGCCGGTAGCGTCGAAGTGCGTCAGGCCGGGTGCAGTGTCTGGTGTGTGGTTCATGAGCGTGGAACGATTGTTGAGTGAAGGTATCATAGCATCGTGAAAACTAATCATTCTCCAAATATGAAGCCGCTGCCGTGCTTATTGCCACGCTTTTTGCCACATTTATTGGCGCTCGCGTTGATCGTGACCACTTGTGGGCCGCTAGCGTCGCAGCCGGTGGCGGCGTTAGGATTGCCGACTCTGGGCGATTCCTCTAGCGATGCGCTGTCGCCGTTGATGGAGCGCAAGCTGGGCGAAGAGATCATGCGCGATATACGGCGCGACCCCGATTATCTGGATGACGCCCCGGTGCTGGAATATTTGAACGCTTTCGGCTCCAGCCTGGTTGCGGCGCGGCCGGAGGCGCGCGGCGAGGCCGGTTTTGATTTTTTCTTTTTTGCGGTGCGCGATGCCACGTTGAATGCATTTGCGCTGCCGGGCGGTTTTGTAGCGGTACATTCCGGGCTGGTGCTGGCGGCGCAGAGCGAGTCGGAACTGGCGTCGGTGATGGCGCATGAGATCGGTCATGTTGCGCAGCGCCATATTGCCCGCATGCTGGGCCAGCAAAAGCAGGATTTTCTGATCCCGTTGGCGGCGATTTTGCTGGGTGTGCTGGCCTCCAAAGCCGGTAACGTGGGTGATGCGCCGGCGGCTCTGGTAATGGGCGGCCAGGGGCTGGCGATGCAGCGTCAGTTAAATTTCAGTCGGGATGCCGAGCGCGAGGCGGACCGGATCGGTTTGCAGATATTACAGGAGGCGCACTTCGATACCAGCGGCATGGTGGCTTTTTTTGGCCGCATGCAAAAGGCTTCAGGCGGGTATGCCGATGTGGTGCCGGCGTATTTGCTCAGCCATCCGCTGACTACCGAGCGGATTGCCGATATTGAAGCACGGATCCGCGATCAGCCTCATACATCGCGCCCGGATAGTCTGGCTTTTCATTTGATTCAGGCGCGCCTGCGGGTGTTGCAGGATGGCAGCGCACAGGGTTTGCGCGAGGCCGGCGAATGGTTCGACAAACAGTTGCAGAAAAAAGTGCGGGTGCAAACGGCCGCCGCCAAATACGGTTTGGCTCTGATCGCGCTAAAACAAGGCGGAGTTGGGGATTTGGCCAGCGCGCAAGCTTTGCTGGCGGAGGCGCGAGTGGCGTCGCTGGCCCCGCAGGACTCCATCATGGCCAGTCTGGCGATTGACATCGCACTGGCGTCCAGGCCGATGTCGGCACTGGCGCAACAGGTAGTCAAGCAAGCCGACGCGGCGCGCGTGCAATTCCCCCTGTCGCGCGGGATTGCGCGGCAGTATGCGCACGCGCTGATTGCGGCGGGGCGCTACCAGCAAGCGGTGGATTACCTGCGCGACCAGGCCCAAATGTATCGTACCGAGCCGCAGTTGCAGCAAGCGCTGGCCGAGGCTTACGCGGCGCAGGGCCGGCAGGCGCTGCAGCATATCGCGCTGGCCGAATCGTATGCATTGAATGGGAGCTTGCCGGATGCGCTGCAGCAATTGACAATTGCGCGCCGGGCGCCGGATGCGTCGTTTTATGACCAGGCTATTATCGACGCCCGCGAGCGCGAGTTGCAGGCGCGCTGGGTTGAGGTGTTGAAGGGTCAGGGCAAGAAACCGTAGGGCGGGTGCAACCCGCCGCACTATCTGCAGCACATTTTTTCGATTCGACGCGGGTTGCACCCGCCCTACTTACTTTAATCCGGCTGCGGCGCGCAGACGAAGCCGAAATGGTCAGCCAGTTCAGCCTGCGCCATGCGCTGCACCGGCAATTGCCGGCTGTCGTGCAGCAGCTCCAAATCCAGGGCTGCCGCGCCGGGTTCATTGCCGATCCAGGCCAGCAATGCCGCGTCGTTCACAGCCTTATTGTCGATGCGCAATTGTTCGATGCACTGGGCCAGGTCACGGTCGTCCAGTGCGGCGATTTTTCCATTGCTGCGCAGTATCAGGCGAGCACTCTCGGTTAGCCAGGCCGCGTCGATATTATCCATCGGTTCGTCGGTCTGCGTGACGAAGCCGTGGGTGGGATCGCTACGCGCGATGTAAGGCGTCAATTCCAAATTGACATATACCCGTTGCGGGCCATTCTGGAAAAACCAGCGGCCGCGTTCATCGGCTGCGTAGTTGCGGCGGATGAAGCCGAGCAAGGCTGGATGCACAATCCGTTCGCCTGGCAAGCCCTGCTGCTGCGCAGGTTCATCGCGCATGCGCCAGGCACCGCGCGCATCCAGCGCCAACCAGCCGTAGCAATGCGGCACATTCGGCCATTTGGCGATTGCCTGTTTGACGATCTCATCCATGTTCATATTCCAATTAAATATGGGTATGCTGTAAACCAGTACAGTTTCCGCATATATTTATTGTGATTGTATTTTATACTATAACGTGTATATGCTTGTAACAGATGCTGTCAGGCAGTTGCGTCGAGGAACCCCAGCATCTTTTGCGGCAGCCAGTCCAGGTTGCCGGGCAGCGCGCCGGTGGCAAAGCCGATGTGGCCGCCTTGTTCAGGATAGTCCAGTGTGACTGCGGCTGCTGCGTGTTGCGGCAAATGCCGGGCCGGCAGAAAAGGGTCGTTGCGGGCGTTCAGCACCAGCGTGGGCAGCGTGATGTCGCCCAGCACATGGGTGGCGCTGGCGCGGTTCCAGTAATCGTCGGCGTCGCGGTAGCCGTGCAAAGGCGCTGTGACGATATTGTCGAAGTCGTACAGATTGCGCGCTTGCAGCATCTTGTCGCGGTCGAACAGGCCGGGGAATTGCTGCAATTTTCGCAGCGATTTTGCCTTCATGGTTTTCAGGAACATGCGTGTGTAAAGGCGGTTGATGCCGTGCGACAGTGCTGCGCCGCCCTGCGCCAAATCAAGCGGAGCCGATATTGCGCAGGCGGCGTCGATAATCTCAGCCTGATGCTGCGATTCGCCCAGCCAGCGCAACAGCGCATTGCCGCCCAGCGATGCGCCGGTCACATAGAAGCGGCTGGCATGCCGCATTTCTGTGCGCAAGCGGCGGATGATCCAGTCCAGCTCCCGACTGTCGCCCGAATGGTAGAAGCGTGGGGCCCGGTTGAGTTCACCCGAACAGCCGCGGAAGTGCGGCACCGCACCCGACCAGCCGCGTGCTGCGACTTGCGCCATCAGGGCGCGCGCGTAGTGGCTGTCGGACGAGCCTTCCAGCCCGTGGAACAACACCACGAACGGTTGGCTGGCGGCTCCATCGACGAAATCGATATCGACGAAGTCGCCATCAGGCGCATTCCAGCGCTGGCGCCGGTATGCCACTGGCGGCTTGGCGATGCAGGTAGCGCAATAGATGGTTTGCAGGTGGCCGTTGGGCAACCAGGACGGCGCGAGATAATTCATGAATTTTATTTTGTATCGGATGACCGCGTCGGTATCTGCGCCAGCGCAATAATACTGAAATTCAATGCAGCAGTGTCGGATGGAGCGGCTCGGACGGCAGTTCGCCGGCGGCGATGGAAGCGTGGTGGCTGACGATGCGCCAGCCTTGCACGGTCTTGATAAAGACATTGGTGGCGAGGATGTGCATGTCTTGCCGTTCATGTTGTGGGCGCAGGACTTCTTCGATGATGCTATGCACCGCTGTGGTCAGGCTGTGGCTGGCGTGCAATTGCACCGGGCGGATATGCACGTTGCCGCGCTCGAAAATCGCCGCCCACGATTGGCGAATCGCATCATGGCCGACCAGGCGCGGCGCACCCGGATGAATGCAGACGATCTCTTCATCTTCCGCCCACATCGCCATCAAGGCATCCAGGTCGGATCTGGCCATGGCGTCGTAGAACGCGGTTTCAGCTTGTTCGGCGGTACTGTGCAAGTGTTTTTTATGCGCCATGATAGTCCCGGCAAGTAGTTTAATTTGGTGGAGTATATTTTTTATTTATTGTAAATAATGCGGAAATAATCACATTTTTTAATATACAACCTGCTGTATTTAAAAAATAAATAACCATTCGAACGGTTGAGGAACGGCTGTTTGATTTCCCTCTCCCCAGATATCTCCCGCGTGCGAAAGAGCGCTGGGAGGCTATCCATAGTGGACTCAGTAGTTACGAGAAAAAGCTACGAAAAAACATTCAATGCCCGTGGAGCACGGTGCCCGGCTTGAGTTGATACACGGTGCCGCAATACGGACAGGTCGCGCTGCCGCCATGCGACAGGTCGAGGAAGATGCGCGGGTGCGACGACCAGAGCGGCATTGCCACGTTAGGGCAATGTGCCGGCAAATCCGTGCCGTCAAGTTGCACGATTGCAGTTGCTTTGGCAGCGCTGGTGGCGTTTGTTGCTTGCATGTGATTCTCCGTTGTTCGGGCGGCTTCGATGGCGCCTAAAATTGGTTTTGAGTAGTGCAGGCCTCCGTGCCTGCACCCGGTTGCAGGCACGCAGGCCTGCACTACTATTACACCAGCGTTAGCCAATGCTGATATTGCGGTGCTTTTCCGGCGACTACATCGAAAAACAGCGCTTGTAGTTTTTCCGTGATCGGGCCGCGCCGGCCTGCACCGATTTGGCGATTGTCGAGCTCGCGGATCGGCGTGACTTCGGCGGCGGTGCCGGTAAAGAAAGCTTCGTCGCAACAGTACACTTCGTCGCGTGTGATGCGTTTTTCGATTACCTCTATGCCGAGATCGCGTGCCATGGTCAGTATCGAATCGCGTGTGATGCCGTCCAGACAGGAGGCCAGGTCCGGGGTGTAAATTTTGCCATTTTTGACAATGAATACGTTCTCGCCTGAACCTTCGGAGACGTAGCCTTCGGTGTCCAGCAGCAAAGCTTCATCGTAACCGTCGGTTAGCGCTTCCTGGTTGGCCAGGATCGAGTTGATGTAATAGCCGGAAGCCTTGGCGCGCACCATCGAGGCATTGACGTGGTGGCGGGTGAAAGATGAGACCTTGACGCGAATGCCCTTGGCCATGCCTTCTTCGCCCAGATACGCACCCCACGGCCAGGCGGCGATGGCGACGTGGATGGTGTTGCCTTTGGCGGAAATGCCGAGCTTTTCGGAGCCGATCCAGATCAGCGGACGCAGGTAGCAGGATGCGAGTTGATTCTCGCGCACCACATGTTTTTGCGCTTCCATCAGGGTGTGCATATCGTATGGCACCACCATCTGGAATATCTTGGCTGAATTCAGCAGACGCCGGGTGTGCTCTTTCAGGCGGAAAATTGCGGTCCCTTGCGGCGTCTGGTAGGCGCGCACGCCTTCGAATACGGCCATGCCGTAGTGCAGCGAGTGCGTCAGCACATGCAGCGTGGCGTCGCGCCAATCTACCAATGTGCCGTCTTTCCAAATTTTTCCGTCGCGATCGTCCATGGACATGGCGTGTCTCCAAATAGCGTAGCAAGGTTCCGATTTTAACGGATTCAGGCAGCTTGGAAAGTTCATTGGTAGAATTGTTACCCCAAAATACGCATATCTCCTGCGTTGCAAAGCAGGAAAGTCGAAACCTCCGGTCAGAATTCTCAACAAGGTGAAATAGCAGCATGAATGCGATGGACAGTAAACTCCCGGAACGGGTTTCTACCAATGAAAATAAGGCGATCCAGGCCCGTGCCGCTGAAAAAGCGGGATTCAGCGAGGCGGTCAGCTTATCCGCCGCCACCATGCCCGGCATTTTTGCGTGGGGCCTGGTGTCCGGCATGGCAATGGTCAAGTCCGGTTTGACCCTGGGGCAAGCGCTGGGGATGACGTTTCTGGTGTTCGCCGGTTCGGCGCAACTGGCAGCGCTGCCATTGATGATGGTCAATGCGCCGGTCATGGTGATATTCGCCACGGCAATGGTGGTGAATTTGCGTTTTGTCATTTTTGGCGCAGCGATCGGCCCGCATTTGTCGCATCTGCCCTGGTATAAACGTATCTGGTACGGTTATTTCAATGCCGACATCACGATGGCTTTCTTCCCGCGCCGCTTTCCAGCCGAAACGCTGTACCAGCCCGAGGGCAAGGTCGGTTTCTTTGCCGGCATCGGTTACCCCAACTGGTGTGCGTGGCAGATCGGCGCGGTGGCGGGCATCTTGCTGGCGAGCCAGATTCCAGAAAATTGGGGCGTCGGTTTTGCCGGTACCCTGGCGTTGCTGGCCGTCATGATTCCATTGATTATCAATATGGCGGCACTGGGTGGCGTGGTCGTTGCCGGTCTGGTCGCGGTCATTGCGGACGATCTGCCTTTTCGCCTGGGCTTGCTGCTGGCTGTGCTGCTCGGCATGGTGGTTGCGATGTTGATTGATGCACTCCTTGAAAAAATAAAAGCCTGAAAATATGAATGACACCGATACCTGGATCACCATTGTTTTATTGACTGTGTCTACCATCCTGACGCGTAGTTCGTTCTTTTTGCTCGGTAATTCCGTACAATTTCCACCGAAAGTCCAGCATGCGCTGCGCTACGCGCCGGCCGCAGCGCTGGCCGCCATTGTGGTGCCGGATTTAGTATTGTCGGGCGGGGCGGTGACGATCTCGATGGCCAATCCCAAGCTGCTGGCCGGCATCGGTGCCGCCGTGTTTTTTATGGCGACCCAGCGCCTGCTGGGGACAATTGTGGTCGGGATGGCCTTGTTTACCGTAATACGTTTGTTTGTTTGAAATTGGTAGCTGGCCATATTGTCGTTTTCACAAGGGAAAAACGGTTTTGGAGCACGTTCGCTGCGGTAAAATAGTGATTTTCCTCCAACAGGATCAGGGCAGATATGCAATTCAATCGACTCAGCGACCTTATTGCCGGCAACGAACTGGCCGGCAAACGTGTTTTTATCCGTGCTGACCTCAACGTGCCGCAGGATGATGCCGGCAAGATTACCGAAGATACGCGTATTCGCGCTTCGGTTCCGGCGATTCGCCAGGCACTTGATGCGGGTGCTGCGGTGATGGTTACTTCGCACCTCGGTCGTCCGAGCGAAGGAAATTTCAAGCCGGCGGATACGCTGGCACCGGTGGCAAAACGCCTGTCCGAATTGCTGGGGCAACCGGTGCCGCTGCTGCAAAACTGGCTGGACGGCGTCGAAGTCGCACCGGGGCAAGTGGTGCTGCTGGAAAACTGTCGCGTCAATATTGGCGAAAAGAAGAATAGCGACGCACTGGCGCAAAAAATGGCCAAACTGTGCGACATCTATGTAAATGACGCCTTCGGTACCGCGCATCGGGCCGAAGCCAGCACCTACGGTATCGCCAAATTTGCACCGATTGCCTGCGCCGGCCCTTTGCTGGCAGCTGAATTGGATGCGTTGGGCAAGGCGCTGCATCAGCCGGCACACCCGATGGTCGCCATCGTGGCCGGTTCCAAAGTGTCGAGCAAACTGAGCATCCTCAAAACGCTGGCCGACAAGGTCGATCAACTGATCGTCGGCGGCGGCATCGCCAATACTTTCATGCTGGCCGCCGGATTGAACATCGGCAAATCGCTGGCCGAAGCCGATCTGCTGGAAGAAGCGCGCAGCATCATGCAAATGATGGCAAAGCGCGGCGCATCGGTACCGATTCCGGTTGATGTGGTGTGCGCGAAAGAATTCTCCGCAACGGCGGCGGCAACCATCAAAGACGCCAAGGATGTTGCCGACGACGACATGATCCTGGATATCGGGCCGAAAACCGCTGCCATGCTGGCGCAACAGTTGGCAAGTGCCGGTACCATCGTCTGGAACGGGCCGGTCGGCGTATTCGAATTCGACCAGTTCGGCGAAGGTACCCGGACATTGGCGCTGGCAATCGCCGGCTCGAAAGCGTTCTCGATTGCCGGCGGCGGCGATACTTTGGCGGCAATTGCCAAGTATGGAATCACCGACAAGATCGGTTATATTTCGACCGGCGGCGGTGCTTTTCTGGAGTTCCTGGAAGGCAAGACGCTGCCTGCAGTCGAAATACTGATGCAGCGCAAGAGATAGCGCATTTATTCGCAGCAACCCGCTTATTCCCAGCAATATAAGTCCGGTTGTCTGAACCGGCTGCCGCTACACTGAAAATCGTCAAGACCGGCGAATACTGATTTTTTATTTGGAGAACAACATGGCCCTCGTATCCATGCGTCAACTGCTCGATCATGCCGCTGAAAACGGTTATGGTCTGCCGGCATTCAATGTCAACAATCTGGAGCAAGTCACCGCCATCATGCAAGCCGCTGATGCGGTCGGTGCGCCAGTCATCATGCAGGCCTCTGCCGGTGCCCGCAAATTTGCCGGCGAAGCTTTCCTGCGCCACCTGATCCAAGCGGCGGTCGAAGCCTATCCGCACATTCCGGTGGTAATGCACCAGGATCACGGCCAGTCGCCGGCGGTCTGCATGACGGCAATCCGCTCCGGCTTCAGTTCTGTGATGATGGATGGCTCGCTACTGGAAGACGGCAAGAACGTCGCCAGCTACGAATACAACATGGAGGTGTCGCGCGAGGTGGTCAAGTTTTCGCACGCCATCGGTGTCACCGTCGAGGCTGAACTCGGCGTGCTTGGTTCGCTCGAAACCATGATGGGCGACAAGGAAGACGGCCACGGCGCGGATGGCAAAATGACTCGCGAGCAATTGCTCACCGATGTCGCGCAAGCCGCCGATTTTGTAGCGCGCACCCAATGCGACGCGTTGGCAATCGCGATTGGCACTTCGCATGGCGCATATAAATTCTCGCGCAAGCCTACCGGCGACATTCTGGCGATTGACCGCATCAAGGAAATCCACGCGCGCATCCCGAATACCCATCTGGTAATGCACGGCTCAAGTTCGGTGCCGCAGGAACTGCTGGCCGAAATCCGTCAGTTCGGCGGAGACATGAAAGAAACCTTTGGCGTACCGGTCGAAGAGATTCTGGAAGGCATCAAGCATGGCGTGCGCAAGATCAACATCGATACCGATATCCGGCTGGCGATGACCGGCGCGATCCGTCGCTACCTGTTCGAAAATCCGTCCAAGTTCGATCCGCGCGACTATCTGAAACCGGCTCGCGAAGCTGCAGCGCAAGTCTGCAAGGCGCGTTATCTGGCCTTCGGCTGCGAAGGTCAGGCTGCTAAAATCAAGCCGATTGCGTTGGAAAAAATGGCCGAGCGCTACCAAAAAGGCGAGTTGTCGCAAATCGTGAAATAATTCGACTGTGAAGCGAAAGGGGCACTGAAGTTTCCGGTGCCCTTCTTTATTGGTGATGTGATTTATGGTGAATCAAATGTCTGAAAAAACGCTGGTCGGTATCGTCATGGGTTCCACCTCCGATTGGGATGTGATGAAGGAAGCTGCGCAAGTCTGCAAGGACTTCGGCATCAGCTACGAGGCGCGTGCTTTATCCGCGCACCGCACTCCGACCGAAGTGGAAGAATGGGTAGCAGACATGGAAACGCGTGGTTGCCAAGCCTTCATCGCCGGTGCCGGCGGTGCTGCGCATCTGGCCGGCGTGGTGGCGTCGAAAACTATCCTGCCGATTTTTGCAGTGCCGATTCCGTCGAAATATCTGAAAGGCATCGACTCGCTGCTGGCAACCGTCCAGATGCCCAAGGGCATCCCGGTGGCGACGCTGGCAATCGGCGAAGCAGGCGCCGGCAATGCCGGTCTGGCCGTGGTGGCAATGCTGGCCCTGCATGACGCCGATCTGAAAGCCAAACTGATCGCATTCCGCGCCGCGCAAGCGGAAAAAGTACGTAATGCAAAATTGCCTGAATTAAGCTAACGCCAAGTAGGGTGCGCGGTGCGCACCAATCAGGCGGTATCGGACGCTGAACTTATTTTCGGGAGGCGATATGGTTTATGGTAGTTGTCTTTGCGGGCGTGTTAAGTACCAGGTCACGGGCGACATCCGTTCGGCCAGCCACTGCCATTGCACGATGTGCCAAAAGCAGCATGGTGCTGCCTGCGGTTCGTATGCGAACGTGGACCGCGCCGGGTTTTCTTACGTCAGCGGCACCGATGCCGTCGCGGCGTATGAATCGTCGCCCGGAGTCACACGCGGCTTTTGCCAAATCTGTGGCTCGAGCCTGACTTGGCGTAGCGAAAAATCGCCGGATTGCATTGCGGTAAGCCTAGGAACACTCGACACTCCATACTTGGGCGCAGTAGAGGACATCTTCACCGAAACTCGGGTTGGCTGGCTGCCGAAAAGTTAGCAAGACTAGAAACAAGCAATCCACGGCCGAACTTGGCCGTTTTTCACAAAAATTAGGAAATACCATGTCCGGCCTACTAGAAACAAACATCAAATCCCTGCCTTTCCTGCATCGCGGCAAAGTGCGCGACATTTATGCGGTCGGCGACGACAAACTGCTGGTGATCCAGACCGATCGCCTGTCGGCATTCGATGTGATCCTGGACGATCCAATCCCGAACAAGGGCAAGGTTCTGACTGCGATGTCGGATTTCTGGTTCAAGAAATTCGGCCATCTGATGCCGAACCACGAAACCGGAATCGACCCGGCATCCGTGGTGTCGCCGGAAGAGCGCGAGCAGGTCGAAGGCCGCGCCATCGTCGTCAAGAAATTCAAGCCGCTGGCGATTGAAGCGATCGTGCGCGGTTACATCATCGGTTCCGGCTGGAAGGATTACCAGAAGACCGGCGCGATTTGCGGCATCCAGTTGCCGGCTGGCTTGAAAGAAGCGCAAAAACTGCCGGAAACGATTTTCACGCCATCAACCAAAGCGCCGATGGGTTCGCACGACGAAAATATTTCTTTTGCTGAAGCCGAGAAAATCGTCGGTGTCGAGATTGCCAGCCAGGTGCGCGACGCTGCTATTAATCTGTACACGCAAGCCGCCGAATATGCGGCGACCAAGGGCATCATCATCGCCGATACCAAGTTCGAATTCGGCCTGGACGAGAACGGCACCATCCATCTGATCGATGAAATCCTGACCCCGGATTCATCGCGTTTCTGGCCGGCAGCCAGCTACCGGGTTGGCATGTCGCCACCGTCGTTCGACAAGCAATTCGTGCGCGACTGGCTGGAAACACAGCCTTGGGACAAGAAGGCGCCAGCACCGCGCCTGCCAGTGGAAGTAGCTGCAAAAACCGGTGAGAAGTACGCTGAAGCCTTGCGCTTGCTGACTGCCTGAGTGTCTTAAGGAAGGGAGTATAGGTAATTTTTCCTATCTTTCCGCATATATATAAAAGGGTATTGAAAAATACAATATTGAGTATGTTTTGATGCCCTATTTTTTTGATATTGAATAGTTTGCCAATGAGCGCTTTTTCCACTGATATCCGCCAGGCCGCTTTGATTCTCGAATCCGGCGGCCTGGTTGCTTTTCCGACCGAGACTGTGTATGGGCTCGGGGCCGATGCGGAAAATCCAGCGGCGGTAGCCAATATCTATACCGCTAAAGGCCGCCCGTCGAATCATCCGGTGATCGTGCATGTCGCGCCGGAAGCGGACATCGCATATTGGGCCGCTTCGATTCCGACCCAGGCGCAAACGCTGATGCAGGCGTTCTGGCCCGGCCCGCTGACGCTGATCCTGAAACGTGCAGCGCACATTCCCGATGCAGTGTCCGGCGGGCAGGATTCGGTCGGCCTGCGCTGCCCATCGCATCCGGTGGCGCAAGCACTACTGCGCGCATTCAAGGGCGGCAACGGCGGCTTGGCGGCGCCATCGGCGAATAAATTCGGCCATGTCAGTCCGACTACCGCCCAGCATGTGCGGGATGAATTTGGTGACGCGTTCGGCGCTAATGGGCTGATCAATGCAATCCTCGATGGCGGCCAGAGCGCAGTCGGGATCGAATCGACTATTCTGGATTTGTCACGTCTGGCCACGCAAGGGCCGGTATTGCTGCGTCCCGGCCATATCAGCGCAGCGCAGATTGCAGCCGTCATCGGCACTATGCCGCAGCTACCTGATCTGGCAGCGCCACGCGCTTCGGGTACGCTGGCCGCGCATTACGCGCCGCGCACCGCAGTCGCGCTGGTGGCGTCCGCTCAACTCGAAGCTGCCGTGCAACAACTGCATCGGGCCGGACGCCGGATTGGCTTGATACGTTATGCGGCCGGCATCGGTATTCGTGTCAGCGGGCAGTGCGCATTGCCTGCCACCCCGGATGGTTACGCGCACGGTCTGTACGCCGCATTGCGCGCGATGGATGCCATCGGCGGCGACCTGATCATGATCGAGTCGCCGCCGCAAGACAGCGCATGGCAAGGCATCAACGATCGCTTGCGCCGTGCCGCCCACGATTCCGCCGGCATCTTAGAGCGTCTGCTCTAAGTACCGCCGTTTTGGTAGTCACGCAGATGAATCAATGGCATATTATCTGGATAAAAATAGTACGAACGTTCTATTAACTTACAATAAACCCATAGGAGACACAATGCGTCAAAGTACATTTGCGTTGGTATTGCTTACTTCGGCAGTCTTGGCTGGTTGCGGTGGCGGTGGCGGCGGCGATCAAACCCTCAAAGTTAAATTCAGTTCCCAGGTTTCATTCGGCGACAGCCTGAGTGATGTTGGTACTTATGCCGTTGGCGGCGTTAAGTTGCTGGGCGGCGGAAAATACACGGTCAATGACATTGGCGCCGATGGCAAGAACGCGGCCAGCAACTGGACCGAATTGATGGCGGCCCAGTTCGGCCTGCCAGCACCCTGTGCGGCAGAAACGGGTTTGTTAAGCAATGGTCTGCTGGCCAGTTTTGCATCTGCAATTTTCTTTGCGCCCACCTGCACCTCTTATGCACAAGGCGGCGCACGCGTGACGGCGGCTGTTGGGCCAGAAAATATTGCGTATGTCGATAAACATGTCACCAGTCAATTAGGTCAATTGACGGTGCCGGTCGCGACGCAGATCGCCAACCATTTGGCGAAAGGAGGCGGCAAGTTCAAAGGCGATGAAATCGTGCTTGTGCTGGCTGGCGGTAATGATCTTCTGTATCAGGCAAATCAGTTGACGCTGGATGCTACCGCCGCAGGTACACTGGCCGGTGGTAATCAATATGTAACGACGTTGATTGGGACGCTCGTTGCCGGTTCCCCTAATCCAGCTACTGCTTTGCCGGCTATTCAGCTTGCTTTTGGCACGGAACTGGCAAACCCCGCGCACACCACTACGACACTCACGGTGGCGGCGTACACGGCAGCGGTTATGCAAGGTTTTCCTCAGGCGAGTATTCCGGCTGCGGTTGCTTCAGCCACGGCAGCAGCGACGGCCGCTGGCGCAGCTGCGGGTGCGGCTTACGCGGCGGACCCTGCCAAATTGGCAATCTATGTGGCGGCAATGGGTGCTGCAGGCGATCAATTGGCGGCACTTGTTACCACGCAGATCGTTGGCAACGGCGCAAATTACGTGACTGTATTGAATTTGCCTGATGCCAGCATAACGCCTTATGCGTTGGCACAATCTACTGGTGTGCAAGCCTGGCTTAGTGCGATGGTAACCACATTCAATAGCCACTTGACGGCCGGCGTGGCCGGGCAATCCAAGGTCTTGTTAGTGGATGCTTATTCAGTCGACCGTGATCAGGCAAACAATCCAGGACCTTATGGCTTAAGCAATGTGACGACACCGGCTTGTGCCGATGTCGATGCGGACAATCCCTTGTCGCCTACAAAAAATTTGCTGCATTCTTCGCTCGTATGCAATAAAGCAAATTTGATCGCCGGCGCGGATCAGTATTACAAGTTTGCAGATAGTGTCCATCCGACACCATTTACCAATCTTTTGCTGGCGCGTTATGTTTCCAGGTCAATGGTTATCAAAGGCTGGCTGTAAGGATGCTTGGCTGAGAGTGCAATGCATGTTCAGCCATAGCGGATTTTCATCCAGAGGATAAACGCGGCGAACGGCAGGGTGACGGCATTGGCTGCAATGATCGGCCAGGCCCCAATCAGCAAGCCGTACGCCAGCCACAATGCTATCCCCAGGGTGAAGATACTGTACATGCCAAGCGATACGCCATCTACGCGACGCGATTTCCAGGTAAGCCACGCTTGCGGAATGAATGCGATTGTGGTCAAGCTGGCAGCAGCGTAGCCGATCAATTCTGAGGATGGCATTGGACGTTATTAAATAGAAGGTTCAGGAGACAACATGAAAACACAATTTCAAGGCGCGATTATAGTACTGTCAGCAGCTATGGCGCTGACCACGAGCATGACAGCCTCCGCCCAAAGCGCCGGTGTTTGGTCGCTCAAGGCCGGCGTCAATCAGATCACACCCAAAGTCGACAGCGGCGATATGAGCGCGCCGGCTTTGCCTCGCACCAAAGCCGATGTGAAGAGCGATACCGAAGCTATCATCGCCGTCAGTTACATGTTTACCGATCATATTTCCGCGGAATTTCACCTCGGCATCCCTTACACCCATGAATTGGATGGCGCCGGCTCGATTAACGGTGTGGGCAAACTCGGGACGGTCGAATCATTACCGCCAACCCTGTATTTGCAATGGCGCTTCCTGGAGCCGAAAGCGATGTTCCGTCCGTATGTCGGCTTGGGTTTGACGTATGCCCGATTCCAGAAAGAAACCGGTAGCGGCGCCTTGACCGCAGTGACCAATACCGGCAGTGCAACTCCGACCACGTTCAATGTGGATTCCAAGTTTGCGCTTACGCCGCAAATCGGCATAACGTATGCAATCAATGAAAAGTGGTTTGCCGATTTGGCAGTGACCAAAACCTATCTGAAAACGACCACGCATTTTTCGACCGGCCAGAATATGGATATGCGGCTTGATCCTGTGGCAGTCAGCTTTGCGATTGGGTACCATTTTTAAGTTGCGCAGTGAATGCCGTCGCATGAAAAATCCGCCTGAGGCTGCTTATGCCAGCAGCCTCAGGCGGATTTTTTTGTCGCCATAACTTCAGAAACAGGAATTGGAAAGAACACACCAGATGAATCAAAACACGCAGTTTGATTACATTATCGTGGGTGCCGGATCGGCCGGTTGCGTCCTCGCCAACCGTCTCAGTGCCGACCCGGATAATCGGGTTTGCTTGCTGGAAGCCGGCCCTGAAGACCGTAGCGCGTTGATTCATACCCCAATCGGGATCGCAGTCCTGCTTCAAACCAAAAAACACAATTGGTACTTCAACACCGAGCCGGAGCCGGAACTGAACGGCCGGCGCCTGTATTGGCCGCGCGGCAAGACTCTGGGCGGCAGCAGTGCGATTAACGCGATGATCTATATGCGCGGCGACGGCGCGGATTATGACGAATGGGCGGCATTAGGCAATCGCGGCTGGGGCTGGTCAGACCTGCTGCCGTTATTCAAACAGCATGAAAACCGCGAAGCGGGCGCTACTTCTCAGCATGGGGTGGGCGGCCCGTTGAATGTGGCCCGCCTGCGCGGCCACAACCCCTTGAGCGAAGTGTTTGTGCAAGCGGGGATGGCTGCCGGCATCCCGCGTAATGACGATTTCAATCAAGAGCCGCAGCGCGAGGGGCTGGGACTTTATGAGGTGACCCAAAAGGAAGGACGTCGCTGGAGCGCAGCCAGCGCATTTCTGGCGCCGGTTCGCGCACGGCCGAATCTCACCGTGATCACCGGTGCCCTGGCGTCCCGGATAGAATTCGCCGGCAAGCGCGCCACTGGCGTACATTTCCTGCAGGACGGCGTTGCGCGCTACGTTCGCGCCAGCCGGGAAATCATTCTCAGCGGCGGTGCGGTCAATTCGCCGCAATTGTTGTTGCTGTCCGGGGTAGGGCCTGCCGCTGAACTGGCCAAGCACCAGATTGCGTTACTGCACGAATTGCCGGGGGTCGGTCAAAACTTGCAAGATCATCTTGACATCACCGTCATGTGCCGCAATAGCAGCAAGCAGTCGATTGGTCTTGCGCTGTCCTATATTCCCACCGGTATTGCAGAATTTTTTACCTACCTGCGCAAAAAGCGCGGTTTGCTGGCGACCAATCTTGCCGAATCAGGCGGTTTCGCCAAGACCGACCCGGGGTTGCCGCGGCCGGATGTGCAGTTTCATTTTCTTCCCACTTATCTGAACGATCATGGCCGCAAGCCCATGTTTGGTTACGGTTACACCCTGCATGCATGCCAGTTGCGGCCGAAAAGTCGGGGCCATATCGGTTTGCACAGCGCCAATCCGAAGGACGCGCCGCGCATCCAGCCCAACTACTTGCGTCATCCTGACGACCAGGCGACCATGATCAAGGCGGTGCGCTTATGCCGCCGCATTTTGGCCGCAGAGCCATTCCATGCGCACAGTGGCGGTGAGGTCGCGCCGGGGCTGGAGATCGTGAGTGATGCACAAATTCTGGCTGACATTCGCCAACGCGCAGAGACGATTTACCATCCGGTCGGCACCTGCAAGATGGGCAATGACGCAATGGCCGTGGTCGATGCGCGGCTGCGGGTGCATGGTCTGGAAGGTTTGCGGATTGCCGATGCGTCGATTATGCCGACGCTCATTGGCGGCAACACCAATGCACCGTCAATGGTGATCGGTGAAAAGGCAGCGCAAATGATATTGGCGGATGTTGCCTCTTTCGAAAGGGTGCAAGCGTGAATTTTTCACCTCCATTGGATCAACAGGCAGAATCTGCAACCGACTCTGCCGAAATTCTGCGCATTTTTGAGGCGCAACGCGAAACCGCGCTACGCTGGCGCACCTCGACCGCGCAAGAGCGCATTCTGAGAATCTGCCGCTTGCATGATGCGGTACTGGAGCAGCGGGTTCGCATCCAGCAGGCCGGCTTCCGGGATTTTCGCAAGCCACCCGAGGAAGTCGATCTGGCCGAGTTGATGCCGGTGGTCAGTGAGGCGCGCGAGGCCATGCGCTCGCTGCGCAAATGGATGCAGCCGAAGCATGTGATGCCAAGCAGGATGATGCTCGGCACCAGTAGCTGGATCAAGCCTGAACCAAAAGGGCGCTGCCTCATTATTTCACCTTGGAATTACCCGCTCAACCTGACCTTGGGGCCGCTGATTTCGTGTCTTGCCGCAGGCAACACCGCCATCATCAAACCGTCTGAAATGACGCCGCATCTTTCTGCCGTCATGGCAGAAATCATTCGCGATGTATTTCAGGAGAACGAAGTCGCGCTGCTGCAGGGCCAGGCTGCGCTTGCCGGCACCTTGCTGGAACTGCCGTTCGATCATATTTTTTTCACCGGTTCTCCGGCCATCGGCAAGTTGGTCATGGCTGCTGCCGCACGACACTTGAGCTCGGTGACGCTGGAACTGGGTGGGAAGTCGCCAACCATTGTGGATGCCGACGCCGATGTGCGGCTGGCGGCGCGTTCAACGATCTGGGGCAAGTTCAGCAATAACGGTCAGACCTGCATAGCGCCAGACCATGTGTATGTCCATGCAACCATCAAGGAAGAATTTTCCCGGGAATGTGCGCTGGCGCTGACCGCTTCCTACGGCGCAACGGCAGCGCAGCAGTTACATAGTCCAGCGCTGGCACGCGTGGTCAATACGCGTCACGCCGAGCGCATCGCCGCCTTGTTGCAAGACGCAACAAGGCGCGGCGCCCGTGTGGTGTTTGGCGGCGAAGTACGGGTGGAGGATTGCTTTGTGCAACCGACCTTGCTTGATTCAGTGCCTTCCGATGCAAAAATCATGCAGGAAGAAATTTTCGGCCCAGTGTTGCCGATCATCGCGTTTGATGATCTGGAACAGGTCATCGGGCTTATCAATGCGCAGCCCAAACCGCTCGCACTGTATATCTGGGGCCGCAATAAACAGCGCATCAATCAGCTGCTGGATAACACCAGTGCCGGTGGCAGTTGCATCAATGATTGCCTGGTGCAGTATGCGCATGGCGGCCTGCCATTCGGCGGCGTCAACAATTCAGGAATTGGCAGCGCGCACGGCTGGTATGGCTTCAGGGCATTCTCGCATGAGCGTTCGGTAGTTCGTACCCGTGTGCATTTGGTGCGTATGTTTTTCCCGCCCTATGGCAGAGTCACGCGCCGCATCCTGAATTTTGTGCTGCGCATACTGTGAATTTCAGTGTGCTCCGACCCGCAGGCAAGTGTTTTGCCACAGTATCACTGTGATCTGAGAAATATAGGGAGTATGGCAATAAATACGTACTGCTCCGCATATTTTATATGCGGAATTAAATAATACAGCATTGGGTATTATTTTTCGGCTGCTTGCGTCGTGACAAACTGGCCGCCGTGAAATACCAGTGCCGCCTGTGGGTACGCCTCACATCGTTCGACTTCGCCGACAAAAATCACATGGTCGCCTTCTGGATAGCGACTGCGGTTATGGCATTCAAACCAGGCTGAAACGCCTTTCAGGATCGGATTCCCGGTACGCGACAATGTGTAGTCAACGCCTTCGAATCGATTTTTTATCCGTCTCGAGAAACGCTCTGCCAGCGCAGTCTGGTTGAGTCCCAATACGTTGATGACATAGTGCGAATTCCCGGTAAATGCCTCCAGGCTGCTGGCACGGTTGCCCAAACTCCATAGCACCAGCGGCGGTTCGAGCGAAACCGAATTGAAGGAACTGGCCGTCAAGCCGAGTAACGTGCCGTCCGATAAGCGCGTAGTGATGATTGTCACGCCTGTGGCAAACTGCGACAGTGCATGACGAAAATGGGGCGTATCAAATTCACGCGTTAAAGCGCGGGCTGAGCGTGTATGCATTGTTCATCCAGAAAGTTTCAAACATTATCCTGGAAACTACCATTGAGTGCTTATTGTTCCGATCGATGATTTGCATGCCCTGATGTGGCAAAATTCGAACAATGCAGAACAGTTTGGGCTTACAGTTGTACGGCGAAACAGCACATAAAGGAGTGAATCATGACAAGTGAAATCGCAACATTGGGGGGTGGCTGTTTTTGGTGCCTGGAAGCCGTGTATCAAGAGTTGAACGGTGTGCTGCAAGTCGAATCCGGTTATAGCGGCGGCCACGTGCCGAACCCGACCTATGCACAAGTGTGCGAAGGCAGCACAGGTCATGCCGAAGTGGTACGGATAACGTTTGATCCTGCAGTGGTGAGTTTTCGCGAAATACTGGAAGTTTTCTTTACCATCCATGACCCGACTACCCTGAATCGACAAGGAAACGATTGCGGTACGCAATATCGTTCGGTCATTTATCCCCATTCTGCACAACAGAAAGACATGGCCCAGCACGTTATCAAGGAAATGGCGAACGTATGGGATGCGCCCATCGTGACCGAACTGTCGCCGGAGCAGCCTTTTTACAAGGCAGAAGCCAGTCACCAGGATTATTTTCGCCAGCATCCAGACCAGGGTTATTGCGCATTTGTCGTGGTGCCGAAACTGGAGAAGTTCAGGAAAATCTTTGCCGACAAGAGCAAGATCTGAGTACAGGAAATTGTAGTTGACGCGAGCAGTTGAGGAAAATGTAATGACAACTATTTTTGAAAAAATATTACTGGGTGAAATTCCCGGCGTAAAAATCTATGAGGATGATCTGGTCTTTGCTTTCATGGATGCCGGGCAGGTCAATCCGGGCCATGTTTTGGTGGCGACCAAAAAACCTTATGAGACATTAATGGATGCCGATGCAGATTCTGTCGTTGCGTTGATGCGGGTTGCGCATAAAATCGCCAAGGCAATCCAGATCGCTTTCCAACCGGAAGGCATCACCCTGTTGCAAACGAACAAACCGGCCGGTTGGCAAACAGTGCCGCATCTGCATATGCATGTAGTGCCGCGCTTCAGTAACGATGGCGCCAGCCTGGTCTGGCCACGCAATGAACCGGGCATCGAGAAATTGCGGGAATATGCGAGCAAGATACAAGTTATTTGATGCGCTTATTCGTAATTTATTCATAAATATACTTGCGCGACCAGGGAAATGCGGATGCATCCCTGCCTGCCTTGGTGCATACCACCTGATACAGCGATATCCAGTCATGCGTGAAAGCATGGGCACAGCCAGCCAGATAGACGCGCCAGATGCGGTAATGCCTGTCGTCCGTAAGCATTTTGATCCGATCGGCGCGGGTTTCGAAATTGTCGACCCAGATACTGCAGGTACGGGCGTAATGGCGGCGCAAGTTTTCAATATCGAGTACTTCCAGGCCGCCTTCCTGCATGGTTTTCAGCACCAGTCCGATATGCGGCAACTCGCCATGCGGAAAAACATATTTCTCGATGAATTCACCACCGCCATACGCGGTTTCGCCGCTATTGGGGTCGGTTGAAGTGATGCCGTGATTCATGGCCAGGCCGTCTTCGGCCAGCAGGGTGCTGATTTTGGTGAAATAGTGCGGCAGATTAAGTAGTCCGACATGCTCGAACATGCCGACGCTGGTGATGCGGTCGAAACTGCCGGTGATATCCCGATAATCCTGCAAACGGATTTCAATCCGATCCGCAAGGCCGGCCTGTTCGACTTGTTCTCTGGCAAATTCATACTGGTTACGGGACAGTGTGATACCGATACATTTGGCGCCGAATTGTTGTGCAGCGCGCAGTACCAGCGCACCCCAACCGCAACCGATATCCAGCAGGGTATTGCCGGGTTTGAGTTGTATTTTGGTCAGAATGTGATCGATTTTCTTTATTTGCGCAACGGCCAGATCTTCGTCGCCATTTTCGAAGTAGGCGCAGGAATACACCAGATTTTCGTCCAGCCAGCTTTGGTAAAACGCGTTCGATACGTCATAGTGATAGCGGATTGCCTCGGCATCGTTCTGCTTGTTATGCCGGACGGATCTTACCAGGCGGGAAAGCGTTTTTGCGGGTCCGTGCATCTGTCCCGCGAGCACGCTACCGATGCGGATTATGGCCGCCGCATGACCCTCAATCTCGATTTTTCCTTCGACATAGGCTTCGCCCAAGCTTGCCAGAGATGGCGTCAGCAGATAGTTAATGGCAGAAGAGTGCGGCACCCGGATGGTGACATCGGGATGCCCCGTGCTGAAATTAAATTGTTGTCCGTTCCACAATTCCAGTCGCAGCGGAAGCGCGGATCGATTGCGGATATCTTCCACCCATTGCGTCAGTTTCTTTTCCCAAAACACGATGTCCTCCGTGTGGCTGAGTCAGTACTACTGGTTATGCACCATCGAAAGATCGAGGTGTAATGTTTATGGCTGCAGTCTTACCCGATCCCAACTTCCATTCGCGTTCAGCTTGAAAGCGATCCGGTCATGCAGCCGGGAACTGCGGCCTTGCCAGAATTCGATATAGTCCGGTACCAGACGGTAGCCGCCCCAATACGCTGGGCGTGGCGGGTGCGCGCCGTGTTTCGCCTCGGCATCGGCATAGCGCGTTTCCAGCACCTGGCGGCTGGCAACCGGCTCGCTTTGAGAGGATGCAATCGCGCCAATCCGGCTGCCCAGCGGCCTGCTCTGGAAATAGGCATCATTTTCTTCTGCAGAAATGCGTTCGACGCGACCTTCGATGCGGACTTGCCGTTCCAGCTCAATCCAATGGAACAGCAGCGCGGCGTAAGGGTTTTGATGCAGCTCATGCCCTTTACGGCTCTGGTAATTGGTAAACCAGAAAAATCCGCGTTGATCGAATTCCTTGATCAGCACGATGCGCGACGAAGGGTGCCCATTGGCGGCCACGGTCGCCAGGCTCATTGCATTGGCTTCCGGCACATTAGCTTTGAGCGCTTCATCAAACCACTTCTTGAATTGTGCCATTGGGTCGGCAGCCATATCCGACTCCGACAGGCTGGCTTGACTGTAATCTTTTCTTAAATCTGCTATCGACATCTTGATTCCTGGTGATTTACTGTGTAATTGCGCGGCGCACCCGCATGGCTTCGCCTAACTGCGCCATCTGTGCCGCACTGAACAGGCGGATTGCCATCGGTGCGATGTGAGTTTCCTCCATTTCCAGGTGGTTCGCATACAGTTCGGTGAAACGAGTCACGTCTGGTTCCGACAGATAGCTGCCGATGCCTGTATTTTTACCACCGGCGATCTGTTGCAATTGCCGGTCAAGCACTTGCCATGCGGCGTCCATTTGCTGATGTTGCTGCAGAATCACTGGCAATAATTGCGCTAATAATGCTGCATCCTGCCCGGTTGCCGATGCTAGCAGCATCGGCAACAGATCATCCTCTTCATCCGCATGATGGTTGTGCGCTGCCTTATTAAAATACTGCAATATGGATTTTGCCGCTTGTTGTGCCTCAATGTCAGCGCCATGTTGTTGTAGATGCGATAACAACTTTAGCATGGTGCTAATTTGTTTGCGGATGCGGTTATGGCAGTGCTTGAGTACCGCAATCGGCTGGTCGAAACCCGGAATCGGCGTAAATAATGGGTCTGCGTTTTGCATGGTGTTATCCCGTTTAACAATAGTTGACATCAGTATACATAAAGCGCTAATTCTGGCTTTATCGCAGTTTCACTTAAAATGGCGCAATGAACACAATCACGAAACTGGCAACACCGGGTCCTGTGGACAACATCGATTTCGAGCGCCGTTTCGGCGGTATCGCGCGTTTGTATGGCGCTGCTGCGCTACAGCGCTTTCGAGCAGCGCACATCTGTGTGATAGGCGTGGGCGGCGTCGGCTCCTGGGTGGTGGAAGCTTTGGCGCGCAGTGCAATCGGGCAGATGACTCTGATTGATCTTGATAACGTTGCGGAATCGAACATCAACCGCCAGATCCAGGCATTGTCGGCGACCTTGGGTCAGGCCAAGGTGACGGCGCTGGCACAGCGCATCGCACAAATCAACCCATATTGTCGCGTCACTGAGGTCGAGGATTTCGTCACGCCCGACAATTTGGATACGATGATCGGCGTTCATAACTTCGATTATGTGATCGATGCGATCGACAGCGTACGGGACAAGGCGGCGCTGATTGCCTATTGCCGCGCCCACGCGATAGCGCTGATTACCATAGGCAGTGCCGGCGGGCAGATCGATCCGACCAGAATTGAGGTGCGCGACCTGTCCAGAACCGAGCAGGAACCCTTGCTGTCCAAAGTCCGTAAATTATTGCGCGGCCAGCATGGTTTTCCCCGCGGTGAGAAGAATAAATTCGGCATTGATGCAGTGTTCTCAACCGAGCCTTTACGCTTTCCCGAGGCCGATGACGCCTGCGCACTGGAGACCGACGGTAGCGCCGGCATCACCGGGATCAATTGCGCCGGTTTCGGCTCCGCGATGGTAGTTACCGCCGCTTTCGGCTTGGTAGCTGCGGCGCAAGTGTTGCGCAAGCTTGCCGTGACCAAACCGCCTGCCACTGGCAGTGAGGCGCTAGCGGTAGATTGACTATTTTTAGGGCATGCGTGGTGTTGCGTCTATTCTTAATGAGAAAAGTGTGGAGTATATTTTTTAATGCATTGAAAAATATGCGGACGATGCCATGAAAATAGCGATACCAGGTCCACTATTTTTATAGAACATATCGTGTTGCGAAGCCTTTCGTGGGCTAGTGGGCAACCTCAGTTACATCAGGATAATGTCGTATTGCTCTTGCTGATAGACGGTTTCGACCTGCAGTGAAATCGGTTTGCCGATGAAATCGCCCAGCATCGCCAAGTGCTGGGATTCTTCTTCCAGGAACATGTCGATTACGATTTGGGATGCCAGAACGCGGAATTCGCGTGGGTTGAATTGTTTCGCTTCGCGCAATAATTCACGCAGAATTTCGTAGCAAATGGTGCGTGCGGTCTTGACTTCGCCTTTGCCGCCGCAGGCTGGACAGGATTCGCACAGAATATGCGCTAGCGATTCGCGGGTGCGTTTTCGCGTCATTTCCACCAGGCCCAGAGCGGAAAAAGTGCTGACCGACACTTTGGTGCGGTCGCGCGACAGGGTTTTTTTGAGTTCTGTCATCACGGAATTGCGATGCTCAAGGTTTTCCATGTCGATGAAGTCAAGGACGATGATGCCGCCCAGGTTGCGCAAGCGCAATTGGCGCGCAATCGCATGCGCAGCTTCCAGGTTGGTCTTGAAGATAGTGTCGTCAAAATTGCGTCCACCGACATAGCCGCCGGTATTGACGTCTATCGTCGTCATCGCTTCGGTCTGGTCGACGATCAGGTAGCCGCCGGATTTTAAATTGACACGGCGTCCCAGCGCCCGCTCGATTTCCTCTTCGACGCCATACAGGTCGAACAGCGGGCGCTCTCCGGTGTAGTGCTGTATGCGACCCAGTACGCTGGGCGTGTAAGTAGTGGCGAACTCGTGCAGTCGGGTGAAGTTTTCGCGTGAGTCGATCTGGATGTTGGCGGTGTCGTCATGCACAAAGTCGCGCAGTACGCGTTGTGCCAGACTCAGGTCCTGATATAACAGATGCGGGGCTGGCTTGGTGCGCGATACAGCGGTGATTGCGCTCCAGGTTTTGCGCAGATATTCGATGTCTGCCTGCAAATCCTCATCGGACGCATCTTCGGCCATGGTGCGCACAATACAGCCGCCTTTTTCTTCCGGCGGCAGCAGGCCTTGGACCCGGCTGCGCAACAACTCGCGTTCCACCTCGTTTTCAATCCGCTGCGAAATACCGATATGCGGGTCTTGCGGCAGATATACCAGCATACGGCCGGCAATCGAAATCTGGGTCGACAGTCGGGCTCCTTTAGTGCCGATCGGATCTTTGATGACTTGTACCGTTAAGGCTTGGCCGTCATGCAGAATTTTCTCGATTGCAGTCGGCGCGGCGTTAGTGCCGTCGTGCAGACGCGCTTCCCAGATATCGGCAACGTGCAGGAAAGCTGCGCGCTCCAGACCGATATCGATAAAAGCCGACTGCATGCCCGGCAACACGCGCACTACTTTTCCCGAATAGACATTACCGACCCGACCGCGCGACAGCGTGCGTTCGATGTGCAGTTCCTGAACGGCGCCCTGCAGGATCAGGGCTACCCGTGTTTCTTGCGGCGTGATGTTGATGAGGATGTTTTCGCTCATGGATGCTCATATTGGCCGAATGCCGGCTTCTTGTAATAGTTGTGTGGTTTCGAACAGCGGCAGTCCCATGATGCCGGAATAACTGCCAGCAATATGGCGAATGAAAACTGCGGCCACGCCCTGGATTCCATAGCCCCCTGCCTTGTCATACGGCTCATTGGTGGCGCAGTAGCGGGCAATCGTTTGCTCGGACAAGTCGTCGAACGTCACTTCGGATATCTGGGTCAGCTGCCATGACTGCTCCTGGTGGTACAGCGCAATGCTGGTCATGACTTGATGCGTGCGTCCAGATAGCTGCCGCATCATCTCTACCGCTTCGGCAGTGCCGGCAGGTTTGCCCAGAATTTTTCCATCAATCACGACCGTGGTGTCGGCCGCCAGCACCGGGCGCAGGGGAAGCCGTCGATTTCGCATCATTTGCCAGGCGAACGATGCCTTTGCATCACATATTCTAGTTACGTAATCTTCAGGAGATTCATCAAGAAGTACTGCTTCTCCTACGTCCGGGCCGCGCTGGGTATAGTCGCGCAACTGCAATATTTCAAATTCGATGCCGATTTGGCGTAGCAGCTCGCGCCTGCGTGGGCTTTTCGATGCCAGGTAAATTTTCCGCTCAAAGTGTTTCATGCTGCGCTCAGACCCGATGGTAGGGATGGTTTTGTGTGATCGACCAGGCTCGGTACAGTTGTTCGGCCAGCATCACACGCACCATGCCGTGCGGCAGGGTCAGGCTGGAGATGCGGATGCGCGCCTCTGCGCTTGCCTTGAATTGTGCATCGAGGCCGTCAGCGCCGCCAATGACGAAAGCGACATCGCGACCATCTTGTTGCCATTGTGCTAGATGCTGCGAGAGTTGCACTGAAGTCAGATCGCTACCATGTTCATCGAGTGCAATGATGCGCGCTCCTTTCGGAAGGGCCGCTTCGATCCGGCTGCGCTCCAGCGCCATCGCGGTTTCGGCTGTTTTGCTACCGGAACGCTCCACCGGTTTGATTTCCTTCAAGTGGATGCGTATTTCAGGCGGCATGCGTTTGCTGTATTCATTGAAACCGGCTTCGATCCACGCAGGCATCTTGTGGCCGACGGCCGCGATGATGAGTTGCATGGCACCGGCCTGTTGTTAGCTAGCTGCCTTGGCCCTGGGGGCGCGTTTGGCGGGTGCTTTCTTGGCGCTGGCCGCACTTTTGCTGGCCGCAACCTTGATGGTTTTGCCGACCGGTGGCTTGGCGGCACGTTTTTTTGCCGGCGCTTTTTCTGCGCCGGTTTTTACGGACGGCTTGCGGCTTGCGGGTTTTTTGGGTGCTGCTACGTCGTCGACACTAGTTTGCGATGCCGCCAGATGGCGGGAAACCACCCGCTTGGGTGCTTCTTCATCGTCATCTTTCTTGACAGTGCGTTTGGCCGCGCCGAACTTAACTTCCTTGTCGCCCCAGATTTCTTCCAGCCGGTAGTAGGCGCGAATGGCCGGTTGCATGATGTGAACGATAATATCGCCCAAGTCGACCAGTACCCATTCACCGGTATCTTCACCTTCCATGCTCAAGACTTGGCCGCCGGCTGCCTTGACTTTGTCACGCACCGATGCAGCCAGCGCCTTGGTTTGGCGATTCGAGGTACCGGAGGCAATCACGATGCGGTCGAATAGACTGGTCAAATGTACGGTATCGAAGACATTGATATCACGTGCCTTGACGTCTTCCAGAGCGTCAATAACGAGAGTTTGTAGTTTTTTGAGTTCCATTTAGTTCTTATATAGATGATGTTGTTGAATGTAGTCTAGCACTACGGCGGGAATCAGCGCGCTTGGCCGGCTCCCGTGTTGTAGCGCATGTCGGATTTCGCTGGCGGAGATATCGACTGCCAGGCCGGATGCCAGGCAGGTCAAGCCATGTGCCGCATTGCGAATTTGCTCTGGCGTACCGATGCGCTTGCCAAATTCCGTGTTAACCGCCGATGGTAAATCTGCCATGTTTAGCGTGAATCCTGGCCTGGAGGCAACGCAAATATGCGCATAGTCGAACAGTTTCTGCCAGTCGTGCCAAGTATGCAATCCCAGCAGTTGATCGGCTCCCATCAGGAACGCAATCGAGCTATCCGGCCCCAGTTCGGCGCGCAAGAAACGCAGCGTGTCGAGAGTATAGCTGGCCTCACCGCTGGCACTGGTGCGGCGAATTTCCTGTTCATCAATGACGACTGGCATGTCTGCTGCGGCAAAAGCGCGCCTTGCCATTTCGACCCGATCCTGGGCTGAGGCTTTCAATCCCTGGGTTTTTTGCCAAGGGTTGCCGGCCGGCAGGATGCGCAACTCATCCGGCGCCAGCAGGCGCAAAAAACACGCCGCCAGTGCGATGTGGCCCTGGTGAATCGGGTCAAAACTTCCGCCCAAGACAACAATGCAGCGCCGCGCCGCCTGGAGCCGCATTACAGCCACTCTCGCGCGATCAGGAAATCGGTATACAACTTGGCCTCGGCGCTGCCGGCTTGCGGCTTCCAGTCGTAGCGCCATTTGACTATGGGCGGCATCGACATCAGGATCGATTCGGTGCGGCCGCCCGATTGCAGGCCGAACAGGGTACCACGGTCGAAGACCAAATTGAATTCGACGTAACGGCCACGGCGGTAGGCCTGGAAATCGCGCTCGGCTTCGCCATACGGAATATCTTTGCGTTTTGTTACCAGCGGCAGGTAGGCGTCAATGAAATGATTTCCGACGCTTTGCGTCATGGCAAAGCTTTGCGCGAAATCGAGCCGGTTGAAATCATCGAAAAAGATGCCGCCAACGCCGCGTGCTTCCTTGCGATGTTTCAGATAAAAATAATCGTCGCACCATTTTTTGAATTCTGCATGCAAGTCGTCGCCTCCGCCTTTGCCATAACCGGCCAGCGATTGTTTGCAAGTCTGGTGAAAATGGATCGCATCTTCTTCAAAGCCGTAATACGGCGTCAAATCCATGCCGCCGCCGAACCACCAGACGTCTTCCTTGCCCGCTTCTGTTGCGATAAAGAAGCGCACGTTCATGTGTGCGGTCGGCGCATACGGATTGCGCGGGTGCAATACCAGCGATACCCCCATCGCTTCCCAGTTGCGACCGGCTAACTCCGGGCGCGATGCGGCGGCGGAGGGCGGCAGGTTGTTGCCGGTTACGTGAGAGAAATTGACGCCGCCGCGCTCGAATACCAAACCTTCTTCAAGCACGCGCGCGATGCCGCCGCCACCTTCCGGGCGTTGCCACGCGTCGGTCAAAAAAGGTTTGCCGTCGAGTGCTTCGAGTGCCGTGACGATGCGGCATTGCAGGTCGAGCAAATAGGTTTTGACGCGTGATGATGCGGTGGGGACTGACATCGATAGACACTAAACACTAAAGAAAAAGATCGGCAGATTGTACCTTGCCGTGCCTTTATATGATTGCAAAACAGCGCCGCCCGGAGCGAGCCGCGCCGCCGGCTACGTAATCAGACAGGGTGACGGATGGCGCGCCAGCCGATGTCGTTGCGGTATTGGGCCCCGTCGAAATGGATTTTGTCGATGGTGTCATAGGCTTGTTTTTGCGCCATTTTGACGCTGTCGCCCAAGCCCACCACGCACAGCACGCGCCCGCCAGAAGTAACGAGTTTGCCGTCTCGCTGCACGGTACCGGCGTGAAAAGTGATGCAATCGGCGGTGTCAGCTGGGATGCCGCTGATTACATCGCCGGTGCGCGGTGCGTCAGGGTAGTTGGCGGCGGCCAGCACTACGCCCAGGGCCGTGCGGCGATCCCAGGCCAGTTCCACTGTGCCGAGGCTGCCGTTGGCGGCATGTTCCATCACCGCGGCCAAGTCGCTTTTCAGCCGTGCCATGATCGGCTGGGTTTCCGGGTCGCCCATGCGGCAGTTGAATTCCAGGGTTTTCGGGTTGCCTTGCGCGTCGATCATCAGACCGGCATACAGGAAGCCGGAAAATGGGATGCCGTCCCTGGCCATGCCTTGTACAGTTGGGTCGATGATTTCGCGCATCACGCGCGCGTGCAGAGCCGGCGTGACGATCGGTGCCGGCGAATAGGCGCCCATGCCGCCGGTGTTCGGACCCTGGTCGTGTTCTTTCAGGCGCTTGTGATCCTGGCTGCTGGCTAACGGCAAGATATCCTTGCCGTCGACCATGACGATGAAACTGGCTTCTTCTCCGACCAGGAATTCCTCGATCACTACCCGCGCACCGGCTGCACCGAAAGCGTTGTCGGCCAGCATCAGGTCGATGGCGGCGTGCGCTTCTTGGGCAGTCATGGCGACTACCACGCCTTTGCCGGCGGCCAGGCCGTCGGCTTTGACGACGATAGGCGCACCTTTTCGGTCTACATAGTCGTGTGCTGAATCCGCATCGGTGAAGGTTTGATAGTCGGCGGTCGGGATCGCGTGGCGCTGCATGAATGCCTTGGCAAAATCCTTGGAGCTTTCGAGTTGCGCGGCTTCTCTGGTGGGGCCGAAGATTTTCAGCCCGAGGTCGCGAAAAATATTCACGATGCCGTCAGCCAGCGGGGTTTCCGGGCCGACCACGGTTAGTTCGATATGCTCCTTTTGCACGAATTCCGCCAACGCCAGCGGGTCGGTCAGGGCAATGTTTTGCAGCCGCGCATCGAGCGCGGTGCCGCCGTTGCCGGGCGCAACATACACCACTTGCACACGTTCGGATTGCGCCAGTTTCCATGCCAGTGCATGTTCGCGGCCGCCGGAGCCGACTACCAAAATTTTCATAAATGATCGCTAAAAAGTTAAGTGCTGCAGCCGTATAACGTGAAAAAAATTTGACTCCGTTATAGGAATTATTTCTTTTCGTCTATTCCTCGTTATCCATTACCGCATTGGTGTACACCTCTTGCACGTCGTCCAGATTTTCCAGAGCGTCCAGCAATTTCTGCATTTTGATTGCATCGTCGCCGGTAAATTCGATCTCGGTTGCTGGTTTCATGACGATTTCAGCCACTTCGGCCTTGAAACCGGCTTTCTCCAGTGCATCTTTGACGGTGAGGAAATCGAACGGCGGGCACAACACGTCAATGCCGCCTTCGTCGTCGGTAACAACGTCTTCGGCACCGGCTTCGAGCGCCGCTTCCATCAGCGCATCTTCATCGGTGCCGGGCGCGAACAGGAATTGGCCGCAGTGCTGGAACAGGAACGCGACCGAGCCTTCAGCGCCCATGTTGCCACCGAACTTGGAAAACGCGTGGCGCACTTCGGCCACGGTGCGCACCCGGTTGTCGGTCATGCATTCAACGATGATGGCAGCGCCGTTGATGCCGTAGCCTTCGTAGCGAATTTCTTCGTAGTTGGCACCCTCCAGATTACCGGCGCCGCGCTGGGTTGCGCGTACCACTGTTTCTTTCGGCATGTTGGCGTCGGCCGCCTTGTCCACCGCCAGTCGCAGGCGCGGATTAGCGCCGATGTCGCCGCCGCCCATACGCGCAGCAACCGTGATTTCCTTGATCAGACGGGTCCAGATCTTACCGCGTTTGGCGTCAGTGGCCGCCTTCTTGTGTTTGATATTGGCCCATTTACTATGTCCTGACATGGCGTACCTTTCTAAGGCGAGTTCGCTATAATAAGTCGCGCATTTTATCATATCGATTATTCTGCAAATTCCGCGTCCCCCTATCAAAACTGGCACTTCGCTGGGCGGCATCGGCGGCTTATTTGGCTGCTTGCTCTCAACAGTAGTGGTGTTGGCGGTAGTGGCGGTAGTAATAGCAGCAGCTACCTTGATCGCTGCGAATCGCCAGTCGAAGTCTTGGTGAAATCCGCTGCATGCAGTATTGACTTGCCAGTTGGCCGCCAAACCGTTCGCGGCGTTCTGGGCTTACTATTCAAGCGCTCGGCCCACAGCACCTTGAGAATATATCTATACTGTTGCATGTATTTTAAAATTCGCACTGAAATATTGCGTAAATAGTATTATTTTTTCATATACTCCTACTTAATTTAATTAAGCCCACAAAAGGGCCGGCAGCGCTCGCAGGTTGGCGCGATGGCTATCTGGAAACAATTCGAACATGACTTCCTCTTCTTTGCAACACACTGCGCGCAAAGATTTCCTGATCGGTTTGGCGATTGCGGTTACCGGCGCGGTTCTTTTTTCCGGCAAGGCAATTGTTGCCAAGCTGATCTATCTGTACCCGGTTGATGCGATGACCCTGCTGGCATTTCGGATGTTGTTTTCGGTGCCGGTTTTCGCCGGCGTTGCAATCTGGCAGGGCTGGTCGGCGGCCCCTTTGTCGAATCCCGACCGCATCCGTATCGCAGTGCTGGGCTTGTTGGGCTACTACCTGGCCAGCTTTCTCGATTTTCTTGGCTTGCAGCACATCAGCGCCGGCCTGGAGCGCTTGATTCTGTTTTTAACCCCCAGTTTTGTATTGTTATTGTCGATGCTCATCTTCAAAAAGCGTATTTCCCGCTTCGAGTGGGGCGCGCTGGCGGTGTCGTACACGGGTACCGTATTCGTGTTCATGCATGATGTCAGCAGTGGCGGCAACAATGTCTGGCTGGGCGGCGCGTTTGTGCTCGGCAGCGCGGTGTCGTATGCGCTGTACCTGATTTTTTCTGGAGAATTGCTGCAGCGCGTTGGCGTCTTGCGGCTAGTGGCTTACGCGATGTGCGTTTCCAGTGTGGCTTGTATCGGGCAATTTTTTCTGCTGCGGCCGCTCTCGATGTTGCTGCAACCGCTGCCGGTATATGCTTTATCGCTTGTGAATGCACTGTTTTGCACCGTGTTGCCGGTATTCATGACCATGATTGCGGTGTCGCGCATCGGCGCCGGAACCACTTCGCTGGCCGGCATGGTAGGGCCTGTATCAACGCTGTTTCTGGCGGCAATTATTTTGAATGAACCGGTAACCGGGATTCAACTGACCGGCACCGCGCTGGTGTTGTGCGGCATGTATGTGTTATCGAAGAAAAAAACCTGAGGTGAACAATGGATCTCGATATTCGCGGTAAACGGGCGCTGGTATGCGGCGCCAGCAAAGGCCTGGGGCGCGGTTGCGCAGAAGCATTGGCGGGCGAAGGCGTGCATGTGACCATCGTTGCGCGTCATGCGGATGTGCTGGAAGCCACCGCGCAAGCGATTCGCCAAGCCAACGCCGATGTCACGGTGCAGACGGTGGCGTGCGACATCACTACTGCCGCCGGGCGTACTTTGGCGCTGGCTGCTTGCCCGGCGCCGGATATTCTGGTGACCAATGCCGGCGGGCCGCCGATGGGTAATTTCCGCGATTGGAGCCGGGATGACTGGATCGCCGCACTGGACGCCAATATGCTGACTCCGATCGAACTGATCAAGGCCACCGTGGATGGCATGATGGCGCGCGGTTTCGGCCGCATCGTCAACATCACTTCCAGCGCGGTGAAAGCGCCGATCGATATTCTCGGCTTGTCGAATGGCGCACGCTCCGGCCTGACCGGGTTCGTCGCCGGCCTGGCGCGCACCACGGTGGCGCGGAACGTGACCATTAATAACCTGCTGCCGGGGCCGTTCGATACCGATCGACTGGCATCGACCATGATCGCCGCCGCCAAGGTCGGCGCAACAAGTCTGGATGCGGTGCGCGCCGCGCGCATGGCAAGCAATCCGGCGCGTCGTTTCGGCACCCCGGCCGAGTTCGGCGCATTCTGTGCATTCATCTGCAGCGCGCAGGCCGGTTACCTGACCGGACAAAATATCCTGCTGGATGGCGGCGCTTATCCGGGCACGTTTTGATCTCTTAGCGATATATCGGCCGATCGGGCTTTGCCCCGATCAGCGCAGACGCCAATTGTGGTCAGGACGTTGCTTACAGCGCCTTGTTGCGCAACCTGAGCGCATTCGTAATCACCGACACCGAACTCAAGCTCATTGCCGCGCTGGCGATCATCGGACTCAACAGCAGTCCGAGCCACGGATAGAGCACGCCGGCCGCAATCGGCACTCCGACGAAATTGTAGATAAAGGCGAAAAACAGGTTTTGCCGGATGTTTTTCATCGTGTGCTGGCTGAGTAGCCGCGCTTTCGCGATGCCGCGCAAATCGCCCTTGACCAGCACGATGCGCGCACTGTTCATAGCCACGTCGGTGCCGGTGCCCATCGCAATGCCGACATTGGCCTGCGCCAGCGCCGGTGCATCGTTGACGCCGTCACCGGCCATCGCTACGATACGGCCTTCCTGCTGCAACGCTTTCAAGTAGTTGAGCTTGTCTTCGGGCAGCACATCGGCGCGAAAATCATCCAGCCCCAGTTGTTTGGCCACTGCGGCGGCAGTGGTTGCATTGTCGCCGGTCAGTACGACGATGCGTAAACCGGCCGCATGCAACTGGTCGATTGCCTCGCGGGTGGTCGATTTGATCGGATCGGCGACGCTGACGATGCCCGCCGGCTTGCCGTCGACACTCAGGAACATCACGGTTTGCGCCAGCTCGCGCAGCGTTTGCACTTGGGCATCCACCTCGGAAGCATCAATCTGTTCCGACTCCATCAGACGCATGTTGCCTAACAAAACCAGCTTGCCGTCGATCTGGCCGCGCACGCCTTTGCCGGTGACGGACTCGAATTGCGTGACCGGTTTGGGCGACAGGTTTTGTTCCTTCGCGTGGTTGACGATCGCGAGCGCCAGCGGATGCTCACTCAACGCGTCCAGGCTGGCGGCATAGTGCAGTACCTGCGATTCGTCAAAACCGCTGGCGGCAACGATACGCTGCACCTTCGGTTTGCCTTCGGTCAGGGTGCCGGTCTTGTCGATCACCAGCGTATCGACCTTTTCCATCAATTCGAGTGCCTCGGCATCCTTGATCAGCACGCCGTCAAGCGCGCCGCGTCCGACCCCGACCATGATCGAAATCGGCGTGGCCAGCCCCAGTGCGCAAGGGCACGCGATAATCAGCACCGACACCGCCACGACCAGCCCGTTGGCCAGCGCGGGGGCAGGGCCATAGACCGCCCATACCGCAAATGCGATTACTGCGACTGCCATGACGGCCGGCACGAACCAGCCCGAAACCTGGTCGGCCAGTTTCTGGATTGGAGCGCGTGAGCGTCCCGCTTCATTGACCATTTGGATGATGCGCGCCAGCAGCGTGTCCGAGCCGACTTTGACGGCCCGCAGCGAGAAGGCTCCGGTCTGATTCACGGTGCCTGCGGTCACCTTGTCGCCGCCATGTTTTTCGACCGGAACCGGCTCGCCGCTGATCATCGACTCGTCCACATTCGAATGGCCATCGACAATTTCACCGTCGACCGGGATTTTGCCGCCCGGCTTGACGCGCAAGATGTCGCCGACTTGCACCTGGTCCAGATGGATTTCTTCTTCGGTGCCATCCGGCTTGATCCGCAGCGCCGTATTGGGCGCCAGTTCGAGCAGCGATTTGATCGCATTATTGGTGCGGGAACGGGCCCGCAATTCCAGTACCTGGCCGAGCAGCACCAGCGTCACGATGACCGCCGCCGCTTCAAAATACAAAGGCACCATGCCATTCATTTTGAACGCATCCGGCAACGCATCCGGGAACAACAGCGCGAAGGCGCTGAACAGATAGGCGGCAGCCGTACCCAGGCCGATCAGGCTGAACATGTTCAGATTCCAGGTCTGGAACGAGGCCCAGCCGCGCACGAAGAATGGCCATCCGCCCCATAGCACCACGGGTGTCGCGAGCGCCGCTTGCAGCCAGTTGAAGGTATTAATTCCCATCCAGTGGTGCAGATTCACACCGGGAATGAATTCGCTCATCGTAATAAACAGCAATGGCAGGCTCAAGGCCAGACTGATCCAGAAGCGCCGCGTCATGTCGCGCAATTCGCCGCTGTCTTCCTGGGCCGCAGCATCCATCGGCTCCAGCGCCATGCCGCATTTGGGGCAGGTGCCCGGGCCGATTTGCTGCACCTCCGGGTGCATCGGGCAGGTATACAGTGCATCCTTGGAAGCCGCCTTGGCCGACGCAACCCTCTCTTGCGGCTTCAAATACTGCTGCGGATTGACCCGGAACTTCGCCATGCAATGCGGGCTGCAAAAATAATAGGTGGTTCCTGCATGTTCGATTGCTTTTGCCGGGTCGGCAGCCGTCTGCATGCCGCAGACCGGGTCGGTATACGGCTTGTCCGGTGCGACTGCCGCATGGGCAGCGTGATCGTGGCTGCCGCTTGCCTGTGCGCCAGCGGTATGTTCATGTTGCTTATTCATTCTGGCATCCTTTGGATTAGCGGCTCTTGTCGTCAGGCGGTGCCTGATCCGCATGGTTGTGCCCATGCCCTCCATGGCCGCCATGGCCAAAAAAGTGCATCAACGGACACAACAACAGAAGCAAGTAGGGCCAGTTGCCAACAACGTGCGCCCAGTGCTCGCGCAATACGTAGAACGCCGCCACTAGCGCCAGCATGATGAGCACAATGCCGGTGCGGGATTTCCAATACGGCGGCTGAGAATTCGAAGGTTCTGAATGCGGGTGCTGCATAGGTGCCTCCTCGACGGTGGAGGGCAATGAATAGGAATGTTTCATCAGCCCTGATTTTTAACGCGTTATTCGATGGAAAATACGGCTGGCTTGGCTTTCGGGTTGCGCTCGATGGCATAGATCTTGAGCGTGCCCGCCCGCCCGCATGACGCCCATGCCGGGCGAGTTTGCCGGCATGCCCGGCGCGCTAATGCCGATCAGCGTCGGCTTGTCATGCAACAGTTTCTGGATCGCTGCGACCGGCACATGACCCTCGATGACTGCGCCGCCGATTAGTGCGGTATGGCAACTGGCGAGATTATTGCCGACATGCTTTTCCTGTTTGATGCGGTTCATGTCGTTGCTGTTGACGGCATCAACCGCGAAGCCATTGGTTTTGAGATATTTCACATACTCTTCGCAACAGCCACAGGTCGGGCTCTTGTAAAGGGTGACGGGGATGGCGGCTTGAGCCAGCGGAGCCAGCAAGGCGAGACTGAGTACCGCGGCACGAAACTTGAACATCATGGACTCCTTCATGTGGATTGGCTGGCACTATCGCCAGTCATGGAGATGGCGCCAGCAAGAGTTGAATCGCTACACTACTTTGAGCTGCCCCATCATGCCGGCGCCTTCATGTTCAAGAACGTGGCAGTGGAACATATAGATGCCCTTGAAATGGTGCGCCAGTTTGATTCGCACTATCTCGCGTGACTTCAGGTTGACTGTGTCGCGCCAGGCCCGGTAAGGCGCTGGCGTGACCTTGCCGTCGGATTCATGCTCAATCACCTGGAATTGCGTGCCGTGGATATGGAACGGGTGGTCCATATCCGATTCGTTTGCAATTTCCCACAGATCCACTTGACCCACACGGCTCTCCAGATCGATCCGATTCATGTCGAACTGCTTGCCGTTGATCATGAATTTCACACTGTGCTGGCCGCCTGCCATCGACATCTTTTCAGAGAAAACGATGCGCTTTTTGGCTTTCGGGCTACCCATGTCGTCAATCCGACGCAGCGTTGCTGGCAACGGTTTTTGCGGTGCACCTGCAACTTTGCTGAAATCGACAGTCAGCAAGTTCAGAGCTTTCTCGGCTGGCACAATACCCATTTTGCCGCGCTGGTACGGAGCGGCAACCAAAGCAACCCGGCCTTTATTAGTGCCGGCATCGACAATGATCTCGACCCGCTCGGCAGGGGCCAGCAACAATTCGGCAAGACCGGTGACCGGGTGTTCCAATAATCCGCCGTCGGTACCGACCAGCGTCAAACCCGCGTCAGGCAAGACAAGACGCAGGTAGCGCGCACTATTCGCATTCCAGATGCGCCAGCGTTCGCGACCGCTGCGGTCGAACTGGAGTAGCGGCTGGCGCTGCGCATTGACCAGTGCAAACTGGCCCTCGCGGCCGTTCATTTCATCGTTGGCATCGTTGGGCGCAATCCGTCCATCCGCGCCGAGCTTGAGGTCGGAGATCACCAGCAGGCGCTCGGGAATATCCTTGAGCAGATCAATTTTGGCGCGCACGATGAAGATGCCGGCCAAGCCGCGATACACTTGCTCCGGCGTATTGTCGTGCGGATGCGGGTGATACCAGTAGGTGCCGGCGCTGCCCACCGGCAAGCTGAAACGGTACAGTCGCTTGCCGCCCGGCGCGACCGGGTTCAGGGGGCTGCCGTCCTGTTCCGCGGGCACCGGCAGGCCGTGCCAATGCACTGTGGTGGCTTGCGGCAGGCGATTCTCGAACAGGATTTCAACGGTATCGCCCTCGATCACTTCAATTAACGGGCCAGGCAGGCTGCCGTTGTAGGCCCAGAATTCGGTAGGAGTGCCCGGCAGCAAAGGCAGGTTCACCGGTGCGGCGATCAGCGATGCACGGAACAGTCCCGGTTGACCGCTGGTATTAGCGAGTTTGATAATGTCGCTTATTGCTGTGCCTGCGCCCAATGCTTCTACCGCTGCAAGCTTGACCGTCGCAGCGTCCATATTCATGGCAGGCATGCCGCCGGCGGCTGCGTTCGCCCAGCCCATGTTGAGGCCGATAAGAGGTAAGCTGCCGAGGGTGGTAAGAAAGGTGCGTCGTTTCATCTTGTGTCCTGTTTGATTGTTGGATTCCTGATTTTGGCGAGTGATGATGGTTATCCGGTCGGGTAGCGACTCTCTATTCGTGGCCGGTGCTGATTGTTGTGCGACGCTGTCGCGCAACAGTCACCACGGCATTTTACTGAGCCATTGGCATACCGGCGGCTCCGTTGCCGTTCTTCATGGAAGCGCCCTTGCCACCCATGTTCTGCATCATGGACATGCCGTCTTGCATCATCTTCATGTGCTCTCCCATCAGGTTCTGACATTCTTTCGTGGTCTTGGCGCTCATCATTTTGCCGTGCATATCCTGCATTTTTTTCATCATCTGATTCATTTGCTGCATTTGCATATCAGGTTGCGCTGATTGCTTGGCTGACTCGCTCATGGAAGTTACGGCGGGTTTGGCGTCGGCAGGGTGGTGTTCCTCGTTCGCGGCAGCTGTGCCAGCGAGAAGGGTGAAAAGCACAGACGCACCGATGGCTAGTATTTTTTTCATGGCAAGGCTCCTGATGGGTGATAACAATTATTGGGAAAATACTGCTTATTTAAAACACTTATTCAAAGTAGCTGTTACGGCGATCAATACCTGTGTATCGATAAAGATCAGTATAGAAAAGCAAAGTAAACGAGAACCTGACAACCAGATTACAGTTTTGTAATCTATGTTGAATACGGTATCAGCGAGGGCTGGGTCCGAAACATCTTTATGGATAAATATAACAAGCGGGTAAACGCGAGAGAGTCCAACGGCATTACGGTACGGTAAGATTCAATGCTTTTTCGATAGGCGGATAACAGACTCCTGTACTTCTGTGGCAGCCCTGATAAGTAGCCATTAGCGTAAAATTTTTTGCCTTTGACGCCCGCTTCAACGTGATTACGGCTTGAATCGGCTTCTCGTAAGTTTCTGTCCTGCCGAAAGTCGGGTCGTTGGTAACTTTGCCGTCCGGCAGATTGACCGCTGTGATAACAACATCGCTGGAATTCTTGACCGAGAAATGGATTCTGTCTTTGTACAAATAATATCCTTTTGAAGGCATCAAATCCACAATCAAGGTGGTCGCTCCCTTGAACGCGACCTTCGCTTTGAACGCCTGGTCAGGCTCCAGCAGTTCATCCTCTTTCGTATTCGAAAAAAGCCCCCCGAGCCGCTGTTGCAGACTCGGTCCGGTCGATGGTTCGGCAATGCTGTACTGGTGCATGCCAAGCGCAATAACAGCTAATGCCAGGCATGACAAAAAACGTTTCTTAAACATGTGTGTTCTCTATTGGTATAAAAATACTGGATTGTGCGAGCCGTTTTTATGCGTTGTGCTTCTATTTGCAATCTGTCCTGCAACCCGTCATGGCACTTCCAGTTGTATGCAATATTGTTTCAATTTCGCATGTAACGTCGGCATCGGGCAAGCTATACACCGGTGCGAAACCGCCGCCGGGAGTACGAAAATTCGTGGTCTGGCCTTGATACATACGCGCTGCAGTCCACTGAACCCTCCCATCGTATGCATAACTGCGGAGGTCAAACTTGAGCAGCCCCGGATTCTGTTGGCTGCCAATGACCCTTTCCCCAGGCACCACGATGGCCTGCGCTACGTAATCGCCGGCCAAAATTTCCTGCCAGACGCGCTTGGTGAGTTTGTCGCCCCGATAAGCGGCGCGTCCGCCGTAGCCTGCAGTAGGTTTGAAAAAGAGCTGGCGGCGCTCGCTCCACAACCGCTCGGCATGCGCTGTGTCAACCACTTCCGTGTGCGGGATGTTCGCCAAAAGTACGTCTTGTACATTCTGCGGTACGCCAAGCGCTTGCAAGCGACTGGCGTCGCAGAGCAACGCCAGATTGCGCTTATCCGCATACAGAGCATGCGCTTGCGGGTGCGGCGTCAGCACCACCGCATGTTCGAGGTAGGCTGCCCGTAAAGCTGCGCTTGCCGGTGACTCCAACATAAAATCCGTTAGCCGGTTGTAGACCAGGTCGACGGCAATCTTGCCATGCCACAAAACACCATCCTGCAGCCGCAGTTCCGACGGGTCTGCGATTACAGCGCACAGGCCATGACGCTCAAACAGTTTCTGGAACAAGAGGAACTCGGGATACAGGTATTGCTGTTGCGGTTCTGTGTCGACGATGGCAATGGTTTGCAAGGGGCGGTCATGGCCGCAAAGTCGCCATTCAGTGTAGAACATGTCAACGATGTTCTGTTCCAGCGCCGCGGCAGAGGCCGCTGCAGCAGCCAGTTGTTCCCTATCGAGACAGCAAGCGTGATGCGCTCGTGCCATCACGGCATTCAGCATCGCACCACCGGCGTTGGTATTGATTTCGATGAGTCCGATGCCGCTTTCGTTCAGGTGGCGCAGGTGGAAATCGTAGCCGAAAAAGACACCCTTTGCGCCGCCAGGATCGTGTCTGGCAATCGCAGGCGCATTGGCAAGTATGTGTTTTCGATAGGCTGGCAGCGCAACTACCGACTCAATGGCACGCACCACTTCTGCCATGCGTTCTGTTTGGCTATCCGATACGAACACGGGTTGGGCAGAAAACAGGTAGGGGCAGCGCTCTTCGACCAGCGCCAACAAGTCGGGCGAACCCAATTCCGCGGCCAATGCTTGCCGCAGTGCAGCGCTATCCAGGCTGATGCAGAAGCATTTGCTATTCAGCCTCTCGCTCATCAATTCGGTTGGAGTTTCCTTTTGAGTAACATGGTTAAGATTCATAGTTTCTTTATCCTCAATCGCGATGCAGCAATTCGGAATATCAGTGGCGGCAATAAGAGCATTTGCAGTACCGGGACAAGTCCAACGCCCAATCCAGGTATCAGTGGCATGCCTGTTGTGTAGGCCCATCGATTGAGAACATAAACAGCGACCCATTCGACGCCAAGGCCTATACACAACCCGATTGCCAGCATCAGACCATATGCTGGACCACTCGGGTGCAGGTACCAGTCGGAACGCCTGAACGCGGCCCATCCTATTGCGTAGATTATCAATACGAGGATTCCGTCGCCCAGACTGGCAACAAAACAATGCCACCAGGTGCTGCCCCAGTTTTCCATGCCGGCATAAAGCGGTGCTTGTGCGATTTCCCAAACGTAGTTCAACAGCACGGAGATAATAAATATGGCGATGACATGCTGTATGACACGTCCGGGAAGTCGTAGGTTTTTTCGCATTAATAGTAAAAATACTGGAACTGGACGAGTGTCAATGGGTATGCTGCGTACTACTGGATACACAACAGAATAATGTCTATCGGTAATCGCCTATTTTTGATCAACCAGAAAATTGCGACTATCCACCATCTGTTTATTTAACAGTGGTCACGACATAGTCAACGTTCTGCTTTGCAAACACCACCGTAACTTTCTGGTCAACCGCGAGCTTGTCGAACAAACTCTTGTCTTTCACAATGAAACGCATGGTCATTGCCGGCCATTGCAAGCTTTTGACAGGTCCATGCGCCAGCGTCACCGTACCCTTCGCAAGATCAACCGTCTTCACTACCCCAGTCGCCTGGTGGGCCGTGCTTTGGACCATTTTACCTATTTCCATGTCTTTCATGTCCATACCTTTCATATCCATATCCTTCATGTCACCGGATTGTGCGATGGCAAGACTGGATGCGGACAAAGTGAGTATCAGGTACAGGGTTGCGGTAGATTTCATGATGAGTTTTCCTTGGTTGTTTATGATTGTTAGATGCAATTAGCAAAAACTAATTGACGGTGTCAACCGTCTTCAAAAAATGGATTCCTTGACAGACGGCGCAATGCTCTCTGCACGAATCCGACGCCGACGCAACAGCAGATAGACCACCGGGACCACAAACATCGACAGCAGCGGCGCCGTGATCATGCCGCCGACCATCGGTGCGGCGATGCGCTGCATGACTTCCGATCCAGTACCGGTACCCAGCATGATCGGCACCAGGCCGGCGATGATGACTGCCACTGTCATCGCCTTGGGGCGCACCCGTAACACCGCACCTTCGCGAATCGCATCAAGCAGATCGGTTTCACTGCCTTTGCCGTCTGCCAGACGCTCTTCCCAGGCGTTCTTCAGGTACAGCAGCATGATCACGCCGAACTCGGCCGACACCCCCGCCAGCGCAATGAAGCCCACGCCGCCAGCGACCGACAGGTGATAATCGAGCAACCACAACAGCCAGATACCGCCCGCCAGTGCAAACGGCAACGTCGCCATGATCAAGGCCGCTTCATCGAATCGTTTGAACGTCAGATAGAGCAGCACGAAGATGATGAGCAAGGTTGCCGGCACCACAATCTTCAACTTGGCAGTGGCGCGTTCCAAGTACTCGAACTGGCCCGACCAGGAGATCGAGTAACCCGCCGGCAATTTGATTTCCTTGGCGACGACTTGCTGCATGTCGTGCACGGTGGAACTCAGGTCGCGGTCGCGAATATCGACATAGACCCAGCCCGACAGGCGTGCATTCTCGCTTTTCAGCATCGACGGGCCATCGTTGATGCGAATCGCGGCGACATCGCCCAGGCGGATTTGAGCGCCGCGTTCCGTCAGCACCGGCAATTGGCGCAGTTTCTCGACTGAGTCGCGCACTTCGCGTGGATAGCGCACGTTGATCGGGAAGCGCTGCAAGCCCTCGACGGTTTCGCCAATGTTGTCGCCGCCGATCGCCGCCGACACAATGCTTTGCACGTCGGCGATATTCAAGCCGTAGCGTGCCGCTGCATCGCGATCGATATCCACATCGATATACCGGCCGCCGTTTAGACGTTCGGCCAGCGCCGACGACACGCCCGGCACTTTTTTGACGGCGCGTTCTATTGCGCCGGTAATGCGGTCGATTTCCTGCAAGCTGACGCCGGCGACCTTGACGCCGACCGGGCTTTTGATGCCGGTGGCCAGCATGTCGATCCGGTTGCGGATCGGCGGCACCCAGATATTGGACAGTCCCGGCACCTTGACGATGCGATCCAGTTCCTGGATCAGCTTGTCCGGCGTCATGCCGGCCCGCCACTGATCGTGCGGCTTGAACTGGATCATGGTTTCAAACATTTCCAGCGGCGCCGGATCTGTGGCACTCTCGGCGCGGCCGGCTTTGCCGAAGACGCTTTGCACCTCGGGCACGGTTTTAATCAGCCGATCGGTCTGCTGCAGCAACTGTGCTACCTTGCCGGCCGACAGGCCAGGCAATGCCGACGGCATGTACAGCACATCGCCTTCGTCGAGTGGCGGCATGAATTCGCCGCCGAGCCGGGTCATCGGCCAGATCGTCACGACCGCCATCAGCGCTGCCACCAGTAATGTCAGCTTCGGGAAACGCAGCACGATATCGAGTAAGGGACGGTACAGCGCGATCAGGAAGCGGTTGAGCGGGTTTTTGTGTTCATCGGGAATGCGACCGCGAATCAGATAGCCCATCAGTACCGGAATCAGCGTCACGGCCAGGCCGGCAGCCGCGGCCATCGCATAGGTTTTGGTAAAGGCCAGCGGCGAGAACAAGCGCCCCTCTTGCGCTTCCAACGTGAACACCGGGATGAATGACAGCACGATGATCAGCAGTGAGAAAAACAGCGCCGGCCCGACTTCAACCGCAGCGTCGCCGATGACGCGCCAATGGTCATTTCCTTTGAGTTTTCTGCCGGGATGGGCATGGCTCCATGCCTCAATATGTTTGTGGGCATTCTCGATCATCACCACCGCCGCATCGACCATGGCGCCGACGGCAATCGCAATCCCACCCAGCGACATGATATTGGCGTTAACCCCCTGGTAATACATGACGATGAACGCGATCAATATGCCAATCGGGAGCGTGATGATGGCCACCAGTGCCGAGCGCAGGTGAAACAGAAAGATCGCGCAGACAACGGCAACGACAATGAATTCCTCAATCAGCTTTTCTCGCAAGTTGGTTACCGCGCGCTTGATCAGGCTCGACCGGTCATAGGTTGGGATGATTTCGACACCGGGCGGCAGACTTGCCTTCAGCTTTTCCAACTTGGTTTTTACTGCAGCTATGGTTTCCAGCGCATTTTTGCCGAAGCGCATGATGATCACGCCGCCAGCGACTTCCCCCTCGCCATTCAGTTCAGCAATGCCGCGCCGCATTTCCGGCCCCACCTGGATCCGCGCGACGTCGCCCAACCGTACCGAAACACCGGCGTCGGTTGTCATCAACGGAATCTTGCGGAAGTCGTCGAGCGATTGCAAATAGCCGGAAGTGCGCACCATGTATTCGGCCTCACCCAGTTCCAGCACCGAGCCGCCGGTTTCCTGGTTGGCTTTCTGCACAGCCTCGATGATCTTGCCGTGCGGAATGTTGTAGGCGCGCAGCTTGTCAGGATCGAGCACGATCTGATATTGGCGCACCATGCCGCCGATGCTCGCGACTTCCGAGACATTGGGTACCGTTTTCAACTCGTACTTGAGAAACCAGTCCTGCAACGCCCGCAACTGCGACAGGTCCGTCTTGCCGCTGCGATCGACCAACGCATATTCATAGACCCAGCCGACGCCAGTCGCATCCGGTCCGAGCGCGGTTTTGGCTTGCGGCGGCAGGCGCGACTGTACCTGGTTCAAATATTCGAGCACGCGCGAGCGGGCCCAGTAAGGATCGGTGCCGTCTTCAAACAATATGTAGACGAAGGAGTCGCCGAAAAACGAGTAGCCACGCACCGTCTTTGCGCCTGGTACTGACAGCATGGTGGTAGCCAGCGGATAGGTGACCTGATTCTCGACGATCTGTGGCGCCTGGCCCGGATAACTGGTGCGGATAATGACTTGCACATCCGACAAATCGGGGATTGCGTCCAGCGGCGTACGCGACAGCGACCAGATGCCCCAGGCGGTGACCATCAGCGTCGCCAACAACACCAGAAAGCGGTTGTCGATTGACCAGCGGATCAGCTTGGCGATCATTGGGCGGCTCCCGCCGGCTTGGCTGGAATCTTCATCGCGCCATCCATCGCTTTATCTTTCTTGTCCGCCGTGGGCGTGGCAGTGGTTGGGGTAATCGTGGATATTTCGAACGCGCCATCCTTGATCGGATGAATCTCGAAAACGACGTTGCTCCCCACCACAATGTTTTTCGGCAAGCTACCCGCCGGCAACTTGAAGCCCATCGTCATCGCCCCCCATTGCAGGGACGAAATCGGCCCATGTGAGATCGTGATCTCGTCCTTGTCAATCTTCTCGACCTTGCCTTCGCCGCGATGCGTCGGTCCGGTTGCTTTGCTAGGTGCCGGTGCGCCCTTGCCACGCATCCGTGTTTCCGTTCCGGTCAGACTGGCTTCGGAATCAATCAGGAACTGGCCGGAGACGACTACCTTTTGCCCCGCTTCCAATCCTTTGCGGATTTCGGTCTGCCCGTTGGTTTCGGTGCCAATTTCAACCTCGACCGGGACAAACTTACCGTCCCCTTGCGTCACCATGACAATGCTGCGGGTTCCGGTCTGAATCACCGCTTCGGTTGGTACCAGCAAGATGTCCTTGCGAGCGGTAGGCAAAAAGTTGATCGTGGCAAACATGCCCGGCACCAGATGGCCGGAGGGGTTGGCCAGTTCAATACGCGCCTTTAGCGTACGCGTAACAGGATTCACGTCAGGCAGAATCGCGCTGACCTTGCCCTTAAATACCGTCCCTTGCAACGCGGGCGTGCGCGCTTCGACCGCATTACCCGGGCGCACCAGGGCAGACAGGCTTTCCGGCACGTCGGCATTGACCCAGATAGTGCCGAGGCCGTTAATTTTGAACATCGGCGCGCCAGCCATCACGGTCATGCCTTCACGCACGGCAAGTTCCGCCACCACGCCGCCGATGGGAGCGAAAATGGTCAGACGAGGTTGCACCTTGCCAGTCGATTCCACCCGGCGAATCTGGTCTTCGGTCATGCCGACTAAGCGCATGCGTTGGCGCGCACCACCAAGGAGGCCTTCTATCCCGTTTCCCTGCATGTATTTGACCGACAGATACTCTTCCTGCGCCGCCACCCACTCGGGCACATACAATTCGGCCAGAGCTTGTCCCTTGCGGACCGGATCGAGTGGCGCCCGCACATACAACCGTTCGACGAAACCATTACTGCGTGCCTGCACCAGCGCGACATCCCGCTCGTTGTAAGCAACACTACCCACGGCAACGACTGCCGACGTCAAGTTGCCTCTGATGACTTCGGCGGTACGGATACCAAGATTTTGCTGCACGCGCGGATTGATATTGACTTTGCCGTCGTCGCCCGCATCGCCCGCGTAGACCGGCACCAATTGCATATCCATGAACGGCGATTTACCTGGCTTGTCGAACTTTTGAGCCGGCACCATCGGGTCGTGCCAATACAGCACTTTTTTACTGGAATCGCCGGCTTTCGGTTCGCCAACCGACGAGGATGCCGTTTCGCTCGACCTCGGCGTCGCCATCTTCCTGCTCTGGTTCATACCAGTCCAATACAGGCCGTAACCGGTTGCGCCGAGGAGACCTGCAACTGCAGCGGCGAGGAGTATTTTCTTGCTCTTCATTTGGTGTCCTTGTTCATCCCCGCGTGGGCTATCACACCATCGGTGGGAAAGAGAAAATTGAGTTGCGCCCACAGGTGGTCGGTGTCTGTCTCTAGTTGCAAAGCCTGGATGCGCACGTCGATTTCATTGCGACGCGCTGATAGCACATCGACAAGACTGGCTTTGCCGCCGCGGTAAGCGGTGATCGCCGCCAGCGTGCGTTGATTGGCTAGCGGAATCAGTTCGCGCTCAAAGCGGGCATTCCGCTCGCGATCGTTTTCCCATTCATTGATCATGCTGCGGGTCTCCGCCATACGCGCGCGCAACATGTCTTCGCGCTCGGCCTTGGCTTGTTCAACCAGCGCCAGTTTGGAAGAGAGTTCACGGTTCTGGCGGTTCTTCCGATCCCACTGCAGCGGGATCGAGACGCCAACTGACACCATGTTGGAATAAGCCGGGCCGCGTTGTTGGAACGCTACTTCCACGGTCCAGTCGGCTTTTCCGTTGGCCTTCGCGAGCTTTGCCTCCGTCTCAGCGATTTCGACCTGCTTGGTCAGGATAACAATTTGCGGATGATGTGCAAGCTGGCTATCGAGAGTCGCTGGATCCAGTTGGATGGTGTCAGTGGCAGGTTTGCCGGCCAACCGGGTCCGGCTGACATCGCCGATCCAGCGCGCCAACATGGTATTGGCATTGCGCACACGGCGCTGAATTTCACTGGCGCGATCATCAAATGTAGCCAGTGCGCTCCGGGCGGCGAAGACATCGGCTTGATTGCCACGACCGGCGCGGTATGCGCCTTCGGCCGATTGAATTTCAAGTTTGGCTTGTTCACCTTGCTCGGTAACAACTGCCGCCATCGCTTCCGCGTAATAGCGGTCAAGCCAAGCCAGAGCGGTTTCGCGCTCAATGGCAGCCGTTGCCACGGTCTTCTCGGCAAGGGTCTTTTGGGCGTCGAGTTCGAAACGATCAGCGCGCAAATGCCGTTTGTCGAAACGAGTGATTTCCTGCATCACGCCGACCCGGCGCTGCGTCATGAAATCGTTAGTGAGACTGTAACGGTCTGGGCCAGTGACTGGCAGATTATCGATGCCAACTTTCAATACCGGATCGGGCAATTGGCCAGCGGCGACTGCCATTTCGTGCGCAGCGCTGATGGCGAAATCCTGTGCAACGAGTTGATGCGAGCGTTCAGTCGCGCGGTGCTGAGCATCGGCGAGAGTCAGTGAGTTCTCCGCAGCGAGAGCATTGGCGGCAAGCGCGAGCGAGCTTATCAATACGGCTAGGCTGATTCTTCGGGAAAACCGAACAACCGCAGTGCGCACAAGATAGTGCGCAGACAGCGGGAATAACATCGGGGATGACATGAAACCTCCAGATTGCAATGAACAACATCGTCTGCGCATGAAACAACATGCGCGACGTTGACGGACTAGGCGATCTGGAGAGTTAAATTCGGAAACAGCAGTTGCGGATGGAGAGCGGTGGCGCGGTGATCCGCGTCAGAAGAAATGAATCGGATTGTACGACAATCGGACTGAATGCAGGCTCGATGTCATCGAATACCAGCGTCAGTGCCGCCGCTATAAATGTTTGAACAGGCGGCAATTCAGGCTTGTCGAGAGACTGCTTGCCGACTTGAGCTTGGGCGTGACACAGACTGGGCTGCTCCGCATCCATGCCCAAGCACCCAGGCATGCTGCCGGCATCAGTGGACATCGCGACCGATTTACTGACGAGATCGATATTAAGTCCCGGGCACGCGTATCCAGCTACAGCAAGCTGCATGAACAGCATGCTGAGCAACGCGATGCACGCGGCGACGAAGCGGGATGGACGGGACAGTTTCATTAGATGCTTTGCTTTTTGTTGGTGGATTGTAGGCGGTGACGATGTCTGTTGTCAATTATGGAAACCCATGTGTCCAAGGCACTCCGTTTCAGAAAATTACGGACAAATTACGAGAGATTGGAACGCAGCTTCCTGGCGCTTGACCATTGGCAGTCGCCAACAGCACGTTTAGGGATGTGAAACTGTCGGTGAATATTATTCAAGAATAAATTCTTAAAAAATATTTCTCCATGGCCCCGAATGATGAACAGGTTTTGTCACCCCATTTCATCCGCGTTCATTGCCACATATACACAAAATTGTTGTGCGTTGAGGCCTTTCGGCGCAATTGTTGTCAAATCGAAGCTGGTCTGATTATGCAAGGTGTGAAAATGCCAAGCAAACGACTTGCCCTGCCCCATAAAATTAACCGAATCTCCATGCGGCACATTGATCCACTAGCCACTTGGCGCCCGGAGTTAAGGTGATCTGACGTGTTGCAGCTTCAATTGGAATAGCCTTGCCATACGGTTCCGCTGTATTTTTCATGGACTGCTGGTTGCCAACAGAGGCAGATTGGCGCCCCAATTATCTTGTTTCTCTGCTTGTGCACTCACTGACATGGCAGCAAACAACATCCCTATGGTGAACATCGAAATGGTTTTATTTTTCAGGTTCAACATGATTAATTCCTTTAACGGGCACTTCAAAAACGCTGTTATAGCGACCGGTACGGTGCGTATCGATGGAGTGAAGTATAAGAAAGAGAAGGAAACGAGAACCTGACAACGAGGTTACAGTTTTGTTATCCACGCGCAATACGGTATCAATGAGAATAAACTTACCTGTTCACTAATAATGAGGCATTACATGCGTATTTTAGTTGTAGAAGATGAACCAAAGGCGGGTGACTATCTCCGTAAAGGCCTCACTGAATCGGGTTTTGTGGTTGATCTGGCGCGCACGGGAACGGATGGTTTGCAATGTGCCATCGCAGATGCATACGACTTGATCGTGCTCGATGTGATGCTGCCGGGCATGGACGGCTGGCAAGTGGTGCAGGAACTGCGCAAGGCGCAGCAAACACAACAAACGCCGATACTGTTTCTGACTGCGCGCGACGATGTCCAGGATCGGATCAAAGGTCTGGAATTGGGCGCCGATGATTATCTGGTAAAGCCGTTTGCCTTTGCCGAACTGGTGGCGCGCATTCGCAGCTTGCTGCGGCGCGGCCCGATCCGCGAATCGGAGCGGCTGGAAATTGCCGACCTGGAAATCGATGTATTGAAGCGGCGCGTTACCCGCGGCGGTGTACGAATTGATTTGACGCCCAAGGAATTTGCACTCCTGCACCTGTTGGCCAAGCGCCAGGGGGAAGTTCTGTCGCGCTCCCTGATTGCATCCCAGGTCTGGGACATGAACTTTGACAGTGATACCAATGTGGTGGATGTCGCGGTGCGACGTTTGCGCGCCAAAATCGACGAAGCCTATTCGCACAAATTGATTCACACGTTACGCGGCATGGGCTACGTGTTGGAAGCACGACAGTGAAACGATTTCGTTCCACTTCGCTGACCACGCGATTGGGGCTGCTGTTTGCACTGATTGCAACGCTGACATTTGCCGCTGTCGGTACTTATTTGTATCAATCGCTGGCGAGCCAGCTTGAATCCCACGACGATATCGAATTGCTCGGCAATATTGGTTTAATCCGTCATTTTTTACTGGAAACGTCATCAGTGCAGGACATCCAGGACGATCCGCATCGATTTCTGGATGTCGCTGCCGGTCGCGCTGGCTTAATCATCATTTTGAAATCGGTTGATGGCGCTATCCTTTTTCAAAATCATAGCGATCACGGCGCCTTGTCGACATTGCCTGTTACCCCGGCGAATGCGGTGCCGGATAAAGCGTCATTGGGCCGATGGATATTGAACTCAGAACTTTCCGCCCGCACCGTCTCTGCATGGGGCGCATTGCACAATACGCAGGAGCAAGTTCAAATCATTGTTGCGTTGACCGATTCAGACCGCATGGCATTGCTTGGGGCTTATCGCAACGAAGTGTTTGCAGCGGTTTTTTTCGGTGCATTGTTAGCCGCATTATTCGGATACATCATAGTGCGACAAGGCTTGCGCGCGCTCCATGCGATTGCGAAACAGGCGCAATCCATCACTGCGCAACACCTGGATAGGCGACTCGACGTCACTGCCGCGCCGCGTGAATTGCAAGCGCTGGTGCTGGCATTTAATGACATGCTAAATCGACTGCATCGCAGTTTTCAGCGCTTATCGCAATTTTCCGCCGATTTGGCGCACGATTTACGTACGCCAATCAATAATTTGATGGTGCAAACGCAGGTGGCGCTATCTAAGCCGCGCTCCATTGAGGATTACCAAACCTTACTGGCCTCGAATCAGGAAGAGTATGAACGGCTGGCGCGCATGGTCGAAAACATGCTTTTTCTGGCGCGGGCCGATCACGCTAAATTCGTGCTGAATAAGCAACGCCTGGACACTGCCCATGAGCTGCAGCGCATCGCAGATTATTTTGAAGGCGTCGCCGAAGATGCGCAGGTGCGGCTGGCAATCGATGCCGGCGGCACCCTGGAGGCCGATCCAATCCTGTTTCGACGCGCGGTCAATAATCTGGTGGCAAATGCGCTCCGGTATACGCCCGAAGGAGGCGTGATTCACCTGGCTGCACAGACATACCAAGAAGGAATCGCCATTACGGTTGCTAACCCGGGAATCGGCATCAAGCCCGAACACATCCCCTTGTTATTTGACCGTTTTTATCGTGTCGATGATGCCCGTAGCGGTTCGACATCCTCGACCGGATTAGGGTTGGCGATTGTGCAGTCGATCATGATGTTGCATGGCGGCCGGGTTGAAGTAGAAAGTGCTCCCGACGCAATGACGACGTTTCGTCTGGTGTTTCCATTAGTTAGAAATCATGGCGACCTGCGCCAACCTGATAATGCACATAAAATCAACCATTGATTCTTTAACCGAAAGGAAAAATACCATGACAAAAGCAATTCGCATCAGCACTACAGGCGGCCCGGAAGTGATGGAATACGTCGAAGTCGAAGTCGGTGCGCCCGGCCCGGGCGAAGCGCGGGTGCGTAATTTTGCTTGCGGCCTGAATTTCATCGATGTGTATTTTCGCACCGGCCTGTATCCGCTGCCGCTGCCGGCTGGTCTAGGCATGGAAGGCGCTGGCGTGGTGGAAGCGGTTGGCGCGGGCGTCACCGATCTGAAGGTGGGCGATCGCGTCGCTTACGCCGGTCGGCCGCTTGGCGCTTATGCCGAAGTGCGCCTGATGCCGGCGGCAGCGCTGGTCAAATTGCCGGATGCGATCAGTTTCGAGACGGGCGCTGCGATGATGCTGCAGGGTTTGACGGTGCAATACCTGTTTCGCCGCACCTACCGGTTGCAGGGCGGCGAAACCATTCTGTTCCACGCCGCTGCCGGCGGCGTCGGCCTGATCGCTTGCCAGTGGGCGCGCGCGCTGGGGGTGATCATGATCGGCACTGTCGGCTCGGACGCAAAAGGCGCACTAGCCAAGGCGCACGGTTGCACCCATGTGATTAACTACAACACCGAAAATTTCGTCGATAGAGTAAAGGAAATTACCGGCGGCCAAGGGGTGCCGGTGGTCTATGACTCGATTGGCAACGATACTTTTTTCGGCTCGCTCGATTGCTTGTCGCCGCTGGGAATGATGGTCAGTTTCGGTAGCGCATCCGGCCCGGTGCCACCGTTTAGCCTGAATGAACTGGCGTCGCGCGGTTCACTCTTCATCACGCGGCCGTCGTTGATGAACTACACCGCCAAGCGGGAAGATTTGCTGGTGATGTCGTCAGAGTTATTTGGAATGGTCGAAAGCGGCAAGATACAAATCGAGATCAATCAACGCTACGCGCTCAAGGATGTGGCGCAAGCGCACATCGATCTGGAAGCGCGTAAAACTACCGGTTCTAGCATTTTGCTTCCATGAAACGGGCGTGCCGCCCAATCCGGCCTGGCGGCTCTGGCGACACGCCTCAATTCTGACGCTTACTGTTTGGGAGAGAGGATTTTGCTCCCTCGCCCGCGTGCGGCAGAGGGCCGGGGAGAGGGTGCTCGCAATAAGTACGGTGGTCAAAACAAGGCTTTACCTTGATTGCATTGCCACATAATGCGGCCGGAATGTTTGCTAAGACCCTCTCCCTAACCCTCTCCCACAAGCGAATCGGATCGCGATTCGGGCACCAGGAAAAGCTATGCCGGGCGAGGGGATCAAACAGTCCTCACCTGGCGGGCTGAACAGTTCCGTTATTTTCAATAAATATTGGAGTATGCGATAAATAACCATTAATGCCGCATATGTTATATGCGGTAGAAAAAAATACATGATTGGGTATATGGATATTCTCAAAATACTTAAAAGCCGGCTTGCGGCCGGCTGTCAGGATCAATCCTTGACGGGAAGTTCGACCTGACGCGCTACGCCGCTCGTTCCGGGGAAGCCTACGAAGGCGCTGCGCATCATGTACGGCATCACAGATGCCAGCGCGCTGTTGCGGCCTTCGCTGTCAACCGTTACGTCATACAATTTTTTGCCATCCCTGGCTTGGACAATGCCGACATGCAATTGCCGGTGGTATAGCTGGTAATCGATCTGCTGGTACGCAACGACTGGCGGCCCATACCAGAACGGATCGTAAAAAGGATCGTAAAAAGGATTGTAAAAGCTACTGCGGCGGTGAAAGCGGGGTGCGTAAAATCCGCCGCCGTAGCCGTAAGGGTCAACCAGTACCGGCTGGATCAGCCGCACATCGCGCACGGTGACGCCATAATCGAACGCAACCCGCAGTGCCGCTGTTTTGGGGTTGGTCGCATCGGTGAAGCCAAGCTGCTGCAGTTGCGCACGCAGCAGTCGCTGGTAGGACTGGTATTCCAGATCGTCCTCTAGCGATTTTTTATGCTCGAACACAAACGATTTGTCCGCCGACTCGGGCGGCCAGGCGTGAAACACCGTCACATTGCTGCGGATGGTGGAGGCGCAGCCGCTCAGCAATACAATTATTGCCAGCAGCGCCAGACGCACATTGCGCATATTATTTTTCATGGTAGTTCTTTCTCGTTGCAACGCAATTCAAACCGTATCGTTGATTTTTTAAGTAGCGCAAAGCAGCTTGCCTGCACTACAGGCAGAGGCTTGCATTTTGCCTAAATCCTACTTTAGGATAACTTTTTTAGCAGAAAAATCCAGGCCGCGATGTAACAGAATGTTGCAAGGGCGTTGCATGGATGTTGCATGAAAATTGCGCGTGCCTGCTTTTGTACAATACTGTGGCGGCATTTCCTGACGCCTTTCCTGCTAGATTAAACGGCAATTGGTAAAATGCCATTTTGCCCCACTTCTCATTGGATGACTCTCTCATGCGATCTAATACCCCCAATACGATTTTCCGCGCCGACTATTCAGTGCCCGCTTACACAGTCAGCACCGTGGAAATGGGCTTTGATCTCGACCCGCAGTCGACCCGCGTCGCCACCCGCATGACGATGACGCGCAATCCGGCGGCAACCAGTACAAAGGTAGTGCTGTATGGCGAGACGCTGGAGTTGCTATCGCTGCGCATGAATGGGATATTGCTAGGTAAGCGCGCTAAGGGCGGCTACACCATTTCCGGTGCGATTTTGCAGATTGCCGATGCGCCGGACGACATCACGCTGGAAATCGAAACCTTGATCCATCCAGACCAAAATACCACCATGATGGGACTGTATGTCTCGAATGGTAATTTCTTTACCCAATGCGAAGCCGAGGGCTTTCGGAAGATCACTTACTTCCCGGATCGCCCGGACGTGATGGCGAAATACACGGTGATGCTGCGCGCCGACAAGAAAAAATATCCGGTTTTGCTGTCCAACGGCAACCTGGTGGAGGAGGGCAATCTTGACAATGGTCGCCACTATGCGAAGTGGGAAGATCCGTTCAAAAAACCCTCTTACCTGTTCGCGTTGGTGGCCGGCAAGCTGGTCTGCCAGGAAGAAAAATTCAAGCTCAAATCGGCCCGTAAAGTGTTGCTGCAAGTCTGGGTTGAGCCGGGCAATCTCGACAAAACCCAGCATGCGATGGCGTCCCTGAAAAACGCCATCCGCTGGGACGAACAGCGCTTTGGGCTGGAGCTGGATCTGGACCGTTTCATGATCGTCGCGGTAGGCGACTTCAACATGGGCGCGATGGAAAACAAGGGTTTGAATATCTTCAACACCAAGTACGTGCTGGCTAATCCATCGATTGCCACCGATGCCGATTACGCGAACATCGAATCGGTGGTCGGCCATGAATATTTTCATAACTGGACCGGCAACCGCGTCACCTGCCGCGACTGGTTTCAGTTGTCGCTGAAGGAAGGCTTGACGGTGTTCCGCGATCAGGAATTCTCGGCCGACATGATCGGCTCCGACAGCGGCCGGGCGGTCAAGCGCATCGAGGATGTGCGAACCTTGCGCCAGGTGCAGTTTTCCGAAGATGCCGGCCCGATGGCGCATCCGGTGCGGCCTGACAGCTATGTCGAAATCAATAATTTCTACACTGTCACGATTTACGAAAAAGGCGCGGAAGTGGTGCGCATGTATCAGACGCTGTTGGGGCGCGACGGTTTCCGCAAAGGCATGGATTTGTATTTCGAGCGGCACGACGGTCAGGCCGTATCCTGCAACGATTTCCGCGCTGCGATGGCCGACGCCAATCGGCGCGATCTGAGCCAGTTCGAGCGCTGGTACAGCCAGGCCGGCACGCCGCGCGTGAAGGTGCAGACCAAGTACGACGCCAATGCGCAAACCTATGAAGTGACGCTGGCGCAATCCTGCCCGGCCACATCCTTTGAGGATAAAAAGCAGCCATTCCACATTCCGTTTGCAATCGGCTTGCTGAACGCCAGCGGCAAGGATATGCCGTTGCATCTGGAAACCGTGCAGAAAAAAGGAAAAGCGCCGGCCGAGAATGTACTAGCCGGCCAAACCACTTGCGTACTGGAATTTACCAAGTCCCGCCAAACCTTCCGTTTCACCCAAGTAAGCGAAGCGCCGATTCCATCGCTGCTGCGTAATTTTTCGGCGCCGGTCATGCTCGATTACGCTTATTCGGATCAGGAGTTGGCGCACTTGCTGGCGTTTGACAGCGATCCGTTCAACCGCTGGGAAGCCGGCCAGCGCCTGGCCATGCAGCGCTTGCTTGCCCTGACTGCAACGCTGCAAGCTGCCGCCGAGCCGGCACAAGCGGTGCTGGAGCTGGACAGCTTGTTTATAGAAGCCATGCGCGCTACGCTCAACGATGCGGCGCTCGACCCGGCCTTCCGCGAGTTGATGTTGACATTGCCGTCGGAATCCCTGTTGGCCGAGCAATGCGCGGTGGTCGACCCGCAAGCGATTCATGCTGCGCGCCGTTTCATGCGCAGCACATTGGCGCGGGCGCTCAAGGCGGATTTCCTCGCCATTTACGAAGACCATCTCGGCAGTGCGAAATACAGCCCCGATGCCAGCTCCGCCGGCAAGCGCGCCCTGAAAAATCTGGCGTTGTCGTACCTGTTGGACTGGAACGATGACAGTGTATTGCAACTGGCGCATGCGCAAGACGCCGCTGCTGACAACATGACCGACCGGATGGCAGCCTTGGTAGGCTTGGTCAACACCGGCAGCAAGAGCGCAGCCAAGCCGGTGCAGCGTTTTTACCGGGATTTCAAGAAAGAAGCGCTGGTGGTCGACAAGTGGTTCAGCCTGCAAGCTACAGCGCGCAGCACCGATGTGGCAGCGGTGCGCAAACTGATGACGCATCCTGCATTCACCATCGCCAACCCGAACCGTGCACGCAGCCTGATTTTCAGCTTCTGCAACGGCAATCCGGCGCAATTTCACGCGCCCGATGGCAGCGGCTATGCATTCTGGGCCGAGCAAGTAATCGCGCTCAATGCGCGCAACCCGCAAGTCGCTGCGCGTCTGGCCCGTACCCTGGATCACTGGAAAAAATACCAGCCGGCGCTGCAAGTGCAGATGCAAGCCGCGCTGCAAAAAGTCGCAAAATCGAAAAAATTGTCGAAAGACGTGGCGGAAGTGGTGTCGAAGGCGCTGGCGGCTTGACATGTTTTAGTAGTGCAGGCACGGAGGCCTGCACTACTTACTATCGAATCTTGCGTAATTTTATTCAAAAAAGGAACACATGAAACGCATCAGCCTGACCCAATATTTGGTTGAAGAACAACGCCAGCACAACACTATTCCGGCTGAATTGCGGCTTTTGATCGAAGTCGTCGCGCGCGCCTGCAAGACCATCAGCCACGCGGTCGGCAAGGGCGCTTTGGGTGAAGTCATGGGCAGCGCCGAAACGGAAAACGTACAAGGCGAAGTTCAAAAAAAACTCGACATCATTTCCAACGACATCCTGCTCGAAGCTAATGAATGGGGCGGCCATCTGGCAGCGATGGCGTCGGAAGAAATGGAAACCATCCACCTGATCCCGAACCGTTATCCAAAGGGCGAATATTTGCTGCTGTTCGATCCGCTCGACGGATCTTCCAACATCGACGTCAATGTCTCGATCGGCACCATTTTCTCGGTTCTGAAAGCGCCGGAAGGCATGGGCGTGCCGACAGAACAGGATTTTCTGCAACCGGGTAGCCAGCAGGTCGCCGCCGGTTATGCGGTGTACGGTCCGCAAACCGTACTGGTGCTGACCACCGGCAACGGCGTCAATTGCTTCACGCTGGACCGCGAAATGGGTTCCTGGGTGTTGACCCAGCGTAATATGCAAATCCCAACGGAGACCAAAGAATTCGCCATTAACGCTTCCAACGCACGGCACTGGTTCCCGCCGGTGACGCGTTATGTGAACGAATTGCTGGCCGGCGACAGCGGCCCGCGCAGCAGCAATTTCAACATGCGCTGGATCGCTTCGATGGTAGCCGACGTGCATCGCATCCTGAGTCGCGGAGGCGTCTTCATATACCCCGCCGACACCCGCGACACTAAGATGCCAGGCAAGCTGCGCCTGATGTACGAAGCCAATCCAATGGCGTTTCTGGTTGAGCAGGCCGGTGGTGCCGCCACTAACGGTGCCCAGCGCATCCTGGATATTCAGCCGGAAAAACTGCACCAGCGGGTTCCGGTTTTCCTTGGTTCGAAGAGCGAAGTGGAGCGGGTGACGGCTTATCATCAGGAATAAAAGCAGATCTTGAAAATTTCTGTATTTTAGTGGGTGTATTTAGTAACTAGCTAGGTTATATATGCGGTAATGGCAGTATATTTTTATATACTCCTACTTTATTGAAAATACATCATAGATTTATGTTTCTTTGTTGAAATATAATGCAACATCCATGTATGGGTAATAACAGTTTTCAAGGAGTCCGCGCCGCTCGTAATTGCGCCCAATCCTGCATGCCGAATGGATGCATCGTCTGAAGCCGTGCGATTCAATTTTTTAGTTGCCGCTATTAAAAATTATTTTTTACCGGGTTTTTATTCTTGGATTGCTCGGTTAATTTTGAGAGATATTGCAGCTATTAAATCATGATTTGCCGACTTTTAACGATGCTGCGAAGCTAATTTCACATGTTTTGGTCTGTGCGCAAAAAGGCAGAAACAGAATCTTCCAAAATGTGTTCGGCAACTAAAAAGTTAAAAACTAATGGGAATTTTCTTCCCTGCTGAAAGCTTATGAACGTCATGATTTCACTCAGGGAGGCGACCTGGCCGATGCATCTTCGCCTGGAAAAACGATTGTCCATCAAGGATCGATTTTCTGAACTTGCCTGTTATCGCCACCATCTGGCGCTCCTCGAATCGTTCTACACCGCCGCCGAGGCCGAATGGAGCCCGTGGCTAGCAGCGGTTCTGAGCGACCTGCCCGCGCGCTATAAAGCGCCGCTGCTGGGCCGCGATCTGGCGGCTCTCGGTGGTACGCCAATCCTGGGTGCAATTGTTCCCACCGCCACCGACTCGGCCTTTGCTCTGGGTAGCTTCTATGTACTTGAAGGTGCGACGCTGGGTGGTCAGCATCTGCTGCCGTTGGTGGAGCGTCGGCTTGGCCTGTCGGCCCAGCACGGTGCGTCGTACTTGGCGAGCTACGGATCTGAAGTGGCTGTGATGTGGCAGCGTTTCGGCGCCGCGGTTGAATCCCATTGCCAGACTGCCCACGCTACTGGATGCGCTATCGCTGGCGCCAATGCAACTTTCCAAGCCATGGAAAACTGGCTGTGTGGAGCACAAGCATGACCATTAATGAAATTCGTTTCGGTCAAGTTGACCTCACGACCTGCGACCGGGAGCCGATCCATATTCCCGGCGCGATCCAGCCGCACGGCGTCCTGCTGGTGGTAGACCGCCACACTCTCACTATTTTGCAGTACGCCGGGAACACCCGCCTGTTGCTCGGAGTTGAGCCGAGCTGCCTGTTGCAATGCGTGCTGCCGGACCTGTTCGAGCCACCTATGCTTGCGCCGCTGGTCGATCAACTGCGTGCGTCGACGACCAGCGCCGAGCCAATGATTTTACTGGACTTGACCACCCGCAGCGGCCAACTGGCGTTGACCGCCACCTTCCATTTCCAGGGCGAGCTTGCGATCATCGAACTGGAACCGGCACGCAGCAGCCGCACCGCGAGCGGCGATCCGCTGACGCAAGTGAAGACCATGCTGGCGGCGCTGCAATCGGCTAAAGATGTCGAGGCATGCTGCCGCACCGCTGCAGCGCAGGTGCGCGCCGCCATCGGTTTTTCGCGGGTGATGGTGTATCAATTTCTGCATGACGGCAGCGGCAAGGTAATCGTCGAGGACAAGGCGGATAAACTCGACAGTTTTCTCCACATGCATTACCCCGCTTCCGATATTCCCCAACAAGCGCAGGCAATGTATCGACGCAGTTGGTTGCGCCTGATTCCCGATATTAATTACACGCCTGCGCCGCTGGAACCGCCTGTCATCGGCAGTAACGGCCTGCCGCTAGACATGAGCAGTTGCGCTTTGCGCAGCGTATCGCCACTCCATCTCGGATATTTGCGCAACATGGGGGTGGGCGCGTCGATGTCTCTTTCGATCATGATCGGCGACGAGTTGTGGGGTTTGATTGCGTGTCACAACGAGGCTCCGCGTCATATGGCGGCTGATTTGCGGTTGGCCTGTGAGCTGTTTGCCCAGCTTTTTTCGCTGCAGCTCAATGCCAGAATCGAGAAAGCGGCGGCCCAGCGGCGCATAACGCACCAGCAGACGCAGGCCGCACTGGCCATAAGCTTGCCCTTGGCCCCGGATATTGCGACCGAATTGGTGGCAGGCAAGGTAACACTGCTCGACCTTATCCCGGCCGGCGGAGCGGCGGTCTGGTTGGGCGGCAAGCTGCATACCGTGGGCCGGACGCCGCCTGCCGACGCCATCCACGCATTGGTGGCTTGGCTCAAAGGGGTGGCGCTACCGGTGGTCGACACCTTTCAGCTCGGCACCGTTTTTGCGCCAGCCATACCGTGGGTCGACACGGCTTGCGGCTTGCTCGCCATCTCGCTGTCGCGCCACCCGGAGGACTATGTGCTGTGGTTTCGCCCCGAAGAGGTACGCACCGTCACCTGGGCCGGCGACCCAGGCAAACCGGTCGAGGCTGGCCCGCACGGTCAACGGCTCACGCCGCGCCTGTCGTTCGCTGCGTGGAAGGCTGACGTGCGCCATCAAGCGGCCCCTTGGGATGTGGTGGAAATCGAGACGGCCCAGATCTTTCGCTTGTGGTTGCTGGAAACCGTGTTGCGGCAAATGGCGGATTTGGCGCGAGAAGAACGCGAGGCGGCGTTTGAGCGCCAAAGCATGCTGATGTCGGAGTTGGATCATCGGGTAAAAAATACCCTGGCCAATATTCAAGCTTTGGTGCGCCAGACCAAGACGCAAGCCAGTTCGCTGGAAGATTTTGCGCTCGGGCTTGAAATGCGCATTCGCTCCATGGCCCGGGCGCACGACCTGTTGGGCGAAACCAGCAGGAAGGGAGCCTCGGTGCGCAGGCTGGTTGAGGATGAGCTGGCCCCGTTTCAGACCGGGAAGAACGGTAACAGCCGCATTTCCGGTGGCGATGTTTTGTTGTCGTCCAAGGCCGCCATGCCATTTACCATGGTCATGCATGAGTTGATTAGTAATGCCGCCAAGTACGGCGCCCTGTCCACTTCGACCGGCAATATCGACATCAGTTGGTCGCGGGCCGCAGACGGCGGCACCTTGGTGCTCATATGGAAAGAGCGCAACGGCCCACAAGTCGAACCGCCGACACGGCGGGGATTCGGTTCGGTAGTCATCGAACGCAGTTTGCGCCACGAACTGAAAGGGAGCGGTACCCTGAGTTTTGATGCCGACGGCGTCGGCTGCGTCATCAGCATTCCAGCTGAATACATTGTGCCCGATGAAACGCAGGAGGCTACCCATGTCTAAACGGCGGGCCTTGGTGGCCGAGGATTCATTGCTTATTTTAGTGGCCCTGGAAATGCTCTTCGAGCAGCATGGCGTGAACATCGTCGGCCAAGCCTCGACCGTAGCAGACGCCTTGGCGCTAGCGGAAAAGGGCGGTTTCGACATCGCCATCCTCGACATCAACCTGCACGATGAAATGGTGTTTCCAGCGGCTGACCTGCTGCACCAGCGCGGCGTTCCTATTGTTTTCACCACAGGCTATGCGCCCAACGAGATGGTGCCGCCACGCTTTGCTGGCACGCCGATCATTCAGAAGCCCTACGACGCCGATGCGCTGATGGATTTGGTGGAACAGGCGTTCGCCCAGGCCGAGCTGCAATGAGCGTGATCAACTGTTTTGATTGCCTGTTTTTCACGTGCAATGATGGTGCTATGCCAAAAAAATTCGGACGGAATGCAGTTAATCTCCATATTGCCACGATCGCTGCTGCGTACATATTGCGTGAAACGGCGGTTAACCCGCAGCCGGGATACTGGGCGCAAGATAAGGGAGCAAACAAGGGAAGATGATAAGGGAACATGAAGAAAATTCGCGTATTGATTACTGACGACCATGAGCTGTTTCGACGCGCGTTGCGCTACTTGCTGGAGGCGGACCCCGCTATCGATGTCATCGGCGAGGCCAGCAGCGGACAGGAAGCCTGCGACATGGCCAAGGAGCGCCTTGCGCAAGTGGTTTGCGTGGATTGGAGAATGGCTAAAATGGATGGGATCGAAACAATCCAGCGCCTGATTACAGTGATGCCGCAGATTAAAATAATCGCTCTGTCAGCGGGCTTTGAACACGGCACTGAAGCGAAAATGTTGGCTGCAGGAGCTGATATTTACATTAATAAAGAAGATGTCAGCGGGAAGTTGCTGCCTGCCATTCATGCGTTCTTTCCGCGCCGCAAGCTGGTTGATGGCGTTGCTCCGCATTCCGGTGTAGCTGACATATGAATCTCCACACACTGTCTCCTGAAGCTGCGCAACTGATGCTTCAGGAACTGCGCGTGCGTCAGAGTGAACTGGAACTGCAAAACGCGCAATTGCGCCGGGCGCAGGTGAAATTAGATGTCGAGCGGGCGCACTATTTTGCATTGTATGACTTGGCGCCAGTGGCCTATTGCATCCTCGGCGCACAGGGATTGATTCTGCAAACAAACCTCGCCGCTGCCAGCCTGCTGGAGGTGACGCGTGCTGCATTAGTCAGTCAGCCGTTCATGCAATTCATCGTTAAAGCCGATCAGGATACGTATTGCCGATACCGCAAACGGGTTCTTGCATCCAGTGACGCGCAGTCGTGCGAATTACGGATGGTAAAAAATGACGGCAGGCAATTTTGGGTTCATCTGCAGACCTCCGTAGCGCAGGACGCTGAAGGCGCGCTTGAGCTACGCACCGTATTCACTGATGTCACGCAACGCAAACAAGCCGAAGCGGAATTGGCCTCGATCCAGAGCATTGCGGAAAATGCCAACCAGACCGAGTCGCGCTTTCTCGCCGCGATCAGGCATGACTTTCGGCAGCCGCTGTCGGCACTTGGGATTTATGCCAACGTGCTCAAGATCCATGTCGCTCCAATCGGCCAGCCGCTCCTGGCGAACATGAAAGACTGCATAGCAAGCTTGAACCAACTACTCTCAAAAACAGACGGCCCCGAGAATTAAGGGCGGCTTGGAATAGATTAAGCGGCCAGCCAAAGTTCCCGAGTGTGCAACCAGCGCGATTTTTTAACCCAGTTCTATCAAACGCCCGTCGACGGTAATTAACGCCGATTTCAGGGTTTTGTCACCAAACACCAGCGCGCCTGCAGCGCGGTAACCGGCCAATTGCTCCTGATAGGCGGCGCGTTCGCTGTCGAGGTAATTGCGCTTGTAATCGAGAATCCAGACTTCCTTATCAAAGACGACTACGCGATCCAGCCTGAGTAAGTTTGCACCCTGCAGAATTTCCATTTCGTTGCGGGCGCTGTGATATTGCGATGGATCGAAAAAATGCTCCAGATGGGCTTGCGATAGGATGGTGTCGGCGTGGGCGCGGATGGTTTTCGCCAGCGTGGCGGTGCAATGCAACCAGTCGGCGATGGCGTTTGCAGCAGGAATCACGATGGGCCAAGTGGCGGCATGAGTCAGGCGTTCCAGTAGCGTGTGCAGCGCGATGCCTTCAGCGATGGCGATGGCGTCTCCGCCGGTGCTGGCCGGTTGTGTGTTGATGGGCGCGGACAACAGCGGTGGATGGTAGACCTGTAAAGTGAAGCTGTCGGTGGCAATTAGACTCGGTGCGGGTGCCAGAATCTCATCTGCCGGAATGTACGGCGCGTGTTGCAATCGGTGGTACCAACTATCGACGGCGCTGCCATCAGGTTGCGGGTTTTTCGCGCTGGCTACGCCACTGACAATCAGGATTTGTTTGGCGCGGGTGGCGGCGACGTACAGCAGATTCCAGTCTTCCTGCTGTTTGAAGTTTTCTTCTGCGGCGAACAGCGGGTCGCGTGCTGCGCCGCGTTCGCTTTGGCGACCAAAGACCGAGAAGTGGGTCGGTGCCGCAGAATCTTGCGGCCAGTCGCACAGCACGCCCATATCGTCGCGGGCCGGTTCGCTGTGATTGGCGTCGAGCAAGACCACGATCGGCGCTTCCAGCCCTTTGGCACTGTGAATGGTCATGATGCGCACCGCGTCTAGTGCAGCGTCGATACCGGCTTCGTCGGGCGCGTCGTTGCCTGCATTATTTTGCAAGGTGCGCAGCGCATCGATGAATTTCGGCAAGCTCGGATAGCGGCCTGCATCGAGATTCAGGGATAGCTCGATAAAAGCTTCGATATTGCCGATCACCTGATTGCGCACCAGCGGCTGCACAGCCTGTGCGGTGCGTGTAATTAGTTCGCCTTGATGCAAGATGAGGTCGAGCAAGTCGTGTACCGGTAATTGCGGCGCAACGCGCAACCAATGTGCCAGCAAGCGTTCGGCGCGCACTAGCGGCTCCGATGTTCCTGCGCTTGCAAGAGATTGCAGGCGATCCCACCAACACTGTTCGGTACACTGCGCCAGCGCAATCAAGTCGGCATCATCAGCATTGAATAACGGTGATTTCAATACATGCGCCAAGGCCAGATCGTCGCCGGGCGTGATCAGAAAATTCAGCAGCGCAATCAGGTCGAGGATTTCCAGCGCGCTTAATAAGCCGCCGCGACGGTCGGATGCGAATGGAATCCCGGCAGCGCGCAACGCGCCTTCGTAAGCGCCGAGATGGGTGCGTTTTTTGACCAGCAGCATCACGTCGGACCAGCGCACCGGCACCTTGCTCTGTACGCTCAGGGTGTGTTTGGCGTGCAGAATCGCTTGCGCCACTGCATGCCCTTCATCGCGCCGGCGCGCATCCTCTTCTTCATCGCGTGGGGTGCTGAACGGGTCGCGGATCATGACGGTCATTGCGGCAACGGATTTTTCACTGGCAACGCGCTGGATCAGCGGCAAACGCCAGACCACGCCGGATTGCGCGGCCAGCGTGGTTTGCGGCCTGAAAATCGGGTTGTATGTAAAGCTGGTATTGAGCGCGGCGACGATGGTTGTGGCATTGCGCCGGGTCTGATTAGTGCGCAGCAACGCCGCGCCTTGCGCTGCCAAGTATGCGCTGGCCGCTTGAAAGACACGCGGTTCGGCACGGCGGAAGCGGTAAATCGATTGCTTGGGGTCGCCGACGATGAAGATGCCGGGTTTGCTATCGTCGTCGCCGTATGCGTTCAGCCAGCCTTGCACGATGTGCCATTGCAGCGGGTTGGTATCCTGGAATTCGTCCAGCAGGATTTGCTTGTAGCGCGCATCGAGCCGACTTTGCAAATAGGCTGCATGTTCTTCGTTGGAGAGCAGCCGGTACGCTTGCCATTCCAGGTCGGCGAAGTCGAAAACGCGGCGTTCGGCTTTGATCGCTTGATAGCGTTCCAGATACGCGGCCCCGGCAGTAAACAGTGCGGCATTGATGGCGAGCACTTGCGGCTCGAAACTACGGCGCTGCAACTGTAATAGCGCTGTACTTAAGCTGATAAATTCGCGCTCGAATGTTTCGCCGCCGTCTTCTCCCAGATTGGTTTCGATAACCTTGAACAATTGCCCGCGGCGATGGTCGTTGCCACGCGGCGCGCCTTTGTCGTCGCACAACTGGTTCAGCAATTGGGCGAAATTATCCAGGCTGGCGCCAGCAGTCAGCGCGCTTTCGATGCTGCGTGCGCGCTCTTGATTGCGCTTTGTTGCTTGCCCCAGCAGCCAGGCGATGTTTAGCAAGCGTTTGTTTAGCGCTGCGTCATTCCATAATTCTAGCCGCGCATCATGCTCGGCATCGTCGCCGCACAGCGCGCGCAGCCATTGCAGTGGCAACGGCTTTTGTGATGGGTCTTGCTGTTGCGTGCTGGCCCACCATTCGGCGCGCTTGCCGACGAAAGCGTCCAGCAGTTTTTTGGTATTGAAGTCGCCGAGGTTGTCATACAAAACCAGCAGCGCAGCCTTCAGTTCGGCATTGCCGTCATCGTTGACCGATTGCATGAAGGTGCTGTACGCCTCCGACAGCAGTTCGCCGGTGGCGTCGCTCAGTGCGTAGCCGTGCGGCACGCCGGACGCCAGCGGCGCAATCTGGATCAACTTTGCAAACCAGCTATGGAAGGTGTCAATCGATAGTGCTTGCGGGCTGGAGAGTACCCGTTCATACAGGTCGCGTGCGGCCGGGATCGCTTGCTGCGCATCCTGCGGCGACAAGCCGCGTTCTTCCAGCAGCGTGCATACCGCGGCTTCCGGCAGCAAGGCTACATCGCGCAACAGCGACAACAAGCGTTCGCGCATTTCCTGCGCGGCCTTGCGGGTGAAGGTAATGGCCAGCAATTCAGCCGGTGCGGTGCCGGCCAGCAGCAGGCGCAACATGCGCGCTACCAATAGCCAGGTTTTGCCGCTGCCAGCACAGGCTTCCACCACCACCGATTGGCGCGGGTCGCAGGCGCTGGCGATGAATGCTTCTGCGTTGACTGGACATTGATTGATTTCGTAAGCGTGCGGAGCTGCGCTCGGATTTACGTTTAAATCGGTGTCGAAATCCATGTCTTCCATATTTTCCATTACCAAGCTCCCTTGCGGCACAGGCCGCGCACATCGCAATATTGGCAGACCGATTCGACGCCGTTGGCCGGTAGCGGTGCGCCATCTGCTATGGCTTGCATGTGGATTGCGATGTGTTGTTCCAGTGCGATTTTCCAATCGGCGTAATCGGGTGCGATTGCTGCTCCGGTTTTGCCTTTGTTCGCTTCTAGCGCGACATACTGCGCACTGGCAACGGGTGCGTCGGACAATATGCCGTAGAACGGCAATTGCAGGTCTTCGCCGTTTTTCAATTTGGCTTTCAGGATGGATGCTTCGCTGGTCTTGTAATCAAGCACTACGCGTTCGCCGTCTGCGGTTTCGTCGATGCGGTCGATGCGGCCTTGCAGCAGTATTGAACGCTGCGTTTCGCCTTGCTGCCAGGACAAAATCTTCTCGAACCATTGTTCGCCGATGACGAAATTCCAGCCTTCCGCTTCGTGTCCGTTGGCCCATTCGAGATAGGCTGGGATCACTTTTTGCCAGCGGACGGTGTAACCGAGCGCGGCGGCATTTTTGCCCAGAATGGGTTCGAACGCTTGCGCCGAAATGCGGCGCAGCAGGTTTTCGCGCTCCGGTAGCGGTAGCGGATTAGCTTGGTCGCGCAGGGTGTCGTGATAGGTTTTCAGAATCGCATGCAGCCAGCCGCCGTAATCGCGTTTCTCCGGCATCTCGGATAATTCATCCAGTGCATTCAGGCGCAACATGCGCGCAGCAAAAAATTGATAAGGGCAGGCCAGCAAGCTGTTGTAGCCGCTGGCGGATAATTTTTGCGGCGCAAGTGGTGCGGCTTTTGGCGCCGGCATGCTTGGCAGTGCAGATAGCAATTGTCGGATCGGCAGTGCGCTCTGGTGTATCGGTAATGGTGCTTTGTTATGCCGTGCCAGCGTTAGTTGCAACCGTTCGATCCAGGCGCTGACCGCATTCGGTTCGCCGTTCTGGTGCGCTTGCCAGGTCAGTACGACTTCAGGATTGGCGCTGAGTAATTCGGTAAAGTCCCGCAATTGCTGGCGTTGTCGGCTTTCGCGGGTTTCCAGACCGAGTTCGCGCCGCACCGCATTGGCGAAGAACAGGGTTTCCTGCGGCTGCGATGGCAAATGTTTGGCGTCGGCACCGACTAGCAACACTGCGTCGAAACTGCGCAGGCGCGCGCCGTTGAGCGGCAGCATCACGACTCTGGTGTCGGAATTGGCCGCCACGAACGGCGCCGCTTCGAGTTGTATGTCGATGAAAGCGCGCCATTCGGCAAACGCAAAGGTTTCAGCTAGCGCCGCGCATTCTTTCTGCAGCGATTCCAGCACGGCCAATACTTGTTGCCCGGCTGCGTCAGCCGCTAGCGCGACTTGCATATCGAGCGCAACCAGCATGTCGCAGGTGGCAATCAGCCAGGCGGCCAATGTCTTGCGGCCGCTAAACGTGACGGCCTGCTGCGCTACCCGGCGCAGGCTGATTTGCTCGGCTGGGTTGCTGACCAAAGCGGCACTGGCCGCATCCCATCCGGCCAGCACATTGGCGCGCCGCAGCGTGCGCTCGATCGTCATCAATTGCGCGGGTTTGTCTGCTAGCGGCGCAAATACATAAGGCGATTTCAAGAAATCCAGCAAAGCCACTGTCTCGGCCCGCGACGACACGACTTCAAACCAGGCCGCAAGCGCTGCGGCGGCGCGGGTGGTGGAGAGCTTCCAGCCGGTTTCATCGCTCACACATATTTGCGCGCGTTCCAGCAAGGCCCGAATGCGCCGCGCCACAACGCGGTCTTGCGCCACGATGGCAAGACGGGATTTGCCTTCCTGCAGCCAGTCGACAATGGTTTGGGCCGCGTGCAAGGCTTCGTCTTCCAGGCTGCTGGCGCCGTAGAGCGATATGTGCGACATCGGTGACATTTGCGGGTATTCAGCACTTTCTGGTGCGTCAAATATACTGGTAATGCTGGCATCTTTCTCCGCATGTATTTCCTGCCATGCAGATGCATACTCCTTATTTATTGTAGATTCGTTCCAGTCGAGAAAGAGTTGCAAGACCGGCTGGCGCGCCGCATAGGCGCTCAAGAATGTCGCCTCTTGCGGGCTCGGTGCTACCGGGCTGATCCAGACCAGCGGCTCACGCGCCTGAGCGGCAAAACGCAGTAATCGCAATAGGTGAGCGGCGCTGGCATCGTTTTGCGTCAGCTGGCTCTTCCAGATGGTCCACACCAGTTGGGTTTCGTCCGACAACAGCTGGCGTGCCGGCGGCGATAGCTCGGCTAACGCCGCCTGCCAGTTTTGTTCCAGGGTATCCGGTTCGGCCTGGAGTGCCGGCAGCAGCGCTTGCGTCAGTTCATCCGATAGCGACAGCAGGGTTTGCGCCAAGGGCAGCAGGTCGGTATTGCGTTTGGCAGTGAATAGTTTTTTCAGCCACGCATGCTGCCGCAGCCCGCTATACAGCGCCATCAGGCGTTCGCTGTCGTGTGCAATCGCAGGCTCGGCCTCCTGCGGCAGCAATAATTCGAGCCAGGTGGTCGGTGTCGTGATGCGCGGCGGAATGAACGCACACTGCAGGACTTGTGCCAGCGCGGCCTTGAGTTGCAGCGCATGGCCGTAGGTCGGCACTATTACGCACAGCGCAGACAGGTCGGGTGCTTGCGACCCGATTTGCTGCGGCAGTAATGCGCTTTCTGCCAGTCGGCGCAGCAGTACGCGCGCCGCGTGGCTCCAGAAATGGGCGGAAGGAGGAATCAGAATAGGCTGGAGTGACATGTGGTTCGGGCTGCTGGGAGCGGAAAGAGAGGGAAGAATTTTGCGTGAAAAACCACTTTCATGATGTATTTTATGCGAGCGCCGTAGGCGCCTGCGGATATAATCGCAGCGCTGCACGACATTTCGCTCCAAAATAGGTTATTATTTCAAACATCCCCGCCGTATTATTCCTTGCCACACATTTCAAAAACATTGAATTTAAGCACAACGACTCAACTTCATTGATGTAACGATGAAAGCGTTGTCAGTAGGTGACGAATAATGCAGGCCAGCCTGAACGCATCCCATAAGCAGCGCCATTTACCCTTTTATCCCGGCATACCGAGGAATCCATGAGCGAAAACATTAAACATATTACCGATGCATCCTTTGACGCGGATGTATTAAAATCCGACAAACCCGTACTGGTCGATTTTTGGGCGGAGTGGTGCGGCCCCTGCAAAATGGTGGCTCCGATCCTGGAAGAGGTCGCCAAGGAATACGATGGCAAGATCACAATCGCCAAAATGGACGTTGACGCCAATCAAGTCATCCCGGCTAAATTCGGCATTCGCGGCATTCCGACGCTGATTTTGTTCAAGAACGGCGTCGCTGCAGCACAAAAAGTGGGTGCAATGGCAAAAGGCCAGTTGACCGCGTTTGTGGACAGCAACATTTAATAATGCAAGCAGCGGCGATGCGTTCGCATCGTCGCTGATGCATACAGCTCAGTTAGATCATTTTTACTCAGATTTTTTTATTCAATTGTTTCTGCTTGATATTGAACAGCCGTTCACAAGCACACCACGCGACTCCCACCCCCACCTATATTTATCCCATCTCGGGACACTCTCACCATGCATTTATCTGAATTAAAGGCGTTACACGTCTCTGCCCTGCTAGAAATGGCAATCGGACTCGACATCGATAACGCAGCACGCCTGCGCAAACAGGAATTGATGTTTGCGATCCTGAAAAAGCGCGCCAAGCAAGGCGAACAAATTTTCGGCGACGGCGCACTGGAAGTGCTGCCGGACGGCTTCGGCTTCCTGCGCTCGCCTGACGCCAGTTATATGGCGTCCACCGATGACATCTATATCTCGCCATCGCAAATTCGCCGTTTCAACCTGCATACCGGCGATTCAATCGAAGGCGAAGTCCGTACTCCGAAAGACGGCGAACGTTATTTTGCACTGGTGAAAGTGGATAAAGTCAACGGCGAACCGCCCGAGGCATCCAAGCATCGCATCATGTTTGAAAACCTGACGCCATTGCACCCGAACAAGGTGCTGCATCTCGAACGCGAGATGAACGGCCAGGAAAACATCACCGGCCGCATCATCGACATGATTGCGCCGATTGGCAAGGGCCAGCGCGGCTTGCTGGTAGCGTCACCGAAATCGGGTAAATCGGTGATCCTGCAGCATATCGCGCACGCGATCACTGCCAATCACCCGGATATCACGCTGATCGTGCTGCTGATCGATGAGCGCCCGGAAGAAGTGACGGAAATGCAGCGCTCGGTGCGCGGCGAAGTGGTGGCGTCGACTTTTGACGAACCGGCGACGCGCCACGTGCAAGTGGCCGAAATGGTGTTGGAAAAAGCCAAGCGCTTAGTCGAAATGAAGAAAGACGTGGTGATTTTGCTCGATTCGATCACTCGCCTGGCGCGTGCGTACAACACTGTGATCCCGGCTTCCGGCAAGGTGCTGACCGGCGGCGTTGATGCCAATGCGCTGCAACGCCCAAAACGCTTTTTCGGTGCAGCGCGCAACATCGAGGAAGGCGGCTCGCTGACCATCATTGCCACTGCACTGATCGAAACTGGCAGCCGCATGGATGACGTGATTTATGAAGAATTCAAGGGTACCGGCAACATGGAAGTGCATCTGGAACGCCGTCTGGCTGAAAAACGCGTCTACCCGGCCATCAACCTGAATAAGTCCGGCACCCGTCGCGAAGAATTGCTGATCAAGCCAGACCAGTTGCAGAAAATCTGGATCCTGCGCAAGTTGCTCTACAGCATGGATGAAATCGAGGCGATGGAATTCATTCTCGATAAAATGAAAGCTACCAAGACCAACGCCGAGTTTTTCGATATGATGCGGCGCAGCAGTTAATGTGAGTTGCTGGAGTTAAGCTTGTTTTTGACTAACAGGATAGGGCGCATGTTGCGGCATGCGCCCGATTACGTTTCAGGCCGGCAGTTTCAGGTCAAAGCGCACTGCCAGCAGACGCAGGATGGTGGTTGGTAAGCGTGACGCCAGCACCGTTGTTGACATCGTGCCGTCGATAGTGCAGATGGTTTAGTCGGTCTTGCGCTGCAACTGGCCGGCGACATTCCAGGGCAACAGGTCTGCGATGCGATTGATTTGATGGTCGGCGATATGGGTCAGGACATGGCGCAAATACGCCTTCGGATCAATCCCGTTGAGCGCTTGTTCCAACGTTGATACGGTATCGCGCAGTTGCCGCACTTCGCCGTCGCGCTGCAGGAGCAACGCTTTCAAGGCATCGATATCGGTGACGCCGGCGGCGAGCCAGATCCGGGTGCCTGCGGGCAGGCCGATCATCGCAGCAAGTGCTCCAGGACAAGCGTCAATGTCGCCGCATCGACACTGCCTTCCAGGCGTAACTGGGTCTTGTCCACCGCCAGATGCATCACGCCGGTAGCGCCAGTCGTTATTGCACTGTTGCGCATCGGTGGCGGTGAACTGGGCGGCAACTCGGCCAGCGTTACCGGCAACAGAGTGCAGTCCCGGCTGGGAGCGGCGCTGAGCAGGCCTTCCTTAAACAGTTTGCGCCAGGTGAACAATTGATTGGCATTAACGTTGTGCTCGCGTGCGATGCGGGAGACGGACGCGCCGGTGGTCAATGATTGCTCAACGACGGCACGTTTGAACTCGACCGTGTGATGGCGGTAACTGCTGCGCTTTGCAGGGCGAATGAGCGCCGGGTTAGGAGTCACGTTGCTTGCCCGCGAAGCCACGGCGAACCCAAGCCACTGTGAGGACTGATACTTCAACCAAGAGCCACGCAATCGATGGCGCCAAGAGCGCAAATAAGCCAAGACGTAGCCAGCGAATCTCGGCGACTTTAGGCACTAATGTTAGCTGTGCCCAGTCGATTTCCCAAGGGTGAATAGGTTTGCCCGTTTTCTCCTGTTCGTAACGCAACTTGAATTCATCCTCTTCGGTTATGGCAATGACCTTACTATCAGGCAGTGTGATCTTGTTGCCTGAAAAGGTAATGCCAACCGGCAAGCTCTGGAAAACAAAGAAACCGTGGGACTTTGATTTGTACTCGATAAATGCAAGAGAAATGACCGCGATGAACCACAGCATCGCTATCACAATGCCGAAGCGTCGCCAACCGTTCAGTAGTGGTCGCATTTCTGACTCCTAACGTTTGAATTCACCGGCCTTGCGCGGCTTTATGCGCAAGGTCCGGTGGAATGAGGGGTTAGCCCGCAGCGCCATTTCGCTTGAACAGAACCTGCATTTCGGCGGCAGGAGAGCGATAGCCGCAAGCAACGAAGAAATGCTTGGCTTCGCCGAGCGGCTTGACGTAGACGGGAACACCCGTAAATTCGGTTTCGACGGCGGAAAGCAAAGCACGACCGATACCCTTTCTTTGTGCCAACGGGTGCACAACCAACTCGCCTAGCATAGTGGAAAAGGCTCGGTCGCTGAACGCGCTGACGTAGCCCCATAAGACACCGCTCTCTGAGCGAGCATGGGCAACGAAGGATATGCCGCCAATGAACGCTGGACTAGCTCCTCAGAGTAATCGGAGCCCCAGCCAATGGACTCCATGAGAGACGAATACTCCGGCGCCGAGACTTCTTTGTTGGTGAAGATCCGGAAGGCCATGTCGTGCGGGCTAACGTCTGAAATAACCGGCTGGCGCGGCTTTATCGCGCCAGTCCGAGTTGAATGATGGGTTAGGCCTGCGGGAACGGTACGCCTTCATTGATGAATCTCTCAATTTCGTTAATGCCCTAGGACGAAGACCTGATTCTTGCATGGCGGCATACCAGTTCACAACGGCCTGTTTCATGAGACAAAAATCGGTTTTTGGCGCTGATCCAACATGCAGAATCCATAGTTCAATTTCTTTGGCTGATACATCACGCTTGCTTACCAGGAGCTTTGCTATTTGAACGAGTGAACGAGCAAGTTGTTCATCTACAACTTCAGCTGGGATAGACCAGTGCTTCTCGTCTAAACAATCTGTATAGAAGCCAAGCTGTTTCAAGTGATCGAGTACGAATGGGTGATCTGACTTTTCATCGAAAAGCGGGCGCAGATCATCTAGCTTTCTTGCCCCTTGAATTACAAGCTGCGGCAGCTGCCATTGAACGTTCTTACGTGTGTGTAATCGGTAGCTTTTCCATGCTGACGACAGTTCATCGTCGGAGGCGGCTGTAGCCAATTCCCTAAGAATTGATACCTTGCCAGATTCTTCGATCGATAGACTTGCAAGAGACGCAGCCGTTGGAAAACGACCGGCAGTAAGCAAAATATCCGCATCACTAACTAGGCGTTGCGCATTTTCGGTAGCTGCATTCATTCCGGCTGCAATCTCTGCGGGAGATAGCTTTCCTCGATATGTGGCGAGTTTTCTTTTTTGCGACACAAAGGCCTAACGTAGAGCTAAGGGGCTGCGCGCTTTTGCGCAGTCCCGCTTGAGCGTAGGGTTAGACGCGAACTTGGCAACGGAGCGCGGCAAACAAAGCGGCGTAAAACTGCCGCACGAAAAAACTGGCGGCGCGGGGCGCAAGAGCTGGCGCGACAAAGAAGAGCGCGGAACGCCGAAACCCGCAGCCCGCGAAAGAAGCCGAACGGGCAACTCAAGCGACCAACCCGCCAAACGGGAAAGTGCCACCCCGGAACCCGCAACCTGACCCGCCGCAAAAACGGCAACCGGCGAGACGGGGAAAATGGGCAGGCTCGGCATAGCGGCTAACGTTGAGTTAAGGGCACCTCGAATAACCGCGTTTTCCATCATTTGATAGAGAAGGCGACTTCATCCGAGCAGCCAGATGCAATTTTTTTCTGAAACCTGTCGAAAGCAGCGAGTTGATCCGAAGTTTTTGTTGAATTTCGGGTGACGCTGCCGATTTTTATCGGCTTTCAGTCGGCAGTTTCGCCGTTTTAGAATGCCGCAAGACCTTTTTCTTTCAGGAACACCATGCGTTTCAAGTTGTAGCTTGCTGCCTTGAGGTTTAGTGCAAACGTGGTGCGTACAATGCCCATGCAGCGCACCAGTTTGCCGCCCATCTGCGCCAGTGCACCAAACACATGTTCAACTCTGGCGCGGGGTGTGGCGATGCCGCGATTACGCTGCTTCTGCGTCGCCGAGATGGCTTTCGCGGCAGTGCCTTTTCTCTGGATATGCACACGCCAGCCAGCTTTGTTCAATCCGGCTTCGCGCTGCGCGCTGGGGTAACCGCGATCGGCATACACGTCCCGGCTGGTGTTATTGGCATCCAGCAGGTCTTCAAAGACGGTGGTATCGGCGACAGCGGCGTTCGTGATGATAATCTTGCGAATCACTTTATAACGCTTGTCTACGCTCGCATGCAACTTGTAGCCGAAATGGTTCTTGCCATGCTTCTTGGTCCACTTGGCATCGACATCTTTTTGCGCACGCTTGTGGGCTTTCCACGTGCTCGGCATGATGCTTTGTTTGACGATGTCCGCCTCTTCGCGCTTGTTGCGCTGCACCGGCGCTTGCACCAAGGAGGCGTCGATGATCTGGCCGCAGCGTGCCAGGTAACCGTGCGCGAGAAGCTGCTGCTGCACCTGTCCAAACAACTGGGCGCCCAATCCTGCCTGCGCCAAACGGTCGCGGAACAGCCAGATCGTCTTTGCGTCGGGAATGGTACTGCTGTCGGTCAGCCCGAGAAACTGCAGGAAGCTGCGGCGGTCAAGCAACTGATATTCGAGCGCATCGTCGGCCAGGTTGTAGAGTTGTTGCAGCACCAAAATCTTGGTCATCAGTGCCGTTGGATACGGTGGCCGACCACCCTTGGCGCGCGACGGGCGCGGCAATGCAGTATCGATGCCGGCGGCCAGCGCAGTGAAGTCCACATGTTGGGTCAGGCCAAACAGGGGATCGCCCAGTTTCTCGCGACGGTTCCCGCGTTCCTCTTCGGCAAACAAACTGGATTTGGGTATCATCATTGTGAAAACTCGCGCTGTGTCTTGGGAATACTGAAATTTTACGCAATCGGTCAAACTACCGGGGAGGTTTTTAGAGGTGCCCTTCTTGCTGGTCGCAAGCCGATACGATTCGCCGTTCATTTCCAGGATATGGACGTGATGCGTGAGACGGTCGAGCAAGGCACCGGTTAATCGTTCCGAGCCCAAGACGCTGGTCCACTCGTCAAACGGCAGATTCGAAGTCACCAGCGTGGCGCCCTGTTCATAACGACGGCTGAACACTTCGAACAGCAATTCCGCACCGACAGCGCTAAACGGCACATATCCCAGTTCGTCCACAATCAGCAGCTTCACGTTAGCCAACTGCCTTTGCAAAGCGCGCAGTCGTCTCTCATCACGCGCTTCCATCAACTCATGCACTAGCGATGCCGCACTTGTGAACGCGACGCTGTATCCCTTCTGGCAGGCGGCCAGGCCGAGGGCAAGCGCGGTATGGGTCTTGCCCACGCCGGACGGACCCAGCGCGATGATGTTCTCGCGCTTGTCAATCCATTCGCAACGCGCCAGTTCCAGCACCAGCGATTTGTTCAAGGTCGGCATGGCCAGGAAGTCGAAGGTATCGAAACTCTTGGTGACCGGGAATTTGGCTTGCCGGATGCGCCGCTCCATGGTGCGCCGTTCGCGGTCGATGCGTTCCAGTTCACACAGCCGCAGCAGATAGCGCGGGTAATCAACGCTTTCGCGTGCGCAGTCGGCCCCGACCTTCTCATATTCGCGGGCGAAGGTGGGCAACTTGAGTGCCTTGAAGTGGTTCAGCAACAGGATATCCGGGGCCACTATGGTGGCCTGGGATGACAGGCTATCGGTACTCATGCTATTGCTCCCATGCCTTGCTGCGTCACAGGGTGACTGAGCAAGCTCAGATAGCTTGCTGCATCGGTTATGCCCACGGTGGCGCTAGGCAAATACGGATACAGCGTTGCATCCAGTTTCGGTGGCCGCTGTTCAATGGCGCACAGCACCAGATGCTTGATGGCATCAAAGCCGAGCACCCCCAACCCATGGGCTTAGCCGATAGCCAGTTCGACTTGCCGGCTGCTGAAGGTTTCCAGCAGTCGCAACACCTGAATGTATTCGCGGCGCCCCTTCTTCTCCATGCGCGCTTCCAACAAGCGCCGCAGTCGCTCGAACGCCGCAGGCAGCACCCAGTCCTGCAGCGGCGCAGCCTGGTCGAGCGCACGCGGCTTCTTCTCCAGCAAAGCCAGGTAGTGCAGCGGGTCAGCCACGAAATCGTCTTTGCTGTAGCTGCGCCGGTGACGGGCGATGCGCTCGGTCTTGCCGACCGGATAAATGTCGACCCAATCTACCGTGCCTTTGACCAGCACGCCCTGATGGGCATACTGGGTCGGCACCGAGTAGTCATTAGTCCGATAGCGCACCAGTGATTGCGATGACACCCGGCTGGTTTGCTTGTGGCTGGCGTCAAATGTCGCCACCGGCAGCGGCATCAGCGCTGCACGGTCATGAACGAATCGCTGGGCAATCGATTCCGTGTGGCCGCGCAATACCGCGCGCTGACCGGTCAAGGACAGGCGGAGCCGAACTGGTCGATCACATTCCAAGGCAGCAACTCGTTGATCCGGTTGATCGGATGGTCGGCGATGTGCGTGAGCACATGGCGCAGATACGCTTGCGGATCCAAGCCATTGAGTTTGGCCGTTCCGATCAGTGCATACATCGCGGCAGCACGTTCACCGCCGCTGTCGGCCCCCATGAACAGGAAATTTTTTCGCCCCAATGCAACGGCCCGCAATGCGCGTTCAGCCACATTGTTGTCGATCTCGGCAATGCCGTGATCACAGTACAGCAACAGCGCCTGCCACTGGTTCAGCTCGTAATTAATAGCCTTGGTCGTATCGGATTTTGCGCACAGTGCTGGCAACCGCCCACGCAGCCATGCTTCGAAATCAACCAGTAACGGCAGCGCCTGCTCTTGCCGGATCTGACGACGCAGATCCGGTGGCTTGCCGCGTACCTGATCTTCGATTCCATACAGTTCGCTGATTCTTCGCAGGGTCTCAGTCGTGAATGCCGTTGGATGCACGACATGCAGATCGTGGAATTTGCGCCGGGTGTGTGCCCAGCAGGCAGCTTCCCGTACCCGGCCGGTTTCATAAATCGCATTGAAGCCGGCATAGGCATCAGCCTGCAGTATGCCGTGAAATCCGGCGAGATGGGTTTGCGGATGGATCCCCTTGCGGTCCGGCGTGTAGGCAAACCATACGGCCGGTGCGACCGTCGATGCCGCGTTGCGATCATCGCGCACATAGGTCCAGAGCCGACCGGTCCTGGTCTGGCCATTGCCGGCTGCCAGCACCGGCACGGTCGTGTCATCGGCATGCAGTTTCGATCCAGCCATCACATGACGGCGCAGTGCATCGACCAGCGGGGCCATCAACGCACTGCAGGCACCGACCCAGCGTCCCATGCTGGAGCGGTCGATCTCGACGCCTCGCCGTGCATGGATCACCGACTGCCGATACAGCGGTTGATGATCGGCAAATTTCGACACCAGGATATGGGCCAGCAAACCGGGACCTGCCACGCCGCGCAGGATCGGGCGACTCGGTGCCGGCACTTGCACGATGCGGTCACAGCACGCACACGCTTTTTTGCGCCGGATGTGGCGAATCACCTTGAACGCCGTATTGACGATTTCGAGCTGCTCGGAAACGTCTTCGCCAAGCGGTTTGAGATTGCCGCCGCATTCGGGACAGGCTTGATCGGAGGGTTCAAGAATGCGGTCTTCGCGCGGCAGTTCGGGCGGCAAGGGCTGCCGCGTTGGCGGCGTGCGCTGCGTCGCTGGCTTGATCGCCGGCGGCTGCGCATCGATCACGCCTTCTTCAGCCAGCAGATCCTCCAGCCGGCATTCCAGCTTCTCGATCTGCCGATCCATCTTCTCGGATTTGCGGCCGAACTGCATGCGCTGCAATTTGGCGATCAGCTGTTTGAGTTGTTCGACTTCCAGTGCCCGTGACGCCAGTGCCAGCGTCATCTGCTCCATCAACGCCTGCTGCGCCAGCACCATCGCCTTGAGGGCGTCGATGTCGTCGGGGAGCGTGGCGGTGAGGGGCATGCGCGGAGCTTACACATGCCCGACAAAGTTTACAACACCGATCTGGGTTGCCAGGTGCGTTGCGGCTGTCGCCAATCGATCCCTTCGAGCAACATCGACAGCTGCGCCGGTGTCAAACACACCGAGCCGCTGGTGGCCTGCGGCCACACGAACCGGCCTTGCTCGAGGCGCTTAGCCAGTAGGCACAGGCCATCGCCGGTGGCCCACAACAACTTGATGACGTCACCGCGGCGGCCGCGAAAGACGAAGACATGGCCATTGAACGGATCGGCCGCAAGCGCCGTTTCCACTTTGGCAGCGAGTCCCTGAAAGCCGCAGCGCATATCGGTGACGCCGGCGGCAATCCAGATGCGTGTCCCGGCTGGCAGGCCGATCATGGGTGGAGGTGACGTAGCACCTGCTCCAGAGTTGCTGCATCGACTGCACCTTCCAGACGCAGGATCGCAGCGCGCACTCTGATTTCTATGACCCCCGGCTTTGGTGCAGGCAGCTTTGGTACAGGGAGATCCATGGGGGGTGACGGCGCGTACACCGGGCATTGCGCCACTGTGTTTCCCGAACGCGCGATGGTTACGGCCAGAAATTCCGGTTGAGGAAGCTCTGTGATGCCGACGCCGCCGGCAAGATGCGCACGCCGCCACTTGTGCAGCATGTTTGCGTTGATGCCATGGTCCAGCGCGAGCCGGGCTACCGAAATACCTGTCTCGCAGGCGGCGATCGCTAGCCGTTTCTTGAAATCGACGTTGTAATTGCGCCGACCCTTTCGGCTGCCTGTCTTTATGTTTGTGTTCAAAGTGGTCCCCACTACTATTTGGTGGGCACTACTTTGGCGTGTCATTGATTCAATGTACAGACGGCCTTGATGCGCCGCTTACGGTTTAAGTGCGCTCAAGTGGTACATTATTCACGCGGCATTCATAGGGAAATCATCAAGGTCAACAAGACGGCTAAACAGGCAAATCTCATAAGGCTGCTCAATCCTGTATTACGAGGATGGGCGAATTACCACAGCCATGTAGTCGCCAAGGAAACCTTCGGTCGAGTTGATACTATGGTCTGGTCAATGCTATGGCGATGGGCGGTGAGAAGGCACCCGAACAAAGGTGCTGGTTGGGTCAAGGAAAAATACTTCAAGACCCGAGGCACCCGTAACTGGGTATTTGCCGTAACAGAACAAAAAGAAGATGGCACGAAAAGGGAGCGCATTTTGATGCTGGAATCGGATATGCCAATCCAACGTAAGCGTCCAGCCGTACCACCTACCATTCAACGACGAGACGGAGCATCGTAGCGACTTTCCAGCCAGGAGTCCCTATGTCATCCGCTTTTCGTTCGTCCGACCATTGGCCTGAACA
>JABBOY010000020.1 GCA_012927585.1 Glaciimonas sp.
CCCGGGCCGGCCGCCCGGGTCCCGCCCGGGCGCCCCCCACTACTTGATTTTGCGTAGGTACTAAGTCAATAAAAAATGCCAACTATTGAACCTGTTGCGAATTTCTCTTTGGCCTTTGAATTTTGACCTTGCGCAAGCACAGATGCGACTGCCTGCACTAGGCTCGACCGTGTCATATCCAGGGAGCTTCTATGCGTAAAGATACTACTGACATCGATATCGGATTAACCGCGGCCGCAGCCCGGCAGCGTCAGCAGAGCGAGGGCTGGAACGAACTGCCTTCGGCCAAGCCGCATTCACTGTTGGCGATTGCCTGGGTAGTAGTGCGCGAACCGATGTTGATTCTGCTGGTTGCCTGCGGCAGCATTTATCTGGTTTTGGGCAGCCGGGAAGATGCGTTCATTTTGCTCGGCTCGGTGTTCGTTATCATGGGCTTGAGTTTTGTGCAGGAGCGCAAGAGCGAACGGGCGCTGGAAGCATTGCGCGACTTGTCCAGCCCGCGCGCGCTGGTGCTGCGCGATGCTCAGCGCCAGCGTATCGCCGGGCGGGAGGTGGTGCGGGGCGACATCATTTTTCTGTCAGAAGGCGACCGGGTGCCGGCTGATGCAATCCTGTTCGACAGCCAGAACATGACAGTCGATGAGTCGATGTTGAGCGGCGAATCGGTGCCGGTCAGAAAGCAGGCCGGCAGCGCCGAGGCCGTATTGTCAGGTGACATGTTAAGCGATGCGATGGGCGAACCTGGCGGCGACGATTTGCCATTTCTCTTTTCCGGTACGCTGGTTGTGCAGGGCAAGGGGCAGGCGCGGGTGGTGGCAATCGCTGAACAAACTGCACTCGGTCGGATCGGTCACGCCCTTTTCGCGCTGGAAGAAGAGCCCAGCCGGGTACAGCAGGAAACTGCGCACGCGGTCAAGGTGGTCGCTTTGTCCAGTATTGTGCTGGTGCTGGTGCTGGCGCTCTGGTATGCCGTCACGCGGGGAGACTGGCTCAATGGCTTGCTGGCGGGCTTGACGCTGGCAATGGCGCTGTTGCCGGCGGAGTTGCCGCTGATTCTGACGATTTTTCTTGGGATGGGTGCCTGGCGCATTGCCAAGAAACAAGTTTTGACGCGCCGCATTTCGGCCATTGAGATGTTGGGTGCAGCGACGGTACTGTGCGTTGACAAGACCGGCACCCTGACGCAAAACCGCATGGCACTGGCGCAGATTATGGTGGATGACGTGGCGCATGTGTTTGAAGATGCGGCAAGCGCCATGCCGGAAAATTTTGCAGAAAATTTTCACGAAACGCTGGAGTTCGCCATGCTGGCCAGCCATCGCGACCCGTTCGATCCGATGGAAAAGACGATACAGGAAATCGGCCATAATGCGCTGGCAGGCACCGAGCATATTCATGATGGCTGGACGCTGGTTGAGGAATACCCGCTTTCGCCCGAATTGCTGGCGATGTCGCGCGTCTGGCAATCGCCGGATCGCGCGCAATACGTGATCGCGGCCAAAGGCGCGCCGGAGGCCGTGATCGACCTGTGCCATCTGGATGCGCAGCGCGTGGCAGCTATTACCGCACAGGTAGATCAATTGGCGCAGCAAGGTTTGCGGGTGCTGGCAGTAGCCGAGGCGTCGTTCCAGTCGCACGATTTGCCGGCAATCCAGCATGATTTTGCGTTCCATTTTCTGGGCCTGATCGGATTGGCCGACCCGCTGCGGCCCTCGGTTCAAGATGCCATCAAGCAATGTCATGATGCCGGTATCCGCGTCATCATGATTACCGGAGATTATCCGGCTACCGCACTGAGCATCGCCCGTCAAAGCGGCCTGAATGCAGCCGACGGCCTGATCACCGGGGCAGAACTCGATGCGCTGGATGACGCCCAACTACAGCAGCGCCTGACGCAGGTAAATATTTTTTGCCGCGTGATGCCGCAGCAAAAGCTGCGCTTGGTCTCGGCACTAAAAAATGCCGGTGAAATCGTCGCTATGACAGGAGACGGCGTCAACGATGCGGCGGCGCTGAAGGCGGCCCATATTGGTATCGCAATGGGTGGGCGCGGCACCGATGTGGCGCGCGAATCCGCCGCGCTGGTGTTGCTGGATGACGATTTCTCTTCGATTGTGGCGGCGGTGCGGCTGGGGCGGCGCATCTTCGACAATATTCGCAAGGCGGTAGTGTTCATTGTTGCCGCGCATATTCCAATTGCCGGCATGTCGTTGTTACCGGTGATGCTGGGCTGGCCATTGATATTGCTGCCGGTACACATCGTATTTTTCGAGCTGATGATCGACCCGACTTGCTCGGTAGCATTCGAGGCCGAGGCTGAAGAGTCCAATGTAATGCAGCGCCCGCCACGGGCGTCAAATGCCAAGATCTTTGACCGCAAAATACTGATGATCGGGGTGCGCCAAGGGGTGGTCTTGTTGGCGTTGCTGCTGGCGATATATCAATTGGCGCAATTTGCCGGTCTTGCCACGGAGCAGGCCAGGGCGCTTACTTTTACTGCCATGATTATTGGCGACATCGGTCTGATCTTCATTAACCGATCCTGGTCGCGACCCTTGCGCAGCGCCTTGACGCTGCCCAACCCTATTTTGTGGTGGATCATTGTTAGCGCGATTTTGATTTTATTGCTGGCGCTATTCGTACCGGCGTTGCGCGAACTATTTCACTTCGGTGCATTATCGTTAAGCCAAGTCGCGTTGACTGCGGCAGCGGTCGCTGTGACATTGGGTGCGCTGGCCGGTTTGCGACTGTTTCGCTAGGTTAGGTTAGTGGGTTTGGCGCAGAGTTGCCAGTAAACCCGTTTTTACCTGCCATGTTAATATTTATTTCAAATGCCTCTTAACCCGCAAATGGAAAAAAATAATGCGCAAAATAGTACTGCTGGAAAATATTCACCCAAATGCTGCGACCCGTCTGGCCGCATTCGGCCTGACCGAAGTGGTACAGATATCGGCTGCATTGTCGGGGCCGGAATTGATTGCCGCGCTGCTGGATGCGGATGCCGTCGGCATCCGCTCGCGCACCCACATTACGTCTGAAGTCCTGGCGGCTTTACCTAAGCTGAAAACAATTTGCTGTTTCTGTATCGGTACCAATCAGGTCGACCTCGCTGCTGCGGCGCTGCATGGCGTACCGGTATTCAATGCACCGTTTTCGAATACCCGTTCGGTGGCCGAATTGGTGATTGCACAGGCCATCCTGTTGTTGCGACGCGTACCTGAGAAGAACGCCAAGGCGCATCGCGGTGTCTGGGACAAGAATGCGCAGGGCGCGTTTGAAGTGCGCAACAAGGTGATCGGGATTATCGGATACGGCAATATCGGGGCCCAGGTCGGCATCCTGGCTGAAAGCGTCGGTATGCGGGTGGTCTACTTTGATCCTGAAAACAAGCTGCCGCTGGGCAATGCAACGCCAGTGTTGTCGCTGCAAGCATTGCTGGAGCAGGCCGATATTGCAACCTTGCATGTACCGGGCTTGCACAGCACTGAAAACATCATGAATGCCGAGCGTATCGCACAGATGAAGCCGTCGGCAGTGCTGATTAACGCATCGCGCGGCAATGTGGTCGATATCGATGCGCTCGACCGCGCGTTGCGCGACAAGAAATTGGCAGGGGCGGCGATTGATGTGTTTCCGATCGAGCCGAGCAGTGGGACAGATCCCTTCGTGTCGCCCTTGCTTGATCTCGACAATGTGATCCTGACCCCGCATATCGGCGGCAGCACCGAAGAAGCGCAAGAGAACATCGGCCTTGAAGTGGCTGATAAGCTGGCGCGTTTTCTGCTGGCGGGCACTACCAAATCGGCGGTTAACTTCCCCGAAGTGGCACATCAGGATCAGGGTGCTTTCAGCCGCATCCTGCACGTGCATCGCAACGAACCCGGCGTAATCGCTCGAATGAATCTACAGTTCGCGCAGTTCGGCCTGAACATCGTGGCCCAGCAGTTGCAAACCCGCGGCGCGCTCGGCTATGCGGTTACCGACGTGGATGGGCCGATTCCGCAGCCGTTGATCGATGCCTTGCAAAAAGACGCGGCGACGATACAATGCCGCCGGGTATGACCTGACAAAATCAAGCGGCCGCTTTGCGGCCGTAGGAAGATACCGCGGCGTGTAAATATACAATGGTCTGTATATTTACACACCGCAATTATATTATGCGGGGGCTGCCATATTATTTGGCATACTCCCTATAAATTTCTTATTCTTACAAGCTAAACTGCCTGAGTTTCGGGACTCTCGAACGGCTCGGACAACAAACGAATCAGTTCGATTTCTGGTGCCGGATGGGTATGCTCCGGCAACATGGAGCCGGTGTCGCGATAGCGGGTATGCCACGAAAATGCTTGTTCCAGCACGTGCGGCGTTTGCCCGCCGCCCTGATTGGCTTTTGCCACGTACTCATTGAGCATGGCGCGGTAAGGTTCTGCCACGCACTGATTAATAATGACCTGGGCGCGCTCGCGCGGCGCCAGACCGCGCAGATCGGCCAGACCGATTTCGGTGACCAGGATATCGACATCGTGTTCCGTGTGGTCGACATGGGACACCATCGGCACGATGCTGGATATCTTGCCGCCCTTGGCGATTGATTTGGTGGCAAACACCGACAGATAGGCGTTACGCGCAAAATCGCCCGAGCCGCCGATACCGTTCATCATGTGCGTGCCCAGCACATGGGTCGAATTCACGTTGCCGTAAATATCCGCTTCGAGCGCGGTATTGATGGCAATGATGCCAAGCCGACGAATGACTTCAGGATGGTTGGTAACCTCCTGCGGGCGCAATACCAGGCGATCCTTGTAGCGGGTGATATCGCCAAAAACTTGCTTGCTCTTTTGCCTTGACAGGGTAATCGAGGAGCCGGAAGCGAAATCGAGTTTGCCGGCGTCGAACAGGTCAAAGGTGGAATCCTGCAGCACCTCGGAATACATCGTCAGGTGTTCGAATGGGCTATCGACAAAGCCCATCATCACCGCGTTGGCGATGGTGCCGATACCGGCTTGGATCGGCAACAGACTGTCGGTCAATCGTCCCAGTGCTACTTCCTGCTTGAAAAAATTGACCAGATGGTTAGCGATGGCAGCGGTTTCTGCGTCGGCCGGCAGGATGGTCGAGGAACTGTCCTTCTCGTCGGTAATGACGATGGCGACGATTTTTTCGAATGGAATTTCAATTGCCGTAGTGCCGATCCGGTCATGCGGCGTCATCAGCGGGATCGGTTCGCGTTGCGGCCGGTGTTTGGGGATGAAGATATCGTGCAGCCCTTCGAGTTCCAGCGACTGGGTCAGATTGATTTCGACAATTACCTTTTCGGCCAGAATCGCAAAACTGGCGCTGTTACCCACCGAAGTGGAAGGAATGATGGCCCCGGTTTCGGTGATTGCGATGGCTTCAATGATGGCGATATCAATCGGCGCAATCTGTCGGGTGCGCAGCATTTCAACCGTTTCCGACAGATGTTGATCGATATACATCACTTCGCCGCGATTGATTGCCGCGCGCAGCACCGGATCGGCCTGGAACGGCATCCGGCGCGCCAGCGCACCGGCCTCGGTCAATACCTTGTCGACATCGTGACCGAGCGAGGCGCCGGTTATCAGGGTAATTTTCAACTTTTCATGGCGAGCCCGGTCTGCCAGTGCCAGTGGCACTTTTTTGACATCGCCGGCGCGGGTAAAGCCGCTCATGCCAACGGTCATGCCATCTTGTACCCACTCGGCAGCAGCAGCGGCAGTGGTCACCTTGTTACGCAACAGCGGCAAGCGAATACGATCCTGATATTTTTCAAGCATTTTTCAATCCTTATTTATATTACTCAGCAAGGCAGTCGGCGCTGTCGTGCAAAAAACGGATTCACAACAAAAAACCCACTTCGAGAGCGGGTTTAAATCTATGTTTATTGGAGTCGATGCAAAAACGAAAGCTCAGTATGTGGTCTAAACAAATTGATCGCAAATGCTAAATCTCAATGTCAGTTATTGATTTAATGAATGTTTGTAATGCCTAAAATAAAAATTGATAATAAGAAGTAGCCCGTGCATTGAGCAAAACATGACTGTTTATCGGTGAATCACCACCATCAGCGCCCTGGCTTCGGTTTTGCCGATGTTGCGGATTGCGTGTTGCTGGTCGCCTGGATAACGGGCAGTGCTGCCGATCTTCAGTTTCTTCTTTTCGCTACCGACTTCCAGTTCCATTGCGCCGTTTAGCAAGCTCAGGTGTTCCACCGTGCCGGGGTCGTGCGGGTTGGATGCCAGTTCGCCGTTTGGCGCCAGCGTCAATTCGTACCACTCGAATTTCCCGGCCAGTTCCAGCGGGCCGAGGATGCGCATCACATAACCGGCATGGTTGCCGGGCAGAGTCGGGGTTTCATGCGCTTCCAGGGTGCGAATGGTGGTCGCTTCCGGTGTTTGGCTGGTCAGCAATTCGCCGATTCCGATTCCCAATGCATTGGCCAAGCGCCAGGTGATGGCAATAGTCGGATTGGCTTTTTCGCGTTCGATCTGGGACAGCATCGACTTCGAAACGCCAGCCACACGCGATAAATCCTCCAGCGTCAAGCCACGGTCAAGCCGCATTTTTTGCAGAGTGGCGCCAATTTTAGGCGGGGAATTGGCGGGTTGATTGCTTTTCATAATGGCTTGCAAAGTTTTTGCGTTGTTAGTAGTATCCATTATATTGAATATTAGTTCTTTATATAGGAATTATGTATTTTAATGAATTTTCGCACATCGTAACAGATGACTTTGAAAAAACGTTGCAGTATGGATGTTCTGGTGCAAACCCCCATCAATTCAATTACACGAGGTCGACATGAGCGCACAACCTAACAGTAAGCAATTATTTATCAGCAACTTGAGCGAGAAACTCGAGGCCTTGCGCGAACAAGGTTTGTACAAGCAAGAGCGTGTGCTGGCATCGCGCCAGGGCGCAGAAGTGGTGTGCGACGATGGCCGCAGCCTGATCAATCTATGCGCCAACAATTATCTGGGCCTGTCGGGCGACGAAGCCACAGTGCAAGCTGCCATCAAAGCTACCGAACAATACGGCTACGGCCTGTCTTCGGTGCGTTTCATCTGCGGCACGCAAACTGTCCATAAGCAACTGGAGCGTGCCTTGTCGAATTTTCTCGGGATGGAAGATACGATTTTGTATGCGGCAGCCTTCGATGCCAATGGCGGCGTGTTCGAGCCGCTGTTCGATGAGCAGGATGCAATCATCTCGGACGCACTGAATCACGCCTCGATTATCGACGGCATCCGGTTGTGCAAGGCGGCGCGTTACCGCTACCAGCACAACGACATGGCGGACCTGGAGCTGCAATTGCAAGCCGCTGCCGCAACCGGCATGCGCCACACGCTGATCGCGACCGATGGCGTATTTTCGATGGATGGCACGATTGCACAGCTTGACAAGATTTGCGACCTAGCCGACCGCTACGGCGCACTGGTGATGATCGATGAATGTCACGCTTCCGGCTTCATGGGTGCGACCGGGCGCGGCACGCACGAGCATCACGGCGTAATGGGGCGCGTCGATATCATCACCGGCACATTGGGCAAAGCCTTGGGCGGCGCGATGGGCGGCTTCACCGCAGCCAAGCGCGAAGTGATCGAGACCCTGCGCCAGAAATCGCGCCCGTATCTGTTTTCCAACACGCTGGCACCCTCGATCGCCGGCGCTTCGCTATCGGTATTGCAGCGCCTTTCAGCCTCGACGGAACTCCGCGACCGCTTACATGCCAATACCGGCTATTTCCGGCGCGAAATCGCCGCCTTGGGTTTCACCATCAAACCCGGCACCCATCCTGTGGTGCCGGTGATGCTGTTCGACGCCAAAGTGGCGCAACAGTTTGCGCAACGCCTGTATGCACTTGGCGTACTGGTAACCGGCTTCTTTTACCCGGTGGTGCCGATGGGGCAGGCCAGAGTGCGAGTGCAATTGTCGGCAGCCCATAGCACCGAACAACTGGACGTGGCGCTGGCAGCTTTTGCACAGGCCGGGCGCGAGCTTGGTTTGCTGAATCAATAAGGAATACGGTAATGGAACAAATTTTAGTTATTGGCGCCAACGGACAAATCGGCAGCGAACTGGTGCTGGCGCTGTCGGCGCAACACGGTGTAGAGCATGTGATTGCGTCCGACATCGGCAGCAATCTGCATGGCGCGGCGCAATATGAACAACTCGACGTGTTGGATGCAGCGCACATGGCGCAATTGATCGAACGCCATCACATCACGCAGGTGTACCAACTGGCTGCAATGCTGTCTGTCACTGGTGAACAAGCGCCGCTAAAAGCCTGGAGCCTGAATATGGACGGCTTGCTGAATATCCTGGAAGTCGCGCGCAAGCGCGACCAGGCCGATACCCCGTTGCGGGTATTCTGGCCGTCTTCAATTGCCGCCTTCGGCCCGAATACGCCCGCCGTCGCCACGCCGCAAACCACGATCATGGACCCGACCACCATGTACGGCATCAGCAAGCTGGCCGGTGAACGCCTGTGCGAATATTATTTCCATAAATTCGGCGTCGATGTGCGCAGCATTCGCTATCCCGGCATCATCAGCTACAAGTCGCCGCCCGGCGGCGGCACCACCGATTACGCGATTGCCATCTTCCATGCAGCCTTGCAAGGCGATTGTTATCAGTGCTACCTCGGTCCCGACACCACCTTGCCGATGATCTACATGTCTGATGCGATCCGTGCCACCACCCTGCTGATGGACGCTCCGTCCGCGCAAATCCGGGTGCGTTCCTCCTACAATGTGGCGGGTGTCAGCTTTAACCCGCAACAATTGGCGCAAGCGATTCAACGCGCATTGCCGCAATTCCAGATGCGCTATGCGCCGGATGAGCGCCAGGCGATTGCCGATAGTTGGCCGCAGAGCTTGGACGACACCCAAGCCCGCGCTGATTGGGGCTGGCAAGTGCAGGTCGGTCTGGAGCAAATGGTGGACGATATGCTGAAAAACATTGGTGTTCAGAAGGCCACAGTCCTGAGCGGCAGTGCGGATATTTGCATCTAAGTTATTGGAGATGTAGTGCAGGCCTTCGTGCTTACAGCGGGCTGCAGGCACGAAGGCCTGCACACCTAAAACTAACAAATATAAAAGAGACAATCATGGACATGCGGGTATTCGAGCTTTTTAAAATCGGCATCGGGCCCTCCAGTTCGCATACGGTTGGGCCGATGCTGGCGGCACGTCGTTTCCTGATGGAATGTCCAGACCTGGAGCAGGTGGCGCAGGTGCAAGTGGCGCTGTATGGCTCGCTGGCCTTGACCGGCGTCGGGCATGCGACCGATAGCGCGGTGCTGCTCGGCTTGATGGGTGAAACGCCGCAGGATATCGCGCCGGAATCGGTCGTAGACAAGCTGGCGGCGATTCAGAGTAGCGGCCAGATCAGATTGCTCGGCCAGTATCCAGTCGCCTTCGTTACAACGCGTGATTTGCTGTGGTGCAAGAAAGAAAATTTGCCGGCGCATCCAAACGGCATGCGCTTTAGCGTGATTCGCAAGGACGGCAGCACGACCCAAGCAGTGTTTTATTCGGTTGGCGGCGGTTTTATTTGCAGCGCCGAAGAAATGAATGCCGCCAAAGCGCCAGTCGCAAACGTCTTGCCCTATCCGTTCGACACCATGGCAGATTTATTGCAGCACGGGCGCGACAGCGGCTTGGGCATTGTTGCCATGATGCGTGCCAACGAACAGGTGCGTTGCAGCGCGCAAGAACTCGATGCCGGACTGGACCGGATTTGGGACGTGATGCAGGAATGCATTGCCAGTGGGCTGCTTGCCAAAGGCGAATTGCCCGGCGGCCTGCACGTCAAGCGCCGTGCGGCGGCGTTGTGGCAAGCGGCGCAAGAACCGGCTGACAGCTTGTTGCACGATAAGTTATTCCACGATGCATTGCCGCACGATGCGCTGCACCGGGTCAGCCTGTATGCGATGGCGGTCAACGAACAAAACGCCGCCGGTGGCCGCGTCGTTACCGCGCCCACCAACGGCGCAGCCGGCATCATTCCGGCGGTGTTGCGCTATTACACCGAAGATTGCCATCCTAGCGATCCGATCAGCGGGGTGCGCGCTTTCCTGCTGGCGGCGGCTGCAATCGGCATGCTGTGCAAACGCAATGCCTCGATTTCCGGTGCGGAGGTCGGTTGCCAGGGCGAAGTCGGCGTAGCCTGCGCGATGGCTGCTGCCGGTTTGGTCGCCGCACTCCGCGGCAGCAACGAGCAGATCGAAAATGCCGCTGAAATCGGCATCGAACATCACCTCGGCCTGACCTGCGACCCGATCGGCGGCTTAGTGCAAATCCCATGCATCGAGCGCAACGGGCTGGGCGCAGTCAAAGCGATCACGGCCGCCTCGCTCGCTCTGAAAGGCGACGGCACCCATTACGTCAGCCTGGATCAAGTTATTGAGACCATGCGCCAAACCGGTGCCGACATGCAAGCCAAGTACAAGGAAACCTCGCTCGGCGGTTTGGCGGTGCATGTGGTGACGGTCAATCATGCTGCTTGCTAGGGGAGTACCATTATATTTACCTTGTTTACCGCATTATTTTAGGGTTTCTTGGAAAATACATAAATGGGTATATTTGCATCGCTATAAAAATGCGTCATGTAAATAATACCGAAAGCAGGACAGTTATCCGTTTTTTTCGCATTGCCCGCAGCAAGAGGGTCACAGCTATAATAGTTGCCGACACCCCATAACCAACCTTCAGCGCTCGCCCGGCACCAGACTGCATCAGTTTGCGTGATTTTGGCACCGTGCAGCCAACACCACACCGCCCACACTTATGCAATACGTTTCCACTCGCTCCGGCACTGTTCAATCCTCTGCCCCGCAATCCTTTTCCGAGATTCTGTTGGGCGGCCTGGCGCCTGATGGCGGCCTGTATTTGCCGGCCGAATATCCGCAGGTCACAGGCGAGGAATTGAGTGCCTGGCGCAAACTGTCTTACGCCGATCTGGCGTTCGAAATCTTGAAAAAATTCGCCACCGACATTCCCGCCGCCGATCTCAAGGCCATCACGCGCAAGACCTACACTGCCGTCGTTTACCGCAATGCACGCGCGCTAGACGACGCCAGCCAAATTACGCCGTTGCATGTGCTGGATGAACAACTCGGCCGAGGCGGCGCCAAGACGCTGATGCTGCAAGCGCTGTCGAACGGCCCGACACTGGCTTTCAAGGATATGGCGATGCAGTTACTGGGCAACCTGTTCGAGTACACGTTATCCAAAAATAATGCCGAACTGAATATCTTCGGCGCGACTTCCGGCGACACCGGCAGCGCAGCGGAATATGCGATGCGGGGCAAGAAAGGCATCCGCGTTTTCATGCTGTCGCCACACCAGAAGATGAGTGCGTTCCAGAGCGCCCAGATGTTCAGCTTGCAAGACCCGAATATCTTCAATATCGCCATTGTTGGCGTGTTCGACGATTGCCAGGATATGGTCAAGGCAGTCTCGAACGATCTGGAATTCAAGGCGCGCCAGAAGATCGGCACCGTCAATTCGATCAATTGGGCTCGTGTGGTGGCGCAAGTGGTGTATTACTTCCGTGGCTATTTGCTGGCCACCGCCAGCAACGATCAAAAGGTATCGTTTACCGTGCCGTCCGGTAATTTCGGCAACATCTGCGCCGGTCATATCGCCCGCATGATGGGTTTACCGATTGACAAGCTGATCGCCGCCACTAACGAGAACGACGTGCTGGACGAATTCTTCCGCACCGGCGTCTACCGCGTGCGCAAATCAGCCGAGACTTATCACACCAGCAGCCCGTCGATGGACATTTCCAAAGCGTCTAACTTCGAGCGCTTCATTTTCGATCTGCTAGACCGCGACGGCGACCGCGTGCGCGCGTTATTCCAGAAAGTCGAAACGCACGGCGGCTTCGATCTGTCCGGCAAGCCGGGCAGCGATGGAGGCGAGTTCATTAAAATCGCGCAATATGGTTTTCTGTCAGGAAAATCGACGCATCAAGACCGGCTCGATACCATCCGCGAGGTGCAGGATGAATACGACATCACCATCGATACTCACACTGCAGACGGCGTGAAAGTCGCGCGCGAACATGTGGCGCCGGGCGTGCCGATGATCGTGCTGGAAACCGCACTTGCCGCCAAATTCAACGAAACCATTCTGGAAGCGCTAGGCACGGACGCCGAGCGCCCGGCCGGTTTCGAGAACATCGAAGATTTGCCGCAGCATTTTGAAGTGATGCCGGCCGATGTCGAATTGGTGAAAGTATTTATCGCTAAACATACCGGCCTGTAAATGTCGTGAGCACTTCCAGTCTGAAGCAATTTTTGTAGGAGTGGCGTTAGCCGAGATTGTTTGCGCCTGATCGCGGCTAACGCCGCTCTTACAAAATCGTGCCGCTTCGTCTTTACTTGCCAAGTTGGCTGAATATTTTTTAGACATTAAAAAAGCAGGGGTATAGGTAAAAACAGTACATCTACCGCATATATTTATTGAAGTGTAATTTTTTACACCTGCAGGTACCCATATTAATGCCGGCCGCAAGGCAATTCTGCGGATAACACGGAGGAGCAAAACCATGACCGAAAAAAATCCCATGTTGAACGCCGTCGAAGCGCTAGGCTTACTGCTCGCCGCTGCCAGGCCGGTCACCGAAGTCGAGCAATTAGCGACGCTGCAAGCCAACGGCCGCATTTTGGCCAGGGCCCAAACATCGCAACTCGATGTGCCGCCAAAAGACAATACGCACATGGACGGCTATGCAGTGCGCGCTGCCGATTGCGCCGGCGGCGCGGCGACATTGACCGTTAGCCAGCGTATTCCGGCCGGTCATGTCGGGAAAGAATTACAAGCAGGTACGGCGGCCAGGATTTTTACCGGTGCGATGATTCCAGAAGGTGCGGATGCGGTCGTGATGCAGGAAATGTGCGCGCTTGACGGCGATAAAGTCACCATTAACCATGCGCCACCCGCCGGCGAATGGATCCGTCGTGCCGGCGAAGACATCCGCGCCGGCAGCGTGATTCTGCCAGCAGGTACACGTTTGCGCGGGCAGGAACTCGGTCTGGCCGCGTCCGTCGGCTTGGCAACATTACCGGTGGTGCGCAAGTTGCGTGTCGCGGTATTTTTCACCGGCGATGAGTTGGCAATGCCTGGCGAGCCATTGAAACCAGGCGCGATCTACAATTCGAATAAATTCACCCTGCGCGGCTTGCTGGAAAACCTCGGCTGCGACATCACCGATTTCGGCATCGTGCCAGATAATTTGTCGGCTACCCGCGACACGCTGCGGCGCGCCGCGCAAGAGCATGATTTGATCGTAACTTCAGGCGGCGTTTCGGTCGGTGAAGAAGATCACATCAAGCCGGCGGTTGAAGCAGAAGGGCGGCTCAACATGTGGCAAATCGCAATCAAGCCTGGCAAACCGCTGGCGTTTGGCGAAGTCAACCGTGCGGCAGACAAGGGCGGCGCTGCTTTCTTCATCGGTCTGCCCGGTAATCCAGTGTCAAGCTTTGTCACTTTTCTATTATTCGTGCGGCCTTTCATTTTGCGCCTGCAAGGTGTGCAGGACGTTGCACCCAAGAGGTACACGCTGCGCGCCGATTTCACCCAGAACAAAAGCGATCGCCGCAACGAATTCTTGCGTGCCAAAATCAATGCCCAAGGTGGGCTGGATCTATTCCCGAATCAAAGCTCGGGCGTGCTCACTTCCACCGTCTGGGGCGACGGCCTGATCGATAATCCGCCCGGCTGCGCTATTGCCGACGGCGACATGGTCAATTTCATTCCTTTTAGCGAACTCATCCAATGATGAATATCCAACTCCGTTTTTTTGCCAGCATTCGTGAGACCCTCGGCACCAGTCAGGAATCCGTCGCTGTGCCGGCGCAGGTACGCACTATCGGCGATGTGCGCCATTTTCTAATTGCCCGTGGCGGCGCATGGGCCGAATGCCTGGCAGAAGAGCGCACACTGCGCATGGCCTTTAACCAGGTGATGACCGAGTCGGAAACGCTGATTAGCGAAGGCTGCGAGGTAGCATTCTTTCCTCCGGTGACGGGCGGTTGAGCAAGGTGAGCAAGATGGTGCAAAGTAGCGCAGAGCGCATCGACATTGTTTATTTGTGGGTCAACGGTGCCGATCCAGTCTGGCGGCACAAGCGCCAGCAAGCGCTGGCGCACTGGGAGACTCAGCAACAGACCGATGATTTGGCGCGTTACGGAAATGTGGCCGGGCGCTATCGCGACAATGGCGAGCTGCGCTTCAACTTGCGGGCGCTGGAAAAATTTTACCCGAATCACGGCCATATTTATCTGGTTACCGACGCTCAGGTGCCGCACTGGCTTCAGCCCAACGACAATCTGACTCTGGTCGATCATCGCGATCTGATGCCGGCGGCGGCGCTGCCGGTGTTCGATTCCGGGCATATTGAATCCTATCTGCATCACATCCCCGGTCTGGCCGAGCGCTTCATTTATCTCAATGACGATGTGTTCTTTGGGGCCACAGTGAACCCCGATCAATGGTTTGGCGCCGATGGCGTGGCGCTGTTTGCGGATACTGCTCGGGTGCCGGATTACGATACTTTACAAACCAATGAGACAGCACTGGTGAATGCGTCGGTATTGTCCAAGCACTGGCTGTCGCAGCGTTACCCAAAATACCGCCATGCGCCGCGCATATTTGCGCATGCGCCGCGCCCGATGTTCAAAAGTTTGCTGCACGAGCTGGAGTTGGCTGCGCCGGAACTGTTCCAGCAAGTGCGGAAGACGGTTTTTCGCTCCTGGCGAGTGCCGCCGATCATGCCGGATCTGGTGCCGCGCTGGATGCTGCACACCGGCCGCGCTGCAGTGCAGACGCAGCAGGCGCTGTATATCAGCAGTGGCGCACCGGATGCAGAACGGCAGTTTCAGGATTTGATGGCCGGGTTCGGCCGGATTCCGTTTTTTTGCATCAACGACACTAGCGACGATACCGCGGACGACGCCCCCCAATTGCAAAATATTGCCGATGCATTAGGCAAATTGCTGCCTAATCCTTCCTCTTTCGAGCGTGTCGATTAGCCTGGGTATTTAAAATTCCATGTTGCATTGCAAAAAAAGAACGATAGTGCTATTTTAGAGTGCTTCCACTACTAAAACGCACTAGCGTGTCTGTTTCCAAGAGCTATAGTATTGTTCAAATAATTTCTTGAGTGGCACATTTTTTCCGCAACTTAAAGTAATTTCGATCAGGGACAAAGGCTCGCACAAAATGAATATTAAAAAATTGCGCATAGGACAACGACTTGCTCTCGGTTTTGGAGTTGTGATTGCATTATTGATCATGCTGGCCAGCCTGGCTTATGTTCGCATTACCAGCCTCAATAGCGAAATCAATCTGCTGGTCAAAGATCGTTATCCAAAAACCGTGATTGCCAACGCCATCAAGGCCGATCTGAACGAAATTACCCGCAATATGCTCAACGTTTTGATCATGACCGACCCAGGACAAATTAAAAAAGAGCTGGTAAATATAGAAGACAAGAATAAGAGTACCCAATCAGCTATCGTTACCCTGAGCAAAATCATCGCCGATCCACGGGGCCGCACGCACCTTGATGCAATCACCGCATTACGCGATAAATTTTTGTCGGTGCAGACCAGTTTTGTGGCGCTTATCAACCAGGATGCAAAAGACGAAGCGATGCTGAAACTGCTGTTTTCGGTGCGGCCGCTGCAAACCAGATACTTTGTCCAGCTCGACAATTTCATCACCTACCAAAACAGCCAGATGGAGCAGTCCGGCGCACAATCCACGCTGGCTGCCAATCGCACTGCGCAGTTAATCCTGATTCTTGCTGCAATTGCCAGTACCTTGAGTGTACTGGTCGGTTTTTTCGTTTCGCGCAGCATTACTCGGCCGCTCAATGAAGCTGTCGGTGTCGCTAAACGCGTGGCCGATGGCGATCTGACCAGTACTATTGCAATCAAAACCTTCGATGAAACCGGCATGCTGATGCAGGCGCTCAGGCACATGAATGAAAGCTTGTTGAAAATTGTCGGCGAAGTACGTTCTGGCACCGAAACTATCGCCTCAGCATCAAGCCAGATTGCCAGCGGTAATCAAGATCTGTCGTCGCGCACCGAGCAGCAAGCCTGCTCGCTGCAACAAACTGCTGCCTCGATGCTCGCATTGACCAGTACTGTGCGTGAAAATGCCGACAATGCGCACCAGGCCAATCAACTTGCGGCCTCTGCTTCGGAAGTCGCGGCCAAGGGCGGGGCGGTGGTAGCGCAAGTGATCGGTACCATGGGTTCGATCAATGAGTCTTCCAGGAAAATTGTCGACATCATCAGCGTCATCGATGGCATCGCATTTCAAACCAACATCCTGGCGCTGAATGCGGCAGTGGAAGCGGCACGCGCCGGTGAGCAGGGCCGTGGTTTTGCGGTGGTGGCGTCCGAAGTTCGGAATCTGGCACAACGCTCGGCTGCGGCAGCCAAGGAAATCAAATTGCTGATCGGCGACTCGGTCGAAAAAGTTGAAGCCGGCAGCAAACTGGTGCGTCAGGCCGGTAGCACAATGGACGACGTGGTGGCAAGTGTTGCGCGTGTGACCGACATCATGGCGCAGATCACCGCCGCCAGCCAGGAACAAAGTTCAGGCATTGAACAGGTTAATCGCGCGATCAGCCAGATGGACGAGGTAACCCAGCAGAATGCGGCGCTGGTGGAAGAGGCCGCTGCTTCAGCCGAGTCGATGCAGAATCAGGCGATTAATCTGGCCCAGGTGATGCGTGTTTTTAAACTGGATGCAGGCGTTGCTACGGATGCTACGCATAGCATGGCACCGGCCAGACGGAAAGCCGGGCAGCAGTCGATGATGCAAATTGCAGCCGAATAGTGGTAGGAACAATACTTGATTTTTTAAATTTCGAAGCATTTCGAAGAAGATGCGTGTATGTCCATTCGCGTAAATCCTGAGTCTAATTTTGGAGAGAAAAATGATTAAAAACTTGCGTATCACACGGTTATTGACTTTGGGCTGCCTCGTCATGGGTCTTTGCCAGAGCGCATCGGCAGTTGAAATTGCTGGCGTGAAACTGGATGAGACCGTACACGTGGCGAACACGGAACTGAAGCTCAATGGAGCAGGGATTCGCGTCAAGGCCATCTTCAAGGTGTATGTGGCGGGACTATACCTGCCAACAAAAAAAACCACAGTGCCTGAAATCCTGGATCTTGCCGGCCCACGGCGACTGACTCTGGTTATGCTGCGCGAAGTCAGCAGCGAAGAATTCGGGCAGAGTTTCATGACCGGCTTGAATGCCAATTCGGACAAGGCCGAAAAATCAAAAATCGTTAACCAGACAGTCAAAATGGGCGAAATTTTCGCATCCATTCCCTCAATTAAAAAAGGCGACACAATCACCTCCGACTGGGTACCTGGTTCCGGCATGCTAATTCATGTCAACGGCAAACAAGTTGGCGAAGTTATACCTGGAATGGATTTTTATAATGCGTATTTGAAAATCTGGCTGGGCGACAAACCGGCTGACAGTTCGCTTAAGCAAAGCATTTTGGGCGGCAAGGGATAATTTCAGTAGTGCAGGCCTCCGTGCCTGCAACCGAATGCAGGCACGGAGGCCTGCACTACTCAACTACCGCAGTGTCTTCATGCGCAGGATTGCCAGACTGACCGCGACCCCAATCGCAACCAGGATCAGTTTCACGACCACGGCTTCCATCTGGTAGATCGAGAACGACAGAGAAGCCCAGATCAGTAGCAGTGACACAATCTTGCCGCGCAGTGGGATTCCACGTCCACTCTGAAAATTGAGTATGTAAGTCCCCAGTATCCGGTTGCTTACCAGCCAGCGATACATCCGTGGCGATCCCCTGAAATAGCAAGCCGAAGCCAGCAGCAGGAAAGGTGTGGTGGGTAATAGCGGTAGAAATACACCCAGAATGGCGAGCACAACGGCGATGCTGCCCACGATATTGAGAATGATTTTGGTCAACGGGTTTGTTTTCATGCCATCCTTGCTGCATCTCTTGTTATGTCTGTTGTTGCGTCAATTACCGGGGGGCTTCATTGTAAGTGAGGCGCGGCCTGTAAAGAATTGCCGGGTACGGGCTAAAATACGCAAACGATAGCATCCAGAAAGAAAGCAACGCCATCATGCCCATACGTGTGCAAACTGAAGATTTCGATCTGACCACTGAAGTCGGCCAGCTGCGCGTTGCCAATCCGAAAGTGGGTGCGGTGGTCGCTTTCGTCGGTACCGTGCGCGACTTGAATGACGGCGCGGATATTGCCGGCATGGAGCTTGAGCATTATCCCGGCATGACCGAAAAGGCGCTGGAAGATATCGTGCAACAGGCGCGCTCGCGCTGGGTGTTTTTCGATGCGCTGGTGATTCACCGAATCGGGCCTTTGATGCCGCTGGATCAGATCGTGCTGGTAGCGATTACTTCGGCGCATCGCGGCGAAGCGTTTTCGGCCTGTGAATTCATCATGGATTATCTCAAAACCGCGGCGCCGTTCTGGAAGAAGGAACAAACGCCAAGCGGCGCCCGCTGGGTGGATGCGCGCGAATCGGACGATCACGCGCTGGCGAAGTGGGGCATATCGTCTGCCAATGGCGCGCGCGGCACGCCATTGGCGTAATGTGGCGCCGGATCAGGGGTCTATTTGCTCGACCCGGTTACGCCCTGATTCTTTGGCCTTGTAGAGGGCTTTGTCAGCCAGATCAATGAGCGAATCAATGCTGTCGGTATCCGCCGTATAAATCGAGATTCCGGCTGAAAACGTTGCGGAAACAATGTCATCCTCAAGTGAAATTTTGATCGCGGCGAATCTGGAACACCAATGATTAGCGCGAATGAATGCCTGTTCTCGGCTGGTATTAGGCAACAAAACCAGGAATTCTTCCCCGCCCATACGAAATACATAATCGCTTTGCCGGATGCTGCTTTGCAAGAAACTGGCGATGGTGTGCAACACCTGGTCGCCCGCAACGTGGCCGTAGGTATCGTTAAAATGCTTGAAGTGGTCGATGTCGATCATGACTGCTGCTAGCGGTTCTTTGCTACGCACAAATTCGGCTTCCAGCCCGATTTTCAATTCATCCAGAAAGCGCCGGTTGTGCAGGCCGGTCAAGACATCGCGAATTGCATCTTCGTGCAGTTGCTGTTGAAGTTGCAGATTGGTTTCGAGTTGTCCCTCCAGTTCGGCCATGGCATCGCGCAGCTTGATTTCACCCAGTTTGCGATTCGTAATATCACGCAACATCAATAGCATTCCGACTTTTTTGCGCCAATGTGACAATGGCACTTTTTTTAGCTCGAAATGGCGTTCTGGATGCCCCAGAACGATATCAAACCGGTCTTTCGTACCTTGCTCCAGCAATGGCTGCAGCACATCATTGAGCATTGGAAATTGCTCTAAATGGCAGCCTACGGACACTTCCGGCATCCCTGGTAAATTGGCCGCGGCGCTGTTGCATTCTACAATACGGTGTTCCAGATCCAATACCAGCACCACATCCGGCACTGCGTCGAGCAAGACGGTGCGCGCTACCGGCAACAAGTCAAACAATTGATTGCGGCTGATGAGCCAATAAAAAACCAATGTCATCGGTAAAAAGCTGAGTGGCGTCGGATCAAGTCCGAACAACAGTACGGTATCGGTGATGTAGCCGATATTGGCGAGCCACGGGAATAGCATGGCTAACGCAAAACCGAGGTAATGGCGACGATAAACCGGACTCGCACGCGGCAGGGCATTGATAATTGCAACTATGCTCAACAGCATGAAAATATACAAATAGACTGTTGTGAGATAAAACCAAGGGCCGTGAATGTACAGTATCCGCAAACCGGTTTGGCTGATTTGCGCCGTAGTCTCGGTGTACATCAGATGATGCAATGGGTTTGTGATGGCAATGACACAGGTCGCGAGTGGCATTGCCAGTAGAATCAGTCGCCAATAAATGCGCAGGGGTTTCACATTGCCGCTGACATATATCCAGATAAACCATGCCCAGAATGTCGGTGCGGCAACCATGCCCGGCCACGCCAGCGCGGCCCACATTATTTTGTTTGACGGCAGCACGGAGAAGTTTTCGAGTGCAGCTGCCGCAGCCCACCAGCCGGCTGCCAGCAACATCCCCATGAAACTGCCGCGCCCTGGAAACGGCTGTAGTTGCCTGGTGCGCAAGGTAACGAAGACAGTGACGACGACGACGGCCAGCAGCAGGATAGCGGCGGTTGGAGTGTTTTCCGGCTTGAATGGGATGAAAGCAAGCATCTGGTTTATCGTGAGTTTTTTACATGTCGGAGTCTGCCTGTTGCATCGGCGCAAGGTATGACAGTGAAACTCCTGAATTACTCCCGGGAAAATAAATATAACTTGATTTGCGATGTTAATTGCGTTGATCGGAGCGCAGTTAATTTTGAATAATTTTTTTAAGGTATATAAAAAATATGGAGTATAGTAAAATTTATCAATATTTACATGCGTAAAAAGATATTGTATATAGGAGTATATGTTTTTCGCTGTAGTAACGACGGTTTTAAATTGTAACAAGTTACTTACAAAAAATACGCCATTCGGCAGAATCAAGAATAGCGAATTGATAGTTCGATTGCATTATTTTGCGGGTTTTGCAGCCGATTTTTTGTAAGTTTGACATCGTTGTTCTTGCGACTGCGGACAATCAGTGGGCATGGCCATGCTGCCGGTCATCATGTACCACTCCGACAGAATGATTTGCTGCAACTCCGGTACTTGGTTGCTCTTCATAAGTTTGCGTGAATGGCAGCTTCATCACCTGCAAAGTCGGATGCGTGATTTCGAAGCGCTTTTGCAACAGATCAGTCGCGTGCTTTAGAAACACGTCATCAGGATTGCCTGCGGTATCACAAGGTGCGCGATTTCTGCCTTCTTGCAGTGCTCAGGCATTAGCTGTGAACCACTGTTCGATCTTGTCGCGGCTAGGCACGCCACCGGCATGCACCACCTTGCCATTGATCACTACGCCGGGCGTGCTCATGATGCCGTAGCGCATGATGTCGCGTAATTCCTCTATTTTTTCCAATGTGACAGTGACACCTTTGGCTTGTGCGACTTGGTCGATTAATGCGATGGTTGCCTTGCAATTGGCGCAGCCCGTGCCTAGTACTTTGATATCCATGAAATTTCCTTAAAGAACAGCGTTGAAGACATAACCCACTAGCAGGATGCCGGTGGCGACAACGCCGACAAAAGTTGCGATCAGTTGCACTTTCAATACTTTGCGCAGGATGACCATCTCAGGCAAGGACAAAGCGATTACGCTCATCATGAAAGCCAGCACCGTGCCGAGCGCCGCACCCTTGGCCAGCAGCGCTTGCACGATTGGAATCACGCCTGCTGCGTTGGTATACATGGGCACGCCGATAATCACCGCCAACGGCACCGACCACCAAACATCCTTGCCCATGAAGCTGGCCATGAAGTCCTGCGGCACATAGCCGTGAATGCCTGCGCCAATGGCAATCCCTACCAGGATGTAAGGCCAGACCTTGCCAACAATCTCGCGTACTGAAGCAAAACCGGCTTGCACCCGATCTGCCAGCGTGGTTTTACCTGCGGCAAAAGACGCGGCGGTCTTGGGCATGTCGCGCACCCAGTCTTCCAGGTAAGCTTCCATCTTCAGGCGCCCAATGATCCAGCCCGACACGATGGCGACCGCCAGGCCCAAACCCAAATACAAAATGGCCACCTTCCAGCCAAACATGCCGAACAGCAATGTGAGCGCCACCTCGTTGACCATTGGTGCCGATATCAAAAAAGAAAACGTTACCCCCAGAGGCACGCCTGCCTGCACGAAGCCAATGAACAGCGGTACGGCCGAGCAGGAGCAAAACGGCGTGACAATACCTAAGCTGGCTGCCATCACGTTCGCCACGCCCTCGGTGCGACCGGCCAGCAGTGCCCTGGTGCGCTCTGGCGTGAAGTAGCTGTTGACCATGCCCATGACAAAAACTACCCCGGTCAGTAGCATCAATACCTTGGGCGTGTCATAGAAGAAAAATTGCAGCGCACCGCCCAGATGACTGGTCCGATCCACCGGCAGGGCCGCCACTACAGCTTCGGAGACGGGAGCCAGTGCTTGGTATAGGCCCCACCAAATGGCAGTTGCCAAGATTAGAAAAACGATAGGCTGACGCGTCGGCCAGTGCTGAAGGGATTTGGTTGATGTGTTCATGTCTATGAAGACGCAAGAGCCACGCAAAAGATGCAGTGTTTTTGAAAAAATTATTGCCTTGCTAAAAACGACAGCCTGATCTCGGTAAAAAAAGTACGTTTTCAATTTAAGACAGAGGCGTATCACGTGGCACAAAGTCACTGACTCGACCAAACTCGTCAAACTGGACTTGGCAGGCAGATGTCATTTGCTCGCGAAGTCGCTTTCGGGCCCGCTGAAGCCGGGATTTCGTCGCGCTCAGGCTTAGATCTTTACGTTGCGCATACTCGGCATGAGACATGGCCTGGATATCACAAAGCATGATTGCATCGCGATCTTCTGCGCTCAACTCAGACAAAACTCGGGACAAACAGGCAGTGAGATTGTCTACAGTCTCCGATTCAAAGATTGGTACGGGAAGATCTTCGGGCAATGCAACGGTTTCACGCGCTACCCGCAGTCGGTCGGCCAGCATGTTGCGTGCCACCTCAAACAACCAGGCGCGGGCATTGTGAACCGAACAGAAACGGTCGCCCTGGCGTAATGCCTTCAGGAATAAATCCTGCAGTACATCTTCCACGTCTGTGGTGGCTCCCAGGCGATGGCGCAACCAGCTTCGTATTTCAGGCGCATATAGCGACCATGCGGTTGTCAAGCAATTCATCGCTTTTCATTCTTTTAAATGTGGAGTATGTAATAAAACATACGCTTTTCCGCATGTTTTATATGCATATTAAAATAATACGGGTTACAGTATAAATTTAATGTGCAGATGGGCGCCAATTGTTCAGACCCGTCCGTTTAATGCTTTTGCCAATATTCCGACTGTGCGTACACGTGCCGCAGAAAATCAATAAAGGCCCGGATGCGCAGCGGCATATGCTCGCGTTGTGCAAATACGGCATAAATATCATTGCCGGCTGCGGCAAAATCGTCCAGCACCGTTACCAGTTGACCGGATTCCAGCGCGCTACGCACTTCCCACATCGAGCGCCACGCCAGGCCGCGGCCGGCCAGCGCCCAGTCGTGCAATACCTCACCGTCATTACAGACCATATTGCCAGCAACTTTGAGCGTGATATTTTTGCCATTTTGGCGAAAAGTCCAGCCGCGCTGGCTGCCATCGCTGGGCAGTACCAGGCAATTATGTCTGGCCAGATCGTCTGGAATCTGCGGCATGCCGTTTTTTTTGATATAAGCCGGCGCCACCACCACCACGCGTTTATTGTCGGCCAGCTTGACGCCGACCAGATTCGAATCGGCCAACGTAGCAATACGGATCGCGACATCGATCCCTTCGCCGATCAAATCGACCAGGCGGTCATTCAGATTCAGATTCAATGCGACATCGCGATGCTCAGCTAGAAAAGAGGGCAGTAACGGCGCCACATGCATCCGGCCAAAACCGGCCGGTGCCGAAATGCTGAGGTGGCCGCTGGCGCGGGCGCTGCCGGCGGTGACGGCGGATTCGGCATCTTCCATGTCGGCCAGAATGCGCTGGCAATCTTCGAGAAAGGCCACACCTTCGTCGGTGAGGGCGATTTTACGGGTGGTGCGCTGCAATAGCTTTACCCCAAGCCGTTTTTCCAGCGCATCGAGCCGCCGGCCTATCATTGCGGGGGCGATGCCTTCAGCTCGGGCCGCTGCAGACAGGCTGCCACGGGTGGCCGCTTCGACGAAGGTGGAAATCTGTTTGAAATGATCCATGATGTATGTGGCTGGTTGCCGGCTCTATGTTTGATTTATGATTAAAACGCAATAATAAAGTGATAAATCATTTTGTTTGCATTGTTTTTATTTAATATACTGGATTCCGATAACATCGCAAAACAAGCATCGAACCCGTTTTAAACCATCTTGCCGTCAATATCGACGCACAACCAAAATCTATTATCAGGAGCACCATATGACGCACATCACTTTGCCAGCCGGCATGGAAATCAAGGCCGAGATCGCACCAGGGTATGAACAAATTTTGACCACCGAAGCATTGGCGCTGGTAGCCAAGCTAACCCGCGCTTTTGAGCCGCGTCGCCAGGAGTTGCTGGCCGCGCGCAAAGTGCGGGCGCAACAACTCGATAATGGGAAATTGCCGGATTTTTTGCCGGAAACCGCGCACATCCGCAACGGCGACTGGAAAATCGCGCCGATTCCAAAGGCCCTCGAATGCCGCCGGGTTGAAATTACCGGCCCGGTCGAGCGCAAGATGGTCATCAATGCGCTGAACTCCGGTGCAGATAGTTACATGACCGACTTCGAGGATTCGAACACGCCGAACTGGGAAAACCAGATTACCGGCCAGATCAACATGAAAGACGCGGTGCGCAAGACCATAGCGTTGGAACAAAACGGCAAGAGCTATAAGCTCAACGACAAAGTTGCCACGCTGGTGGTGCGCCCACGCGGCTGGCATCTGGACGAAAAGCATGTGCTGATTGACGGCAAGCGCATTTCCGGCGGGATTTTCGATTTCGCGATGTTCATGTTCCATAACGCCAAGGAACAACTGGCACGCGGCGCCGGCCCGTATTTCTACTTGCCGAAGCTGGAAAGCCACCTCGAAGCACGCCTGTGGAACGACATCTTCGTAATGACGCAAAACGAACTCGGTCTGCCACAAGGTACGATCAAAGCCACCGTGCTGATCGAAACCATTCTGGCTGCATTCGAAATGGACGAAATTCTGTACGAATTGCGCGAACATTCAAGTGGGCTGAACGCCGGCCGTTGGGATTACATCTTTTCCTGCATCAAGAAGTTCAAGAACAACGCGGATTTCTGCTTGGCCGACCGCGCCAAGGTAACAATGACCGCACCGTTCATGCGTTCCTACGCATTGTTGCTGCTGAAAACCTGCCACAAGCGCAACGCGCCAGCCATTGGCGGCATGGCAGCACTGATCCCGATCAAGAACGATCCGGCAAAGAACGATATCGCGATGGGCGGCGTGCGTGTGGACAAGGCGCGTGACGCTACCGACGGCTACGACGGCGGTTGGGTTGCACATCCTGGCTTGGTTGAACTGTCTATGACCGAATTCAAGAAGGTGCTGGGCGATAAGCTGAACCAGATCGAAAAACAGCGTCCAGACGTGAACATCACCGCCGCCGACTTGCTGAACTTCCAACCGGAAGCGCCGATCACCGAAGCCGGCCTGCGTTACAACATCAATGTCGGCATCCATTACCTCGGTGCATGGCTGTCAGGCAATGGTTGCGTACCAATCCATAATTTGATGGAGGATGCCGCCACGGCAGAAATCAGCCGTTCGCAAGTCTGGCAATGGATTCGCTCCAGCAAGGGCGTACTGGAAGATGGCAGTAAAGTCACCGCCGACATGGTGCGCAAGATGATTCCGGAAGAATTGGTCAAAGTGAAAGAAATCGCCGGCAGCGGCCCAACTTACGACCGTGCTGCGCAAATTTTCGAAGAAATGTCGACTTCGGAAGATTTCGCTGAATTCCTGACCTTGCCCTTGTACGAGGAAATTTAACGAGTTTTGGCCGCATTGTTCGGCAATCTGGCGTCATGCGGCTGAAACCTGCAATGCAAGAACAACCGGCTTCGGCCGGTTTTTGCATTATTAGGCACACCATGCGCTGTGTGGATCGGCTTTTGCGCTACCATGCCAGTCTTGATTTCCCAGCTATTTTTCTGCAAGTGCGATAGGTTTAAAAAATGCATCTGGCAAAGGTCAACCCCGGCGTGCTGCACGGTAGCCACCGGACACTCAAACTGGCAATTCCGCTGATTCTGGCGCAGATGGCGATTGTCGCTATGGCGGTGGTCGATACAGTGACCTTTAGCCGGCTCGGTGTAACGATGCTGGCGGCAGGCGCGCTGGCCACCGCCGTATTTTCCCTGGTGCATATCATTTGCACCGGCGTACTGATTGCGATCAGCAACCAGGTAGCCTTTGAAAGCGGCGCCAATAATCGGGAAAATATCGCCATTGCGGTTGAATCGGGAGTGATTCTGTCAGTCATGATCGGGCTTGCGGCGATTCTGGCGATTTCCATGTCCGGGCCCTTGTTGCTAATAGCTGGGCAGGACAAGCAGATGGTAGCGAATGCGATGGCGTACTTGCCGGCGGCTGCCATCGGCATCATTCCCAGTTTGCTATTCACAACTCTGCGCGGCTTGACGGTGGGTCTCAAGCAGCCGGGACCGATCACTTTCATTACCGCTTGCGCTGTATTATGCAAAATCGGCCTCAATGCCGGCCTGTTTTTCATGCTGCAGGCGGGCTGGATTACTACGACGGTGCCGCACATTTTGATGGCGCTGGGATCTATCAGCAGCCTGATATTCGGCTTGATGGCGTTAGCCTTGTGGCTGTATTGCCGCCGTTCCCTTGCATGGTATTTGCGGCGGCCGCGATGGTTGACCGTTAAAAGCCCGATTTTTCGGGAAACCCTATCGCTGGGCGTTCCTATCGGCATCAGCTATGGCGTCGAAGCCGGCATGTTTACGGGCGTGGCATTGCTCATCGGCCATTTTGGCCCGACTGCGCTGGCCGCACACCATATCGCCAACCAATTCGTATTTCTGACCTTCATGATGGCAGTCGGCTTGTCGCACGCCAGCTCGATTCAGGTCGGCGAAGCAGCCGGCAGCGGCAACCTGCGAGAAGCACGGCGACTAGGGCGGCAAGGTATTTTGATCGGCCTGATTCCGATGACATTGACGGCGGGCTTGTACTTATTTTTTGGCAATGTGCTGGTGGGAATGTTAGTCGGGCAGGGCGCATCTTCGTCCAAATCAGTGGCAGCCCTGGCGATTCAACTGTTGGCGGTAGCTGCGTGTTTTCAGTGGTTCGACAGCACCCAGGTGATCGCGGCAGGAGCCTTGCGCGGGCTCAAGGATGCTCGATATACGATGATGGCGTCGATTCTGGGTTACTGGGGCGTCGGCATGACGACCGCGCTATTCCTGAGTCGCAGCATCCATGCCGGACCGAGCGGCGTCTGGTGGGGATTGGTGGTGGGGCTGGGCACCACCGCGTTGATTCTGGTGCTGCGCTTTGAACAGTTGACCCGCATGCCGGCGATCAATCGGATGGCAGTGGATTATTAATAGATGTTACGCAGTGCGTATGCGAAACAGGAAAAGCATTCTCTACAAAAGACACGAAAAGCACGAAAACAGCAAGCAAAGACTAAGTAGTGCAGGCCTCCGTGCCTGCATCGGTTGCAGGCACGGAGGCCTGCACTACTGACAAACGAGCGCCAAAAAATGATGCCATGCAGTTTTTTCGTGTCTTTCGTGGGCCGAATTTTTTGTGCGTAACATCAGTTATTAAGATAGTTTTTGGCTTCGCCGGTTTAGGGTGACGCCTGATTTAATGGAAAAGAGGGCGCTATGCATAGCATCACTTTATGTCAGGTCAATGGTGCAACCGGCTTGATCGTGCCGCAGGAAGTGCTGGATAAACTGCAATTGCGCGATGGCGACAAGGTCTGCCTGACCGAGTCGCAGCTCGGCTTTCAGGTCAGTCGGGACGGATTTGAGTTTACCCAGCAAATGGCATGCGCTTACACCGGAGACAAGCGTACATGAGTAGATCACCAATTTGGATAAGCGTTTGTGTATATCGATTGGTAAGTTTTCATTAAGAATTTACTATAATCAACAAGTTCAGAAGGCAGCGTTATTCCGATCTTTGAATCTGCAAGCCTTTGATTTTTATATGTTTTTTTGTTACTCTGAAACTCTGGTTAAATGTTTTGGAATTATAAATAAAACGAGTACAATTCTGCCTTCAGTAAAGGCATTAATGGCGGGGTAGCAAAGAGGTTATGCAGCGGCCTGCAAAGCCGTTTAGATGGGTTCGATTCCCGTCCCCGCCTCCAGTTTTATTGGAGTTAAATCAATTCAAAAGAGTGGTCTATCCCGTGAAAAACGCGACAACCATGCGCAACGCAGACTTTTGGACGTAAACATCTTTTCCTCAAAAAACCATTAATTTGCATGGCCTGCATCAAAGCACTCAAATCTGGCGGCTTTCAACTGGCCGCTCGCAGCCGTAAAGTGGGTGTGCAGTCAGGCAGCAACTCAGTCAGTCAGAAGATGTCGATAGGGCGGTTGAGGTTGATAAAGATCATGTGTGTTGACTCCAGACAAGTTTAAGGTAAGCATTCCAATGTCAAGGAGCTACCACTATGAAACTACTGACCGACCTTTTTTCTACCGACTATGGCCTGATGAGTATTATCGGGATTGCATTCATGATTGGAATGGGCGTTTTTTTCATCATCTTCTTCAAGCGCAAGATGGCTGAAGACGCGGTTTCTGCAGATATTCAGCAAGCAGGCGCCCCAGTCAAGCAACCCAATCTGGATACTGTCACTCCGCAATAACCGATAACGAAAAGCAATATTTCTTTTTTTAAATAAAAACCACTTGTCCAGCATTCTCGGACGCAAGTGGTTTTTTGTTGGGCGACAACAGAAAAGTATGTTAGCACTGTCAAGGCATGGTCGGTACTTGTTTTTCAAACATTGCTTTGAAACGCATGCAAAAGACAGGGTGTTCGTGTATTTGTCTTTCTACTATAAATTAAAATATACTGATTAATGTATTTTTAAAATTCATTTGAATGCATGCGGTAGTTGGTATGTTTATGGCTATACTCCTGTTTTTTATTTTATTCCACGTCATAGTCATCACACGAAAACAGTGCTGTTGGCTGCATTAATGAGTCCATTGGCGCAGAGATTAACAGCGCCAATGGACTTCTGTTGCTCGGTGGTTACGCTGCGTTATATTGATATCTATGAATCCATCAAACGATAGCCAACAGTGGCCAAAACAAGTCGTTCCGGCGCCGTTTTGAGAAAAAGACCGTTTATCAACTACCTGTCAGCCATCCCGTATTATGTTATTTAGGCTCCCGGTGCCATTTTGCGCGGTGCTGCCAGAACACTCACCTAATCACCGCTGGCCGCCAGCTTGTTGACATCGAAAAAACGGTGGTAATTGATTTTGCCGGCGGCCACCCAGCCATACGCGAATCGGTAAGCCTGTGTCTTGAATAATTGATTCGCCGCGTTGTTGATCGAAAACCAGTTTCAATCCTCAGACCAGAACTGGCGCAAAAGCTCTCTATTTCCGACAAAAAACCGGAATACCACTGTCGGGTATGAATCCCTGATGCCGGCATTCCTGGAAGGTTGTCCAGAGTGATAGTTTTGGCCAGTTCCATTACTTTATCGAGCGCAGACGGATTGATGGGAAGCAAAATACTGGCATCCATATTTTTTTCACGTAAAGCTGCGTTGCGTGTCGTAATGACATCGGCAAGAGCGCCGGTTTTGATAGGTGAAATGACTTTGGACGCAACCAATAGAGCGCTTAGAACACTTGGGGGCAAAATAATGCTCCCTTCAAATAGGCTATGGTTCGGTTGCATCTCAAGATTGAATCGGCATGTCTTGAAGAGACGCATGGTCGAAATGCATTTCAATACGCGATGACATAATTTGTTACATCGTTTTTTGATCTATATTCTGCTTAATCATAAGCATCCGTATCCAGCTTTCTTTACGTAAGATCAAAGTTTTCATGATTGTCTAGTTAGTTACTTTTTTAGTCCAAATAACGGATACATTCATGCAACTAAAGGCCTCGCTGTTTAAATGCCATTTTTCTATACGGCGCCTGCCATGATACGGGCCAAATCATGAAATTTTCCCTTGCTCGTGTGTCTCCCGAATATTCCCGCTTTCGGCGTCTTGTGATGGGATTGCTGGCGGTCGCTTGTCTGTCCATCGCGGCCGTGTCTTGGGAAACCTACTCATCTTTTCGCGAACGAGAAAATGCGACGCGTGCTCAGGCCGAAACTTATGTGCAAACGATTGTGGTCCATGTGTCAGATTCGATCCAGATCGTCGATTCTGCGCTGATCGGGTTTGCGAATGCCATCAAGGCGTTACCAGCGCAGAAACGGAATTCTGCGGCAGCCATCGGACAACTGCTTGCCTACCATGACTCTGCTGCCAGTGATGATTTTAGGGCGATATTTATCGATGCTAACGGGATTGGTGTTGTGGCAACTAAAAATGTGGCGGTTCAAGGAACGTCATATGCTGACCGCGGCTACTTTAAGGCGCACCTCGGGAAACAGGCTGATCAAGGCCTGTATGTTGGTGAACCGATGATAGGAAAAATAACAAAGAAACGGATTTTTCTAGTGAGTCGGCGCGTGGAAAGCGCGCAAGGCGAGTTCTTGGGTGTTATCGCCGCACCGGTGGATGCGGCCCGTTTTGCCTCAATGTTCGCACTCGCGCGATTGAATAAGGATATCTCGATCACGTTGCTTCATCGGGGTGGCAAAATAATTGCCCGCGTTCCACTGTTCGAGCAATCATTTGCTGCCAGCTTATTGCACCCTGATCTCTTTGAAAAAACACAGGAAGCACCGATCCAGTCCTTCCAGGCGAATAGTTCGGTTGGTGACCATACGATGATCTACAGTTCCCGTGCTCTTGAAAACATGCCTTTGGATGTAATTGTAGGAATATCCGTCCAGCCTCTGGGCCAAGCTTTACAGAAAGATTTGTTGATTGGCGGCGCAGGTATTTTGTTGATGATGACGATCATGCTCCTGAGCACGCAGGTTGCACTCCGTTCCTATAGACGGCTTGAATTGAGCAAACAAGCGCTGGAGGAAAGTGAAACTCGCTGGAAATTCGCGCTCGAAGGTACGGGCGAGGGCGAGGGCGAGGGCGTATGGGATTGGAATGTCATGTCCAATGAAGTGCATTTTTCGATCCGATGGAGTCAGATGCTGGGATATGCGGAGGATGAAATAGAAAACAATTTTGACGCTTGGATAAGCCGTGTCCACCCGGACGACAAGTCACGCGTGATAGCAAAACTCCAGGCGTGTTTAGAGGGTAAAACGCCTGTTTACTTGAGCGAATATCGCATGCAGAGCAAAGACGGTAGCTGGAAATGGAATCTCGCCCGCGGCATGGTCGTCAGTCGGGACGCCACTGGCCGGGCACACCGCATGATTGGCACTCAAGCCGACATCACCGACCGCAAACAGACTGAACAGGCGCAGGTGCATAAAATAATCGAAGCGGCGCCTGACCCGATGTTGTTAATCGGTAATGACGGTATTATTGCTTTTGCCAATGGCGCGGCACAGGCAGCTTTCGGCTATGCGTTCAATGAATTGAAAGGCCAGAATGTCGACGACCTGGTGCCGTTCAGTAGTCGCAGCAGTCATGCGCATTACCGCAAAAAATTTGAAACCAGCAAAACTCAGCACCCGTCAAATTTAAACCGACCACTGACTGCTATGCATAAAGATGGCACCGAGTTTCCTGTTGAAATCAGCCTCAGTTCATTTCAGTTGGATGGTCAGTCGGTAGTCATCGCCAGCATTCGCGACATCACTGAACGCAAGTGTGCAGCGGAACTGCTGCAGCAATCCTTTACTCAATTGCGCCGGCTTTCCGACCATCAGGAAAACATCAAGGAAAACGAACGAAAACGCATCGCGCAAGATATCCATGATGATTTGGGCCAGAATTTGCTGGCGCTGAAAATGGACGTGGACACACTGTACGCGCGCACCGGAGGCACGCATCCAAAACTGAATAAACGGGTATCGGTAGTTCTCAACAACATTAATGCCACCATTAAGTCCGTGAAATCAATCATGAATGATCTGCGCCCTGCTGCGTTGGAGCTGGGCTTGTATCCAGCGGTGGAGTGGCAGCTAAAGCAATTTGAGCGCAGGACCAGGATTGCCTGCAAGCTGGTGACGGTCGCGCATGAGGCAGCGTTAGGATTGGATGCGGATCAAACCTTGGCAGTATTTCGAATTTTGCAAGAGTCGCTGGCGAATGTAGTTCGCCATGCCAACGCCACCGAAGTTGAGATAGCGCTCAGTCAGGACGAGCGCGGCTTTTTGATGCAGGTAAAGGACAATGGGAAAGGGCTTCAGCCAGGCGATAGAAGAAAGGCAAATTCGTTTGGATTGATGGGGATCAAGGAGCGTATTCATGCGCTTGGAGGCGAACTGATCATCGCAAGCAGCCTAGGAAATGGCACAGCCTTGTCGATCTCCATTCCCATGCGTTCGCCACACCGGTTCAACAACATGCAACATCTTTTTTAATTACATAAAAGAAACATTACTACTTTTGGCTAATAAAATCTTCACTTCGGACTTTTCTTGCTATTCCGCATGTGTTAACATGCGGACTCTCTTGAGATAGTAAGAAATTTAATACTATCAATAGCTTGTAGAAAAGAAAATATTTCTTCAATTTCCTCAAGCTTCAAAGGTATTGCGGCTGTAGCTCAGCTGGATAGAGTACTTGGCTACGAACCAAGGGGTCGTGGGTTCGATTCCTGCCAGCCGCACCAGCATTGGAAAATTAATTGGCAAATGCCAATCAATTTTTATTTATTTTTGCAATCACGTGATTTTATTCATGCATGTTTTTGCTTTCAAAATAAGCGTTAACAGGGTGTTTAAAGTTGAAAGTGTTCGCGAAACGCAGTTCTTTCAATCGAAAATATCATGCTATAATTAACTGTTTCGCGGCTGTAGCTCAGCTGGATAGAGTACTTGGCTACGAACCAAGGGGTCGTGGGTTCGATTCCTGCCAGCCGCACCAGCATTTGAAGCCGTTAGTGATGTGAGTCACTAACGGCTTTTTTACGTTTAACATAAAAGATGCTGTAACTTTTAAGATTGTTCAAGTTGCTTCAGCGTAACCGATACTATTTCCTTCCGATGGAGATAAAACCGTATGTCGCATCGCTGGATTCGCACATGGGTGCATATACATATCCAGGTTTAGGTGATGCATTTGACCGAATACCCAGCACAAAATGATCGAGTACACCGGACTGTGTTTAAGCAAAATTTGGCTACTAGGTTTTTTTTAAACTTATAGGGTATAATTCCGCAATCGTTGAGATTCGAGCGGGTAGTGCAGTATTAGTCTGTCATTCCTTTCTTGCTTCAAACGATTTAACGGGCATATGCCCAACTTAACTGAAATAGGAATTGCAATGGCAACTGGTATCGTAAAATGGTTCAATGATTCTAAAGGCTTCGGCTTCATCACACCTGATGAAGGCGGAGAAGATTTGTTCGCTCACTTTTCAGCGATTCAATCGAATGGCTTCAAGTCTCTGCAAGAGAATCAACGTGTGTCTTTTGAAGTAACTGCCGGCCCTAAAGGCAAGCAAGCTTCGAACATTCAGCCTATCTAACGCTGAATACAGCGAGATAGAAAAAAACTCCGGCATGCCGGAGTTTTTTTTCGTCTAAAGAAACACCACATTTGGTTTGTTTTGTATGGTTCCTGCGACTTGTCATATAACAATGCCGGCGATACAACTGGGCAATCAAAGTTGATGAGAAAATAGGTGTGTGTGATTGTGCTTGAGAAAACATTTTTTGGCCTTATTTCACCTTATATACATGATTGGAGTACATATGCGTGCTGATAAATTGACGACAAAATTACAAGAAGCCCTTGCAGACGCCCAAAGCTTGGCTGTGGGTAACGATAACCAATATATTGAGCCGGTTCATTTACTAACAGCCTTATTGAATCAGGACGATAGCAGTGCACGTTCCCTGATGCAGCGGGCTGGCGTGAATATCGGCCGACTGTCCACCGCGCTAAAAGGTTCACTTGACCGTTTGGCGAAAGTAAGCGGTATCGGGGGCGATGTGCAAGTCGGACGCGAGCTTGGTTCTTTGCTGAATCTGGCCGATAAGGAAGCGCAAAAGCGCAACGATCAATTCATCGCAAGTGAAATGGTGCTGCTGGCGATGGCGGATGACAAGTCGGACGCCGGTAAGCTTTCGCGTGAAAACGGCTTGACACGCAAGTCATTGGAAGCTGCGATCATGGCCGTGCGCGGTGGTGCCAATGTGAATTCGCAGGAAGCTGAAGGGCAGCGCGAAGCTCTCAAAAAATACACCGTGGACCTGACTGAGCGAGCTAAGATGGGCAAGCTCGATCCAGTGATCGGACGTGATGATGAAATCCGTCGCGCCATCCAGGTGCTGCAACGCCGCACCAAAAACAATCCTGTTTTGATCGGCGAGCCAGGCGTGGGTAAGACTGCCATTGTGGAAGGCTTGGCGCAGCGCATCGTCAATGGCGAAGTGCCCGATAGTCTGAAGAACAAGCGCGTACTTTCCCTTGATATGGCGGCTTTGGTGGCCGGGGCAAAATACCGCGGTGAATTTGAGGAACGGTTGAAGTCGGTGCTCAAGGAGTTGGCGCAGGACGAAGGCCAGACCATTGTATTCATTGACGAACTGCACACCATGGTGGGTGCCGGCAAGGCCGAAGGGGCAATGGACGCCGGCAATATGCTGAAACCGGCCTTGGCGCGCGGAGAGTTGCATTGCGTCGGCGCCACCACTCTGGATGAGTACCGCAAATATGTTGAAAAAGATGCCGCACTGGAACGGCGTTTCCAGAAAGTTCTGGTGGACGAGCCCAGCGTGGAAGCGACTATCGCCATCTTGCGCGGATTGAAAGGGAAGTACGAAGTGCATCATGGGGTGGAGATTACCGACCCGGCCATCGTTGCAGCAGCCGAGTTATCGCATCGCTACATCACCGATCGTTTCCTGCCGGACAAGGCCATTGACTTGATCGACGAGGCAGCATCCAAGATCAAGATCGAAGGTGATTCCAAGCCGGAAGTAATGGACAAGCTTGACCGCCGCATCATCCAGCTAAAGATCGAGCGTGAAGCGGTTAAGAAGGAAAAAGATGAGGCATCACTCAAACGTCTCGGTCTGATTCAGGATGAAATCCTCAAACTTAAACGGGAGTATGCTGATTTCGAAGAGATATTAAAAGCGGAAAAGGCTAATGTACAGGGGAGTACCCATATAAAGGAAGAAATCGAGAAAACGCGTCTGCAGATGGAAGAAGCGACCCGTCAGAGCGATTGGCAGACCGTGTCCGAGCTGCAGTACGGCAAACTGCCGGAACTGGAAAAAGCGCTGGAAGCGCAAACGCAGCAAGATGCGCAAGTCGATAAACTGGTTGCAAGCAAGCCAAGATTGTTACGTACCCAAGTTGGCGCGGAGGAAATCGCCGAAGTCGTATCGCGCGCGACCGGGATTCCAGTGGCGAAAATGATGCAGGGCGAACGCGAAAAATTGCTGCACATGGAAGATGCCTTGCATCAACGCGTGGTAGGACAGCATGAAGCAATCGTTGCCGTATCGGATGCGATCCGGCGTTCGCGTGCCGGTCTGGGCGACCCGAATCGGCCCTACGGCTCGTTCATGTTCCTCGGCCCTACCGGCGTCGGCAAGACCGAGTTATGCAAGGCTCTGGCCACATTTCTGTTTGACACCGAGGAATCAATGATTCGCATTGACATGAGTGAATTCATGGAAAAACACTCGGTAGCGCGCCTGATCGGTGCGCCACCAGGTTATGTCGGTTACGACGAAGGTGGTTATTTGACAGAGGCGGTGCGACGCAAACCGTATAGCGTGATCTTGCTCGATGAAGTTGAAAAAGCACATCACGACGTATTTAATGTGCTATTGCAAGTGCTCGATGACGGCCGTATGACGGATGGTCATGGACGTACCGTAGACTTCAAAAATACGGTAATCGTGATGACTTCTAACTTGGGTTCCCACAAAATTCAGGCGATGGAGGGCAACGATCCGGCGTTGATAAAAATGGAAGTAATGGCGGAAGTGAGAATGCACTTCCGTCCAGAATTCATCAACCGTATCGATGAAATCGTGGTATTCCATGCGCTCGATGAAAAAAACATCGGCGCTATCGCCAAAATCCAACTGAAAATTCTGGAGAAGCGGCTAGCGAGTCTAGAAATGGCGTTGGACATCTCTGATGAAGCATTGCAGAAAATTGCAGAAGCGGGTTTTGATCCAGTATATGGCGCACGGCCACTGAAACGTGCCATCCAGCATGAAATCGAGAATCCACTCTCGAAACTGATATTGCAAGGCCAGTTTGGCCCTAAGGATGTAATCAAGATCGGTGTGCATGAAGGACGATTTACCTTCATGCGTTGACCAGTTACGGCGAAAAAACCGCTGATAGATGCGAAGTATATATAGGGTAAAAAAATATAATAATCAAGCTACTGCTGTGGTCTAATTTAACAAGGTAAGGCTTGGCTTTGTCCGGGGCTGACCAGGATTTGGCTGTTACGTCGGTCGGTTTGAAACTCCTATCTCTAACAAAAGAAGGAGTTTCAAAGTGAAAAAGTACCAAAGTTTGAGTCATACGAGATCGGACTGCAAATATCACATCATGTTTATCCCGAGGCGACGCAGGAAAATGATTTATGGGGCATTACGCAAGCACCTTGGCGAGATATTCCGGGAGTTGGCACCCCAAAGGCAGTGCGAGGCTGTCGAAGGCCATCTCATGAATGAGCATGTTCATATGTGTTTGAGTGTGCCGCCAAAGTATTAAATGTCAAACGTGGTTGGCTTTATCAAGGGTAAGAGTGCGATTTCGATAGCAAGGCATTTTGGAGGTTGGCAGAGAATTTTTACTGGAGAGGTATTTTGGGCGCGAGGCTACTTTGTCTCGATAATAGGGTTGGATGAAGAAATAGTTCGTGCCTACATCCCGTAATCAAGAGAAAGAAGATGATCGTTACGATCAAATGTTGTGGGACTGTAGCCGCCTTTAGGCGGATCACGGGTTACCAGCGCCTTTGAGGCACCCCCAGCAATAAACCTCCGGCTTTGCCAGAGGTAGTGTAATTAAATTTCAGGAGCTAGCTTAACTATGCCCGCGGTCAGCCAACAACTTAATCCAATTAATGATTCAGAGCCTTGTGGCGACGATTTATCGTTTTCTGCAGACCTTGATGCGATTGCGGAGGCGCGTCGTTTTGACGACCCTACGCTTGATCAAGGCGAATGGGTAACTGCACTCAAGGAGGCGGACTGGAACTTTGTTGTGCAACACTGCGCATCATTACTTAGTTTAAAAAGTAAGGATTTGCGTCTCGCCGTCTGGTTTGCGGAAGCTAGTACCAAGATAAAAAAATTTCGGGGTCTTGGCGACGGCTACAGCCTGATTAGTGGGCTATGTGACAATTTTTGGGAAAATCTCCATCCGTTGGCGGAAGATGGTGATCAGGAAAGAAAAATCGGCAATCTGAGCTGGCTGCTCGCCCGCTCGGTGCAATTAATCCATGAAATTCCGATCACGGAAGGCAAAGGCACGTCGTTCTCAAGCGTCGATTTTGAGTCTGCACGTACGCGGGCTGCGCATGCTGAAAAAATAGCAGCAGAAGGCGGTACGCCTGAGGAGGGGCTAAAGTTGACGGCCCTCGAAGCTGCGCGCCGTAAAAGCTCGCGCGGATTTTATGAAGAGCTGTTGGTGGACTCGCGTTACTGTCAGGCCGCATTGCTTCAAATGGAAAAATCGGTCGATGTACGATTGGGCGTTGATGGGCCGGGATTTTCTGCTGCAAAAGACGCGCTGGACAATGTGATAATGACCATTGAGCGCTTTGCCGTGGATGCCGGAATCAAGACGCAGAATGCTGAATTGCTGCCTGCCGACTCAGGTCAGAGCCATACCCCCACGCCTACAGCGTTTAATGGTCCAATCCAGACCCGTGCACAGGCACTTGCGCAACTGCGCGCAGTCGCGGAATTTTTCAGACATACTGAACCGCATAGCCCGGTCGCTTATCTTGCAGACAAGGCCGCGAATTGGGGCGATTTGCCTTTGCATGCATGGCTAAGGGCAGTTATAAAAGACAGTGCTTCTCTGGCGCACGTCGAAGAGCTGCTGGGCTTGCAAATCCCTGGGTCCGACGATCACTGACGGACGCCAGGACTGCGAGAAAAAAAATTTACTGTGCGATTCTGAATTCAATGCGCCGATTGCGCGCGCGTCCACCGGACGAATCATTGCTTGCGACTGGGCGATCCGGCCCTTGCCCGGAGGTGGACAGCAAGCCTTCGTTGATACCTTTACTATTGAGATAAACTTTAACCGCATCGGCGCGTGCTTGGCTCAACGCCAGGTTGCTCACGCGCAGACCACTGCCGTCAGTGTGCCCGATGATTTCCACTTTCTTTCCCTTGAACTTTTGTAACGCGACAGCCATCTCATCCAAGATGGCTTTCCCCACTGGAGTGAGCGTAGTCTGGCCACTTTCGAACTCGACAATGCGGTTTGCGAGCGTATTATCCAGAACACTTTGTTCGGATACGGACGCGGACACGCGCAAGCCGTTGTTGACAGTGTAGGTCGGATTGAGATTGGTGGCGATCTCACTGGCGATTTGCTGACGTTGCGCTTCGTTGGCGACCTCGCCGCGCACGCTCACAGCATTGCCATCGATTGTCAACTGGCCGCGGCTAATGAGTTTCAGGTTCGGGTTAATTAATTTTTGGACATAGCCATTCCAGTTCGGCGGCAACACGACGGAACCGATGGCGATCTGATCAACCACTTTGTCGGCACCATATAGTTCGCGTAAACGTGCCAGCGCGCTGGCTTTACTGGCTTCGTCGGGTACCGTGCCGGTTATGAGAACCTGCCCCGGATTGGGTATTGCAACCGCTGGGGTAGCGTTTTGTGCCCATCCAAGGGCGGAGATGAAGTACAGAGTGATCCACAGGTAACGCATGGCGTTAAGCTCCAATAAACGCTTCACGAAACGAATCGTGAGCGGATTTTAAGGAAAGATTGGGTTGCGACAGATAGCTGGATAATTTTTTGACGCCATAGTCGGTGTCAAGCTGGTCCTCGATCCAGTCGGCGTCTTCGAAGGCAATATGATGCTCGGCACCAATTTGTGGATTGATGATCGCGTGCAGCGTACGGGCGGATGCGCCGCTGAAGCCGAGAACCATACTGGGCTTGTTCTCAATTCGTGTGAAGAAAATGGCAAGCTCAAAATCGGCGCGGTGCAAGAACGGCGTGATCAGATGCATCCAAAATGTAGCAACCAGATAGCGGTATACCGGGTCGTTCGGCAGCGGGAGAATAAGACTCTTTTCCAGACGACTAGAACTGCTAGCCATCACCGGCTGCAGTAAAAAACCGAGCGCTAAAAGCAATTGCCGCGAGGTTCCTTTGAAGCCTGATTGCGCCAACAGCGCATCTAGCGCGCCGATGGTTTGCATATCGAGGAAATCAGAAAACGCGGCATCATAAGCGGTAGTGTTGAGTTCAAGAGCGACCACCGTGGCTGCTAGATTTTGTAGCGGCGTTGCCGGATCGCTTGCGGTCATTACATTTTCTGTCAATAGCTCGAGTCGACTCCACAGGCGCGACAGTATCATCGGGCTGCGTTTGACGAATTCGCAGGGTTCGTCGATATCCATCGCGCTCATAGATATAAATGGAAACCTCCGGTGGGCCTGGTCGGAGCTGGCGAACAAATGGCCTGCAATGGCATGCCTGCTGCTTGGACCTATGAAAGCAAAATGCAATGGCGCGACGTCATCGTAAATAATCTTCCAGCGAGGATCGGTAGACAGCAGATCCATTGACTGCGCCAGCCAGTTATCCAGCAAGGTGATCAACGCGATATTGTCGGCAGCCTTAATGAAGTCTCCATGTGACGGAACTTTTCCAAAATAGCCAACTTTGGTTTGTGTTGCGATGCTACTCATTGGGCCACTCCCAATGCGCGTGGTGCTACTGGCGCGATTGCACCCTCCATCTTAGAATTGGCAATGACACTGGCGGTAGCTGCGGTCTGAGCGACAGATGCAGGCGCGCCGCCGGCAATCGATTCAGGTAATTTGATGCCGCGCAAGCTTGGCGTGGTTCTCGTGTCTGAGGTGGCCCCCGATGCCTGGGGGCTGCTGATGATTTTCAGATCAACCGATACCGAGGCGCCGCCACCGACCCAGTTAAGCTCAAAAACGCCGCTGGCCTTGCGCTTGCGGGTAGCGGAATTGATGAGCCGTTCAAGCCCGAACCGGCCTGGCTGGTTAGCGACTTCAACGGTGCGGCCGTCGAAGGTAACAGCGGTAATGCGCGCTCCGGGCACACCCTGAGGATTGGGCCAAATAAAGTTAGTCCACTGTGTCTGTGTATTGCGGTAACGTAGTTGCTGTCCGTCAATTTCAATCGTGTATTCCAACGTGCCGGGCGCAGGTAAAGGCTGAATTTGAAACACGGACTGCGAATCGGACGTTCCGCCGGTCGATGCTGCCGACCCTGCTGCGCCTTGCGGTGTGACCCAGCCCGCAAAATTACTGACGACAACCGGCGACAGATTGATACCCATGTTCGCCCATGTCTTCGGTGCAAGCATATCGCCGCGCCGAACCACAAGCGGCCCCATTGATGTTGTGACGAATTTAGCGATCGCACCGTCAGCACCGAAGATTGCGCCGATTTCAGCGTTATTTGCCTCAATCTTTGAATCAGCTGTGAACGGATATTTCCCGGCCAGAGTTTTCTGGAAAGGTTCGTACACTTGTGCCAGCCAGACCTTGTTTATTTCGTTCTCGGTAGGTTTGATGATGACCGTGAACGCCTGTATCAGCGGCCGCACCAACAGGGGCCGGATCGATAGTTTTTGTGAATCTGTCATGCCGGTCAACATTTGCTCATCAACATATTTTAATGCGTCGGACAACTCGGAGCTGCTGCCTTCGAGTGTTTGCTGCAACAATTGTTTTGCGCCGGGCCCTGTGTCACCTTGATTTTTAATGAGATTAAAACGTGTGCGCAGCTTGGACAAGGATTCCAGGTATCCGCGCATCAACGACGATTCCTTATCCTTGCTAATAACAAGTTTGGCTACACCAGCGAACTCTTTGCCGACCGGGCCCATAGGAATGTCGCCGGTGGGGCCGGTCATGTTGACGTTGACAGGTATTGGCGTCTGTCGCAGGATCGTTTCCTTAAGCCAGCCGATAAAACCGCGCTGGACGCGCAACAAGCCTGTATTGACCAGCGACGGATTGTCCCAAGACGTTTCCTGATACACCGCATTGACCAACTTGTCGATTGGGGAGGTCAATGGATCGCCGAGGCGGTTCATTGCCGTCACGGCAGTATCGAATCCATTCAAATCAGCTACTGCCACACCCTGCACAAACTTCTGCCATTCCTTCGCATATTCAATCTTGTACTGATTGACCAACGCTTTCTGGATTTGCTCTGGGCTACCCTCCAAAGTCAGGTCATCCTTAGATGCAGTTTTTAAAACCCAATCGGCGCTTTGTAGTTCTTTATTTGCAGCTTCCTTGAAGGCATTTTCAACGAATTTTTCCCATGCGTCGCGAGTGAATGTTCCTGAAATAGCATAACTGCCGACTATCAGTCCCTTGTCTTGATCACCGACAATACGGGCTACTGTCATGCTCGGAAAGCGGGTTGATGCGCGTGCCTTGACATCAGCATACACACGATCGCGCGCAGGCATACCGCGCACCACCCGGCGCAGATTTTCGCGTGTTTGATCAACCAGCGATAGTTTGCGATCCATCGTGGGCCACGACGGATCGTTGATTTGTCCTAGCGAGAAGCTTATCAAGCGCTCGGCACTGCGAATCATTTGTTCGCGTGGCATGGTACCCCGATGACTCTCAAGCCAGCCACGCCAGAAGCGGGCTAGCTGATCGTTAAGGTGGCTGGTTTCGGCGCGCGACTTGTCGCTCAGCATCAGATAGGTCTTGAGTGCGTTATAGGCATCTTCGACGCTGGCAGGCGATACATCCTTATACGGATGGGCACTGTTGCCGGCCGCTAAACGAGTGCCGGATGTGGTTCCGGAAACCGACACGCCAGCGAACTGCGGCGGCTGCGTCATGGGCTCAAGCTTATCGGTTCCGCTGTTAACTTCTACCAGAAAAGCCTCGATATTGGCCGTGACCGGTTTCAGAATGACTTCTTTGATGCCGGAGTAATACTCCTCGCGCAACTTGCGCTCCAGCAAATCACCTTGATAGAGTCCCATACTGACCGACAGCGGTCGGTCAGTATGGAATTTATCGAGTTGCTCTATGCGATCTTGCAGAATTTCCAACGCTTCAAAACGGGATTGCAAGTCGAGACGTTTATCTTGCAACTTTACAATCTTATCAAGATCGGCCTGAACATTGGCGACCAATTGCTTGTTCCCAATGTACGACCAACTCCATCCACCCAGCGTCAGCCCAACGAACGCTGTTGCCGCGAAGAAAGCGGCATAACGCAGCTTTGTCTTGTTCGGACTCGCGTATTGCGACACCAATTGTTGGTCGGCGAAAATGACTTGTTTGAATAAATTCAACAGGAAGAAGCCGTGTTTGGAATAAATTTCAGGTTGCTCCTGCGGCTGCAGTTCCAAGCCGAAACGGTCAGCGATGCGCTGGGATGACGTGCCGGCGGCCGTACCTTCCTGTAATGCACTGGTGAAATAAAAACCGCGAAACACCGGTTTGAATTGAAACGGATTTTCCTCAAATAGGGTGGCGACAAACGAGCGCAATACGCCTTTGACAGACGAGAACTCAAGAGGAAAAGTCAGCACGCCAGGGGGCATGCGCTCTCCTCGATTCATGGCCATGCTGGCCAGACTCATTTCCTTCAAGCCGTCATACAGTTCATCGAAGCGGGCGTCGAAGAAACTCAATACTTCCTGGCCTGTATTGTTACGGTTGTATGGCAGTGTTGCGCCCCACACCCGATCTCTTTCGGTGCGTTCGCTGTCGAGGAAAAATTCGTTGAAGCCGGTGATCAGATCTGCCTTGGTGAACATCACATAGACCGGCGCAAATACTTCAAGCCGCTCGGTAAGTTCCTGGACGCGCTGGCGCAGATTCTTCGCCAGATTGATGCCGAATTCAGGTCGATTGCCGGTTAATTCCGCAATGCTGACCGCGATGATGATGCCATTGATCGGTGCCTGTTTGCGATGCTTTTTGAGCAGACTCAGGAAGCTGAACCATTCTTCACGGTCTTCGTCGTACACTGAATATCGGCCTGCAGTATCAAGCAGAATGCCGTCGGTCGTAAAGAACCAGTCGCAGTTGCGTGTGCCGCCGATACCTTGAATGATCTTGCCATTCTTATCCGCAAACGGAAATTGCAAGCCCGAATTGGTAATGGCAGTACTTTTTCCTGCGGCAGGATTGCCGATCACCATATACCAAGGTAACTCATATAGCGCCGACGCACCGGAGTTAAGGCCAAGTTTCGAATTCTTGATCGTTGTAATCGCTTCCAGCATGCGCTGGCGTACCGCTTCGACTTCATCGCGCTTGATGTTGTCGGTCTTAGAGGATGTTTTGTCGACTTGCCGCTCCAGCATGTCGCCAAACTGCTGCGATGCTTGCCCTGCACGCCAGCGTTTGAATAGCCAGAACGACAACCACGCTACGAATGCAGCAAGCAAAATGATCGCGACCCAAATCGCGGCAATTTGTAACGCGCGGGCACCGAGAAACAGGAACGCTGCTAGTGCTGCGAAACCGATGATGACCAATGTGCGCGTGTCAGTGAGGAATTGCCAAATTCTTTGCATAATTGAGACGTAATTTTAGGTTGGGTTTAATGAATATGTGATGCGGTTGCTTGTGTATCAAAAGTGGCCTTGATGAACGGGCCTATGACGACGGCGGTTCGGTCGAAGGCATCCTGATTGCTGGTGCACAAAGTAAAAGTCGCATTTACGGCCGCCTCTTGGTGCGCAAGCGCAAGAGCGGTAAGACTTGACACTGCGCCTGCTGCGCCGCAGTCTGCAGCAATTTTCATACATTGGTCGTTGAAATCGAGCTCTGGAAAAACCCTCTGGCTTAAGCCCATCAATTCCGTCATTCGGCTGCCACGGTGGTCGCTGTCTGCAATTAGCATGGTAATTTTGTCCGATGTTGTGTCCGCTATAAGTAGGGCATCTTGGGCCAATTCAGATAGCAGTTCCGCACTCACTTGGCCGTTTGCATCCGCAGATTTTTCGCGCCGGCCTTGAGCGATACGATGGATCGCTGCAGGAAATTCGACGTCCATCAGCGTCGCCTGATTCTGATCGGCGAGTAGTAAGCCGGCCGCCCCTTCTCCTGGTATTTGCCCTGTATTGCCTTTGCCTTTCAGTAACTGCCCGGCGGCGTCCCACTGGTTGATGCTTTTTTCGCCGATAAACGATTCGGAAGCGATCATCAGACAGAAGCAGGGCAGCGATTGGCGGTGCGAGTGGACAGACAGTCGATCAATCAGACTGAGCGGCTCGGTGCGGTTGCTGGTCATCATCGGGCTGATCAAAATCTTCTCTGCCGGCCAGCCGTGCTGTTCAATCAGATGCATGAACCAGCTGGCAACCGTCTTACGCATGTCGCTTGGCCAGCTATCTGGAAACACGGGTAATAACTGCAGCACGGGTAGTTCAATGGAACTACGTTTCGTGGTGCCTGCATTTACATAGTCAATCAAATAGGGGTGGGTCAGCGCCTGACTTACCAGATCAACCAAGACGTCGCTTCCCATGGCTAACGCGCGCAACTGTTCAGCGGTCCATGCCGGTATTTGCATATTTGCAGAGTTGAGCCAAGCTGCAATCACTTCTGCGACAGCGTCGCCATCAATGTCACTAATGCGTCCCGTACGTACCGGAAAACCATTGGAGTCTGTTAGTTCAGTATCCAGCTCGAGGCGGGCTTCTTTTGATTTCAGCGCGGTCGCCAATTCATCGGGACTTGCGCCGTGTGGTGAACGCAGTGCGCCCGCGAGGATCGCCAATGTCCAAGTCCGTTCCTGTTTGTCGTCATGTGCCGGCGGATTTACGTCATCGGGTTGCGGCACAGCGGCAGCGGCAACACCGGCCGCAGCGCTGGCTGTCACGGCCACGGTCATTTTGCGAATCAGCCAAAGGCCGAACAAAAAACTGACTGGCAGGACGAGCAGATAGAGAACAACTTCGGATGAAGTCGGCATGCGATTCGTGCTACGCCAATACATCACCATCAAAATCCAGACGGTGACGAAAATGGCGCAGATAAACAGGCCGCGCATTAGCAAAGCGCGCATCAATTGCAGTCTTTGAATTTAGTAACTTGCATAGGACGACGGTATCTCAATCAGTCGTTGCGGTTTGACTCGCAATCAGAACAGCACCGCATGCAGTTGTATCGCCGGCACGGGCTACCGCGGCCCCATCAATGATCAATGTCATATCTCCGGTTGCGATCGCGTTAGTGCCATGCCCACGAATTGGACAGGTGACTTTATCGCCGACACGGGCAACTCCAATATTTCCGGCGAAGGTCTGGCCAGAAGCTTCCACTACGGTGCCACCGTGCGAAGTTTTGTCGCCTAAAACGATAAACGCTTTTGCCATGTAATTCCTTAATTTTTTTTGCAACATTGATTATTCGCAACATTGATTATAAAGCGCGTTATAAATAATACGTTTCTTAATGAACATTATTTTCTTATTACTCCTTGCAAGTGCAGTTCGGTATGGCCGAAATCCATCATTTTCCAACGGCCGCCCCAAGTCAGGCCGACAGATTCAGCTACTTCGCCATACAGGCGATACCCTTCCATTGCCCAAGAGTCTTTTTCGCTGATAACCAATTTCCCGTTACGCAGGAAGGCACAATCTGCAGCGAGGCCGTATTGGTGAAAACTCTGAAAGGCCGCGGCCTTCGTGACATGCTCGCCGATGTTGGCCAGTATGTTCTGGCGCTCTGGACTGCGATAGCCCTCGATAATGGCCATGTCGTATCCGTGTTTTTCTTTCATGATTTTGAAAATCAGCAATAGGCGCTGCGCGTAATCATTGTTAAGCAACTGCCAGTTCCGGCTCGCATTGGCCAACATCGGACGCACTTGCATCACTTCTTGCGTAGTGAAAAAATCTGGTGGCAATGGCGGCGGTGGCGCAAGTTGTTCGCCTTTGAGAAGTTCCGCAACTTGTAGATTGGCTCCCCCCCCAGAATCCTCGAAACCTTCCAACATCGACTTACTACTGAGCATTAAAGCGACGAGGGGAGGAAGTGCAATCAAGGAAATTACAACAATGCAGAGCAGATAATGTCGGCGCAAGCCATGCCCCAAGCTAAACAATAATGCGCTGAGCGATGCTAAAGCGTGGCTCCGAGTTTTATCTTTCGATTGCTTCCAACGCCCTAAACTGTCGCCAATTTTCGCTGAGACGCCACCAATTAGCCGTAGCGTCGCTTCTCGGGTGGAAGGGAATAAAACTAGCCAAATTACACTGCAAGCCAACACAAAATAAAGGACGAGAACAACGAAGAGCACGGAAATCCTTGATATGACGTATTTATCGTAATTTTTACGAAAAATAACTTGGTAGATTGTTAATCCATATGGATGTCGTTACAATCCAGTATAACTTATTAAGTTTCCATAAAAAAACAAAAGTTGCTTATTATTTAATTTCAGGAGTATGTATTTTGCAGCAATCCGAACAACAAAAACGCATTGCGGCCAAGCCGAGTCTCTTATCGCCGTCTGACCAAAACGACACGGGGAACGTGCGGATACTAAACATGCTATCGCAAGGCACCTCGCTGCAAGCGGTGCCAAGTCCTGTTCGGCGACGTTTGAGATTGTTTGTATTTGTGTTCGGTTTGGTCGCGATAGCCGTTGCAGGGACCCTGATGAGTGGATCCGACAATAGGCTTACGGTCTTGGCTCCAGTCAGCATTCATTCCCAACCGGTACCGGAGGCAGTCTCGGAAAGTACCAGTGCCAACACAACGTCGCAGCCGCTAGCAAGTCTTCCTGATACCGGCAAGAGGGATCTAACAGCTGCGTCGACGGCCGCGACAATCATCACAGACGCACCCATCGCACTCGTAAAAATTGATGGGCACAATAATCTCACGACCGTTTTGGAAGCCGGCGTCAAGCCTCCACCAGCAGCACTCCAGAGCGCACTTGAAGCGCCATCCACCCCAGATCCGGTAAAGCCGGTTGCCGTTGTGCAGGCACCGCAGGTCAATCGCGTCACCAGCGCCAAAGCGGATAAACAACCCGCAAAACCAAGCAAACAAGCCGCTAGCCAAAGCAACAACATAGTTGATAGCGACACCAAGTTAATCGCGGCCCTGGTGGCGTATTCGACAGAGCACGACCCAAAGCAAACAGCAAAAAATGCCGTGCCCATCACTAAGCCAGCCAACTTGGTGCACAACAACAACGGCGCTGAGGCAAACGCTCAATCAACTCAGCACAATCGAGACGTCGTTGCACGGCAGATGGGCGACAGCACAGCGTCTTTACTCCAGCGCTGTAAAAGTCTCGGTTTTGTCGAGGGCGAATTATGCCGCTTGCGCATTTGCGCCGGGCGCTGGGATAGCGATGCGGCCTGCAAGGTTAAATAATTACGCGTATTGATATATGGCAATATTCGCTTGCCTAAATGTCTACGCCCACGCTAAAATACATTCTTGACACACATGCAATATTTAACAGAGTATATTTTACATAACCACTAGAAACATGCGGACAATGCATTAAAAAAAGTGATACTCCCTATTTTTTTAAAATTGCTCCGCACCTCTGCGCGGCACCAAAACCCCAAAATACCGCGCACCTCCCTTCCTCAACACCTTCCTCCCAACCCATGTCAGAACTCTTAACGCAACTCGCCCAACTTGCGCAATTTGGCAGCGCGACACGGCTCTACGCACTGACCATCAACAGCAATGGCCGCGACAGCAGCACCGATTACGGCAGCAGCGGATTGCAAGTCGAAGCCTTCGCCGCAGTAGAAGGCTTGCATAGCATCGGTGCGCGCGACATCATCGTTCTCAGCACCAACGCGCACATTCCGTTAAAAACCCTGCTCGGGCGCAGCGCCACCCTCCAGATCTCCCTCTCCGACGGCACCCGTGCCGCTTTCACCGGCCTGATCAACGAAGCAGCGCTCTTGGGCAGCGAAGGCGGATTCGCCCGCTATCGGGTGCGGCTGGTGCCCTGGCCCTGGTTATTGACGCAGTCGCGCAGCAGCCGCGTCTGGCAAGACAAAACCGTCATCGACATCATCGAATCGATCTTTCGGGAATACAGCGCCCACGCCGCCTGGCAATGGAGCAGTGAAGTCGCGCCCTTCATGACTGAGGCCCGCACCCGCAGTTACGTTGCCCAATACCGCGAAAGCAATTTTGATTTTGTCAGTCGCTTATTGAGCGAAGAAGGTCTGAGCTTTCGCATCGAAGAATCCACCACCGCGCCCAGCGGCCATCAGATCGTCCTGTTTGCCGACACCACCCAAAAAAGCGCCTGCCCGGAAGACGCCACCAGCAGCCATGCACTGGGCGGCCACGGGATTCGCTTCCACGCCGGCACCGCGCGTGAAGAACAAGACAGCATCCAGGCCCTGAGTGCCAGACGCACATTGCAAGCCGGCGCGATCACCTTGCTGTCATATGACTACAAGACAAAGAAAGCCGTGACGGCCCACATTCCGACCCATCATGCCTTCGGCGGCAAGCAAGCACCGCTGCTGGAAAGCTACGACAGCCCGGGCCCGTATGCGTATGCCAACAGTGCCGAAGCCCTGCGTTACGGCCAATTGCACATGCAAGCGCATGAAGCGCGCAACAAACGCTGGTATGCGCGCAGCACCGTGCGCACCTTACGCCCGGGCACCACATTCGATTTGACGCAAGGCCCGCTCAATGCCGCAGCCAATGCAGCCCCAGTGCCCTACACGGTGCTGCGCGTGGCCAGCATTGGCATAAACAACCTGCCCAAAAACGTGTCTGAGGGCATCGCCGAACTATTCGGCCCGATCCCGCAACTGCTGGAAGAATGCATGGCCTCGTGCACAGCCGCCGCGCCCGCGTCAGCAGTTGCCTGCGAGGATGGATTCGCAGACGGCGCGGAATCAGGATTCGGATTCGGATTCGAATCTGACGACAACAACC
>JABBOY010000040.1 GCA_012927585.1 Glaciimonas sp.
CCGCCTTTCTCATGCCGCTGGGGTGGCATAAGACTACAGGCTAGGATTGGTACACTTTTAACCCGGCATTCTCGCCGGTTTAAGTGCGCTCAAGTGGTACATTATTCACGCGGCATTCATAAAAATGTGCAGGACAGTCGCCGGCGCATCTGGCTGGATGCGCAAGCCCGTCAATTTGGCTCGTTCACTGAACTCAATGCATGGCTCGGTGAACGGTGTCGGTTGCTATGGGACGAATTGCGTCATCCAGAACATACGCAATTCAGCGTGGCCGACATGCTGGAGCAGGAACGCGCCCAGATGATCCCGATGCCAACGCCATTTGATGGCTATGTGGAAAAACCGGCACGGGTATCCTCGACATGCCTGATCACGGCGCATCGAAACCGCTATTCCGTGCCGTGCGAATTCGCCGGCCACATGGTCAGCACCCGGCTCTATCCGCACCGGATCAGTGTCGTGGCAGGAGACGTCATCGTCGCCAGTCACGACCGGCTGACCGAGCGCGGTCAAGTTTGCTACGACTGGCAGCACTACATCCCGCTCATCGAGCGCAAGCCTGGTGCGCTGCGCAACGGCGCCCCCTTTACCGACATGCCGGCGCCATTATTGCGTTTAAAACAGGGCTTGCTGCGGTTCGATGGCGGCGACAAGGTGATGGCGCAAGTGCTCGCTGCGGTGCCCGCAGCGGGATTGCCAGCGGTACTGGTGGCGGTGGAATTGGTGATTGAGTCCGGCGTGCTCAGCGCCGAGCATGTGGAAAATGTGCTGACGCGACTCAATGCCAGTCCCGCACCGGCGTGCGTGGAGACGAGCCTGCAATTGACCGAAGCGCCGGTCGCCAATACCAGCAGGTACGACAGCCTGCGCGGCATTGACGACGTGGCAATCGATGCCGTGGAGGCCGGCCATGCGTGACGTCGCGAAGGAACTCAAGGATCTTCGCCTGTATGGGATGGTCAGCGCCTGGACGGATTTGATGGAACAGGGGGAGAGCTCAACGGCGTCTTCAAAATGGCTGATCGAGCACCTGCTGCAGGCTGAAAATACGGACCGTGGCATGCGTTCGATCCGGCACCAGATGACTGCTGCCAAATTCCCGATGCATCGTGATCTGGCCGGATTCGACTTCGAATCTTCCAGGGTCGATCAACGGCTGGTCAAACAGCTGGCGACGCTGTCGTTTACGGATACGGCGCAGAACGCAGTCCTTATCGGTGGTCCTGGTACGGGGAAAACGCATTTGGCGACTGCCATCGCGGTGTCCGGCATTGTGTCCCATGGCAAGCGAGTCCGTTTCTATTCCACAGTCGATCTGGTCAATACCTTGGAGAAAGAAAAGCGTGATGGCAAGGCTGGCCGGATCGCGCTGTCATTGATGCGCATGGATCTCGTCATACTCGATGAGCTTGGATATCTGCCATTCAGTCAGGCTGGCGGCGCCTTGCTGTTCCACTTGCTATCCAAACTGTACGAGCACACCAGCGTCGTCATTACGACCAACCTCAGCTTTGCCGAATGGTCGAGCGTATTTGGCGACGCCAAAATGACCACGGCACTGCTGGATCGGCTTACCCATCATTGCCATATCGTCGAGACCGGCAATGATTCGTACCGGTTCCAGCACAGCAGCATGGCGGCAAAATCGCGCATCAAGGCGCGGGAGCAAGCCCAGAAGGGCACCAAGGAAACATCGGCTGACGAGCCGCTCTAATCAAGCGCGCGCGGGGAAATGCGCTATGGGCCTCGCCCTTCGCGCATTTCCCCGCGCATTCTGGCTGACGAAAAACGAGAGAATAGAAAACTTCGAAACCACGCTATTTGGTATAGTTATCCACAATTGCTGATTTAAACGCAGCACCCAGCCCTGGGTCAATATTCAATCGGCACGGTGGGTCAATATTCAATCGGCGCCAACAGCTTGGCTTACATTCGGCCATTTTGGGTACGACGGAAATTGCTCCTTCAAGCGTTGGTAGTGTGCGCTCTGTTCGCCGAAGACTCGTGCAAGGAGACTGAGGCAGCTCGTTAGCCACTGATTTGCAAGTTGCACATCAATGAAATCACTTGTCATGTGCCCAGCCGCTGGCGAGCGACGGGTCGCTAAAACTCTCTGTCCCAGGACAATCAGTTCCTCTAGCCTGGCAAGAATCTTCTGGTCGATACTCATAATTGAACCTTCTATGCCTAACGTAGAGCTAACCGGCGCTGCAAGGCTTTATCGCGCAGCGTCCAGCGACTAAAAGGAGCGAGGTTGAGCGCCGGGTTAGGTTGCGTTTCGCGGCAACCGCATATGAATAAGTGCAACCCGATCTCCTTTCTTGTTTTTCCGTTCCTCGACGGCGTATGGTCGAAACCCCAATTGCGGGTAAAGCAGCAGGCCAGCAACATTTTGATTGAAACACGACACTGTTACTTCAGCGGCCTGATGTTTTGAGAAAGCAAGGCCAATCATCTGTTCGATGAGGTAGCGACCCACGCCGCGCCCACGGACTGCCGGCGAAACAATGACGTTTCCAATGGAGCAACCGCCGCCAACTTCCCAGCGGTAGAAGTTGGCGAAGGCGACAATTTCACCGCCAAGCTCCACTACCGTTGAGTCTGAACGCTGTGCAATGGCGTCCTGCAACTGTGATGTAGCCAGCGGGAATGCTGCCTTTGGGAACAAGAAGAACAACTCGTCTTCGCTTTGCGGAAAACCGCAAATGACTTGAATGTCTTTCTCGGCAACAGGACGATGAGTAAGCGACATGCTAAAAGCAACCTAACGTAAAAGTAACCGGCGGTGCGCGGCCTTATCGCGCAGCGTCCGTGTTGACTGCCGGGTTAGAAGGCGTGTTGAGATGACCATGATTGTGTGCGTGCCTGACGTGTCAGCATCATTCCCAACATCGTAACGTCAACCGCTTTGTTGGAAAGAATGACAATACCGGTCTTGGCCTTCGTGTCTATGGATACGTAGGAAGCATAACCGCCAACCATTCCGTTGTGCCAAATCACCGCTTGATTGCCGAAAAATCTATCGAGGAATGCCGGTTGCATCCAACCGATTCCAGTGTCGCCACCAAATTTTGGTTCGTGCATTTTCTTGAACGTCTGTGACATCAAGGAACCATCCTCAATATTGGCTCGAACGAATCTCATCATGTCGTCCGCATTGGAATTGAAAGCACCCGCACCAGCAAGTGCATGAAATGTCCAGAGCGTGCTCGGTTCACCATCACCGGAATAGCCTTGAGCCAAATGCGCCTTCATCTCTGGAGTGAGCGTTATTGCGGTATCCCTCATATCAAGTGGCACCAGGAGTTTCTCAAAAACCAGAGACTCAAAGTTCCTTCTCGTGACGATTTCCAGGACGTGGCCAAGTAGGCCCATCCCAAAATTGGAATACTCGAAACGGCCTGGCTCGCGCTTGTCCTCCGTGGTTTCCAGATAATCGAATACGTATTGTGGCCCAAGGTGACTATATGGGTTCTGCATCAGGTTTTCTTTTCCTGCCAACTTGGTTGCGCTGAGTTCAAGCGGCTTTGGGACGCTTGAAAAGCCAGAGGTATGCGTGACAAGTTGTTTCAATGTGACCCTCTGTGCGGCAGGCGAGAGGGGAATCGAGCCTCCAATCAATTCACCTAGCGTTGCATCTATCTTAAGCGCGCCTTCGTCGCAAAGAATCTGGAGCAATGATGCGGTAAAAAGTTTGCTTACCGATGCAATTTGAAAAACCGTTGATGCGCCAGGGACGGTGGTGCTTCCTTTGCTTACAGTTCCGTAGCCTTTGATGAGTGATTTTCCGTCCTTGTAAACACCGATGACCGAGCCATACGCAAGATCGCCATTAGTGAACTTCTTAACCTCGGAATCAATGGCTGCTTCAAGATCCTTGTTGTCTGGCGTGTTTTCTAGCCGGTACTTCAGATAAAGAACTGCCGACACAGCGACTACTGCGAGTAGTGCAAAGGTGACAGCAAGTATCTTCATGCGGTGGCTAGCCTTCTAACGTGGAGCTAAGGGGCCTTTGCGCAGTCCCGCTTGAGCGCATGGTTAGGGATAGAAACATGCAAAATACACAATTGCACTGCATAACCACCCCATAAATAGTAATAGTTGCAATAGGCGCTTGAAAGGATGAATGCGCAATAACACGTTCACTCCAAGAAGCGAAGTGCCTAGAAGAATGAAGCCCATTGACTCCGCCCATAGCCCATCGAAGTGTGTGATACCACCCTTCCCGCCAAGAGTAATACTCCTTTCTGAGATGGCAATATAGGCCAGTGACCCCCAGAAAATGACCCAAACAATGCCGCCAATCCACTCAAATAAAAATAATTGATTGCCATTGTTCGACATGCAGTCCCTAACGCTTGAGTTAAGCCGAACCGCGAAGCGGTTTCGGCTTGAATGAATTGTTAGACGGCATTTGCATGGGCCACCACAACGAAATGCTGCACTAGCGGCTCAAACTCTAAGAGATAGTCTTGATCTTCTGGGTAGTACTTAGCCAGCAGTAGGTCATCCCCAGCAAAAGCACGAATGCTCTCTTCCGATTCCCAATGGGTGACGGTCATAAAATGCGTTACCTCACCCTCGTCTCGCCGCAGTACGGCGACAGTAAGGTTGCCCGGAACTGAGCGGTAGTCTGGAACAGCCCGTTGCTCAAGAAAGGTCGTATAAGCGTCGGCCTTCGAGCGCGGTGTGACCCCATGCCACATGCGACAAATCATTGAACTCTCCAATGCCGTCTAACGCCTGAATTAAGGGGAGCCGCGAAGCGGCTTCCCTCTTGAATGAATTGTTAGGCTGCAGACAGCGCACTGATCATGACGTAATACCCGTCAGGATCACGCAATGCGAACTCTCTGGTGCCTGTGTTTGGATTCACATTAGGCTCCTCTTCAAGAGCCGTGACAATGGTGCGTGCACGTTCCAAGGCTTGGTCAAAATCATCTACGCGAAAGAACAAGAGCAACCCATTACCAGGCTCTGCGTGATCCGGGCTGGCAAGCGTTGGATGCTCATGAGCGCCCCAACGATGCAAGCAGAGTAGGACTGTCTCGTCTGTGTCGATAATTTGCCCAAAATAGTCGTGGGCAGGCTTCGTGGCGGGCAGCCCAAAGAGCGACTGATACCACGCAAAGCTGCGGGTAACGTCCGCCACGCCGATGATTGTCCAAATTCGCTTCATGGTTATTTCTGCGGCCTAACGCCTGAATTAAGCCGAGCCGCGAAGCGGCTTCGGCTTGAATGAATTGTTAGGGGGCGCCCTGAACCTTTGGCGGCGAGCGGGGCAAACGAGCAACCAACTACCAACTACCAAAGGTTCTTGCCGTCTATAACAGTCACAGGCGCTGTGGCAGCATCGAAGTTGTCGAATAAACGCGCATTGACCCCAATCCGACGTGTGACTTTGTCCCAATTTCCATCTTGCTCGAAAGCCGGGCTATCTGTGTATGTAGCGCAGCCGCACTCAGAACAGAAGTGATGCGCTACAAGTTTTGTATTCCAACGATAGATCGCATCAGCATTTGCTTGGGCTGTTGCGTGAAATTGACCGGGCTGATAGTAAGCCAACAACGCGCCGCGCTTTGAGCAAAAAGAGCAGGTGCACCGAGTAAGCTCTGTCGGAATTTCACCCTCGATGCTAAATGCGTTTTTCCCACAATGACAGCTTCCTGTGATCGTCATATGTTTTCTCCTCGTTGAAAATACGCAACCGTTTATCAGCGGCCTAACTAATATTAGACATCCTAATAGACGCAAAACATTGCGTCAAACGTCTGTCTAATTATTTATAAAAATGTAAGATGATTTTAAATTCATCCATGTAGCGAAATTTAGCACCTTCTAAAATAAATGCAATGCCCATCAGAAAATTTACCTAGGCAAGAACCTACGTTGCTCGATCAAGTCAGGGGGAAAATCCGCTTGAAGCATTACAGTACCCGTACTGAGCAGGCTTATACGGACTGGGTTAAACGCGCATTAGCGTTGGCAGTGCACTCTCCCGCGCTGGCCGCGAGATGCGCGAGCACGGCACCTTCGATTTCGCAAATGAAGCGGTAAGCTATCAGGAACTCAGCACCATGTTCAAGGCATGACGAGCGCGATATTTATTCTCCAATTGCCGATTCCATCCAACAGCATTTCCCAGTATGTCCACAAGAGCTGCTTTTTTTACGGCCAGTTGAACTCCGCATGAATCTCTTCTTTGGAGAGAATCGCCCGGTCACGCCTTCGAATTCATGAAAATTATGGATCGGCATCTAGCGCCGGCTATTCACGCATACAGCCATGTGTATTTTTAATATACGCATTAAAAACATGCGGAAAAATGCGTTTTTTTACTGATACTCTGTCTTATCATGAGGTATGAGTACATCTTTAGAAGCCCGGAAAAGCGCTGCGCAGCACGCGCAAATCCGATCGGGCTGAGTAGCCGCACAGCGGCCTATCGAAGGCTGCCACGTACCCAGCGTGCTTCGATACGGCCCCGCGATACGATACGGTACGTTGCGCTACTCAGGGCCTACTCGGCACGAACGGTCTGATGGATTATTGGCATCACGCGATAGCGCTGCATAGTCACAGATACGGGCAACTTTTCAGGCAATTATTGACGCCATCGCTCCAAGGCAGCGGGAGGCATGGATCGGGCGAAGGTGCTTTACACCAGCCCTTGTTGCCGCAACGCGGCAATCTCGTGCGCTGGCAAGCCCAGCATCTCACCCAGCACCGCGTCGGTATGCTGGCCCAGCGTTGGCGGCGCTTGCATGGCCACTGTCGCGTCGCCGGAAAAACGCACCGGGTGCCGTATCTGCGGCCACTGACCGCTTCCAGCGTTTCCGCCAGTGCCGGGCTGCGCCAGACTTTCAGTGCTCCAACAATCAGCGGCAACAGCAGTTCGCGGTGCCAGACGCGCGCCGAATTGCTGGCGTGCCGTTTTTATAGCCATGATGCTGGCTAAAATTCTTCCCATTCATCGCCAGAGGCCGCTTTCGTAGTATTCGCGGTCTGTTTTGAATTGCCGGCACTTGACGCAATCCTGATCGCAGCCGATTTGTTCGGTACAGCAGGGCTCGCCTTTTGGACTATTACAGCAGCCGATGCCGCAGTTTGCCTGCCGTCGAGCTTGAACACGCTGACCACCTGCGCCAGATTGCCAGCCTGATCCTGTAGCGATGCGGCTGCGGCGGCAGCTTCTTCTACCAACGCGGCATTCTGCTGCGTCACCGTGTCCATCTGTGCAATCGCCTGATTAACTTGCTCGATGCCAGCGCTCTGCTCGCTGCTGGCGGCGGCGATCTCGCTCATGATGTCGGTCACGCGCCGGATGCTGGCGACGATCTGTTCCATCGTGCTGCCAGCCTGCGCGACCAACGCGCTACCGACGTCGATCTTGCCGACCGAATCATTAATCAGTACCTTGATTTCCTGCGCCGCGGCTGCACTGCGCTGCGCCAGGCTTCTGACTTCGGTCGCGACCACCGCAAAGCCCCGTCCTTGGTCGCCGGCGCGCGCCGCCTCGACTGCAGCATTCAGTGCCAGGATATTGGTCTGAAACGCAATGCCGTCGATCACGCCGATGATATCGACAATCTTTTTTGATGAAGCGTTGATTGAGCCCATCGTATCGACTACTTGCGTCACCACTACGCCGCCCTTCTTCGCCACTTCCGACGCCGATTGCGCCAACAGGTTCGCCTGCCATGCATTGGCGGCATTTTGCTTGACGGCACTGGTTAGCTCTTCCATTGACGATGCCGTTTCTTCCAGTGAGCTGGCTTGCTGTTCGGTGCGTGAGGACAGGTCGAGGTTACCGACGGCGATCTGGCTTGATGCGGTCGCTATCATGTCAGTGCTCTGGCGAACGTCACGCACAATGTGCCCTAAAGTGCCGAGCAATCTATCGAAAACACGAGAAATGGTGCCCAATTCATCCTTTGTCTTCGTGTCGTACCGATTGGACAGATCGAACTCACCGTCGGTGGCGGATATTTCGCTGATCGCGGAGGTAACACCGGCCAAAGGCTTGCCGACATACCGGCGTACCGCTTGGACAAATACCACGAATGCGACCGCCAGGAGAATTGAGCACAGACCTATGATGAAATAACCCAGATTGATCAACGGCGTCAACAGTTCGTCCGCCTCCTGTTCCACGACGATGGTCCACCCGGAGTCGTAAAACGGCATTGACACGCCGAGCATGTCGACGCCCTCCGCGCTCTTGTAGCGCCCCATCGTCTCGCGACAGCCGGTGGTGCATTTGGCGTTGGTAACGTAGGTTCCGTCTGAAGAACATACGACATTCAACGACCTGTCCTGCTGCGTTACCTTCCAGGGATATTCGCTGCCCCTGCGCTTGAGTATCGCGTCCGGATCGCGGCGCGAGCCGGTGATCATGACATTGTCCTTGTTGACAATGTAGTAGTCGAAGGTCTTGCCCACGCCAGCCAAGTAAAACGCCCCCATCCCACCTTCCATGTTGCCGATTTCGCCATTAACGATCAGCGTCATCATGCGTGCATCTGTGTGAACATACACCGTGCCACCGCCGCCCTCGGCAGCAAAGCTGAGTACGGGCGTTGGGCCATCCATCCAGACATCGGAATAGCCAGGCTTGAAGTCGAGCTTTTGGGCCCAATCCCGTCCTTCGCGCGAAGGGTCGGAGGAAACCGCTATCTTGCCGTCCCGCACCAAGTCAATCGCATGGTAGGTACGCCAAGTAGCTATGTGGCGTTTTCCACTCGCGATTTCGTCCTTGAACGGGTGATCAGCCGGCGTAAAAATGTCCGTCTCTACCACGCGCGCAAAGTGCCGACGTAATACGTTTTGATCAACCTCGACAGACAGTGCTGCGAGTTGCTTGACGAATTTTTCATTCTGTCCAATAAAGCGGATCACACCCTGCTGCTTCGCGTCGACGAAATTCATCAGACCGCCAAGCGAGGTTTTGACTTCCAGCCAGTATATTTGGTGAAAAAGGTAGGCGGTTCCGCCGCCCATGACGGGAAAAAAGACCAGTACTGCAATCAGCACCAGTTTCCAATGCAGTTTAAAGTCGGCAAAGCGCATTTCAGTCTCCTTTGAGGGCATGCATAAACCGCGTCTCGTGTACGAAATTTTCATACACAGCTTGAGCCACCCCCGACTTCGCTGCCTCAGCTTTACTTCTTATTCATATCGAGTTGCTAAGCCAAAACACGCGACCCGACTTCAACTGTGACCTCACGCGTATCTCACCTGCGTAGCTGAGGCTCACCAATTAGTTAGACCGGCCTACGGCCGGTAATAGACATCATTGGAGAGGGATTGAGTCCCCTCCCAACGAGTCGCTCCTTCGTCGCTCACCGCCCTGAAGGGCGGGGTTTGAACCCTGGTCAGTTTTTTGATCCGCCCACTCGTTTTGACGAGCATGAAGAGGACTTGCCGTAATCGTCCTTGCAATTCGACATCATCCACTATTGCACCGGCACTGCCGCGACTTGAGCGTGGCGGGAGGCGACAGAGTCGAGCGCCGCTTCCAGGGACATCCCTATCTCCATATCTTCCATGATGGCGCGCTGCAGAATCGCGCCCAGCATGGTCACGTTGGGTTCGGAGTGCCGGTGCGCCATGCGCAGAAAGCCGCTGAGATACGGATCGGAATCGGCGCCGACCTCGCGCTCGAAATCCGCAAACTCGCCGCCGGTGGCGAGCCAATAGCACATGTCGTAGACGATCGCGAGCAGCCGCTCCGGTTCAGCGGGACGGTTTTCGTTCGGCAGGTTGAGACGAAACTCTTGCTGCAGGTCGCGCCAGAACTCGCCCAAGCCATATTCGACGTTTCCCTGCACCACGTCATCCGGAGAAAATTCCCATTCCATTTTTTGCCTTCCTTTCTAAAAATCAAGGTCATCCTCACCCACCGTTGGATGACACGAAGCGCACGATGTGCGTCGGCTATTGCTCGAACTCATGCTGTGCCTGATCGCATCGAACACCAGCGCTTCCAGCTTGTCGGCGGTACATCCCGCACGCGGTTGCATGCCTCGCAAAAGTGCTGCGAGATCGGGATGATGAAGCCAATTTGAAAGCGTCCGTCTGGCGCCACTAGGCATCTTGCCGGTGACAGATAACCGCAGGTATTCAATTCGGCGTCCAAAACTGCCGTATAACGTCGAAGGGTACTAGCCAAAGAGTGATGCGAAATCCTCGTCATCGCCTGTGCACGCCAGACACATGTCGGCCGGTTCGGGCGAGACAAAGAATCGGTCACAGCGATCGCAGCGTTGCTTGGAGCGCGCGTGCAGCTCCACCGGCTGCGGCGCCTTCCAGTGATGCATCGCTGGTGCCAAACGCAAGACGCGCGGCTGGCAAGCTTCCGTGCAGACGCCGCAACCGACGCAGCGGGAGAACTCGAAGGCCAGTTCCCAGGCAACGCCGCTCTCCCTGACCTGGAGCGCATCGGTAGGACAGGCGCGCGCGCATGCCTCGCATGCGGTGCAGCCGCGCGGCGCCTCAACTTGCGCCGCAAAAATCGCAGGATGCGCTGGCAGCGGCGACTGCCTTTCGTTTCCAGCCCTGTCCAACAAGCCTTGCAGCACTTCTCTTCCTGCCGTCGAAAACTGGCGGGCGAAGCGGATCGCCTTGAGCGGCGCCGGTGGCGCGTCGTCCTGCGTGATCGGGCGCGTAATCCGATCCACGCCGCGGCCGACCAAACGGCGGAACAAATGACGGCGCGCTGCGCTGTGCTCCGCCTTGCTTGGCTGCCCGCCGCAACTGGCGGGAACGGCAATGTCAGCCCAGTGATCGCCGTCCACTGCGGACTTCAGATCGGCAAGCGCTTCCAGATGGAGTTCCAGTTGGCGCATGGCGTTCTCACCGTGGGCGCAGGCAGAACAATGCTGTGTGCCGGCAAGCGTGAGCGCGACGCCCCGGCTCGACAGGTGCGCCAGCATTGCGGCATCGACGCTACCGAGGCAAGGCACGACTTCGTCGCCCTTGAGTCCGGATGGTGCGCACGCAATCGTCAATGCAGACTGTCCGGACGCCCGCTTCAGGATGTCGATACGCGGCAGGTCGGCAGCCGCCAATGCTTCAGTCGGACAGACTGCCACGCACAAGCTGCAATTGCGGCACGCCGATGGGTTGATGCTGATGCCTTCTTCGGACAAAGCGACCGCATCGTACTGGCAGGCGTCGGCGCAGCGGCGGCATGCACTGTAGCGATAGCGGTAGCGCGTACAGTGTGTGGCGTGGAATTCGGGTTGGGTCGCCATATCTTATTTATACTCATGCAAGGCAGGACCGGTCTCGCAGGTATTGCTCGGGATGATAAAACTTTGCGGCGTGGCGGTGGTCGGCGCGCCGGGAATCTTGCCGTCGCCCTGCGCTACTTTCTGCCATGCCGCGTAACCGCCCTTAACGGCATACGCATTCTCTCCGCTGCGCCGCGAAATCGTTTGCGCAGTCTCCAGCGATTGCTGATCGCTGTCGCCGATCACCACGGCATAGGCGCCGGCCTTTGGCTTGATGTTGGTGCTATAGACAACGGCGAACGCGATCGGGTAAAGTTTGCGCTTGACTTCCGGGCGCGCGTCGACCACGCAGCAGGGCTGGTCTTTTTTCAGCATTTCCTTCAGTTGCACGGCGTCCAGCAATGCCGACGTGCCAGCCAATGCCGGCATCGCCATTGCCCAGGCCGTCAGAGCCAGCCCTTTGCTTATCCTGCCCATGCTACCGCCTCTATCGCAGCCGCGAGATTTTGTCGCAGCGCGCGCATCGCAAGCGGGTCGTCATGCGGCATCTGCCGGATTGCCAGATTCCTGGCCTGACCAAAGCGCACCCAGTCTTCCAGATCGGTCATTGCGTTTGCCAGCGGCGTGAGCCACAGGGCGGGGCCGAAACGTTCCACCAGTCCGGCGCAAATGTTGAGGTCATCGTCGTCATGCATATCGACCGCGACCAGCGCGCTGCAGGCACCGCGCTCCAACACTTGCCCGATCCACCAGAGTACATCGGTGCCGCTACCGCTGCCGTCGCTTTTCAGGACTTCCCAGGCTGGGGCGCCAAGCGAGGGCGTAATGCAGCTAAAGTCCTCATTCGAGTAGCTGTCCAGCGCCCAACTCGTTGCCATGCGTTGGGCCGGAACCCATAGTCCGATCTTTTCCGTGCCAAATTCCCGGGATAACGTCTCGACCACGCTACTGTCGAGAAGCGCCGCCTCCCCGACCAGCACTTGTCTGGCGCCGCGTTCGAGTAAAGCACGTGCGCGCGCTAGCCCGCCACTGCGCAGCACAACCGAAGCACACGACAAATCCCACGGCAGGATGTCGGCATCGGTCACGAACACGGGTTCCGCAAATGCGGTCTCGTTCGGATTGCCCCAGCGGCGAAGCGTGATTGTTGACGTGGTTTGATTCATCGTGCGTCCATCTGGTACGAAAGCTTATTGAAAACCAGCGGCCGTATCGGACACTCGGCATCCGACTGCAATCCATCCAGCAACGGCCGCAACGCGGCCAAAGTCTCCATCACCGGCGCGACCTTCAACCCGCGATAGGCCGGCAGGAATTGTGGCAATACACTCAAGGCATCGTCGGCCAGCAGCGCAGCACCCTCCTGATTTCGATTCTGTGTGAAATGCAGCGCCAGCGCCGCGAATGCCAGACCTTGCAGAAAACGCGCATCCATGTCATCAATGCCATCGGAACGCACCTGCGTAAAATGGCTCCAACGCTCGCCGAGCCAGTCATGCACGCCGCCGAAATTATTGCCATTCCACAGCAACGCCAGTTCATCCCAGGCGAATTCGTGACTCATGCGATTGCCTTGCTGCCACCATGCTCGCAGTCGTTGCATACCGGCTCATCCGGGTTGAACAGTACCGATATTTCGCTCTTCGGCACCACCTCGCGGCCACCATCAACGTCATCCACCCGCACTTTCAACAGCGTCAGTTCGTTCTCCGAAAAAATCGACAGCAGCCGAGCGATTTCACGGTAAAACGAATGCTCTGTCACCCGCTCCAGCAAGGAGGCGTAACCGCGCACCCAGCGCCCAAGATGGTTGGCCCAGAAACGCTTGATGTCTTTTTCGGCACAGGTGCCCGAGGCAGCATCGCCACTTTCCAGCGCCATTGCCTGCCGTTCTAGCAGGGCTGCGACAAAGGATAGTTCGATGCCAAGCTGATCTTCGAAAACGGCAAATTTGCCTTGTTGCAGCGCAAATCCGGCGCGTTGATAAATTGATTTCACCGCATGGTAAGGCTCTTGCTGGAAACGCCCGGCCAGGCGCGCCGACTCCACCGGCGGACAGCCACCCGGCGACGCGAAAAGAGTAGTGTATTCATAGGCCAACGCCTCTTGCAGTTCCGCAAGCGGCACGCCAGTGACGTCCTCGTCGAACCGTACTCCCAGTTCCGCCAGCGCGGTAAGCGCGTCCGGTGCGCGCAAGGCGTTCAGGTATTCTGCGCCAGGTTCTTCGATGAAAGCTCCAGCGAGCATTTGGTAAAAATTGGCGCGCGCCCACAAATCCGACGTGGATTGAACCTCTTCGATTGGTTCGGCAATTGCCGCATTCTGATCTTGCATGGTAAACCTCTCAATTATCCCCGGTCATGTGTGTAGATACGCGATGACCGGGACATGCCACCCATCAGGATTTGTTTACAAATAAACTCAGTGCCCACCCTCTGGCTTGTGCTTGACGCTATCCGGTCCACCCCAGGATGCCATTTCCGGATGCATCTTGCGATGCAGGTCTCCGGTATACGCGTAACGCATGGTGTCCTTGAAAGCGTCCACATGCTTTTCCCACGAGGCTTGCACGTCGCCGTACTTGTCGTGCGGCCCGGCTTTGGTGACCTTGACCACTGTGTCATACCAGCCTTGCGAACCGCCGATCGGATCGACCACTACCGGGATGATCGCGTTCGGATGCACCCCCTTGTCTTCCCACCACACGTTGTTCAGGTCAGGATCGTCCGTCGCTCCCCAAGCGCCGCCTTTTTCCGACCTGACCTTGTTTTTGGCACCGGACGCGAGCCGTCCGTAAGCCCAGTGGCCAAAAGCAGTGGGAATTGCACATACTTTCGGATGGATGCCCTCGAACACGTAGGCCTTGGTGACCATGTGGCCGACCTTGCTTTCCACTCGCACCAGATCGCCGGTTTTCACGCCAAGCTTTTTACCTGTTTCGGTGTTCAGCCATACCGGGTTGCTGTGCATAATTTCGGCCAGCCACTTCACTGCTGCCGTGCGCGACTGTTTGTGAACGTTGATCTTGTAAGTAGTGAGGATCATTTCGTCATCGCGCATATCCTTGTGCCACGGAATCTGCTTGAAGGTCGGCATCGGATTGAAGCCGAAGTCGGCCCATTCATCCACTCGCACGTTGATGATTTTATTCTTGGTCGGAAAGCCGCTGTAGTTCTTGCCCTTGCGCTGGACGCCGATGGCCTTGCCGTTTTTCATGATGGTGCCGTTTTTTTCTACTACGACACCGATCATGTCGGCGGCAGACACTTCCTTCTTGTGCAGACCGTATTCCGCCCGGATCTCGCGTCCCGTCTTGTCGATGATCTTGCCAGTGGCAGGATCAAGCTTGCCGTAGATCGGATAGACACCGTGTTTCTTGAGAAAGTCCAGACCGCCCACTTCCTTGAGGCCGGGAATATTGTCGAAGTGCTGGCGCATGTAGTCTTCGCCATCCTTGAAGTTCCAGTATTTTTTCATGCCACGGGTACCGTCCGGATCCAGCTTGTGGATGATGTCGCGCATCATGATGCGGTTCTCGCGCGCCTCGCCCAGCGGCTTGATCACCGGCTGGCGGATACCGAGCCACGGCCACAGCGAATTTGGCATCGACTCCGGCTCCCAGCGTTCCAGATACGGGCAGTCGGGCAGGATGATGTCGGCCAGCGCGGTTTCCTCACCCATGAACGGGCTCATGGAAACATAGAATGGAATCAGCTTCTCGTCACGGTACAGCTTGCCCCACACCGCATCGGCGCCCGGGTTGGTGTACACCGCGTTGTCCTGGTAGGAGAAATAGACGTTGATCTTCTGCTTGCCCTCGGCGATCCAGAACGGGGTCAGATGGCTGACCTTATGTGCGGCCAAGGGGTAATCCGGATGGTTCGCTATCCAGGAAGGTTTGGCCGGCTTCGGCGGTTCCGGTTGCGGTTGCGGCCAACCCATGCCGCGCGGCATGCAATAGCCGCCGCGCACCTCGACATTACCGGTCATGATAGGCAGCATCATGCACGCTTTTTCATTGTAGGAACCATACAAGTGCTTGGCCGGGCCACGGTAGGTATAGGTGGTGGCCGGCTTGGTGAGAGCGAATTCGCGCGCAATGCGTTCGATCGTCTCGACCGGCACGCCGGATAGCTTGGATGCCCATTCCGGCGTGTATTGCTGGTAATGCTGCTTCAGTTCGGCGACGCTGACATTGGTCCAGGTCTCGATGAAATCGCTGTCCTGCAGATCGTCGCGCAAAATCACATGGCCAAGCGCCAGCGCGACCGCGCCATCGGTACCGGGAAACACCGGTATCCACTCGTCCGAACGTCCGGCGGTATTGGACAGGCGCACATCGAATGTCACCAGCTTGGCCTTGTTCTCGACCATGCCTTCCACCAGGCGCTGCGAATACGGATTATGAAAATAGGCGGCTTCCATGACGTTGGAGCCGAAGTTCAGGATGTATTTCGTGTTAGCGAAATCCGGCGTCTCTATATCCGGCCCCCAGGTCGGCTCCATGCCGATTTTCTTGGACGATTCGCACACCGAGGTATGGTTCATGACGGTGGCCGACCCCAGCGTATTCATGAAACGGTCAATGACGCCGCCAGAGCGGTTGCGGCCGTACTTCAGCATTATGGTGTTGGGGTCTTCCTTGAGGGCGGCGTCGAGCTTTTGCGCAATCTCCGCCAATGCCTCATCCCAGGTGATGCGCTTCCACTTGCCTTCGCCGCGTTTGCCGACCCGCTTGAGCGGATAGAGGATACGGTCTGGATCGTAGCTATACCACATGCCCGAGTTGCCCTTGGCGCACAGGCGGCCACGCGTGGAAACGTGCTCCGGATTGCCTTCAAGCTTGACGATGCGACCGTTTTCCACATAGGCCAGCGCCCCGTCCTGGATATTGCATACATGGCAGGTGATCGGAATCACCTTGCGTTCGACCAAACTGACCGGACTGAAATCTTTGCCGCCCAGTTCGGTTTCCATGGCGCGCAACAGTTTCGGCGAGGCAGCCGCTACAGCAACGGTGCCGGCACTGGCTTGCAGGAAACTTCTGCGCGCGAGTTTAAAATTCAACATAGTCTGTTTTCCTCAATTTTCAGAAATAGGTCTGTACTATCTGCGGGCCGACCAGAATGGAATAGCGCAAAGCCATTCCACCGATTAGCAGCAGGGCTGCCGCTGCGAAGATCCCGGTTTGCTGCCGACCCATGGGCGCGAGCAGCAAGGCAACGGGCACGGCAGTTCCTAACAGTACGCCCAAACCGATGAACACCATCCCCAAGCTTCCATGGGTCATGAACATATAGGTAAGTTCCGAAGCGGAGCCGCCATAGGCAGTGGTCACCAACAGGGAAACCAGCATCACGCCTACCGCTGCGCCGGACCACAACATGATCTGGCGCAGGTTGGCCAGCAATCTCGATTCCCCCTTAGCAAGAAAGGACGCTACAGCCGCCCCGGAAACCAAGGACAGCGCCACGAACAGCACTGGCATCAATGGCGTGTTCCATATCGGACGATGCTGATGTACGGCCAGGTCAAAGCCGGTATAGATCGGCAAGCCCAGCGCAATGAAAGAACCTAGCACCGCCAGCTTGCGGCTCGCACCCTCGTTGTTCTTGCGCATCATGAGGAAGTAACCAACCGACACAGCACCAAACAGCACCAGAATGATGCTACCCCACGCGAGCGGCGACGTGAAATTGAGATAGACGGGATTCATGATGTTTAAAAAACGTAGCGGCTGCGACAGATCACCGATCAGCAGCAAGCCGCCGACCACCATCAAGGCGAAAGAGAGATAAAACGAGCTGGTTCTCAGCACCTTGAACTCTTCCCTGAACCAAGACAGCGCGGAGAGGAAATACAGTGCCGCCGAGATGCCGATCACAAAAAAGTACAAAGCATATGTGCTCGGCCACGCGATGGTAAAAAAAATTGTGTAGTCACCCATGACGTTACCTCCTAGATATTGTGAAGTGTATGGTTACGGTTGAAAGCTTCCCGGTCCGCTTCAAGCACTTCGAGCGGATCGTAGACCTTGCGACCGTATTCGGAGAGATTGCGGTCTGCGCCAATGTAGAACACATGCGGCTTGGTACCCTCTTCCGGCCGCAAAACCTGCGTCGGCAGATCCGCCACCAGTTTCGCTACTTCGCTCTTGGGGTCGTTGATGTCGCCGAAGATGCGCGCGCGACCGATGCAGGTCACGACACACGCCGGCGCTAGTCCCTGTGTTACCCGATGGTGACAGAAGGTGCATTTGTCGACGACGCTGGTAATGTCGGTATAAGTGCGGCTCTTGGGCAGCATGAAGCGCGCGTTGTATGGGCAGGACGCCATGCACGCCTTGCAGCCGATGCAGCGGTCGTAATGCTGCAGCACGAAGCCGCCGTCTTCTACCTTGTACGTGGCGCCCACCGGACAAGCACGCACGCAGGGCGGGTTGTCGCAGTGGTTGCATAAGCGCGGCATGAACTGCTTTTTTACGTTCGGATAGATACCGACGACCTTGTATGGCACCCAGGTTCTGAAAACGCCAATGGGCACATCGAATTCGGCCTTGCAGGCAACCATGCAAGCGTCGCAACCGATGCATCGGCGCAGATCGATCACCATGGCATAGCGTTTCAAGCCTGCCTTCCCTCTTGTCTCCACTGATGAAATTCGCAGCTCGCTCATTGACGTCTCTCCTCCTTATTTATGTTGGCAGACACCGATTGTGGCCACCGCATTCTTGGTCACCGCCGTGCGTTGGAGCGGAATAATTCATCATATGCAATAGCCGTGCCTGCCGAACACATGCCAATGAATTCAAGGGGTTAGAGTTAATTTATCAACAAATCGACATCCAGTGCATTACTGGTTCGTAACACTCTGGCGACCGGGCACATGCCTTCTTGTCACCGGTTGGTAACGCATTGGCTTTTTCTGTTTTTTTTCTTTAGCAACTTGGTCTGACGCTTTTTTTATTTCTGCATACATGCTAGCCTGCGACAAAATACATGCGGTTGAGTTGGGAGACTTTGGTGTTTGAATGGATGAAAAGCCTGGTTCTATGCTGGGCACTGCTGGGCTTTGCGCATGTTGTGGCCGCCGCTGAACTCGCGCCGATTCGTATCGGTCTGACGCCGGTGTTTCTTGACGATCAGACTTCCTTCATTAACGCTTGGCGCGATTATCTTGAGAGCCGACTGCAACGCAAGGTCGTATTCGTGCAACGCGCCAGTTACCGCGAAGTCATGACACTCGTGCGCTCAGGCAAACTCGACTTTGCGTGGGTGTGCGGCTATCCGTATGTACGCAACAAACAATATGTCAGCCTGCTCGCTGTTCCCGTCTACAAGGGCAAACCGACCTACCGCTCTTATCTGATCGTTCCCGCCGCCGATCTGCAAACCAAGTCGATCACCGATTTGCGAGACAAGGTATTCGCATTTTCCGATCCGGATTCCAATTCCGGTTATCTGGTGCCAGTCTATGATTTGTACGGCATCCAGGAGCACGCCGGCGCATTTTTCGGCAAAACCTTTTTTACCTGGTCGCACCGCAAAGTGGTTGAGGCAGTGGCCGCTGGTGTAGCGCAGGCCGGCGCAGTCGATGGTTATATATGGGACATGCTGGCGCGCCAGCATCCGGATTTGACCGCGCAGACCCGCATCGTAAAGCAATCCCCGGAATTCGGCTTTCCGCCTTTTGTGGTGGGTAAAACGGTCGCAGCCACCGACGTGACGGCCATGCAGCAGGTATTGCTAGCAATGTCCAGAGATGCCGTAGGAGAACGGTTGTTACGCAAGCTCGGTCTGGACGGCTTTGTAGCGGGAAACGATCGGCTGTTTGATGATATCGTCAAAATGATGCGCGCCGTTACTGAAAAATAACATGTTCCGTAATCTCAGTTTTCGCCATAAGATTCCGCTGCGCGGCAGCGTCCTGATCATCTGTACCGCGCTAGTGGTCACGGCGTCGCTCATGTTCCGTGCCTACGAAGACCTGAAGCATGACCTGCTGCAAAATGCCGGCAGCATGGGACGCGTGCTGGCGCATACGCTGACGCCGGCCATCCTGCATGACGATGTATGGCGCACCTACGAAATCATCAATTCACCGTTTCAGGCATCCACGAAGGCGAATACCAATCAGGCCGATGAGATCATGATCCTGGATGCCAAACAGCAAATATACGTGTCCACGCACCCAAAACAATATCCGATGCTGTCCGACCCGGCACACGCCAACCCCGATCACGTATTTCTGCAGCAAGCAATCGTAGAGAGCCGCGGTAGCGAGCCGACCGTGGTCGAACCTGTCGGATCGGGCAAGTTTTATATAGTCACGCCGATCGTCTCCGACGGTGCGCCGCTGGGCACGCTCGTAATGGAATATTCGCGCTCAATGTTTTTGCCGCGCTTTTACGACATTGCGCGGCGCGCGGTCGCTATCACGCTGCTGGCGCTGGCCGCCTTGTTGCCGATGAGCTGGTACTGGGGATGGCGCATGGCCGCGCCGCTGACACAACTTGCCGCCTACATGGACAAGATCGGCCAGACTTTGCCGGATGACAGTGAATTGCAGTTGTACCAGTCCCGCGACGAGATCGGACAGGTCGGTGTGGCCTTCAAGCGCATGCTGGGAGAACTAAAAGAAAAGGAATCGCTGGAGCGGCAAATCTTCTTTTCCGAGCGACTGGCTGCGGTAGGCCGCTTGGCAGCTGGGATCGCGCATGAAATCAACAACCCATTGGGCGGCATGTTGAATGCGATCAGCACCTTCAAGAAACACGACAACAACGATCCACAGACTCTCAAGACGATCGCGTTGCTGGAACGTGGCCTGCTGCAAATCAAGGATACGATCGCCGCGTTATTGGTGGAGGCCAAGTTTCAGAGCCATCCGCTATCCGTACAGGATATCGAGGACACGCGCACCCTGGTGCTGTCCGATATTCATCAAAAGGCGGTTGATCTGGCCTGGGAAAACGATATGCTCGATACACTGCCGCTGCCGTCAACGCTGGTGCGCCAAATCCTAATCAACCTGCTGCTCAATGCGCTACATGCAGCGGAGTACCATGGCCACCTGCGGTGCCATATCTACCGCGATAGCAGTCATCTGATACTGTCGGTCGAGAACGACGGTAAACACATTACGAATGAGCAACTGGACTACCTGTTCGAGCCATTTGTCACCGGCCAAGAAAACGGACATGGGTTGGGATTATGGGTGACTTACCAGATCGTGCAACAACTGAAGGGGGAAATCAGCGTGAAGAGTCAGCCTGGGGAAACCCGTTTCATCGTGTCGCTACCGATTCCGGATACGCTGGCATGAACAGCAAACTGCCCCGCCTGTGCCTAGTGGAAGACGACGCCATCATGGGCGAATCTTTATGCGACCGCTTCGAGCTCGAAGGTTTTGCGTGCGATTGGCACAAGAGTGCCGCGAGCGCGTTGGCGAGCCTGGGCAAGAAAAAATACGCGGTCGCCATCAGCGACATACACCTGCCGGATATCCCAGGCGACCAGATGTTCATGCAACTGATCAAGCAAGGGGCCGCCCTTCCGCCGTTCATCTTCATCACCGGCTTCGGTGCCATCGATACGGCGGTCAGTCTGCTTAAACAGGGGGCGGCGGACTACATCACCAAACCGTTCGATCTGGACCTGCTGATGCAAAAAATACGCGCGCTCACCGCCTCCGCCCATGCGCCAACGAGTGCTGCGTCGAGCCTGGGCATTTCGGCCTCGATGCGTCACATCGCGGAAGCACTACCGCGCCTGACGCAACACGCCAACACGATCCGCATCACCGGCGAGTCCGGTGTCGGCAAGGAAAAGGTGGCGCTGGAACTGCATTGCTGCGACCCCGATGCGTCTAACAAACCATTCATAGCAATCAACTGCGGCGCGATCACGGAAAGCCTGATGGAGGCAGAATTGTTTGGCTACGAGAAAGGTGCATTCACCGGCGCCACCCGCGAAAAGAAAGGCCTGTTCGAGCAAGCCAGCGGCGGCACGCTTTTTCTGGATGAGATCGGTGAAATGCCATTAGCGATGCAGGTAAAACTATTGCGCGCAATACAGGAGCGCAATATTGTGCGCGTTGGCGGCGAGACGCTGATTCCGGTCGAGTTGCGTCTGATATGTGCGACGCATCGTGACTTGAAGCAGATGGTGGAACAAGGCAGTTTCCGAGAAGACCTGTTTTACCGGATCAACATCATCCAGTTGAAAATACCGCCGCTACGCGAGCGCAAGGAAGACATCCTATGGTTCGCGGAACTGTTCCTGGAGCATTACGCGACGCAACATAAGATCAAGAAAAAGACGCTGCTTCCGTCCACCGAATTGGCGCTGCTCGAATACCCATGGCCGGGTAACGTGCGCGAACTCAAGCATGCGATCGAGCGCGCGTGCATCCTGTCGGGCAATACCGAATTGACTGTGGAAGACTTGTTCGAGGATGCGAACCTGGCACAGCACACTACGTTAACCATGGATACTGACCTCAATCAATATTTGCATGCGTGCGAACGTCGGTATATCGTCAACGCGCTCAACCGGCACCGGCGGCATATGGGCCATACCGCTGCCGCGCTTGGCATCAGCCGCAAGAATTTGTGGGAAAAAATCAGGAAGCTGGATATTACAGCAGATATCAAGGACGGACAGCCTAGCAACCCTTAGCGCATCAGATCAAGCCCTGCTGGCGCAGCGCGAGTATTTGCTGCGCTGGCAAGCCCAGCATCTGTTGCAGCACCGCATCGGTATGCTCACCCAACATCGGCGGCGCTTGCATGGCCACTGTCGCGTCGCCGGAAAAACGCACCGGGTGCCGTATCTGCGGCACGCTGCCGGCGCTCGGGTGCGGTATATCAGCCCGCATTTCCCGCGCTTGCACCTGCGGGTCGGCAAACACTTGCGCCAGATTATTGATCGGCCCACAGGGCACGCCGACCGCTTCCAGTGCCGCCGCCAGTTGCGGCCCGCGCCACGCTTGCAGCGCTTCGGTGAGCAGCGGCAACAGCAGATCGCGGTGCTGGACACGGGCCGGATTGCTGGCAAAACACGGGTCCGAACTCCATTCCTTGCCGAGCACGCCGCACAGGCTGGCGAACTGGCTATCATTGCCGACCGCAATCACGATTTGCCCGTCGCCAGTATCAAACGCCTGATACGGCACGATATTCGGATGCGCATTACCCCAGCGCTGCGGCACGGTGCCGCTGACCAGGTAATTCATGCCGACATTGGCCAGCATCGCCACTTGCACATCGAGCAGCGCGACATCGATATAGCGGCCTTCGCCGGTGCGTTCGCGGTTCGCCAGCGCCGCCAAAATTGCGGTGCTGGCATACATGCCGGTCATGACATCGACCACCGCGACGCCGGCTTTTTGCGGGCCGCCGCCAGGCAGCACATCACGCTCGCCGGTAATGCTCATCAAGCCGCCGACAGCCTGGATCGCAAAATCGTAACCGGGCCGCGACGCATACGGGCCGGTCTGGCCGAAACCGGTGATCGAGCAATAAATCAGGCGCGGATTGAGCGCCTTTAGCGAGGCGTAATCGAGCCCGTATTTCTGCAGGCTGCCGACCTTGTAATTCTCGATCAACACATCGGCTTGCGCCACCAGTTGGCGCAGCAATGCCGCGCCTTCCGGTTTGGCGAAATCGAGCGTGACCGATTGCTTGCCGCGGTTGGCCGACAGGTAATAAGCGGCTTCGCTGGTCAGGTTGCCGTTGGCATCTTTGGCAAACGGCGGCCCCCAGTGGCGGGTATCGTCGCCGACACCCGGCTTTTCGATCTTGATGACCGTCGCGCCATAATCAGCCAGGATTTGCGTGCACCACGGCCCTGCCAGCACACGCGTCAAATCCAGCACCTTGATATCGGGAAGCAGGCTCATGGCATCACCCCAATATTAGGAAAACGCCTGGATGCCAGTAATCGCACGTCCCAGAATCAGCGCATGGACATCGTGCGTACCTTCATAGGTATTCACCACTTCCAGATTCACCATGTGCCGGATCACCCCGTACTCGTCAGAGATGCCATTGCCGCCCAGCATGTCGCGCGCCATGCGGGCAATATCGAGCGACTTGCCGCAGGAATTGCGCTTCATGATAGAGGTGACTTCGACTGATGCGGTGCCGGCATCCTTCATCCGTCCCAATTGCAGGCAACCCTGCAAGCCGAGCGTGATTTCGGTCAGCATGTCGGCCAATTTTTTCTGGATCAATTGATTGGCGGCCAGCGGACGGCCGAATTGCTGGCGGTCCAGTACATACTGACGGGCGCGATGGAAGCAATCTTCGGCCGCGCCCAATGCGCCCCAAGCAATGCCGTAACGAGCGGAATTGAGACAAGTAAACGGGCCTTTCAGGCCGCGCACGTCGGGGAAAGCGTTTTCTTCCGGGCAGAACACGCCGTCCATCACGATCTCGCCAGTGATCGAGGCGCGCAGGCCGAATTTGCCGTGAATTGCAGGAGCAGTCAGGCCCTTCATGCCTTTTTCCAGCACGAAACCGCGAATCGCACCTTCGTCGTCTTTGGCCCAGACCACGAACACGTCGGCGATCGGCGAGTTGGAAATCCACATTTTGCTACCGGAGACGCTGTAACCGCCCGGTACTTTCTTGGCGCGGGTGATCATTGAACCGGGGTCGGAACCGTGGTTCGGCTCGGTCAGGCCGAAGCAACCGATCCATTCGCCAGTCGCCAGCTTTGGCAGGAATTTTTGCTTTTGCGCTTCGGTGCCGAATTCATAAATCGGCACCATCACCAGTGAGGATTGCACGCTCATCATCGAGCGATAGCCGGAATCAACGCGCTCCACTTCGCGCGCGATCAGTCCGTAGCTGACGTAATTCAAGCCGGGGCCGCCGTATTGCTCTGGAATGGTCGGCCCCAACAGGCCGAGTTCGCCCATTTCGCGGAAGATCGCGGGGTCGGTTTGCTCGTTACGGAACGCTTCCAGCACGCGCGGTTGCAGTTTATCCTGGCTGTAGGCGTTTGCAGCGTCGCGTACCATGCGTTCTTCGTCGCTCAGTTGCTGGTCTAGTAAAAGAGGATCGTCCCAATGAAATCGCGTTTTTTGATGCATTTTGTTCTCCTGATAAATTTGATAGTAATGTAAGCCACTGTACGAGAATGACTGGCTGCATGCAAACGCGTAATATGCATCAGCTTGTGCGTTTTACGCACGCGTCGAGAGAGTTAAGTTCGTACCAAGCTGGCCCACAAAAAAAGTTGGAAATGGCGTGCGCAGGAACAGTACAGATTCAGGAAAAAATTAGGAATATTCCATATACTGATATTTGTATATTTAGTGTACGCACTAAAAATATGCGGAAAATGCCTTAAAAATAACGATACTCCCTATTTTACTAAGAACGTTGCATTGTGATTTTGGTTCGTGCTTTTCGTGTCTTTCGTGGACAATAATTTTTAAATGGTGCCAATGGCATTCAACATGCGCAGAAAAATTCCTAACACCAAAGCTCTGATGGCTTTTGAAGCCGCTGCCAGACACCAGAGTTTCACCCAGGCGGCGCTGGAACTGAGCCAAACCCAGAGTGCAATTTGCCGGCAGATTGCCGGTCTGGAAGAATTTTTAGGCGTACCCCTGTTCCATCGCAGCAAGCGCGGCGTAACGCTGACGGAAGCCGGCGTAACCTACGGTGGCCAAGTGGCGCTGCGGCTGGATGCAATCGAACGCGACACGCTGGAACTGATGGCGCGGCGCGGGCTAGGCGGCAACCTGGAACTGGCCATCGTGCCGACTTTTGCCTCCAAATGGCTGATGCCCAGATTGGCGCGATTTCATCAGGCAAACCCGGATATTTCGATAAACCTGACCACCCGCACCCGTCCATTTCTGTTCAACGAAACCGGCTTCGATGCAGCAATCCATTGCGGCGACGCCCACTGGCCGGGAACCGAAGCGTGTTTTCTGATGCAGGAAGATATCGTTCCAGTGTGCAGCCCGGGCCTGATCGCACCGCGCAAAAAGCTGACCCCGAAGCAGGTGCAGGAATATCCGTTGCTGCAGCAAACCACGCGACCGTATGCCTGGCATACCTGGTTCGAATCATTCGATCTGCAGGTGGAACATGACATGACCGGGCCGCGTTATGAACTGTTTTCAATGCTCACGCAGGCGGCAATGCACGATATGGGAATCGCGCTGATCCCGCGCTTTTTGATTGAAGCCGAATTGAAAAGCGGCCAATTGATCATTCCCGCCGACCATTATTTCGTCAACAACAAGTCGTATTACCTGGTCTACCCTGAAAAGAAAGCAGAAAGCGCAGTCCTGAAACAATTCCGGGATTGGCTTGAGAACGAGGCGAAATCATATCGCCAGGGAATTGATCAAAATGGACGCAACAGGGAAATAGAGAGTGGACTTACGCAAAATACGGCTGTTTAAGTAGTGCAGGCCTCCGTGGCTGCGCCTTACAACCAGATGCAGGCACGGAGGCCTGCACTACTGGGTATTTGCGTAAGTCTTAAGAAATTATCCGCGGCGCTGCTGGCGCTCTTCCTTCAGCATTCTGGCCTTGATGCGGTTGCGCTTGAGCGGCGACAGGTATTCGACAAATACCTTGCCCTTGAGGTGATCCATTTCGTGCTGAATGCAGACCGCCAGCAAGCCATCGGCACTGAGTTCGAACGCTTTGCCATCCGAGTCCAGCGCCCGCACCTTGACCTCAGCCGGACGCTCGACGCCATCATAGACACCCGGAACCGACAGGCAACCTTCGTCATACAACTTGGTTTCGCTGCTGGCCCAGAGAATTTCGGGATTGATGAATACCTGTAAGTCGTCTTGCGTATCCGAGATATCGATCACCAGCAACTGTTGATGGACATCGACTTGCGATGCGGCCAGGCCGACGCCGGGCGCTTCATACATGGTGTCTGCCATGTCCTTGATGAGTTTTTTCAGTCGCGCATCGAACACAGTCACCGGTTTGGCGATCTTGTGCAGGCGCGGATCGGGATACAACAGAATATTTAATAGTGGCATACGGTTTTTACACAGCGACACGCAAGTGCTGAAAAGGATTTTCTCTTGCTAGTTCAAGGTTTTATGGGCAGAATTTGATTCAATTTGGCAAGTATTGCCGCACATCCACTTAGGCACACACACCACATTTGTGGCACTGCGTTCGACTAGACCCGACACCAACGCGCCGACTAACGCGCATCGACACCAACTTACGCCACACACACTGGATAACGCCATGAAAAAGTTTAGCACAATCGCTCTGAAATTGACCGCGGCACCTATTTTTGCTGCATTGGCTTTACTAGCCGTACCGAGTGCGCAGGCAGCCTCGTGCACGTTTCTATCGAACGCCCCGGATAAGCATACGGTTGTGCGCGGCGACACCTTGTGGGATATTTCCGGAAAATTTCTGCAACATCCGTGGTGCTGGCCGCAAGTTTGGGGCTTGAATCGCGACCAGATCCGTAATCCGCATTGGATTTATCCCGGCCAGATTGTGTATTTTGACCGAGCCGCTGGCCGCCTGCGGCTGGGGTCGCCGGCCGGCCTTGGCGGTTCGCCGAACGTGCGCCTGGCACCCGGAATTCGCACCGAAAGCCTAGGCCTGGATGCAATACCGGCGATTTCTGCCAGCATAATCGATCCGTTTCTATCGCAACCGCTGGTAATCGAAGAAGATCAGTTCAACAATATACCCCGCATTGTCGCGACCCAGGAAGGGCGCGTGTACCTTGGCAAAAATGACAAAGCCTATGTCCGGGGCGATCTGCAGGGCGGTACATCATTCCAGGCATTTCGTCCGGGAAAACCGCTAAAAGACCCGGAAACCCAGGCTGTCATCGGCTTTGAAGCAGTCTATCTCGGCACCCTGAAGCTGCAGCGTACAGCCAGTACAGAAAACGAAGCACACACTTTTACAGTGGTCACATCGAAGCAAGAAATTGGAGTCGGCGACCGTCTGTTGCCAGTACCGCCAACACCGATCCTGAATTACATGCCGCATCCGCCGGAAACTCTGATCGCTGCGCGCATCGTGTCAATCTACGGCGGCGTAACCCATGCCGGCCAGAATCAGGTGGTGTCGATCAATCGCGGCAAGAACGACGGCATCGATATCGGCACCGTGCTTGAATTATCGCGCTACGGTCAACTCATCAAGGATCCGGGTGACAAGAGCAAGGCCATCAAGCTGCCTGATGAACAATACGGTTCGCTGTTTATTTTCCGGGTCTTCAACAAAATTTCTTACGGCCTGATTATGCAAGTCACCGACTCGGTCCAGGTCGGTGACGTGGTCAAGTCGCCCGAGTAACCACCAACTAAACAACTAACCGGTTAACCGACATCAATTCGACTATGACAGATACCGCAATCACACTGCGGCCCAAGGAACTGGCGCTCTGGTTGCGACTGGAACAAACGCCCGGTGTCGGCCCCGAGACTGCGCGCAAACTGCTGGCCGCGTTCGGTCTGCCCGAGAACATCTTTTCGACCGACTTTTCGGCATTACATAAGGTAGTGTCGCAGCGTGTGGCGCAAGCGTTGCTGGCAACGCCGTCTGACGCCACCCTGGCTCTGATTGAGAAAACGTTGGACTGGAGTGCGCAGGCCGACAATCATGTGCTCACGCTGGCAGATGAAGGCTATCCGCAAGCGCTGCTGAATATTGCCGACCCGCCGCTGATGCTGTATGCGAAAGGGCGGTTGGCGCTGCTGTCGGCTCCGGCGTTGGCGGTAGTCGGCAGTCGCAATGCCACCGTACAAGGTCTTGCCAACGCCGACCGGTTTTCGCAAGCACTGAGCCAGGCTGGGCTGACCATCATTTCCGGCATGGCACTGGGAATCGACGCTGCCGCCCATCAAGGCGGCCTGCGCGGCGTCGGATCGACGGTAGCCGTGATCGGCACCGGCGCTGATATCGTTTATCCGGCCCGCAATCGCAGCCTGGCGCACCAGATTGCCGATTGCGGCTGCATCGTCACCGAGTACCCGCTCGGAATGCCGGCAATCGCCGCCAACTTCCCACGCCGCAACCGTATCATTTCAGGACTGGCACGCGGCGTTTTGCTGGTCGAGGCTGCACTGCAATCGGGTTCGTTGATCACCGCCCGTATGGCAGCCGATCAGAATCGGGAGGTGTTTGCGATCCCGGGCTCAATCCATTCCCCGCTGTCGAAAGGATGCCATCTGCTGATCAAGCAAGGAGCAAAATTAGTCGAGTCGGCCCAGGACATACTGGAAGAATTGCGTGATTTCAATCCGGCCCCTAACTCAGCGGCAGCCGTAAGTACTGCCAGCCCAGCGCCAGCCAATGCCAACCCGAAAGACCCGCTCGCCCGCCGGCTGCTGATCGCAATGGGCTTCGACCCGGTGCCGGTGGATCTGCTGGCGCAGCGCAGCGGTTTCGATATTGCCACCCTCAGCGCCCACCTACTGGCACTTGAACTGGACGGGCTGGTGGAGCGACTGTCAGATGGCGCCTATCGTCGCTTGAGCTAACGCTTAGGCCAAACGCTTGGGCTAAATTAACGCAGGCATACTTCTGCCCGCATGCCAGCTCTGTTCCAAGCTGTGGCCGAAACTGCATTCACTACACGGATGCCGATAAGAAATGCTACCGGCCAAGCGCTTGAAAGGCCAAATGCGAGTGCCTTCGGCTTCTTGAGCAGCCAGTCGAAAGTTACCGAAGATGCGTTACACACACCGGCCCCAAGAAGAGCGATACCCAATTTACACACTGCGCTTTTTTGCCACGCTGCAGCCAGCCGACCAGCGCAATACCCACATTGCATTCAAGCTTGTTGACGCGCTAGCAGCACTATTTCGGTACACTGGCAACTATGCAAGCTCCTTCTCTTATTCAACGCGGCATTGAGTCTTACGATGCCAGCTTTGACGCCATGCGCACCTTCACCGACAGTCGCGATGCCGCCACACCGGATCAATTTTGGATTGTCGAACACCCGCCGGTATTTACGCTCGGGCTAGCTGCCGACCGTGCCCACGTGCTCGATGCGCACGACATCCCGATTGTGCAAACCGATCGCGGCGGCGAAGTCACTTATCACGGGCCAGGACAGGCGGTAATTTACCTGCTGATGGATTTGCACCGCCGCCCGGGTGCGCGCATGTTCGCGCGCGAATTCGTGCGCACCATCGAACAGTCGGTCATCGAGGTACTCGCCACGTATAATTTAGCCGGCGAACGCAAGCCAGGTGCACCCGGGATTTACCTGGCAAACGGCGCCTCGGCTGGCGCAAAAATTGCCGCCCTCGGCCTCAAGATTCGCGCCAACGGTTGCACCTATCACGGCGTAGCACTGAATGTAGCGATGGATTTGACGCCATTTTCGTGGATCAACCCTTGCGGTTACGCCGGCCTGAAAACGGTCGACATGCGCTCGCAAGGCGCGCATACACCATTGCAAGAGGTGCAGTCCGCACTTGCGCACGCACTCATTAAAAATCTTATCCGTTCAACCTAGATGCGCAGCGCACAGTGAAAATTCCGCTGCGCTCTGCGCACCTCTGCAGCATTAATTGCCACCAGGACATGGAATGACTTCTGAAACCAAGCAACCGCTACCACTCGCCTCATCCATCTATAACCCCAGCGACAAGCAAAAAGGCGCCGATAAAACCGCGCGCATCCCGATCAAAATTATCCCTGCCGAACGGCTCAAGAAGCCGGACTGGATTCGGGTCAAGGCTGGCTCGCCCAACACCCGCTTCTACGAAATCAAGGACATCCTGCGCGAAAACAAGCTGGTCACCGTGTGCGAAGAAGCCTCTTGTCCAAACATCGGCGAATGCTTCGGCAAGGGCACCGCAACCTTCATGATCATGGGCGACAAATGCACCCGGCGCTGTCCATTTTGCGATGTCGGCCACGGCCGCCCGGATGCGCTGGACGCCAGCGAACCAGAAAAACTGGCCAAAACCATCGCTGCGCTGAAGCTTAATTACGTCGTCATCACCTCGGTCGACCGCGACGATCTACGCGACGGCGGTGCTGGCCATTTTGTCGACTGCATCCGCAAGATACGGGAACTGTCTCCCAACACCCGCATCGAAGTGCTGGTACCCGACTTCCGCGGCCGCCTGGAGCGCGCACTGGAAATCTTCAATGACATGCCACCGGACGTAATGAACCACAATCTGGAAACCGCGCCGCGCCTATACAAGGAAGCCCGGCCCGGCTCCGATTATCAGCACTCGCTGAACTTGCTCAAGCAATTCAAACAGCAGCATCCGAACATTCCGACCAAATCCGGCATCATGGTAGGTCTAGGCGAAACCGACGAAGAAATCCTGCAGGTGATGCGCGACCTGCGCACCCACAACGTCAACATGCTGACCATCGGCCAGTACCTGATGCCGTCCGGCGACCATTTGCCGGTGCGCCGCTATGTGCATCCAGATATTTTCAAGATGTTCGAACAGGAAGCCTACAAGATGGGTTTCGACCACGCCGCCGTCGGCGCAATGGTGCGCTCAAGTTACCACGCCGACCAACAAGCGCATGGTGCTGGCGTGATTGTGAACGATCAGTAGTTAATGAGACAATCCAGAAGTTAATGAGACAAATTCAGAAGTGTTGAGACAATATCGAAACGATAAATCATTGAATAACAATGACTTACCTTCTATTTCGGCTCTTCCGAAGGGTGAAAATTCCTGGCGAATTGATTGGTTCGGGGATTTAGCATTTCCGAACAGATCAATTCGCCGAACTCAGCCCTCACTGTTTCTGTATCTGTCCCGCGTGCTTGATAGCAATTACCGCGACGATCCCTCCGTACTGCTATCTCCAGACTCAACCACACCCGCTAAATTTCAGCGCAAGGCTTGGGTCTCGGTGGGTACATTGCCGCTTCTGCGCATTGGCGACATCTGGTGCGACGGCAGATTGGAAACTCGCCCCGATTACGAATTGGAAAGTTTCGCCGACCTACGCATCGACGACACGACTGTGCATCTGATCAAGGCCGGCCTGAACCTGGATGACAAAGGTTTTCTGTTGCCTTTGTCAGAACATCCGTGGCACATGCAGTGCACGCATTCGTACTGCGTGATGGTGGATCTGCCTGATGACCGCCGACTCATCATCCCCTGCGTTGAGCTGATCAGGTTTTACTTCGGTTCATCCAGTAGTCTGGTAACCAAGCTGTTTTTACCGCCACTCGAACGCAAAGCGCTGTACTGCAATCCCAAATTCGACAAAGCCAATGGCCGCCTTGTGCTGGAACTGGCTGAGAAAATTTCGGGTGCTTCTGCTGCGGATATTGGCCGCCTGCATCTGGACCCTGTCGCCTGGCGTGCCGCCGTGCATGTTGGCACGTCCGCATTGAAGGCGTCCTTGTCCAACCAACATGTTTACCCTCAAGCCTTCTTTCCGTTTGAAGGGAATACGACACTGATCGCTGCCGGCAGATGGCTATCTTTCGGGGAAAAGCCTCAGGCAACCTTCATCGTCTACAACCTGCGTTCGTGCTCCCATCCCTTCCCATATCATTCGTTGCGTTATGAATCCAAAGATAACCTTCGGTGCCCAGCTCAAGGCGGGCCATCGGAACCAACTCAATCAGCTAAACGTGGACACCAATCGGCACGCGACTCGCGCAACCAGCATCTGGTAGAACAGGATGCATCGAACGGGCTGGTGCCAAAAATTAAACAGATTCGGTTCGAACCGCGTTTCCCGGATCTGAAGAAAAAGACGGTTTGGAAGAATAAGTCGCTCTCCTCGCCGGATGCCAGTCAGTCACTCATTGGAACAACTGCACCTCCAATTGACCGAGTCGCCATCGGAGAGCCTGGTTCAGAACGTCGTATTCGTTCTATGGATTTAGCCATCCTATCAAGGCCAAAATCGGATAAACAACCGGTGCCAGAGTTTCTGCGGGAAGCGGTCAAAGAGCTGATGCAGCTGCAAGGCTTGCACATTGAGTTGCTAACCGAAAGTGAAGAGGATGGTTGGACCATCCCTGTCACGATGTTGTCCAATGAAGATGGAGAAATTGACTTAAGGCTTTTCGTTGATGAGAATGCTGACGATCTACGTTTGCGCAGAACATCCGTATTCGCATTAAGGCGCGATCAGGAACATCTGAGTGTCGTATTTATCGAAGCATCGCCTGTCCATATGAAATTTTATTCGACAACTGGTAACGATCCGGAAGAAATCTGGCAGACATTGAGATACGCTGCCCGTGACTTTATTTACAGACGCGAATCAGAAAATATTGCCGAGTTGATCAATTGGGTATTTGAAAATGGAATCGATTAGCCAACTGTGTTTTTGAGTCGTTGTCATTAGACGCGTACTAACTGTTTTATTGCTCTCACCTAAAATTTCAAAAGATCAGGCAGAGAAATTATCTCAACGTTAACCCCAATAAACTTCCGTAGCAAGATATCCCCATATAACAGTTCGTACTAACATTGTCCCTGCTTGAACAGCAAAATATCTGTAGACGTTATCCTGAACTACAACCCAGCCATCGATAAGGTCTTGTCCACCTACAACTCTAGTCATCATCCGACTACCGACTTCCGGCCAAGCACTAAAACCGGCAATGGAAGTAGCCTCGAAATCGTTTCGTTCGGATTCACTCAACGTTTCCAAAGGCCTGGCCCAAACATAGTCAGGCTCATCTGGGATAGGTTCGCCGAACTCGAAATAGGCATGCCCTCTTGCGTTTTTCAAAACGACTCTATTGATACGATCATTCTCCGGATGCCAAATTGTTTTAGACTCGTCCTCTCCCTTCGGCAGATATATTTCTTTTGAATTTTCTATGCGCTTGAGTAGAGACCGATTTCGAGCTAGCGCCCTTTGAAAATTCAGATTTTTTTGTTTTGCTGGGTCGGTTGTTCCAGCTAAAATGCAACTGAGAAAAATAGCAAAATATTCCTCATCCTTTGAGAAGCCGCTATTGCACTTACTGCAAACCATAATTTGAGGAACATGCGAAGGAAGCGGTCTGTCCAAGAATATTTTTGAAGGGACATGATCTCTATTGGCTTTTGCCGATGTTAACAATTCTCCGCAATAAATGCAGCATGATTTCAGTCACTCATCTGAGAAATCTTCAATTTCGTTCAAAGTCAACCCCTGTACGCGCCATATTCTACCGCGTGAAATTTCCTACTAGAATTAGTAATAAAGCTTAAGCGTCGCCGAAAATAATAATTAATGCATCATATTTTGAGTCATACTAAAAAAATAAGTGTATTGCAAACTTGGCCTGTACTGTTTGGAGACTAGTTGCGATTGCCTCCCATAATTGAAAAGGCTTTCTTGTACTTGATGTAGGACATCCCTCTACTAGCGCGTCACTCCTTAATTATTTTAGCAATACGATTAACCGCGAAGACAGAATCATGACATCGAACACCAAGCACGCTAATGCATTTCCGACGAAGCGGTTTTTCGTCGATATGCTGATCAAAGATATCGAATTACATGACGCCATTCTCGATTTATTGGATAACTGCCTGGATGGTGCGATGCGTACTGCAGCAAAGCAGAGCGGAAGAGATCCGGTTAGGCCGTACGACGGCTTCTCGGCTTGGATAGAATTCGACCAGAATAGCTTCTGCATAACCGATAATTGCGGCGGTCTACCCATTCAATTAGCGGAAAGTTACGCATTCCGTATGGGTAGAGCCGACTCTGACCGCGATAACGATTTGGCGACGGTAGGGGTTTACGGGATCGGAATGAAAAGAGCTGTATTCAAGCTCGGTAAAAATACGGAAATTCTGAGTCGGACAACGGATGGAGGTTTCAGCGTAACGATAACTCCAGATTGGTTGGAAAGCGATTCAAATTGGGAGCTACCCATAAATGAACAAAACGACGTACTGGAAGCTGTTGGAACTAAAATCTTCGTTACCCAACTTCGCGACGGAATTCCTCGTGTCTTTTCCAACGAGACGGATTTCGAACGGACATTGAAAACTGCAATTTCCTCGTACTACGGCTTCATTATCGAAAAGGGATTCAAAGTTTTCGTAAACAACGAAGAAATACAACCGTTTAAAGTTTCCATCATCGCGGACAACTTCGATTCAAATGAAGGAATTACTCCTTATATTTATGAAGGAAATATCGGCGGAGTTGATGTACATATTACTGTAGGACTTTACAGAGAATTACCAAACGAAGAAGAGGAAGAAGCAGCATTGATTGGTCGACCATCATCAGAAAGAGCAGGATGGACGATTGTATGCAATGACCGTGTCATTTTATATGCTGATAAAACACGCGTAACCGGCTGGGGCGAAGCAAGCGTTCCGCAATATCATACTCAATTCATTTCGATTGCAGGATTAGTCGAACTTAGATCCAATAACGCGAGTCAACTACCTCTTACAACTACGAAACGCGGAATCGACGGCAACTCTGAACTCTATCTTTCGATAAAAGATTTTATGAGGGAGGGGCTTAAAACATTTACGGATTTTACGAACAAATGGAAGAAGTCTTCAAAAGAACTGCACGAGATAAATGTGCAACTCTCAGCTATCGATCCCGCAATTGCCCGCGCAAATGTACCTGCAAATAAATGGTCCAGGGTTGCTAAGGGAGTGGGCGGACAAAGATACAGGCCGAACCTGCCCTTGCCTAAAGAAGACGATCCGCCGCGTCAGATTCGATTTTCGCGCAAAGTTAGCGAAATCAATGAAGTCGCAACCTACCTGTTTGACGACACATCAACACCAGTTGGCGACGTCGGCGCGAAATGTTTCGATGACGTTCTCCGAAAGGCAAGAAAATGAGCCTAGGAGCAAGTATTCCTTACCATTTGCGTCAAAACAAATCCATCGAACGCTCTTTATTTATAGATCTTCTTTCTCGCATTGGAAGATTTCGAAATATTTCAGATTACACATATATCGGTTTTGGCGGCCCATTTTTGGAAGATTTCAAATTTTTACATAGCACGCTACGAATTCAAAAAATGATTTCGATTGAATCGGATCCGAATACCGTCTATCGGCAAAATTTTAACTTGCCGTTATCTTGCATAGAAATAAGAAATGCATTAAGCAGAGATTTTCTTACCTCTCATGATTTCTCTGGGCCAAGCATCGTTTGGTTCGACTATACGACGCCGAAACAATTGGCAAATCAGCTGGCCGAAAGTCAAGTACTTGTTTCGAAACTTACGGTCGGTGACATTATCAAAATAACCTTGAACGCAAGCCCTGAATCATTGGGAAGACCTCCTGGCGACGCGGACCTGAAAGACTTCCGTGCTGCGGAGGCAAAGCGCCGCTTGGGCGAATACGGGCCAGCCGTAATCGATCCTGACAGAGTATCGGCCGCAAATTTCCCGGCACTTCTACTTCAAACATTGCACAGTGCGTGCAAGAGGGGCGTAGAAGGCGACAAACGACTCTATATTCAACCGTTAAGTGCATTCGTTTATAAAGACGGCCAACAGATGTTGACCGCTACTGCTGTAATTTTAAATCATGCAGATACAGATGCATTTTTCACGCAAACTCGATTGAGACACTGGGCATATTCGAATTTCGATTGGATCAACCCTGAGCCTATAAGCATTCCGAATTTGTCGGCAAAAGAACGATTATTTATCGAATCTCTTCTTCCCGGCGGCGAGACCGCAGACATTCGCGATAAATTAGGATACTTTATAGGAGAAAATGAACGAGAGGCTCTCGAGCATTTGAGTAACTTTATTAACTACTATAGGCTTTCGCCGTACTATTCGAGGATCGTTATGTAGCGCCTAAGATGAGCTGAGACTTTCTTCCGCTTCTAGCATTGGGCAGGTTCCACGAGTTAAATTCATCTGCGCAAATTTAAATCGTCGCCTATCTCAACTAAATTAAAAAGAGGAACTGCAATGACGAAAACTGCAAGTGCTAGGTTGGTCTTACAAGATGTAGTTTTCGTTCGAAATAAATTGGAAACTGAAGTCGGACATATCGAATGGAGGCTATACTGGATTTTGGCAGTTGTCTTTTTGCGTTCCGTTGGACACGTCCTCGACAAAGTAGACGGCTCCAACGATCTCGACCTTAAAAAAGAAGCTAATGCATTATTTAAGTCTTGGCAAATCGGAAATGAACACGAGATTTTTCGGAGTTTCATCGATTGTGAACGGAATAGCATCCTAAAAGAATACGAATCAGATATGTCAGAAGGTCCGGTACCCGTGTTAATAAATCTTAAGAATAAAGCCGGATGCGACGTGATTCAACAAGTTCTTATCGAGGAAAACATTTATCGCCCTATGACCTCCGGAGTTTACGAAGGCGAAGACGGACGAACGCTAATTGACGAGGCCATTTCTTGGTGGGAAAGCCAGCTCGATAAGCTGGATCGTGTAGATGCCGGTCAGCCTGGATAGAACGTTCAGTTAAAGCCACTCGATACCAGATGTTTTAATAGTGGATAAATCTCGTTGCGAATCTTAATTAATTCGCCGGCATCGAACACATTCACTCCGTGAACGACGCCGTTCAGTTTCGGAACGTGTTCCGAAGCATATTTTACTGAGACCCACAAAATTTGCTTCTCTTCGGCGCCGAATATTTCTTGAATAGTCTTCTCCACCTTCAACCAACCTAACATCATCGCCAAATCAATTCCGTGATTGTCTTTCTGTTCTTGCGTACGATTTTTTTTCTGGCCTTCTTTAGTCGCATAAAAGTGGTCTTTAACCGTACCAAATTTTCCGGTGCGTTTAACGAAATCGCGCAAAGACTTCTCCAAAATTGCTCGTAGCAGCATCGCCCCTGCACAAGGAGCCGACAGGCACGCCAAATTCGACGCCTCGATAATGAAGCCGTTCAATATTGCGTCTTTCGTAATCGGAAAATCGCCAGGCAGAAGAGTGGTCCAGTTTTTGGGATGGCTTTGCTCGTTATCCTTCGCGGATGATCTATTCTCGTCTTGCCCAGCCCCCCCTTTTTTATTCTCTCCATTCTTCTGCGTTATCTTGGAAGGCGAGGTTGCGCTTTGTTTCGCATCTGCCGGTTGTGTGTTATTTTTGGATTCAGCAGGATATAATTTTTTTATGGAAGTTCGATAATTTTCGGCGATAGGTTGAAGCTTATCTTTCAGTTGCATGAACAGGGCACCGTCCGTTCGAAGTGCCGTTTTAAAAGTATTCCATGGCATCCTTCCGGAATCTTCGGATACGAATCTAACTATGCACACAAATCCGTTGTATTCTGAATGCCATTTCGTTTTCCATCCGTGCTCCCTTTCCGTGCTGCTCGACACAATCACCCTATCATTGCAAATGAAATATAGACCGTAATAATCCGTCAAAGTCAAATTAACAGATCTCGAATAAATTTCCTTTTCACTTGGAAAGGTATACTGGCTGTGGATTCCAGCTTCGATAAATATCTGAACGCCTTCTATCTTTAGGGGTAAATGGATGGGGTCGAATTTTGAATTCTTACGGATTGTCGGCAGATCAGCTTTGATTTTTTCCTGCATCTCATGGAATTCGTTGGAAAAATTGATTTCCAATCCTTTATTGATGTAAAGAGCGTAGCGAGCAGCCACTTTTTCAAGTGCATTCTCAAACCACAATTTATTCTGGATTTCGTAAAGAATATCCGGCTTGATATTCGAGACGACGAACAATGTTTTGCGTTTTCCGCTGGATTTGTATACGTTGGCCGGAAAGGGAAGGTTGCCAGAAAGCTTTTCCCCATCAAATTGCATCTTGAACGCTACTTTGCCGTTATCCGTCGATAATTCGTAGGAACTTCCGAATTTCAGTAATGAACGCTTTAGTCCGAGTCCGTAGTGGCCGATGCCGAATCGGTGATTTGAAATATCCGCAGTAACGAACGCTTTTTGAGTCAATGTTAGCTCATCGAATCCCAAACAATTATCCAAGACACTGATGCTTTTTCTGCTCAAGCGGATGCTGACCTTATATCCTGAGTAATCATTTGGCAGCCCGTAAATATCGCTGTCGCACTTACCCGACAGCAAATGGTCTCGCGCTGCATCTATTGAATTGTCGATTAAATCAAAAATCGATTCCAGAACCGTAATATCTGTCGTCAGAATGCTTTCCAAATAATCTTTGCTGACACCTGCCTGAACGTTTATTGTCTTGATGATTGGATTTGGCATCGATACCCTTAGTTAGGCGGCTTCTTTTTGAGTCACTTGTTTACTCGATAATTTTTTATGGATTACGCCAAGTATAGATTCCGAAACGAATGGAGAAACACTATTGCCAATCATTCTAAAACTGTGCCACTTTGTGTTGTGAAAGCAGAACCAGTCTGGGAACCCTTGAAGTCTTGCCGCTTCTCGCACCGTTATTACCCGAGACTTGCTCGGATGAATCGGTCTTACGGCTTGATGGCTTCCCTTGTCGGCCCCAGTACCTGCTCGTAAGGTTGGACAAAGTCCGTTCCAGGAAAGTCTTTTCGAACGGCTGACGGGGTCGGTTTGCCCTGGAATGATCGAACCGTATCTCTCGCTTATTTCCGGCAAGTGTTTGGTATCGTAATTCCCTGAACATTTTCCCTTCTTCAGATAGTCGATAGCATCATTCCACCCCAAACCTGATGGCGGCAGCGAACGCATTTTTAATGCATAATCCGAAACCTTTTTTATTGCTCTGTATTTAGACCACCCGAAATTGTCGGCATCTTTATCCTGGCTGATCGGTTCAGATAAGTCGTATATTGCATCTTTTACCGTTACAGACATTTTTCCTATCGAAAGAATTTCCCGTGCCTCAATCGACGAAATTCGCTTAGGGTCGTATCCGATTACAACTACTCTCTTACGTTTCGTAGGTGCCCCATATTTCGACGCATCAACAATAAAGGGGTCTAATACGACGTATTTCGGATCCGCCAATTTGATAGCTCCATACAATTCATCCGAATTTTTTTCGTCGAGCAATCCCTCGACGTTTTCCATTACAAAAAACTTCGGACTTATAATATTTACCGTATTGAAAAAATACCGAAGTAATGAGCGACGGGGATCATTTACATCCCCCTTACCCATGCGACTGTAGCCCTGACATGGCGGCCCGCCAATAACGCCGTCAATCTCCTGACCTGCAAGAAGTAATTTCCAATCGTTTCCGTCCAACTTGGATAGATCTCCATTAACGACGTTTGTATTCGGGAAATTTCTCTTATAGGCTGACTGTAAGGTCTCGTCGATATCTACAGCAACTACCACGTTAAAACCTGCCAATTTAGCACCCAATCCAAAACCGCCGCACCCACTAAACAGATCAACAATTTTAGGTTGACTTGACATCCGACTTCCCCTTGGTTTGTGCCACTAAAACTTTTGGCATTGTTTCACAAATCGAATTAATATTGACAGCAGTTTTAGTGTATCGTACGATACAAACTATGTCAATATTAATAACTTCTTGCACGCCCACGGAAGAACTATATAAGCAATTAAATTTTGCCTACGAGTTCTTCAACGCTAGTTTGTTCGAAGGAAAGCTACCCCAAACTGTCATTACCGTTCAACGCGACAGAAATACGATGGGTTATTTCTCACCTTTGCGTTGGAGCAACCAGGCCGGCGCAAAGGCGCATGAGATAGCATTGAATCCGGCCTACTTCGCAAAAAGAAAAGTTATAGAAGTCTTTCAAACGCTCGTTCATGAGCAATGTCACGCTTGGCAATACGAATTCGGCGAACCTAGTCGCCACGGCTACCACAATGCAGCATGGGCCGACAAAATGGTTTCCGCTGGATTGATGCCCAGCTCCACAGGTGAAATCGGAGGCGACAGGACAGGTCAGAGAATGTCCGACTATCCGATCCCAAACGGCCCATTCGAACAAACGTGTCTAAAGTTAATCCAGGATGGATTCTCATTTTTTTGGACGGATCGGCGTATCGCAAAAATCGACGACAGCAATGCTGTGACCGAAATACGAACCGAAATGCCGACGGCGATTGCCGATCCGAAGGCCTATCTTTCCCAACCGATCGGAAATGTTTTCAAGGATTTTACGCCGCTAGAGGCACTCCAAAGAGTGAAGAAAGCGGATTCCAAATCCAAGTATTTTTGCCCATCGTGCAATTGCAGCATCTGGGGGAAATTGGGCTTAGCAATCCGCTGTGAGGAATGCGACGAATTGTTCATCAATGCAAAAAAACGAAAAGAAACTGCAGAATATTAACGCTTTTAACGTAGCGCAAAAGTAAGCGCGCATTACCGCGATAATATGTTTTCCGCTTCAAGGACTGCAATGATCTTCTAAAAGAGCGTTGGTATTGAATCTCTTTTTCATGGCGAAATTCCAGATGAAATTCGCGTATCTCTCGATTATTTTATTGGAGTTGATGAGCGCGACGCGAGTGAACTTATGAAGAATTTCGCCAGTTATTATCGATGGTCTCCGTCTTACTCAAGAGTGGTCAAGTGGCGTCATCTCTTGGGCAGAAGGATTCAATTCATATCAGTCAAGATATTCAATTATTCTTTTCCTCAGCTCAGCGGTATCGCGAATTTCGCATTGCCATATGATGAGAAATCTCCATCCAAGAGACAAAATTCTTTCTTGGGTGCGAATATCTCTGTTTCTGTTTTCTTCCAACTTCGGTAGCCAATAATCTAACCTGGATTTAGGAAGCTTACCCTTTTTACAATTATGGTAATGCCAGAAGCACCCATGAACAAAAATCACTTTCTTCCGCCCAAAAAAAACAAGATCCGGTTTTCCAGGCATATCCTTGCTATGCAAACGGTAACGATAACCTAAAGAATATACGAGCTTTCGAACAATGAGTTCTGGCGCGGTATTTTTGCCTCCTATCCGCTTCATTATCTCGCTTCGTTTTTCCTTTGAAACATGATCTGTCACTGCTTTGCACCTTCTTTCAACTCTCCGTCAAGATAATCGCGCCAATTCGAAAATTTTTCAACAATCTCGCTATACCAAATCGGAGGTTCTATAAAATCTTTGCTCAACACGCTATATCGCACAGCACGCGCTCGCCAAGCCGCAGTCAACCTAGGCTCGGCATCCACAAGTAACCACGCCATCAATTGCAACAGATGATGGCGTTCTTCAATTGATCTCATCTCAAAAGAAATATGTCCTTGGGTAAAAGGAATATCTTGAAATCCCACCTGATCCAAAACGAACTCTCGAAGCCGAACATGCTTATACTGAGCGGCCATGATTCTGCACAAATGATGCATTACATTATAATGCCCCAAATCCCACTCTCTACTAGAACAGCAGTCGGCATCAAGAGCGCCGCTTGCTTCAAACAGCAGCGCCGACGCTTGGGCATCATATGACATTGCCATGGATGTTGCCGCATCACGCAAATCGAATTCGCATGCGTGGCAATACGACAGCGGCGCAGTCTCAATAGCATCCGACCTCGCCATGTCGAGGCGGTGGACGGCAACGGCGCCGCCGCATTTCGGGCACCGGTCATGAAGCATCGTGCCGTGCCGAGTGCAAACCGTATTGAAAGCCACACGCCATCTTTTCCTGAAATACGGGATCGCATCGTCGGCCAGACATGTCGGACAGAACTGCAGCCCATACCCCTCCCGCTTGCGGTGATACATCTTGAGTGCAAGAATCCACTGCAATGCGCCGGACAACCTGAATTTACGATAAAGCAGTCCCTCATACGCACGCAAGGTTGTATTCAACGTAGCCTCCGGCGATGTGCCCGTCCGGTAGCTAAGCTCATCCAATAACCACGCTGGCGCCAACCGGTCGATGTCCCGATTCCATACTTGAAGGCGATTACCGAAAATAAGGTTGCAAAAGGTTTGGACTTTCAGACCATGCCCGTGCGCTAGGCGCACGAGCCAACATGACAGCAACTCATCCGGCAGCGGCTTGTAGTGAATAGGCCAGAGCGAGGAAGTGATGCCCCTCATGGCGATCAGAGGCGCTTGTACTGCTTGCGTTTGGACGGCGGCACCCACGGCAGCACATTAATTCGCTCCAACGTGATCCGCTCCACCTTGCTGCGAATCGCGTCCACCGCCAACTCCTTAACCAGGTCGCACATATCGCCCAAAGTGCCTTCACTGCGCGTGTGAATTGCGAGCATAATGGCTGGATCCTTGAGATTCGACGGCTGTTTCAGCGGAGTACGCAATTCCAGAGTCGCCAGCAGGGAACCGAACTCGTTGTTCGCCCGCCAGGAAGTCAATTCCTCCGGCGTGAAACGACTGGACATCTGAGGATCGGTGTTGAACGCATTGTAGGCATCTTCTATGCCTGCGGCCACTATGCATACCCCAGTTTCATTGCCGAGGCTTTTGAGAGCATTACGAAATTCCTTTTGACGGTTAAGGCTGCCGGCAATCAGGTGATGAATTTCGTCCACAATCAGCATATGCACGTCCATCTGCCGGAACAAGCGCTTGATCTGGGAATACTTCTCCGGCACCGATGCAGTCGGCTTATACGGCGTCATCAGCACATCCAGTATGCGCATGTAAAAATCTGAAATATCCGGTTTGGGCGGCGCCTCTACCATCACCACCGGACAGATAGTTACTTCCCCCGTAGGATCCATATCCGGCAGATGTAGCGACAAAAACCGCTGCAGAATCGATGTCTTGCCATTGAACGACGGTGCGACCAACAGCATGTTCGGCATACGGGTGATGCGCGGATACGCCAGCAACTCCTCCATGCGCGCCAAAATGCGCTTGGCATCCTTGTAGCCTAACCAGGAGCCTTCGCGAATGGCATAGATCCGCGCATCATCCGTCTTGTCGAGCAGCCTCCGCGCCGCATCGTTGAGATGCGGATAGCCCTCACTCGACGATGATCGGTCAGTCATCGTCAAGCGGCTGCACCGCATCCGGATCGTAGCCTCGTACCGCCGACGGCATGGCGGACGGAGTTTGATTGCTGACTTGTGGCAGATCTTCGGCCTTATTTGTGCGGGCCTTCGTATGCTCGACTCGGCGCTGCTGAGCGCGCCGGGCCGATTTGGTTTTTTCGGCGGCTTCGGCCTCGATGTCACGCTGTTCATTGAGCAGTGCAAACACGGCCTTTTCATTGTCGTGCGGAATCCCCTTTTCGTCGGCATGTCGCTGCGCTTCACGCAACTCCCAAATGCTTACCGGCGGCAGGCTGGTGTCGCGGTAGGGAATGGCAAAATAACGATTGGCTATTTCATCGAAAAAGTACAACTCGCTGATATCCCGCGGATCCCGATGAAATCGGAACTTGCGTCGGTGGCGTGCAAATTCAGGGTGTGCCGCGTTGATCCACGGACGTAGCACATCGTGGTAATAGTGCACGTCATCAATCAAAACACCATAGTTTTGGACGGTACGTTCGATAAACGGCATGAAATCGATGCGCAGCTTTTCTTCATCAAGGCGGCGCGTTGGCAGTCCGCGACCTGGCTTGCCCTTGGTGCCGAGCAGACCTTCCCGCCACTTGGTCAACGGAGTCGTTCCGATTCCGGCATGAACCTTTCGATGATAGCGGGCAAAAAACAGAACCAGCCACTTTTCCAGTTCGCTGAAGGTCATGCAGGCATTACCCTCCGCGTCGTATATGCCCTTTTCTTCCGGCCCGGAAAAGGTCGCGCCCTTGACCGTTTTGAGTCCTTCGGAAACGGTCCCCATGAGCCGTTCGATGTGCGCACCGTAGCGCGGCTTCTTCACAGGCCGCAAATGGAGATCGATGTCATATTCGTTGCAAGCCACCTTCAGCATGTCGCCCCGAAATTCACGCGCGTTGTCCATGTGCAGGATGCCCATGACGCCCCAGCACGGCCAGTCCGTCGAGGTAACGCCCAGACGCGACATCCATTTTTCCTTTGGCATAATTGCGTGAGAGATGCACATGCCGGCGGACATGGCAGATGGGGCATCGAGGGTGAGGTACATTCCGAGGCAAACGCGGCTATTGACGTCGATGGCCAGTGTAATCCAGGCTCGACGAATCGATTTGCGATGTACATCATCCACGATGATCACCGGCAGTAATGTGTGATCGATTTGGACAAGCGCCAGTGGCCAGTCGGCATCAGGGATTACTCCCTTAATTGGGTCAAACTGATCGTGCGCCGCCGCCTCACCTTTTCGGCTCTTGACGCGCTCGCGCCCGTTGGTTCGTTCGATGCGTGCTCGAATCGTATTAAGGGCGGGCAAACGGAGCTGCGCATTGGAACATCGTCTTCTGATTTCTTCGACTGTTGACGCAATGGATGAGTTCTGCTCGGTATCGTGAAAGTTCTCAATGCAATCCGAAATGATCGCGTCGACTTCTGGTGACAGCCTAGTTTTCCCTTTACCGCCCCTGAGGCCAGCGTTGGGCAAAAGCGAGGATAGCAATCCGGTCTCGCGAAACGCTGCCACCCATCGATACACGGTGGCTCGGCTGACGCCAGCCTCCGCTGCAATTTTGTCGGCCTGGGCATCGGCCCATTGATGGAACGTCACCTTCAAAATTGGATCGATGTGCCGGCGGCGCTCTTCGGCAATTTGCCAATCTATTTGGGATATTTCCCACAATTCCTGCTTGGCAATCGATGGAGCGGGCGGTGGGCCAATTTTCTTCGGCGGACCAAGATCGCCAATCTTGAGCAATACCTTTTCGCCGGAACCCACTTCTTTGGCGAGGACGAGATTGATGTCAGCCAACGCCAAAATGACGTAGTCACGACCATTGTTGACGATCGTTGCGCCTTCTTTTATCCAAAGCTGTGTAGGCTCTTTCTTGCTCATGGCGAACCTTCAGGGAGATGGAGGCTGATGTTGTCACCCATAGAGACGTCAAGATTGGTGACCAGTTGTCGTTGGAGCACCAGATTCCAGATTACGGGTAGCCAGTAGAGTTGGTCATCATCGGTGGCCGCTAATTGCTCAAGCAAGTTTTGCACGGATGAGGTGCCATCGGCATCTCCCATCAGACGGATGACTCGGGCACAATCTTCTTCTGCCGGCGCAATGTTTCGGTATTCTCGTAAGAACTTGATGTTGGCCAAGCGGGGAGTGCGGATATCTTTCTCAGTCGTGAGACCGAACTCCCAACCGCGCTCGATGGCGTACTGCTTCGCGGCGGCAAACTTGGCCGCATACTTTTCAGCGTTCTTTTTTATATCGTCCGAGTGTTTGATTTCGGTCAGTAACGGAGGCCGAGTCTGGCCCGTAGCGGGGTCGGCACGAAAATGCACGATGACGTCGGGCGTATAGCCTTTAACTACACCTGGCACGGGGACTGTGACGGGCTGCTCCTCAAAGCGCTCGACGCTGTCATCGAAGTCCAGAAGCAGCATGTACTCTTTTTCCAGGAGTGACTCGAAACCACCCATCTGGCCGTTTTTACGGCTGGCGAAACTGCCGGTGACGCACAGATAGTTTTTTGGTATTTTACGAACTGGCATTGTGAACGTTTTCCAGAACGAAGAAAATCGATATTAAATTGTCTCACTAATTTCTGATTCATGCCTCGATAATTATCAACAAGATGTCGCATCTTTTCAAGCGGCATTGGGAATTCCGGTTGCGTTGTCTATTCATTCTGGAGCCCGGTGACCGGATTTTTGACACGCATCAATAAAAATGAAATCTGTATAAAAATGTACAAAAATGAACCAATACTTGCTTCGGCATGGATATATATTGCGATTGATATTAGCAATCTTAGCAAGTGCAAAATTGGTCTAACGACTATGAACAATCCCGGAGATCGAGTAAAAAGAGGGGTAACTGCCAATCCATTTTATCGTCTATTTAATTCCTATGATCTTTCAAAAATAGGAGTAAGCAAAAAAGAACTAACCGATTTTGAAAGATATTTGCATCGTAAAGTTGGATGTCGGATACCTATGAATGGATCAGGTGAGATGTCGGAATGGATTTACGAAACGCCATTCAACACCGAAAAGGAAATAGAATTCCACATTGCAAATTGTTTTCACTGTGATGGAAAATCTCTTCTAGACGAATACGGGAAAGTCGACTATCAGATTATTAATCAATTATCAGTAAAGAACCGGCCAAGTCCAGAACATATTGTAGATTTATATCAATATGAAACGTGCAAAGAATATGTGGATTACCTAATTCATTACCATCACTATTAAAATCATGGCCAATATAACAAGCTTGCCTTAAAGCCGAAGTTCAAGCAGCAAATCATTAAGGCGTTTAGTGTGGCAGCAGGACATACTGCTCCCTGGATAAAATGTACAAGTAAATAGTGGATCTAACAGGGTGTATCAGAATGTGGCTGTTACGATTAAATTTATATCGGCAAATGTGGGTGCCGCTACAGAATATAGGAATAAGTTACGACTTATACGAATCAAGTGCAAAAATTAGCGCGAAGAAAAGAAACAAATATGGCATCGTCAATCGAAACTAAGTCAGAAAAAATTAAGGATCTTGCACAAAGTTTTTTCCATTCCGCATTAAAGCTTCACGTCTCCTTCCAATGTTCTGAATATCTAAATGATAAGGCGATCGTGGGTTGGCGAGAGTTTGAAGATGAAATATCTGTGAATTATCCGATAAAAGGCGTCGGAATCACGGCAACTCGGTCGAATTTGGATATGGTCGACGGCGAGTACGGAGGATTTCTTCACCTCGAAGAACCGTTAAGCGCGACGTCGGTAACCGATGAACTCCACGGATTCCCCTATGAGGCCGCGGCAGCGGCATATTTATTCACGGCACTTGAGGTGTATGGTAACGATATTTTGGAAATCGTATCAGATATCACTAGTGTCCGGTTAAAAACTGAATAAATTCAATTGGTTAGAAAAAATGTTCTGATTTGAGTTGATGCTGTTGCCCGCAAAGGCCTGCTGTAGCTGGGTTTTCTCGAAGACGGACACCGATAATATCTGTAGCAAAGTGTAG